>JBNJGD010000001.1:0-295751 GCA_051747425.1 Pseudomonadota bacterium
CCTACTCCCGGTAATCAAATGAGCAAACCACGCGTCATTGTCGGCATGTCCGGTGGAGTCGACTCCTCGGTAACGGCCCTCACACTGCTCGATCAGGGCTATGAGGTGGAGGGTCTGTTCATGAAAAACTGGGAGGAGGAAGACCCGGACAGTGCCTACTGCCCCGCTCAGATCGATATGGAGGATGCCCAGCAAGTCTGTGACGAACTGGAGATTCCCCTGCACCGGGTCAATTTCTCCCGGGAGTACTGGGATCGGGTTTTCAGTCATTTCCTCGACGAGTATCGCGCCGGGCGCACGCCCAACCCGGATGTCATGTGCAACAAGGAGATCAAGTTCAAGGCGTTTCTCGACTATGCGCTCAAGCTGGGCGGCGACTGCATTGCCACCGGTCACTATGTGCGTCGTGTGGACGACGAACGGGGCCGTACCCACCTCTATCAAGGGTGCGACAAGAACAAGGATCAAAGTTACTTCCTGCACACACTGGGCCAGCGCGAACTGTCCCGCGCCCTCTTCCCTCTGGGCGAGATGGAAAAGGACAAGGTGCGCGAAATGGCCATGGCCGCCGGTTTTGACAACCACAACAAGAAAGATAGCACTGGTATCTGCTTTATTGGCGAGCGCCGTTTTAGCGACTTTCTCAAACAGTACCTCCCGGCCCAGCCCGGTGTGATTGAAAGCGTCGATGGCGAAATTCTGGGCGAGCACAACGGCCTGATGTACTACACCATGGGGCAGCGTCAGGGCATCGGCATTGGCGGACGCCGCGATGCCGGTGGTGATCCCTGGTATGTCGTCGGCAAAGACCTCGAACGCAATGTTTTGCTGGTGGCCCAGGGCGCCCACCACCCGGCCCTTTACCACGGCGAGCTGGAAGCCAGCCAGTTGTACTGGGTGATAGATGCCCCCGCCTCACTGCATCGGTGTGAGGCCAAAATCCGCTATCGCCAGCAGCAGCAGCCGTGTACCGTGGAGCTGCTCCCCGAGCGCCGGGCGCGGGTCGTATTCGATCAGCCCCAGCGCGCCATCACCGCCGGACAATCCGTGGTGTTCTACGACGGCGAAGACTGTCTGGGCGGTGGCATCATCGAATCCGCATACAACGCAACGGAACACGCCAATGGCTGAACACACGATTGAAAACCAGAGCATTGCCCTGTGTGGTGCTTTTCAGGCCTGCCAGGAAGTGCGCGAACTGGCCTGGACGGGGCAGTATAACGAGCAGCACCTGTCGACGGCCATTCACAGCCTGTTTCAGCTCGAGGCAAGAGATGTCGAGGAAGTCTACGGCGGCCTGCACAATGTGAGAGATGGCGCCGTGGTCATGCAGCGGCAACTGGAGAATGCGTCACAGGGCCAGGACATCGATGTCACGCGCTATCTGGTGACACTGATCGCTCTGGAGCGGCGCCTGAGCCGCTCGCCCGAGGCCATGGACCGGCTGGCCAGTGGTTTGCAGCAAGCGATGCAACAAGCCCAGTTTTTTGACGAGCCACACCATCCCAATGTGCTGGCCCAGATGGCCGACCTCTATCGCCAGACAGTCAGTCCGTTGGGGCGCAAGGTGCTGGTAAACGGGGAACAGCGTTTTCTCGCCGACGAAAGCAAGGCCAATACCATTCGCGTATTGCTTCTGGCCGCCCTGCGTTCACTGGTCCTGTGGCGCCAGTGCGGGGGAACGCGCCTGCGCTTGTTGTTCAAGCGCCAGCGCTATCAGGAGTGCGCCGGGGTCATTGCCCGCAGCGAGGCGCCCTGACGAAAAGGAAAAGGCAGCGGTAGTCTAGAAACCGCCGAAAACGAAAATCAGCTGCATGAAACCGGCACCCAGGCCGAGTATCGCGCCGGCGAGAATCAACTTCATCTCGTCTTCCTGGAAAGCCGGTCGCAACATGTTCTGGAACTCCTCTGCGGTCAGGTCTTCCATGCGCTCTCGCATCATTTCCCTGACCCGGTGCCCCCGGTCCTTGACGAAGGCCGAGTCTTCAAAGGGCTCGGGAGAAACAACGATGGCCTTGTCGCCTACCCACTCCTTGATGTTGGCGTAGGACTCCGGACCAATGGCGCTTTGCACAAAGAGCCGGGCAATACCGGCGCTCTCGTCCACGATGCCCTTGATGTGCTTGCGAATCAGCGCGTGGACGCGATCGGATTTGGGTCCGGTCAGGAGGCGGTGGACCAGATGGCGAATGGTCAGAATCTCGTCGGTTACAATCTCTGTATAGACTTCGGACACTTCGTGCTGTCTCGACAGGAAAATCCCCTGGAATTTGAAACCGAGAATGTTTACCGGATAGAGCGGGCGGAAAATGATGTTCAGGGCAATCCAGTTGGTGGCATAGCCGACCATCAGGCCAAACAGTGGCAAAATCCACCACTGGGGATAGAAATACCAGACAGCGGCCTGAACAATGCCAAAGGCAAAGCCGAAGTAGATACCGGAGTTGATGATGAAACGAAATTCCTTCTCGCCGCAATCGAGAAAAATGCGGTTCATCAAGCCCTTGTCCTCGCCAAGCTGGTCCTGAATCATGTCCTTGAGATCCAGCAGGTCCTCAATATTTCCGCCCACCTCATCGACCAGCCGGTCAACCAGTTTGGGCAGTTCGCGTCGAACCCGTTCATTGATCTGGTTCTTGACCGATACGGGCAGGTTTTCCCACAGCACACGCCGCTCACGCAACATGGCCTCTTCTGTGAAGGCCTCGATCTGCGGCTCAATCACATCGACGATGTGCTGGGCGATATGCCGGGGGTCCATGTACTCGACGACCTCGCTCAGCGAGCCCAGCTTGGAGAGAATGTTGTCCACTGAAATCCCCGCCATTTTGCGGGATTTGGAAGGGATAATGCCCTGCCAGCCCAACCAGGGTCTGAGGCCGATGAAGTTGACGGGCCAGAAGGTCAGCTTGATGGCGACCCAGTTGGTACCCCAGCCCACCAGGGCGGCGACAATCGGGATACTGCAATATTTGAGGATTTCGAGGGTACTCGCGTCCATTTTATCGACTTCTGGCTCTGTTCAGGAACGAATGCGGTATCCTATCACAGAGGCGCTGTAACGCCTTCTTAACAGACGACACAAAAGTCGTATAAATGCGCCCCCGGGTGGAAAGCCGCTCGATGGCTGTCATACAGTCCGGCTGTTGAATACCGCGACACCGGGCGCTATTCTCATGCCAAAAGGAGCGACCATGAAGACCGATCTTACCGTAGCCAAATACATGACCCGCCAGCCGGTTACCCTGAACCCCGGGATGGACATTTCCGAGGCCATTCATCTGTTTATTCAGAACCGGATTTCAGGTGCGCCGGTGGTCGATGATTCCGGCCAGCTGGTGGGGCTGTTCTCCGAGGCGGACTGCATTGAGAGTTACCTCTCCTGCGCCTACAACGGCAATTCCGAATGCGGCACCGTAGCGGACAACATGACCACTGATCTAAAGACCATCAACGCCGACGACGACATCATTGAGGCAGCGAGGCGGTTCAAGGCCCACCACTTGCGCCGGATGCCGGTACTCAAGCACGGCAAACTGGTCGGTCAGATCAGCCGCCACGACATACTGCGCGCCATTCACGACAACGGCTGGGCCTGAATCGCTCCCCTACTCTCGCCGGCTGTCGTCATCGCGGCCGGCCAGCGAGAGCAGCCGGGCTGTAAAATCGACCACCGGAATGACCCGCTCGTAGGCCATGCGGGTCGGGCCGATCACTCCGAGAACCCCAATACTGTCGCCCTCGCTCTGATACGGGGCGGTCACCAGGCTGCAGTTGTCAAAGGGTTCGTAGCCGGACTCCCGACCGATAAAAATCTGTAGCCCGTCACCCTGGGCACAGCGGTCCAGCAAGTGGGCGATGTCCCGCTTTTTGCTAAAAGCGTCAAACAGCTGTTTGAGTTTTTGAGTGTTGTCGATGCCGCTGTCGCCAATCAGGTTCGCCTCCCCCTGCAGCATCACCTCCTCGGTGTCACTGTCGATGCCAACCTCGCCGCTGAAACGCACCATCAGGTCCATGACATGGTTGATATCCCGTTGATCCTGGGCCATCTGGTCCTGCAGCCGTTTGCCCATTTCCTGCAGGTCACAGCCACAGAAGTGTTGATTCAAATAATTGGCCGCCCACTGCAATTCCTCGGCGTTGTAATCGCGTTCGGTTGTCAGAATCCGGTTTTGGACTTGCTGGTTGTTGACGATTAAAACAGCCAGAACCTGGCCGGGCTTGAGGGGCAGAAATTCGATGCGGCTCAGGGACTGGCTGGCCTGGCGCGGAAGCATGACCACACCGGCCATCTGCGTCAGCTCGGAAAGCAGTGAGGAGGCCTTTTGCATCAGCAATTTATTGTCGGTGCCCGACTGGCTGTGACGGGCGAGCTCGCTGGTCAGGGTTTGCGCCATTTCCCGCTCGAGTGGCTCGACATGGATCATGGTGTCGACATAAAAGCGGTAGCCGAGCTCGGTGGGCACGCGCCCGGCGGAGGTGTGGGGCGAGATCAGCAGCCCCAGATCCTCAAGCTGTTTCATGACATTGCGCACCGTGGCCGAGCTGACTCGTGACTCCAGTGCCTGGGACAGCGTCTTGGAGCCCACGGGCTGGCCGTCGCTGATGTAGCGTTCGACCAGCAACTTCATCAGCATTTGCGCGCGCTCGTCTACTTTAATATCCATTTTATTCAATCAGTTAAAAACTTAACTTAAAGTGATTTGAAATTCCGGGAAAGCGTTTGAAGAGCGAGCCCAATTAGACCACGAAGCCGCCATTTGTCATAGTCCCGCGAGATGTGCCGGACAAACCATCCGGGGCATTTTTCCACCGCCGTTTTGCGTTAGAATAGTCCCACACAACAGATTTCAGGCGAAAGCGAGTCAATATGTCACAGATGCAACAACGGCGCCGCAGTCACGGCGTCATGGTAGGCAATGTCCAGGTCGGTGGCGACGCCCCGGTGCGCGTGCAATCGATGACCAACACCGACACCGCCGATATCATTCGCACGGCTGCCCAGATTGCCGAACTGGCCAAAGCCGGCTCGGAAATGGTTCGGGTCACGGTTAACAACGACGCCGCCGCCGAGGCCATCCCGCAGATTCGCGAACAATTGGACAAAATGGGTTACGACACGCCCATTGTCGGCGACTTTCACTTTAATGGCCACCGGCTGCTGAGCAATCATCCGGAGTGCGCCAGGGTTCTGGACAAATACCGCATCAACCCAGGCAATGTCGGCAGCGGCAAGAAGCGCGATGAGCGATTTTGCCAGATGATTGAAATCGCCATTGCCAATGACAAGCCCGTGCGCATCGGGGTCAATCTGGGCAGTCTCGACCAGGATCTTTTGGCCGAGCGACTGGACGCCAATCAAAAACTGGCCGAACCGCTGGATGTCCGTGAGGTCACGCGCAATGCCGTGGTTGAATCCGCCCTGCAAAGTGGCCAGTTAGCCGAGGAAGTCGGCTTGCCGGCCGACAAGATCATCGTCTCGGTCAAGACTTCCGGCGTCCAGGATCTGATCGCCGTCTATCGCGATCTGGCGGCCCGTTGCGACTACGCGCTGCACCTGGGTCTCACCGAGGCGGGCATGGGCGAAAAAGGCATTATCAAATCCACCGCCGGGCTCTCGGTGCTGCTTAACGAGGGGATCGGTGACACCATTCGCCTGTCACTCACACCGGAGCCCGGTGCGTCGCGAACCGGTGAGGTGCTGGTGGCCCAGGAAATTCTTCAGGCCCTGGAACTGCGCCACTTCACTCCCGCCGTGGTGGCCTGTCCCGGTTGTGGCCGCACCACCAGCACCTACTTTCAGGAACTGGCGGGCAAGATCCAGGACTATCTGCGAGTGCAAATGCCGGAGTGGAAGTCACAGTATCAGGGTGTCGAGAGCATGACCGTGGCGGTCATGGGCTGCGTGGTCAATGGTCCCGGCGAGAGCAAGAGCGCCAACATCGGTATCAGTCTCCCCGGCACCGGGGAAGGCAAGGCGGCGCCGGTGTTTGTCGACGGCAAGAAGCATGTCACCCTCAAGGGCGACCGCATCGCCGAGGAGTTTACCGAACTGCTCAACGAGTATGTCGATTCGCACTACGGCGCTTAACCGCGAAGGCGCCCTGCACTCGCGGCAGGGCCTTCAGGGTTGCGAGACACCGCCGACAATCTGTGACCGATCCGGCACTTGGGCGTCGAGCAAATCCCAGGCTCCGGGCTCGTCGCCATCCGGTAACCAGGGAGTCAGGCAGCTGGCGCTTTTGACGCAGGGATCGCTGAGAGACTCCAGAAAGGCCACCAGCAGCTCAGCCTCCTCCCGACTGTAGCGCAAATCCGGCAAATCGCCATTTTCTCCGGCTGTCCTCAAGGCCCGCTCCGTATTCTCTCGGCTGTAGGGGTAGATGGCCTCACCCTGCAACCCCTCAAACTGCCGCAAGTGCTGCAGCGAGAAGTCGAAATCGGCGACACTGCCCTGCGGGTCGATGTGGTGCCAGACCATCTTCAGGAGACTTTCGTAAGCACCGCTGTGGCCGTAGGGCGCCGTCTCGGCAACATTGAGCAAATGTGGCGTTCGGAAGCGGTACTTGTCATCGGTGTGGCGGCTGACGCGCACGCGGCCGTAGTCGTTGTCCAGTTTGTCCTTGCCCGTGCCAATCTGGGGTACGGCCAGGTTGTAAAACTGTTCGTCGGTGAAAAATGCGCCGGCGTGGCAACTGGCGCAGCTTTCGCCCCCGTCTTCACTGCCGCGATAAAAAAGCAAGGCGCCGCGCTTCTGGCGCTCACTCAATGCACTGTCATCGCCCTCCACATAGGCCGCCCAGGGTGAATTGACGAAATCCTGGGAGCGCTGATAGGCCGTCAATGCGCGGGAAATGTGACTGAAGGTAATCAAGTCGTCGGCATCGCCCGTCGGCTGGCTGAAGGCCTCGCGAAAGGCTTGCAGCCAGGCTGAATCCTTACCCTCCCCGGCGGATTTCAGGCGCCTTTCCAAGCCCTCGCGAATGGCGGTGTTGTTGGCGTGACGGTGGTCGAATCCCAGCATTTCCTCGGCGGAAGTTACCGGAAAGCGGCTTTGGGCAAACACCAGATCGTTGGGTATGGCCTGGGGGTCGGGAGTGGCAAACAGGCTGTCGGGTGTCACCACACTGCCATCGTCACTGACGCTGTCGAGTCTCACCCGCCCATCCCAGAACAGCACCGTGCGGTAGTACCCGGAATCAAAGGTGGTGGGCGAGTTGCGGGGGACATTGGCCGGCCCGCGATGCCCGGGCGTATGGCCGACTGACTTTTCCTGGTCGAGCTGTCGCCAGCTGCCCAGCTTTTCCGGCTCCGTGGCATCGATGCCGATGGGCAGACTGAGGTCATCACCACCGCCGAGAAGCGGGTGATGGCAACTGACACAGGCGACATCGCCATTACCACTGAGTTGAGTACTGAAAAACAGTGAACGCCCCAACTGGCTAATTGGCTCATCAATGTCGTTCACAGGAATATGGGCCACGGGCCGCGGCGACACGCTTCGCTTTTCAAGAGTGCTGCGCAGTTCCTCACCGGGCGGTTCTCCGCTACATCCGGCCAACAGTGCAGCCAGCAATGGCCAAGCCGGTCGGGCTGAAGTCAATACCTTGATCATAGCGTCTCTCCCCGTTCTGGCCGCTTAGTGTGCTTATCAGCTTTAGTCAGTAAACAGTGGCTTTGCAACTGGTCGTCCATCCGGATCACTCAGTGTCATTTCCAGCAAATCAAACCGCTGGTAATCGCCCTCTTCCGGCATCCAGTCACTCATGCAGGCCTCACTCTCAATGCAGGGGTCAGTCAGGGCCTGAAGAAAGGCAATCAGGTCGTGCACCTCGTCGCGGCTGTAATCGAGCATGGGTAAATCGCCCCGCTCCCTGGCCAGCGCCAGAGCCATCTCGGTGTTGGCTTTCATGTGCGGGTACTCATCTGCGGCCAATGTGCCCTCAAATTGATCCAGATGTTGCAGCTCGTAATCAAACTCTGCCACACTTTTTTCCGGCTCAATATGGTGCCAGATGACATCGAACAGGGTGTCGTAGGCGCCCGAATGGCTGTATGGAGCCGTGTGTTCGACATTGAGTAGCGAGGGCGTGCGAAAGCGGAATTGGTCGTCACTGGCGCGGGTAACACGCTTGCGACCATAGTCGGCGTCGAGTTTGTCCATTCCGGGACCAATCTGGGGTATTGCCAGGTTGTGGTATTGCTCGTCGGTAAAAAAGGGTGGCTTATGGCAATCGGCACAGTTCTGTTGGCCACCACCCTGGAAAAATAGCAGAGCACCGCGCTGTTGCTGTTCGCTCAAGGCTTTCTCGTCACCTTCCAGATACCGGCTCCAGGAGTTGTGAATAAAGTCCTTGGAGCGAATATAAGCGGTAATGGCGCGGGAGATGTTGGCAAAGTTGATCACTTCTTCCGCGCTTGCATCGTGGGCGTCAAAACCCTCCCGGAAAGCCTCGAGCCACGGTGCATTGCCCTCGTCATCGCGGTGGCCGCGCAGGCGGCCTTCTATGTCCTGGCGAATGCTGTCATTGTTCGGGTAATTGCTCATAAACCCGAGCATTTCATCGGGGTTGGTCACCGGAAAGCGGGTCTGTGCAAAGAGCAAGTCGTTGGGCACCACCTGATTGTCCGGGGTGGCAAAGAGACTGTCCGGAGTCACCACGCTGCCATCGCCACCCAATGTGTCGAAGCGTACCCGTCCGTCCCAAAACAGCGCCTTGCGGTAATAGCTCACGGCGAAATCGGTGGGCACATTCCTGGGCATGGTAGCAATGCCCTGATGGCCGGGCTTGATGGCTTTCAGCGCCTCGACATCGAGGGTTCTCAGGCGGCCGAACAATTCGGGATTTTCTGCCTTGATACCTACCGCAAGGGACAAATCCTCATCGCCGCCGGCGAAGGGGTGATGACAGCTGACGCAGGCGACATCCGCGTCGCCACTGAGTTGACGGGTAAAAAACAGGTGGCGGCCCAGGCGGCTGAGCGCTTCATCGGGTCCAGGGATCGGCAGGTCTGCCTGTGGTACGGCCGGTATGTTTCGCTCACTAATCAGCTGGTTCAGCTGCTCACCATCATCAGCGGTACAAGAGGCCAGCAGCAATGGCACAAGAAACCAGAGTGATTGTCGCAGGCTGCGCCAGAGATTACTTTTCATACCCCGCCCCCATGGTGTCATGCGGTGTTAGTCGTTCGTATTAAATGCCGCGTAGACGCGAGGCTCTATTTCCAGGCGAACCGCAAATTGTTCTTCGACAGTATTGGCCACTTTTTCCGCCAGTGCCAGTACCTCCCGGCCACTGGCGCCGCCCAGATTAACCAGCACCAGAGCCTGTCGGTCGTGGACGGCGACATTTCCACGGCGGTAGCCCTTGAGTCCGCAGGCCTCAATCAACCAGCCAGCGGCCAGTTTACATCCCCCGGATACCGGGTGAACGGGCATGTCCGGCCACTCTCGACGCAGGCGATCGGCAACCTCTTTGGAGACCACCGGATTCTTGAAAAAGCTGCCCACATTCCCCGTGACTTCGGGGTCGGGCAGTTTACTGCGGCGAATTTGGCAAATCACCTCGGCAATGCGAGCCGGAGCGGGCATTGGTTCCCCGGTCAGTGCTTCCTTCAGAGCGGGATAGTCCAGTACTGGTGCGGGCTCGCGGCCGAGCTTCAATGTGACATCGAGAATGGCGTAGCGATCTCTGGCCTCGTGTTTAAAAACACTGTCGCGATAGCCAAAACGACATTCGCCGGCGTCGAAGCGACGATTTTCGCCGGTGTGAAGATCCAGAGCGTTAAGCTCGATAAAATGATCCTTCAGTTCCACACCGTAGGCACCGATGTTTTGAATCGGCGCGGCGCCCATAGAGCCGGGAATCAGGGCCAGGTTCTCAAGGCCGTAATAGCCCTGTTGCAGGCTCCACATGACGCAATCGTGCCAGTGTTCGCCAGCCCCGAAACGGATTCGCGCGCTTTGTCCATCGACTGACTCGACATGTCGGCCCTGCAAGTCGAGGTGAATGACCAGCCCCTCATAGCGCTCGCCAAGCACCACATTGCTGCCGCCCCCGAGAATCATCACGGGCAGCGATGCGGCACTGGCCCAGGCCAGCACGGGCTTCAGAGTCTCCCGGTCGGACAGGCTGGTGAAAAAGCGGGCCTTGCACGGGGTTCCCAGGGTGGTCAGTGGCGCCAGCTCCACCTCTTGCTGCACAGCGGTGGGCAAGCTCGACATCAGCCCAGCAGCCGTTTAATCCGGTCGGCTTCGATCAGGCGCAGAAAGGCCCGTTCGAAAGCGGTTTGCAGCGTAATCCCGAGTCTCTCCTGAAGGCCCTTTCGCTCGACATAGTGCACTTCAAAGACATCGGCGTCGGGACACAGGGACATCAGGTATTCGTCGCTGGTTTTGATCTCATCGATCAACTGTTTGTCCAGTGCACGGGAACCAAACCAGACCTCTCCCGTGGCGACCTCCTCGACGGAGACGGCGGGACGGTTTTCACGGACAAAATCCTTGAACAAATCGTGAGTATCCTGGATGTCCTCGCGGAACTTCTCTCGGCCCTGATCAGTATTTTCGCCAAACAGGGTCAGGGTGCGCTTGTGTTCGCCGGCGGTGATCAGTTCGTAATCAATGTCGTGCTTTTTCAGCACCTTGTGAAAATTGGGAATTTGGGCGACCACGCCAATGGAACCGAGAATGGCAAAGGGCGCCGCTATAATGCGTTCGGCCACGCAAGCCATCATGTAACCGCCACTGGCCGCCACCTTGTCGACACAAACGGTCAGGGGCACACCGCTTTGACGAATGCGTGCCAATTCGGAGGCCGCCAGACCGTAGCTGTGGACCATCCCGCCGGCACTTTCCAGACGCACAACCACCTCGTCGCGCTCTTCGGCGATTTGCAACACCCCGGAAATGGCCTCGCGCAGGCTATCTACCGCCGAGGCCTTGATGTCGCCATCGAAGTCGAGAACATACACGCGTCGGCGCCGGTTGGGGTCATCCGCATTGCGTGTGGCCTGCTTCTTGTCGGCCTTTTTCTCGGATTTTTTCCTTTGCTTTTCAGCTTTTTGCGCCGCCTTGCGCGCACTTTGCGACAATACGGCGTGGCGCAGTGTGTCGCGGTAATCGTCGAAGCGATCATTAATTTTGTGCACCTGAAGGTTGCCGCGATGCTCTGTCGGCGGGCGCGAACGGCTGCTGGCGATCATGCCGAATATCACCACAAAACAGGCGACGAAGGTGATGGCCTTCAAGAGAAAAAGGCCGTAGTCGAGTAAAAATTCAGTCACAAAAAACCTCCCGTTGGAGGCGCAAGGATACCCATAAGCGGGGGCTGTGAGTAGCCCTGGCGGCAGACTATTCGGGAGTTACCGGGGCGTTGCGGGCTTTTTTCAGGGCCTCTTTGGCGCTTTCGACTTCTTGCTCAAGCCTTTTGACCCGGTCGAAATAAGAAGGCTTGAGAAAGCGGCGCTGTTCAACGGTGCGCTGCCAGTCATCATTGCGGGGTTCTTTGCCGGTTTCGAGCGCTTTTTTGGCCTCTTCAACCCGGGCCTCGGCCTCTTTTATGCGCTCGGCCCGTTTCTGTTCGGCCCGGTCGCGCTCTTCAGCACTTTCGAGCAGTTCCCGGCGGTATTCCTGCAGGTCTTGGCGCTGCTCCATGACATTGCCATCCAGACTGCCCGGATCAATCACCTGTACCCCCTCTTCCCCACTGGCCGGACGCTGGTCGGAGTATACGGCGTTGCCGTCGCTGTCGTAGGTTTTGAAAAGCACTTCCTGGCGGCTCTCCGCCTTGTTGTCTGAGGCGGTTTCGGGACTTTCACCGGCGGCGGTGGCGCTCCAGAGCAGCATCCAGTGCAAAAGCAGCAGTGTGGTGAGACGGTAGTAACGCATGAAAAACTCCGGAAGCTCCAAAAGGCCTGCCCAATGAGTTTAAACTACTCGCCACACCGGCGCATATCAAACACTGAATGTCGCCACGGCTTCTTGTATGATTGGCACTGCATTAGGGGATTCAACGATGAGCCAATACCGCCGTATCGGGCTAACCCGCAACCTCCACGCAGATGTGGGCGATACCCTCAACCAACTGTACAAGCACCTCAAGGCCTCCGGCTACCAGGTGGTGCTTGGCAAGAGCTGCCGTGGCTGGGTACACGCTGGCAATGACGGCGCGACCTTTTACGGACTGGACGAGTTCGCCTCCATGGTCGACCTGACCATTGTCCTCGGTGGCGATGGCACCCTGCTGAGCGCCGCACGCGTACTCAGTGACCACGATGTCCCGATTATCGGCATTAACCTGGGGCGCTTGGGCTTTCTGGTCGATGTATCCACCCAGTCGGCCATGCTGGATCAGGTGGATGAAATTCTGGCGGGACGCTGTATATGCGAACAACGATTTTTGCTCGAGGGGCGCCACATGCGCAATGGGGAGGTACTGGCACAGGAGCTGGCCTTCAACGATGTGGTCCTTCACAACCGCAAGGAAGTTCGGATGATCGAGTACTCGGTGGCGATTGACGGCAAACATGTCAATCACGACCGCGCCGATGGCGTCGTCGTGGCCACACCCACCGGATCAACGGCCTATGCACTGTCCAGCGGCGGCCCTCTGCTCTACCCCACGCTGGAGGCCATCGCCCTCGTTCCCATTTGTCCGCACACCCTGAGCCACCGACCTCTGGTGATCAATGCCAACAGTTTTATCTGTATCGAACTGGACAGGCACTGCGAAACCTCAGCCCAGGTTACCTTTGACGGACAGGCCAACCAGAGCATCGAGCCGGGCGATACGGTTGAAATTTGGCGCAAGGAAAAGGGCGTTACCTTGCTGCACCCCGAAGACTACGATTTTTTCAGCATCCTGCGCGCCAAGTTGCGCTGGGGTGACAACCTGACACGCTGACACGGATAGCCATGCTGACTCATCTGCACATTAACGACTTCGCCATCATTGAAGCACTGGACCTGAATCTGTCTGGCGGTCTGTCCTCACTGACCGGTGAGACCGGGGCCGGCAAGTCCATCCTGCTGGACGCATTGGGCCTGGTGCTGGGCGATCGCGCCGACAGCGACAGCGTTCGCCACGGCGCCCAAAAGGCCGACATCGTCGCCACTTTTGACACCTCTGGCATGACCGAGCTGCAGACCTGGCTGGAGGAGCACGATATTGAAGGGGCCGACGATGAGTGCCTGTTGCGCCGTGTCATCGGCGCCGACGGCCGCTCCAAGGCCTATCTCAATGGCAGCCCCACCACCCTGGCCGTGCTCAAGAGCGTGGGTGAACAACTGGTCAATATTCACGGCCAGCACGAGCACCAGCACTTGCTGCGTCGTGCCACCCAGCGCCGCCGTCTCGACGACTACGCCAAACTGGGCGAATCGCTCACCACCGTGGCGACTCACTACGCCGACTGGCAGTCGCTCAAGCAGCGCCTGCATATGCGCCAGAGTGACGAGTCCGAACGGCGCGAGCGAGTCGAATTGTTGCGCTTTCAACTCGCCGAACTGGACGATTTGAGTCTGGCCGAGGGCGAGTGGCAAAGCCTGTGTGAAGAGCAGAGCCGCCTGGCCCACGCCGACAAACTATTGCAAACCGGAACCCGTGCCCTGGACTTGCTCTACGACGGCGAGAGCGATGTCACGCTGTCCCCCCAACTGGCGCGACAGGTGTCTCAGCTGCAGGGACTGGTTGATCTCGATCCGCGCCTGCAGCCCATTGTGCAGTCTCTGGAAAATGCCCAGATCCAGCTCGAAGAAGCCTGTTCGGACCTGCGCGACTACACGGCGGACATTGAACTCGACCCCGAGCGACTTCAATGGCTGGACGAACGCATGGCCAGTGCCCACGGCCTGGCCAGGAAGCACCAGGTGCCGGTGGAAGAGTTGCACCACCACCACGCCCAGATCGCCGCCGAACTGGCCCGGCTGGACGACTCCAGTGACAGCGTGGAGGCCCTTGAGGCACAGACCGAAACGGCCTGGAACAGCTTTCTCGAGGTGGCCAAGTCCCTGTCGGAGGCGCGCCAAGCTCAGGCGACGAAACTCTCCCGGGCAATTACCTCGGCCATGCAGGGTCTGGGCATGGAGGGCGGTGTGTTCGAGGTCAGTGTGGATTTTGACCCCGAACACGCTGGCGCCGCCGGTTGCGACCGAGTCGAGTTTTTGGTCAGTGCCAATCCGGGCCAGCCGGCCAAACCGCTGGGCAAGGTGGCCTCCGGGGGCGAGTTGTCTCGCATCAGCCTGGCGCTGCAAATGGTCACCGCTGAATGTGAGCCCGTGCCCACGCTGATTTTTGATGAAGTCGACAGTGGTGTCGGTGGAGCGGTCGCCGAGGTGGTGGGGCAACAGCTTCGCGCACTGGGTGAACACCGGCAGGTTCTGTGCGTCACTCACCTGCCCCAGGTGGCGTCGCAGGCGCATCATCAGTTGCGCGTCAGCAAGCAAAAGGACAGCCAGCGCACGAGCACCCGTATCGATGAGCTCTCGGGTGAGCAGCGAATTGAAGAAGTGGCCCGGATGCTGGGCGGCGTCGATGTGACGGAGCAGTCGCTCCGCCATGCTGAAGAAATGATTTCCCGGGCCAGGGGCTAGGCTAGGACTGGCAGTCGCTGCACTGGCCGTAGAGAATCATGCTGTGGTCCTGCAGTTTAAAGTCATTTTCCCTGGCAATGTTTTCCTGGCGCTGCTCGATCGTATCGTCAAAAAACTCGATTACCTTGCCACAGGAAACACACACCAGATGGTCGTGATGTTCGCCACGATCCAGTTCGAAAACGGCCTGACCGCCCTCAAAATGGTGTCGCTCGACGAGACCGGCCGCTTCAAACTGGGTCAGCACACGGTATACCGTGGCCAGACCGATTTCCTCGCCGGCGTCGATCAGGCTTCGGTAGAGATTCTCGGCGCTCATGTGATGTTCACTGGAACTTTCCAGCATCTCGAGAATCTTCATCCGCGGCAGTGTGACTTTTAAGCCGGCTTTCTTGAGGTCACTCGATTCCACAGTTTGCTCCCTGTTTAATCTTAATGGGTGTTATTATCGCATACTTTGACAAGCCCGTGGCCGGGACAGGTACCCGGTACGCGGCCGAAAGGCAGCACAAGAGGTTTCTGTGATTTCACAACATTTTTCCCGCGCTCTGCGCCATCTCTCGATCGTCCTGGCCACTGTCACCCTGTTCGGCTGTAGCTGGCTTGAACCCCACCGGATTGAAATCACCCAGGGCAATGTGCTCGAGCGGGACACGGTAGAAAAGGTGGAAATCGGCATGAGCCGCGAGCAGGTGCGTTTTTTGCTTGGCGCACCGGCGGTGGCCGATTTGTACCACCCGAATCGCTGGGATTATGTCGAGTACAATGACATTCAGGATGAACCCGTCTTTATTCGCCGCCTGACTTTGCATTTTGACGGCCAGGAACTGGTGCGTATGGAGCGTGAGGGAGACTGGAGTGCCCGCAAAGCGCCGAGCGAAGCCGACAAGGATGATGTGATGCAGGAACCCAATCGTCCCGGCGCCCCGGAAGATGGCCCACTCATACCCCGCCCCGAGGACGAGCGGCCCTGAAGGCCCTGAGACGGGCGCGCTCTAGGCGCCCTTCTCCTTCTTTTTGGCCAGGCGGTTTTTGCGCGCCTCTTTGGGATCGATGATCAACTTTCGGTAGATTTCCACGCGATCGCCCTCGCGCAAGCGATCGTCAAGTTTCATCAGCGCGCCAAACACCCCCACCTTCTGCTCGTCGAGGTCGATCTCCGGAAACTTTTCGACGATCCCGGACGCCTCAATGGCCTCATCGATGCGGCAGTCCACAGGTACTTCCACCGGAATAATCTGTTGTTCGTCGGGGCGGGCGTAAGCCACCTCGACGCGCATGGTGTTGGTTTCCGAATCCACTAAAAAACCTCTTGCCGTTGGTAAAAAAAAGCCCTAACCGAGACCCAGCCAAAGGAAAATGCTGTCGAGCACACCGAGCATGTTGAGCAGAATGATCAGGCCCAGTATGGGCGCGACATTGCGCACCAGAAACAGCCAGGTGGCGTAGACGGCGCGGGGGCTGTCCGACAACTCTTTCCGGGTCAGCCGCATGCTGGCGACAAAGCCGACAAAGTAGGCAATCAACACGCCGCCCAGGGGCAGCATCAGACTAAAGGTGAGAAATTCGAGAATCTCGAAGAAATTCTTGTCATCAACGAGGACAAAAATCCGGTCGCCAATTCTCGGGGCAATTGTCAGTGTCTCATCGGACCAGCTGCTGAAGGACAGGACCGTGCCGAGGCCGAGAAACCAGATGGCAAAACCGGCCACATGAGCCGCCCTGTCCCGATCCATGCCCTTTTGCGTCACCATCCAGGACACCACCGGCTCCATCAGCGATACCGCCGAGGTCACCGCAGCGATGACCAACAACACAAAAAACATCACGGCGACAAAGCCGCCGCTGTCAATCTGGCCGAATATCTGTGGCAGAACCTTGAAAACCAGAGAGGGGCCCTCGGTGGGCTGCAATTCGGGAATGGTGAACACCAGGGGAAAGATCGCCAGGCCTGAGATAAGGGCCACTGCGGTATCGGCACCGACAATGGCGAGTGAGGTCTTGCCGATGGAAGCGTTATTAGGCAAATAGGCCCCGTACATCATAATGGCGCCAAGCCCGAGGCTGAGAGAGAAAAAAGCCTGTCCCATAGCCGACACCACCACATCACTGGTGAATGCGCTGAAATCCGGAACGAATAAATACTCCACGGCGGCCTTGAAATCGCCCATCAGTGAGGCGATCCCGACCAGCACGAAGAGCAACAGGAACAGAATGGGCATCAGCCACTTGATGATGGCCTCCAGACCGGCGTGGACGCCCTTGGCAACAATGACCGTCACCGTCACCATAAACAGTGTATGCCAGGCCATGGAGCGTTCGGCGTCGCCCACCAGATCGGCGAACATGCTGGCCGTGCTTTCGGCGGTCATGCCGGAAAAGCTGCCATCCAGGGCACGAAAAACATAGGCCAGTGACCAGCCACCGATCACGCTGTAAAAGGACAGTATCAAAAAGCCGGCGCAGACCCCCATCAGGCCGACCACACGCCAGCGCGGCGAGTGCCCCGATTCCCGGGCGATCATTTCCATGGCCTGAATCGGGTTTTTGCGCGTGTGGCGCCCCACCAGGATCTCCGACATCATAATGGGAAGACCTATGGCCAGTACGCACACCAGATAGACCAGAACAAAAGCGCCACCGCCACTCTCCCCCGCCTTGTAGGGGAAGCCCCATATGTTGCCAAGCCCTACCGCAGAGCCGGTGGCGGCGAGTATGAAGGTCAGGCGTGACGACCAGTAGATATTGCCGTCGGCTGCCGCATCATTCTGTTGTGTCATCCATCTCTCCCGGTGTGGATCGTCGCGCCATTTTAGGCTCTGTGAGAAAAAATTACAGCAGACTTGGCCTTTATCCGATCCTCTTCTTTATAATGCGCCCCATGGCAAAGCAAAAGAAAACCTCGCCCAACACCATCGCCCAGAACAAAAAGGCGCGGCACGACTACCATATCGAGCAGGATATGGAGGCCGGTATCGCCCTGGAAGGCTGGGAGGTCAAAAGTCTGCGTGCCGGCAAGGCGCAGCTGGTGGACAGTCATGTGATTCTCAAGCACGGAGAGGCCTACCTGCTCGGCGCCCATATCACGCCACTCCCGGCGGCCTCTACCCACATACTCCCCGACCCCACGCGGACGCGCAAATTGCTGATGCACCGACGCGAACTGGCTCAGCTGATCGGCTCAGTGGAGCGCAAGGGCTACACCATGGTGGCTCTGGCTCTCTACTGGAAGCGGGGCAAAGTGAAGGTCAGTGTCGGCCTGGCCAAGGGCAAGAAAAAGCACGACAAGCGGGCGACTGAAAAGGCTCGTGACTGGCAACGGGAAAAGGCCCGGGTGCTCAAGGATCGCGCCTGAGCGGTTTTACTCGTCCAGTTGATCCCACAGGCAAGCGCCACCGCTCTCCTTGCGCAGTGCCTCCATTTGCTCACGGTGCAAACTCAACTCGTCGGCAGTGGCGGTAATCACCGGCAACGGCGGGCGGTCGCGGCTGATTCGGTGAAGAGTGCTGTCGCTATCCCGCTGGCCGGCGACTTCATCATTGAGGCCCAGAGAGGTCTGCCCGCCCGTCATCATCAGATAGACATCGGCGAGGATCTCGGCATCGAGCAGTGCGCCGTGATAGGTGCGGCGACTGTTGTCGACATCGTAGCGTGTACACAGGGCGTCCAGCGTATTTTTCTTGCCCGGGTGCATTTTGCGGGCCATCACCAGCGTATCCAGCACCTGGCAGTAGTCTTCAGTTTTCCCCCATGACTCGCCCAACAAGCGAAGCTCGCTGTCGATAAACCCGACATCGAAGGGCGCGTTGTGGATGACCAGCTCGGAGCCGCGAATAAATTCGACAAATTGCTCGGCCACATCGGCAAAACGCGGTTTGTCGGCGAGAAACTCGTTGGTGATTTTGTGAACTTCGATGGCTCCGGCGTCGATTTCCCGGTCGGGTTGCAGATACATATGCAACTTGTTGCCGGTCAGTCGGCGGCCCTCAAGCTCGACACAGCCGATCTCGATAATCCGGTGGCCCTCGCGAACTTCAAGGCCGGTGGTTTCAGTATCCAGTACAACTTGTCTCACGCTTAACTCTGCTCCTGAATGCTCTCTACGCCGCAGTTGGCCAGCTCGTCGGCACGCTCGTTGCCGGGGTGCCCGCTGTGGCCTTTTACCCAGTGCCACTCGACGCGATGGCGCTCACAGGCCTGGTCGAGTTGCTGCCACAAATCGGCGTTTTTAACGGCTTTTTTGGCCGCTGTACGCCAGCCGTTACGCTTCCATTGTGCCAGCCATTGCGTCATCCCTTGTCGCACATAGTTGGAGTCCGTATAGATAGCAACCCGGCAGGGCTTCTTCAGGGCGTTCAGGCCTTCGATGGCCGCCATCAACTCCATGCGGTTGTTGGTCGTATTGGCTTCGCCACCGAAAATTTCCCTTTGGCGCTCGCCACTTTGCATTAAAACACCCCAGCCGCCCGGGCCCGGGTTGCCCTTGCAGGCGCCATCGGTATAGAGCGTAACAGAGTGCTGCATCAACGACTCCTGTGAGGTTGGCGGGTGGTGCCGGCCGGCATGCCCCCAATCGATTTATCGAACTCGGAACTGGCAAAGTGTTTGCGGACCGGCGTCATCGGATACAGCGGCCGCTTGGCAACGATGATGTTGACAGCGCCAAATTGGGGCAACAGCCAGGTCATAAAATGTTCTATCCGTCCGATCAGGGGCGAATGACCCCAGCATTGCAGGGGGGGAATATGGCCGACGCTGGTTTGAAACTGGACTTCGTAATTGAGCACCTTCAGCCAGTCGCGAATGCGGAACAAACTGTAAAAACCGCTCTCCCAGGGGCTGCGGCGCCACCAGCGCATAAAGAGGCGCAACAGACCCCAGAAACTCCAGGGGTTAAAACCGACCAGGACCAGGTAACCGGACCGGGCCAACCACTGGTCGGCAATGTGCAGCACCCGGTGGGGTTCACGGGTCACATCAAGGCAGTGCAACAGCAGCACGCTGTCGAGGCTGGAGGGGTGAATGTCGGCCGACGCATCGGCATGAAAAAGTTCGTCGTAGCGGGCCTGACGGGCATTCTGGTAGAGCCCTGGCCACTGACCCGTGTCAACCTGGAGATGGTCGGTTCCGGGCAGTGAGGTCAAAATATCCGGGAGCAACTGGTTGACCTCGGCCTGAAGCCTTTGGCCGGAGGGTGAGGCAAACCAGCGGGCCAATTCGTAGTGCAGATCAGTTGTCGGCATGGCCATTCATTTCCACTGCTACTCGGGTGATACTTGTCCTGTGGCCGTATTGTCTCGCGAGCCACTGCATCGTATAGTTCACCGCCGTTAAGGAGGTTTGCCATCATACGCCGCAGCAACACAATTCTCTACCTGAGCACGCTTTGTTTTGCCCTCGCCGGATGCGGCCACTGGCCGTCCTCCCAGGGTGATCAGAGCGACGACGCTGTTATGGAAAAGCCTCCCGAGGTGGCCGTTCCCAAGGCCACCGACGCGTCGCAGGAGGTGGCCGAGTTGCCTGCGGCCACGGACGATGAACCGGTGGAAAACACCAACCTGTGGGATCGAATTCGAGATGGCTTTGCCCTGCCCGAATTCAACGACCCCAGAACCGAGGCCCAACTCGCCTGGTATGTAAACCACCCCGGTTATATGGAGCGGGTGTGCGAGCGCGCCCGGCCGTTTCTCTACGACATCGTCGAAGTGCTTGAGCAGCGCGATATGCCTTTGGAACTGGCCCTGTTGCCCGTTGTGGAAAGCGCCTTCCAGACTTACGCCTACTCCCATGGCCAGGCCGCCGGGCTGTGGCAGTTTGTCCCCGCGACCGGCCGCCATATGGGACTGGAGCAAAACTGGTGGTACGACGGTCGCCGCGACCCCTATGCCGCCACTCGCGCCGCCGCCAACTATCTCGAGCGTCTCAATGGCATGGTGGGCGGGGACTGGCTACTCAGCCTGGCCGCTTACAACGCCGGCCCGGGGACTGTGCGCAAGGCCATGCGCCGCAATCAACGCGCCAACCGCCCCAGCGACTTCTGGAACCTGAGCCTGCCGCGCGAGACCCGCGACTATGTGCCAAAGCTGCTGGCATTGCAGAAAATCGTCAACGACCCGACCGCTTACGGGCTGGAACTGTGTAATATTCCCGACGAGCCTGCCATCGAGCGGGTCGTTCTCAAGGGGCAGCTCGATCTGACAATCGCCGCGGAGCTGGCCGCCCTGAATGTCGACGACCTGTACAGCCTTAACCCCGGTTTCAACCGCTGGGCAACCGCACCAGGCGGGCCACACCATCTGATTCTCCCCGCAGGGCACGGGGAGGCCTTCAAACAGGCCGAAGTACAGCTGAGCCAGGACCAGCGCTTGCGCTGGCGCGAGCACCGCGTCGGCTCCGGAGACACACTCAGCGAAATTGCCCAGAAATACCACACCACGGTTCGCGAAATTCGCCAGAACAACAGCCTTTCGGGGGCGATGATTCGCGTCGGCCAGCGTCTGCGCATTCCCACGGCGGCGGCCAAGTCAAAGCAGTATGCGATGAGTGAAGATCAGCGTCAGGCGCGTCGCCAGAGCGGCAAAGATCGCGTCCTGCGCACCGTGCGCCCCGGCGATAGTTGGTGGACAATCGCCCGCGAATACGGCGTTACGACTCGAACCCTGGCACGCTGGAACGGGCGTTCACCCCTCGACACCCTCCACCCCGGGCAAAAACTGGTGATCAAAGGGGGACCCTCGACCTCCCGGGTCGCCAGTGCCCCCGGGGAGACACTGCAAAAGGTATACTACCCGGTGCGCCGGGGTGACTCCCTGTCGACCATCGCCGACAAATTCAATGTGGGCTTGAGCGACCTGAGGCGCTGGAACCAGGGCGCCAGCCAGAGAAAGTATCTGCAACCCGGGCAGAAACTGGTAATCTATGTGGATGTGACTCAACAGTCGCCCAACTGAACAACACCCAATCCTCATTAAGCGGGAAAAACCCGTACCAAACGGCAACAGCGGGCTAAGGAAATGGTTAATTCCATCAACACCAAACAATTACTCACCCTGGTTCCACTGGACGGCATCAACCCGGACAACCTTCAGGAACTGGCCGACAAGTCTGAGCTGAGTCGCCTCGGCCTGGGAAAAATGGCCTTCAAGCGCGGCGACAGCGACCGCAAGCATGTCTACCTGCTCGAGGGCACGGTGGAGCTGATCGACCAGAGCAATCGCTGTATCGAGAGAATCAATGCTGGCGACGACAAGGCCCGGCACCCCATCGAACCCAGCCAGCCCCGGCGTTACAGCTGCCGGGTGGTGGAGCCGGCCACGGTCCTTAAAATCGACAGCAACCTGCTCGACATCATGCTGACCTGGGACCAGACCGGCACCTATCAGGTAGAAGAAGAGGACGGCAATCAGGATGGCCAGGAGGAGTGGATGAACCAGATTCTCCAGTGCAAGGCCTTCCATAGCATCCCCCCCACCAACATCCAGTCTCTCTTTATGTGCATGGAAAGCGTCGCCGCCAAACCCGGGCAGGTCGTCATCAAGCAGGGAGAAGAAGGGGATTATTTCTATGTCATCAAGGAAGGTCGTGCCCTGGTAACCCGGGCAACCGAGAAAAACCCCAAGGGCGTCAAACTGGCAGAATTGAGCGCGGGGGACAGTTTTGGTGAAGAGGCCCTGATCTCCGATGCCGCACGCAATGCCACCATCACCATGCTGACACCTGGCAGCCTGGTTCGCCTGGCCAAATCCCACTTTATCGAGTTGTTAAACGAACCCATGCTGAACTGGCTGGAGTACGGCGAGGCTCAGCGGATGATCGATCAGGATGACGCCTGTTTCCTGGATGTCCGTATGCCCGCCGAATTCGCGCAGCAACACATCCCGGGCAGCCAAAACATGCCCATGATTTTTTTGCGTCTTAAGTACAAAAAAGAGCTCGATCCCGCGAAAAAATACATCCTTTGCTGTGATACAGGCCGAAGAAGCTCGGCGGCCGCGTATATTCTCGCCGAGCGCGGTTTTGACACCTATGTGCTCAAGGGCGGGGTGTCCACCGCCCTTGAAGCCGCGCAGCAAAGCGAAGCCTCCTAGCTCGCCGCTCCGGGCACCTGGGCCCAATCGACCTCTTCAACCTGGCTCGGGTGCATGTATTTATCCGCGTACTCGCGATACACGCCCTCTTCGAGAAAAACCTGGAAAATGTCCGGGTCAATGTGGTCGTCCTGTGACATGAAACCGAGAATTTTCAGGCACTCTGTGAGTGTCTTGCCCTGCTTGTAGGGCCGGTCTCTGGCCGACAGTGCCTCAAAAATATCGGCGATGGCCATCAACCGTGCCGGCACCGACATCTCCTCGCGTTTGAGTCCCTTGGGATAGCCGCCACCGTCCATTTTTTCATGGTGCCCACCGGCGTATTCGGGAACGCGCTGCAGGTGCTTGGGGAACGGCAGCGCCTCGAGCATATTGATGGTTGCCACCATGTGGTTATTGATAATGGTCCGCTCTTCGGGCGTCAGAGTCCCCTTGGCGATGCTCAAGTTGTAGATTTCCTCTTCATTCAGCAAAGGAACCTCTTCACCATCCGGGTTGCACCAGCGACGCCGGCCAATCTCGCGAACGCGCTGTTGATCGGATTCATCCATGAATTCGCCGCCGATATTGGCTTTCCTCAGGAAGTTCCGGTCGCTCTCGAGTGACTCGATGGCGTCGTGAAAAGCACTGTCATCGCCCTGCCCGGCCGCCCGCTGCTTCAAATGCTTTATTTCCAGATCGCGACGAATCACTTCAAAGCGGGTGTCGATCAGTTCAATTCGATCGAAAATGGTTTCCAGCTTGGTGGCCTTGTCCATGACCGCCTCGGGGGTGGTGACCTTGCCACAGTCGTGTAACCAGGCGGCGGTCTGAAGCTCGTATCGATCCTTTTCACTCAACTTGAAGTCGGCCAGTGGCCCCTGCTCCACGCGGTGGCAGGCCTCGGCCAGCATCATGGTCAGTACGGGGATACGACGACAGTGCGAGCCGGTATAGGGCGACTTCTGGTCGATGGCCGTCGCCAACATCTGAATAAAAGACTCGAACAGGTGTTCGAGGTCGTCAATCAAACGCTGATTGGTCAGGGCAACCGCTGCCTGCGAGGCGAGCGAGGCGGCCAGGCTGCGGGCGTCCTCGTCAAAAGGCACCACTCGACCGGCTTCATCCAGCGCGTTTATCAACTGCAGGACGCCAATGATTTCGTCTTCGTGGTTGGTCAGGGGGATGGTAAGAATTGACCGGGTTCGATACCCCGTTCTTCCATCAAAATCCCTGGTGCCACTGAAGTCGTAGTGTTCCGTTTGATAAGCGTCTTCAATGTTGATGATCCGCTTCTCATTAACGGCGCAGGCAACGATATTATCCAGATTCGCCGTGCCCTCTTTCCTGAGAGGGATCTCCGGAAAGCCAATTTCATCACCGGATTTTCCACCCATAAAGATGTTCAGGGAATCGGTAGCAATCACTTCAAAGCGCAGGCTGTCACGGTCTGTGACCGTGTATATTGAACCGCCATCTGCCCGGGTCAATTCCTTGGCTCCACGCAGTATCAGCTCGAGGAGTGCTGACAAATCCTTTTCCGCAGAAAGGGCAATGCCGATTTTGTTGAGTCGCTGAATGTTGGCTGCCATGGTTGAGGGCCACCTTTTAGTACGCAGGAGAGACTGAAGCAGGCCCGGGGCCTGTGAATCCGTTCACAAACCCTAACATGAATTGGCAAAATCGGCTTGTGAAAAGGGGGGCATGCAGTATCATCATTCGGGGAATAAAATGGGCTCAACTCAAGGCTTGGCATCTATGAAATCTCAATTCTGGAAGAGTGACTGGTTTACAGGGCTGGTTGTCGTTATCGCGGTCTGCCTGTTCAGGCAGTTTTTTCACGGCATCGAGATGAGTGCCTACGATTGGGGAGTGCGGGCCACTGAGGGCACGCCCAGTGACCAGGTGGCGATTGTCGCCATCGATGACAAAAGCATCGAAAACATTGGTCTCTGGCCGTGGCCCCGCGCCCAGCAGGCCGAGGTTCTCCATTACATTGCCAGTGGCAACCCGGATGTCATCGCCTATTTGCCCCTGTTTTCGGAGCCCCAGAACGATCCCGGACAGAGCTATATACGCACCCTGATCGACCAGTTTGAACACTCCAGCCTCAATACACTGAGCTTGCTGAACGGCGCCATGCAAAACCCCGATGAAATGGCCATGCTGAGTGAGGATGAGTCAGAATTGCTGGCGTTGTCCCTGGGGCGTAAAGCCGCTGCCGATGCCGAGCAATTAATGTTCACGCTCTACGATGCCGAACAGGCGCTCGATGCCGACTTGCAGTTATCCTCGGCCTTTGCCAGTGCTGGAACGGTCGCGACGCCCATGCTGTTCACCGCCATGAGCTCACCCATGCGCAACAGCAAGCCTTCGGAGGCACTACCGGCAGATGTCGAGGCGGGGGGGCTGGATCAGGTCGCCGACCGAATTGGCGCCGCCGAAAACTTCCTTTTACCTCCCCGCGCCAGTCAGGCGATATTGCCGCTCGAAGACTATCGCAACGAGGCCGCCACTATTGGCCACCTGAATACGGTTCAGGACCCGGCCGACGGAGTTGTCAGAAGCAATCAGCTGGTCATTCAGTACGGCGACCGCTACTACCCATCCTTCGCCCTGGCGGTGGCCAGCAGTTACCTGGGACTCGGCGCCGATGATACGGAAATTCTGTTGGGTGAAGGACTGCGCCTCGGCCGTCTGTTTATCGGTACAGACAGCCGTTTGAAAATGCGCAATTTTTACTACGGTGACACTAGCGACGGTGTCTTTACCAGTGACTCTCTGTACGACCTGATTGCCGGGCATGTCCCGGTGGACAAGTACGAGGGAAAAATCGTGGTTGTCGGCCCTACAGCCGCTGGCGTCGGCTCGACCCAGGCCACCCCGATCGACTCCAATACCGCCCCGGCCACCATGCTGGCGCACACGATTTCCAGCATCTTGCAGGAAGACTTCTTCACCCAGCCGGCCTGGGCTCCGCTGGCGACCTTTGTTGTTGTCTTGCTGGTGGCGCTCTACCTGATGTTGCTGTTGCCGCGTCTCAATGCACTCACGGGCGCTGTGGTCACCCTGCTTATCGCCGGGGCCCTGATTGCCAGCCACTACTTGCTGATGACCCAAAGCCGCATGTGGGTGGAGTTAATGCTGCCCGTCAGCCTCCTGGCCATCGGTTATCTGGTCCTGACCACCAAGCGTTTCCTTACCACCGAGCGGGGCAAAATGAGTTCCGATCTGGATAATGCCGAAACCAACCGCATGCTCGGTCTGGCTTTCCAGGGTCAGGGGCAACTCGATATGGCCTTTGAGAAGTTCCGCAAATGCCCCGTCGACAACTCTCTCATGGAAGTGCTCTACAATCTCGCCCTTGACTACGAGCGCAAGCGCCAATTTGCCAAGGCGGGGAATGTCTATCAGCACATAGCCCAGCACGACGCCGCGTTCCGCGATGTCAAACAGCGCCTGGAGCGCAGCCAGAAGATGGAGGAAACCATCGTCCTCGGCGGTTCCGGTGGAGGCGGCAATACGGCCACCCTGCTTATGGAGGGCGACGATGTCCAGAAGCCCATGCTGGGTCGCTACCAGGTGCAAAAGGAACTTGGCAAGGGCGCAATGGGCGTGGTTTATCTGGGTGAAGACCCCAAAATCAGCCGTACCGTGGCGATCAAGACCATGGCTCTGTCCCAGGAGTTTGATGATGACGAACTCGACGATGTAAAGGCCCGTTTCTTCCGCGAGGCCGAGACCGCGGGTCGCCTCAACCACCCGAATATTGTAACGATCTACGACGCCGGAGATGAGCACGATCTGGCTTATATCGCCATGGAATTTCTCAGGGGCAAGGATTTGGTGGAGTACACCAAACCCGGGCAGCTGTTGCCACTGGACACCGCCCTCGACCTCATCAGCCAGTGTGCCGACGCCCTGAACTACGCGCACAGCCACAATGTGGTTCACCGCGACATCAAACCGGCCAACATCATGTACGATCCGGACAGCGGCTCACTGAAGGTCACCGATTTCGGCATTGCCAGGATTACGGACGCCAGCAAGACCAAGACCGGTGTGGTCCTGGGCACGCCCTCCTACATGTCCCCGGAACAACTCTCGGGCAAGAAAATTGACGGGCGCTCGGACCTCTTTTCACTCGGCGCCATGCTCTACCAGATGACCGTCGGCGAATTGCCCTTTACAGGGGATTCCATGGCCACGCTGATGTTCAAGATCGCCAACGACCCGACCCCCGACCCGCGTCAGGTTAACCCCGATTTGCCCGATTGTGTCGCCGAGATCATCGCCCGGGCCCTGGAAAAAGACCCCGATCAACGCTATCAAAATGGCGCCGAAATGGTGGCCGACCTGCAAAGCTGTCGATCCAGGATTGGGGCCTAATGGGTCTCGCCGATCATTTAACCATGGTGGCCCGCTCAGATACGGGCATGCACCGGGAGCACAACGAGGACAGCGTTAGCGTAGAGCCCGAGCTGTCTCTGGCCGTGCTCGCCGACGGTATGGGCGGGTACAAGGCCGGCGAGGTAGCCAGCGCCCTGGCCGTCAATACGGTCGTCAGCGAGATTGACGAAGCGCAAAGTGATGGGTTCTCCTCAACAGAGGAGGACGAACGCGGCCTTACGCCACAGAGCCTCGGGCTGTGTGCCGCTATTGAGGCCTCCAATCAGCTCATCTATACGACCCAGCGGGACAACGACGACTGCTCCGGTATGGGTACAACCATCGTCAGCACCCTGTTCCACGGGGATACGGTTTCCATCGCCCATGTGGGTGATTCCAGGGTATACCGTTACCGGGATGACACGCTGGAGCAGCTAAGCACCGACCACACCATGCTCCAGGAGCTCGTCGAGCGCGGGTTTTATACCCGTGAAGAGGCACGAGCCTCTCTCAACAAGAACCTCGTCACCCGGGCCCTGGGTACCCAGCCCGAGGTCGAGGTCGATGTTTTTGAGGAATTACTGGCCCCCGGCGATCTCTTTCTGCTGTGCTCCGATGGCCTCAACGACATGATCGACGACCAGGAGATACTCTTAACCCTCCGGGATTTTAGTGCTAACCTTGGGCGGGCGGCTCAGGAGCTGATAAGCCGGGCAAACGCCAACGGGGGGAGAGACAATGTCTCTGTGATCTTGGTAAAGGTCTCTGCGGAGAATTCCCCGCGCAGCGGCTGGCTCAAGTCAGTCAGCAACTGGTTTTTCAACTGAACCCAAGTTAGGGACAAATAATGGCTAAATTAGTACTCACTCTCGATGGTGCTACGATTTCCGAGCACGAACTGGATACAGAGTCGGTCTCCATTGGCCGCAAGCCGGATAACGACATTGTCGTCGACAATCTCGCTGTCAGCGGCCACCACTGCCAGATCATTACTATTCTCAATGACTCGTTTCTTGAGGATTTGAACAGCACCAACGGAACCTATGTCAACGGCGCCCTGGCCAAGAAGCATGCCCTGCAGGATGGCGACATGATTGGCATCGGCAAGCACCAGATCCGCTTTGAAAATCCCCAGCAAGCCGGTGGTGAGAACGATTTCGAAAAAACCATGATCATTCGCCCCGACGAAGTCGGGATGCCCAGTGACGAAAGTAAATCAGACCAGGTGAATGCCTCTGTGGCCGCGATGGCACGGGAAGTGGCGAGCAGCTCCTCCTCCGCGCCCAAAAACAGCCAACAGGCCAAATTGCAGATTATCAATGGTGCCAACGCAGGCAAGGAGCTGCCCTTGAGCAAGGCACTCACCACGGTGGGCAAGCCTGGCACCCAGGTGGCCGCCATTACCCGTCGACCCAAGGGCTTCTTCATCCTTCATGTCGAGGGCGGTAGTGAAAACAAAACACCGCTGATCAATAACGAGACCATTGGCAAATCGGCCCACCCGCTGAAAGACGGCGATGTCATCGAGGTAGCCGGCATACAGCTGAAATTTATTGTCGAATAAGGGCGATCCGGAATTGATAAAAAGCCCGCACCAGCGGGCTTTTTTGTGCCTCACGACGCCGCTTCAGGCGGGGAAAACCCCGGTAGAGAGATAGCGGTCACCACGGTCGCACACGATGCAGGCAATCACGGCATTTTCCAGTTCAGCTGCCAAGCGGATCGCGGCAGCGGCGGCGCCACCGGAAGAGACCCCGGCAAAGATGCCCTCCTCTGCCGCCATGCTACGCATGGTGTCCTCCGCCTCCTGCTGGGTGACCTCGACGATCCGGTCGATGTTTTCATCACTGAAAATGGCGGGTAAATACTCCGGTGGCCACTTGCGTATTCCGGGGATGCTGGCGCCTTCGCCGGGCTGCACACCGATGATCTGAATATCGGGATTTTGTTCTTTCAGGTAGCGCGACACCCCGACAATAGTGCCTGTGGTACCCATGGAACTGACAAAGTGGGTAATTTCGCCCCGGGAATCGCGCCACAATTCGGGGCCGGTGCCCTCATAATGGGCCAGCGGATTGTCTTCATTGGCGAACTGGTTCAGCTGGTAGGCCTCCCCCCGATCCGCCATGGCCTGGGCCAGGTCACGGGCCCCTTCCATACCACTTTCCACCAGCACCAGTTCGGCACCATAGGCTTTCATCGTGGCCACCCGCTCACGGCTGGAACTGTCGGGCATGATCAGTGTGATTGGGTAGTTTTTGATGGCGGCCGCCATCGCCAGGGCAATCCCGGTGTTGCCGCTGGTGGCCTCTACAAGCCGGTCCCCGGGGCGAATATCGCCACGCAGCTCGGCTCGCTTGATCATGTTCAGGGCCGGCCTGTCCTTGACCGAGCCAGCGGGATTATTGCCCTCGAGCTTGAACAGGAGTGTGTTGCTGCCCAAATCGGCCATGCGCTGCATTCTGACCAGTGGGGTATTGCCAATATAGTCCTCGATGGTCGGAAATTGGGTCATATTAACTGCCGCGACAAACACGGCTCCTGTGGCGTTTATGGAAATTCAATGATATAGCTTGATTCGACCAATTTACACCGTTCATCACCGGGGGAGGAGCGGGAGATTGGCTGTGGAGAGTGCTATCATGCGCAAATTATTTCAAGGCGAACGGGAACGCCGATAACACAATAAAACAGGTTCCGCCTATGGCTACACCAAGAAAAACCCATATATTTTTGCCTATTATCGCACTAATACCGTCTTTCGCCCTGGCCCAGGACAAGACGGACGATTACATCCCGCTGGAACAGTCCTATCTCGAAGAACTGCCGGTGGTGCTCTCCGCCTCTCGCCTGCAGCAACCCGAACTGGAAGCGCCCGGCGCCGTTACCGTTTTCGAGCGCGCTGACATCGAGGCCTCCGGCGCCCGGCGCATTCCCGAGCTGTTCTACCGCGTACCTGGCTTTCAGGTCGGCCGCTTTACCGGGTCCGAGTATGTGGTCGCGGCACACGGCTTTTCCGACCACTATTCCCGGCGCATGCAGGTTTTGGTCGACGGTCGCTCAATCTATACGCCGGCCTTTGGCGGTATTGTCTGGGAAAGCCTCCCCCTGCACATTGATGATATCGAGCGAATCGAGATCATCCGGGGGCCCAATGCCACGCTCTACGGCGCCAATGCCTTCAACGCCGTCATCAGTATCACCACTCGTTTTGCCGCAGGCACGGCGCCCGACAGCCTTCGCTATGTCCACGAAGACCGGGACAACAATAGCGTCCGCGCCACACTGACCGACATTGGCCAGCGCCACGAACTCGGGATCAGCACTTTCTACCGCGACGATTCCGGTTTTGGCGAGATTCCCGGGGATGTCAATAAGATCAACAGTAAAACAGGCCAGAGGCCAGAGGAGCTGGTGGATTCACTGCGAACACGAAGCGCCAACGGCGTCTGGCGATTGGACCTGACCCCCAACCTGGAAATCACCACCGACATGGGACTTCTGGAAACCGTCCGCGACTACGGCGATGGCGACAGCGAAGACCCCTATCGTGACCTGACCATCGATAGTCACTACGCCAGGGTCAAACTGGACAATACGGACAGCGACGGCAATCACTTCAGCGTTCAGGCATTCCATTCAGAGGTCGACCTGCAGGACGGAGAAGTCTTTATCGCATTGGGGGATCCCGAGTTGTTTGATGAACCCGCCCTCGGTGGCCAGGTCGACCTGGCCACCTCGTTCAAGGAGGAGCGCAGCGAAATCGAGTTTGAATACACTCCGAACACTCTGGGTAGCTGGCGTTTTGTCACCGGAGGAAGTTACCGCAATGACAAAATTACCGGCAGTGGCGGACGGATTTTCCGCGATGACCAGGAAACCGTCCGTTTGGGTCGGGTTTTTGCCAATAGCGAATGGCAATCCGGCAATCACTGGGTACTGGGCGCCGGACTGATGATCGAGGATCACGAGTACACTGGTGAAAGCTATTCACCCAAGTTGTCCGCCATCTACAAGATTAACGCGCAACACGCGGTGCGTGCCATCGCCTCTCGCGCCTACCGCACACCGACCGCCTGGGAGGAGAACGGAATTCTCCGCTTCTTTTTACCCGTCCCCCCGATCGAGGACCTCCTCAGCGATCTCACCGGCAGCGAAGTCGATTTTCCCGCTGACCGGCTCGACTATCAGGCTTATGAGATGGAAGGAGACCTGAAAAATGAGGAGATCACCTCTTTTGAGCTCGGCTACAAGTTTGTCGCCTCGGCCCGGACCAAGCTGGATGTCCGGGTTTTCCGGGAAGACATTGATGACATGATCGCCATCTATTCCCGCCCGTTTGATCTGGCGGAACAGGGAATTCTGAGTGACGAACAAATTCAGACCATTGAGGGCATCAACAACTTTATTCCCTTTGACAGCTCGGGACTGAGTAATGCCATCGGCTCCGGCAACGCCTACTCGACCAAGAACCTGGTGGACATCACCATCGACGGGGTGGAGCTGGATGCCCAGCTGGAGCTTGGCGAGAGGGTCCAAATTCATTTCGGCGGCGCCTATCTGAATTCGGAATTGGACCGGTACGCAGACTCGAGCAGGAGTATTACTGAGGACAATATGGAAAATTCCAAAGAGACGCTTTCAAACTCCGTTCCCAAATACTCCGGGTTCCTGGGGACCCGCCTCAACCCTCTACCCGACCTGTACTTTACTGCCACTTTCTTCCATTTTGATGAGTATGAATGGCACGGTTCAGGCGATAGCGGTTTGGGCGATCAGCAGTTTGTCCGTTTTTATGCCAATATTCGTAAGCCGGCCCGCAAACATGAGTGGCATGCAGGTATTGGCGGTATTTCTCGGATTGATCGTTTTCAGGACTTCGACGAGGCCAACCAGTTTGACAATCAGTTATTTGCCAAATTGGGAGTGGATTTTTAGGAGGGTTGCCAAGGCAGGGAATAATGCACAGGATTCGCAATACCCTCGTCTGCTTTGTTGTCGGCGCCATCTCCCTTGCGCCGGCATTAACTGCGGCTGAAACATTGGTTCTTACGGACAGAGACGATGGTATATACGGCTCATTAACCTCTACCATCAGCGATGCAGTGGGTGGGCGTGACAATTTGTACAGCGTCTACGCTCTCGACAGCGTTGATAGCGACTGGGACGATGAGCTGCCCAAAGACGACATCACCTCTGTTATTACGGTGGGTTCCGCTTCAATGAGGTGGCTGGCCCAAGCCGACTGGCAGGTTGACTCGCTCAGTTTGTTGACAACCAAAGAGCAATATCTCGATCACTTTGACAGTGGCAATAGCCAGCACTCGGTGATTTATCTGAATCAGCCCCTCTCGCGTATTGTCGAAGTCGGCCAGCGAATTCTCGGCAAAGGCACCCATTTCATCATTTTTGACGAGCGGCGCTCTGCGGTAGAAAAAGACATGTTGCTGGGCAGCCGGATCACCTACTCCCCGCTGGTTGGCGATTCCGTGATCCAGTCAATACGACAATTGGAAACGCACAAAAACTACGCCATTGTCGCCCTGCCGAGCCACACCGCATTTACGCCAATCACCATCAAGAACACACTGATTAGCGCCTACAAGGCAGGTATCCCCATCATCGGGTACTCCCAAAGCTTTACCCGGGCAGGTGCCCTCTTTTCAGTCCACGCCGACCTGGAAGCGCTGGACAGGGAAGTCTCCCTCTGGCTGGATGAAAATCGCGCACCCAGACACCGAAGCTCTGTCTACTATCAAGTGACTACCAACCCGCAAATCGCCAAGTCACTGGGTTTTCGACTGTCGCCGCCCTGGGACAGTGAGCGAGTCAACAGGGAGGCGACACCATGAAACGCTGGTCCCTCAGAAATCGACTGCTACTGCTTTCAATGTTGCCCCTGTCACTGTCGATCATCGTGCTGGGCGCCTACTTCCTTAAGACAAACATTGAGACCCTGAGGCAGAACGCCCACGATCAGGGACGCCTGATTGCCCGGCAACTGGCTCCGGCTACCGAGTACGGCATCGTTTCCGGGAACACAAGATCTCTGGAGAAACTGGCCAATAACGCCCTGAACAATGCGGGTGTTATTCGCGTCACGGTGTTGAATCAGGAGAATGAATCGCTGGTTGAAACCCGCAAGCACCACACCAAAAAACCGCCGTACCGGGTATTTTTTGACTACCTCTTTGAGCTCTTTTCGGGCAATAACACCACCAATGTTTTCAACTTCCCGGTGCAAAGTGAAGTTATCCCCCTGTACGACCACATGAGTGTGCCGGAAAGCGAGCAAAATCAGATTATTGGCAGAGTCGAAGTGGAGGTTTCTTTTTCCAACAGCGCATTCCAGCAGGTACTGGTCGCGCTGAGCGCCTTTGGCTTCGGTACGGTCATTATCCTGCTGGTCTATGTATTTACCTCCATAATCAGCCGCCAGATCAGTGGATCCATAGCCCAGCTCGCCAACACGGTAGAGGGCATACAAGACGGCAATCTGGCGGCACGAGCCAATATCGATGACGAACAGGAACTGGGCGCATTGGCCTCGGGCATTAATGTAATGGCCGAACACATTTCCGAGTCCGAGAGATATTTGATGCGAGAGGTGGAAAAGGCCACCAACGAACTCAAACAGAAAAATGAGGAATTGATGGAGGCGCAACGGGAAGCGGTCATGGCCAGTCACGCCAAATCCACTTTTCTGGCCAATATGTCCCACGAGATCCGTACGCCGTTGAACGGTATTATCGGTTTTCTCGACATTTTGCAGCGAACGCGTCTTGAAGGCCCCCAGGAGCACTATGTCTCTACAGCCCTGATAGCCTCAAGGAACCTTATACGCCTTCTCAACGGCATTCTCGATTTTTCCAGAATCGAGTCGGGGAAAATGCCGCTGAAAATCAGCGATGTCAATATCGATGATTTGCTGTCAGAGATCTACGATCTGCACGCGCCCGCGGCCTTTGAAAAACGGGTTGAGCTCCTGTTCTTCCCCTCTTCCAGTTTGCCGGCCTCACTGATGGCTGACAGCAGCATGCTCAAGCAGATTTTCAACAACCTGATATCCAACGCCATCAAGTTCACACAGCATGGTGTTATCGAACTGCATCTCGATTACAACTCTGCCAAAGAAAAGCTGTGCGCCAGCGTCTCGGATACCGGCGTGGGCATTCCACAGGATGTTATCGATACAATCTTTGACGAATTCGAGCAGGGCGATAACTCCACCGCTCGCGCCCACGGCGGCAGTGGTCTCGGCCTGGCCATTACGCGCAGTCTTGTCGAGCTTCACGGCGGCGAGATTACGGTCAGTAACTCTCCTGAAGGCGGCGCGCGTTTTGATTTTGAACTTCACGCCCGGGAACATCACCCCCCTCCCCCCTTGCGCCGCGATATCTGGCTGGCCCTGAGCGGGCGTGACGCCCTGGCCGTAGAGAGCTTTACCCTGATTCTGCAGCGCTATGGTTACCAGGTGTTGCCTGCGGAAGTTGCCGGGCAGAGCCCTGAAAAGGTGCTGAAACATTTGCACTTGATCAACCCGCTGGAACTGGAATATCGCTTTCAGGGAGACGGCGATCGAATTGCTCTGGTCAGTAGTATGGATCCGGCAAAGCTGGCAACCTGTGTTGCCTGGGGCTTTCAAGGCGCATTTTCCAAAACATGTTCCCGCGCCATGCTGGATACGATCATTTTGGACAAGCCGCTACATGCCGAGAGTCAGGGCGGCGAAGGCCCCCATATAACGGCCTCGGGCCTGCATGTACTGGTGGTCGACGACAACCACATCAACCTGACTCTAATGGATAACCTTTTTGCCGAGCTCGGCGCCGATGTCATGATGGCGGACAATGGCGATACGGCGGTGGAAGCGGCAAAAACCAACCATTTCGACCTGGTCTTTCTCGACATACACATGCCGGTGATGGATGGCTTCGAAACGGCCCGCCAACTTCGCCAGTTGAGCCAGGGGCACCGCTTACACCTAGTGGGGCTCAGTGCTGACGGTGCCGACGCAGCCCGCAATGAGGCCTACAAGGCGGGAATGGATGATTACATGCTGAAGCCGATCACCCGAACTCAGCTTTTGGAAATCATCAACAAATACACTCAACAGGCGCAACCACTGGCCAGCTGTGAAGTTCAGCCCGATAACCAGGCCATGGACAAGCCCAGTCGAAAAATGGCAGGAAAGAAGAACCTCGTCAGGGAGTTGCGTGGAATGCTGATTCAAAGCCTGCCCGGGTGGGTTGATGAAATTGAACAAGCCGGACGAGTCGACGATGCCGAGCAACTGTTTCAGGTCGCCCACAAAATTTACGGCGCCTGCATCTACTGTGATTGCCCGGAGCTTGCGGAGGCTTCCAAAAACCTTGAGACGGCGGCCAGAGACAGGCTTGGCCATTACAGCCCCCTGATTCAGGAGCTGCAGCTGGCCGCAAACCGTGTCATTGGCGAGCTCGATCAATAGCCTGACGCATACGGCGCACCGCTTCCGGTAGACCGACAAAAACGGCATCGGCAATCAGCGCGTGACCGATGTTCAGCTCACTGATGACATCAATCGCAGCGATGTCGGCGACATTGTCCAGGTTCAAGCCGTGTCCGGCGTGAACAATCAGGCCCAGTGAGTGGGCGTATCTGGCGCCTTCATGCAACCGCTCCAATTCTTCCAACTGACCGGAAGAGCCGTTTTCGAGATCGGCATAGCGCCCGGTATGCAGTTCAACAACCGCTGCTCCACAGCGGGCGGCAGCGTCTATTTGTTCCTCAATCGGATCGATAAAGAGGGAGACGCGGCAGTCGGCGGCCTTCAGGCGCCTTGTTGCCTCACTGATTTTTTGCTCCTGGGACAACACATCCAGTCCGCCCTCGGTGGTCAGTTCCTCTCGACGCTCCGGCACCAGACAAACGGCAAAAGGGCGAATTCTTCCGGCGATGGTGAGCATCTCTTCCGTGGCGGCCATTTCCAGGTTCATGCGGGTTTGCAGGCGATCCCGAAAACGCTCGACATCTGCGTCTTGTATGTGGCGCCGATCTTCACGCAAATGCAGCGTAATGCCATCGGCACCGGACGACTCAGCCGCCAGGGCCGCTTCAAGAGGCGAAGGGTAGCTCGTCCCCCTGGCCTGCCGCAGTGTGGCCACATGATCGATATTGACACCCAAATCGCAATGTTTCATACATGTCCTTGCGCGACTGTTCGCGCCGTTTGACGAGAGCCTCCGCTGGTCGGCCCGAGCGGATTCTGATACTTTGGGCCATTATAACAAGAGCATAGAAAGGGAGAGGCCCGTGTCTCGGCGATTTTCGGTACGCATACTGCTCAGTAGCGCCATCATCATTCTTTTTCTGACCCATATTGCCGGTTTGACCCCCGTGGGTCATCGAACAGACCCCCGTGGGTCTGTTCGATGACCTGGAGCGCATTACCTATGATGTGCGGCTCAACGCGACGCTCCCTGGAACGGTCGATGAACGCATCGTTATCCTCGATCTCGACGAGAAGTCCCTGGCCGAAGTGGGTCGCTGGCCCTGGAGCCGAGACCGTATGGCCACCATGGTGAACCGGCTTTTCAATGACTACGATATCAAGGTCCTCGGCTTTGACATGGTTTTTGCCGAACCGGACTCCAGCTCGGGGCTGGGGATCTTGCAGCAGCTGTCCTCCGGCCCTCTCGAAAATAACGCGGAATTCCAGAGACAACTGGAGCGTTTGACGCCCTCACTGAAATACGACGAACTGTTTGCCCGTAGTCTCAAGGGACGCCCGGTGGTTATGGGTTTCGTATTCAACTTCAGTGAAGACGAAACCTACAATGTACTGCCGCCCTCATTGGGTGAAATGGCGGGCAATATGGGCTTGCTCGAACGCTCCGGCTACACCGGTAACCTTCCCCCCCTGCAAGAGGCCGCCGCCTCAGGCGGTTTTTTTGACAACCCCAGAGTGGATGAAGACGGCATATTCCGTCGTGTACCACTACTGCAGGTCTACGAGGGCGAATTGTACGAATCTCTGGCGCTGGGCATTACCCGCATGGCCCTCGGCTTTCCCGCCCTCAGCGTAGAAACTTATACCGGAGGCGCGGACTACAGCGAAATCGAAAGCATCTCACTGGGCGAGCATCACCGGATTTATGTCGACCCAGAGAGCTCCCTCCTTGTCCCCTACCGTGGGCCACAGGGCAGTTTCCCCTATGTATCCGCAGCCGATGTTCTTACAGAGCGGGCTGACCCGGAAATACTAAAGGACAAAATCGTTCTTCTCGGTACCTCGGCCCCCGGTCTGCTCGATTTGCGCTCAACCCCGGTGGAAAAAAACTATCCCGGAGTGGAGGTCCACGCCAATATCATCTCGGGAATTCTCGATGATCGCATCAAGCATCAGCCCGCCTATACCAATGCAATTGAATGGTTCATGATAATTGTTCTCGGCGTGGCCATGACCATCATCACGGCCATGCTGTCTCCCCTCTGGAGCACGGCTTTTACCCTGGCACTTCTGGTCACCACGGTGGGCGTCAACATGCTGGCCTGGAATGCGGGCCTGGTGATCCCCCTGGCCAATGCGGTACTTCTCGTACTGGCCCTTTTCGTCCTCCACATGTCCTACGGTTTCTTTGTCGAATCCCGGGGCAAGCGCGCTCTGGCGAAACTCTTTGGGCAATACATCCCGCCCGAGCTGGTTGAGGAAATGTCCGACGACCCGACTGAGGTCATGCTCGAGGGTCAAAGCCGCGAAATGACGGTACTGTTTTCCGATGTGCGCGGTTTCACTACCATTTCTGAAGGACTGGAGCCCCGGGAGCTGACCCAGTTGATGAACAGTTTCCTGACTCCGATGACCCGGATCATCCACCACCACCGCGGCACGATTGATAAGTACATGGGAGACGCGGTCATGGCGTTCTGGGGTGCCCCGCTGGACGACCCGGAACACGCCCGCAATGCACTCTGTGCAGCAATGGAAATGATCCACGAACTGGATCGTCTGCAGGACGACTTCAAGGCCCGCGGCTGGCCGGAAATCCGCATCGGCGTTGGCCTCAATACCGGACTTATGAGCGTGGGCAACATGGGCTCGGAATTCCGCATGGCCTATACCGCACTCGGCGATGCCGTCAATCTCGGCTCGCGCCTTGAAGGCCTGACCAAGCAATACGGAGTCAGCATTCTGGTCAGTGAAACCACGGCGGAAGCCGTTCCGGAGTTTGACTACCTCGAACTCGACCGGGTGAGAGTCAAAGGCAAGAACGAGCCGGTGACCATATATCAACCCATTGGACTGAGCAGTGAACTGGACCGGGAGGAGCGTAGCGAGATCCGTCGTTTCAACAAGGCACTCGAACTGTATCGCCAACAGAAATGGGACCAGGCCGAGCAGGAAATCTTTTCACTCGCCCAATCGTCCACCACCCGGGACCGGCCGGTATACGACATTTATCTGGAGCGAATTCGAGTATTCAGACAAACACCGCCACCTACCCCCTGGGACGGTGTGTTTACACACACAGAAAAATAATGACAATGAGGTAAAGGGGGAGAGGTTATGAAGGAAAGACAAAAACAAAATGATGTATCCAATACGGTGGATGTCACATCGCCCGAGACCGTTAAAAATGAGGTTATGTCACTCTATGATGACCTCTATCCCGAGTTTTCGGGCAGCCTTGAGGCATCAGCTGTGGCACAGGCTTTCGACGATTTTGAGCGCCTGTTTACCGGTCGCTATCCTGAATTCACTTATTGTGACACGCCCTACCACGACATCCAGCATACGCTGGATATGAGTCTGGCCATGGCCCGACTGGTCTATGGCCATGACCACGGCGCCAAACCCGGCGCTCGGCTGGGATTTCACCGGGCCACAGTCGGGGTTATTTGTGCCCTCTTTCACGATGCTGGCTACATTCGCCGCCAACACGACTCACAGCACCGAAACGGCGCTGAGTACACCAAAACCCATGTATCGAGGAGCGCCGACTTCCTCAGCCATTATCTGCCCATCGTAGGTCTCGCTGAAGACGCCTTTATCTCCGGAAAGATCGTGCACTTTACCGGTTATGAAATTTCTGTAGATCGCCTGAAGCTTGAAGACAGAAAGTATCAATTACTCGGCTATATGCTCGGCTCCGCCGACCTGATGGCGCAAATGGCTGATCGCTGTTATCTGGAAAAATGCCGGGATCGCCTCTACCCCGAATTCGTACTGGGGGGCATCGACCGTATCGCCCGTGCCGATGGCAGCACACATCGCATCTATACTTCGCCGACCAATTTGCTGCAACAGACCCCGGATTTTTACCAGAAAAGTGTCTTCCCGCGCCTGGAGCACATTTTCGAGGGCGTCTACCGTTACGCCGGCGACTTTTTCAGCAATGACAACCTCTATATGCGAGAGATCGACAACAATGTCGACTACTTGCAGACTGTCTTGAGAACCGGTGACTTTTCCCTGCTTCGTCGCGAACCGCTGCCCAATCTGGCAACGACCCGTGCAGCCGAGACTTTTAATCAGGTCCTTGAAGAAAAGCTCGCCCAATAAATGGGCAGAGAAAGGCTCAGGAGTAATTTTTCGCCGGGGACTGGCGAATCCTGTCGATCACCGCTGCAATTGCCGGATCTTCACTGACCTGTTGACCATTGAGCAGGGCCAACAGCTCCGGCTCCTGATAATCCTCCAATAAACGCTCGTAGGCTGCCTGCTCCGACTCGCTGGCCTCGCGATAGTAGAGATCGAGATAGCGCAACATCAACTGATCCAGTTCTTTCATACCACGCCGACAGCGCCAGCGCAGCCTGGCCATTCGGGAATCTTCACTCATGTGTGTACAACCTCCGGACAAAATAAAGCCCGGCGGACAAGCCGCCGGGCATCGTATTCTGGGCACCTGTGATGTTAGCCCGATTCAGTATTTCCGCTCCATCATCATCTTCTTGATCTCGGCAATGGCTCTCGCCGGATTGAGACCCTTGGGGCAAGTCTTTGCACAGTTCATGATCGTATGGCAGCGGTACAGCTTGAACGGGTCTTCCAGGGCATCCAGACGCTCCCCTGTGGCCTCATCCCGGCTGTCGATAATCCAACGGTAAGCTTGCATCAACACGGCGGGGCCGAGGTAGCGGTCGCCATTCCACCAGTAGCTGGGGCAACTGGTGGAACAACAGGCACACAAAATGCACTCGTAGAGACCGTCGAGTTTTTCGCGATCCGCCTCGGTTTGCAGGCGCTCGCGAGTGGGGGCCGACGACTTGGTTTTGAGAAACGGGTCGATTGAACGCAGTTGGGCATAGAAATTGGTGAGATCGGGCACCAGGTCCTTGACCACGGGCATGTGAGGCAGAGGATAGATTTTTATCGTGCCCTTGATGTCGTCAATTGCCTTGGTACAGGCCAATGTGTTTGTGCCGTCAATGTTCATGGCACAGGAGCCACAAATGCCCTCGCGACAGGAACGGCGCAGGGTCAGCGTGGGATCGACCTCGTTTTTGATCTTCAACAGCGCATCCAGCACCATGGGACCACAGGTGTCCATATCCACTTCGTAGATATCTGTGCGCGGATTTTTACCGCTGTCCGGATCAAAGCGGTAAATTTCGAACCGCTTGATGTTTCGAGCGCCCTCGGGCGCCTTCCAGGTTTTGCCCCTGGTCATGATCGAATTTGCGGGCAGTTTGATTTGTGCCATTGATCTTATCTCCTCCGCCGCTTAGTAGACGCGCTTCTTGGGCGGGATAACGTCGCACTCATCTGTGAGTGTGAACATGTGTACGGGACGGTATTCAAACTTCACATTCCACTGATCATCAATACTGGCGTAGGTGTGCTTGTGCCAGTTGTCATCATCTCGATCAGCGTAGTCCTCGTGAGCGTGGGCACCGCGGCTTTCTTTTCGATTATAGGCGCTCTTGATGGTCAGCATGGCCTGACTCATCAGGTTGTCCAGCTCGAGCGTTTCAATCAAATCCGTATTCCAGATCAATGAACGATCGGTCACCTTGATGTTCTGCATGTCGCCGGCGATGGCATCAAGCTTGTCGATGCCCTCCTTGAGGCTCTCGTCGGTGCGGAATACGGCAGCGTGGGTCTGCATGGTTTTCTGCATACGCAAGCGCACATCGGCTGTGGGGTTGTCGCCATCGGCATTACGGAAATGCTCCAGTCGGCCCAGGCACTTGTCCACCGGCTCGGAATCGAGGGCGCGGTGAGTGGCACCGGCGGTAACCACCTCGGCTGCCCGATCGGCCGCCGCCCGGCCGAATACCACCAGGTCCAGTAGCGAGTTGGAACCCAACCGGTTGGCGCCGTGAACCGACACGCAGGCGGCCTCACCAATGGCCATCAGGCCGGGAACCACGGCGTCGGGATCGCCATCCTTGATGGTCACGACCTCTCCGTGATAGTTGGTGGGGATGCCACCCATATTGTAGTGAACCGTCGGAATCACCGGGATGGGCTCCTTGGCCACATCGACACCGGCAAAGATGCGGGCACTTTCGGCAATGCCGGGCAACCGCTGATTGATCACTTCGGGGCCGAGGTGCATCAGGTTCAGATAGATATGGTCTTTTTCGTCGCCGACGCCATTGCCGTCGCGAATCTCCATGGTCATGGAGCGGCTGACCACATCGCGCGAGGCGAGGTCCTTGGCATTGGGTGCGTAGCGCTCCATAAAGCGCTCGCCCTTGCTGTTGGTCAGGTAACCGCCCTCACCGCGCACGCCCTCGGTAATCAGGCAACCGGCACCGTAGATGCCGGTGGGGTGGAATTGAACGAACTCCATGTCCTGCAGGCCGAGACCGGCGCGAACGACCATGCCGCCGCCATCACCGGTACAGGTGTGGGCCGAAGTCGCCGAGAAGTAAGCCCGGCCATAACCGCCGGTGGCGAGTACCACCATATGGGCGCGGAAAACATGTATTTTGCCAGTGGCCATCTCCAGGGCGATCACGCCCTTGCAGGCGCCCTGGTCATCCATGATCAGGTCGAGCGCAAAAAACTCGACGAAAAACTCGGCGTCGTGGCGCAGGGACTGGGAGTACAGTGTGTGCAAAATGGCGTGGCCGGTGCGGTCGGCGGCGGCGCAAGTGCGCTGAGCCGTACCCTCGCCAAAATTGGTGGTCATGCCCCCGAAGGGGCGCTGGTAAATTTTGCCGGCCTCCGTGCGTGAAAAGGGCACGCCATAGTGCTCAAGCTCGATAATGGCGGGAATCGCCTCGCGACACATGTACTCGATGGCATCCTGATCGCCCAGCCAGTCGGAGCCCTTCACAGTGTCGTACATGTGCCAGCGCCAGTCGTCTTCACCCATGTTGCCGAGTGCGGCAGAAATGCCACCCTGAGCGGCTACCGTATGGCTGCGGGTGGGAAAGACCTTGGTGATACAGGCCGTGTTGAGACCCTTTTGGGCCATCCCGAAGGTGGCCCGCAAACCGGCGCCGCCGGCGCCGACTACGACGACATCGTACTCGTGATTAACGATTTCGTAATTGTGCATGTTGATTTCCACTCCTCAGGCGGCCACAGCCAGTTTCAGGATGGCGAGAATACTGACGACAGCCAGGGCGAAGTTGGTGAAATTGACCAGAATCTGGAGGGTCAGGCGCAGACTGTTGATATGTAGATAGTCTTCCAACACCACCTGAATGCCCAGTGAACTGTGGTAAAAAACGGCGATGGTCAGACAGATCAGCAGTGTGGCATTCAGCGGATGGGCGATGAAATCGCGCACACTGGCCAGGTCGGCACCGCCCAGGCAGGCAATGGAGTAAGTCAGCCACAACATCAGTGGCACCAGCGCAATACCGGTCAGGCGCTGAACCATGAAATGGTGAGTGCCATCTTTGGCCGAGCCCAGCCCGTAGGCATTGCGCAGCGGGGAACGATAACTCATCTCAAATCTCCTAAGACAGCGCCAGCGCCCAGACGCCGGCAGTTAACAGCAGGGCAGCAACCACGCAGATCACACCACTGCGATCCGCTGTCTTGAGTTCAAAACCGCGGCCCGCATCCCAGACAAGGTGGCGAACGCCATTGCACAGGTGGTAATTCAGGCTCAGCGTAATGAGCACCAACACCAATTGGCCGTACCAGGCGCCGAGGTGAGTCTGAAGGCATTCGTAGTAATCGCCACCACTGACGGCGGTGAGAAGCACCACTGGCAGAAGTACGATAGCAACGGAAAGTGCCACACCGGTCGCCCGGTGCAGTATGGAAAGCCAGGCCAGCATGGGCAGGCGATAAACCTGCAAATGTGGCGATAGCGGACGGTTATCGTTAGACACGGATCAATACCTTCATCTGATTAATCTAGAAATCGATGCAGCGACCGGCTTTTTCCCAGTCGCCGTAGCGGGTTGGCTCCAGCCCCTTGGGGCCACCGGACTCCCTGGCGGAGGTCTCGCCGCTCGTCTTGCCAGTGCGGGCATCTACTGGCATTTCCCCGGGGGCGGAGCGCTCGCTGCCGTTGTCTGTTTTCGCCGATTCGAGCGCAGGCCCACGGCTGACATTTTGGTTTTCGCGGTTTTCAGACATCTTTATCTCCACGGCGCGGTGGCGGGATTTTACGCCAGCGGGGCAATTGTTTCAAAGTGTAACGAAAGCCCATAAAACGCGGGCGAGAACTGTTACCATTTACCCTCTGCATCTCTTTCATTATTAAAGATTTTGTGCCAAATCCCGTGAGGAAAACATGAACAGCGTTTGGACCGAGTACCTGCAAACAATGGACCTTCCCCCCATCAGCGGGTCGGTCAACGATGGGACCCGCTTCTTTGCCGCCCACAGTGACGATGCCTTGCTCTCAGTCAGGGGAAAGGACGCCAGTCAGTTTCTCCAGGCCCAATTGAGTAGCGATGTCACCGCCCTGGCCGTGGGCGAATCTCAACTGAGCAGTTATTCATCACCCAAAGGGCTGGTCTTAACCACTTTTCGTGTCTACAGAGTCGACGAAGAGCACTTTTATCTACGCCTCTCCCGCAGTCTCGCCGTGTCCATTGGCAAGCGTTTGAAAATGTATGTGCTTCGCGACGCCGTCGATATCGACATTGATGAAAGCCTCGGCACCCTGAGCCTGGTGGGCCAAGAGGCAGAGCAATGGCTGGCCTCCCGAATGAGCGGGGTACCCGCCTCAGTAAACCGGTTTGAGTCGGCCGAATTTGGAAGGGCGCTTCGCGCGTTTTCCCTGATCGGGGCAGACGGTGCCTCCCTGCCCCACTTTGAATTGCTGGTCGATAACAGACAACTCGCCAGGGTCTGGCCGGATCTCGCCCGGGAGTGGCCGGAGGCAGACCCGTCTGCAGCCGACCTGGCTCGCATCCTCAGCGGCGAACCTCAACTGACACAGGCCAGCAGCGAGCAGTTTGTCGCCCAGAGCCTGAACCTCCACCTGAACGGTGGTATCAGCTTTAAAAAAGGCTGCTATCCCGGCCAGGAACAAGTGGCCAAGACCCAGTATCGGGGTCGACTTCGCAGTCAGTTGTTCCGCCTCGAGGGAACGGGACCGTTGGCACCAGGCGATTCCCTCTACGGCCAACCGCAGAGCCAATCGGCCGTGGCAACCGTTATAAGTAGTGCAGCAGCCGGTGATCGTCAGTTTGCACTGGCAGTGGTCCGCCTTAAATCGGTCGAAAAAGGTCTTCTTTACAATGCAGAAGGTGATGTTTTCGACATTCATGAAATCACCTACCCGGAGTGACGCCACAGACGAACTGTTTTGAAGCAGGTAACACTCTGGTAGGCTGTTTTTGTCGATTTACAAGGAGCACTGCGATGAAAAAAACAAATATTTCCCTACTCTGCGGTATGGCGAGCACGATACTGGCCATTGCCCCCTTAACCACCAGCGCCTCCCCTTCTCTCGCCGGCGGTGTGTGGTTCAACTACGCCAATGTTAAAGACAATGCCCAGGACGAAGAGGACGGGGGTGATATCGGCGACGAGGCCCTGATTCTCTACGCCGACGACGACATCGAGGACTCACCGTGGAGCCTGTCCGCCGAACTTCGCATTGGCCCCGGCAGCTTTACCGACCCGGACAACAACTCCACCGGCGATCAGGTATCACTGCACAAAGCCTGGATTAACTACCAGTTTGATGACCGTAACGACCTTAAAATCGGCAAGTCCCAGGTGCCCTTCGGTTGGAAAACCGTCAATTTCTGGCCTGGCGACCACTTGCTTGGTGGTTACGCCGATCAGATGGATGTCGGCGCCAAATACAGCCACCGCGGCGACAGCCTGCACCTCGACCTGGCTTATTATCAGGCCGACGACTGGGGTGCCACCAGCACCGACACCGTAGACGACAATGGCCACTGGGGCAGCTCGGAGACCTACCGTAAAGTACACACTGCCGTAGCCAATGTGGATTGGGTGCTTAATGATAACCACACCGTTGGTATCTCTGCCCAGAGCGGCCGCCTGCAGGATCTGACAAAGGCGGACAATCCCGTTCGCGGACGCCACACGGCCTACAACATCCACCACTACGGGCAGTACGGCGACTTCTACAGCAAACTGCAGTGGTTGGGCACTGAGCGCGAAGACATCCCCGGAGTCAATGCCGGCGATGCGGAAACCGAGCGGGCTGCCCTGTTACTGGGCTACAACAAGGATCAATGGCACTACTATTTTGAAGCCGTCTCGGCCGAGTTGACGGACAGCAACATCGATACCGCCACTTCCTATGTACCCGGCATGAGCTACGATTACGGCCCCGGCTGGATTTATCTGGAATACCTGAGCCAGGAGGGTTTCATCGGTCAGAATGGTGAGGTCGTTGAAGGAGAATTCGACGCCTTTTACGCCTCGATCGACTACTACTTCTGATTCGGCAGCCTGATCGCTCAGAAAAAAAGCGGGGCCTTTGCCCCGCTTTTTTTTGTCCGGTTTAAAGGGAATTAAAGATCCAGACTCCGCTGTACCGGGGCGAAACTGCGGCGGTGTACCGGTGTGGGGCCAAGCAGCGCGAGTTTCTCGCGATGAAGTGGCGTCGGGTAACCCTTGTGGCGGTCAAACCCATACTCCGGGTACTGCTGGTGCAGTGACAACATGTCACGATCCCGCGCCACCTTGGCCAGAATCGAGGCGGCGCCGATACAAGCTACTCGACCATCGCCCTTGATGATGGCCTCAACAGGCACAGTCAGGTCCGGGCAGCGATTGCCGTCTATCAAGGCGCGCCTGGGCAACATACCGAGTCCCTCCACAGCCCGCTTCATCGCCAGCATACTGGCGTGGAGAATATTCAAGCGGTCAATCTCCTCTACACTGGCCCGGGCGATACACCAGGCACTGGCCGACTCACATATTTCCCCATACAAAGCCTCGCGGCGTTTTTCAGAAAGCTTTTTCGAGTCGTTGAGTCCGGCAATCGGGCGGCCCGGATCGAGCACAACCGCGGCGGCTACTACCGCACCTGCCAGAGGCCCCCTGCCCGCTTCATCGACGCCGGCGATGCGGTCGAGGTGGTCGTAGTCTGTAATGATGTCCAGTGTCGCTGTCACTCGATTGTCCCATTTGAGTTACCATTGCAGCGGTATTATGCCAGATCCCGACAGGCTATAATGGCGCAAAAGGAAAGGTGAATAATGAGCAAGTCAATCGTCAAGGCTGCGGTAGTCGGCACCGGTTACCTCGGCAAGTTTCACGCCCAGAAATACGCTGCCCTTCCCGACGCCGAACTGGTGGCCGTGGTCGACACCAACGAGGAACAGGGAAAGGCAGTAGCCGCCGAAAATGGCTGCGAGTTCAGCCGAGACCTCGACCAGATTATCGGCCGGGTCGATGCTGTGAGCATCGCCGCACCGACGACATTGCACTACCCCATTGCCAAGAGTTGCCTGGAAGCCGGCATTCATGTCCTGGTGGAAAAGCCCATGACTGTGAGTATCGAAGAGGCGGATGAACTCATCGACATCGCCCGGGAAAACAACTGTATTCTGCAGGTCGGCCACCTCGAGCGCTTCAACGCCGCGGTACTTGAGGCCATGCCCCTCTTGCAATCACCGCGCTTTATCGAAGCCCACCGGCTGGCGCCCTACAAACCCCGAGCCACCGATGTGAATGTCGTGCTGGATCTAATGATCCACGATATCGATATCGTTCTTAACATGGTCGATGCCGAAGTCACCGACATTGTGGCCAGTGGCAGCCCGATTCTTTCCGAGAGCACCGACATCTGCAATGCCCGACTGACTTTTGCCAATGGTTGCGTGGCCAATGTCACCGCCAGCAGAATCAGCATGAAGTCCGAGCGAAAAATGCGCATTTTTCAGGATCGCTCCTGCCTGACCGTAGATTTCCAGAACCGTACCCTAAGCCACTACTATCCCGGTGAAGGTGAAATGTTTCCGGGCGTACCCAACATCGAAAACAGTGAGACGCACTACGAGAACGGTGACGCCCTCTACACCGAGATTGAGTCTTTTGTCGGCTGTATTCGCAATGGCCAGCAGCCACTGGTCAGCGGTCGGGATGGGCGACGCGCCCTGGCCGTAGCCACTACCATCACCCAATTGGTCACTCAAGGTTAAAAGGCGAACCAGAGGACATGAAACCCGCAAGACAAGAGCAGAAAGGCAGAACCGTCATGATCAGCGCCGGCGAGGCCTCCGGCGACCTGCACGCCGGAAAATTGGTCAAGGCCCTCAAGCGACGCGAACCCAATATCCGCGTGCTCGGAATGGGCGCGAAACACCTCGGAGAGAGCGGTGCTGAAGTACTGGTCGATTGCCGCGATATCGCCGTCGTCGGCCTGGTGGAAGTACTGACCCACTGGAAGCAAATCCAATCCGCGCTGCGAGTGCTGCAAGACGCCCTGGAAAGCGAGAAGCCTGATTTGCTGATTCTGGTCGATTATGTCGAGTTCAATCTCAAACTGGCCGCCGCCGCCAAGCGACAGGGAGTCAAGGTGCTTTTCTATGTCAGCCCGCAAGTCTGGGCCTGGCGACAGGGACGCGTGCCCAAAATCGGCCAGGTCATTGACATGATGGCCGTCATCTTTCCCTTTGAAACCCGAATCTATGAAGAAAATGGCGTTCCCGTGCGCTTCGTCGGTCACCCGTTGGTCAATGAAGTTTACCCGACCCTGACCGCTGAGGACTTTTGCCAGGCAAACCGTCTGGACCCGGAGGCCCCGACCATCAGCCTGCTGCCCGGAAGCCGGCGTTCAGAGGTGAGCCGGATTTTGCCGATTATGCTGGAGGCGGCCGAGCTGGTGGCCCAGACACTGCCCCGTGCCCAGTTTGTTATTGCCGTTGCCGATACGCTTGAGGAAAAGTGGATTCAGGCCTTCTGTGGCGAACACAAAAAACTCGATATCCGTTTGATTCGGGGCCAAACCTACAATGCCCTCAACGCATCTTCCGCGGCCATGGTGGCCAGTGGCACGGCAACATTGGAAACCGCACTGATCGGCACACCCATGTCGATTGTCTACCGGGTAAACAATCTGACCTATCAAGTGCTCAAGCGAATGATCCGCGTGGAACACATCGGGTTGGCCAACATCGTTGCCGGCCGGGAAGTGGCCCCGGAATTTGTCCAGCAGCGGGCCAACCCATGGCTGATTGCACTGGAAGTCGTCAAGCAGGCCAGTAACGCCGATTACGCCGCACGCATCCGCGAGGGACTCGCCGAAGTGGCCGGCGCACTGGGCGACGGCGGGGGCTCGGAACAACTGGCTTCACTGGCCACCGAGATGCTGGACGGCCAGCTTCCCTGAGCCCCCTGTCAACGACTGCGAACGACGCCGCGCTCGCTGTTTTCGACAAACTCGACAAAAGTCCGCACTTCGGGAAATTGCTCGATCAGTGGCTCAATGGCGCGGCGTGATTCCTCGCGACGCTTTTTGGCGTAGACCAGGGCACGAAAGGCCTTGTGCAGCGCCTTGATCACTTCCTCATCCATTCCGCCTCGCTTGAGGCCTACCTTGTTGATGCCAATGGCATTAGCGTAATTGCCCGCCACCAGGGTATAGGGGGTGACATCGCGGTTGATGGCCGATCCCATGCTGGTAAAGCAATGAGTGCCGAGATGGCAAAACTGATGGACCAGGGTAAAGCCCCCCAGTTTGGCGCCGTCCTCGACGGTAACATGACCGGCCAATGCAGTATTGTTGGCTACCACGACCTCGTTTTTGACCAGGCAGTCGTGAGCGACATGGCAATAGGCCATAAACAGATTGTCACTGCCAATTTTTGTCAGGCCACCGCCCTCTTCCGTACCGCGATTGAATGTACAAAACTCCCGCACCTTGTTGCGGTCCCCAATTTCCAGGCGAGTCGCCTCGCCCCGGTACTTGAGGTCCTGCGGCTCCTCGCCAATCGAGCTGAAGGAGTAAAAGCGATTGTCACAACCAATGGTAGTGGGTCCCTTGATCACCACATGGGCGTCTACGACAGTCCCCGTACCGATTTTTACATCGGGGCCAATAATGCTGTAGGCGCCGATCTCGACATTGTCGGCCAGGTCCGCAGAGGGGTCGATAATCGCGGTTTCGTGAATCATCGCTCGACCTCCTTCAGCATACCCATGATATCTGCGGTGCAGGCCAACTCCTCGCCTACATAGGCCTCGGACTGAAACTTGGCCGCACCCTGCATCTTCTTTAGAAGACGCGTGCGTATGGTGACAATATCACCGGGAATGATCTGGCGTTTGAAACGGGCCTTGTCGACGCCGGCGAGGAAATAGATGCAATCCGGGCCTCGATCAAAGCCTTCGTCGGCGAATGTAATGAAGGCCATGGTTTGCGCCATGGACTCCAACAAGAGAACACCCGGATAAATCGGGTAGTCCGGAAAATGTCCCTGGAAACAGGGTTCACTGGCGGTAATGTTTTTCTGAACCACTACGGACTCGCCACTCTTGAGCTCGAGTACTTTGTCCACCAGAAGAAACGGAAAGCGGTGGGGCAGGACATCCATCACTTTACGGATATTCATCTCAGTCATTGTTGTCTTCTTCATTGTTCTGGGTCAGCCGGGCAAGTGTTTGCTCCAGCTCCCTGACCCGTTTATGGAGTGTATCCAGTTGCTTGAAGCGCACGGCATTTTTCCGCCACTGACCCATTTTATCGTAAGGAATACCGCCGGCGTAGGCGCCGGCCTGGTGGATCGTGCCGGAAATCAGGGTGTCGGCGGCAATATGTGTGTCGTCGGGGATACTCAGATGGCCGGTAAATTTGGCCATCCCGCCAACGGTGCAGTTGGCACCAATCCGAGTGCTGCCGGCCATCCCGGTCATTGCGGCCACCGCCGTGTGGTGCCCAATACGAACATTGTGGGCAATCTGAATGAGGTTATCCAGAATCACACCCTCTTCAATGACCGTATCATCGAGTGCCCCGCGATCAATACAGGTATTGGCGCCAATATGAACACCGTCACCAATAACCACGCGGCCAATTTGGGGGATGGCTTCCCAACCCGCCTCGCCCCGGGCAAAACCAAAGCCGTCACTGCCGATGACAGCGCCGGGCTGGACCACTACCTCACTGCCCAAAATGCAGCTGTGAGCCACAACCACACCTGAACCGAGCCAGCAGCGCTCACCAATAACGGCGTTGCTCTCGACCACACACTGCGCAGAGAGCACCGTTCCGGCAGCCACTACAGCACCGGCCTCAATAATACAGCCGGGACCGATACTGGCCGCGCCATCGACCCTGGCCTCTGGTGACACCATCGCAGAGTCATCAACACCGGGAGCCGGCTGCGGTCGAGGATTGAAATAGCGGGAGACCCGGGCATAAATCAGATAGGGATTGTCGTGAACCAGCGCCGGGAGTCCGATAGCCTCTACATCACCTCTGCGCGCGATGACGGCAGAGGCCCGGGAGTGCTTCGCCGACTCCAGGTAACGCGACTCATTGACGAAAGTGATATCCCCCTGCGCGGCATTGCCGGCAGAGGCGACGCCCGCGATGGCAGTATCGCCATCGCCGGACAATTCGGCGCCACACCGAGCCGCCAGTTCAGACAGTGTTATCGCCACGCTGGCGTCCTAGTCCATGGCCTTGGCCACCTGATCGGTCAGATCAATGGCCTCGGTCGCATAGATAACGGCATCGCTGTGAACCACCAGGTTATAACCCTCGCCTTGGGCAATTTTTTCCACTTCCTCAATTGCCCGCTGGGACACCTGGGAAAGAGCCTCCTGTTCACGCATCTTGGTTTCTTCGCGAAAGTTTTCCTGGCGCAGTTTCGCTTCCATACTCTTGCTGCGAATATTGCGCTCAAGCTTTTGGCGGTCGCTTTTCTGCATGGTCATTCCGTCCTGCCTGAGCTTGTTGGTGAGCTGTTGGACCTGCGCTGACAGGGCCTGAATCTCCTGACCCGTTGGCATCATTTCCTCCTTGATCTTCTCGCGAAGACGCTGGGAGTAGGCCGACTGGTCTACCACTTGCTGCAGGTCGACATAGCCCACCTTGCTTTCGGCCCAGGCGGGAGAGACAACGAGGGCCATACAGGCCAAAATGCCACTGATGAGTAATTTTTTCATTGCTGCCTTATCCTTTCATTGCTTTTCGATGAATCGATTATGCGGATCAGAACGAGCCACCAATCGTAAACTGGAAACGCTGCGTTCTGTCGCGGCTTTCGTGGTCGAGGGGTTCGGCGTAGCTAAACACCAGTGCCCCCATCGGGGTCAACCAGTTCAGGGCGACACCGGCTGATGTACGCATCTGGCTGGCCTCGAACTCCGAGGGTTCAGAGTACACATTACCAAAGTCGTAAAACACGCTGAAGCGTAAACTATTGTTATCACCCGGCGGCGGCAATACATACTCGACATTGCCCGTCACCCTGAAATCGCCGCCATAGGCATCGCCCAGACTATCTATGGTGCCCTCGTCTGAAGCCAGACTGCGTGAGCGATAACCGCGAACCGAGCGAATACCGCCGGCCGTGTATTTCTCATACGGAGGCAGGGTGTCCAGGTCGTCACCGTAGCCAGTGCCGTAGCTGATGCGGTGTTTCAGCAACAGAACCGTGCGATTGGTCACCGGGGCGTAATACTCGGCGGCGTACTCGCTCTTGTAGAATTCGAGATCACTGCCCGGAAGGCTGACCTCCAGGTTCAGGCTTTGGCGGATGCCCTTTTCAGCAAAGATGGTCCGGTTGCGGCTGTCGTACACATAACCCACGGCGGGGGTCACGGTATTAAATTCCTGACCAAATTTGTTGAAGGCCGTGCGGTCCGGATTAACACACTGTTCGGGGTCATCGGTAATAAAGTCCTCGACCTCCCGGGGAGAGCCCACGGTACAGAACAACTCCGCCTGATCGAGGTTGGCGCCCAGGCGCAAACTACTGTACTCGGACATCGGAATGGAAAAGGAAAGCCCCAGACCGAGCACATTGAGAATGTAGTCCGAGCTCGTGGTAATGCCCGAATCGGTCTCGCGGTAGTAGGTGCTGAGGCTGCGACTGACGCCGTCAATGGTGTAGTAGGGGTTGGTGTAGGAGGCCGATGCCGACTTGGTGACACGGCTCCGGTCCAGCTGGAATGAGAGGCTGTTGCCCGTGCCAAAGAGGTTGTCCTTGGTGACACCAAAATTGAACAACACGCCGTCATTCTGGGCGTAACCTGCGCCGATATTAATACTACCGGAAAGGCGCTCTTCTACTCCGTACACCAGGTCAACTTCACCGGTATTTCCCGGCACATCTCTGAGATCTGCCGTAATATCGGAGATATAACTCAAACGCTGTACACGAACTCGGCCGCGCTCGATTTTACCGGAATCGTACCAGGCGTTTTCCATTTGGCGCATCTCGCGACGCAACACCTCATCCTGGGTGTCGTGATTGCCCTCAAAAACAATATTGCGAACAATATACCGCTGGCCCGGATCGATATTGAAGTCCAGAATCACTTCGTTTGTGGCCTCGTCAACTTCCGGAATCACATTAACCTTCACCCGGGCAAAGCCCTCGCGACCCAGGCGCTGCTTGATCAGGGTGGTGACCTGTTGGATTTTTTTGCGTGAGAAAGCCTCGCCATCCTCGATCAGGACCAGTTTTTCCAGTTCCTCAGAGTCGATCACCAACCGCCCGACCAGACGCACATCCTTTACCGTGTAGCGGTCGCCCTCATCGACATTGATGTTGATGTAGAGGCTCTTTTTATCGTCCGAAATGGTTACCTGCTCGGAATCGATACTGAACTTCATATAACCGCGGTCGAGATACCACGAGCGCAAGGTTTCAAGATCGCCCTGCAGCTTGGGTTTGGAGTACTTGTCCCGGTCACTGAAGATCGCCCACCAGGCCGGCTGGCCCGTTTTTAGTTCGTCCTTGAGCGTTTCGTCGTCAAAAACCTTGTTGCCGGTGATGTTGATGTGGGTAACGCGAGCCGGAAAGCCCTCGGCAATCTCGAGGTCGATATCAACCCGGTTGTCCTCGAGTTCCGTCACTTCCGTAGTGAACTTGACACCGTACTTGCCCTGACTGAAGTAGATCCGCTCGAGCTCGAGCTGAAGTTTCTCCAGCACACTCTCGTCGTATATTCGGCCCCGGACCATGCCTACCTCTTCCAGAGCCTTATCAATGTCTTCACTTTTGATCAGGTAATTGCCGTCGAAATTGATCTCGGCAATCGCCGGCCGCTCACTGACCTCAACAATAAGGGTATCGCCATCGCGCAGGAGGACCACATCGGAAAACAGGTCGGAGGCGTAGAGGTCTTTCAGCAGTGACGCCTGGCGGTCACCATCGAGGTCCTCACCCACCTTGATGTCGGTGTAACCGAGAATCGTTTGATCCTTGATACGATCGTTGCCTTCGATACGGATATCGGCAACTTGAAAAGCGTGACCAGGCAATGCCAGCGAAAGCAGCGCAAGAGCCAGGGCGAGTGAAGACTTCGACATAATCAACCAAATATTCTGGATAAATCGTTATAAATCGCGAGCGTCATCAGCCCCGCCAGAAGTACCAAACCAAACTGCTGTCCCCAAACCAGTGTCCGCTCGGACACCGGGCTACCCTTAATGGCCTCTATGGTGTAATACACCAAATGACCGCCATCGAGCACGGGTACCGGCAGCAGATTCAGAACGCCAAGGCTGACACTGATTACTGCCATGAATTGCAAAAGCGGCACAATACCATATCGGGCAAAGTCACCGGCCAGATCCGCAATCGTCAGCGGTCCGGATATGTGTTTCAGCGAGGCATTGCCCGTAATCATTTGCCACAGCATTTTGACGGTAAACAGCGACATTTGCGCCGTTTTCTCCACCCCACCCACCAGGGCATCGACAGGGCCTCGCCGCTCCAGTGTACGGTACGCAGTATAGGGATCGCCTTCGACAACCGGCGTCACCCCGATACGCCCAATGGGCCCGCTCGGCGACTCTGCGCGCTCCGGTGTCAGCACCAGATCGAGAGCCTGGCCTTTGCGCTGCAGCTGAATTGCCGTTGGTTCTCCGGGACGCGCCTGCAGTACATCGACCATATCTGCCCAGTGGTTCACGGGGCGCCCCTCGACAGAGACGATGCGGTCACCCGATTCAAGACCGGCTCGCGCAGCGGGGGAATCAGCGATAACGCGGTCGAGAACGGCTGGAATTTGCGGCTCCCAGAGGCTGAAACCCAACACCGCCACAGGATCGCCCTCGACCTTTAGCAGGTTGCCTGACGCCCCCAACGGCAGGGACACGGTTCGACGGGCGCCATCGCGATTGACCTCCAGAGCCAGGCGCTCCTGTTCAATAGCACGGTCGAGGAGTGTCATTCTGAGGTCCTGCCAGCTGTCGACGGCTTCACCGGCGACCGCTGTGATGATATCGCCTCTTTGCAAATCGGCTTGTGCCGCCGCTGTATTTTCGGCAGGGGTGTCAATAACCGGCCTGAGGGAATTGATGCCAATGGCAAAGGTCGCGGCATAGAGTATCGCGGCCAGCAACAGATTGGCCAGCGGCCCGGCGGCGACAATAGCAAAGCGCTTTTTCAGGGGCTGACGATTGAAAGCCAAATGGCGCTCGGCTTCAGCGACCTCGCCCTCGCTTTCGTCGAGCATTTTGACATAGCCGCCCAGGGGAATCGCGGCGATGACATATTCGGGAGAATCCGGCCGCGCCTGGTAGCGCCACAGTGGTCGACCGAAGCCAATGGAATAGCGCAGTACTTTCACCCCCAGGCGCCGGGCCACCCAAAAGTGGCCAAACTCGTGAAAGGCGATCAGCAGACCGAGAACGGCGACGAAAACCGCCGCCTTGTAGGCCAGGTCCAACATTTAGCCCAAGTCACTCCGCATGCTTTCCATGGCCTGCTCGGCGACACTGCGAGCCTCGCGGTCGGCAGCAAATACGGCTTCGAAATCATCCGCCGGATGCGCCGTCACCTGCTCCAGGGTCATCGCTATCAAGCGCGGAATATCGGTATAGGCAATACGCTTTTGCAAAAAGGCCTCCACGGCCACCTCATTGGCGGCATTGAGAATCGCTGTGCTGGTCCCGCCCGCATCGTGGGCACTGTAGGCCAACTCTAGGCAGGGGAAGCGGGAAAAATCCGGTGCTTCAAAGTCCAACCTTGCGACCTCGAACAGATCCAATGGTTCCACACCGGCATCGATCCGGTCGGGCCAGGCCAGTGCATTGGCGATGGGCGTGCGCATATCAGGCTGCCCCATTTGCGCCAAAACCGAGCCGTCGCTATAGGCCACCATAGAGTGAATCACCGATTGCGGGTGAATCACGACCTGGATGGCGCTTGTCGGCAGATTGAACAACCAACAGGCCTCAATCATCTCCAGACCCTTGTTCATCATGGTGGCCGAGTCCACCGAGATTTTCTGGCCCATCACCCAATTGGGGTGCTTGACCGCCTGCTCCGGCGTGATCTGACCCAGCTCATCCAGCTTATGATTTCTGAACGGGCCACCGGAAGCGGTGAGCAGAATTTTCTCCACGCCCAGCTCAAAGTAATTTTGCAAGCTGGGGTTGTAGGCCTGGCAGTCGGCCGGTTGTGGAAGGCACTGGAAAATGGCGTTGTGCTCACTGTCGATGGGTAACAAAGTGGCACCGGAATGCCGGGCGGCATCGATCATCAACTGGCCGGACATGACCAGGGCTTCCTTGTTGGCGAGGAGCACGCGCTTGCCGACGCGGATCGCCTCCAGGGTGGGTTTAAGCCCTGCCCCGCCGACAATCGCAGCCATAACCACTTCGGCCTCCTCACAGGCGGCCAATTCCGCCACGGCAGCTTCACCGTCGAGCACCTGCGTACCGATCTCTTCTGCCGCCAGGGCCTCTCTTAAGGCATTGGCCGAGTCCGCCCGGCCCATGGCGACATAGCGGGGCCGATGTTTCCGGCACTGTTCCAGCATCCGCTCCACATTGCCGTTGGCGGTAAGCGCCACCACCCGGTAGCGCTCACTGTGGCGCGACAGAACATCCAGCGTATTGACGCCGATCGTCCCCGTGGAACCGAGAACCGTTACCCCCACCTGTGACATAAGTTAGCCTGCTAGAAAAAGAGTGATACCAAACAGAAACACCGGCGCGGCGGCCAGGACGCTGTCGATGCGATCGAGCACCCCGCCGTGCCCGGGCAACAGTGAACTGCTGTCTTTTATATCGGCCTGGCGTTTGAGAAGGCTTTCAAAAAGGTCGCCAAAAACGGAGAACAGCGCGGCCAGCAAACTCAGGGCAACAAACACCCAGGCCTCGCGCCCGCTGTAACCGAACCACCAGGCCGCCAGTGCCGCCAGGGCACTGACGCAGAGGAGACCACCCAGCATGCCTTCAACCGTTTTACCGGGGCTGACCAGCGGTGCCAGTTTGTGCCGGCCAAAGCGCTTGCCGCTGAAATAGGCGCCGACATCCGCCGCCCAAACAATAAAGAAAACATAGAGAAAATAGCTGGCCCCGTGGTCGTCGGATCCGTGCAATTGCACCAGAGACCACCAGGCGGGCACCAGAACAATCAGCCCCATCATGGCCTTGGACAAACGAACCACTCCCTGCCCGGGATCTACTTCTCTCGGTTCGTAGCGCAATATGATCACGGAGATACCCGCCCACCACAACAGGGCGGACCACAGCAACCAGTCATCCAGGCCCAATACACCAGGGTAGTAATGGGTGGCATAAAGCGCTCCTGCCAAAGCCAGGTAGAAAAGCAGCGATTCGACGGGGCGCAAAGCGGCTAGGCGAGTCCACTCCCAGCCGCCAATGAGGATCACGGCGGCCAACAGGAGGGCCAGCGCCGGCGTCTCTAGGAAAACCACGGCAAGCAACAGCAATGGTGCCAAAACGAGCGCTGTGATAATACGCTGTTTAAGCATGGTTCAACTCCGCCTTGGCCAGCTGCTCGCTGGTCTGACCGAAACGGCGTTCGCGCGCAGCAAACCACTCCACCGCGGCATCAATTTCGGCGGCGTTAAAGTCCGGCCACAGGGTGTCACTGAAATAAATTTCGCTATAGGCAAATTGCCAGAGTAAGAAGTTGCTGATTCGACGCTCTCCACCGGTGCGCAACAACAGGTCCGGATCGGGCAGCTCGCTGAGAGACAGGTGCTGAGCGATCGTCTCCTCGGTGATGTGACGCGGCTCAATAATGCCATTCTGGACCTTTTTGGCCAGGGAGCGAGCGGCCTGTGTCATATCCCAGCGGCCGCCGTAGTTTACGGCAATATTCAACTGCAGTCCGGTATTGACGGCGGTCGCCTCTTCGCTGGTTTGCATCTTGTCGCGCAGTTTTTGCTCAAAAGCGGACTTGTCGCCAATGAAACGGAGTCTGACATTGCGCTCATTGAGCCCTTCCAGCTCTTTGGCCAGGGTGGAAGTAAAGAGCTGCATCAGGGTGCTGACTTCGTCTTCCGGTCGCTTCCAGTTCTCGCTACTGAAAGCAAAAAGGGTCAGATTTTGGATGCGGTGGGGCTCGCAGGCTTCAATAACCGCACGCGCGGCCTTGACCCCGGCCCGGTGACCCGCCGTTCGTGGCAGGCCCCGGCGTCGGGCCCAGCGACCGTTGCCATCCATGATAATGGCAACATGTTGCGGCTTGTTCTCCGGTTCGACGGTACTCGACATACAAACACGATGAGGCTATACCTCCATCAACTCCTTTTCCTTGGCGGCCAAAAGCTCGTCGATCTGGGCAACATACTTGTCGGTAAGCTTTTGGATCACTTCCTCGGCCTGACGCTGTTCGTCCTCGGAGATTTCCTTGTCCTTGAGTAAATCCTTGAAATCGCTGTTGGCATCGCGACGAATATTGCGAATCGCGACCTTGCCGCCCTCGCCCTCGTTGCGAACCAGGCGAACGAATTCGTGGCGACGCTCCTCGGTCAGCGGCGGCAGGGGAATGCGCATGACCGAACCCGCCGTATTGGGGTTGAGCCCCAAATCGGACTCCATGATGGCCTTTTCCACTACCTGAATCATGGACTTCTCCCAGGGCGTTACCGCCAGGGTCCGGGCATCTTCCACGGTGATATTGGCCACCTGCTTGAGCGGGGTCATGGAGCCGTAATAATCCACCTGAATGTGTTCGAGCAAGCTGGGGTGGGCCCGGCCAGTGCGAACACGGGCCAGATCACTTCGCAGCGACTCTACGGATTTACCCATTCTTACTTCGGCGTCTTTGGTAATTTCGTCAATCATTGCTTCAATCTCTCGTCACGCTGGTACCCACGGCATCGTCACCCATGACAATGCGTTTCAGGTCGCCAGGCCGGTTCATGTTGAAAACTTTGAGCGGCATGTTGTAGTCACGGCACATCACCAGTGCGGTGGCATCCATCACTCCCAACTTGGACTCGAGAGCCAGATCAAAGGTCAGGCTCTCATAGCGGACGGCCTCGGGATTGCTGGCCGGGTCGTCATCGTACACCCCATCCACCTTGGTCGCCTTGAACATGGCGTCAGCGCCCACTTCAACGGCGCGCAGACTGGCCGCCGAATCGGTGGTAAAGAACGGATTGCCGGTTCCAGCGGCAAACAGGACGATGCGGCCCTTCTCGAGGTGGCGCACGGCGCGTCGGCGAATGTAATCCTCGCACACTTCGTGAATTTTGATCGCCGACATCACCCGGCAAAAAGCGCCAATCTGCTCCAGGGCGTCCTGAAACGCCAAAGCATTAATCACCGTCGCCAGCATGCCCATATGGTCCCCGGCCACCCGATCCATACCGGCCTCGGCAAGACCCGCGCCGCGGAAAATATTGCCGCCGCCAACCACCACTGCGACCTCGACACCAAGATCCGATAACTCCTTGATTTCAAGGGCCATTCGTTTAATTACGACGGGGTCAATGCCGTAGGAACACTCTCCCATGAGTGCCTCGCCGCTCAACTTGAGCATGATCCTTTTGTAAGGCGGTTTCACATTCGACATGAGCACTCCCGGAAGAAAATTTGCGCGATTATAGCGCCCACAGAGGGGCGGATAAAGCCTGTCCGGGCAATTTGCCCCCCGGATGCGGGCATAAAAAAGGGGTGCCGAAGCACCCCTCTTTGCCGGCAAACGGGATCAAGCCCCTTTTGCCTGAGCCATCACTTCTTCAGCGAAGTTGGACTCTTCCTTTTCGATACCTTCACCCACTTCCAGGCGGACAAAGTGGGTTACCTCGGCGCCGGCTGCCTTAAGCAGCTTGGCGATAGTCTGGTCCGGGTCCTTGACGAAGGGCTGACCCACCAGGGTGATCTCGGCCAGAAACTTGCGCAGGCGCCCCTGGATCATCTTTTCGATGATTTCCTCGGGCTTGCCGGACTGGCGAGCCTGGTCGATCAGAATCGACTTTTCCTTCTCCAGAACATCGGCGGGAACATCGTTCTCGTCAATCGACAGGGGACGGGAGGCGGCAATGTGCATGGCCAGGTCTTTAGCCAGCGCCTCGTCGCCACCCTTCAGGGCAACGGCTACGCCGATACGGCCGCCGTGGGAATAGGTGCCGATGGCCGTTTCGGCCTCCAGCGTCTCAAAGCGACGAACCTGGATGTTTTCGCCAATCCGGGCCACCAGTTCCTGGCGAAACTCTTCCACGCTCTTGCCACCGTCTTCCAGGGGCAGGCTCTTGAGAGCCTCGACATCGGCGGGCTGATCCGCCAGAACGCGCTTGGCCACGGCCTCACCAAATGCCGGAAAGTCGTCGTTTTTGGCCACAAAGTCGGTTTCGCAGTTAACTTCCACCAGGGTACAGCGGTTGCCGTCGACGGCCATGTTAATCAGGCCTTCGGCAGCCGTACGGCCGGCCTTCTTCTCGGCCTTGGCCATGCCGTTCTTGCGCATCCATTCGATGGCTGCCTCGACATCACCATTTGTTTCAGTGAGCGCCTTCTTGCACTCCATCATGCCGGCGCCAGTCTGGTCGCGCAGCTCTTTTACCAATGCAGCGGTAATTGCCATGACAATAACCTCTTGAAATTAAACGATTTGAAATGAGGCCGACCATCCGGTCGGCCCCGCAGGTCTTGCTTACTCTTCTTCACCAGCCGAATCGGCCTTCTTGGCAGCTGTCTTCTTGCTGGCGGCCTTTTTGCTGGCTGTTTTCTTGGTCGCCGCTTTCTTGGTAGCCGCCTTTTTGCTGGCTGCCTTCTTGGTGGCCGCTTTTTTGGTCGCCGCCTTCTTGCTGGCGGCTTTCTTGGCGGCGGGTGCAGGCTTTTCCTCTTCCGGCTTTTCAGCCTTGGCAGCAGCAGGCGCAGCCTTGGGTGCAGTCTCACCTTCATCGACTTCGACAAAGTCATCCGACTTGTCAGCCACTTTGGTCATTTGGGCAGACTGACGGCCTTCAATAACTGCATCAGCGGCGGCACTGGTGTAGAGCTTGATGGCGCGAATGGCGTCATCGTTACCCGGCACCGGGTAGTCAATGTCGGTCAGGGGGTTATTGGTGTCTACCACAGCCACTACCGGTATGCCCAGCTTGACGGCCTCGTTAACCGCAATTTTCTCGTAGCCATTGTCGATAATAAACAGGCAATCGGGCAGGCGCTCCATGTCCTTGATACCGCCGAGCGTGCGCTGCAGCTTGTCGGCTTCGCGGGCCATCAGCAGCTGCTCTTTCTTGATCAGCTTTTCCGCCGTGCCGTCCTGCAGCTGTTCCTCAATGTCCTTGAGGCGGCGAATCGACTGCTTAACGGTGTGGAAGTTGGTCAGCATACCGCCGAGCCAGCGCTGGTCGACATAGGGCATGCCGGCGCGGGCGGCCTCTTCGCGGATGATGTCGCGGGCGGCGCGCTTGGTGCCGACAAACAGAATTTTGCCGTTCTTCGAAGCCATGCTCGAGAGGTAGTTCATGGCATCGTTGAAAAGAGGCATCGTCTTTTCAAGGTTGATGATGTGGATCTTGTTGCGCTCACCAAAAATGTACTGGCCCATTTTGGGGTTCCAGAACCGGGTTTGGTGACCGAAGTGAACGCCAGCTTCAAGCATTTGGCGCATAGTGACTTTAGCCATCTATAGAGCTCCTGTACGGGTTGGGCCTCCATACACCCCACTCGAAAACCGCTTTTCAGGCGCGGCACCCATCCGAGTGTGACGGTCGTATGTGTGGACTCAAAATTAATAAAATTGCACGGAACAAGCCCGTGCGGCGCGCTTTATACCACAATACCCGCCCAATGGCGAGCTTTTGACATCATCGCACCAAATGCGGGCATGAAAAGCGCCTGCGAATCGCCTTCGCTAGTTGCCGCGCTTCGCGTTAAAATGCCCGCTTTGTAATGCACCCAGTGGAAAGATATGGCCGTCACTCTCAAAACCGCCGAAGAATTTGAAAAGATGCGCGTCGCCGGTCGACTGGCCGCCGAAGTTCTGGAGATGATTGAAGAACACATTGTCCCGGGCGTCACCACCGGCGAACTCGATGAAATCTGCCATCACCACATCACCGAGGTGCAACAGGCCATCCCGGCGCCGCTCAACTATCACGGCTTTCCCAAATCCATCTGCACATCGATCAACCATGTCGTATGCCACGGCATTCCCGGCGACCGGGTGCTGAAAAAGGGGGACGCCCTCAACATTGATATCACCGTGATCAAGGACGGCTACCACGGCGACACCAGCAAAATGTTTTTTGTCGGCGAACCCAAAATTCAGGCAAAACGACTGTCGGAGGTGGCCCGGGAATGCCTGCTTCAGGCCATTCATATTGTCAAACCGGGCGTCACCCTGGGCGACATTGGCGCTGTGATTCAGGAACACGCCGAGAAGCACCGCTATTCCGTGGTTCGGGATTTTTGCGGCCACGGCATTGGCCGCGGCTTTCACGAGGAGCCCCAGGTACTCCACTACGGCAAGGCCGGCACAGGCATGCCACTGGAAGCGGGCATGTGCTTTACCATTGAGCCGATGATCAACGCCGGCAAGCCCGGGGTAAAAATCCTCCCCGACCAATGGACCGCTGTTACCCGCGACCGCAGCCTTTCGGCCCAGTGGGAACACACCCTGGGCGTTACAGAAAACGGCTATGAAGTGTTCACACGGCGCAACGAAGAAGGCGACCTCTGATGCTGTTGGAGCAGGCCATCCCCTCACCGGCCGCTCTCGAGGCCGCTCTTGGATCGGACCAGTCGATCAAAAACCTCCACGAACTGCTGGAGCACGGCAGTAACATTCTCGACGATGCCTTTCGCGCCGGCGCTCCCGTTGAGGAGCTGGTGCACTGTCGGGGCAAAATGGTCGATGCTCTGATGGAAGTGCTCTGGCGACACTATTTCGCCGATATCGATCTGCCGATCGCCCTGGTGGCCGTGGGCGGTTACGGGCGCGGCGAGCTGCATCCCCACTCCGATGTCGACATCATGCTGCTGATCGGCAGCGAAGACACTCGCCACTACGGTGGTCAAATTGAACAGTTCATTACCCTGCTCTGGGACCTGGGTCTGGACATCGGTCACAGCGTGCGCTCCCTGACCGATGTGGAGCGCGAAGCCACCCAGGATGTGACGGTACTCACCAATATGATGGAGTCCCGCCGGCTGGCCGGCGACGCCACGCTCTTCGAACAAATGCAGGACATCGTCGCCCGGGAGTCGCTGTGGCCGATCCAGGACTTCTACCGCGCCAAGCTGAGCGAGCAGGAGAGCCGCTACAAGAAGTTCGACAACGACGCCTACAAGCTCGAGCCCAACATCAAGGACGGCCCCGGCGGCCTGCGAGACATCCAGAACATCAACTGGGTGGCCAAGCGCTTCTACAATGTCAACACGCTCAAAGAGATTACCGAGCTGGGCTTTCTCAGCGAACAGGAGACCGCCCAGCTGCTCGAGGGCCGGGCCCTGCTCTGGCGTATTCGCTGGGGCCTGCACAGCCTCGCCGGGCGCGGCGAAAACCGCTTGCGCTTCGACCTCCAGCGCCAGCTGGCCACGCTCTTCGGCTACGAGGATCGTCCCGAGCAGCCCAATGCGGCGGTTGAGACCTTCATGCAGAGCTACTACCGCACGGTGATCCGCCTCGAGCGCCTCAACGAGATGTTGCTGCAGCTGCTGCGCGAGGCCATATTCCCGGTGGAAACGCCCACGCTGACGCCCCTCAACGACCGCTTCCACATTCGCAACGGCTACCTGGAAGTGAGCCGCGCCGATGTCTTCAGCGAGACGCCCTCGGCGCTGCTGGAAGTCTTCGAGCTGATGCAGAAGCACCACGACATCGAGGGCATCGGTGCCCAGACCATTCGCCTGATTCGCGAGCACCGCGACGACATCGACGAGGACTTTCGTGCCGATCCGCGCAACCAGGCCCTTTTCCTGCGGTTACTCAAGCAGCCGGTGGGCGTTACCCGCGAATTTCGCCGTATGAACCGCTACGGCATTCTCGCCCGCTATCTGCCCGAGTTCGGCCACCTGGTGGGCCGGATGCAATTCGACCTGTTCCATGTCTATACGGTGGATCAACACACCATCGCCGTGCTCGGCTTTGCCCGCATCTTCACCATCGACGAGGGCCGCCGCCGCTTCCCCGCCCAGTGCGAGATCTACGACCGCCTGGAAAAGCCCGAGCTTCTCCACATTGCCGCCCTCTTCCACGACATCGGCAAGGGCCACGGCGGCGACCACTCCGAAATCGGCGCCGACATCGCCGAGCAGTTCTGCCGCCGCCACGGCATCAGCCGCGCCGACACCCAGCTGATCGTCTGGCTGGTGCGCCACCACCTGGTAATGTCCATGACCGCCCAGCGCAAGGACATCAGCGACACCCAGGAGATTCAGGCCTTCAGCGAATTTGTCGGCAACCAGCGCTATCTGGACTATCTCTACCTCCTGACCATTGCCGACACCAACGGCACCAACCCCAACCTTTGGACCAGCTGGAAAGAGCGGCTGCTCTACGAACTCTACGACCGCGTCTCGCGCAACCTGCGCCGGGGCATGGCCCACGGCATGGACGCCGAGGAAATCGCCGCCGAGCGCCAGGAAAAGGCGCTGGAGCGACTCGAGTACAGCGACCTGGATGTCAACGCCATCCGCACCCTCTGGCAACAGCTGCCCACCGACTACTTTCTGCGCCACTCCTCGGACGAGGTCGCCTGGCACACCCAGGTCATCCTGCGCAGTGAGGAGGAGCAGCTGCCGGTGGTCGCCATCAAGGAGCGGGCCAAGCGCGGCGGCACCCCCGTGTTTATCTACGGCCACGGCCGCGACGACTTTTTCGCCCACGCCGTAATCACCTTTGCCCGGGTGGGGCTGAGCATTGTCGACGCCCGGATTCTGAGCGCCAAAGACGGCCGGGCACTGGACACCTTCATGGTGCTCGAGCCCGACAACAGCCCGGTTGAAGACCCCGACCGTCGCCAGCAAATCGTCCGCGCCCTGCACAGCGCCCTGCTCAATCCGGCCCATGTCAACGAAGTACCCAAACAGAGAACCCCCAATAAACTCAAGCACTTCGATGTAAAAACTCAAATCAACCTGAGCTCGACATCGGACAACCGCTTTACCGTGGTCGAGGTGATTGCCGCCGACCGCCCCGGCCTGCTGGCCCACATCGGCCAGGCCTTTATCGAAACCGACACCCGCGTCCACAACGCCAAGATCAACACCATTGGCGAGCGCGTCGACGACATCTTTTTTGTCACCGATGAAGACAACCACCCCCTCAGCGACCCGGATGCCATTGAGCGCTTCACGCAAACACTGACGCGCTGGATCGACACCGCCCAGCAATAGACTCAACAGGAATGGCCATGTCAGAGACACTGGAACTCGCCCGCGAATTGATCCGCCGCCCCTCGGTCACCCCCGAGGACGCCGGCTGTCAGCCGCTGATGATCGAAAGGCTGGAGGCCATCGGCTTTGTCGTCGAACACCTGCGCTTTGGCGATGTCGACAACTTCTGGGCCCGCCGCGGCGACAGCGGCCCCCTCTTCTGCTTTGCCGGGCACACCGATGTCGTCCCAACCGGGCCGGAGTCGGACTGGACGCACCCGCCCTTCGCCGCCGAAGTGGTCGACGGCCAGCTCCACGGCCGCGGCGCAGCCGATATGAAGGGCAGCCTCGCCGCCATGGTGGTGGCCTGCGAGCAGTTTGTCACCGAACACCCGGACCACCGGGGGTCCATTGCCTTTCTGATCACCAGCGACGAGGAGGGCCCCGCCGACAACGGAACGGTCAAAGTGATCGAGTGGCTGGAATCGCGCGGTGAGAAAATCAACTGCTGCCTGGTGGGCGAACCCTCCAGCAGCGACACCGTCGGAGATGTCATCAAAAACGGCCGCCGGGGCTCCCTGGGCGCAGTGCTCACCGTCAAGGGCGTGCAGGGCCATGTGGCCTACCCCCACCTGGCGCGCAACCCCGTGCACCAGGCGGCTCCCGCCCTGGCCGAGCTGGCCGCGACCAAATGGGACAGTGGCAACGACCACTTCCCCGCCACCAGCTTCCAGATCAGTAACATCCACGCCGGTACCGGCGCCAGCAATGTGATCCCCGGCAGCTGCGAAGTGACCTTGAATTTCCGCTTCTCCACCGAAACCACCGAGGCCGAACTGCGCCAGCGCGCCGAGGCCATTCTCGAGAAGCACGGCCTCGACTATCACATCGACTGGAAACTCTCGGGACAGCCCTTTCTCACTGCCGAGGGCGAACTGGTAGCCGCCGCACAAAAGGCCATTGCCGGAATCACCGGCGGTGAAACGCAACTCTCCACCGCCGGCGGCACCTCCGACGGCCGCTTTATCGCCCCCACCGGCGCCCAGGTCGTCGAACTCGGCCCTGTCAACGCCACCATCCACCAGGTGGACGAGCACACCGACGCAGCAGAACTCGACACACTGCGCCGCATCTACCAAAGCACCCTGGAAGAACTGCTATTAAAAGAGCGCTAATGGCTAGCGGGCGCTCTCTGGCGCCTGAGTGTACAACCGGGGCACGGCGGCGATCAGGGTCTGGGTGTAGGCGTGTTCGGGGTGCAGCAGCACTTGCTCCGCCGGGCCGCGTTCGACGATTTTTCCCTGCTTCATCACCGCCACTTCATCGGCAAAGGCTTCAACCACGGCGATGTCGTGGGTGATCAACAGGTAGCTCAGGCCGCGCTCGCGCTGGAGGCGTTTGAGTAGCTGGAGTATTTGCGCCTGGACCGAAACATCCAGGGCGCTGGTGGGCTCGTCGAGGATCAGCACTTCCGGATCCACCGCCAGGGCCCGGGCAATACCGATGCGCTGGCGCTGGCCGCCCGAAAACTCGTGGGGATAGCGTTCGGTCGCTTCGCGGTTGAGGCCGACCTCGGCCAGCAACTCACCGGCCTGACGGCGGCAGTCATCGGCCGACAGTTCCGGGCGCAGTGTACGCATGCCCTCGGTGAGAATATCCCCCACCAGCATGCGCGGATTGAGCGAGGAGAAGGGATCCTGAAAGACCACCTGAACGCGGCGGCGATAGCGGGTCTGCTGGGCGCGCTTGCCCATCACCACGAGTTCGCCGTCAAGTTGCACCTCACCCGCGTTCAGGGGCTCGAGCTGCAGCAGTGCCTTGGCCAGGGTGGTCTTGCCGCTGCCCGACTCCCCCACCAGCGCCAACGTACGACCCCGGGGCAGGCTCAGGGAGACATCGTCCACCGCCCGCACCGGCTCTTTGGTCCGCTGCCAAAAGCGCCGCTTGGCGGCAAAGTGAACGCTGCCTCCGAGCAGACTCAGCACATCGCCGCTCTCTTCCGCAGCGGTGGGGTCCTCGCGCTTGTCCCAGCCCGGCAGGGCGTCGAACAGGGCCCGCGAGTATTCGTGTTGCGGCTCGGCAAAAAAGGGATCGGCGGCGTTGCGCTCGACAATCGCGCCCTCGCGCATAACCGCCACATGGTCGGCGACTTCCCGGACCACGCCCAAATCGTGGGTGATAAAGAGCACGGCCATTCCCAGGCGGCGCTGCAGGTCGGCGATCAATTCCAGCACCTGGGCCTGGATGGTGACATCCAGCGCCGTGGTGGGTTCGTCGGCGATCAGCAGCTCGGGCTGGCCGGCCAGCGCGGCGGCAATCACCACCCGCTGGCGCATGCCGCCGGAGAGCTCGTGGGGGTACTGCTCATAGCACTGCGCCGGGTGCTGAATGCCCACCTGGTCGAGCAGCTCAACGGCGCGTTTTCGGGCATCTCGCCGGCGGGTGCCGGCGTGCAACATCAGCACTTCGTCGATCTGGTGGCCGATCTTGAGCACCGGGTTCAGCGCCACCATGGGCTCCTGGAAAATCATGCCCATATTGAGTCCGCGCACCCGGCGCATGTCCGACTCGGGCAGGCGCAACAAGTCGCGACCCTGGAACAGTACCTGGCCGCTGCGTACCCGCGCCGCCTGGGGCAGAAGTCGCATCAGGGCCGAGGCGGTCATCGACTTGCCGCTGCCCGACTCGCCCACCAGCGCCAGGGTCTGCTCCGGCTCGATGTCAAAACCGACCCGATCGACCACCCGCTGGCCACCGATATCAATGCTCAGGCCACTGACCTGCAAAAGGCGCTCGCTCATGGGGTGGCCTCCTTGAGTCGCGGGTCGAAGGCGTCGCGGACGGCGTCGGCAAACAGGTTGGCGCTGAGCACCAACACAAACATGGCCACCAGCGAGGCGGTCAGCGACCACCAGACCACCGGCTCGCGAGCCAGCTCGAGTCGCGCGCTGTTAATCATGTTGCCCCAGCTGTGCATGGTGGGGTCGACGCCGATCTCGACATAGGCCAACACGGCCTCGGCCAGCACCAGGCCACTGAAGTCGATCACGATGGTAATCAGGACAATGTGCATCACATTGGGCAGCAGGTGGCGCAACATGATCACCGGCGAGCCGACGCCAAAGGCCCTGGCCGCCACCACATAGTCCGCCGAGCGCAGCTTGAGGGTTTCGGCGCGCAGCAGACGGCACAGACCTGTCCAGCTGGTGATGCCCAGGATCAGGCAGATAAACAGCAGCCGCCAGTCGGCGCGCTGGGCCACGGATTGAAACTGATCAGAGTGGTTGTACATGTAGACATCCAGCATCAGGACCGCCGCGGCAATCAGCAAAACGCCGGGGATGGCGTTGAGCGTGGTGTAAATGTACTGGACGACATCGTCGACCCAGCCGCGGAAGTAGCCCGCCATCAGCCCCAGCGCCAGGGCGAAGGGCAGCATCACCAGGGTGGTCAGGGTGCCGATCACCAGCCCGGTGCGCACGCTCTTCATGCTGATGTAGAAGACATCGTAGCCGACCTTGTCGGTGCCCCAGATGTGGTAGTACTGCCCCAGGTGCCAGGCGGCGCCCAGCACCGCGCTGATCAGCAACCAGGTCACTGCGGCACTGCGCGCCGGGCTGTGTCGGCCCACCAGGTGGCGCAAGCGGCGGCCGGTAGTCACCGGACAGCCCCGGGCCGTCAGAACGAGCACCCCCAGCAAACCGGAGAGGCCGATCAAAAGCCCCAAAGAGCCGCCGAGGGCGGCCTTGGCGGCAATGTCCTCAGCACGCTGGTCTTCGGACTCGAGATGAGAGCCGGCGTGTTTCAGCCGGGGCAGGACCCTTTGCGGCTGACCGTTTTCGTCGACCTGCATTTCCCGGCTGAGGCCGTGGATGGCAAAGGGCGCCGAGTAACTCTTTTCCACCTGGGTGCGCATGGGCGTCATGGCCCAGTCCAGGGCACTGACGGGCTCGCTCTCGGCGCCCTCCCCGCTCTGGGTCCAGTGCACCGAGTCGGCCAGGCCGATCACAGCGTAGATGCCCAGGATCACGGCCGCCACCGCCGCCGTGTGCCCCCTGAAGACGCGCCCCCAGGGCTGGCGCAGATGGGCGTGGCGCATTACCTGCACCGCGTAGACCATCAGCAACAGCACCAGTGCCCAGATAAAGTAGTCGGTCACATAAAAACTCAACATCAGTTCAACCTCACCCGGGGGTCCACCAGCGTGTAGGAAATGTCGGTCATCAGCAGACCGACGATGTAGAGCACCGCACCCAGAAACACCATCGAGCGAACGATGGCAAAGTCCTGTGACTGAATGGCTTCAATGGTGTAACTGCCCAACCCCGGAATGCCGAAAAAGGACTCCACCAGCAGGCTGCCCATAAACAGCATGGGCAAGACCACCACGACACCGGTCAGAATGGGAATCAGGCCGTTGCGCAGGATATGGTGAAACAATACGCGGGGCTCGGACAGGCCCTTGGCCCTGGCGGTGCGCACATACTCCTTTTCCATCTCCTCGAGGAAGATCGTCCGATACCAGCGCGAACCGGCGCCAATGCCGCTGAACACGCCAATCAGCACCGGCAGGATCACAAACTTCAGGGTATTGCCCTCCGGGCTGTAGCCGGAGATGGGGACCAGCGAAAGCATCTTGCCGAAGAAAAACTGGCCACCAATGATGTAGAACAGCGCGGAAACCGACATGATCGCCACACACAGGGTCACGCCCCAGTAGTCGATGTAGCGGCCGCGGAAAAACGCCATCAACAGCGCAAAACTGATATTAACCATGAGGCCGATCAACAGCGTCGGCACGGCAATGGCCAGGCTCGGCCACATGCGCTGCTGGATGTCGGCGCCAATGTCCCGCCCGGACTCGGACTGGCCAAAATCGAACCAGAACAGACTCAGTGATTTGTCCACAAACACCGTATCGCCAAATTTTTCGACACCCTCGGCGGCGGCGTTGAAAAACAGCGGCTTGTCGTAACCGCGCTGGCGCTTCCAGCTCTCCACCTGCTCTTCGGTAATGTGCTTGTCGCCGAGGTACAGGCGGGCCATGTCGTCCGGCGAGTTGATACTGAAAAACAGCACAAAGGTAATGACATTGACGCCCAGCAGGATCGGCAGTGCGTAGAGCGCTCTTCTCAGAATGTATTCAATCACAGCACACCTCGCTGTTGCGACTGGCGGTAGCGCCACACGGCGGGGATTACCACGATCAGTACAAGGCCGGCCACCAGCCACAGGGGCCAAACCACCGGCTGGTTCCAGCGGGCGCGCAGCTGGGCCCGGCGATGTCCCTCGATTTTTTTGTACTTCAGCGTATTTCTGGCCATGGTGTTGGGTTTCACATTGCCGTACCAGTCGTGGTAGAGCACATAGCTTTTGGGCGTATAGCCAAACAGCCAGGGCGCATCGCGCTGAGCGATTGAGGTCATTTCCTTAATAAGCTCCAAACGCTCTTCGCTGTTCGACATGTTTTTCATGCGTTCAAAGAGCCGGTCAAACTCGGGGTTTCGGTAATTGGCGGCGTTCTCGCCGTTGGAGTCCACTTTGGCATTGGGCCCGTAGAGCAGAAACAGGAAATTTTCCGGGTCGGGGTAGTCCGCGCCCCAGCCCCACTGGAACAACTGAGCCGTGCCGTTGCTCATTTTCTCGCGAAAGCGGTTGTAATCGGTGCTGCGCACCACCAGGTTCAGTCCGATTTTGTCGAACTGTTTCATCATCCACTGGAGAATCGACTTACTGTCGGGCCCCGAAGCGGGCGTGTCCAGATAGACGATCAAAGGCTTGCCGGTGTCCGGGTCGATGCCGTCGGGATAACCGGCGCGCTCGAGCAGTGCCCTGGCCTCGGAAATCGGCTTGCGCTGGCGCCGTCCATTTTCCCAGTCGTAGACATAGGGGTTGTGGCGCTCGCCCACTTCGCCGCCACCGAAAATACCCGGGGGAATCGGTCCCTGGGCCGGCGTGCCCCGGCCGTTGAGGAAGATGGAGATAAACTCTTCGTAATCCACGGCAATGGCGATGGCCCTGCGAAGCAGGCGGGCCCGCTCGCTGTCGCCGCCCACCAGATCGTCACGCATATTGAAACCGGTGTAGTAAATCAGGGCGGTGGTCGATGACACCATCCCGATGTTTTTCTCGGCCAGTTCGGGGTTGAGTTCCAGATCGCCCCCACTGAACTGGAAGGCCTGGTCAAAACTGTCGGAGGAAACCCCCGATGTGTCGTAATAGCCCTGCAAAAACTTGTTCCAGTAGGGAATCTGTTCCTTCTCCAGGCTGTAGATGGCCTTGTCCAGAAGCGGCAGCGGCTCGCCAGCGTCGTCCAGTAGTCCCGCCTCGCGATCACCCGGGTCGCCCTCCTCGGGGTAGGTCTCGTGATCAAAGTGGGGGTTGCGCTCGAGCACCATGCGCAGATTGGGATTGTTCTCGGTGAGCATAAAGGGCCCGGTGCCGATCGGGTACCAGTCGAGGACAATATTGCGCTCGGCCATGCCCGGCTGCTGGTAAAAGGCGTCGGCCTCCCAGGGCATGGGGGCAAAGAAGTTCATCGACAACCAGTAGATAAACTGGGGGTAGACCTGATTGAGGCGGATCCGGTAGCGGTAGCGCCCCAGTGCCTCGACACCGGCCATGTCCAGTTCGCGCAAATCGGCTTCGCCGCCATCATCGCGCTCGTTGTTCAGTGTTTTAGTGAACTCGGTAAAGCCTTCTATGTAGCGGGCAAACAAGCCCGACACCGGCGATTGTACGGCGGGGTCGGCGAGTCGCTTGACCTGATAAACATAGTCCTCGGCGACCAATTCGCGGCTGCCCCGGTGGGCAAAATCGGACAGCTTTTGCTTGCCGGCCAGGTCGCTCTCGTCCAGCTGATGGTAGCGGTAGCCGCCCTCGGGGTGACGGGCCAGGGCCGGGTGAGGCTGGTACTCAACGCCCGGCTTGATTTCGATGGTGTACTCGGAGGTCACGGCGCGGTTCAGATCCTCGGTCACATCGCCTGCCTCATCGCGCCAGACCACCTCGGGCATGGACGCCGCCGAGCGTGGCACGACCTGGTAGGGGCGCTTCAAATAGTGGTACTGAAAGGGCGGCTCGTAGATCTGTCCGATGAACACCGCTTCGTCCGAACTGTAGGCCCGCGCCGGATCCAGGTGTTTGGGCCGGGCGCGAAAGGAGCCGTAGTAGACCGCTTCATCGGGATCGGCCTCGGCGTGGGGGTTGTTCCACTGCCCCTCGCAGCCGGCAAGCGAGGCGGCCAGCCACAGTGCGGCGGTCGCCAACAGGGGGTTCAAAACGCGAGCGCGGCAGCTCGTCCTGAAAAAATCACACATAGGGAAACCAATTCATCGTAGAGCCGATGTTATTATCTGGGGACTCACAAATCCAGACGAGGAGCACTATGGGTTTTTTAACCGGAAAACGCGCCCTGATTACCGGCGTCGCCAGCCAGCGCTCGATTGCCTGGGGTATCGCCGAGGCCATGCGATCACAGGGGGCCGACATCGCACTCACCTATCAGAACGAGCGACTGAAAAAGCGGGTCGACCAGTGCGCTGAGGCCGTCGACAGCGATATTGTTCTGCCCTGCGATGTATCAAGCGACACCTCCATCAACGAACTTTTTGAAACACTGAAAGCGCACTGGAACGGTCTGGACATCATTGTGCACTCCATCGGTTACGCCGACCGCTCGCAGATTGGCGGCGATTTTGTCGACAATATCAGTCGCGAGGGCTTTGCCGAGGCCCTGGACATCAGCGCCTACAGCTTTGCCGCCCTCGCCAGAGCGGCACGACCAATGCTGCGCGAGAACGCCGCCCTGCTGGCCATGACCTACCTCGGAGCCGAGCGGGCCATGCCCAACTACAATGTCATGGGCCTGGCCAAGGCCAGCCTGGAGGCCAGTGTACGCTACATGGCGCAGTCTCTGGGCGCCGAGGGCACCCGGGTCAACGCCATTTCCGCTGGCCCCATCCGCACCCTGGCAGCCTCCGGCGTGGCCGATTTCAAGAAGATGCTGGAACAGGTGGCCGACACCGCGCCTCTCAAGCGCAATGTCACCACTGAGGATGTCGGCAACGCCGCTGCCTTTCTCTGCTCGGATCTGGCGCGCGGCATTACCAGTGAAGTCATTTATGTCGACAACGGCTTTCACAATATGGGCATGCCACCGACCCGCTAGTCCAGGCACAAAAAAGGCCCGCGATGCGGGCCTTTTTTTATGCCGATACCCCAGTATCAGGGGTTGGTGTTTTCCTGAATCAGCGAGCGATTGATATCAATGCTGGCCTCTTCTCGCAGTACATTAAGTACGGCAGCGTAATCCAGTCCGCCATAGTTATTACGCAGTTGATCGGTCAGCTCTTGGCGCTCACTCTCGGAGACGGTCTCCAGACGCCCGGGGTCTGAACCCAACAGGCGGACCACCGCCAGATCTTCACCGCTCATATGAGAGAGTGCCACCGTAGCTTCATCACCTGCGGGCAATGGCATTTTGAAGACAGTCTGAACCAGGGCTTGAGGCAGGCGCTGATCATTTTTGCGCGTCAGTTCATCTACAGACTCCAATACACCGTCCAGACGCTCGGCAATGGCCCGGGGAGACTCACCATCCTGCAAGGCGCTACGCGCCTCTTCCTGAGCCTGCTCCAGCAGGGTCTCAAGCTTGCTGCGCTTCAACTCAGCCACGACCTCACCGCGGGATTCATCGAGCGATTTGGGCTGACGAGGCTCGTGAGCGGCAACGCGGAGCACCGCCACCTTGCCACTCTCCAGGTCCAGTGTGCCGGAATTGTAACGATCATTGAGAATCTCGCCACGGAAAGCGGCTTCGCGGACAATAGAGTTGCCTGCAACCCCCTCTCCCTGATCGCGGGTAAACCAGTCGCTGGATTCCACCGGGCGGGACACAGCTTCGGCCACCGGAGTCAGTGAATCGGCATTCTCAAAAGCCAGGTTTGACATTTCGTCCAGATCTGACTGGTAGTTCGTACGCGCCTTGTTGGCGGCCAGCTCACTGCGAATGTCTTGTTCCACTTCCTCGAAGGGCTGGGGCGTAGCGGGAGCCAGGCGATCGAGCTGAATGAGGTGATAACCAAACGGCGACTCAACCAGGCCACTGACGGCTCCCTCTTCCTCGAGGCTGAACACCGCCTGCTCAAATTCGGGAACCATCACGCCCTCGCTGATCTTGCCCAGCGAGCCACCCTGCTCGGCCGAACCGGGATCATCGGAATGCTGTCGGGCCATCTCCGCAAAGTCCGCGCCCTGGCGAATCTCGCTGAGTACTTCCTCCGCTTTTTGGCGCGATTGCTCGCGCGCACTTTCGTCGGCATCACTGTCGAAGGCAAAGAGTATGTGGCTGGCCTCACGCTGTTCCTTGCTGGCGTAGCGCCCAGAATCAACGCCCGCCTGATATTCGCTGCGCACTTCCTTATCCGTGACTTCGACCCCGTCCTTGTAACTCTCAAAATCGATCGTCACATACTCGACCTTGACTTTTTCGGGATGCATAAACTGTTGTTGATGCTCATCGAAGTAACGGGTTACCTCTTCATCGCTCAACTCAATATTCTGGCGGAAGTCTTCACCTGAGAAGACGATATATTCAATATCACGACTCTGGTAAAGCAAAGCGACATAGCGCTCAAGTTCACCGGGTGCGACAAATGCCGTATCCGTTATGCCTCGCTGGAATTGCCCGTGAACAAAGTCGCGAACCAGACGCTGTTCAAACCTGGCCGGCGACATGCCAATGGAGCGCAGCTGCTTTTCATAAGTCTCGTTATCAAAGCGGCCATCTACCTGAAACTCGGGGATGCCCGACAACATATCAACGAGCTGCTCATCGGAGACACGAAAACCGTCGCCCATCGTTGCCTGGTCCTGAAGCAGTTGTTGAATAAGCTGGTCACTGGTTCGCTTGACCAGAATGTCATCACCCATGCCCTCGGGCAGTTCGCCGCCGAAAGCCTGCATCAGGTTCTGGCGGTTTTGTGACAAGCGCTGATTGAAGGCCTGGATCGACACATCCTCACCGTCAACACTGAGCGCACTATTGTCTCCCATACCAGCGACATACTGATAGAGCATGGGCACGACCATAAAAATGGCAATACCGACAATGAAAACCAGGGCGACAACGCCCGTCACTTTTTCTCGAATAGCGAGCAGCATAGATTATCCGTCTGAAAACTCGTTTGAAACTGAGCGTAGAGTATACGGAAAGTGGTGTAAAAATCAGCCAAATCGGAACATTTTGGCAGATTATTTTGGACGAGGGGAAAAGAAAAAGTGGCGGAGCGGACGGGACTCGAACCCGCGACCCCCGGCGTGACAGGCCGGTATTCTAACCAACTGAACTACCGCTCCACTTGGTGGTTGCTGCAGGGCTCGAACCTGCGACCCTCGCCTTGTAAGGGCGATGCTCTCCCAGCTGAGCTAAGCAACCTTCTCTTTCGAGGGCGCGAACTTTATCCATAATCAGGGCCAAAGGCAAGACCCTCCAACAATTTTTTTGCTACGGATATTTGCCCTTCTTCAGACCAAAAAAAGAGCCATCCGAAGATGGCTCTTTTGATCTGGCGGAGCGGACGGGACTCGAACCCGCGACCCCCGGCGTGACAGGCCGGTATTCTAACCAGCTGAACTACCGCTCCTCTGGTGGTTGCTGCAGGGCTCGAACCTGCGACCCTCGCCTTGTAAGGGCGATGCTCTCCCAGCTGAGCTAAGCAACCATTTCACCGGAGACGAGCCCCGGCGAAGGCGCGCTAGTTTAATGCATCCTTGAGGGCTTTGCCAGCCTTGAACGCGGGAACCTTGGAGGCCTTGATCTGGATGGTTTCACCCGTCTGGGGGTTACGGCCAGTGCGGGCATCACGCTCGCGAACCAGGAAAGTACCAAAGCCGGTCAGAGTTACCTGATCGCCTTTTTTCAGCGCGTCGGTAATGGCATTCAGTGTGGCGTCAACGGCCGCAGCTGCATTGGCTTTGGAAAGGTCAGCTGCATCGGCAACGGCTTCTACAAATTCAGTCTTTTTCATAACATCAATATCCCGAAATGGTTTTTTGCAATCAGTGCACCCACCCTTGGGAACACCACGATTGGGTTGAACAAGCATACCGCATGAAGGGCTAATGTGAAGCCCAAAATCAATCAATACTTGTCTTGCGCAATTGCCCAGACTGTGGCAACTGCAGAGGACTGTCAATCCACTTCCCCCATACAACAGCCGAGTTTATACCAAGGGCTTTTCTCGACTGTCAACCAGCGCCGGGGGCACTCTTTTGGAGCGGTCCCGACGGTACTAAAAAAACAACTCAAGCGCCCTCTTCAGAGAGCGCTGTAAGCGGTTGAAAACAAAGTTGTTAGTGGTGCCGGAATTCCGATTTCGGATCGGCACCTTCCTGGGGCGTGGCCTCGCCCTTGACCATCGCACCGGCCTTGAAAGGTTCGCGAACCAGTGCCACTTCGAGCACTTGGTCGATCCAGCGAACCGGTTTCACCTCGAGATCTTTCATGATATCGGCGGGAATATCGGCCAGATCTTTGCGGTTTTCTTCCGGAATCAGCACCGTTTTAATGCCGCCACGGTGTGCCGCAAGCAATTTTTCCTTGAGTCCACCGATCGGCAAAACCTCTCCACGCAGGGTAATTTCGCCGGTCATGGCCACATCGTTTCTTACCGGAATGCCCGTCAACACAGAGACCAGTGATGTGCACATGGCGATACCCGCGCTGGGGCCGTCCTTGGGTGTGGCACCCTCGGGAACATGAACATGAATATCGCGCTTCTCGTGAAAGTTTTCCGGCAGTCCCAAAGCTTCTGCACGACTCCTGACCACCGTCATCGCAGCCTGCACGGACTCCTGCATCACATCCCCCAGCTGACCGGTGTGGTTGAGCTTGCCCTTGCCGGGCATAACCGCCGACTCAATGGACAGCAACTCGCCACCCACTTCGGTCCAGGCCAGGCCCGTGACCTGGCCAATCTGGGGCTGCTCTTCAGCGATGCCGTAGCGGAAGCGGGCCACGCCAAGATATTCCTCAAGGGTTTCACTGGTGACTTCGATAGGCCCCGTTTTTTCCTTGAGCATCACTGATTTGACCACCTTGCGGCAGACCTTGGACAGCTCTCGCTCCAGGTTGCGCACACCGGCTTCGCGAGTGTAGAGGCGCACAATCGAGCGAATCGCCTCGGTGGCGAGAGTCAGCTCTCCCTCTTTGAGGCCGTTGGACTTCATTTGTTTAGGTAACAAGTACCGCTCGGCAATGTTGACCTTTTCCTCCTCGGTATAACCGGGGATTCGAATCACTTCCATGCGGTCGAGCAGCGGCCCGGGAATATTCATGCTGTTGGAGGTGGCCACGAACATCACATCCGAAAGGTCGTAGTCGACTTCCAGATAGTGGTCAGAGAAAGTGTTGTTCTGCTCGGGGTCGAGCACTTCCAGCAAAGCGGAGGCCGGGTCGCCGCGGAAATCGGCCGCAATTTTGTCAATCTCATCAAGCAGGAACAACGGATTGCGCGTACCCACCTTGCTCAAGTTCTGGACAATCTTGCCCGGCAACGCGCCAATGTAGGTGCGCCGGTGACCACGGATCTCCGCTTCATCGCGGACACCACCGAGGGACATACGGGTAAACTTCCTGCCCGTGGCCTCGGCAATGGACTGACCGAGTGATGTCTTGCCCACGCCGGGCGGCCCCACCAGACAGAGAATCGGTCCCTTGAGCTTGCGCACGCGTTTCTGCACAGCCAGATACTCGACAATGCGCTCCTTGACCTTGTCCAGGCCATAGTGCTGTTCTTCGAGGATCTGTTCGGCGCGTTTCAGGTCGGCCTTGATCTTGCTTCGCTTTTTCCACGGCACGCCAATCAGGGTCTCAATATAGGTGCGAACCACTGTGGCTTCGGCGGACATCGGCGCCATCATGCGCAACTTTTTCAGCTCCGACTCAGCCTTCTCCCTGGCCTCTTTGCTCATACCGGCCTTTTCCACCTTTTCGGCCAATTCCTCGAGCTCGTTGCCCTCTTCGCCAAGCTCTCCCATCTCCTTCTGGATCGCTTTCATCTGCTCATTGAGGTAGTACTCGCGCTGGCTCTTTTCCATTTGCTGCTTGACGCGGCCGCGAATGCGCTTTTCCACTTGCAACAGGTCAAGCTCGCCCTCAATCAGCGACATCAGGTGCTCCATGCGCTGGCGTATATCCACCATTTCCAGCACTTCCTGCTTGTCCTCAAGCTTGAGTGACATGTGAGCCGCAATGGTGTCGGACAGGCGCGAGGGCTCGTCAATACTCGAGAGCGAAGAGAGTACCTCCGGGGGCACCTTCTTGTTGAGTTTTACATACTGATCAAACAGGTTCATCAGCGTCCGGCTGAGCACTTCCGCCTCGCGCTCCTCGGTATCGGGTTCGTCCAGCGGGGTGGTATCAGCGACAAAGTAGTCGTCGCGTTGTTGAAGGGCTTCCACGCGGGCGCGCTGAACCCCCTCGACGAGTACCTTGATGGTGCCATCGGGCAACTTCAGCAACTGCAGGATGGTGGCCAGGGTGCCGATTTCGTAGAGTTCATCGGCGCCCGGCTCGTCCACCTCAGCACTTTTCTGCGCCACCAACAAAACCTGTTTGTTGTCCTTCATGGCGACATCGAGAGCGTCGATGGATTTCTGGCGCCCCACAAACAGCGGAATCACCATATGCGGGTAGACCACCACATCTCTCAGCGGCAGTACGGGTAATTGGATCATTTTTTCGGAGCCTGGGTTGGACACGCGTCCCCCTTGATGGATTCAGTCTTCATACATCTCTGACATAGGGGCGCAGGCGCATTTTACAAGTGGCGCGGCCGCACTATTTGTCGTCAGAGGCCGCTTTTTTGTATTCGCTGTTTTCGTACATGATATAGGGCTCTGCCTCGCCATTGATGACCGAGTCGTCGATCACCACTTTGGAGACATTTTCCAGTGACGGTACATCGTACATGGTATCCAGCAGGATGTTCTCGAGGATGGTTCTCAGGCCACGAGCACCGGTTTTGCGCTCCATGGCCTTGCGGGCAATCGCCTTGAGCGCCGCCTCGCGAAACTCGATTTCCACACCTTCCATCTCGAACAGGTACTTGAACTGCTTGATGATGGCGTTTTTGGGCTGGGTCAGAATTTCAATCAGGGCCTCTTCGCCGAGTTCCTCCAGTGTCGCCACCACAGGAAGGCGACCGATGAACTCGGGAATCAGACCGTACTTGACCAGGTCCTCCGGCTCCACATCGTGGAGTATTTTACCCAGCTCAATGTCCTCTTCATCGCTTTTGACCTCCGCCGAGAAGCCGATGCCGCCCTTTTCAGAGCGCTCGCGAATCACCTTGTCCAGGCCGGCAAAGGCGCCGCCACAGATAAACAGGATGTTCGAGGTATCCACCTGCAGAAACTCCTGCTGGGGGTGCTTGCGGCCACCCTGGGGCGGCACCGAAGCCACTGTGCCTTCAATCAGCTTGAGCAGTGCCTGCTGCACGCCCTCACCGGACACATCCCGGGTGATCGAGGGGTTGTCGGCCTTGCGCGAGACCTTGTCGATTTCGTCGATGTAGACGATGCCCGTCTGGGCCTTTTCCACATCGTAATCGCACTTCTGCAGCAGCTTCTGAATGATGTTTTCGACATCTTCACCGACATAGCCTGCCTCGGTCAGGGTGGTGGCATCGGCGATGGTGAAGGGCACATTGAGCAGGCGAGCCATGGTTTCGGCCAGCAGTGTCTTGCCGGATCCCGTGGGGCCGATCAGCAGGATGTTGCTTTTGGAGAGCTCAATATCGTCCTTGCGCTGACCCGATTCCATGCGTTTGTAGTGGTTGTAGACCGCTACGGAAAGCACTTTCTTGGCCCGCTCCTGGCCAATGACATAATCGTCCAGGCTGGCCTTGATTTCGTGGGGCTTGGGCAGCTGGGCGCTGCGCTCTTCACTGCCCTCCTGAAGCTCTTCGCGAATGATCTCGTTGCACAAATCCACACATTCGTCGCAGATATACACAGAGGGACCGGCGATCAGCTTGCGCACTTCGTGCTGACTCTTGCCGCAGAAAGAGCAGTACAGAAGTTTGCCGTTGTCGGAGTTGTCGCTGCGGTCTGTCATTGAGTGGCCACCTTGGAAATGCGGTAAAACGACGCTGAATTCAATTAGATTGTTTGCCCTCGCCGGGGCGATGTCAACCCGATGGAGGGGAGTGCGGACCCGGAGGAACCAGCACTCAAACCCCCATCCTAGGCTCTTGATGTGATGACATCGTCAATAAGGCCGTACTCTTTGGCGGCTTCGGCAGTCATGAAATTGTCCCGTTCAGTATCCTGGGACACTTTTTCATAGGTTTGGCCGGTGTGCTCTGCAAGCAGCTCATTGAGGCGCTTCTTGGTCTCGAGGATATTTCGGGCGTGGATATCAATGTCCGTTGCCTGACCCTGGAAGCCGCCCAGGGGCTGGTGCACCATCATACTGGCATTAGGGAGGGCAAAGCGCTTGCCCCGGGCCCCGCCGGAGAGCAGGAAGGCCCCCATGCTGGCAGCCTGGCCAATGCACAGAGTGCTGACATCGGGCTTGATGAAGCGCATGGTGTCGTAAATGGCCATACCGGCCGTGACGGAGCCGCCGGGGGAGTTGATGTACAGGGAGATGTCCTTCTCCGGGTTGTCCGCCTCGAGAAACAGCAACTGGGCAACAATCAGGTTGGCCATGTGGTCTTCGACCTGACCCACCATAAAAATCACACGCTCTTTCAGCAGTCGCGAGTAAATATCAAAGGCGCGCTCGCCTCGAGCGGATTGCTCGACGACCATGGGAACCAGGTTGGATTGGATGCTGCTGTTTTCAATATTACTCATTGGAACTCCGCAAATGCCGTACAAATTGTCGAGCCTTATTACACACGCTTTTGCTCACTCAGAAAAGCATAGGCTGGCCTAAAAGCAAATCGGCTTGCCTGAGCAAGCCGATTCGGGGTTGGGACGAACTGATATCAGCCCTGCTGATTCAGTTTCATCACTTCCGAGAACGGCTTTTTCTCTTCCTTGACCTTGGCCTGACCGACCAGCCACTCAACGGCCTGCTCTTCCACCACCACGGCCTCGACATTGGCCAGCATCTGGGGGTTCTCGTAGTAGTAGTTCACCACCTGCTCGGGGTCTTCGTAGGAAGCAGCCAACTGCTCCAGGGTTTCCTTGACCTTGTCGGGGTCGGCCTTGATGTCCTGCTGTTTAACCACTTCACCCACCAGCAGACCCAGGCGAACGCGTCGCTCGGCCTCTTCCTGGAAGGGTTCGTTGGGAAAATCCTCGAGCTTCATCGGAGCCTGGCCGCCAAACTGCTGGAAAGCCTGCTCCTTCAGCCGCTGAATCTCCTGATCGATCAGGGCACTGGGGCAGTCAACTTCGTTTTGCTCGAGCAATGAGTCCATGACCTGCTTTTTCAGGTGCTGCTTGAGCGTCTGGCCCAACTCGCGCTCCATGTGCTGTTTGAGGTTCTCGCGAAGCTGTTCAACCGAACCGTCCTCGACGCCAAACGCCTTGGCGAACTCCTCGTCCACCTCGGGCAATTCCTGCTCGGCCACTTTTTTGACGGTGATATCAAAGGTCGCCGCTTTGCCCTGCAAGTCTTCCTTCTGGTAGTCCGCAGGGAAGGTCACATCGATGGTTTTCTCATCGCCGGCCTTCATCCCTTCAATTTGGGTCTCAAAGCCATCGATCATGGAACCGCTGCCCAACACCAGGGGCACATCGCTGCCCGTACCGCCCTCGAAGGCCTCGCCGTCGATCTTGCCGACAAAATCTATAGTGACCTGATCGCCCTCTTTCGCCGCTCGGTCAGCATCTTGCCACTCGGAGCGCTGCTTTCGCAGGGTCTCGACCATCTCATCGACATCGGATTCCTTAATTTCGGAATCGAGTTTTTCGACCTTCATTTTGGCCGGATCGGCCAAGCTGATTTCAGGATAAACCTCAAAAACAGCGACATAGGTCAGCTTGTCGTCATCGCCGAGATCGGCTTTTTCAATTTGGGGGTAGCCGGCGGGATTCACCGATTCCTTGGACATGGCTTCACCCAGTGTCGACTGGATCAGCGTGGAGACCACATCCTGGCGGGCGTCGGCGCCGTAGCGCTTTCTGACCACATTCATCGGCACTTTGCCGGGGCGAAAGCCGGGAATCTTGGCACTGCGGGCAATTTGCTGGAACTGTTTTTCCAGCGCATCGGTTACGGTTTCCGCAGGGACCTCGACGGTCAGCTTGCGCTCGAGTCCTTCATTGGTTTCCAGAGAAACTTGCATGTCACACCTTTTTACTGCGGGGATTGTGACCCCGTAAATACAAAAAAAGCCTGCCGAGATACCTCATAGCAAGCTCATCGCGCGATGCTTCTCGGCATTGCAATCGTATGGTGCGAGAGGAGAGACTCGAACTCTCACGGGTTACCCCACTGGAACCTAAATCCAGCGCGTCTACCAATTCCGCCACTCTCGCAATCGCCCCGACCCGGGGGTCGGGACTAACCTTGTATGGGGTGAGCGATGGGGATCGAACCCACGACCACAAGAGTCACAATCTTGTGCTCTACCAACTGAGCTACGCCCACCATATTGTTCGCGATATCCGCGATGAAGCTGGCGCGCCCGGCAGGACTTGAACCTGCAACCTACGGCTTAGAAGGCCGTTGCTCTATCCGGTTGAGCTACGGGCGCAGATCAAACGCCGAACGCTTCACTGTCATCGCGATTGGTCGGGGCAGAGAGATTCGAACTCCCGACCCACTGCTCCCAAAGCAGTTGCGCTACCAGACTGCGCTATGCCCCGGCATCTCGCGAGGGCGGAATAATACGCAGACCACCGCCCCTCGTCAATGGCAGAAACCGCCCCATTGGCGGCCACCCTGCCCCTATACGACAGCGGCCACCCATGAGAAAATCCCGCCCTGTTCACAAATCGGTCGGCAAGCCCCGAGGCCCGCTTCCGGCCGGTCAGCACCTGATGGAGTTACCCTGAATCAATGAGCGCACAAATCATCGACGGAAAAAGCGTATCGGCAGCCGTTAAGCAGCGGGTAAAGGAGGCCGTATCAAGTCGGCGGGAGAAGGGCCTGCGCGCACCCGGGCTTGCCGTGGTTCTAGTAGGTGACGACGCCGCCTCCCAGGTTTATGTCGGTCACAAGCGCAAGGCGTGCGAGTGGATTGGCATTCACTCCGAGGCCCACCTGCTGCCCAGCGTCACAGAGGAAAGTGAGTTACTCAAACTCATTGACAATCTCAATGAAAAAGAGGAAATCGATGGAATTCTGGTTCAGCTTCCCCTGCCAGAGCACATCAACCCGGATGCGGTGATCGAGCGCATTGATCCAGCCAAGGATGTGGACGGTTTTCACCCCTACAACTTCGGCCGTCTGGCACAGAAACGCCCCACTCTGCGCCCCTGTACGCCCTTCGGGGTCATGGAAATGCTCTCGGCCAGCCAGATCGATGTCGAGGGGAAGGACGCCGTTATCGTCGGCGCCTCGAATATCGTCGGTCGACCCATGGCCCTGGAACTGTTGCTGGCGCGGGCCACGGTCACCGTCTGTCACAGCCGGACACGGGACCTGGCCGGGAAAGTGGCCGCCGCAGACATTGTCGTGGCCGGCGTCGGAACACCCAATTTCATTCCCGGCGACTGGATCAAGCCAGGAGCCATCGTCATCGATGTCGGCATCAACCGCCTGGACAGTGGCAAGCTGTGTGGTGATGTCGACTTCAAGGGCGCCTGCGAAAAAGCCGGCTGGATCACCCCCGTTCCCGGTGGCGTCGGCCCCATGACGGTCGCCATGCTAATGCAAAATACTCTGGAAGCCTGCCAATCAAGGGAACACAAGACGCCATGAAATCATTTACTACCACAACAATTTCAGTCTTTCTGGTTCTGTTCAGTCTGTTGCCGGCCACGGCCCAGACTGAGGAAGCTGAAAACGACAAAACCGTAGACATTGTGATCAAAACCAGTTTGGGTGACATGCAGTTCGAACTGTACCCGGGAAAAGCGCCAGACACGGTCGCCAATTTTCTGCACTACGCTGACAGCGGGTACTACGGGGAAACCATTTTTCACCGCGTTATCGAAAATTTCATGATTCAAGGTGGCGGCTTTGATCGCCAGATGCACAAAAAAAATACCCGGAGCCCAGTGACCAATGAGGCCGACAACGGCCTTAAAAACACTGAGGGCAGCATCGCCATGGCCCGAACCGGCGATCCGCACTCGGCCACCAGCCAGTTTTTCATCAATACACAAGACAATCCGGGGCTTGACCACAGTGGCAAGAACCCGCGAGGCTGGGGCTATGCCGTATTCGGACAACTGATATCGGGGCGCGACACGCTTGAAGCCATCGCCTCCCAGACTACAACGCAACGCGGCCCCCACCGGAATGTTCCCGTTACCCCCGTTATTATTCAGGCGATTGAACGCCTGCCAGGAGAGGAAAAATGATCAAACTAACCACCAATAAGGGCTCGATTACCATTGAGCTGTTTGAAAGCCAGGCACCTGTTACATGCGCCAACTTCAAACAGTATGTGGAGGAGGGGCACTACGATGGCTGCATCTTTCACCGCGTCATCCCCGATTTCATGATCCAGGGCGGCGGTTTTGACCAGGACATGAGCCAGAAACCCACGCGAGACCCAATCGCCAATGAGGCCAGCAACGGCCTGAGTAATGAAATGGGCACACTGGCAATGGCCCGCACCCCCGACCCCCACTCGGCCTCGGCCCAGTTCTTCATTAATACCAAACACAACAGCTTTCTCGACTTCCAAAGCGAAACGCCTCAGGGCTGGGGTTATTGTGTGTTTGGCAAAGTCACAGATGGCATGGATACGGTCAAAGCCATTGAAGCGGTACAGACCGGCAACAAGGGCATGCACCAGAATGTCCCGGTGGAGCCGGTAGTGATTGAGCGTGCGGAAATTGTTTAGGATTGGCCTATGGCACACACCCTGTTCATCTCTGATCTGCATCTTGAACCCGGCCGACCGGACATTGGCGAGGGGCTGATATCCCTGTGCCGTTCCGATCTGGCGCATCGCGCCGACGCGATTTACATACTCGGCGATCTGGTGGAATTCTGGATTGGCGACGACACGCCGACCGAGGGTGTCGATCAACCGCTCGACGCCCTGGCGGCACTGGGAGAGCGCGTGCCCCTTTACTTCCAACACGGCAACCGCGACTTTCTAGTCGGCGAGGATTTTGCCCGTCGCTGCCACCTGCAACTGCTGGATCAGGAGGTGGTAATCGATCTGTATGGTCAAAAAACACTGCTGGTTCACGGCGACACCCTATGTACCGACGACAGCGACTACCAGCAGTTTCGTCAGATGGTGCGAAATCCGGAGTGGCAGGCGGAATTTCTGGCCAAATCCCTGGATGAGCGACTGGCTGTCGTCCGTGAAATTCGCAGCCAAACCCGGGAGGCCACTCGCATGAAGGCCAGCGAGATTATGGATGTCAACGCGGACAGCGTGATGGAGGCCATGAAACGCTATGAAGTACACCACCTCATCCACGGCCATACTCACCGGCCGGGGCAACACGACTTCGACCTGGACGGCGACCGGGCCACTCGAACCGTTCTGTCGGACTGGGACACCCGCGGCAACTACCTGATTGCCACCCCCGATCAACAGTCCCTTCAGTATTTTGACTGGGAGGGGACAGAGATCCCCGCCCCACCCAATTAGATCTACTCGCGGCCACTTTTCATGGCCGAGCGCAGGGCATCGGCCATGGCGCCACCGGCATCGTTGTTCGCCTCCTTGCGCCCTTTTCCACTGCCGGACTTCGATGGCCCGGAACGCTTCTTCCCTGCTTGTGACTTGCCCCGCTCAGCGGCCGGCCCGGCCTCCTCCGGCTCGTCGTCCAGGCGCATGGACAAGCCGATCCGCTTGCGCTGCACATCCACAGCCATCACTTTCACTTTGACCACATCACCGGCCTTGACCACTTCCCTGGGATCCTTAACGAAACGGTCGGAAAGAGCCGAAATATGCACCAAGCCATCCTGGTGCACACCGATATCTACAAAGGCGCCAAAGTGCGTCACATTGGTCACCACACCCTCCAGAATCATCGACGGTTTAAGATCGGACAGGGTTTCCACCCCCTCGCGGAATTCGGCGGTCACAAACTCCGGTCGCGGATCGCGGCCGGGCTTTTCCAATTCCCCGAGTATGTCCTTGAGGGTCAACTCACCCACCCCGGCGTCGCGATAGCGCTCGGTGGAGACGCTGCGCAAGAAGCCAATATCGCCGATCAGGCTGCGCACATCGCGACCGCTGTCCCGGGCAATGGTCTCGACGATGCGGTAGGACTCCGGATGAACGCTGGAAGCGTCCAGTGGCTCACTGCCATTGGCAATGCGCAAAAAACCGGCTGCCTGCTCGTACATCCTGGGTCCCAGTCTCGACACCTCAAGCAATTGGCGGCGATTATCGAAGGCGCCATTGCGCTGGCGATAATCGACCACGCTCTCGGCGACGGCGGCGCTCAAACCCGACACCCGGCTGAGCAGTGGTGCCGAAGCGGTATTGAGATCGACACCAACGCCGTTGACACAGTCCTCAACCACGGCGTCGAGACTTTTGGCCATTTGAACCTGATTCACATCGTGCTGATACTGGCCCACACCAATGGCCTTGGGGTCGATTTTAACCAATTCAGCAAGGGGGTCCTGCAGTCGCCGGGCGATGGAAACCGCGCCGCGAATGGTCACATCGAGGTCAGGAAACTCCCGGGCCGCCAAATCCGAAGCCGAGTACACTGAGGCCCCGGCTTCACTGACCACCAGTTTGTCCATTTTCAGTTCGGGGCGTAGCTTGAGCAATTCACTCGCCAGTTTATCGGTCTCCCGCGAGGCGGTGCCATTGCCGATAGCGATCAATTCAACCCGGTGTTTTTGGCACAGCTCAGCCAGTGTGTGCAAGGCTTTGTCCCACTGTTTCTGTGGCGGATGCGGGTAGATGGCGCAGTGATCCAGGACTTTGCCGGTGGCATCAACCACGGCCACCTTAACCCCGGTGCGATAAGCCGGGTCCAGGCCGAGAGTAACGCGTGGCCCGGCGGGCGCCGCCAACAACAGATCCTTGAGGTTGTTGGCAAATACCTCAATGGCTTCGGCCTCGGCTTCACGGCGCTTTTCACCTACCAGATCGGACTCGATCTGATAGGCCAGCTTGACCTTCCAGGTCCAGGAGGCTACCTGTGCCAACCAGGCATCCGCCGGGCGGCCCCGATCCACGATCTCCGTATGGCGGGCGATGATGGCTTCGCAGGGGCTCGGGCCATCGCCGTCACCGACCACAATCTGAAGGCGCAAGACACCTTCGTTGCGACCGCGAAGAATCGCCAACAGGCGGTGCGAGGGCACGCTTTTCAGGGGCTCCTGGTGATCAAAATAGTCCCGGAACTTTTCTCCATCCCCCTCCTTGCCTTCGACCACAGACACCGAGAGCACGCCCCGCTCACCCACCGTGCGTCGCAATTTAGCCACCAGGTCGGCGTCTTCGGAAAAGCGTTCCATCAGAATATAGCGCGCACCGTCTAGTGCGGCTTTGCTGTCAGCCACGCCCAAGTCGGCACTAATGTACTGCGCCGCCTCGCTCTCGGGAGCGAGTCCCGGATCGGCATAAAGAGAATTAGCCAGTGGTTCAAGGCCCGCCTCAATTGCCATTTTCCCCTTGGTGCGACGCTTTGGCTTATAGGGTGCATAGAGATCTTCAAGCCGCGTTTTGGTCTCGGCCTGATGTAGCTGCTTTTTCAGCTCGGGCGTCAGTTTGTCCTGTTCCTCCACGCTTTTGAGGATCGTCTGTCGGCGATCTTCCAGCTCGCGCAAATAACCCAGGCGCTCCTCCAATTGCCGCAACTGGGTATCGTCCAACGCGCCGGTGGCCTCCTTCCGGTAGCGGGCAATAAAGGGCACTGTGGCACCGCTATCCAGCAATTCGACGGCACCCGTCACTTGCTGTGGCTGTACCCCCAGTTCGTCAGCCAATCGAGTCAAAATACTGTTCACTCGGACATCTCCTGCAAATACATCAATTCGTCTTCTTCAAATCCGGCCATCAACCGGGCTTGCAAATTCAATGGCCCCTTGGGCAGCCCCGTCATGTACTCCCGCACCAATTGGCGAAAATAGGATTTATGCTCCAGGCCACGCTGACTGCAGCAGTGGTGATACCAGCGACTGCCGATACGGACATGGCCAATTTCCTCATCCAGAATTTGTTCGAGGCAGGCCAGGGCCCGTGTGTCACCCACGGCCGACAGTTTTTTCAACATACCGGGCGTCACATCCAGACCACGGGCCTCGAGTACTCGCGGCACCAAGGCCATGCGCACCAGTACATCGTGACCCGTCTTGACAGCCATCTCCCAGAGACCATTGTGAGCCGGAAAGTCGCCGTAATCGCAGCCGTTGTCGCGCAGGTAATCGCGCAACATCAGAAAGTGGCGCGCCTCGTCCAGCCCCACCGATATCCAGTCACTGTAGTAGTCCCGGGGCATATGGCGAAACCGGTAAACCGCATCCCAGGCCAGATTAATGGCGTTGAACTCGATGTGAGTGACCGCATGAATCAGGGCATTGCGCCCCACCTGGTTTTGCATGCTGCGCCGGGGCACTTCAGGGGGAGGCACCAACTGTGGTTTGTCCGGGCGCCCCGGTATGTGAAGGGGTTCGCTGGCACTCTCCCCTTCCAGCCTCAAATCCCCGTTGCGCCACCGCGCCGCTACCGATTCGGCGAGCGCGATCTTTTCGTCGGGATCGTCGCAGGTGATAATCCGGAGGGCGCACTGGTGTAGCGATGGCGTTTGATTCAACGGAATAACTCCCGGGCATAAACTCGCCGACCGCCCAGCTGATGAGAAATCAGGCGGCGACAGATGGTTTTGGCTGCGGAAAGAGCATCGAGACTCCAATTGCGTTGCGACACGGCAATCAGCTGTTCTCCGTCAACAGGCCGCTGGTCCGGTGACCCGGAAGCAGCTACCACCAGGCCCGTAACCGGCTTCCAGCCATTGCCGGGTTCGAGCAGGTAATGGCGGCCGGCTTCAATAGGGTCACCTGCAACATCGTTTTCAAAATCAATGCCGTAGCCAAGCAGGTTGAGCAAGTCCAGCTCGAACTCGCGCAATACCGGTTCCCGGCTCACCCGGCTCTCGGCCGCTGTGAGCCCGTCGAGTAACAGGCCATAGCGGTCAAAAATCTCGGGCTGGGCATCGCCCTCGGGCAAAAAGTACTTGAGCAACTCATTGGCATAAAGTCCACAGTAGAGCGACTCACCGGCGAGGGACCAATAGCTGCCGATCGGCTCCGCCTGGGTCATGGTCAACAGTGACCCATGGCCGCGACAGGCAATATCGATGAGATTGAAGGGTTCCAGGGAAAAGCGTTTGCGATTGCCACGGGCGCCACGCCCTACCGCCGCCACCTTTCCGGCCTCGCGGGTGAGCAGATCGACCAGCGCGCTGGTATTGCGATAAGGGCGCCGGTGAAGGACAAAGGCCTCACCCGTCACTTCCAAGAGTCACCGCGCTCCGTATAACCAAGGTGATTGAGGGTGCGCTCATCATCCGACCAGCCCTCCTTGACACGAACCCAGAGCTCCAGGTGCACGCGGGTGCCGAGCAGACGGGCGATGGACTGTCGGGCTCGGGTGCCGACCTCCTTTAAACGCTGACCACCCTTGCCAATCACCATGCCCTTTTGAGTGGATCGCTCTACCCAAATCACGGCGTGAATGACATAGCGCTCGGCTTCTTCCTTGAATTGCTCAATCTCCACCGTCGTGGCGTAGGGAATTTCCTGTTGCATGCTCAAGAAGAGCTGCTCGCGAATTCGCTCGGCAGCGAGAAAGCGCATGTTGCGATCGGTAAAATCGTCATCCTCAAAAATGTGAGGCTGTTCGGGCAGAAACGCCTTGAGTTCCTTTTCCAGCTGGTCGACGCCCTGCCCCTTGCGCGCCGACAGGGGGACCAGAGCGGCAAAATCGTGGCGTTCGCTGAGCGCCTGAATGAACGGCAGTAGCGATTCCTTGTCATCGACCACATCCACTTTGTTCACCACGGCCACAATGGGCAAATTCCGCTGTATGAGTCGATCCAGCAAAGCCTGATCCTCGTCGCTCCAGCGCATGGCCTGGACCACAAAGACGGCGACATCGACATCCGACAGGGAACCCAGGGCTGCGCGGTTCATGTAGCGGTTGATCGCGCGCTTTTCCCCCAGGTGGTAGCCCGGGGTATCGACAAACACCATCTGATCTTCGCCGCGGGTTACCACTCCGAGAATCTGGTGGCGCGTGGTTTGCGGCTTATGCGTCGCAATGCTCAGGCGAACGCCAATCAGACGGTTCATTAGTGTGGATTTACCCACATTGGGTCGGCCGACAACGGCAATGTAGCCACAGCGCTGGGTCATCGCCCCTCCTGATCGATCAGTTTTTCAAGGGCAAGGCCAGCGGCGGCCTGCTCGGCCTTGCGTCGGCTTCGCCCGCCACCCGTCACATCCACGCCGTGGCTGTCGACACAGCAGCGTACGCGAAATTCCTGCTGGTGGGGCAAACCACTGACTTCGACCATTTCATAGGTCGGTAGTGGATAGTGGCGGCCCTGTAACCACTCCTGAAGACGGGTCTTGGAATCCTTGAGGTCACTTGCCGTTGGCAACTGGTCAAAATCGTCCCCGTAGAGCGAGAGAACAAACCCCTGCGCGCGATCCATACCGCCATCGAGATAAATGGCACCGATGACAGCCTCCACAGCGTCGGCGAGAATCGAGTCTCGACGCCAACCACCGCTTTTAAGTTCTCCTCCACCGAGCTGCAAAAAGCTGCCCAGCTCCATCTCCTTGGCGTGGCGGGCCAGAGAGTTCTTGTCGACCAGACTCGCGCGCAGGCGGCTCAGGTCGCCCTCGGGACGATGGGGAAAACGGCGGTAAAGCTCTGCAGCCACGCTGAAATTGAGAATGCTGTCGCCGAGAAATTCCAGGCGTTCATTATTGTCTTTACTGGCACTGCGATGGGTGACCGCCCGCTCGAGTAACGAGCGGTCCCCGAAAGTATAGGCCAGAGTGTCTTCAAGAGAACTCAGCAAACTTAACGACCACCCGTAATCAAAATTTCATCCTCAAGTACCACTTCAAAGCGAACCGGCTCAATAAAGTCGGCCTTTTGGGAGTAATTGATGACAATTTTCTTGCCTTCACGGGAGTCTTTAAAGTCAACGACTTGTCGGCTTTTACCTTCAAAATTCCGGACATCGTTAAAATCGGCGAGCTTGATGATTTTTGACCTCAATTCCGCATCCGAAGCATTGAGCGAATCCGGATCACTGGCAATATCGGCCAGGACGGTCTGCATCATCATGTAATTTTTTATAGGTGAGAACAGCACCAGAAACTGAAAAAACAAGGTCCCAATAACGGCAATCAGCCCCATAACGCTCCACATGCTCATGCCCGCTTGTCGTTTACTGATAAACATTTTCCTCTCCTCTCTTTATTCAACACTGTTGCCGATGCGGTTGAAGCGGTCGAAGCCCCAGTGCATCCAGATAAATTGTGCCTTGCCAACGAGATTCTCTTCCGGAACCAGCCCCCATATACGGCTGTCCTTACTCCGGTTGCGGTTGTCTCCCATGGCAAAATAGTGACCTTCCGGAATGTTCAGACGGGTAGCGTCAATGCTCGGAAAGTTGGGGTGATTCAGGATGTCGTGCTCGTGCCCGAGCAAGTCCTCACGGCGCTTGACGGCGATATTTCGCTTGCCTTCGATGTCCGTATACTCGAATTGCTCGGCGCCCGTTGCCGGCACTTCCTCACCGTTTATGAACAGGCGGTTATCGCGGTATATAACGCTGTCACCGGGGATACCCACAATACGCTTGATGTAATCCACGCTGGGGTCTTCCGGGTAACGAAAAACCACCACATCCCCTCGCTCCGGCTCTCCGATGTCAACAAAGCGTGTATGCAGTACGGGCAGGCGCAAACCGTAGCTGTATTTGGTAACGACAATAAAATCGCCCACCAGCAAAGTGGGAATCATGGAACCCGAGGGGATGCGGAAAGGTTCGGCAACAAAACTGCGGATCACCAACACCAGCAACAAAACGGGGAAGAAAGAGCGGGAAAAGTCGATCAGCGCCGGCGGCTTGTCCTCGACGGCCTCCGAGCCCTTCTCTTTTGCGCCACTTTCAGCGGCCCGTTTGGCCAGTCGTTTCTCCTCCCAAAAACACTTGTCCAGCAGAGCCACTACACCGGTCACGAGCGTGGCCAGAGTCAGGTAGAAGGCAAAATCGTAGTGTATGTTCATCAGTCGTTATCCACCTGCAGCACGGACAAAAACGCCTCCTGGGGCACTTCTACCTTGCCAATCTGTTTCATCCGGCGTTTACCGGCTTTTTGTTTTTCCAGCAGCTTGCGTTTGCGGCTGACATCACCACCGTAGCATTTGGCCAGAACATTCTTGCGCAGCGCCTTTACATTGGTGCGGGCAATAATATGATTGCCAATCGCCGCCTGCAGTGCAACCTCAAACATCTGTCTCGGGATCAGCTTCTGCAATTTTTCGATCACTTCGCGGCCCCGTCGCTGGCTTTGATCCCGGTGGGCAATGATCGCCAGGGCGTCCACTTTCTCGCCATTGATCAGAATATCCACGCGGACGAGATCCGCGACCTGGAAGCGCTTGAAGTCGTAGTCAAATGAAGCAAACCCGCGGCTGACGGATTTGAGCCGATCGAAAAAGTCCAGCACCACTTCGGCCATCGGCAATTCGTACTCCAGTTGTACCTGATTGCCCAGATACTGCATGTTAATCTGCCTGCCGCGCTTCTCTTCACAAAGCCCGATGACATTGCCAATAAACTCCGAGGGCACCAGAATACTGGCGCCGATAAGCGGCTCGCGAATCTCGCCAATCAAATTCACTTCGGGCAAATCGCTGGGATTGTGGATTTCGAGCAATTCTCCCTGCGTGGTCTCCACCTGGTATATCACCGTGGGCGCAGTGGTAATCAGCTCGAGATCGTACTCTCGCTCCAGGCGCTCCTGAATGATCTCCATGTGCAGCATGCCCAGAAAACCGCAGCGAAAACCAAAGCCCAGAGCCTGAGAGGTTTCCGGTTCATAGTGCAAAGCGGCATCATTGAGCCGCAGCTTTTGCAGGGCATCGCGAAAGTCCTCGTAATCCTCGGCGCTGATCGGGAACACCCCGGCAAAAACCCGCGGCTGGACTTGCTTGAAACCGGGCAATGGCTCAGGCGCCGGATTTTTCTCCAGCGTGATGGTGTCGCCGACCGGGGCCGCTTCGATCTCCTTGATTCCGGCGATGATGTAACCCACATCGCCGGCGCTCAACTCCTTGCGAGACAGCCGTTTGGGGGTAAAAACACCCACATCCTCAACCTGGAAGTTGCGGCCACTGGACATGATCTGGATTTTGTCCTTTTTACTCAAACGACCGTCGAAAATTCGCACCAGGGAAACGACGCCCAGATAGTTATCAAACCAGGAATCAATAATCAGGGCTTTCAGCGGGCCATCGGGATCGCCCTCGGGAGGCGGGATCTGGGCCACCATGGCCTCGAGAAGATCCTCGATACCAAGGCCGTTCTTGGCACTGACTCGAAGGGCATCCTTCGCCTCAATGCCAATGACATTCTCAATTTCGCCAATCACGCGCTCGGCATCGGCTGCCGGCAAATCGATTTTATTGAGCACCGGCACCACCTCGAGATCCTGCTCGATGGCGGTGTAGCAGTTGGCCACACTTTGCGCCTCCACTCCCTGTGAGGCGTCGACCACCAACAGGGCTCCCTCACAGGCCGCCAGTGAGCGGGACACTTCGTAGGAGAAGTCCACATGCCCGGGGGTATCAATGAAGTTGAGGCGATAGGTTTCACCGTCTCTGGCCTTGTAATCGAGCGAGACACTCTGGGCCTTGATGGTAATACCGCGCTCGCGCTCGAGATCCATGGAGTCGAGCACCTGCTCGTTCATCTCGCGGTCGGTGAGCCCGCCACAAACCTGAATAAAGCGGTCGGCAATCGTCGATTTGCCGTGGTCAATATGGGCGATAATGGAAAAGTTTCGGATGCGTTTCATAGGGGCGCAATGCTACCCCAGAGGCCCTGTAAAAAACAGCAAAAACGCAAGTAAACGGCTTCAGACTTGTGCTTCGAGTGCCGCCACCACCTTTTCCCGGTTGAAGTGGTAGTAGCAAAGCGTTTTCCCCGCCAGCTCAAGGACGGGGACATAAAATCCGTAGCGCAGTTCCAGCTCCGGATCGCGGTCGACATCAACCAGCTTCAGGTCAAACTCCACCTCGCCACGAAGCTGATCCAGTGCCACCTGCATGGCCTGGCACAGATGACAATCGGGTCGATGGAACAGCGTCAGCTCCGGCATTATTCAGGGATCCGCACGGCGAGAAATTCCCTGCCATAGGGGCGAGCCACCAAAAAGGGGACCACCCGGCCGGGTTCGAGGGCATCGACCCTCTCGGCAAATGCCTCCGGTGAATTGACCGCCTGGTTGTCAATGTGAGTCACCACATCCCCGGAGCGCAGACCGGCATCGGCGGCAGCGCCGGGGCTGATACTGGTCACAGCAACTCCCCCGCGGGGTAGCTTAAGGCGCTCTCGCATGCGGTCATCGACTGGAGCCACCACCAGACCGAGGCGGTTTTTGCCAGCCGGTTCCGGCTGACTTTTTTTCCCGGAGGCAGAGACCTGTTGGCCGGTATGCTCACCGAGCTCAATGGTCAGGTGTTTACTTTGCCCGCTGCGCAAGAGTTCGAGATCGACCTCTTCGCCCGCGGTATGACGACCCACCATCGGCGGCAGTGCCGAGGAACGCGGCACACGCCTGTCGTCGACAGAGAGAATGATATCTCCGGGCTCAACGCCGGCTTTCTCGGCGGGGCTTCCGGGCATCACCGAAGCCACCAGAGCACCGCGCGGCCTGTCCAGACCGAAACTTTCAGCCAGCTCACGCGTGACCTCCTGAATGGCTACGCCAAGCCAACCGCGGGAAACGGACCCGGTCTTCTTGATTTGTTCCACAACATCCATGGCGACATCAATGGGAATGGCGAAAGCCAGGCCCATATAGCCCCCGGTGCGACTAAAAATCTGTGAATTGACGCCGACCACTTCGCCATCGAGGTTAAACAGCGGCCCACCCGAGTTTCCGGGATTAATCGCTACATCGGTTTGCAAAAAGGGCACATAGTTTTCGTTGGGCAGGGCACGGCCCTTGGCGCTGACGATGCCCGCCGTCACACTGGCATCAAAACCAAAGGGTGAGCCGATGGCCAGCACCCACTCGCCGACCGCCACCGATTGACTGTCACCCAGCTGGACCGTGGGCAGCTTTTTGTCGGTTTCAACTTTAAGTACAGCGATGTCCGTATCGGGGTCCACTCCGATGACATCGGCAACAAATTCGCGCCGATCACTCATCCGCACCACGACTTCATCGGCGCCCTCGACGACATGATTGTTAGTCACAATGTAGCCGTCTCCGGAAATGATGAAGCCCGAACCCAGTGAGTGGTGCTGATCCCTCGGCATCGGCGTCCCCTGCCCCTCGGGCACTTCAAAATAGTGCCGGAACAATTCGGCCCAGGGACCAAGCTGTTCCAGCTGACTCTCCAGTGCCTCGCGATCAAAAGGCAGACCGTTTGCGGCTACTTTGCGGGTGGTACTGATATTCACCACGGCCGGCGCATTCTCCTTCACCAGATCGGTGAAGTCGGGCAAGGCCCGGGCAAATGACGCATGGCTGAACGACAGGCTCAACAGGCACATCGACAGTAAAATAAAGCGTTTCATCGCTCCTCCAGTACCTTGAACATCAGGGAGTAAGTGTGACTTTGAACTCGGGACGAGCTGTAGTAGTGGTGCGCAGCACGGTCGGCTGAAAGCGCTCATTGCGGGCAATACGGGTGGAAAACCACTGTATCCAGGCAAAGCCGACAATCAGGCCGGCGCCACAGCCGACCACCGAGGCAAAGGAGCCACCCAACAACAGCTCCCCCGCCATGGCGCCCGCAAGCATTAACAACAGGGGGACCAGATACACGGCCAGCGAGCTTTTGAGCAACATGTCCTCTGCCAGTCCCACGATGACCGTATCGCCAATGCCCGCGTTGCAGCGATTGATGGCGCGCACTTCTGTGTACTGCCGTCCGATCACCTTGCCAATGGCAGAGGTGCCACAACCTTTTTGCGCGGCACAACTGTCACAGGCGGTAGAGCGACGGGTTTGCACCCAGGCAAAACCATCATCCACCGCGGTAACTGTAGCCTGCTCTTCAATCATTGGCTCCGTCTCTCCACATTCCGGCTTACCTGTTTGACCGTTACCAGGGGCACTTCTCCAACCACCACCACCTTGTGGTCATCTACCACACGACCGTACGCATTGACCGCGCCAATATTGCTGTGGCCCGCCAGAGGCTCTGATTTTCCTCTACCAACTGGTTCAACAAACACCGACAAGGTCGCCAACCCGTCTGAATAGACCATGTGCTCGAGGGCGCCCTCATCCCGAATGCGACGCTCGTGGGTGGTCAGGGAAAAACCGTTTGGCAGTTCACCGACCATCCAGTGATGCTCGTCATAGAGATCACCCGTAGGCGGCATGATTTCGTGACGCTTCAGGTGGGTTGTATCAAAATCACCCTCGAAAAGTGACTCGGGCAAATCGTCCTCGACGCGAAGCTCCGTGTACATCAATTGTTCAATGGCCCTTCCCTGGGCGTCGAGAAGGTCGACTTTGACCAGCAAATAACTTTGTTCATCAATCCAGAAACGCCGTCCGTAGCGATAGGCGTCTTTGGGTTGCAGTGTCACCACCAGGCAGCGACGGCCGGCAATGCGATCGACACCACTCTTGCGTACATGGTAGTAGCGATCCACTCCCTTGAGTTCCATTGGGACCGACATGGGCAATTGGCTGCGAACCCGAGAGCGATCAACCGTCACCAGCCCGGACCCGGGCAAGACCTGTGTCACCACATTATCGCGGCGAATCACTTCGCGGGGTTCGCCATTGAGAGAGAGCAACTTTTCATCATTGCCCTGCTCGCTTTGCCGACGGGCGACCTTCATGGCTTCCATACGACCATCGTGCAAGTAAACGAAGGTGCCGGTGTAACTGAGCTCCTGCATGGCCTGCCCCATGTTTTCGAGCAATTGAATCGCGGACAATTCGTCGGCCTGGGCCGTCACCGCCAGTGCAGCGAGCAATCCGCCGGAAGCCCAAAGGGCGCAGCGCCTCAATGCGTTTGCACTACTGAGTGCTGTCATATCCTACAAACCGCGTATACGGCAGGATGCCCTGATAATTGCTGGTATCGGAGTACTCGCTGTGGTTGGCGAGGTAACGGTTAAGCTGATTCTGCTCCTGCTGCATAGGCTGCAGAGGGCCACTCCACTGAGTGGCGGAGGGGCGATAGGCCTCGTTGTAACCACCGGCAGCAGGGGTGCTGGAAAAAGCCGCCCTGCGTACCGGAGCGATCGAACCACTGCCGCCACCGCCGGCAGCCACGCGATCGAGCATTGGAGTGCCGGTATCGCCCGCCGGGCGTCCTCCCAGACTGTCGTATCCCACCACGGTAACTGCCGCTACCGAGGCGGCTACGGCAAAGCCGATAGCGGGCCGCCACCAGTGGGCCACTCTGGTTGGTCGCTGGTGGTTGGCGCGTTTTTGACGAGTTGCCGTGGGAGCCAGAACAACGGGCTCCTCTTCCAGGCGCGCCATCACGGCGTCGGCAAAACCCTCGGGCGCCCTTCTCGCCAGGCGCTGGTCGCAGGCGTCGCGAACAATGTGCACCGAGGACCAGGTTTGTCGAGCGCTTTCACTGGCCAAAAGGCGTGTCACCTCGCCCTCGACATCCGTACTTTCGCCGTCAGCCAGGGCCGACACCCACTCGTTGTGACTGTTTTCCGTCATATTACTCGCCCACCATTGTGTTAAGACCTTTTTCAATCGCTTCGCGCGCACGGAATATCCGCGAACGCACGGTTCCAATGGGACACCCCATCATTTGTGCAATCTCTTCATAGCTCAAGCCCTCGAGCTCGCGCAGCATAATCGCTTCACGCAACTCGTCAGGCAGTGCCTGAATCGCTTCGATCACCTTGTCCCGCGCCTGCTCGGATTCAAGCAGCTGCTCGGGGGTGTCGTACTCTCTTAAGAGTTCTGCACCGTCGTATTGTTCCGCTTCCTGTATGTCCGCCCCAATGTGCGTCCCGCGACGCTGGCGCGACACCAGGTAATTTTTTGCCGTATTGACGGCAATGCGGTAGAGCCATGTGTAGAAGGCGCTATCGCCGCGAAAGTTCTTAAGCCCGCGGTAGGCCTTGATAAAGGCCTCCTGGGCGACATCATCGACCTCGTCAGGACTGTTGACGAAGCGTCCTACCAGGCTGACCACCCTCGACTGGTACTTGCGGACCAGCAGGTCAAAGGCGGCCTTTTCACCGGACTGGACGCGCTTGACCAGTTCGTAGTCAACTTCACGTTCGCTCATTCACTGGTACCTATGACGGCCGGGAACCGTTGGAGTTCCCGGGCGAGAAAATCGTCGGCTGGAGATGATCAAAAGCCGACACAATGGGCGCCTAGTATGCCAAAATATCGCCCCATGCAGAAACACTACGATGTATTGATTGTCGGTGCCGGCGCTGCCGGACTGACGCTCGCCCTCAGGCTTCCGCCGCACCTTAGTGTGGGTATCTTGAGTAAAAACAGCCTGTTGAGTCACAGTAGCACCTACTGGGCACAGGGCGGCATATCGGCGGTATTGGATGACGACGACGACTTCGAGCACCACATTTCAGACACTCTGCAGGCGGGTGCCGGACTGTGTCACGAAGACGCCGTGCGATTTACCATCGAAAGCGCCCCCGACATCATCCACTGGCTGGTGGAACTGGGCATGCCTTTCACCCACGAGCGCGGGGAGGACGGCGAACAGGGCTTTCACCTGACCCGCGAAGGCGGCCATAGCCACCGCCGAGTCATCCACGCCGAGGACGCCACTGGCAAGGCCCTGCAAACCACACTCGTTCACCAGGTCCTGCGCGCGCCCAATATCGATGTCGTGGAAGACGCCATCGCAGTCGACCTGATTGTCGAAAAAGACCACTCACCCGACACCGAAGGCCGCTGCCATGGCGTCTATGTCCTCGAGCGGGAAACCGGCAAGGTACACAGCATCGGGGCCGGCGCGGTGGCACTGGCCACCGGCGGCGCCAACAAAACCTACCTCTACACCAGTAACCCCGATGGCTCCTCGGGAGATGGCATCGCCATGGCCTGGCGGGCGGGTGCCGAGGTAGCCAACATGGAGTTTATGCAATTCCATCCGACCTGCCTCTATCACCCCAATGCCAAATCTTTTTTGATCTCGGAAGCCGTGCGCGGCGAAGGCGGTCGCCTGTTGCTGCCGGGCGGCGACCCCTTTATGCAGCGCTTTGACAGCCGCGGTGACCTGGCCCCGCGGGACATCGTTGCCAGGGCGATCGACCACGAAATGAAGCGACTGGGTTCGGACTGCGTCTACCTCGACATCAGCCACAAGTCCCGGGAGTTCATTCAGTCCCACTTCCCCAATATTTACCAGCGCTGCCTCGACCTCGGCTACGCCATGGACGAGCGGCCCATACCGGTAGTGCCAGCGGCCCACTACACCTGTGGTGGCGTGCGCACGGATCTCAATGGTCACACCAATATCGAACGGCTTTACGCCCTTGGCGAGACCGCCTGTACCGGATTGCACGGCGCCAACCGCCTGGCCAGTAACTCGCTGCTGGAGTGCATGGCCTTTGCCCATGCCGCCGCCGGAGACATAGAGCGCCGATTTGGTGGCGAACGACCCGAACCCACTTCCCTGCCTGACTGGGATGCCAGTCAGGTGACCAGTGCAGAAGAGGAAGTACTGGTCACCCACAACTGGCATGAAGTGCGCCGCCTGATGTGGAACTATGTCGGCATTGTGCGTACCGATGAGCGACTGCTGAAAGCCAGGCGCCGCATGGCGCTCCTGTCGAGTGAAATCAATGAGCACTACAGCCGCTACACCATCAATGCCAACCTGATCGAGCTTCGCAACCTGGCACTGGTGGCCCAATTAATCATCGACAGCGCCCTCAAGCGCAAGGAAAGCCGGGGACTCCACTACACACTGGACTACCCCGACACTGGTGAGACCCCGGAAGACACGGTACTCTCACTGAACAACGAAAGAGAGGACAGCTTATGATCGCCCTGCCCCCAATTGCGGAACCCGGCGACCTGGCCCAGGTGCTGGACCAGAGTGGATTGATCATCCTCGATCTTCGGGCCGAGGAGAACTACCTCCACGGTCACATTCCCAATGCACTGCCCTTTGAACTGGGCGAAATCGTCCAAAGCGAGCCACCCCTCGGTGGCCTGTTGCCCACGGAAGAGCAAATGTCCTCGGCCTTGTCGCGCATCGGATTTACCGGTAATGAACACATTGTGGCAGTGGATGACAACGGTGGGCCGCAAGCCGCACGGCTGGTGTGGACACTCGAGGCGTTTGGAATCGACCGGGCCAGCATGATCAATGGCGGCATGGCGGCGTGGAAAGCGGAAATAGAAGCGATCGACCAGACTCCGGAAACGGCCGAGCCGCAGGATTATCGCGCCCGCTACCAGGGACGGAATGTGCTCAACCGGCAGGATCTAATGGAGCGTCTGGACGACGCCACCCTTCAGATCATTGATGCGCGTTCCGCCGGCGAATACCGCGGCGAGGATGTGCGCTCGGCGCGCGGTGGCCACATTCCCGGCGCCATTCACCTCGAGTGGACCGAACTCAAGGACCCGTGCCAGCTCAAGTTTCGCCCGCTCAACGAAATCCAGGCGGTGCTGGATCACGCCGGAATCACCCGGGACAAGGACTGCGTAGCCTACTGCCAGACCCACATGCGCTCGAGCGTAGTCTGCGTGGCGCTCCGGGCGCTGGGTTACGACCGGGTAATGGGCTATCCCGGGGCCTGGTCGGACTGGGGCAACTGCGAAGACACCCCGGTCGAATAATCACACATCAGATTTTCATGACGGTCTGGCGGTAGTAGCGGAGCTCCTCGATGGAGTCGCGAATATCGTCGAGCGCCAGGTGTTTGCCCTGTTTGGCAAAGCCCTTGAGGACATCCGGCGCCCAGCGAGACACCATTTCCTTCAAGCTGCTAACATCGAGGTTGCGATAGTGAAAGTAGGCCTCGAGCTCGGGCATCTGGCGAGCCAGAAAGCGCCGATCCTGGCAAATGCTGTTGCCGCACATGGGCGATTGGCGCGGGCCGACATAGCGGGCCAGAAAATCCAGTGTCTCGCGCTCGGCCTGAGCCATACTTATCCGGCTGTTGCGAACCCGCTCGGTGAGACCGCTTTGCCCGTGTTGGCGGGTATTCCACTCATCCATGCCCTGCATGACCGAATCCGGCTGATGAATCGCCAGCATGGGCCCCTCCGCCAGGACATTCAGCTCGCAGTCAGTGACAATCGTGGCAACTTCAATGATTTCATCCCGCTGAGTATCGAGTCCGGTCATTTCCAGGTCGATCCAGATGAGGTTTTGTGAGTCCGGTTGCGCCTGATCCGACATGATTGGCCCTTGCTGTTGCCACAGCGGCATTGGCTGTGCGTGAATGGAAGTGCAAGATTAACACCCCGAACAGGCACTGCAAGGAGGAATAATGAGCAACCTGGTAGAACGACACTGCGCGGCAAAGCCCTCGGCCGAGGATCTTCTGGACAAACGACAGCGCGATCAAATGGCCGCCGAAATTCCCCAGTGGAGCGTTGGTGAGGAGCAACTCGTCCGCGAATTCGGCTTTGCCGACTTTCATCAGACCATGGCTTTCGTCAACGCCCTGGCCTGGATCGCCCATCGCGAGGATCACCACCCGGACCTCGAAGTCGGTTACAATCGCTGTCTTGTACAGTTCACCAGCCACTCGGCCGGCGGACTGACGAACAACGACTTTATCTGTGCGGCAAAAATAGACCACTGGCTGGATGATTAGTGTCAACAGACCCTACAAAACGCGGGCGCGTTGTCGCCAATTTCGGCCGCCACCTGAGCCTGCGCTCGGAGGGCGGCACACTGCTCAAGGCCAGCGCCCGAAGAAAGCTCGGATTGGTAGTCTGTGGCGATCGGGTGAGCTATCGACACTCCGCTGACGAGGCCATCGTCGAAACTGTCGAGGCCCGCGAGGGCGTTCTCGCACGACCCGACCGGAGGGGCGTGCCCAAACCCCTGGCGGCCCACCTCGACCAGCTCATCATCGTTTCAGCTCACCGTCCGGGGGTCGACCGCTTTCTTATAGACTCCTACCTGGTAACTGCTGAAAACATGGGCGTGGACGCCGTCCTGCTATTCAACAAGGACGACCTCGCCGACGGTGAAGTGCTGTTTGACGAGACCTGGTGCTACTATGAAGCGCTGGGCTATTGCTGCCTGAAAACTTCGGTAGAGACTGGACTCGGCCTGGAGACACTGGACGCCTGGGCACGGGACAGAACCAGCATACTGGTGGGACAGTCGGGCGTGGGCAAGTCCTCGCTGCTGCAGTACCTGCTACCGGATCAATCCATTCAGGTCGGCGCCCTCTCCGAGGCCAGTGGCCTGGGCAGTCACACGACCACCACGACCATTCTCTACCAGCTGCCGAGGGGTGGCGACTTGATCGATTCACCCGGCGTGCGCGAGTTTGCCACCTGGACCCACGATGAGCGGGAGATTCTCCACGGTTTTCGCGAACTCGACAAGCTGGGTCAACAGTGCCGCTTTCACAACTGCCGACACCTCAAGGAACCCGGCTGTGCCGTCAAGTCGGCAGTGGAAACCGGCGAGTGTGCCAGCTGGCGCCTGGAAAGCTACCGAACCATGCTCGAACGGGCCGGAAACGCTCAGCGCGAGATGGGACTGAACTACCGCTAAGCGCAACGCCGGGCTGGGTGATCAAGCGAGTGTCTAGCCGGGTGGCCACTGCAAGGGACGACCGCCGAGCAGGTGCAAGTGAATATGAAACACCGATTGTCCGGCGCCCTCGCGACAATTCATCACCGTGCGGTAACCGGCCTCCGACAGGCCCTCGATCCGCGCCACTTCCTGGGCGGTCAGATAGAGTTGGCCGACCAGGGCGGCGTAATCCGGGGTAATGTCCTCAATTGTGGCAATGTGGGTTTTGGGAATGATCAGGACATGAGTGGGCGCTTGCGGGTTAATGTCGCGAAAGGCCAATACCGCATCGTTTTCGTAAACGACATCGGCCTCAATCTCGCCGGTGATCATTTTGCAAAAGAGACAATCGCTCATTGTGGTACTCCCCTATAGCATCATTTTGCGCTGGCTGAAGGCGTGGGACAGCGTGCCGCCGTCAATGTACTCGAGCTCGCCACCCAGAGGCACGCCGTGGGCAATTCGCGATACCGACACCCCCGCTTCGCGGGCCAGTTCACCAATGTAATGGGCCGTCGCCTCGCCCTCAACCGTTGGATTGGTGGCGAGAATCAGCTCCCTGCTCTCACCCTCGCCGAGACGCTGCTCGAGGACATCGAGCCCGATCTCGCGGGGGCCAATACCGTCCAGGGGACTCAAGCGGCCCATCAGGACAAAATACAGCCCGTTGTAGTCCGTGGCCACCTCCAGTGCCGCCACATCGGCCGGCGATTCGACGATGCAAAGCACCGAGGCGTCGCGGCGGGGAGACTGGCAAAGCGCGCACAAGTCGTTTTCGGTAAAGTTCCGGCAGCGTCGACAATGGCCGATCCGCTCTACCGCCTCCGCCAGTTTTTCCGCCAGATGGCGGGCGCCGCTGCGCTCGCGTTCAAGGGCGTGAAAAGCCATTCGCTGGGCCGATTTGGGCCCCACACCGGGCAGGCAGCGAAAGGCTTCAATCAGCTCATCGAGCAATGGTGACTGGGTTTGACTGGCCATTATTTCAATACAAATCAATCAATTAAAAGGGAAACTTCATGCCACCTGGAAGGTTCATTCCCTGGGTCACACTGCCCATGCGCTCCTGGGTTTTCTCCTGGACCTTGTGCGCCGCGTCGTTGATGGCGGCCGCCACGAGATCCTCAAGCATTTCCCGGTCATCATCAAACAGGCTGGGGTCGATATGGACCCGACGGGCCTCGTGACTGCCGGTCATGACCACCTTAACCAAGCCACCGCCGGCCTCGCCCTCGACTTCCATCCGGGCAATTTCGCTCTGGGCGCGCTCGGCCTCTTCCTGCATTTTCTGGGCCTGTTTCATCAGATTGCCTAATTGACCTTTCATGTCTGCTCCACTTTTGCGTCTATCAATTTAATGGAATCCATTTTAACTGAAGCCTGAAAAGTTCGCTTCAAGTCTTTGATAAATGGATCGTTTTCAATGGAATCAAGCAGCGCCTGGTGGGCTGCATCGTGTTTTTCCCGGTCCAGCTGTGCGGGCGTATCTGTGACTTCCCGTTGCAATTGCAAATTGATCCGAACCGTCTGCTGCCAACGCTCAGTCAGAGCTCGCTCGAGAGCCTCGGTGGTAGCCGGGCTGCTCAGGGACTCCAGGCTGGCGTCCAGGGCCAGTGTCAGCCGCTGGCCATCCCACTCCCGAAGCGAGGCGTTTTTGGCCACCTGGACGGACAGGGAATCCAGAGCCAGCTCCTCGACCAGGCCATTCCAGTCGATCTCCTCGATGCAGCCGGGCGCAAGCGAGGGTACCGATGTCGAAACATCATCGGTCGTACTGTTCCGATGGACTGCCGTCGGCTCCTGTTCCCACTCACCCGACTGAGCTACCGCAGGCGCTGTAATCTCTGCATCAGCAGCCTGACCGGCCTCAGAGGCCTCCGGGGCAGCCTCCCAGGCCTCACTGACAGTGCTGGCCGTGTCGCAGGAGGAAGGCTGGTGTTGCGGCGCCACACTCTCAACTGGCGGCGCCGCTGTCGGCTTTTTTGCCGGTTCACCGCCCTCTCCCCACTGACTGGGGCAAAAAGCCAGCATACGCAGCAGTGCCATTTCCAGGCCCTGGCGCGGTTCCGACAACAACGGCAAATCACGCTTGCCCATCAGGGCCATCTGGTAGTAAAGCTGGATATCCTCTTCGCTGAAATGATCGGCGAGGGCCAGCAGCTGCTCCCGGTCCATCAAGCTGTCATCGGCGGCCTCGGGCAGCCGCTTGGCGATCGCCAGCTGATGGAGGGTGCCAATCAACTCGTCAAACACAGTGACAAAATCCGGCGCCATCTCGGCCAGTTGGTCCAGCGCCGCCATCATGCCGGCACTGTCTCCGGAGGCAACGGCGGTCAACAATTTTTGGATATGGTCGCGGGAGATAAAGCCGAGCATGGCCACGACTTCCTCGCTGCGAACGGCCCCGTGGCCATAGGCGATGGCCTGATCGAGCAGACTTAGGGAGTCGCGCATGCTGCCCTCGGCGGCCCGGGCGATGTGCTTGAGCGCCTGGGGTTCGTACTCCACGCCCTCGGCTTTGAGAATCTGCTCGTGGTGGGCCACGATTTGCTCCGGCGGCATCTGCTTGAGATTGAACTGCAGACAGCGCGAGAGAACCGTGGCAGGCAGTTTTTGCGGGTCCGTCGTGGCCAGCAGAAATTTCACATGGGGCGGTGGCTCCTCGAGGGTTTTCAACAGGGCGTTAAAACTGTGGGTCGAGAGCATGTGGACTTCGTCGATCAAATAGACCTTGTAACGACCGCGAGTGGGCGTGTACTGGACATTGTCGAGCAGCTCGCGGGTGTCGTCGACCCGCGTCCGCGAGGCAGCGTCCACCTCAATCAGGTCGACAAAGCGCCCCTCGTCAATTTCACTGCAGGCCCCACACTCGCCACAGGGCGTGGAACTGACACCGCGCTCGCAATTAAGCGACTTGGCGATAATTCGGGCAATGGTCGTCTTGCCGACACCCCGAGTCCCGGTAAATAAATAGGCATGGTGTAAACGGTCCTCATCGAGGGTGTTTACCAGGGCTCGGAGTACATGCTCCTGGCCGACCAGCTCGGCAAAACTTCGGGGGCGCCATTTGCGCGCAAGGACTTGATAAGCCATAAATCTGCAATTGCTTCACTGCGTGGGAATGATGACGATTCTATACCGTGAGAAGCACGCTGCATACGCTTGGGAAGGATTTGACCGGGCCTAAATGGAGGCGGCCCACACCAGCAGGTCCTCGGCGCCCGCTACACTGCTACCGTTGCTCCCTTCCGGGCCTGGCGGAGTTTACAGCTTCGCGTCGCGAGGGTACCGGCGCAGACCGCCACAGTGCCCTTCGCCGATGCCGCCGGGTGGCGCATCGAGAGAGTGGGCGCACTTTGCCCCAAAGCGGCGCCGAATTCAAGCGGTGGCTGCCGCCACACCCACTTCCCGGCTCTTTGCCAGCCACTCGGAAAAAGCGGGTGCCGGCAGTGGCGGGGCGTAGTGGTAACCCTGGCCGTACTCGCAACCGAGATCCCTGAGAAAGGATTCCTCAGCAGTCGCCGCGATTCCCTCAGCAACCACACTCAGCTTCATGGAATGAGCCAGCTGGACAATGGTTTTTACCACCTCGGCATTCTGGGCATTGCCGGCGACACAGCTGACAAAAGACTTGTCGATTTTCAGGGTATCCACCGGGAACCGGGTGAGGTAGCCGAGTGAGGAGTAACCCGTACCAAAGTCGTCGATAGCAATGTGCAAACCCAGCTTTTTAAGACGGGCCACGGTGTCACGATTGCTGTCGGTATCCTGAATAAAGGTGTTTTCAGTCAGTTCGAGCTCCAGCTGATGCCCCGGCAAACCGCTCTCGGAGAGAGCCGTTTCGACGGCTGTAAACAATCGCTCCGGGTCAGAAAACTGACGCGGAGAGACATTGACCGCCACTGTCAGTAATTTGCCGTCCCCACGCCAGATTTTGGCCTGTCGGCAGGCTTCGCCAAGAACCCACTCGCCCAGCCGTATAATCAGACCAAGATCCTCGGCGAGGGAGACAAACTGATCCGGTGACACCAGGCCCAGCTCCGGATGTTGCCAACGCACCAATGCCTCGACGCCAACGACTTTGCCCGTGGCCAGATGCACCTTGGGTTGGTAGTAAAGCTCGAATTCATTGCGCTCGAAAGCCTTGTAGAGGTCGCTCTCGAGACCCAGGCGCTTTAATGCACTGCTGTTGAGAGACTCCATGGAAAACTGGTAGTTGTTGCGACCCTGTTCCTTGGCGTGCCGCGTCGCCGCACTGGCGCACTCCTGCAGCCCCTCGGCAGTGTCTGAATCCAGCGGATAAACCGAAATCCCCATGCTCAGGGTGACATTGAGTTCATGCTCATCGATCACAATCGGCTCTGCGGCCAGCTGCTGCAAATGCTCGGCAATACCGGCCATGCGATCGGCACTGTGCAGGGAGCTGACGAGCAGGGTGAATTCGTCGGCGTCGGTGCGCAGAAGCATGAGTTGCTCTTCGCTGTCCACGACTCTGGGCAGGAGCTCACCGCCATCAATGGCCTTACCAAAACGCTCCGAGAGAATTTTAAGCATCTCATCACCAGCGCTGTAACCCAGTGCGTTATTGACCCGGCCAAAATGGTCAATGTCGATCACCATCATGGCCAGCTGGGTTTTGGTTTTATCCGCCTGGCCCAGCAGCGTGGGCAGGTGGCGGTGTAAATAACCGCGATTGGGCAAGCCCGTCAAAGTGTCGTAGTGAGCCAGGGATTGGATGCGGTTTTCACTGACAACGCGCTGGGTGACATCCTGAATCAGGGCTTCAATAACAACCCCCTGTGTGACCGGGTTCACTTCCCGCTCCAACCACATGTAGAAATGCCGCTCTCCCTTACTGGTCTCAGCCAGCTTGAAACCCAGGGAGCGGGAAACACCGTCTTCCATTACCCGGGCAATAGCAGCTGATGCACGCTCTCGCTGCGCCTCGTCAACCAAGTTGAGGAAGTGATCGAGACTGTGCACTGAACTGACTGCCGCTCGCATCATGCGGGACAGGTCTCGCGAAAAATGCATGGTTCCGGAGCCGGCATCCCACCACCAGGCTCCCAAATGGGCAATCCGGTAGGCTTGCTCCATACGCCGTATGGAGCGCTCACCTTCCACAATCCTGGAAAATGTCCTCAAGGCAAAAAGCGCTCGAATCGCCACTTCGGGGGGGCTGAGGTGGGTGTAGATGTATTCACTGGCGCCGACCTCATAAGCATCCTTGAGGAGTGTGCTCCGTGGGGAGTTCTGGTCGACCAGCAAAAGAATGCTGACCATTTCACCGCCGGGGAGGCTGCGCATCAGTCGACACGCATCAATGCCGTCCTTGACCGGCATCTCGGCAGCCATGATGACCATCTTGGGGCGACTGCGCTTGAACTGTACCAAAGCATCGAGACCGTTAATGGCCTCGCGGCATCGGTCCATCCCCTTGCGCGCCAGGGCCGCTGCCAATTCTCGGCGCCGCCCCTCGTCGGGTTCCACCAGTAACAAATCGCAATCGGTAAAATCCACTGCAAACTACTCCTTTTCCCGGACACATACGACCACCCAAGTCGTGATAAAATGCGCTCATCCCCAAATATCGGACAAAATCCAGGGTATTGCCAGAGTGAGTGAACATAAAACAAGCGCGCGGCGCGCTGCCAGAATCGGTTTTGTCAGCCTTGGCTGCCCCAAGAACACGGTGGACTCCGAGCGAATTCTCACCCAGTTGCGCACTGAGGGGTACCAGATCAGTCCCGACTACCAGGGCGCCGAAGTCGTTATCGTCAATACCTGTGGCTTTATCGATGCCGCCAAGAAAGAATCCCTGGACACCATCGGCGAAGCCCTGCAGGAGAATGGCAAGGTCATTGTCACCGGTTGTATGGGGGCAACAGAGAACGATATTCGTGAAGTGCACCCCGGCGTACTCAGTGTGTCCGGCCCTCAGCAGTATGAGGCCGTGCTTGATAGCGTACACAACCACGCCCCGCCACCGGCGAGAGAGCATGACCCCTTTACCGACCTGGTACCCCCTCAGGGCATCAAACTCACACCCAGACACTACGCCTATCTCAAAATTTCGGAGGGATGCGATCACACTTGCAGCTTCTGCATCATCCCGTCCATGCGGGGAAAACTGGTCAGCCGCCCCATAGGCGAAGTCCTGGACGAAGCCAGGCGGCTGGCCGACGCCGGGGTCAAAGAGTTGCTGGTCATTTCCCAGGACACCAGCGCCTACGGCAGCGACCTCGGCTACAAGCTCGATTTCTGGAACGGCCGCCCCATCAAAACGCGCCTCTACGACCTGTGCCAGGCACTGGGTGAAATGGGGATCTGGGTTCGACTCCACTACATCTACCCCTACCCCCATGTCGACGACATCATTCCCCTGATGGCTGAAGGCAAACTCCTGCCCTACCTGGACATTCCCTTTCAGCACGCCAGTCGCCGGGTACTGCGCAAGATGCGGCGTCCGGCGGCTACTGAAAACACACTCAAGCGCATCGAGAAATGGCGTGAAATCTGTCCCGACATCACCCTGCGCAGTACCTTTATTGTCGGCTTTCCCGGAGAAACCGAAGACGACTTCGAAGAGTTGCTGGCGTTTCTTGAACGGGCGCAACTTGACCGCGTTGGCTGCTTCAAGTATTCAGCTGTGGAAGGCGCTGCCGCCAACGAATTGCACGACCCGGTCGACGAGGAAACCAAGGAACTTCGCTACCAGCGCTTTATGCAATTGCAACAAAAGATCAGCACCGAAAAACTGGCCCAAAAAGTGGGACAACGATGCCGCATTCTAATCGACGAAGTTGTTGACGAGGGCGCGGTGGGGCGATCGCAAGCCGATGCCCCCGACATTGACGGTCTGGTATTTATCGATGGCGCCACACACCTCGAACCCGGTCAGTATGTTGAGGCCGAAATCGAGGAAACCGACGAATACGACATGTGGGCTCATCTTATCTGAGCCCATATGGCCTGCGACTTCAGGAGACAGCGTGGCCAAGCACTCACCCATGATCCCCTTCCACACACTCAGCCAGCGGGCTCTGGACGCCGGTGCCGGCAAGCATCTCACCGCCATTCGCCGTGGCATCGAGAAAGAGGCCCTGCGGACCAACAGCCTGGGGGATATCGCCGATGACGACCACCCGGCCTGTCTCGGCTCCCCTCTGACTCACCCGTCCATCACCACCGATTACTCCGAAGCCCTGCTCGAGTTGATTACCGGTGCCTACTGCCACACGCACGAAGTGCTCTACGAACTGCGCCAACTCCACGCCTGGGTCGACCACTGCATCGGCGATCAGACGCTCTGGCCGGGGAGCATGCCCTGCCGTCTCGACGGCAATGAGAGTGTCCCCATCGCCCGCTACGGCAACTCCAATTCAGGCATGATGAAGCATGTCTACCGTCGAGGTCTGGACTGGCGCTACGGCCGCATCATGCAAAGCATTGCCGGCATTCACTACAACTACTCTCTGCCGGATAGCTGGTGGGAGAGCCTCTACGAGGCGTCCGACAAGAGCCAGAGCCTTCAGGACTTCACCTCGGCAGGCTACCTGGCTCTGATACGAAACTTCCGCCGTCACGCCTGGCTTCTGCTGTACCTGTTTGGCGCCAGCCCCGCGCTGGACAAGAGTTTTGTCGATGCACGCGAGCACAAGCTCCAGCCTTTGAAAAACAGCCCGGAAACCCTGCACGCCCCCTATGCAACTTGTTTGCGCATGACCGACCTGGGGTACAAGAGCGAGGCACAAAACAGCATTTGGGTGTGCTATAACCACCTTGAAACCTACATCCAGACTCTGCGCAATGCACTGACCATCGAGTATCCGCCCTATCGGCAGATCGGTACCAAGGTCAACGGCGAATACCGGCAACTGAATACCCGGCTTCTGCAGATTGAAAACGAGTACTACAGCGAAATTCGTCCCAAGCGAACTCCCAAAGCCGGCGAGCGCCCTTTGGTGGCACTGGAGCGTTACGGTATCGAATACATCGAAGTACGACTGCTCGACCTCAACCCCGAGCTACCCATGGGGCTCGACGAAACCCAGATTCATTTCCTCGATTGCTTTCTCACTCACTGCCTGCTCCAGGAAAGCCCGGTAATGCCCGAAGACGAGTGCCAGAGGGCCAGCGACAATCTGTACAGCGTCGCCGAACGCGGCCGGGACCCGGAGCTGTCCTTGAGGCTCGCCGGAAACGAGTTGAACTCACCGTTGCAAGCCGCTGTTCCACTACTCGAATCCATGCGCACAACGGCGGAGCTGCTCGATTCCGAATCGCAGACGCAGCTTTACAGCCGGGCCCTGGAGGCCCAACTGGCGAAGGCGAAACAACCGCACAAACTGCCCTCGGCAGCACAGCTCAGTGGCCTCGTGTCTCGCAGGGAAAGCTATCGGGAAATGATGCTGAGACTCGGTGACGAACATCGCAGTGATTACCGCAGTTATATCGATGAGACAACATCGGAGCAATTCATGGCACTGTCGGAGCAATCTATTAAAGCCCAGCGTGACATAGAGGCAGCCGACGACATCAGTTTTGATGAGTTTCTGAGCCGTTATTTTGCCGACGACATTTGACGCCAGCGGATGCGGCGGATGGCCTGTGCTCAGTGACTGGCATGATCGTGGGCGTGCGACCGGAACAGCATCACATGAACCAGTGCACCGGCAATGAAAGCCTGAAACCAGGCAAACAATACGCCGTGGAGTAGAAACTCGATCCGCTCGCCAACCAGGACCCCCAGTCCGGTGAACGCCACCAGAAAGAGCAATACCCCGGCCGCGGTTTTTCGACCAAAGGCCGGCTGTAGCAGCGCCCAGATCAATTGCCCCACCGGCAGACGGTGCAGAACCACAATCGCCGGCAAAACACCGGACGAGAGGGTATAGGCACCGTGGGTCAGGGCCAGCCCGTCCAGAGAGGCGTGCAAGCCCAGTCCCAGAACGGCCAGCAACAGTGTGGCCCGGTGAACGGTGGCCGCGGCCCGGCTCAAAATGTGTTCAATCAGCGACGGCAAAACAAAACCGGCAGCGGCAAGTAACAACACCCACCAACCGGCCACTTCGACACTGTCGGGCAGGATATGCAGGGCAATACCGGCGAGCACCGCCACCATGGCCAGACCATTGAGCGACGCAATCAGTCGGGGATGATGACGCGTGTAGAAACTGATCAGCGGTCCGGCAACGAGCGCCAGACTGCTAAGGACAAATAGCAACATGGACTTTCCTGAAGTCGTTTTTTGCTATTTTATAACATTACACATCCCTGTGTCCTGTAAAGAACTGGTCGAGCTTGACCCAAAGTGCGATCAGAGACCGTCCATGCCACACTCAAACAGCTCCGGGTTGTCTCGGCAGCGGAGTTTCTTGAGAATTTTCAACATTTTGGCGTCGTAGACACCCTGCGCTTCCAGCTCCATACGGGCGTCGCGCATAGCCTGGTGAAGCTCTTCGAAATGGTAGGGCGACAAGCGGACCCAGTACTTCGGATCAATTTTGGCTTCGGCCTTGTGGGCAATGGACAGCGCGCGATCAAACCAGTCCAGGGAGATCTGGCGCGCTTTCTGGCCAAAGCCCTCGGGGAAAGCCTCCTTGCGAATCACGAACTGCAGCGTCAACTGCACGACGGGGCGCTCCTGTATACCACCATTGGGCTCCAGTGCCCGATAGATCTCCATGGGCTCATACACAGCGGCGGGCATGAAGACGACTTCAATCTCCCCGTTGATAAAGCGCTTGGCAAAATTGCTGGTGTCGCCCGGTACCGGGGTGCCACCGAGCTTCTCGACCATCATTTGCGAGACTTCATCCTCAAACATCACCACAATTCGGCGACCTTTCATGTCGTCGATGCTTCGCCACTCACGATTTTTGGCCATGGTATAAACGGCGCCGGCCGGGTAGATACCAATGACTTCGTATTCGCCCTGGGTGAAGAACTTGGCTGCCTTGGGTTGGGTCAGTGTCTGAATGACGGTGTGCAGACCATCGTAGCTATGTACGGTGCCCATGGCCTCGATGCTGGTAGTAAAGGTGTTGTAGGGACGCGCGTTAATGCCCGTAAGGACCGTGCCATCGCAGACCCCGGCATCAAAATCCCTGACCGCTTGTTTCTCATCGGAATAAGGCAACAACTCGACTTCAATGCCGAGATTGAGAAAGTCGGTTGTGATATCCCGGGTGAGACTGTAGATGTCGCCACCCAAACCCACCGGATCAAAGACACAAATAGACTGCTTTTCATTCGCCATGGCCCGGGGGCTTATAAGCGCCACCAGAACAACAATAGCCAGAAGAGAACGAATCCACTTCGTACTCATACTTCCCCCCACATTGTGCAAACTCGGATTATTTTTTGTTTAAATCACAAGATTTAGGCGACTACTTTATACAACAGTTTTGCAAATGACCACCCTCAGTAGTGAAAAAAGTCACACCCCGGGGCCATTGTGCTCAATCGGGGGCGGACTCGGGTGCCGAACTGGCAATGTGTTTGGCAATTTTTTCCGCCAGGCGCTGAGTCAAATCCTCGGGGATTTCATGTCCCATGCCCTTGATCAGCATCAATTCTGCACCCGGTGTAGCCCGGGCACAGAGCTTGCCCCCCTCGGGGTGAACCAGACGGTCGGCACCACCGTGGATAAACAGACTGGGCAGCCGAATACGCGCCAGGCGGTCCTTAAAGCCACCGGTCGCCATAATGGCCAGGCTGTGCTTTGCCGCGCCATCGGGGCGATAGGAACGACGATAAGAGGCTGCGGCTCGCTGACGGACGATGTCCTCATCCATCAGGTAGTCCGGGCTGTTGATCATCCGCCAGAGCTGCAGGCGGTTTTCGGCGGCACTCTCGGCATCGACAATCGGCTCACCACGCAAGCCCGCCAGCTGCAGCAACAGTTTCACTGGAGGCCTGGGCAAATGTCCCTCATTGGGGCTGGTCATAATACCGGTGAGAGAGCAAATTCTGTCGGGATATTCAACGGCCAGTATCTGGGCAATCATGCCCCCCATTGAGGCGCCCACCACACTGGCGCGCTCAATACCCAGATAATTCAGTAAATCGATGGCATCCGCCGCCATATCATCGAGGTTATAGGGCGCATGAACCTTGAGACCGAGGCGCGAGCGAACAAAGGCCGACAAGGCCTGCGGCTTGGCGTGAGGAGTCGCCGACGACAGGCCAATGTCGCGGTTGTCGAAAAGAATCAGATACAGGCCGCGCTCAACCAGCGCCTTGAGCAAGGCCTCCGGCCAAATGGTCATCTGGGCACCCAGTCCCATTACCATCAGAACGGGCGGGTTGGCGGGATTACCCCAGCGCTCGTAGTAAATGGATAGGCCCTCACGGGTCGGTGCGTAACCGCTATGGATCTCCACAGTAATCCCCTGCTCTCGCTCTAGTGCCTGCAAACAATAAAAAAGGGCGTCACAGGACGCCCTTTTGTGTTGGTGCCGAAGGCCGGCATTTTAGGGGGTTTCCGGTATGGTATCAAATCGCCCCTATGAGCCCTTTTGCCCGCTGTGTCGGGCTTTTTGGCGTGTCGTTTCTGTGTGTATTGCCCCTATAAGTAAGGTATAGTCTGGAGCGATTACGACAAAATTACGACTCAAGGCTCTATGGCAACATTCAGAAAGCGGGCCACCGGATGGGTGGCCGAGGTGCGACGGCGGGGCGTTTACCGCGCCCGCACTTTTGACACCAAGGCCCAGGCGATGGAGTGGGCCACGGACCTGGAGCGGGCCGTCCGCTCGGGCGATATTAACAACCCTCAGCGGCGGCCGCTACATGAAGCGCTCCAGCGCTACCACGATGAGGTGAGCCCCACCAAGCGCGGGGCGCGCCATGAGCAGCTGCGCCTGCGTGCGATTATGCGAGATCCTCTGGCCGAGGTGTGCTGTGGCGATGTGTCCGCCAGTGACCTGGCCAGCTATCGCGACCGGCGCCTGGAGAGCGTGGGGCCGGCCAGCGTCAACCGCGAGCTGAATGTGCTCAGCGCCTTTTTCAACCGTGCCGTGAGGGAGTGGGGCTGGTGCACCAGCAACCCCATTAAGGAGATCACCCGGCCCAGGAACCCGCCGCCCCGTGACCGCCGCATAAGCCCCGATGAAATCGAGCGCGTGCAGGTGGCCCTGGGCTTTGACGGCGAGACCGTGGAAGGTAAGCAGCACGAGGTGGCGCTGATTTTTCTGCTGGCGCTGGAGACGGCCATGCGCCTGGGCGAGCTGTGCAGCCTGACCCATGACCAGGTGAACCTGCACGGCCGCTATGTGACCTTGGCCACCACCAAAAATGGCGACCGCCGAGAAGTGCCCCTCTCAGTTCGCGCGTGTGAGCTGTTCGAGCTGGTAGCCGACCGCAAGCCTTACCTTTTTAAAGTGGGCGCAGACGAAGCCTCAACGCTGTTCAGGAAGGCCACCCGGCGGGCAGAGATTCAGGGGCTGCGCTTTCACGACAGCCGCCACGAGGCACTGACCCGACTGGCCCGCAAGCTCGATGTGCTGGACCTGGCCCGCATGGTGGGCCACCGAGATCCGCGCAGCTTAATGATTTACTACAATGCCACTGCGACAGAGATTGCTCAGCGGCTCGGATGATGGCACCATTAGATTGATTCCCTGGAAAGCACAAAGGAGGTCTGTTTTGACCAAACTTTTGACTTTCCCTTCCTTGAGCACGGGCACCAGACCGTGACTGCTTAACCAAATGGGAACCAAGAGGGCAATGCCAAAAAGCGGCCACCCGAGAAAAAGGAGCCGCTGCCTTTAGTGGCTGGTGACTCTTTAGGTCTTTTTTGATAAGGCAGGGTAGTGCAGGTTAAGCCGTTGTTTTGAAGCACCTGTCACAGCGAGATGCTGTGGCGGATAATGCCGAGATTCAGCGTTATCAAGGGCATTGCCTGCCCTCGCTTTTAATGGTTCCAATCATCAACAGCCATCTGGCGCTCTGCCTTCGGCAATGAAAAGCGGCCGCACCGGCAGACCACGCGCCACACTTTGTCATGCGCCCAGCGCTCTACCCTGCCATCGATGAAAACCGTCGCCGCTATCCTGCGACCCAGCGGCAGCGTCTCCATCGCCGGATTGCGGCCGCAGCTACAGGGCACCAGCTCCGGCGCCCTGTTCCGGGCTTCATCGATGTATTCAAACGGCAGGGAGAGCTGCTGGAGCATTAGCCTACCTGCCCCCGCAGCACTCGCCGGCGCCTTTTCTCGCGGGTTTTGGCGCTGCACTTTTCATACAGCGAGCCGCACTCTTCGCGGTCCAGGAGCATTTCACAGAGGCCACAAACGGAGCTGGAGAGGCACACTCTTTCTTCACTAAACGCGGCCTTCACTGCGTTTAAAATTTTGCACAGATATCGGTACTCAGGCGTATGGCATCGCGGCAATTCCATCGGCCACTCCTCCCCGAAGCAATCAGCCATTTCTTCGGATTGCATTGCAATCTCAACATCATTTGTCACACAGATTTCTTCAAACCCCCGCTTTTGCGCATCCTCGTTAATCTGCTCAAAATCTGTTTGACGGGCCTCTCTCACCAGCTTCATTGCCAGATAGTCGTTCTCAGCTTTCAGCACAAACTCCTGTAGAGTTCTTTCTCCCATAGCGCCCCAGTAATGCGCCCATGCCTCACCAAAACACTCGATCACCAGCTTGCCCCGGCCAAGATCGTAATTTGTTGCGTACACCGTTACGGCGTCCAGACCTTCCAGGTCGGTAAGGATGTATGTCTCCGTGTTTCTTTTTTCAGTGTTCATAGAGCCCCCTCCCACAACTCCGGCCACTCCTTACGGGCCAGCTCTTCGCCGGCAGCGGTTAGCGTGGGCTGGGCGCGTTTGATATTGACCAGCCCCATGCGACGCAGCGAGTGGACGGCGGGGCAAACACCGCCCCGGCCACTGGCCACCATGCGCAAATGAACCCGGCGCTTTACTGTGAGTTCCATGCCTTCGATGATCATCGCCTCGCCTCCCTGGGCAGCCGGGGCCGCCCTTTGGTTTGTTGGTTGGCCCAGGCGCGCACTTCGGCGCTGCGCCAGCGTTTGCTGAGGCCGGGCCACTTTACGGCCTGGGGAAAATCGGGCTTACAGGCCAGCAGGTTGTAGACTCTTTTGGTGGAGCTCAGGCGGAAGTAGCGCGCCAGGTCGTGGGCGCTCCACAGCTCCAGATCATTGAGCCGGTCCTCGGCCAGCAGCTCGCGCACATCGTCCAGCTGGACTACCTGCGCTTGTTCTGTGTGCTCACTCATCGGCATGGTCCTCCCACCAGTTTTTTTCCGGGCGGCGCCCGGTCAGGAATTCGTCGCCCACCCGGTACGGCGGGTTAAAGCTGCCACAAATGCTCTTGTGACCCGGCTGCCGTTTGTTCAGCCGCTTTTGCATTTGCTTTTTGCAGATGCCCACGGACCAGCTCTGGATGCCTCGGCAGGTGAAGTGGTCGATGGGGTGCTCCTTTTCGCAATCGATGCAGTAGAGCGCCCGCTGGCTTCGCTTGACATTGTTGGCGGGGAGCTGACCCTTTAACCCCAGCTGCTCGCGCCGGCGGGCTACTTGCTGGAGCCTCAGCCCCACAATGCGCCCCTGCTCGGCGGGCGTGGCCAGGCCGTCCAGCGAGTAGAGCATTCGGTCGATGTAATCGTTGTGCATCTTATTCATCGTCCTGGTCCTCCGGCTGGTCCTCGCTGAGCACCAGCCCCAGGCCGATGATCATGCCGCAGAAAATGGCCAGAATGGCGAGTTTACCCAGCATGGTCATCGCTGCCCCCTTGTGCATCGAAGTGCACGATGGCCCCGGCCAGGTAGACGATGGCGCCCAGCAGCTCGCGCCGGCGTGCTTCCGCCTCCATGCGCTGGCTTTCCTGAATCTTTTTGACGGCCTGACCCAGGGCAAAGCCGGGCCCCACGAGCTGCTGGATGGATTGCATGGGCTGCTCTTCAAACGCCTGCCCCTGGGCGTGACGCTCGGCGCCCTTCCCTTTGGCCGCCTGGTCGTAGGCATCGCGCAGCACAGCGTCCAGCACGGCGTAGGGGGTGGGTTCTGTGGTGTCTAATTCCTTTTTTTTGTTCTTAGGCTTCTCATACCTGAAACTAGTTTCAACCGACCCCCGACAAACTGGACACCTTGAATGTGCATCATACCCATCAGGAATTTCGCCCTCCCAGCCGCAGTCCGGCAAATTGCTTATACAAACTTGATGAATCATCTGCTCCACCCCTCTGCTGCCAGCTTGGCCTCGATGGCATCCCGGGCGGCGACAAACTCTTTCATCTGCTGCACGCTCATGGTGAATGTGGCCATTTCTTCCGTGCCCAGTGCCTGGGCCTTTTGCCGCTCACTTTTGTAGTGGCGGTAGTTCTGCACACACGCATTGACCTCCATGCGGTGCTGGGTTGGATTGGCTTCTGTCATTTTGTGCCTCTTTGTGTCGTTTTCACTCCGGTAACCCTGACAAAAATAAACCATAGTTTAGATATGTCAACCATTGTTTAATCGCGAGGCAAAAAAAAGCCCGCCGAATGGCGGGCCTTTTGGGGGCGGGCGGTCTTTACTTTTCGGCCTGCCCTTGCTGCATGGCGGCCATGAATTTGTCGATGTTCTGGTTTTTCTTATGCGCCAGGTGGTCGCCAATCGCTATTGAGAAGATCCACACAGCTACCGTTCCCACCACCGTGGGGAGCAGCACAATGGCCAGTATGATCATAAGAATCGCCCACACCGGCGATACATAAAGCAGACCCAGCGGGCCCAGCAGTAGCGTGAGCAGGAAGCTCACATTTCTCGATTTTTTGCTTATATCCATTTCAGCTCCTTTGCTTATATTTTGCTTTCTGTTCCGCCACTTCGGCCAGGCGCTTTACAGTGCCCGGCTGCAGCGTCGCGGCGCTCTCATCGGAAAACAGGTGGTAGAGGTCGCAAAACACTTCCGCCCGCTCCATGACAGTCATGCCACTAAAACGCTTTTTCCAGTTGTCGTCAATCCACTGGAGCGCGTCGGCTACGATGGTCGGCTCTAGATCAGGGCTTTGGCCCGGGGCGCTAAAGGCTGGCTCAGCCTCGCCGCCTTTTATCAACCAGACCAGATCATCAACACCCAGCACCTGGGACAGCTTTAGAAAGTTATCCAGGCGCAGATTTTTACTGGCCCCGCTTTCCCATTTGCCAACGGCCACTGGAGACACGCCAACTCGGTTTCCGAGCTCACTTTTGGAAAGCCCGCAGCGCTCACGCGCGAGCCTTATTCGGTCGCCAATAGTTTGCATGGGCACATTTTCCCACCCGGGAAAACAACCAAGGTTTGCCTTTGTGCTGTTAACCATGGTTAAATCTCCCCATGAAAAAGACAGACGCTATTACCCACTTTGGTGGTGTCCCCGCTCTCTCTGAGCTGCTGCAGACATCGCCTCAAGCAATTTACAAATGGCCCGATGAAGTGCCACGCCCTCGCCAGTCTGACCTGGACATCCTGAGCGGCGGGGCTCTTCGGTCCTACATTCGCGACTTACAACCACAAAACACCTCCGAGGCTCTCAATGACAATGACTAGATCATGGCCGGACGGCGCCCAGCCGTCACCGTCCCATGCGGGACCCACCCGGCAGAGCGTGCTGGTGCACTACACGCGCCTTTGCTTTGAGCAGACCAGCCTGAGCGAGACGCAGCTGGCCGCCGCGGTGGCCGAGCGCTACTGCAAGACTGTGCCCGAGCACGCCCGGGGGCTCTCTCTCAAGCCCCTGGAGCGCAGCATGGACAGCGACACTTACCTGCGCGCCTGTGACGCCAACACCAAGACCTTCCAGCGCTGGATGCGCGGGGACATCAACATCCCTGTGGAGGTGGAAGAGGCCTGGCTGGACGCCCTGCTGGAGCCCTACCGCACGGCCGCCCGCTTTGACCTGTTCGCCCGCCTGGGCGCCCTGCCCATACGCATCGACCAGATCAAGCCCCTGGAGGCCCTGGCCGATGTGCTCAAGGAAGGCGCCGACGCCATCCACGCAGAAGCGCCCATGCTGGCAGACGGCAAGGTAGACGAAGCCGACGCCGAGCACGCCCCAGCGGCCATCAGAGAGCACCTGGAGGCAGCCAGCGCCCACCTGCAGCGCGCTGTGTACATCGCCGAAAAGACCGGCACCCCGTTAGACCCACTTTTGAAGGCACTGGCATGAGTTTAGAAGCGCAAAGCCTTGTGTGGCAGGGCTTCACCAACGGCACCGCCACAGAGAAGCTGATAATGCTCAAAATCGCCGATTGTGCGAATGAGTTTGGCGGTCACTCTCACCCAGGCCACGCCAGCCTGGCGATGGCCGCCAACTGCTCAAAGCGCACCGTTGTGAGACTGATTGACAAGCTCATTAAGGAAGAATTTGTGGCCGTTGAGAAGCACTCAAACGGCCCAGGCAGGGCCACCATTTACGCCCTGAACACCAAGAAGCTGGCCGGTAATATCCGCCAAAAGGGTGACAAAATGTCACCCATTCAAGACGGAAAGGGTGACACAGCTATGTCACCTGTCGAAAATCGAACAGGTGACACCCAGATGTCACCCATAAAGGGTGACAAAATGTCACCCATTCACCCCGAAAGGGTGACAAATCACCCCCGAAAGGGTGACACCCAGATGTCACCCCAACCAATAAACAACCTAAGTAAAAACAACCAAAGGCAACTACGAAGTACAGGGGGGGTCAATTGTGGACACCCCCAAACTGTGAACGCTGCCATGGACCTGGCACAGACCAAGCCCATCACGGCCAGCCACATCGAGCACCTGCAGAAACACCCCACACCACCAAGCACTGGTGACGACCTCAAGCATGACCTGCTCATGCTGGGCATACCCGCACCACCCACAGCCAACACAGCAGACCTGCTCAGCATCCACCACCTGAGAGCCGCCACTATCCGTGAGCGCTTGGCAATACAGCAGGCCCAACACCAGGAGGCAAAGGCATGACATACAACCACCCTGCCCTCACCCCCAAGCTCTACCGCGAGGCAGTACCGCACATCACGCTACCCACCCAGCACGCACTGGAGATACTGCTCTACGGCCTGGGTGGCGTACTGGAGAGCCGCAACACCACCAGCTGCAGGCGCATGGCAAAGGAGCTGTGGCCCGCTTACCTCATGTGCCAAGACACTGGCGACCGCACCTTTCTCACCTGGCTGCACGAGGCACTGACCGCACTGGCAGACCAGTGGGAGCGTGACCGTCAACCAGAGACAGAACACCACACACACCGTGGATATATTTAGAAATCAAACACTTAGCCACCACGGGGGAGGCATGACAATGCACAACGGACAAAGCAAAAAGGTACTCCCAAGACGCTCATACGCGGGCAGAAGTCGCGCGGAGTTTCGGAAAAATTTTGGGCAGAAATGTCGGGAGATAAATCGGGCCTCTGGCCGGGTTTGGTATGCGATGCAGCTGAATCGCGAGCTACGGCGCAGTGACAGCGGGCAGGGGGAGACATGAGCCAGCAAGAGGGATTAGACCTGGGCCTTGGCAATCCGCTGCTGGTGGACGCTGAGACGCTTGCAGAGGTGCTCGGTGTGAGCCGCAGTCTGGTGCACAAGCTCCACCAGAAGCACGGCATGCCCAAGGAGCGGCGCGGCCAGTGGCACCTGCCTACCTGCGTGCAGTTCTACCTGAGCCACACAGCGGGCCAGAGCGATGAGGACAGCGGCGACGCCCGCACCGAGCTCTACCGGGCCCAGACATCCAAGCACCGCCTGGAGATCGCCGAGAAGCGCCGCGAGCTGCTGCCCCGCTCCGAGGTGGAGAGCGTGCTCTTTTCCCTGGCGGGCATTTTCAGCGAGGGCATGGAGGCCCTTCCCGCCCGTGAAGCTGGCGCCCTGGCCCTCATGGACGATGGCCGCGAGATCCAGAACCGCCTGGGCGAGGCCTGCCGTGGCGTGCGCGACAGCGTGGCCCGCCGCATCGAGGAATTCACCGCGACCCTGAGCAGCCCGGACGACGCCGACCTGCCACCCGCGCCCCAGCTGGAGGACATCGACAGTGAAAGCGATTGACCTGTTTGCCGGCGCTGGTGGATTTTCAACCGGCGCACGCCTCGCCGGCCTTGAGGTGGTGTGGGCTGCCAACCACTGGCCGGATGCAGTGGAATGGCACAGCCGCAACCACCCGGAAGCGGCGCACCAGTGCCAAGATTTGCACCAGGTAGACTGGTCACAAGTGCCTGCCCACGACGCCATGCTGGCTAGCCCCTGCTGCCAAGGCCACAGCAAGGCCCGGGGTAAATCCAGCGGCAACCCTCAACACGACGCCAGCCGCTCCACAGCGTGGGCCGTTGTGTCCGCTCTCGAGTACCACCACCCCTTTGTCGGCGTGGTCGAAAATGTGCGCGAGTTCCTGCAGTGGGCTCTCTACCCAGCCTGGAAACAGGCAATAGAAGCGCTGGGCTACTCGATAGCGCCGCACCTGGTGGACGCCGCCGACCTGGGCGCGCCACAGAATCGCGAGCGGCTGTTCCTGGTGTGCACGCTGAGCAAAGCGCCGTTGCTGCTCAACCTGCCCCGCATGGAGCACCGCCCAGCCTCCATCTTCATCGACTTCGAGGAAGGCAACTGGCAACCCATCGAGAAGCCCGGGCGCGCCGCCTCGACGCTCGAGCGCGTGGCCAATGGCCGAGCTGCTCATGGCGAGCGCTTTCTCATCAGCTACTACGGCAACACCAAGACCGGCCGCAGCATCGACCGGCCCGTGGGCACCATCACCACCCGGGATCGCTGGGCCATCGTCGATGGCGACCGCATGCGCATGTTCTCCCGCTGGGAGTGCCGCGACGCCATGAGTTTTCCCGGCGACTACCTGCTGCCCGACAACCACCGGCTGGCCGTCCACCTCATGGGCAACGCAGTTTGCCCCGAGCCCGTGCGCCAGATTCTCAACTGCATCAAGGAGGCCGCCTAGTGAACCAGCCCGCCACACAGACCGAGGGCCGGGGTGTGAATCCGGCTATGCTGCGCATTTTGGACACGACGCGCATCATCGTGGAGCCACCACCGGCGCGGGATGGTGGTGCCTGGGCGGATGAAAACCGGATTTTGCCGCCCGGCTCTCCAGAGCCTGGCCCGTGGCGCACCGGTCGCGTGCCCTACACCAAGCCGATTTACGAAGCCTGCGCCAGCGGTTTATACAGCCAGGTCAACATCGCCATGGGCGCGCAGATGTCAAAGACCGAGACCGAGCTCAACATCATCGGCCACCGCTTCGATGATGGCCCCTATGCGCCCGCCCTGGTCATTGGCCCCACCGAGAAGTGGGCCCGCAGCTTCGGCGCCGACCGGCTCAACAAGATGCTGCGCACCACACCCAGCCTGTGGTCGAAAGTGGAGAAAGGCCACGCCGACAAGGTGCTGGAGAAGTACATCGGCGGCATCCGCCTGGGCATCGGCTGGGCCGGCTCCGCCACCGAGCTGGCATCCCACCCCGCCGGCCTGGTGCTCATCGATGAGCGCGACCGCATGGGCAACGATGTGGACGGCGAAGGCGACCCCGTGGAAATGGCCCGGGCCCGCACCAAGAACTACCGCAACTCCCTGCTGTGCGTTGTGAGCACCCCCACCGTCGAGGGCGCCAGCCCCATCTGGACGCTGTGGGAGGAAGGCACCATGGGCAAGTGGGCGTGGCCCTGCCCCGACTGCCACCAGCACTTTGTGCCCACCCTCAAGCTGCTCAACTGGCAGGAAGCCAAGACCAAAGCCGAAGCCCGCGCCAACGCCCGCCTGGTGTGCCCCAACTGCGGCACCATGATCCACAGCCGGCACAAGGACAGCATGAACGCCCAGGGCCGCTACCACTACCACACGCGAGACGCCGACGGTAACGAGATCCCCACCGGCACCGAGCCGCCCCCCAACGACAGCGCCAGCTTTTGGGTGAGCGGATTATGCTCCCCCTGGGTGACCTTCGAGGAAATGGCCGAGCGACTCTTCGACGCCTACCGCAGCCGCGACCCCGACCGCATCCAGGCCGTGGTCAACACCATGGGCGGCGAGCTCTTCCGCACCGAAGGCGAGGCGCCCGACTGGGACGAAGCCGCCGCCCTGCGCCGCCACTACCAGCCCCGCACCCGCCCCGAGGGCGTGCAGATGATCACCATGGGCGTGGATGTGCAAAAGCGCGGCCTGTACTTTGTCGTGCGCGGCTGGGGCTTCAACAGCGAGAGCTGGCTGCTCGAAGAGGGCTACCTGGCCGGCGAGACCGAATTTGACGATGTGTGGCTCATGCTCGCCCGCCAAGCCGCCGTCACCTACCGCGACATGAACATCGCCCGCGTATTCGTCGATTCCGGCTACCGCCCCGGCGACAAATGGCGCCGCCCCGAGAACCAGGTTTATGAATTCTGCAAGCGACACCCCGGCTTTGCCTTCCCCACCAAAGGCCACGACACCCAGGACCGCCCCCTGCGACCGTCCATGATCGATGTGAACAGCCACGGCAAAGTGCTCAAGGGCGGCCTGCAGCTCTGGCACCTGCACACCGACCACCTCAAGAGCTGGATTCACAGCCGCATCCGCTGGCCCGACGACCAGCCCGGCGGCTTCCACCTGCACAGCGACACCACCGAGGATTACTGCAAACAGATCACCGCCGAGCAAGTGCTGGTCAAATCCTCCGGCAAGCGCGTCTGGGTAAAGATTCGCGAGGACAACCACTATCTGGACTGCGAGGTAAACGCCCTCGCCGCCGCCAAGACCCTGCAGGTAGAAGCCCTGCGCCCCATGGAGGAAGTCATCGCCCGCCGCGAAGCCGAGGACCAGGCCGCCGCCGAGCGCATGGTACAACCCCACCCACCCAAACCGGCCCCCGGCGGACTCCGCCAGGGCCGCCAATCCAGCTGGATGAGACGATGAAAGCAAAACCTCAAGCACTGCGGAAACTCCACGCCGCCCAGGCCAAGGCCTGCATCACCATGGACACAATCCAGAAGGCCGCCGCCGCCTCACAACAAAGCAACTTCAAAGCCATGATTGAAGCCTTTGCCGCTGGCAATCGGGACATCAAAAAACACAATGCCACCCCTGCCTGGGCCTATCGCTGGGACCGCCCACAAATCGACAAACGCCGCTGGCGGCGCCACCTGTACCGCCAAAAAAAGGCCCTCGCCAAACAGCTCAAAACCGGCCGAGCGTGGAGGGTAAAGCCAAACATAAAACCCCCCGTAGATTTTCCGAGCCACTAAGTGCCTGATTTATAAGCAACCCGCCCCGCCAATTTGTCCACGCCCCGTGGACAAATGTTTTTAAGCAAAAACGGAATTTCTGAAAATCTTGCACACAGCGGCAAAGCTGTGCGCATGAGCATCGACCTCACCAAAGCACGCGAACACCTGGACAAGTGGCTGGCCGCCGATGCGGCCGCCGCCGCTGGCCAGAGCTACACCGTGACCACCGTCAACGGCTCCCGCACCGTCACCCGAGTGAACGCGGAAGAGATCCGCAAGCAGGTGGCCTACTGGGAGCGCCGCGTGCACATGCTGGAAAGCGCCGCCGCCGGCGCGGGCAATGGCGTCGTGACCTACGCGAGGTTCAACCGATGAGCCTGCTGGACCGCTTCGCTCCCCGCTACGCCCTCCGCCGCGAGCTGGCCCGCACCCAGCTCGAAGCCCTGCGCAGCCGCCACACCGGCCAGCGCTATTACGAAGCCGCCACCAGCGACCAATACCGCCGCCGCAACGGCAACAACGCCAGCGGCAACGCCGTCATGCAACGCGCCGGCCACAGCCTCACCAACGAAGCCCGCTGGCTGGATGAGAACCACGACCTGGTGGTCGGCATCCTCGATGAGCTGGTCAACAACATCGTGGGCACCGGCATCGTCACCCGCCCCAGCGTCAAGCTCACCAACGGCGAGCTGGACGAAAAGACCAACCGCCGCCTGCGCAAAGCCTGGCGCCAGTGGTGCCGCCGCCCCGAAGTCACCGGCCAGATGAGCTGGGAAACCAGCCAGCGCCTCGCGTGCCGCAGCTGGCTGCGCGATGGCGAAGTGCTCGCCCAGCATGTGGAAGGCACCAAGCCCATCCAGCACCAGACCAAAGTGCCCTACAGCGTCGAGCTGGTGGAGTGTGACCTGCTGCCCTTCGACAGCCTGTTTATGAACACCCCGGACAACACGCTGCACGGAATCACCGTCAACGGCTGGGGCGCGCCCACCACCTATCACATCCTCAAGCAACACCCCGGCGACATGCTCGGGGTGTTCACCGACTACAGCGTGGCCACCAAGCCCGTGCCGGCGGACAAGATCGTCCACCTCAAGTTTGTGCGACGCCTCCACCAGCTGCGCGGCGTGAGCATCCTCCACGCCATCCTCAACCGCCTGGAGGACATCAAGGACTACGAAGAAAGCGAGCGCATCGCCGCCCGCGTGGCCGCCGCCATGACCGGCGTCATCACCAGCGACCTCGGCGCCGGCGGCGCCTACAGCGGCGGCACCCCCACCGCCGACATGGAAATGGCGCCCGGCATGATGTTCAACCTGCAGCCCGGCGAGGACGCCAAGCTCATCAGCGCCGACCGCCCCAACACGGGCCTGCTGGACTTCCGCCAATCTCAAATGCGCGCGGCCTCCGCCGGCACCGGCACCAAGTACAGCGCCGTGAGCCGTGACTACAACGGCACCTACTCCGCCCAGCGGCAAGAGATGGTAGAGAGCAGGGTGGGCTACACCGCCCTGCGCGAGCAATTCATCAGCAGCTGGGTGCGGGAGATTTACTCCCGCTTTGTCGAGTGGGCCAAGCTCTCCGGCGTCATTAAGCCGCACCTGGACACCGACCTCGACACCCTCTACGACGCCGAGCACGCCGGCCCCGGCATGCCCTGGATCGACCCCAAAAAGGAGATGGACGCCTACGCCATCGCCAAGAGCCAGCGCTTCAAAGCGCGCCACCAAATCATCACCGAGCTGGGCGGCGACCCCGAAGCCGTGGACGAGCAAATCGAGCGCGAGCGCGCCTACGACAAAGACCACGGCATCGACCAGGCCCCCGCCGCCCCCACACCCAGCAACGCCGACGACGCCCCCGACGACGAGGGCGCAGACGACGAGGACCAAGAAGATGAACAAGCAGCTTAATGGCGAACGCGCCGCCCGGCAGCAGGGCCGGCTCTTTGTACGCGAAGCCACCGACAAGGACCAGCGCATCATCCCGGCATCGCTCAGCAGCGAGCAGCCGGCACGCCAGTGGTTTGGTACCGAAGTGCTCGAGCACAGCAACGACGCCATCAACCTCGAGCGCGCCAGCCGTGACGGCCTGCCCCTGCTCTTCAACCACGACCGCGACAAGCCCATCGGCCGCGTTCGCAATATCCAGCTGGCCGAGGACGGCGTGCTGCGCGGCGAGCTGCACTTTTCCACCAACCCCCGCGCCGAGGAAGTGCTCGCCGATGTGCGCGAGGACTACCTGGGCGACATCAGCGTGAGCTACTCCATCGACGAATGGAAGGAAGCCAGCGACGACGTCACCGTGACTATCACCCGCTGGACGCCCCTGGAGGCGTCCATCGTTACCGTGCCCGCCGACCACACCGTGGGCGTGGGCCGCAGTCATCACCAACCCGAAACCGAGGACCACACCATGACCAAAACCGTCAACCAGCCCAACGGGCAACAACAGGGCGCTGCCCCCAGCCAGCCGGCTGGTGGCGAGCGCGACTTTGACACCACCTTCCAGCAAGGTGAAAGCCGCGGCATGCAGCGCGGCGCCGAAGCCGAGCGCCAGCGCCTGCTGGACATCGATGAGCTGTTTGGCCACCGCTGCCTGCAGAGCGACAAGGCCCAGGCCTTCAAGCGCGAGGCCATCGAGCGCGGCATCAGCATCGAGACCGTGCGCCAAAAGGCCTTCGAGCTCATCGACGACGCCGAGCCCCTGGCCGGCGACCACCAGGGCACCCGCGCCCAGGGCGGCGGCACCACCATCAGCCGTGGCGCCGATGCGGCCGACAAGTTCGCCGAAGCCGCCAAGCGCACCCTGGCCGTCCGCGCCGGGCACGAGGTAGACGCCGAAACCAAGCGCGAGGTGGAAGCCTCCGGCATGCTCAGCCTGGACCTGGCTGGCCTGGCCCGCGAGTACCTGGTGGCCAACGGCGCCCGCGTCGGCGGCGACAAAATGACCATCGTCGGCGAAGCCCTGGCCCGCTCCCACAGCACCAGCGACTTTTCCAACATCATGGCCGATGTGGCGCACAAGTCTGTGCTCAAAGGCTATGAGGAAACCGCCGAGACCTACCGCGCCATCTGCAGCATCGGCAACCTTTCCGACTTCAAGGCCAGCAAGCGCATCGGCCTCAGCGCCTTCGAGGACCTGGAGAAAGTGGCCGAGGGCGGCGAGTTCCCCCATGGCACCGTGGGCGACCGCGGCGAGGAGATCCAGCTGGCCACCTACGGCAAGCTGTTCAACATCACCCGCCAGGCCATCATCAATGATGACCTCAGCCTGCTCAGCCGCATCCCCATGGGCATGGGCCGCGCCGCCGCGCGCAAGCTGGGCGACCTGGTTTATGGCGTGCTCATCAACAACCCCAACATGAGCGACGCCAAAGCGCTGTTCCACACCGACCACAACAACCTGGCCGGCTCCGGCGCCGCCATCAGCGTGACCACGCTGGACGCGGCCCGCGTGGCCATGGCCACCCAGAAGGACAGCGCCAGCAACGCCAAGGCCCTCAACATCCGTGGCCGCTACCTGGTGGTGCCCGTGGCCATGGAGACCAAGGCCAAGCAGCTCATCGCCAGCGAGAAGGACCCGACCACCAAGGGCGCGTTTGACCCCAATCCTTTCTATAACGCCTTTGAGGTCATCGCCGACCCGCGCCTGGACGCAGCCAGCTCCACCGCCTGGTATGTGCTGGCGGACCCCAACCAGTTCGACGGCATCGAGCTCGCCTTCCTGAACGGCCAGCAAGCGCCCTACATGGAGCAGGAGCAGGGCTTTAACCGCGATGTGGCCAGCTTCAAGGTCCGCATCGACGCCGCAGCGGCTCCCATGGAGTACCGCACTTTCTGGAAGAACCCCGGCGCCTAATCGGCACCCTTAACCGCCGGGGCCACGCGCCCCGGCACACCCAAACGCTTTAAGAGGACAACACCATGAGCAAGACCCTCAAATTCGACGGCAAGACCATCGAGATCACCGCCACCAGCGACATCAAAAGCGGCGACGCTGTGGATGTGGGCGACATGATCGCGGTGGCACTGACCGACATTGCCAACGGCGCCACTGGCACCGCCACGACCGAGAATGTGCACAACTTGCCCAAGGTCACCGGCACCGGCATGAGCCAGGGCGACACCGTTTACCTGAACACCGATGGCAAGGTCACCAACACCGCCACCGACAACAATGTGGCCGGCAAGGCCTGGCGCGATGCCGCCAGTGGCGACACCCAGGTGCTGGTCAAGATCAACGCCTGATCCCGAAAGCAGTAGTAGAGCCTTTGCGGGGGCACCGCCCCCGCCTTTTTAGAGTGAGCGATGAGCATAGTGAGCGTAGAAGCCGACAACGACCTGGACATGATGCTGGCGGACTGGGGCGTGGCTTTTCAAGCCGCCACGGCCTGGACACCCGGGGCCAGCCAGTTCATCGGTTTACTGGAGAAGGGGCACAACCCCCAGCTTCAGGTCGGCGCCACCCGCCCAGCGCTCACCCTAAAAAGCAGCGATGCCGCCACCCACAACCTGGGCGACGGCAGCAAGCTCATCACCGCCGACGGCGAGCAGTTCACCATCAAGGGCCCACTGCGCCCCGACGGCACCGGATTAACGGAGGCAGACCTCTATGCGGGTTAGCGTAAAAGGCGACATCAAAGCCAGCCTCAAGCACCTCAAGGGCATCAGCCCCCGCGTGGTGCGCCCGGCCAGTGTGACCGCGCTTAACCGCACCGTTAAGCCGGCCCACACACAGGCCGTGCGCACCACCGGCAAAATCGAAGAGCTGCCCGCCAAGGTGGTGCGCGACCGCGTGCGCTTTTACAAGGCCACCCGCCGCAAGGCCTCGGCCAGCATCGTGGGCCTGACCCTGCCCCTGCCCGTGGCCAAGGCCGGCACCCCGCGCCAGCTCAAAAAGAAAGGCGCCCGCGCCGGCAAGCACTTGGTGCCCGGCGGCTTTGTGGCCGATATGGAAGGCGGCCATGTGGGCATCTACAAGCGCAAAGGCAAAGCCCGCCTGCCCATCCAGGAGCAATACATCCACATCGGCAGCACCATCCGCGCCGAGCTGGCCGGGGCTGCCATTGGCGCCCCCCGCGAGTTTGTAAAACGCTTCGAGCACGAGGCCAAACGCCTGGCCAAGCGCGAAGCCCGACGCCACCAGAGGGGGCGCCGATGAGCCACGCACGCACCGCCATCCGCCAGGCCGTCGCCGACGCCCTCGACGCCAACGGCCACTGGACGAAGGTCTACGCCAACCGTTCCGGGCTGGATGTGGCCGAGCAGAACCTGCCCGCCGCCATTGTGCTGAGCGGCAGCGAAGAGCGCGCCGCCGGCGCCGGCGAAGCGGGCAACGGCCGCGTGCTGGGCAGCGCCTTCGAGATCCGCATTTTGGAGCTGCATATCCGGCTGCTCGACAAGGGCAGCGAGGTAGACGACGCCCTCGACACAGCCAGCGCCGAGGTGGAAAAGGCGCTCTATGCCGACACCACCCTCGGTGGCCTGGTCAAGGAGCTGGAGCTCACCAGCACCCAGCCCGAGTTCAACGAGGAAGGCGACCAGCACATCGGCCAGTTCACTTTAACCGTCGATGTGGCCTACCGCATCGACCCCAACAACCCACAGACAACCCAAGACTAGGAGAAAGCCATGAGCGTTTTTGCAGGTAAAGACGGACTGGTAAAATTAGACATCGCCAGCAGCCCCACCGCCATCGGCGAGGTGGAAAACTGGAGCCTGGAGGACAGCAGCGAGATCCTCAGCCGCCGCGTGCTCGGCAGCACCGGCACCAAGAAAAAGGCCACCCACACCAACGCCACCGGCAGCCTGGAGCTGTACTTTGACAACGCCGACAGCGGCCAGGGCGAGCTCAAGGCCGGCGCCACCATCAACCTCACGCTGTACCCCAACGGCGAGGAAAGCGGCGAGCCCGAGTGGACCGGCACTGCCATCGTCTCCAGCGTCAGCCACAACGGCGGCGTGGACGGCTGGAACCGCAAGAGCGTGAGCTTTGAGGTAGACGGTGAAATGGACTACGACGGCACTGTGGCGGCCTAAACCATGAAATCAGAAAAGATTCTGGAACAGGCCAAAGCCCAGTTTAACCAGCGCCGCGAGCTGCTCGGGCCCATCGAGGTGCCCGAGTGGAGCCACGACCCGGAGAAGCCGCTCAAGCTGTTTGTGCAGCCCATGAACATCGGCGAGAAGAGCGCCATGCTCAAGGCCGTGCAGGAAGGCACCTACCTGGACGGCGCCGTTATGGGGCTGATTCTCCAGGCCCGGGATGCCGAGGCCCGGCGCATTTTCAAGCGCGCCGACTTCGACGCCCTCATCACCGACGCCGACCCGGCCGTGATAGAGCGCATCAACAGCGAAATGGCCGCGCTTCTCAAGCCCAGCCAGGAGGCCGAACACCAGGTAAAAAAATGATGGCCACCGACGGCGAGATTCGCACGCGGTACGCCGTCGGTGAACATCTGCAAAAAACAATGGATGAGATCGACGCCATGACCGTGCTGGAATTCCACGGATGGGTGGAGTTCATCAAGATGAAGAGGGCCCAACAAAAGTGAGCATCCGCGAACGCTTCACACTGAGCGCAGACGACCGCACCGGGCGCGGCACCAAAAGCGCCCGTAAAAACTTCATGGGCGTGGACGATAGCGTCCACCGTCTGCGCTCCAGTGTGTTGGCCCTGGCGGGCGCTGGCGGCTTTGGCTACATGATCAAGCGCCAGATTGACGCCGGCGCCGCCATGAGCGACTACAACGACCGCGTGGGCGTCACCGCCGAGGCCCAAAGCCAGTACCGCTATGTGGCGGAGCAAACCGGCGTGGGCAACAAGACCCTGGAAACCAGCTTCCAGCGCCTGCAGCGCCGCGTGGCCGAAGCCGCCCAGGGAACCGGCGAAGCCAAGGACGCCATCAAGGAGCTGGGCCTCAGCGCCGAGGACCTCAACAAACTCAGCCCAGACCAGCAGTTTGAAGCCATCGCCGCCGCTATGCAGCAGGTGGAGAACCAGGGCGATAAGACCCTCCTGGCCATGAAGCTGTTCGACACCGAAGGCGTGGCCCTGCTCCAGACCATGAAGGGCGGAAGCGAGGCCATCCAGGCCCTCAAGGACGAAGCCGACGCCCTGGGCCTGACCATGAGCGGCGAGACAGCCAGCGGCATGAAGGCATTCAGCGACGACCTGGACCGCATGAAAGGCCAGGCCGAAGCCTTCGCCCGGCAGCTCACCACCAACATGCTCCCCGCCGCCCAGGCCGTGACCCAGTACCTCACCACCGACGGCCGCGCCGCCTTTGGCCAGTGGGCCCTGGTGGTGGGGCAGGTAGGCAGCGAGCTGGACAGCACCAGCGCCAGCATGGACGCCGCCGCCTACACAGCCAGCCAGACTGGCAGCACCATCCTGGGTGCCTTTGAGAACCTCCCGGCCAACCTCAAAGCCTTTGTGGAGATTGCCGCCACAGAGCTGTTTTCATTTTTCGACAAGGTAAAGGCCGGCTCTGAGCTGCTGAGCGATTCGCTCAAGGCCATCTTCACCGACGACACTATCGAGGCCAGCGTCGAGCGCTTCAACCAAAAGCTGGACGCCAGCAACCAGGCCCGCCGCGCCGGCATCGAGGACGCGCTCAAGCAGCGCGACGCCACCATCGCGGCCAGCGAGGCCGAGCGCGAGCAGCTGGAAAAGACCTTCAGCAAACGCCAGGAGATCCTCGACCGGCTCAAGGCCCAGCAGGAAGCGGGCGGCGGCTCCCTGGGCGGCGCCGCGTCGAGCGAAAAGGAAAAAGAAAAACGCGCCGAAGCCCAGGAAGAGGCCCGGGAGAACCTGCGCGAGTTCCTGCTCAGTAAACTGGAAATCGAAAAGGAAGCCCACCAGCAGCGCCTGGAGTGGCTGGCCGAGGCCAACTATTCAGAGGCGGAAATGGAAGCCGCCAAGACCAAACTGGTGGCCTTCCACGCCAAACGCCGCCGCGAGATCGAGGAGGAGAACCTCACCGCCCTCGAGGAGTTCAAGCGCAAGAGCTTTAAAAATCAAAGCAAACAGGTACTGGGCGAGCTGGAAGGCCTCACCCGGGGCGTGGCTCAGAACAGCCGCACCATGTTTGAGATCAACAAGGCCGCCGGCAAGGGCATGGCCGTTATTAACACCTGGCAGGGTGTGAGCGAATCGCTCGCAAACTACCCCTGGCCCCTGGCGGGCGTCATGGCTGCAGCCCACCTCAAAGCCGGCAAAGAGACCTGGGCCGGCGTGAGCGGCGCCAGCTTTGGCGGCGGCGGCGCGGCGCCCAGCCTGAGCACCGGAGGCGGCGGCGCCGGCGCACCCATCAACACCACCAGCATCGACCCCATCAGCACCGCCGCCAATGACGACGACAGCCCCCGCACCCGCCGGGAATCGCAGAAATTTTCCGACATCACCATCATGGGCCCCGTCTACGGCTTCGACGACTTCGAGGAAAAGGTCACCGAGGCCGTGGGCCGCGCCGCCGACCGCGACAGCATCCTCATCCGCAGCAACAGCGCCCAGGCCCAGGAGCTGCGCAATGGCTAATTTTTCCTACACCGCCAAACGCAAACTCACCAGCGGCACCACCTACGGCGATGCCAAAAGCATCGACATCGACCTGCAGCGCTGGGACCCCACCACCGAGCCCGTCAAGGACAGCCTCACCGCCCTGAGCGGCAAGCGCACCGCCACCCTGCACCGGCTGGAGGTGCTGCACGAGGTGCAGAGCGACTACATCGAGAGCGCCGACAAGGCCCAGTGGGATGAGTTTGCGGCCAGCGTCGGCGCCGGCGAGACCTTCACCTTCGACGCCCTGGGCACCGACGCCAGCCCGGACAACCCTGTGAGCGTGACGCTCGAGGGCAGCCTGCAGCTCACGCGCATCAGCCCCACGCTGGACACCTGGACGGCCAACTTTGTGATGGTGGAGGCCGTTTAATGCGCGCGTTTAACGACCTGTTCGCCAGCTATGCCCCGCGCAGCACCCTGGTGCCGCGCTTTGTGGCGCGCCTGAGCTTTGACAAGGCCGACACCGACTACCTCTACCTGACCAACAGCGCCGACGCCGACACCCCCACCGGCGCCACCGTGGTGCACGGCTGCATCGGCAGCGGCGGCATCAGCGGGCTGGGCCAAAAGATCAACCCCAGCCAGGGCGTGGCCACCATTGGCGATGTCACCCTCACCCTCATCGACCACGACGGCAGCGTGAGCGACCACATCGCCACCAAGCGCGCCGCCGGCTATGGCATCCGCCACAAAAAGCTGCGTCTCTTCCTGGGCTATGAGGACATGCCCTGGGAGGCCTACGAGCTGCTGCTCACCTTCATCGTTACCGACCACCAGCGCAAGGACGGCAAGATCACCCTCAAGGCCGAGGACATCCAGCGGGCCGAGCGCCAACAGATATGTGTGCCCCATGTGACCAACCTGGTGCAGACCGTGGCCGCCGATGCCGACCTGATCCCCGTGGCCGAGGGCGACGCCAGCCAGTTTCCCACCGTCGCCCACGGCGATGAGTACCGCATCCACCCCGACCAAAGCGTGGCCTATGTGCGCCTGGACGATGAGATCATCGCCCACACCGGCATCATCGATAACCCCGCCGGCGGCAAGGCGCTGGATGTGCTGCAGCGCGGCGCCTTTGGCACCATTGCCGCCACCCACGAGGTGGACACCGAGGACGCCATCGACCAGCGGCCGGAGATCAAGGAGTATATCTACATAGAGGGCCCCGCTCTCAAGGTGGCCCTGCTGCTAATGAATGGCGAGTATGACGGCGACACCCTGCCCGACCACTGGCACGCCGGCATCGATGCCGACGATGTGCGCATCACCGACTACGAAGAGGCCGGCGCCGACCTCTGGGACCCCAACACCGGCGACGGCCTTCCCGTGAGCTTTGCCGGGCTGGACAACGAGGACGCCAAGCGCCTGATAGAAAAAGAGATCATGGTCTGGCTCAACTGCTACCGGCCTATCTACTCAAACGGCCAGATTGGCCTGCGCCGGGGCGCCACCATCCTGAGCGACAGCCCCAGCGATGTGACCCTCACCCACGACGATGTGGTGGACTACAGCGACATCCGCGAAGAGCTGGGCGACCTGGCCAACAACATCAGCGTGGTGTGGGACCACGACCCCGTCACCGGCGAGCCCCGCCGCCGCACCGAGCTGCTGGACGCCGACAGCATCGACCAACACGGCAAGGCCCCCCTGCGCGAGTTCACCTTCCGGGGCGTGAACACCAGCCAGCACAGCCAGGAGCAGCTCAACAGCTACTTTGACATGATCCGGGACCGCCACGCCGGCCCGCCGCTCACGATGAGCGTGACGGTCATGCCCCACCACGCCAACCTCGAAGTGGGCGATGTGGTGCGCCTGCAGCTGGACGCCGTCACCGATCCGGTCACCGACGCGCCGCTGGACCGGCCCTTTGAAGTGCAGAGCGTGAGCACCACCTGGCGCACCGGCGCCCGCAAGCTGCGCCTGTTTGCCAGCAGCCAGGCCGCCGGCACCACCGAGCCCACCGGCGCCGTGCCCGTGCTGGATGATGACTTCTATGCACCCCCGGCCAGCGGCACCAACGCCAGCGGCCTGACCGCGGACGACTACAAGCCGCTCACCGACTTCCTCACCATCGACGGCAGCGGCGAGGTGACCGCCGACGGCACCATCGACTGGACCAGTGCCCCCGCCGAGACCATCTTTGGCGAGACCGTCCACCGGCAGCGTGGCGTGGTCTACTACCACGGCGACCTCACCATCCCCGCCGGCGTGACCGTGACTATCAAGGGCACCGTGGTGCTGCTGGTGCGCGGCTTCCTGACCGTAAACGGCACCATCGACGGCGAGGGCGGCGCCGAGAGCACTACTTACCCGCGCTTCCGCACCCGCTACGGCGCCGACAGCAGCACCTACCAGCGCCTGCTGGTGCACAACACCAACGGCAACAACGACCACTTTGAAGTCATCTACGCCACCGGCGGCTTTGACTTCATCACCAACTACCACGACGGCAACCAGCTCATCAGCAACCCCGCCCGCTGGCCGAATCGCTTTGCCCTGAACAACCAGGGCGGCTACCTGCTGGGCGCCGACCTCACCCACCACACCGGCCACGACGGCGGCGAGGGCGGCCCCCGCTACACCGACGCCAGCTTTGACAGCGACGGCTGGGCCACCACCACCCCCACCGATGGCGTGCCCGCTGGCGCCGCTGGCAAGGGCGGCGCGGGCCTGGTGATTGTGGCCCGCGGCGGCAGCCTGGGCCCCGCGGCGGTCATCAATACCAGCGGCACCCAGGGCGGCGCCGGCGGCAGCACCAGCCACGGCGACAATGTACTCATGGGCGCCAACGGCACCAACGGCGCCCCGGGCGCGGTCTACTGGCTCATGGACGGCCCCTTTGCCGCGGTGGACCTGGGCAGCGCCGTCCAGGCGCAATACCCCGAAGTGCTCGAGCTACCCGACACCGTGGGCCTGCTGGATGTGCTGGACCTGCGCGAAGCCGAACCGGCCACCCCGGGCGCCACCATCTACGGCATCCTGGACCACGCCAACGGCCGCAGCTACAAGCCACCAGAAGCGGGCACCAACTACGCCCTTTACTGGGACGCCGGCCACCACCACGGCCCCGACGCCGTGAGCGTGGCCGCGATGACATCATTTCAATACATCCCCAACAGCGGCACCGTAGACCCCAACTGGCCACCCCCGCAAAAGGAGCCCGTGCCGGCGGCCATCACCATCGACAGCGTGACCACCGGCAGCGATGAGCTGCGCCAGACCGTCACCGGCGACCTCATCGCCGGCCTGCGCGTGCACTGGAGCGTGCCCGACACCACCGTGGCACAAAACACCGTCGCCCACTTCGAGGTGCAGGAGCGCCTCTGCAGCCAATCCAACACCTGGCAGGCCGTGGCCTTTGTGGGCCCCGACGCCGACAACTACAGCGCCCGCATGGACGCCACCGCCGGGCAGGACTACAAGCTGCGCGTGCGCGCCATCCCCCAGGACAACAGCCAGCACCTGCCCACCGACTGGGTAGAAACCGACTGCACCACCGCCGCCGGCAACAGCACACCCCCGGCCACCCCCGCCAACCTGGCGTGGGACGACGGCGCCAACAAACTCACCTGGGACGCGAACACAGAGAGCGACCTGGCCGGCTACCTGGTGCGCACCAACAGCAGCGACGACTGGGCCAGCGGCACCCCCGTCACCGACGACGACGCGGGCCTGATCATCAACCCGCCCACGGCGCTCAAGAGCAACACAGCCAGCACCAACAAAATCACCTTCGACCCGGCCCCCACCGCCACCTGGTTACTGGTGCGCGCCTACAACACCAGCGGCACCGAGAGCGCCGCGGCTAGCATCAAGATTGTAGAGACCACCTTCGACCCGGCGCCCCTGTTCGCCAGCGGCGAGGAAGGCGCCTTCTGGGACTTCAACGACAAGGACACCCTCTACAGCGACACCGGGCGAACCACCGCCGCCACCATCGCTGGCGCCGTTTTCGGCGTCACCGACAAATCGGGCAACGGGCAGCACCTGGAAGCGAACGGCGGCGGCATCACGATGCGCGATGGTTGGATAGAGACCGCTGACCAGCGCCTTGTCGTGCCAGGATCGGGGGCAACTGGCACCAACTATTTCCTTTTCCTTCAAACCAGCAACGGCGGCGAGATTTTCATTGGCGTAAAGCCGGACAACACCGGCGCATCTATGGGCCTGATGGGGAACTGCAACCACACAAGCTCAGACCGAGGCGTCCATCTAGCGATAGAGACCACTGGAGACCTGGAATACTACTACCCGGCCAGCACCGCCACCACGGACGACAATGCTTCCTATAGTGACTTTGACTGGAATACGGTTTTTGCCCGGCACGGCACCTTCGGCGGCACTGATGAGAAGGCGCTAATCCACAACACCACCGAGCACAACTTCACCGTCGACACCTTTACTGGAGCGACTACCAGTAATCGCGATTTCGCCGTCGGCTCAATATCCGGCGCTGCATCAGTCAATCTCACTGGAAAAATGGTCTTTGCCGGCGTTATCGACCGCGCCCTCACCCCCACCGAGCGCCAGAACCTGCGCGACTATCTCAACGAGGTAACCGGCACATGATGGACGACCAGGGCAATTTGATTCTGACAGAGGAAGAGCAGCGCCTGGTCCGCGTCCTGCGCGCCACGCTGGAAGAAAAACGCCGGATCCCGGAAGAGCAGCACCAGGCCGACCACGAGTGGAGCCAACGCTGGCGCCTGCGCATGGCCTGGTGCCACCAATACATCGTGCGCCCCGTCGTCGGCGCCATTGCCGTATGCGCCGCACTCTGGGCCAGTAGCAAAATCGTAGGAATTCTCGGCCGCATCGGCGGCGGCATTATCGACAACCTGCCAGGGGGGACCCCATGAAAATCAGCGCCAACTTTCACCGCTCCGAGTTCGCCTGCCAGTGCGGCTGTGGCTTCGACACCATCGACGCCCTCACGCTGCGCATCGTCCAGGATGTGCGCGACCGATTCGGCGCCATCAAGGTCACCAGCGGATGCCGCTGCAAGACCCACAACCGCGCCGTGGGCGGATCATCAAAGAGCCAGCACCTCAAAGGCCGCGCCGCCGACATCGTAGCCGCCAACGCCACCCCCAAAGAGGTGGCCGATTATGTGGCCGAGCGCTGGCCCCAGGCCAGCATTGGGCGCTACCCCAACTTCACCCACATCGACACCCGCAGCAAAGGCCCGGCTCGCTGGGGCAGCCACTAATGCAACACCCCGACCCAAACACCCACTGGAAGCACCGGCGACGGATGGCCTACACCAGCCTGGCGGCCCTGCTGCTGCTCAGTCTGGCCACCGCCCTTGGCACCGTGCCCCCCGAGCTCACCGAGCTGGCGCAGACGCTCAGCTGGTGCTGGGCGGTCATCATCGGCGCCTACTACGGCAACAACGCCGCCGACAAATTCGCAGAGAGGAAGCCACCATGAAAATCTACATGATCGGCGGCGCCATCATCGCCGCCCTCACCTTCACCACCGCGAAGCTCATCCAGGCCAACAGCCAGCTGGAAACCCAGCTCGAGCAGAAAGCCGCCGAGCTGGAAGCCGAGCAGGTCATCCACCGGCTCGAGCTCGACGCCCGCGACGCCGCCCTCACCGCCGCCGCAGCCAGTAAAGCGGCCGCAGAGAAGCGGCTCACCAAACTCGACAATGCCTTCAAGGAGGCCAAACGCCATGACACACCCAGCGCTCAATGCCTTGGCCTGCCTGTGCCTCAGCCTGTTATTGACAGCCTGCCCCGGTAAGCCCGTCATCCAAAAACAGGCCGTCATGTGCCCCAGCCACTACCTTGAGCACTGCACAGCCAGCTACCCGGACAAAACCTACCAGGGCGTCACCCGCAGCCTCTCCGAGCTGGTCGAGTGCGAGCGAAAGGACAAGGACGCCCTGCTCGCCTGCCAAAACAAACTACGACAAAATTACGACAAAATCACCGTAAGTGATTGAATCATAACTAAAAAATGGTGCCGAAGGCCGGACTCGAACCGGCACGAGCTAGGCTCACCACCCCCTCAAGATGGCGTGTCTACCAATTCCACCACTTCGGCTGATTGCCACCCCTACTCGGCAGGGGCGGCGGGCACATCGCCCTGGGAGTCGGAACTCTGCGGGGCGACGGGCACATCGGTTGCGGATTCCTCCGCAGCCGGTGATTCTTCACTGGCATTTTGCTGCTGCATCACGCGATCCACAGCACTTCCTGACTCGCCGACATTGGCGGCCATATAGGCCAGACCCAGGCTGGTGGCGAAAAAAGCCACGGCCACCCAGGTAGTCAACTTGGTCATAAACGAGCCGGACCCCGAGGCACCGAATACGGTGCCCGAGGCGCCACTGCCAAAAGCGGCACCGGCATCTGCGCCTTTACCGTGCTGGATCAGGATCAGGCCAATCAGCCCGATGCTCAGCAAAACATGTACTACCAACAATGCACTTTGCATATATCTACTCTTTTATCGCGTCAACAATGGCCATAAAGTCTCCCGCTTTCAGCGAGGCTCCGCCGATCAGGCCGCCATCGATGTCGTCTTGTTGGAACAACGCACTGGCGTTGTCCGGTTTGACACTGCCGCCATACAACAGCCGCGTCTTGATTGCTCTCTCCTCGCCCAGCGCTTCAATCAGCATCTGGCGAATCGCACTGTGGACGGCCTGAGCCTGTTCCGGCGTGGCCGTCTTTCCCGTGCCAATGGCCCAGACCGGCTCGTAGGCGACAACCGCACTGCGCCAGTCTTCATCGCTACAGCGGTCAAAGACACACTGCAACTGACGACGAACCACGACCTCGGTCTCGCCAGCCTCCCGCTCCGCATCGGTCTCGCCAACGCACAGAATGGGGGTTAGCCCCGCGGCGACAGCGGCGGCAAACTTCGCCGCAACCCGCTGGTCCGTGTCGCCAAACAGGCTTCTTCGCTCCGAGTGACCGACGATGGCGAACTCCGCGCCAATATCGCGAACCATTGCGGCGCTGGACTCACCGGTATAGGCGCCCTGGTCGTACTCGCTGACATCCTGGCTGCCCACTGCAACCGCGGATTTGCCGAGTACCTCTACCATCTGGGCCAGGTAAACACCTGGAGGGCAAACCGCAACATCCGCTCTGGATGTGCCCGAAACGCCCTCTGCCCACTTCCGGTTCTCAGCCAGGGAACCGTTCATTTTCCAGTTCCCGACCACCAATGGTTTGCGCATTACATCGCTCCCTGTCAGAGGCAGCGCATATTAACCGTGCGGCTTTAAATAATCAATGCCGCCCGGCATTTTTCAGCGCGTCTTCAACGGCGCCGGCGAGAGACTCACACAGGGTTTCAATTTGCCTGGCATCGCGCCCCTCCAGCATCACTCTGACCAACGGCTCGGTGCCCGAGGGGCGTAGCAGGACGCGGCCAGTCTCTCCCAGTGCCAGCTCGGTCTGGGACACCGCATCCTGGATACTCGCGTAGTCATCAATATCCACCCTGCCAGGCGTTGGCACATTGATCATTGTCTGGGGCAATTTTTGCAGGCCTGACCCCAGTTGGCTCAGGGAGTCACCGGACTCCACCATGGCCGCCAACACCTGCAGGGCGGCAACAATACCGTCCCCGGAGGGCGAGGCGTGAAGGCAGATCACATGGCCCGAGGGCTCGGCCCCCAACTGCCAGGCTTCCCGGCGAAGCCGTTGCATCACAAACCGGTCGCCCACCCTGGCCCGGGCAAACGGCACACCCTGCTCTTTCAGGGCCAGTTCGAGCCCCAGATTACTCATCAGTGTGCCCACGACACCGCCCTCCAGAGCGCCGAGCTTGTGTCGGTGCATGGCAATCAGGTAAATGATGTCATCCCCATCCAGGATTCTCCCGTCGGCATCGACCATGATCACCCGATCGCCATCGCCATCAAGGGCAATGCCTGCGTCGGCACCATGCTCCACCACCGCCCGGCTCAGCGCCTCGGGCGCTGTGGCACCACAGTCAAGGTTGATATTGACACCATCGGGCTCAACGCCGATGGCTACCACTTCGGCACCGAGTTCGGAAAAAACCGAGGGCGCGGTCAGATAGCTGGCGCCGTGGGCACAATCGACAACCAGTTTCAGCCCCTTGAGACTGGCTCGCCCCGGGAAGGTGCTCTTGCAGAACTCGATGTAGCGACCGGAGGCATCGGTAACCCTGCGCACTTTGCCCAGTGCTGCCGACTCCACGGTCGTCAGCTCCTTTTCCAGTTCCGCTTCAATGGCCTCCTCGAGCTCATCCGGCAATTTGCCACCATCGGGGCCGAGAAACTTGATCCCGTTGTCGTAGTAGGGATTGTGTGAAGCCGAGACGACGATGCCTGCCTGGCAACGCAGGGTCTGGGTTAAATAGGCAATCGCCGGTGTTGGAAGGGGACCGAGCATCCGCGTATCGACACCTGCAGCCGACAGGCCCGCTTCCAGCGCCGATTCGAACATGTACCCGGAGATGCGGGTGTCCTTGCCAATCAGGACCTGGCTGCCATTGTCGCTGGCCAGTACCCGTCCGGCGGCCCAACCCAATTTGAGGACAAAATCCGCCGACATCTGCGGTGTGCCGACCCGACCCCGAATACCATCCGTGCCAAAATATTTACGCTTCAAAAGTCGGCTCTCCCCGTGTGAGTGCCAGAGATACGGCAATGGCATCCCTGGTGGCTGAAACATCGTGAACGCGCAGTATATGCGCACCGCAGGCAGCGGCCAAACCGGCAGCCACCGAGCTGCCCACGACCCGATGATCCACATCCTGCCCCGTCAATTCACCAATCATTCGCTTACGCGACACGCCGACCAGCACTGGCAAGCCCTCGGCCACCAGGGTAGGCAAATGGGCAAACAGGCGGCAGTTGTGGTGCAGTGTTTTGCCAAAACCAAAGCCTGGGTCCAGAATCAGCCGGTCGTCGCCGATGCCCGCGTCGAGACAAGCCGCTCGCCGCCGGGCCAGAAAATCGATCACATCGGCCACCACATCGGCGTACTCGGGGTTGGCCTGCATGCTGCGGGGTTGTCCCTGCATGTGCATCAGACACACGGGCACATCGAGCGCTGCCGCCGTCTCCAGCGCCCCCTCCTCTCGCAGTGCGCGCACATCATTGATCAGCCCGGCTCCCGATCGCACGCTCTCGGCCATCACTTCGGGTTTCGAGGTGTCCACGGATATCACGCAATCGAAGCGCGAAGCCACGGCTTCCACCAGGGGAATGACCCGCTCGAGCTCCTCGCCGGCGTTCACCGGCTCGGCGCCAGGGCGAGTGGACTCACCCCCTATATCAATGATATCCGCACCATCTCGGAGCATTTGCTCGACTTGAAGCAAAGCGCGATCATGGTCCCGATACCAGCGACCGCCGTCGGAAAACGAGTCGGGCGTGATATTGAGAACACCCATGATTCTGGGTCTGTCAAAAGTGAGTTCTGTGTCTTTGAACTTCATGGCAACAGGCAAAAAAGGGGGCCGCTTGAACAAGCGGCCCTTTGATAGCGGTTAGTGCGGCTGGTGCGCGGAATCGCCGGGATCGACCGGGGCCGGATCACTGTCCGTCACCGTCGCGCCGGCACCGCCACCACCATTGCCATTATTGTGCCACTGTCCCACCAGTCAGAGGGGGGACCGGGCTCGCGACCCTCCATAATGGCATCGATCTGAACCTTGTCGATGGTCTCATACTTGACCAGCGCATCGGCCATGGCGTGCAACTTGTCCAGGTTCTCAGTCAGCAGACTCTGGGCCCGGTCGTAATTGTCGTCGATGATCTTGCGCACTTCCTGATCAATCAGCTTTGCCGTTTCTCCGGACACCTGCTGGGTCTGGGTAACGCTGCGGCCAAGGAACACTTCCCCCTCGTCCTCCGAGTAGGAGAGCGGGCCCATTTTGTCGGACAGGCCCCACTTGGTGACCATATTTCTGGCAATATCCGTGGCGCGCTCAATGTCGTTGGAAGCACCTGTTGTCACCGCGTTCTTGCCGAAGATAATTTCCTCGGCCAGACGCCCGCCAAAGAGGCTGGAAATCTGGCTCTCGAGGCGGCACTTGGAATAGCTGTAGCGGTCCTCTTCGGGCAAAAACATCGTTACACCGAGTGCCCGGCCGCGAGGCACGATGCTGACCTTGTAAACCGGGTCGTGCTCGGGAACCAGACGACCGACAATGGCGTGTCCGGCCTCGTGGTAGGCCGTCAGTTTCTTTTCATCCTCGGACATCGCCATGGAGCGGCGCTCGGCACCCATCATGATCTTGTCCTTGGCCCTTTCCATATCCTCCATGGAAACCACCCGCTTGTTGCCACGAGCGGCAAACAGAGCTGCCTCATTGACCAGGTTGGCCAGATCGGCACCGGAAAAACCCGGTGTGCCACGGGCAATCACCCGTGCATCGAGATCGTCGCTGGCCGGTACTTTTTTCAGGTGCACCTTGAGAATTTGCTCACGGCCCCTGAGATCCGGCAGGCCAACCACAACCTGGCGGTCAAAGCGGCCGGGGCGAAGCAGAGCCGGGTCGAGTACATCCGGGCGGTTGGTGGCGGCGATAATAATCACCCCTTCATTGCCCTCGAAACCGTCCATTTCCACCAATAGCTGGTTAAGTGTCTGCTCGCGTTCATCGTGACCGCCACCGAGACCGGCACCGCGCTGCCGTCCCACGGCATCGATTTCATCGATAAAGATAATGCAGGGGGCGTGCTTCTTGGCCTGCTCAAACATGTCGCGCACGCGAGAGGCGCCCACGCCAACGAACATCTCGACAAAGTCGGAACCGGAAATGGAGAAGAAAGGCACCTTGGCCTCACCGGCGATAGCGCGGGCCAACAGGGTTTTACCGGTGCCCGGAGGGCCTACCATCAACACACCGCGGGGAATCTGGCCGCCCAGACGCTGAAACTTGCCGGGGTCGCGAAGGAAATCGACCAGCTCAACCACATCCTCTTTGGCCTCCTCGCAGCCGGCAACATCGGCGAAACCGACCTTGACCTGATCCTCATTGAGCATCTTGGCCTTGCTCTTGCCGAAGGACATGGCGCCGCCACCGCCCTTGCCACCCTGCATTTGGCGCATGAAATAAATCCACACACCGATCAGCAGCAAAATGGGGAAGGAGCTGATAAAGAGCTGGGTCATAAAGCCCCGGCCCTCGGGCTCGGTACCCTTGATGGCCACATTGTTTTCCATCAAATCGCCAATCAGGGCCGAATTACTGGTCTCCGGGTTGTAGGTGGTAAAGGTCTCGCCATTGTCGCGCAAACCCTTGACCTGGCGCCCGGCAAAGGTCACTTCAGAGACATCACCGCGCTCTACCAGAGTCAGAAATTCAGAGTACTGCAGCTCCTGGGTGGTGCGCTGTGCGCCATTGAAGCTGTCGACCACCGCCAGAATAACGGCGACGATGACCACCCAAAGGAGGATATTTTTGACTAATTCGTTCAACTTTTCGGCCTCTCAGATACCGACAGACGGCCACGGTGACCGCCCGAAACGGAATGAATATAAATGACACTATACGCGATAAAACGGGCTGCTTCAGCCCCTGAAACCGCGGCACAAGGCGTAAACCTCACGACTTCTGGGGCGCGACGCCTTGGGCTTGCGAACCGCCACCGAGGAAAAACTCCGCTTGAGTTCGGCAATAAATTCGTCACTGCCCTCACCCTGAAACAATTTGCAGACAAAATTGCCCCCGGGTCTAAGCGTTCGACGGGCCAGGTCCAGTGCAAGTTCCACAAGATACATGGCCCGGGGTTGATCCACAGCGTCCATACCACTCATATTGGGGGCCATATCGGAAATTACAAGGTCCGCAGGCTCACCGCCAAAGCGCTCGAGAATAGCGGCGAGCACGCTCTCTTCGCGAAAATCGCCGGCGACAAAATCGACACCCGGCACTGGCTCCATCGCCAAAATATCACTGGCGACGACTGTACCCTTGTCACCGACGATACCGGCCACATACTGACTCCACCCCCCGGGGGCGGCGCCCAGGTCGATCACCCGCTGGCCGGGGCTCAAAAGGCGGGCCTTACGGTCTATTTCCTCAAGTTTGTAGACGGCACGCGAACGATAGCCCTCCTGCTTGGCGCGGGTGACATACTCGTCGTCAAAGTGCTCTTTCAGCCAGCGCTGGCTGCTTTTGCTTCTCGCCATGAGACCCTCGAATTGGGATTTAGCCGATGTCGTCCCCAGGTGCTAGAATGCCTTCCTTTTTCCAGGCGACTGCCGGGGTTTTGCCGACACCATGCAATTGAGCAACAAACAAATCAAATACTTGCGCGGGCTTGCCCACGACCTTAAACCCGTGGTCATGATCGGCGCCAACGGTCTCAGCGACAATGTCAGCGACGAGATTGAAGGCGCCCTGCGCTTTCACGAGCTGATCAAGATCAAGATCAATGAAGGCGATGACCGGGAAGCGATTGTAGAGCAAATCTGTCAGCGGCAGAAGGCGACCCACATCCAGTCAATCGGCAAGATGGTCGTCCTTTTCAGGCGCAACCCCGAAAAGCCCAAAGTCGAAATCCCGAAAATCTAGCAGCCAATCCGGAGAACTGACATTGAGCGCCAAAGGTCATCAACTTACCGTTGCCATTTTCCTCGCCATGGCCATTGGCGCCACCCTCGGCGGCCTGCTAAACGCCTTTACCCCCGCTGAGCACTGGCTGCAGACCATCGTCGTCGACCGTTTTCTCGACACCGTCGGCGGGCTCTTTGTATCCGCCCTGAAAATGATCGTTGTTCCACTGGTATTTGTCTCGCTGGTGCACGGTGTCACAGCGCTCGGCGAAATCAGCAAGCTCGGCCGCATTGGCGGCAAAACCATCGCCCTGTACCTCGGCACCACCGCCATCGCCATCACCATTGCCCTGGGGCTGGCCACTCTCGTTCAGCCTGGCGCCGGCCAGGCGCCTGAAAAAGTGGAGGCCTTCGATCCAGGAGAAGCACCGTCCATCGCCCAGGTTATCGGTCAAATCATTCCCAGCAACCCCGTTGCCGCCATGGCAGACGGGAACATGCTGCAGATCATCGTATTTGCCATCATTTTCGGGCTGGCGCTGCTCAAGCTCGGGCGTGCGGGTGAACACATGCAACATTTTTTCGCCAGCGCCAACGGCGTAATGATGGAGATGGTCAACCTGATCATGGCCACCGCACCAGTGGGTGTCTTTTGCCTGATTACGGTCACCTTTGCCAGTGAGGGCTTTGATGTCATCTTCCAGCTGGCGGCCTATTTCGTCACAGTCATCGCCGCCCTGCTTCTGCACTTTTTTGTCAGCTACGGTTTGCTCTTGCAGCTGCTTGCCAGGCTCAATCCCTGGATGGTACTGAAAAACATGATGTCCACCATCGGTTTTGCCTTCAGTACTGCCAGCAGCAATGCCACCATCCCGGTCACCCTGAAAACGCTTGAGCAACGACTCGGCGTCGAGAGCAATATCGCCTCTTTTACCGTGCCGCTGGGCGCCACCATCAACATGGACGGAACTGCCATCATGCAGGGCGTAGCGACGGTTTTTATCGCCGGCGTCTACGGCATCGACCTGACTACCGGCCAGTTGCTGACTGTCGTGCTGACCGCCACACTGGCCTCCATCGGCACCGCCGGCATTCCCAGTGTCGGCTTGATCACCCTGGCCATGGTGTTGCAACAAGTCGGTCTGCCCGTTGAGGGTATCGCTCTGATTATTGGCGTGGATCGCTTGCTCGACATGTTGAGAACCGCTGTGAATGTCAGTGGCGACGCCACCGTCAGCTGTATTGTCGCGCGCAGTGAACGCGCATTGCACCTGCCGGAAAAACCGACCGCCTGAGCCACTGGCAATCGCCCCTGAAATCGTATAGCTTCACCACTTGAGAACAATAAACCATCGCAGCGGCTTTTGGCCGGTGACGACCAAGCATTGGGTGGGCAATGATTCATCACGAGACAAAGCGCGAGTTATTCGACCTGCTCACGCGCGCATGCCAGGACAAGGTTCCGGTAGAGAAGCTGTTTTATCAGGCGGCCAAAAACAGCGCGGGTGATGCCAAGGAAGTGGCCACACAAGCGGCGCTTTTGGTTAAAAAAGGCCACTCCATGGCCGTCGCCGGCATGGAAGTTGGCCTGTTCACGCCACTGGAGTCGCGCGCACTGTATCGCGCTGTAGAACAGAACCGGCTGGGCGCGGCATTCTTCGGCTTCAGCAACTACTACGAAATACGCAAAAAGAACCTCACCCATCTCGGCTATCTCTGGCCCTATGGGCTGGCCTTTATGGTGGCCATCATGCTGGCCCCGATGCCGGACCTTATGTTTTCCAATATCAGCTCCCTGCAGTACATTGGGATCGTCATTGTTCCCATCGCCCTGGTCATTGCTCTCGCCTGGGCCCTTGAACACCCGCGCAAAGTATTCGGCTCAAAACTCTCCATGTCGCTGGCACTGCCCAAGCGCATTTTGCTGTTGCCGGCCATTGGCCCACGCCACGCTCGCAGCGAAATGAGCACCTTTCTGGAGTACTGCGGAATCCTTCGCAATTGTGGATACAGTTGGCGAGAGGCTGTCAGTGAGGCGGCCACCCAGCTGATCAACCCGACCATTCAGCAAAGCCTGCATGTCATTCCCATGCGCATGCAGCGGCGGGACCCCTTTGCCGATGCGGTCAAAGCCTGTGAGTACTTTCCCGAGGAATTCATCGACCTGTTGCACAAGGCGGATCAGGCCAACCGCCTGGAAGAGGCCCTGATTCGGTTCAAGGCCAGTGACTTGCTCAAGGGGCAGGCAGCCATCAAAAAACATTGCAAAAAGCCCGTGCGATTACTCTTGATCGGCACGGGCCTTCTGATTCTTTACACGATTTTCCGCTACTGGATGCTGGTCAGCTGACGGCCTACTCGTAGCGAACTTCAAGTATCTCGTACTCGTGGTCCCCACCCGGGGTTTTCACTACGACCGTCTCGCCTTCCTCATGACCGATCAAGGCGCGAGCCACCGGTGAGGTAAAAGAGAGTTTGCCGGCCTGAATATCGGCTTCGTCCTCGCCGACAATTTTGTAGGTTTTTTCCTCGTCTGTGTCGACATCGCAAAGATCCACGGTAACGCCGAATACGACCTTGCCATTTTTGGGGACGGTGGCGACATCGATCACCTGGGCGTAAGACAGCTTGCCCTCAATGTCCTTGATTCGCCCCTCGATAAACCCCTGCCGCTCACGGGCGGCGTGGTACTCGGCGTTCTCCTTCAGGTCGCCGTGCTCGCGAGCCTCGGCAATCGCTTGAATAATCTCGGGCCGCTCTTTGGATTTGAGTTGCGTCAACTCACTGCGCAGAGCTTCTACGCCCTCTTTTGTCATTGGCACTTTATCGCTCATGACTTACTCCCCGTTTAATTGTTGCAGGCGATTCACATCGCGATTGTCGATATGGTCGAGTGCCATACACATCGCCCTGGCTCCGGACAGCGTAGTGAAGGTGCTGACCTTTTGGTGCATGGCTTCACGGCGAATCGTATAGGAATCCTTGATCGACTGCTTGCCCTCAGTGGTATTCACCACCAGATCGATTTCGCCGTTCTTGATCATGTCGACAATATGCGGACGACCCTGGGTGACCTTGTTGACCGTTGTCACAGCGATGTCGGCCCCGGAAAGCACTTTTGCCGTTCCGCCGGTCGCCACGACTTCAAAGCCTTTCTCGACAAGCTGGCGGGCGACTTCAATAGCCCCGGGCTTGTCCTGTTCCCTGACAGAGACGAAGGCTCGACCACTGGAAGGCAGAACCACGCCGGCGGCCAGTTGCGATTTGGCAAAGGCCTCACCAAAACTGGTACCCACGCCCATCACTTCGCCGGTCGATTTCATTTCGGGGCCCAGCAGGGCATCGACACCGGGGAACTTGATAAAGGGAAAAACCGACTCCTTGACCGAGTAATGCGTCGGCACGACTTCCTGATAGGCGCCCTGCTCATCCAGAGACATGCCGGCCATGCAGCGGGCTGCAATTTTAGCCAGGGGCAAGCCACAGGCCTTGGACACAAACGGCACAGTCCGGGAGGCGCGCGGATTCACTTCGAGAACAAAGATGTTGTCACCCTGGATGGCAAACTGGGTGTTCATCAAGCCCACGACATTCAGCTCCCGGCCCATCTGTGCGACCTGATGGCGAAGTTCGTCCTGAAGCGCCTGACTGAGCGTGTAGGGTGGCAGGGAACAGGCGGAATCACCCGAGTGAACACCGGCCTCCTCAATATGCTCCATAACGCCGCCAATCAGTACATTGCCCTCGGCGTCGCAGATGGCGTCGACATCGACCTCAATCGCGTCATTGAGGAAGCGGTCGAGAAGCACCGGCGAGTCGTTGGACACACTGACGGCCTCGGTCATATAGCGATTAAGGTCCTCGCGATCGGAGACGATCTCCATGGCGCGACCACCCAGAACATAGGAGGGCCGAACCACCAGCGGGTAGCCAATCTCATCGGCGAGGTCAATGGCCTCATCGGGATTGCGGGCAGTGCGGTTGGGCGGTTGTTTGAGACCCAGCTTGTTGAGCATGGCCTGGAAGCGCTCCCGGTCCTCGGCCAGGTCGATGGAGTCTGGCGAAGTGCCGATAACCGGGACACCCGCAGCCTCGAGGTCACGGGCCAGTTTGAGTGGTGTCTGACCGCCGTACTGGACAATCACGCCCACCGGCTTCTCAATCTCGATAATGTCCAGGACATTTTCCAGAGTCAGCGGCTCGAAATACAAACGATCCGATGTGTCGTAATCCGTGGAAACGGTCTCCGGGTTACAGTTGACCATGATCGTCTCATAACCGTCGTCACTCAGGGCAAAGGCGGCGTGGACACAACAGTAGTCAAACTCGATACCCTGACCGATGCGGTTGGGGCCACCACCGAGGACGACGATCTTCTTGCGATCGGTTACCTCGGCCTCGCACTCCTCGTCGTAGCTCGAGTACATATAGGCCGTGCTGGTGGCAAACTCGGCAGCGCAGGTGTCGACGCGCTTGAAGACCGGACGAAGCTCGTGGGAGTGACGCAGTTGCCGGACCACCGATTCCTCGACGCCGAGCAACTGGGCAATACGCGCGTCGGCAAAACCTTTTCGCTTGAGGGCGTAGAGACGATCCCGGTCGATGGCCGGCATACCGCCCTCGGCAACCGCTTTCTCTTCGGCGATCAGGCCCTCGATCTGAACCAGGAACCAGCGGTCAATTTTGGTCAGTTCAAAGACCTCTTCGGTGCTGTAGCCGCGACGGTAGGCTTCGGCGATGTACCACAGGCGATAGGCTCTGGGCTGACGCAGTTCCCGCTCAATCGCCGCCCTGGCGTCATCCTCGGAGATGCCCTCCGGAAATACGGGGTTGAACCCGTCCATGCCGATTTCCAGGCCGCGCAGGGCCTTTTGCAACGACTCTTGCTGGTTGCGGCCAATCGCCATCACCTCGCCCACAGACTTCATCTGGGTGGTCAGGCGGTCGTCGGCGGCGGGGAATTTTTCAAAGGCAAAGCGCGGCACCTTGGTGACCACATAGTCGATGGTCGGCTCAAAGGAGGCCGGCGTCGCCCCGCCCGTGATTTCGTTCTGAAGCTCGTCCAGGGTGTAGCCCACCGCCAGCTTGGCGGCCACCTTGGCGATGGGGAAGCCGGTGGCCTTGGAGGCCAGCGCCGAGGAACGCGATACCCGCGGGTTCATTTCGATAATAATCAGGCGGCCGTCGTCGGGGTTGACCGCAAACTGGACATTGGAGCCACCGGTCTCGACCCCGATTCTGCGCAGGACCGCCAGGGAGGCGTCGCGCATGATCTGGTATTCCTTGTCCGTCAGCGTCTGGGCCGGAGCCACGGTAATCGAGTCACCCGTATGGACCCCCATGGGGTCAAGGTTTTCGATCGAACAGATGATAATGCAATTGTCGGCGCGGTCGCGCACGACTTCCATCTCGTATTCCTTCCAGCCGAGAATCGACTCCTCGAGCTGGATCTCGGTGACCGGCGACAACTCCAGGCCGTGGCGCACAATATCGGTAAACTCTTCGCGATTGTAGGCGATGCCACCACCGCTTCCGCCCATGGTAAAAGAAGGACGGATAATGATGGGGAAACCAATCTTGTCCAGTGCCTCTTCGGCCTCTGCCATACTGGTGGCCATGAAGGCGCGGGTGGAATCGAGGCCAATCTCGTCCATCGCCCGGCGGAACTTGTCCCGGTCCTCGGCGGTGTCGATGGCCACCTTGGAGGCGCCGATCATTTCCACGCCGTACTTTTCCAGTACTCCGTGGCGATCGAGGTCCAGTGCCGCATTCAAAGCCGTCTGACCGCCCATGGTGGGCAACAGGGCGTCCGGCCTTTCCTCTGCAATAATCTGCTCAATGTTGCGCCAGTGAATGGGCTCGATATAGGTGGCATCGGCCATCTCGGGATCGGTCATGATCGTCGCCGGGTTGGAGTTGACCAGGATCACCCGGTAGCCCTCTTCCCTCAGCGCCTTGCAGGCCTGGGCACCGGAGTAGTCGAACTCGCAGGCCTGGCCGATCACAATCGGTCCCGCGCCAATAATCAGGATGCTGTTTATATCGTTTCTCTTGGGCATAGTTGTCTTCGGCTATTGTGTGACCCGCCAGGCGGGCCCCTGTCATCATTCGGTTAGGCGTTGGCGTTCATCATTTTGATAAAACGGTCGAAAAGTGGCGCCACATCGTGGGGGCCGGGACTGGCCTCCGGGTGCCCCTGAAAACTGAACGCGGGCCGGTCCGTGCGCTCGATGCCCTGCAAGCTGGCGTCGAACAGTGAGCGGTGCGTCGCCCGCACACAGTCTGGCAAGCTGCTCTCTTCAATGGCAAAACCGTGGTTCTGGCTGGAAATCATGACCTCACCGGTTTCGATGTCCTGAACCGGGTGGTTGGCGCCGTGATGACCGAACTTCATTTTCACGGACCGGGCGCCCGAGGCCAGCCCCAGCAGCTGGTGACCCAGACAAATCCCGAACACCGGCACCTCGGCTTTTAGAATCTCACCGATCGCCTCGATAGCGTAGTCACAGGGCTCCGGATCTCCCGGGCCATTGGAGAGAAACACACCGTCGGGCTTCATGGCCAATACTTCACTGGCGGGGGTGGTCGCCGACACAACGGTCAGTTCGCAACCGCGATCAGCCAGCATGCGCAGGATATTCCGCTTGACGCCAAAATCGTAGGCCACCACCGAGAACCGGGATTCGCCGCTGCGGTCGGTATGGCCCTCACCCAGCACCCAGGTGCCCTCGCGCCAGGTGTAGGGAGCTTTGACGGTCACCTCTTTCGCCAGGTCCATGCCCTTAAGCCCCGGGAACGCTTTGGCTTTTTTCAGTGCCTCCGCATCGGAGACATCACCGGTGACAATACAGCCGTTCTGGGCTCCCTTGTCGCGCAACAGGCGGGTCAAACGACGGGTGTCGATGTCGGCGATGGCCACAATCCCGTGACGCTTGAGGTAGTCGGGGAGCGGCTCACTCAGGCGCCAGCTGCTGGCCAACATGGGGAGATCGCGTATGACCAGGCCGGCGGCCTGAACAGTCGGCGACTCCTCATCCTCGGCATTGACGCCGACATTACCGATATGTGGGTAGGTCAAGGTGACAATCTGACGGGCGTAGGAGGGATCGGTCAGGATCTCCTGGTAACCGGTCATGGCGGTGTTAAACACCACTTCACCGACGGTATCTCCGTCGGCACCAATCGACAGGCCGCGAAAGAGACTACCATCTTCAAGAACGAGCAAGGCGGGTGTGGTCAAGCGAACCTCCAACAGTCGCTGGGAGCGGGGCCTTGGCCCCTTCCAGATTTGCCCCGGGAATCACCCCTGGCGAGCGCTTAATACGGGCATGAAAAACGGGAAGAGCGCGCGACTCGTTCCCGTTTAACTTCCTCAATCTGGAACGGAATTTTACGCCAGAAGGGGCCTCCGTGTAAATTGCCAGGGCAATAAAAAGCCGGGTTATCCACAATAAAAAAACGCCCGGCAGTGCCGGGCGTCGCTTTGGCGTTAAAGACGAGGTTTGATCAGAAGGTCGTCCAGCCACTGGGCACCTGGCCCTCGCGTACGCGCTGGGGATGATCGCCAACGGAGACACGGGCCACTTCCCGCTGCTCGGCATAGGAGATCACAGACATCTGATCAGTACCGCTCCAGGAGATGTAGCAATGGTCGCCAGACTCGTCGGTGGTCACCCAGTAGGGTTTCTCGCCAAGCCCCTCCAACAATTTGTAATCGAAGGTTTCGCGGTCCACCAGAGCCACATAGTCACTCATGGTGCCGGCAACACACAGCGTGCTGTCATCCCCGCTCATGGCGATACCGTGGTGGGCAGAGTCATTGACATACTGCTCAACCGGCATGTCAGGTACCAGGTTCGGCAGGTCGGTCTTGCGCGTCACTACGCCCTCATCCATGTCGTACTCGACAAAGCCGTGAAGGAATGACAGCTGGAAGTAAAACAGGCTTTCGTCAGCAGTGTGGGCCATGGGCCGAATCGCCGGGCTCAGGTGGCCAAGGTTGGCGGCTTCCAGTTTGGTCGAAAAATCGAACTCTTCGATGGTCTCCCAGGTGGCCGTGTCCACCACTTTGAAACGGCGGTCGCCCTTGAGATCGTTGAGCGATCCGCGATCCAGCGGCAGGAACACATGTCCGATACTGGCGTGGTACAACTTCGATCCGTCCTCGGAATACACATTCTCGTGGGGCGAGTTGCCCGAATCGAATTGACCCAGTTCCTCACCGGTTTCCACATCGAGGATATGAACCACTGAGCCCGTCGAAGCGGATACGGCAACCTGGGTACCATCGGGCGACAAGGCCATATGGTCGGAGCGGTAGCCCTCCACTTCAAAGCGCCACTCAATCTCACCCGATTGAATGTCAATGGCCACGACATCGGCAAAGCTGGGACGCGAGACAATCAACAGGCGACCGTCACGGGTGCTGTACATATCGTCTACATACTGGTCATTGCCCTCGCCAATCAGTTGACGAATGGCCTGGAAAAAGACCAGATGGACCGGGTTGATGGAAATTTCCAGCATTCGCTTACGCTTGTCGGGAATGCCGTTGATGCGACCGATGCGCTGATAGCTCTCGGCGTCTATTACATCGATCGTCCCCTCCCAGTTGTTACCCACGAAAATGACATCCTCTGTGCCGTCAACCGGGGCCGGCTCTTCCTCCGCCGGCTCACCGCCCTGGGCCATCAGCGAGCTACTGAACAGCCCCAGACAAACAGCCATGACAGACAGCAGCCAGCGCCGGCCTTCCCTGGAAATGGTTTGATAAGACATGATCTTCCCCCTGTTAGGTGATTTAAATGCAAGCGAAGCTCACTTTATAGACAAGGGAAATGCAAATCAACTGATTTAAACGAACTTTACACAAAACGGCCACAATTGCATGTTAAATGTCGAGATCGGCCAGCAAAGAGGCTGAATGACACAGGGATTTTAATGCCTCGAAGCCATCGGTGCGGCGACCGGGTGCCATGTCTGCCAGTGCCAGGAGGCCATCAAAAAATGGGGTATCCACCATCGGGCCGGCCCGCCAGCGGGACAAAACCGATGTGCGCAATTCCGACACCGGCAGGTCGAGCCAGTCGGGAGGAAAACCGCCCAGCAACGACTCAATCAGAACAACAGCCAGGGAATAGAGGTCGCTGGCCACGGACGGCGGCGCGCCGGAAAACCGCTCCGGCGCCATATACAGTGGTGTGCCCGACCATCTGCCCGCCGGTGAGGCCGACTTGAGACCGCCGCCCTCGGCCAGGCCCCAGTCAATCAGTACGGCCCGGTCGGGCCCGGGAAAGAGGATGTGCTCGGGTTTGATATCGCCGTGGACCCAGCCCGCCGCATGCACTTTTTCGATTGTGGCCAACAGGGCGCGCAGTGAATCTGCTGGAATGGAAGCCTGACCCGGAATGCGCTCCAGCCGGGAAAAGTGGCCACTTCCACAATCCTCCATCAGCAACAGTGGCTGCCCCCGCCAACGGATACAGCGATAAAATTGCGGCGCCACAGCGGGCGGCAGCATCTCCATCACCCTGCCCTCGCGGCGCAAGAGCTCAGCCCCCTGTGGCTGGGCCTTGGCCACAACGGAGCACCCGAGAGAGCGACTGCGTGCACGGTAAACCCAGGCCCGGGACCCGGACACTGCGGACTGTATCTCCAGGTCTGAAGACTCGGGGCCAACCACCTGCATGGCCCGTCGCCATATCAGCGCGACGGCTTCGTCCCCGAGCCACAAGCGACGGGTCAATTCACGACTCAGCGCGGCGTATTGGCCTTGCTCTGACACCGGTGGCCAGTCCAGCAACAGTTGCCCTTCAACCCCCTTCGGTGCCCCGGAAGAAAACACAAAATCGGCCTCCTCCAGCTGATCACAGGCGTACCAGCCCACCGCGTCGAACAGGTCGTCACACAGAGTTCGCGCCAGACCCTGCCCTGAACGGGGGATGTCAAAAAAGACGGCGATGGGGGGCAGTTCAGATTCCATTACACTGGCAGTATACACACTGGTTTTAACTGAGCCCCGGAGACCCATGAGCGACCTGGATTACCTGCTGGCAAGGGCGAGAGCCTGTCGCCATTGCGAGAAACACCTGCCGGAAAGACCGCACCCGGTATTGCATGCCGGCGAAGACGCAAAAGTACTGGTGATAGGGCAGGCACCGGGCAGGCGCGTCCACACTTCCGGCGTTCCCTGGGATGACCCCAGTGGCCAACGACTTCGGCAATGGCTGGGTGTGCGCCCTGAGGATTTCTACGACAGTCGTCAATTTGCCATCGTTCCCATGGGATTTTGCTATCCCGGCACCGGAGGCTCAGGCGACAAGCCACCGAGACCCGAGTGCGCGCCCCTGTGGCACGGTCCGCTTTTGGAAGCCATGCCCGACATTCGTCTGACCCTGCTGATTGGCCAATACGCCCAACGCTATTACCTGAAGGACAAACCGAAGACCCTAACAGAGACCGTGAAACAGTGGCCCCGCCACCTGGGGTCAGGTTACCTCGCCCTGCCCCACCCCTCGCCCAGAAACAACCGCTGGCTGTCCAAAAACCTCTGGTTTGAAGCCGAAGTATTGCCCCTTCTAAAGCGCGAAGTGCGTAGAGCTCTGAGCGAGACTGGTGCTACTTGAGCGCCAGCCATAGCGCGTGGATAACCCCGGGCAACCAGGCCAGCAGACACAGCAAAATATTTATTGCGAGATCCTTGCCGGCTCCCTTCTGGATAAACACGCCCAGTGGCGGCAGCAGCAAGGCGAGGATAACGAGGATAATGCGATTGGTGGATTCGGCCATTTGGTTAATCTCCTGTTGGTTCCCCCACTGTATAGCACAGCGGCAGACGCATTAACCCCGGCTTGTGCGTTTTTCCTCGCGGCGACGGCGAAAAAAGGACTGAATGAGCTCGCGTGACTCGGCTTCGCAAACACCCGACGCCACTGCCAGGCGGTGAAACTGGCGCTCGTCGCCGAGCAACTGGAAAGCCGAAGTCACGGCACCCGTCTTGGGTTCGCTGGCGGCGTAGACCAGGCGCGACAGGCGAGCGTGAAGGATCGCACCGACACACATTGCGCAGGGTTCCAGGGTGACATAGAGCGTGCAGTCGACAAGGCGGTAGTTGCCCAGCGCCCGGCCGCCCTCGCGAAGGGCGGTGATCTCGGCGTGGGCCGTGGGGTCGCAAGCACCAATGGGCCGATTGAAAGCCCGGGCGATGACCTCGTCGCCGTGCACCAGCACCGCGCCCACCGGCACTTCGTCTTGGCCCGCCGCCAGCTGCGCCTGCTCCAGGGCCATTGCCATGTAGTGTTCGTCGATGCTCACAGCAGGCTCTGCATGGCCTCATCGAGGCCGCTGATGGTCAGCGGGTACATCTGCCCGTCCACCAATTGCTGAATAATCGAGATGGAGTGGGTGTAGTCCCAGGCCCCCTCTTCCACCGGGTTCAGCCAAACCGCCTTTTTGAAGTGGCGGAGCAGTTTCTCCAACCACACGGAGCCGGCCACATCGTTCCAGTGCTCGACGCTGCCGCCGGGATAGAGGATTTCGTAGGGACTCATGGAGGCATCGCCGACAAAAATCAGTTTGTAGTCCTCGCCAAAGGTATGCAGCACATCCTCGAGAGGAATACGCTCACTGTGGCGGCGATTGTTGTCCTTCCAAACCGTCTCGTAGACGCAGTTGTGAAAATAAAAGTGCTCGAGGTGCTTGAACTCGCTGCGGCAGGCCGAGAACAGCTCCTCGACCATGCGGATGTGATCGTCCATGGAGCCGCCGACATCCATAAACAGCAACACCTTCACGGCATTGTGGCGCTCGGGCACCATCTTCAAATCGAGGAGCCCGGCGTTGCGCGCGGTGGAGCGGATGGTGTCGTCCAGATCGAGCTGGTCGGCGGCGCCCTCCCGGGCAAAGCGGCGCAGACGCTTGAGCGCCACCTTGATGTTGCGCGAACCCAGGGCGACATCGCCGTCAAAATTCTTGAACTCGCGGCGATCCCAAACCTTGGTAGCCCGGCGATGCCGCGACTCGTGCTGGCCTATGCGAACGCCCTCGGGGTTGTAGCCGTAGGCGCCAAAGGGCGAGGTGCCGGCGGTTCCGATCCATTTGTTACCGCCCTGGTGTCGCTCGTGCTGTTCCTTGAGCCGCTCCATCAGGGTTTTCATCAGTTCCTCAAAACCGCCGAGCGATTCAATTTGCTTGCGCTCCTCTTCGCTGAGGAACTTCTCCGCCAGCTTGGCCAGCCACTCATCGGGGATTTGCTTGTTGGCAATCAACTCCTCGATGGAAGTCAGCGACTCGACGCCCTCGAAGTAATCGGCAAAGGCGCGATCGAACTTGTCGTACTCGGACTCATCCTTGATCAGAATCAGCCGGGCCAATTGATAAAACTCTTCGACACTGCAGAAAGCCAGACGCTGTTGCAGCGCCTCCAGCAGGTCAAGCAACTCGCGCAGGGAGGTCTTGACCTCATAGCGACGCAGGGTAAAAAAGAAATCCACAAGCATGTTCCGAATTATACCTGAGGCACACTGCCCGGGCGATGGCGCCCCGCTATCGTGACCAAAGACACTTGCTTTAAACGGCTGGCGCCGTATATTGCTGCGCCATGATTTGGGAAAACCTGCTGCGCGTTGCCACGCCCATTGCCATACTCGTTCCGCTGTTCTACCCGCTCTACTGCTGGGGTGCAGGCAAGCGAATCAAAGTTGAGCCCTACCCGGTGGCGCTCTACATGAGCGTGACCTATCTGGCCATGGTGATCCTCGAAGCCGCCATCGGCTTCAGCCACACCGAAATCTTCGGCTGGCGCCTGTGGGAATACCGCATGAACCCCAACCACCATGGCTATGGCACCTACCTCGGCGCTGTCATGTGGCCCTTCTACGGTCTGCACATCTATTGGTTCAAGCAGGTGATGGACAGCCGCTGGCCCAACAAGCGCCACCCGCTGATCATCGGCCTTTTCACTTCCATTGAGGGTCCCGCCTTCGAGTTTTTCGGCAACGGCATCATCCTGATTCTCTACAGCCAATACCTGTTTTACTACTTTCCGCCCGAGCTCAATCACCTGACGACCGTGCATGTCATGCCCCACTATTTTGTGGCCGGAGTCTGTCTGGGCTATCTCGTCAATGCCATTGAAAAGGCTCCCAGAACCTGGGGGCTGCCAATCTCCCTCTACGCACTGGGGTTGGGCGTGACTATTCTCGGTTGAGCCTTTTGATTTGCATCAAGGAGCGCAGTGGCCATTCGCCGCTAAGCTGGGCCCATGAACCTGAGTGATCATCCAAGCCCGTCAAAGCCCGGCATCGCCATACTGAGCCTGGGCTTTCGCCCTTTCTTTTTCTCCGCCGCTCTGCTGGCAGCGATAAGTTTGCCCCTGTGGCTGTTAGCACTCTACGGCGGATTTGAATACACCCCGCCCATGGGCTGGTTTCGCTGGCACATTCACGAAATGCTGTTTGGCGTTATTATGGCGGTCATTGCCGGTTTCACCACCACCGCTGTCCCCAAGTGGACCGGCACCCGCCCCGTCAGTGGCTGGCCGCTGTTGCTCCTGTGGCTCACCTGGATGGCGGGGCGCGTAGCCGCATTGACTCTGGAGCGGCACGAACTGGCCGCTGTTGACCTGATTTTCATGGGCACGCTCCTGGCCGCGCTGGGCTTCCCCATCGTGCTCCGGCGCAATCGCCGCAACTACAAAATTCTGGCGATTCTGGCCCTGCTGGCAGGCGCTCAAACCCTGTTCCTGATAGCCGGTGAATGGTCCACCGGTGCCTATCGCCTCGCCGTCTGGCTGGTGGTTCTGCTGATCGCCGTGATTGGCGCCAGGATTCTGCCGGGCTTTACCACCAACGGCCTCGGCCAGCACATCGGACAACCACTTATGCCACCGGCGCCCGGCCGGGTAGATCATCTGGCTGCGGTGGGTATCGCCGGAGTAGCCGTGCTCGATACGCTCAACGGTTATGCCCCCAGCAGCGCCGTCGCCGCCATCAACAGTGTTCTCGCCCTGCTCTCGGCCCTGCTCATCCTTCGCAACAGCCTCCACTGGCGGGGCGCCCAAACCCTGCGGGTTCCGTTGTTGTGGAGCCTTCACCTGGGTTATCTGTGGCTGGCGATCGGCCTGCTGCTTTTCAGCGCCAGTCAGTGGTTCAGCTTGCCCCGCTCACTGGTCATTCACGCGTTTACCGCTGGCGCCATGGGTACCATGGTACTGGCCATGATGACCCGGGTCTCCCGGGGGCACAGCGGTCGCACACTGACCGCCGGTAGACTGGAGGTGGCGATCTACGCGCTGGTGATATTGGGCAGTGCAGTCAGGATAATAGCCGGACTGACGGGCGAAGTGGCATTGATGGGACTGGCTGGCGGACTCTGGTCAGGGGCGTTTGCCCTGTTTGCCACGGGCTACGCCGCAATACTCTGGCGCCCGGCACGCCAGGGAGGCTAGCGCCCGACGAACGCCGCCAGGCGCTCGCGATCTTCGATGGTCACCCACTGTCCGCGGCTACTCACACCCTCCTCTCTAAGGCGGGCAAAAGCCCGCGACAGACTTTCGGGCTTCATTGCCAGACGCGCGGCGAGCAGGGTTTTGTCATACGGCAGGGCAAAGGACTGGCCGGGGGCTTTTCCACTGCCACTGTGTTCCAGCAGGAATCGCGCCAAGCGCTGGGCCGTGCTGTTCGACTGGATTTGCTCTCGCTCATTGACCATCTGGCGCAGGCGTTGGGAGAAGCGGCCGATAACGGCCAATGCTTTTTCGGGCTTGTTCAACAGCAGTGTCCGATAAGCCCGGGTCGGAATCCGCACAACGCGGCCTTCACAGGCGCCGACGGCCGAGGCCGGATAGAAGCCGAGACCCAGTGCCGCAGGTTCGGCAAAACTCTCACCGGGGCCAACCGTATGAATAACGGTTTCCTCGCCCTCGGCCGTAGTCCGGTAGACCTTGACCCAGCCACTCACCACCCAGTAGAGATGCGTCGCCTCCTGTTCGCGCTCGAAGAGCGGTGTGTCGCGTTCAATATCCACCACTTCACTGCTTTTGAGCAGTTCCTCCCGGTCCGCCTCATCTAGTCCGGAGAGCAGCGGCGATTGCTCGAGCACAGACCAGGCGGCGCGGCTGAGCACTAGCTGCCCCTGCGGTGCATAAACGCCAGGCGTTCAAACAGGTGAACATCCTGCTCGTTTTTCAGCAGAGCTCCGTGGAGGGCCGGAATCGCCGAGCGATTGTCGCGCCCCTGAAGCACATCGAGAGGGATGTCTTCAGCTGAAAGCAGTTTGAGCCAGTCGATCAACTCGGAGGTAGAGGGCTTTTTCTTGATGCCGGGGACATCGCGAATTTCAAAAAAGATTTCCAGGGCCTCGCGCATCAGATCCTGCTTGATGTCCGGGTAGTGGACGGCAATGATCTGCTCCATGGTCTCGCGGTCGGGAAACTGGATGTAGTGAAAGAAACAGCGGCGCAGGAAGGCGTCGGGCAGCTCCTTCTCGTTGTTACTGGTAATAATGATGATCGGGCGATGTTTGGCCACGATCGTTTCCTGGGTTTCGTAACAATAGAAGGACATCTTGTCCAACTCGGTGAGCAAATCATTGGGAAACTCGATATCGGCCTTGTCGACCTCGTCGATCAACAGCACCACCGGCACTTCGGACTCAAAAGCCTCCCACAGCTTGCCCTTGACGATGTAGTTGGAAATGTCGTGAACCCGCTCGTCGCCGAGCTGGGAGTCGCGCAGGCGCGAGACCGCATCGTACTCGTAGAGCCCCTGCTGGGCCTTGGTGGTGGACTTGATGTGCCACTGCAAAAAGGGCGCGCCGATGGATTCAGCCACCTGCTCGGCCAGCATGGTCTTGCCGGTACCTGGCTCGCCCTTGATCAACAGCGGGCGCTGCAGGGTGATCGCGGCGTTGACCGCCATGGTGAGATCGTCGGTGGAAACGTACTCTTTGGTGCCTTCAAACTTCATATATCGATTTACTCCCACTCAATGGTCGCCGGCGGCTTGCCGCTGATGTCGTAGACCACGCGGCTGATGCCATCCACTTCGTTGATAATGCGCCGCGAGACTTCCTCGAGAAAGTCGTAGGACAGGTGCGCCCAGCGCGCGGTCATAAAATCGATGGTCTCCACGGCCCGCAGAGCCACCACATAGTCATAGCGTCGACCGTCGCCCATCACACCCACGGATTTGACCGGCAGGAACACGGCAAAGGCCTGGGAGGTCTTGTCGTAGTAGTCCCAGCGGCGCAGCTCCTCAATAAAAATCGCGTCGGCCCGGCGCAGCAGGTCGGCGTAAGTCTTTTTGACCTCGCCCAGAATGCGTACGCCCAGGCCCGGACCCGGGAAGGGGTGGCGGTGAACCATGTCGGCGGGCAGGCCCAGCTCGACGCCGATGCGGCGCACCTCGTCCTTGAAGAGTTCGCGCAGGGGCTCCACCAGCTTGAGTTTCATGTGCTCGGGCAGGCCGCCGACATTGTGGTGCGACTTGATCACATGGGCCTTGCCCGACTTGCCACCGGCGGATTCGATGACATCGGGATAGATCGTGCCCTGGGCCAGCCAGTCGGCATTGGTCAGTTTGGCCGCCTCTTCTTCGAAAATGTCGATGAAGAGATTGCCGATGATTTTGCGCTTTTTCTCCGGGTCGTCCTCACCGTTGAGGGCCGACAGGAAGCGGTCCTCGGCGTCGATGCGAATCACGCGAATGCCCATATTGGCGGCAAAGGTCGCCATTACCTGATCGCCCTCATTCAGGCGCAGCAAGCCGTTGTCGACGAACACGCAGGTCAACTGGTCGCCAATGGCCTTGTGCAGCATCGCCGCCACCACCGAGGAGTCGACACCACCGGAGAGCCCCAGCACCACTTCGTCGCTGCCCACCTGCTGGCGAATGCGCTCGATCTGGTCGTCGATGATATTGGCGGAGGTCCACAGACGATCGAGGCCACAGATGTCGTAGACAAAGCGCTCGATAATGCGCTGGCCCTGATTGGTATGCGTCACCTCGGGATGGAACTGAAGGCCGTAAAAGCGGCGCGTTTCATCAGCCATGGCGGCGATCGGTGCACTGGCCGTACTGGCCGTTGTGGTAAACCCCGGGGGCACCTCGGTGACCTTGTCGCCGTGGCTCATCCAGACATCGAGCAAGCCAAAACCATCGGCGTCGACCTGATCCTCAATGCCTTCAAAAAGGCCACCTTCGCTGAGTCGACGAACTCTGGCATAGCCAAATTCGCGCTGCTCGGACCCTTCCACGCGACCGCCGAGCTGGGCGGCCATGGTCTGCATGCCGTAGCAAATACCCAGCACCGGCACACCCAGTTCAAAGACAATGGCCGGCGCGTTGAGCGTCTCATCGGCGGTGACCGATTCGGGGCCACCGGAAAGAATCACACCATCGGGGGAAAAGGCCTCGATGGCATCGGCGTCGATATCGCAGGGGTGCAACTCGGAATAGATGCCGGCCTCGCGCACTCGCCGGGCAATCAACTGGGTGTACTGGGATCCAAAGTCGAGGATCAGGATTTTTTGCGAGTGGATATCGGCGCTCATGAAATATCTCGTTACGGTGCGTCGCGAACTGTGTCCGCGGCGCTTCAATGATCAGGAAGGACGGTAATTCGGGGCTTCTTTGGTGATGGTGACATCGTGAACATGGCTCTCGGCCACGCCGGCGCCAGTCACCCGGATAAACTCGGGCTTGTTGCGCATCTCTTCCATGTCGGAAGCGCCGACATAGCCCATGGAGGAGCGCAAGCCCCCCATCAGTTGGTGAACGATAGCGGCGATGGGGCCCTTGTACGGCACCCGGCCCTCGATGCCCTCGGGGACCAGCTTGTCGGCATTGCCATCGTTATCATCCTGGAAGTAGCGATCGGAAGACCCTTTCTGCATGGCACTCAGTGAGCCCATGCCGCGATAGGACTTGTAGGAGCGACCCTGAAACAACTCCACTTCGCCGGGGGCCTCCTCGGTACCGGCGAACATGCTGCCCAGCATCACCGAGTGCGCGCCGGCGGCGATGGCCTTGGCGAAATCGCCTGAGTAGCGAATACCGCCATCGGCGATCAACGGCACACCGGACCCCTTGAGGGCTTCGGCCACATTGCTGACGGCCGTCACCTGGGGCACACCGACGCCGGCCACGATACGCGTGGTGCAAATGGAACCGGGGCCAATACCCACCTTGACAGCGTCGGCGCCGGCCTCCACCAGTGCTTTGGCCGCTGCGCCAGTGCCGATGTTTCCACCGATCACCTGGACATCGGGGTAGTGTTTCTTGACCCAGCTGACGCGGTCGAGCACGCCCTGAGAGTGTCCGTGGGCCGTATCCACCACGATGACATCTACGCCGGCGCTAGCCAGGGCTTCAACCCGCTCTTCCGTGCCTTCGCCAACGCCGACGGCGGCGCCCGCCAGCAGACGGCCCTCCCCGTCTTTGGCGGCGTTGGGATGGTCGGTGGATTTCTGGATGTCCTTGACCGTCACCATGCCGCGCAATTCAAAATCGTCATTGACCACGAGCAGTTTTTCGATGCGGTGGTGGTGCAGAAGCTTCTGGATTTCATCGAGGCTGGCGCCCTCTTTCACCGTGACCAGCCGATCTTCGGCGGTCATTACCGCACTCACCGGCTGGTCGAGATTGGTTTCAAAGCGCAGGTCGCGGTGAGTGACAATGCCCACCAGGCGGTTGCCCTTAACCACCGGCAACCCGGAAATGCTGTGTTCGTCGGTTATCCGGTTCACATCACGGACGCTCATATCCGGCGTCACGGTCAGGGGGTCGGTAATCACGCCGGCTTCGTATTTTTTTACTTTGCGCACTTCAAGCGCCTGCTGCTCAATCGACATATTCTTGTGAATAATGCCGATGCCGCCTTCACAAGCCAGGGCGATTGCCAGCCGTCCCTCGGTCACCGTGTCCATGGCGGAGGACAGTATGGGCACATTGATGTGGAGTTCGCGCGTGAGTTGCGTTCTCAGATCGACATCTCGGGGCAGTACATTGGAGTGCGCGGGCAGCAGAAGAACATCGTCAAATGTCAGGGCTTCTTGTACGATTTTCATAGAGGGGGCGTCTCCGGCGCAACCGGGCGGGTTGCGCCCGGGATTTGAAAATTGGGGCGCGATTATACCGTTTTATAGGCGCGAGGCACAGAGGACAATCCGCACAAAAGTGGCTACACTCGCTCCGCCAGCCATCACCGGGCCCGATTCCATGACCGCCATTGAACCCCCACAGCGCGACATTTTTACCGTCACCCGCCTCAATCGCGAGGTCAAACTGTTGCTGGAAACCCGCCTGGGCCTGATCTGGATCGAGGGCGAGCTGTCCAATTTCAGTCGCCCGGCCTCCGGCCACTGGTATTTCAGCCTCAAGGACGAACGCGCTCAGGTTAGATGCGCCATGTTTCGCGGCCGCAACCGCCTGCTCAGGCAACCGCCACAGCAGGGGGATCGGGTTCTGGTCCGCGCGCGCCTCTCCCTGTATGAGGCCCGGGGCGACTACCAACTGATCGTCGAGCACATGGAACCGGCCGGCCAGGGCGATCTGCAGCGACGCTTTGACGCGCTCAAGGGGAAACTGGAAAATGAGGGCCTGTTTGACTCCGGGCGCAAGAAGCCACTGCCTGCCTTTCCCGGCCGCATTGGGGTTATCAGCTCGGCGTCGGGGGCGGCCCTGCGGGACATACTCAGCGTTCTCAGTCGCCGCAGTCCGATGATTCCCGTCCGCGTCTTCCCGGTGGCCGTTCAGGGCCGGGAATCGGCACCCGCAATCATCGAGGCCATAGACCGAGCCAATCGCCGGGGCGAGTGCGATGTCCTTATCCTCGCTCGCGGTGGCGGTTCACTGGAGGACCTCTGGAGCTTCAACGAAGAGAGCGTCGCCAGAGCCATTGCCGCCTCAGACCTGCCCGTCGTGACCGGCATCGGCCACGAAACCGATTTCACCATCAGCGACTTTGTCGCCGACCTGCGCGCACCGACGCCCTCTGTAGCCGCCGAGCAGGCGGGTCCCGATCGCGATGCCCTGCTCTGGCGCCTGGCCCAGCTCAACCAGAAAATGGAGCGTCTGGTTCGTCACCAGTTATCGCATCAGCAACGCCAGTTGGGCCATCTCGACCAGCGTCTGAAAAATCAGCACCCCAAACGCCAGCTCGAACAAAAACAGCAGCGCCTCGACGAACTGGTGACAAGGCTTCGACAATCTCTTGAACGCCAGTTAAACAACCGCGAACGCCAACTGCAAAACCTGCAGCACCGGCTGACACTCCAACACCCCAAGCGACAGCTCGAGGACGCCAGGCAGCGATTGACCCGGCAATCCGGCGCCCTCCACAACGCCATGCAACAGCGGCTACAGGCCAGTCGGCAGCAGCTGGACCTGGCCTGCCGGGGACTCCACGCTGTCAGTCCGTTAAACACACTCAATCGGGGCTATGCCATCGCCCTGTCGGAACAGAGCGGCCGGGCCATCCGCAGCAGCGACGAGGTCAAAACAGACGATGCTCTTTGCCTCAGGCTGTCACGCGGTGAAATTTCCGTAAGAGTGGTAGCAAAAACCGCCAAACGGACGCAAAGGGGATGAAATGGAGTGCTTGACCCAGCCACTTTTTGCTCTAATCTACCGTGGTTTATGCTTCACACCAGCAGCAAGCTGTGGCACAACGGAAACTGCGGCATCTACCGCAAAACCAGAGCGATAACATGTTAAAACGGTTCAGGAACAAGCTACTCGGCTCCGCTAAAGAAAAAGAGGGGAAATCGGCCATGGCGAAGAAAAAGGCAAGCAGCAAGAAAAAAGCAGTGAACAAGAAAACTGCAGCCAAGAAGGCAACCGCCAAAAAAACCGTGAGCAAGAAGGCGGCCGCCAGCAAGGCCTCCGTTAAAAAATCGACGGCCAAGAAAGCCGCTGCCAAGAAGGCCACAACCAAGAAAGCCGGCGCCAAAAAGGCCACGGCCAAAAAAGCGACCACAAAGAAAACGACGGCTAAAAAAGCGGTTGCAAAGAAAGCCGTCGCGAAGAAAACCGCCGGTAAAAAAGCCACCAGCAAGAAGCCAACCGCCGGAACGCAAAAAAAGGCAGCGACCAAAAAAGCGGCCTCCAAAAAAGCGTCTGGCCGGCCCCAGTCATCTTCCAGAAAATCCAACACCAAGGCAGAACCCAACTCAATGAATCTAGCCAGTCAATCCGTATCCCAGGTAGTCGACTTCCAGCCCTATAATTCCAACAAGGGCGAGGAGTACATGAGCGAGGATATGAAAAACCACTTCCGGGGTATTCTCTACCAGTGGCGCTCCGAGTTGATGATGGAAGTGGACCGCACCATGGGTCACATGAAGGACGACGCCAGCAATTTTGCCGATCCCAGTGACCGCGCCACCCAGGAAGAGGAATTCGCTCTGGAACTGCGCACCCGTGACCGCGAGCGCAAATTGATCCGAAAAATCAACAAAACCCTGGATCGAATTGACGACGATGACTACGGCTGGTGCGATCAGTGCGGCATCGAAATCGGTATACGCCGACTTGAAGCCCGACCCACAGCCGACCTGTGCATCGACTGCAAAACACTCGATGAGATCCGCGAAAAGCAAACCCGTCTGTAAAACCACTGGTCAACAGCTCCCGTGGGCGCCTGCCGAGGGCGCCCCGGGGGGTCTCGTGTGAGCCAGCACCCCGTCTACACAGGGCGCTTTGCCCCCTCCCCTACAGGCCCACTGCATTTTGGCTCTCTGGTGGCCGCCGTTGGCAGCTATCTGGAGGCTAGGTCTCATGGCGGCCAGTGGCTGCTGCGCATGGAGGATCTCGACCCGCCGCGCTGCCAGCCGGGTGCCGACCGGAAGATCATCGACACGCTGCATGCCTACGGTTTTGTCTGGGACGGCGAAGTCACCTGGCAGAGCCAACGTTATGAATACTACCGGGACGCTCTGGAGCGACTCGCTCAACGGGAGCTGATCTATCCCTGCCAGTGCACACGCAAGCAAATTGCCGCGCGCTGCAGCATGGGGGAATACGGCCCCATCTACGATGGCGTCTGCCGGGGACGCTCACTGGCGAAACACCCAGACGATGCCCTGCGACTGATCGTCGCGGGCGACATGTCACTCGACGACGCCGTTCAGGGCCACTACGCCCAGTCCCTGGCCAGGGAAATTGGCGACTTCCACCTGCGCCGCCGGGACGGTCTGTTTGCCTATCACCTGGGCGTGGTGGTGGACGACGCCGAACAGGGCATCACCGACATCGTGCGTGGTTATGACCTCCTCGACTCCACACCGAGACAGATTTTCCTGCAAAGGGCACTGGGCTACCCGACGCCGAACTACGCCCATTTGCCGCTGGTTCTCAAGCCGGACGGCCAGAAATTCAGCAAGCAAAACCTATCGCCTGCAGTGAAAGACGACGAGGCCGGCTACCAACTGTGGCGCGCGCTTGAATTTCTCGCCCAGCAACCGCCCGAATCGCTCCGCAATGAGCGGACCGCAGCCGTATGGGACTGGGCCCACCAGCACTGGCGACTCGACCGGGTAGCCCGCCAGCCGGGCATCGTCTGGCGGGAGAGTGAAACCGGCAAAGCCTGAAATTAGGCGTGCTGACTCAGCTTGGCGTGAATTTTATCCTTGAGGTGGAGACGCTGGCGCTTGCTGCCATCGGCGTCATCGGCAGTACCGTAGGGAGAATCGCTCTCCACCGCCTGCACTTGGCGGTTGAGGTCGTGATAACGATTCACCAGCGAGGCAAAGTGCTGATCCCGACCCACCAGGTGATCGATGGTGTCGGCGTGTTCGGGAAATTCGTGATAGACATCGTGCTTGGATATGGGCATCGGTACTCCCCTTGTGCAATTCCGTAAATAACCCCTCTGACCACTCAATCAACGGTGGCCAAAGGGCATTGCCTTCTTCTATAGTGCAGGGAAAGAATCTTGGCCACGAGACAGCAGATTTTGTGCTTGGCCTTTGACGACACCAGCGCATGAAATGGGGGACCCATGACAGACAATATCGAATCGGTACTGCACGAAAACCGCCGCTTTGAACCGGCCGAGACCTTTCGCAAGGAAGCGCGCATCGGCGCCGAAGAGCTGGCCGAGCTCAAGCGGCGTGCCAATGACGACCACGAGGGCTTCTGGGCCGATCTCGCCCGTGAACACCTGGACTGGCAAACGCCTTTCAATACCGTACTCGACGACAGCCAGGCGCCCCACTACCGCTGGTTTACCGATGGCGAGCTGAATGTCTCGGCCAACTGTCTCGACCGCCACCTGAAAAGCCGCGGAGACAAAACCGCCCTGATCTTCGAGGGCGAGAAGGGCGATGTTCTGCGATTCAGCTACCGCGAGCTGCACGCCGAAGTCTGCCGCTTTGCCAATGTACTCAAACAGACCGGCGTGGGCAGCGGCGACCGCGTGGTGCTCTACATGCCCATGACCCACCAGGCGGTCATCGCCATGCAGGCCTGCGCCCGCATTGGCGCCATCCAGTCCGTAGTCTTCGGCGGCTTTTCCGCCGAGGCGCTCAAGGACCGCATTGAAGACTCCAGCGCCAGACTCGTCATCACCGCCGACGGCGGCACCCGCGGCGGCAAGGTCGTACCGCTCAAGGACACCGTCGACAGCGCCCTGGAACAGGGCGGCGACAGCATCGAGCATGTTCTGGTCTTTAATCGCGCCGACAATGACTGCCAGATGCAGGACGGGCGAGACCTGTGGGTGGAGGAGCAACTCGAGCGCGTTGACGAGAACTGCCCGGCGGAAAAGCTCAACGCCGAACACCCGCTGTTTCTGCTCTACACCTCGGGCTCCACTGGCCGCCCCAAGGGCATACAACACGCCAGCGCGGGCTACCTGCTCAACGCCATGATTACCAACCTGTGGGTATTCGACCTCAGGGACGAGGATGTCTTCTGGTGCACCGCCGATGTCGGCTGGATTACCGGCCACAGCTATGTCACCTTCGGCCCGCTGGCCTGCGGCGGCACCATCGTGGTCTACGAGGGCGCCCCCACCGTGCCCGATGCCGGTCGTTTCTGGCGTATCGTCGAGGACCACAAGGTCAGCATTTTCTACACCGCACCCACCGCGATCCGCGCCCTGATGAAAGCCGGCAACCAGTGGCCGGAGCAGCACGATCTCTCCAGCCTTCGCCTCCTTGGCACCGTGGGCGAGCCGATCAATCCCGAGGCCTGGATGTGGTATCACAGCGTGATCGGCGGGGAGCAATGTCCCATCGTCGACACCTGGTGGCAAACTGAAACCGGCGCCCACATGATCGCGCCCATGCCCGGCGTGACCGCCACCAAACCGGGCTCCTGCACCCAACCACTGCCCGGCATCGATGCCGATGTCGTGGACGAAAACGGCAAAAGCATCACAGAGCCCAACCAGGGCGGCTATCTGGTCATCAAGAAACCCTGGCCCTCCATGTTGCGGACCGTGTGGGGCGACGACCAGCGCTACCGCGACACCTACTGGCCCATGTTTGACGGCCAGTACTATCTCGCCGGCGACAGCGCCCGCATCGACGAGGACGGCTATTTCTGGATCATGGGCCGAATCGACGATGTGGTGAATGTCTCGGGCCACCGCCTGGGCACCATGGAGGTGGAATCCGCGCTGGTCGCCCACGAATCTGTGGCCGAGGCCGCCGTGGTCGGCGTCCCCCACGAGGTCAAGGGCGAATCCCTGGCCTGCTTTGTGGTGCTCCATGGCGAGCGTCCCGAGGGCGGTCAGGACGAGGCCGTCACGGAGACTTTACGCAGCTGGGTGGGCGAACAGATTGGCGCCATCGCCAAACCGGACACCATTCGCTACGCCGACAACCTGCCCAAAACCCGTTCGGGCAAGATTATGCGAAGGCTGCTTCGCGCCATTGCCCGCGGCGAGGAAATTCAGGGCGACACCTCCACTCTGGAAAACGCCGACATTCTCGATCAATTGCGTGGACGGTAGACACCCGATGACGGTCAGCCCTGTACAAGCGGCGCTCGCCCTGAGCGCCGCCCTTTTCCTTATCGGCTGCGCCCCCCAGGCGTCGAGGCAACCCGTGCTCATCAATCCACAACAGGCGGAGACCGGCGACACCAGCCAACCCGAAGCCACCACCTGCTCAGGGATTTTTTCGTCCATTCAAAAGCTCGAAAAAGCGCCAACCGTCGACCTCGTCACCACTCACGGCGGTGGCCAGGCCATGAGTTTCAAAAGCGACAAGACGGAACGCCTGGAAGCACTCCGCGAGCGTGCCCGGCGCCAGGGGTGCTACGGCAGTTCGGACGAGGATCGCAACGATACCAGTGACGCCGACAGCGATCGTTCCCCGGACGGCCCGGCCACCCACAGGGAGCGGCTGAGCTTTGACGAGTGTTTCAGCAAATGCCGGGAACTCACTGATCGAAGCGCCGAACAATGCTTTGACAGCTGCCGTTAAAGCGCCAAAACGGCACCAGGCTGGAACTTTCCGCACCGCTTCGGTGCCCAAGGGATAATAAGCGCCATCCAGGGGCTATTCCCCTGGCCACTTTGCAACATTCTTCTATGCTGTCTATTACAGCAAAGAGAAGTTTTAAACAGGAGGTCTTCAATGCGTGGATTTAGATGGATCAGTAACCTGGCGAGTGCCGAGTGCACACTGAGCCACTGCCTGCCCGACACCATGGGCTCGCCGGTGGACTACGACGAAATCGAGGATGGCGAGGCCCTGGAGCAACGGGTTCGCAGCCTTGAGGGGCAAAGCGTCTCCGCCGAGGGTGACAGCGAAAAACCCCATTAACCCGGGTACTCAACGGGCTTCCATCAAAAAACCCGCCTTCTGGCGGGTTTTTTGATGGCTGTGCCGGTTCATGCAAACCGACTATTCCACGGTGATGGTCACTTTTTCCGAGAGCACGGGCGGATTGTGGGGAATGTGCAGGTGGTCGCCCAGAATCAACTGAAGCGTGTGCTCGCCAGGCTCCAGCTCCAGGGTGGTTTCGGTCTGGCCACCACCAAAGTGTTGAACATCGGGGCCCAGCGGCCGGTCCAGAGGCGGCAAGGACTCGTGATCCACCAGCAAATGGTGGTGACCGGTGCCCTCCTTTTCCACCCCGGCGGGGGCAACCCCCATTTCGCTGAGGCCAAAGCGCACGGTCACCGGACTCGACACAACAGCGCCATCGGCGGGCTCGATAATATGCGCCTTGGCGGTTTCCGGCGCCTCCGAACGCGGCAGAGCCGCCATGGCTCCGGCACTTAAAACCAGGGTGCTGACCAGCGTAACTAGGTATTTCATGGAATCTCTCCCGTTTTGGAATGAATACATAGTACTGTCTTCACAATGCGAGTCAAAAAACTTCACCCTGTTTAACATTCCTTCATTAACGGCGGTTCATTCGATTTTATTGATATTTAATCCCTAATTATTGCGCTTTCCAATCGAATTAACTCAACTACAATGGATTCAAACCCAGTTTAAGGAACCCGGAATGCCACTCAAAAACACCCGAAACGCCTATGGCTGGATAGCCATCGCCCTGCACTGGCTGGTCGCCATTGCCGTCATCGGACTGTTTGCACTGGGCCTGTGGATGACCGGCCTGAGCTACTACCACGAGTGGTACCACCCGGCCCCCAATATCCACAAGAGTATCGGGATCTTGCTGTTCATTGCCCTGACAGTTCGCCTTTTATGGAAGCTGTTCAACCCCGCCCCACAGCCGGAGCCGACACTGAAGACCTGGGAAGTGGTCGCCAGTACAGCCGCACACTGGGGGCTCTACCTCCTGCTCTTTGCCCTGATGATCAGCGGCTACCTGATCTCCACTGCCAAGGGGGACGCCATCAGCGTATTTGGGCTGTTCAATGTGCCCGCCACTCTGACGGGAGAGGGACAAGCGGATTTGGCCGGAGAAATCCATTACTGGCTGGCCTGGAGCGTTATCGGTCTGGCCTCGGTTCACGCTCTGGCCGCCCTCAAACACCACTTTATCGACCGCGACGCCACCTTGCTGAGAATGTTGCGGTCAAAACCCTGAGCAACCATCGACCAACTATGGAGAACACCATGAAAAAGCACTTTCTGACACTTGTCGCCTCATTGGGCTTTCTGGCATTGCCGGCCCATGCAGCCGATTACAAAATCGATACCGAAGGCGCCCACGCCTCTGTCACCTTCGAGATTCAGCACCTCGGCTACAGCTGGCTCACCGGCCGCTTCGACGATTTTGAGGGGGCATTCACTTATGACCCCGAGAACCCCGAGAACAACCAGGTCGTCGTAGAGATCGACCCGGCCAGCATCAACTCCAACCACGCCGAGCGCGACAAGCACCTGCGCGGCGGCGACTTTCTCGATGTCAAAATTCACCCGGAGGCGCGCTTTGTCAGCACCGAATACGAGCCCACCGGCGAGGGCACAGCCAAGCTCAAGGGCGAACTGACGCTCAGGGGCGTTACGCAGCCCATCGTCATCGATGTCGAGCACATCGGCGGCGGCAAAGACCCCTGGGGCGGCTATCGCCAGGGTTTCCGCGGTACCACCGAGATTGCCCTCAAGGATTTCGACATCCTCTACGATCTGGGCCCCGCCTCGGAGACCGTCAAGTTGACACTGGATGTGGAAGGCATTCGCAAAAAGTAAGCACGCGCCTTCCGAAAACAAAAAACGCCACCTCCGGGTGGCGTTTTTTTGCGGGACGGGCGTTCAGTCTACACGCCGCGAATCACCATCAGGCGCTCTTCGGTCATGTCCTCCATCGACCATCGAATGCCTTCGCGGCCCAGTCCGGAATCCTTGACGCCTCCATAGGGCATATTATCCACCCTCCAGCTCGGCACATCGCCGATGATTACACCGCCTACTTCGAGCACATCCCAGGCCCGGTGGGCCTTGTACAGATCGCGGGTAAAAATCCCGGCTTGCAGGCCGAACCGCGAGCGATTGACCTCCTGGAGGACTGTTTCGAAGTCGTCAAAGACACTCAGGGTCGCCACGGGACCAAAGGCCTCTTCCTCGACGATTTTGCAACCCGCCGGCGCGTTTTCGAGCAAGGTCGCCTGCAACATGGCGCCCTTTCGCTGTCCCCCGGCCAGGCAAGCAGCGCCGCCCTCGATGGCCTCAGCGATCCAGTTTTCCAGCCGTTCGGCCTCCGACTCGGAAATCACCGGTCCGATAAAAGTATTCTCATCCTTGGGATCGCCCATCACCAGGTTTTCCACCCTGGCCACCAACTTGTCCCGAAACGCCTGATAAACATTGCGGTGAACGAGAATCCGCTGAACACCGATGCAGCTTTGTCCGGACTGGTAGTAGGCACCAAAGGTAATGCGCTCCACGGCATGGTCGATATCGGCATCCTCGTCTACCACTGCGGCCGCATTACCACCGAGCTCGAGAACCACTTTTTTCTTGCCGGCGCGGGCCTTGAGATCCCAGCCCACATCGGGACTGCCGGTAAAGCTCAACAATTTAAAACGCTCGTCCGAAGTGAACTGGTCCGCCGCCTCTCGGCGACAGGGCAATATGGAAAAGGCGCCCTCCGGGAGATCCGCCTGTGCCAGCACTTCGCCGATAATCAGCGCGCCTACAGGCGTCCGGCTGGCGGGTTTGAGGACAAAGGGGCAACCCGCAGCAATCGCGGGAGCCACCTTGTGGGCAGCCAGGTTCAGGGGAAAATTAAACGGCGAGATAAACGAGCAAGGACCGACCGGGACGCGTTTTATAAACCCCTTGTAACCTCGCGCGCGCTCGGAAATCTCCAGATTGGGCATGCTGCCCTCGATCCGAACTGCCTCTTCCGCTGCCACCCGAAAGGTATCGATCAGGCGGGTTACCTCGCCCCGGGCGTCCTTGATCGGCTTGCCCGCCTCAATGCACAGGGCCTGGGCCAATGACTCGGCGCGCTCCTCAAAAGCCTTAACGCAGTGCTGCAACACCGCCTGGCGCTGGTAGGGAGGCAGCGCGGCCATTGGCCCGCGGGCCGACTCGGCGGCGGAAATTGCCTGGTCAATGGCCTCGGCATCCGCCAGAGCCACCCGTGTTGCCACTTCGCCGGAGTATTTGTCGACCACCTCCAAATCCTGATTGGCCTGAACCGGCCGATTGGCGAGATAGTAAGGATAGTGTTTTTCCAGCATGCGTCCCCCGGGGATCGGTATCAATACGCCCCGAGTATCGCCGCTGTCGATTTGAGGTCAAGCCCGCAGTGCCGCGCGGGTTTGTGCGCCACCGGGTGGAAATAGGCGATCCGGGCGATTATATTGCGACCACCACGGATTTTATAAAGCTGAAAAAGGAGCTACTGTGATAAATCGACTGTTTGCAATCCTGTTAATGGTGCCCGTATTGGCCACCGCCGGCACGAACGGGGGAGTTCGTGCACCCAATGGCGAGGTCGGGGCCAACTTTCAATCCGGTGATGAATTCGATTCGTCCATGCTGAACGCCATCTACAATGGCGGGTCGGGCGACAATGTGGGTTTTTCACTGTTTACCGACTTCACCACCAGCGAAGACACCGAAAGCGCGTTTGAAGCCGACCGTTTCGCCCTCGGCGGAACCCTCTACACCCGTGATTTTCTGCTGGGCAAGCTCGGCATTACCTACCGCGCCATCTCTTCTGACTACACCATCAACGGTGCGGAAAGATCCACCGATGAAAAGGAAGGCAGCGGCTTTGGCATCCTCTACATGGACCGGGGCAACCTCACCTTTACCCGCACCGTGATCGACTCCGATGTCCTGGGCGAACTGGATACCGCTGATTTAAAGGGCGACTTCTATGTCACGCCCAACTTCAAGACCAGCCTGTCCGCCGGCTGGATGGACGCCGACGGGCACTACGGGGCTTCCCTGGAGCACCAGCCCGAATTTCTCGAAAACCAGGCCAGCTTCACCCTGAACTACAAGGATGAAGACGGTTTTGACTATTTCGGGATTGGTTTCAACTACTTCTTTGACACCCGCGTTTCACTCAAGGTGAGAGACCAGCAGTACCGCTAGACCGGTGTCTGAACGGCTTGCCGGCACTGGGTGGCTCAGGGCCTGCCCCGTGCCGGAGCAGCCTTACCGGCAGTCCCGGTAATCGCTGTCCAAACAGGCTCTGGCCCAGGCCAGAGCCTCTTCGGTTTCATCCACAGTCATTTTGCTCACCAGCGAGTCCATCACGCGGCTTCCCGGAGAAGCGCCGTTTTCATCCGCCACTGAAAACCACATATAGGCGCGCTGCTTGTCCGGCACTGTCCCTTTGCCCGAGTAGTACATGGCCGCCAGTTTGACCTGGGCTTCACCATCGCCATTGCGGGCGGCCTTGCCCATCCAGCTCAGTGCCTTTTTGTAATCCAGCACGCCGCCGTCGCCCTGGAGATAAGCCTCGCCGAGGCGATACTGGGCACGCACAAAGCCCTGCTCGGCGGCCAGCCGATAAAAGCGCAAAGCCTGATCAATGTTTTTGGGCACGGCATTGCCGTAGTAGAAGATATTGCCCAGATTGAACTGGGCGGCGGCGACACCCTGCTTGGCAGACTTTAGAAACCACTGGGCCGCCTCCTTCTCATTGGGTGCCGTTCCATTGCCCTCGGCCAAAGCAACGCCCAGGCGGTATTGGGCATCGGCATGTCCCTGCTCGCCGGCCTTTTTGTACCACTCAAAAGCCTTGGCCAGATCGACCACCGTGCCGCGGCCGTACTGATAGGCAACCGCCAACCAGTACTGGGCCTCGGCATCTCCCGCCTCGGCTTTTGGCCGCCAGCGCTCAGCGCCGGAATTGGCAAAACTCAAAGAGGAAAACAGCAACGCAAAGATAAGACCCAGCCAGACTGGCCCTGCAGTAATAAAACGCATGATTGGCAACACCCCGTATATTTTATTGTGTCGCGCGCATTATAGGCGAGGGAGTGGGCAATAAAAAACCCGCCTGGGCGGGTTTCTTTATACATGGCGGAGAGGGAGGGATTCGAACCCTCGGTACCGATGAAGGTACACCCGCTTTCCAGGCGAGCCTGTTCGACCGCTCCAGCACCTCTCCGAAAAGGGGGCGCAAGATTACCTCATGCGCCGGATTCCCGCAAGATCCTATCGACCAAACAGATGGCCAAGTTTGTCGGCCTTGGTGGAAAGATAGCCCTCGCGTTCCGGTTCGTGGGCGGCGATAATTTCCAGGCGCTGTTCGATTTCAATGCCCTGCTCTTCCAATGCTTTGACCTTGCGCGGATTATTGGTCATCACGCGAACGCGCTTAACGCCCTCCAGCTTGAGCATGTCTGCGGCCACCCGGTAGTCGCGGGCATCGGCGGGAAAGCCCAGGTGTTCATTGGCTTCAACGGTGTCCATACCCTGATCCTGCAATTCATACGCCCGAAGTTTGTTGGTCAGGCCGATGCCCCGCCCCTCCTGGCGCAGGTAGAGCAAAACGCCGTGACCCTCGGCGGCTATGCGGCTCAGGGCAATGTCGAGCTGCTCGCCACAATCGCACCGGCGCGAGGCAAAAACATCACCCGTCAGACACTCTGAATGCAGGCGGACCAGAGGCGCCTTGTCGGTGTTTTTGTCGTAGCAGCTCAGCGCCATGTGCTCGGCGCCAACCTCGTCCACATAGACGGTGGCGACAAACTCACCATGGGCGGTGGGCAGGCGCGCTGAACTGGCTTTGGTAACGGCGTATTCGTTCATAGAATGCAGGCAGGAGCCTCTGACAGATCGGGAAATGCGGCCGCATTATACCCCGGTGTCGTCCCGACACGAAACTCGAGCGCACTCTGCCGGGAAAAACACAGCGGCCACCGAGTGCACAGAGATCACAGAGGGGCTTTGCGAGCCGCGCAGGTGCGTGGCGATCTGCCGACCGGTTCCGCAGATTGCTTCACTCCGTTCGTAATGACAGAAGAGTAGATGCCCTGATTAATGGAGATTCCGGGTAAGCGCTACGCGCTTTCCGGAATGACAAGGAACCCTCTGTGCGCTCTGTGTTCTCTGTGGCTAATAACAAAAAACCCGCAAAATCTGCGGGTTCTTCTATAAACGATGGCGGAGAGCGAGGGATGGTTCCGCCGCTGCGCGGCGCTGGCACAAGTGCCAGCGGTCTCGGGGCTGGCGCCCCTCGGCTCGAACCCGCCGGGGGTTCTCACCCTCGCTCTCGGGCAACGAAATAAACATAAAAAAACCCGCAAACTCTGCGGGTTTCTCTATAAACGATGGCGGAGAGCGAGGGATTCGAACCCCCGGACCGTTTCCGGTCAACGGTTTTCAAGACCGCCGCTTTCGACCACTCAGCCAGCTCTCCGTCTTGTTGTGGCGCCTGGCGCCAGCGAGGGCGTATTCTAATCGAAATCCGATAGGGGAAAAAGGCCTGATTGGGTGAAAAATGTACGGATTATCTTTAAGCGGGCGGGGAACCCTGTCTATAATGGGGGGACTAAGCAACAGACCCAATGATGTCTGAGACAGGAGTGACTAAATGAGTCAAAGCAACGACATTCTCTCGCAATCGGTTGAACAAACCAGCACGCTTGCGACCAACAAACTGATCAAGAACACCTACAGTCTGCTCTCCATGACGCTGATCTTCAGTGCCATGATGGCGGGCCTCTCCATGGTTCTGGCCATGCCGCCCATGACCTACCTGATCAGTCTGGGCGCCGCCTTTCTGATGATCTGGTTGGTACTGCCCAAGACCGCCAACTCGGCCAAGGGCATCGGCGTGGTCTTTGCCATCACCGGCCTGATGGGCTTTGCGCTCGGCCCCATTCTCAACATGTACCTGTCCCTGCCCAACGGCTCTTCCATCATTGCCATGGCCATGGGCGGAACCGGTGTGATCTTCCTGGGCCTGTCGGCCTACGCGATCACCACCAAGAAAGATTTCAGCTTTATGGGCGGCTTCTTGATGGTGGGACTACTGACCGTCATTGTCGCCGCCATTGCCAACATCTTTTTGCAGATGCCGGTTCTGTCGATCGTCATTTCCTCGGCGGTGATTATGCTGATGAGCGGCTTTATCCTGTTTGACACCAGTCGTATGGTGAACCACCCGCACACCGCCAACTATGTGGTTATGACGGTGTCGCTCTACCTGAACATCTTCAATATTTTCATCAGCTTGCTGCAAATTCTCGGCCTGACCAGCAACGACTGATCCCGTGCCGGGTTTGAATCGACACGACACTGAAGCGGCCCCGATCGGGGCCGTTTTTCTTTTCTTGCAGGGAGTTACACCATGGGTATGATGCAAATTGGCGGTTTGATACTGCTTGTAGCCATTCTCGTCATGATACTGCCGAGAACCCTTCAGGCAATGAAGGAAAGCCCCAAGGGGAGTGGCAGCGACTGGCTGACCTTTGGCGGCCTGATACTGGCGGTGGTGCTGTTCGTACTACTGCTGGTCAAGCTGGCCTGAACCGCCCCAGGGCGGGCCGGAAGTGCTATTTCAACACTTCGAGGCCGCCCATATAGGGCCGCAGCGCTTCGGGAACGGTGACGCTGCCGTCGGCGTTCTGGTAGTTTTCCAGAACCGCAATCAGAGCGCGGCCCACCGCCAAACCGGAACCATTAAGCGTGTGCAACAACTGTGGCTTTTTGCTCTCGGGGTCGCGGTAGCGGGCCTTCATCCGGCGGGCCTGGAAATCGAGGAAGTTGGAACAGGAGGAAATCTCGCGATAAGCGCCCTGCCCGGGCAACCACACTTCCAAATCGTAGGTCTTGGCCGCCGAAAAACCCAGATCGCCACCGCACAACACCACTTTGCGATAGGCCAGGCCGAGCTTTTGCAGGATCTGTTCGGCATGGCCGCAGAGTGACTCCAGCGCCTCCCAGGACGCCTCGGGCTTGACCAGCTGCACCAGCTCGACCTTTTCAAACTGGTGCTGGCGAATCATGCCGCGGGTATCGCGACCGTAGGAGCCGGCCTCGGAGCGGAAACAGGGCGTGTGGGCCACCATCCGGCGCGGCAGGTCATCGGCTTCAAAGATCACATCCCGGGCCATATTGGTCACCGGCACCTCGGCGGTGGGGATCAGGTAGAAGCTGTTGTCCTCGTCCTCGCGCTGAATACGGAACAAATCCTCGCCAAACTTGGGCAACTGACCGGTACCGTAGAGGCTGTCCTGGTTGACGATATAGGGTACATAGACTTCCTGATAGCCGTGCTCGTCGGCGTGGGTATCGAGCATGAACTGGGTCAACGCCCGGTGCAGACGACACATGGCCCCTCGCAGCACGACAAACCGGGAACCGGTGAGTTTGCTGGCCTCGTCGAAGTCCATCCAGCCATGGCGCTCGCCCAGGGCCACATGATCCGCCGCCTCAAAATCGAACTCGGGGGGCTCGCCCCAGCGCTCGACCTCGACATTGTCACTGTCGTCCCTACCCGCCGGTACCGATTCGTGGGGCACATTGGGTATGCCGAGAATCAGTTCATCCAACTCGCCCTGCACAATCTTCAGCTTGGACTCCACCTCGGCCAGTTTTTCACCCAACTCTCCCACGGCCGCCTTGAGTGGCTCAATGTCTTCGCCGGCGGCCTTGGCCTGGCCAATGGCTTTGGAGCGCACATTGCGCTCGTTCTGCAAATCCTGGGTCTCGGTTTGCAAGGCTTTGCGCTGCTCTTCGAGCCGGGACAAGCGTTCGCTGTCCAGCTGGTATCCGCGTACTGAGAGTGCGCTGGCTACTTGGTCGAGTTCGGTGCGAAGGCGTTTGGGGTCGAGCATGGCAAATCCGGGGCTGAAATAAAGGGCGTATTCTACCGCGTATGCTCAAAGATCAAAGACTTTGTGGGGATCTCTAGGTGAGGTGGCGACCCAACGCTGCACCCGCGCCCACGGCCAACAGACAGATGCCGACACTGGCCAGAGCGTAACTGATGGCTCTCAACCAGGCGCCCTCTTCGACCAACAGCCACAAATCCATGGAAAAGGTGGAAAAGGTGGTGAAGGCTCCCAGCAGACCAATCAGAAGTCCGTGTCGCACCGGTTCACTGAGTACCGAGCGACTGGAGAGGTAAAGCGCCAAAAGGCCCAGGCAAAACGAGCCGACGACATTGACGCTCAATGTCGCCCAGGGAAACCCGCGCGCGCCCAGGCCACCTAAAGCCAGCGTGGCACTGTAGCGCAGAACGGCCCCCAGGGCGCCGCCTAGGGCGATGGCGAGGTAATTTTCCATTCAGTATTTCCAATGAAGGGGTCGCGGGACTTGGGCTTCGGCTTGACCCAGTGTTTGTCATAGGGAATGCGCTTGCTCAGCACGCGGTAGCTGTCCTCGACCCTTTGCTCTCCGACGATTTCGAACTGAATCGCCTGGGAATCGTATTCACGGGGGGCATCGGGGGCCATTCGCACCTCCACATCGGCGGAGTTGCGACCCGGGTAGATACGGGTAAAGGTGGAGGCTGAAAGGCCTGTAGGCCGCCCCTTTTGGTAGGTAAACACCTTGAGAAAAGCCTTTTCTCCGTGGGAACCGTTATAGAAATACTCCAGGCGGAAGGCGGCACTGTGGTCTTCGCTGCGAACTTCCTCAACATCGATAATATGGCTGTCCGCTTTTGCCAGAATCCGCGAGGCCAGCAATTCGGACTGTTCCCCGGTGAGGGCATCTGAATCGGCAACAAAATTGTCACTGAACTGACCCGCGCGGGCCTCGCGCAAAAACAATTTGCGCTCAACACCCTCGCGCTCCACCAAGGCATAGCTGTTGCTGGCACGAACCAGGTGAAAGCCTTTCACACGGTCGCCTTCATCCAGCATGTGCAATTGTCCGTCAATGGACAAAATCGCCTTGCCGTCGGTTAATCCGTTGACGATGACGCTCTCGAACAACGCGTCATCGGCTACGGAGAACTGGGGCAGAGCCAGCAAAATCAGGGCGAGGAACTGTGTGTGCAACCGTTTTATCATGGAAGTCAGCCGCCAAAGTGCGTAGGATAGGAGTCTTTACCGCGCAAACCAAGAGTATCTCATGCAAGTTGAATCTAACAAAGTTGTCAGTATCGACTACACACTCCGCAACGATGCGGGCGACATTCTGGACCAGTCCTCACCCGAGGCGCCCCTGAGTTATCTCCACGGGCACAACAACCTGATCCCCGGACTGGAGACCGCCCTCGATGGCAAGGCCCAGGGCGACAAGGTTGAGGCCAGCATTCCTCCCGAGCAAGCCTACGGCGAGTACGATGAAAACCTGATTCAGGCGGTCCCGCGCAACATGTTTCAGGGCGTCGACCAAGTAGAACCCGGCATGCAGTTCCAGGCCCAGACTGGCCAGGGCGTACAAATCGTCACCGTCAAGGAAGCCAACGACGAGAGCGTCACCATCGATGCCAACCACGCACTCGCCGGTGAGACCCTGCACTTTGATGTCACCGTGAAAGAGGTTCGCGAAGCCTCCGAAGAGGAACTGGATCACGGTCATGTCCACGGTCCCGACGGCCACGAAGAGTAAGCGGTTCGTCAACTGACCTAAAAAAAGCCCGCCGAAGCGGGCATTTTTTATGGCTACTTTTTTTCGCCCTTGATGATGGACAAGGCCTGCTTGGCCAAATCCGTCTTCATGGTTTTATCGTAGTGGACCAGCAGTGGAAAAAGGCGCTTCATCAAATACACCAAATCGACATTATCAGCCCGCTTGTTGGCCACCAGGGACAGGGCCTTGTCCAGGGAGTCGAGTTTGCGAAGCTGCTTGTCAGGAGCGAAGTGGCTCGGCCGGATGGTATTGCCGGTACGCCCGGCCAGCAAAAGGCGCTCTCGGGCGGTTTTCAAAAGCCCGGGCAGCTTGCGCTTGCGGCTTGGCTCAGTGGCCTCGAGACCAACGCTCACGGTCAGTCCCTCCACCGGATCGCCGGCCAGCATCAGGTGCTCTTTAGCCGTGGTTTTTTGCACTCTCTCGGCAAAGCGGTGCGCCAGCTTCAAATCGGTGGACGATAAAAGAACGCCGTAGACGCCACGGCCCACCCGGGCCAGGCTGTCTTCCTTGCGCATGGTACTGGCAATCAGGCCACCGATGGTCTGTGCCAGTTCTTCCATCTGGCGCTCGCTGGCACCGTGTTTTTGGCGCAGTTCGGCGAGTCCGTCAATCCCCACCAGTACCAGTGACAGCGGCAAGTTGTGACGATTGGCAAAGGCCACCATCTGGTTGCCCTGCTCCTGAAAGTACTGGGCGTTACCGATGCGACTGCCGGGATCCAGCACCGCCTTGTCGGTTTCAGTGTCGCCCTCGGGATCAATGCGCTTGACATGGACCTTGGCCCGGGCCAGCAACTCAGCGGTATCGAAGGGTTTGGCAACAAAGTCGTTGACGCCGGCATCAAAGGCCTCTTTTTTGGTCGCCTCGTCCTCCGTTTTGGAGGTAACCATGATCACCGGCAGCGAGCGTATGCGCGGGTTTTTGGATTCGCGGATCTTGCGCGTCAATTCGGGGCCATCCATGCCCGGCATTTCCCAGTCGGTGAACACCGCACAGATTTCGTCGTCACCTTCAATCATTTCCCAGGCGACCTGTCCATCTTCAGCCTCGATCAACTCATAGTGATCACGCATCACGCGGGAAAAGGCCTTGCGAATGACCTTCGAATCATCCGCAACGAGCACAGTCAGCTTGTCGTTCATCCTTCCTCCAGATCAGTTTCGCGTGATGGCTGCCGATCCATCTTAATCATTTTTCTTATTAAGTTCACGCAAGTGCTTGAGTTTTTCAGCAATTTTGACCTCAAGTCCCCTCTCAACCGGCTGGTACAGGGCTATTTCACCCAGTTCTTGCGGGAAATAGGTCTGGCCGGGGCTGAAGGCGCCCGGCTCGTCGTGGGAATAGCGATAGGCCGCGCCGTAACCCAGCTCGCTCATCAATTGAGTGGGGGCATTGCGCAAGTGCTCGGGCACTTCCGCCGTACCCGATTCACTGGCGAGCTTCACCGCCGCCTTGTAGGCGGTGTAAACCGCATTGCTCTTGGGCGCACTGGCAAGGTAAATCACCGCCTGCGCCAAGGTAAGTTCGCCCTCGGGGCTACCCAGCCGCTCGAAAGTCTCGCAGGCATCCAGAGCCATTCGCAAGGCCCTTGGATCAGCGTTACCGATATCCTCGGAGGCCATGCGCACCAGTCGGCGGGCGATGTACAGAGGGTCGCAGCCGCCGTCGAGCATTCGACAAAACCAGTACAGGGCACCGTCCGGGCTACTGCCTCGCACCGACTTGTGCAGCGCGGAAATCTGGTCGTAAAAGAGGTCCCCACCCTTGTCGAAGCGGCGCAGTGACGCCGCACTGACTTCGCGCAAATGATCGGCGGTAATCAAGCCATCCTCGGCAAAGTCGGCCGCAGTTTCGAGTAGATTGAGCGCCCGGCGGGCGTCGCCATCGGCACTGCGCAACAGCATGACCCGGGCCTCTTCTTCCAAACTGAGACCAAGCTCGCCCAGTCCCCGCTCGCAATCTTCCAGGGCGCGATCGACAATTTTTTCCAGCGCCGTCTGGTCAAAGCGCTTGAGCACATAAGTGCGCAAGCGCGAGAGCAAGGCATTATTCAGTTCAAAAGACGGGTTCTCGGTGGTGGCGCCGACGAAACACACCGTGCCGTCTTCAATGTGAGGCAAAAAGGCATCCTGCTGGGATTTGTTAAAGCGATGAACCTCGTCAACAAAGAGCACGGTGTCGCGGCCCTGATACTGGGCGTTTCGCGCTTTCTCTACAGCCTCGCGGATGTCCTTGACGCCGGAGAGCACCGCCGAGAGCGTTATGAAATCGGCGCCACAGTAGTGAGCGATCAGCCTCGCCAGAGTGGTCTTGCCCGTGCCCGGAGGCCCCCAGAAGATCATCGAGTGCAGACGATCTTCCTCAATCGCACGGCGCAGGGGCTTGCCGGGAGCAATCAGGTGCTCCTGGCCACTGTACTCATCCAGGTGCTGCGGTCGCAGGCGGTCTGCCAGCGGCCGTTGGGCCATGGCCCGGTCGTCCTCCTGATCCGAGAGCAGATCAGGGCTCATGACTGACCGGTTCGCCCACCACATCCACGCCTTCCGGCGGGGTGAATTCGAAAGCGTCGCCGGGCAGCTCGGGATTGACCTCCATCTCGTCCAGGTCGATGGTCGTCACCTGGCCCATGGGGTCGCGCAACTGCATGACATCCAGCTCGCCGTTCTCAAGAAAGGCCAGCAGGGCAAAGCCGTAATCGGTGTCCTTGACCCTGGCCTCGAGCTGCACCATGTAGTGCTCTTCAATTTTGCCCAACTCGGTGAGTACAAACTGCTCTTCGAGAGGCGTTTCCGATGTCAGCAGGGCAATCGGAGCCGTTCCCAGGGCCTCGTCCAGCGGCCTGACTGAAACCTGCTCCAGGTCGACATCGTAGTGCCAGAGGTTGTCCCCATCCCCTACCAGTACCTGCTCGTAGGGTTGTTTGTAGTGCCAGACAAAATGCCCGGGGCGCTCCAGCATCACCGTGCCCGACTGTTTCTCGAGTTGCTTGCCATCGGCGTCCTCCAGGGTCTGGGTAAAATCGGCGCTCAGGGTGCGCGTCTCCTCGAGGAAGGCATCCAGTCGATCCAGCGAGCCTCCGGCCAGAGCGGAGAAACTCCACAGACACAGGGCGGAGGTAATGAGTGTTCTCTTGATCATTGATTCAATCTCACAATGGTTAATCGGCGGGCGGCGGTGGAGGTGCCAGGACTTCGCGGCTGCCGTTGCCCTCGGCCTTGCTGACCACACCCTGCTCTTCCATCACTTCCAGCATTGAGGCGGCGCGGTTGTAACCCACCTTGAGGCGCCTCTGCACATAGGAGATGGAAGCCTTGCGACTTTCCGTGACCACGCGTACTGCCTGATCGTAGAGAGCGTCGACCTCGCCGCCACCTGCGCCCGGCTCTGGCGACATACCGGGCACCGGCTCACTGCTCTCTTCGAGGATCTCGTCGAGATACTCCGGCTTCCCGGACACCCGCTTGAGGTGGTCGACGACTTCGTGCACCTCATGATCATCGACAAAGGCGCCGTGAATTCGTTCCGGGGTATTGGTGACGCCGGGCTGGTAGTAGAGCATATCGCCGTGGCCGAGCAGCTGTTCCGCCCCCATCTGGTCGAGAATGGTCCGCGAATCCACTCGCGAGGATACCTGGAAGGCAATCCGCGTGGGTACATTGGCCTTGATCAGGCCGGTGATCACATCCACCGAGGGGCGCTGGGTGGCCAGAATCATGTGAATGCCGGCAGCGCGGGCCTTCTGCGCCAGGCGGGCAATCAGTTCCTCGGCCTTTTTGCCGACGACCATCATCATGTCGGCAAACTCGTCGATAATGATCACGATGTGCGCTATGGGCTCAAGAGTCGGCGGCGGCGCATCGGGATCAAAGGCTTCCTCTCGCTTGTACAGCGGGTCGGCAATCGGTTCGCCCTTTTTTATCGCCTCTCGCACCTTGCGGTTGTAACCCGCCAGGTTGCGTACACCCAGTTGCGACATCAACTTGTAGCGCCGCTCCATCTCACCCACGCTCCAGCGCAGGGCATTGGTGGCGTCCTTCATGTCAGTAACCACCGGACACAGCAAATGGGGAATGCCCTCGTAGACATTCAGTTCGAGCATTTTCGGATCGATCAGAATCAGCCGCACTTCCTGGGCCGTGGCCTTGTAGAGCAGGCTCAACAGCATCGCATTGATCGCCACTGACTTGCCCGAACCGGTGGTGCCCGCCACCAGCAGGTGGGGCATCTTGGCCAGGTCGGCGGAAACCGGTACGCCACTGATGTCCTTGCCCAAACCAATCGCCAGGGGCGATTTCTGTTTTTCATAGGACTCGGAGCGCATGATCTCCTGAAAGTTGATGATTTCCCTGCTTTCGTTGGGAATCTCAATTCCCACCACCGATTTGCCGGGGATCACTTCGACCACACGGACCGAGACCACCGACATGGAACGGGCCAGATCCTTGGACAAGCCGGTAATCTTGCTGGCCTTGGTGCCCGGCGCGGGCTGGATTTCAAAACGGGTAATCACCGGCCCCGGCAACACATTAACCACTTCGGCACTAACGCCAAAATCCTTGAGCTTGTGCTCCAGAAGGTCGGACATGGCCTCCAGGGCCTCGGGTGAGTAGCCAAAGCTCTGCTCTTTCGGGTCATCGAGCAGACTGATGGGCGGCAACTCGGTATTGGGAGGCGCCTCGAAGAGGGGAATCTGCTGTTCCTTGAACTCCCGCTCGCTGACCCTCTTTTCCGGCGTCACCTTGGGTTCGATCTTTCGCTTGGGTCCCTTGGCCTTGCGCTCCTTGACCTCTTTCTGGGCCACTTCAAACAGTTCCTTGCGCTCCTGACGAGCACGCACATGCTGTCGTCGATCCCGCCAGCGGTCATAGAGCCGCTCGCCGAGGCGGGCCATGCGGTAGTAGCCGGCCAGGGTCAGGCGCCCGGTGACATCGATCACCACCAACCAGGAAACGCCGGTAAACAGCGGCACACTGGCGACAAAAAAGGCCAGCAGAAAAATCGTCGCACCCACCAGGTTGAACATTTCAGCGAGACCGTAGTTACCTACCTCGCGGCCGAGAATACCGCCAGCCAGCTGGGCGGGAAGCACGCCCTCCCCCACGGAAAAGTGCATGCCCGCCAGACCACAGCCCGACACCACCATGACCACAAAACCCACCCAGCGGATGGCCAGCAGGTGGCCGTCAAAACTGTGTTCTTCGCTACGGGTACGCACCATCAGCCAGGCACTGTAGAGGCCCATGACCGGCACCAGATAAGCCAGATAACCAAAAAACCAGAGCAACAAATCGGCCAGGTGCGAGCCGATGATACCGCCAAGGTTACTGGCGCCGTCCCGGGGACCGGCATGAGAAAATCCGGGATCGCCGGGATCGTAGCTCCACAACACCAAAAAGAGATAGAGCGCCAGAGCCACCAGCAAACACAATCCACCCTCGCGCAGACGGCGCTTTACCCAGGGTGGAAGCCGCTTTTCCCCGGCGCTTTTTCGCGCCGCGCCGCGGGTTGCCGATGCCTTTGGTTTTTTTACTGCCGCCATTAAGAAAAGCCTTTGATTATCAGCATGTTAATCTACACTCTTTACGCTTTTTCTACAATTGAAAAAGCCCGTGACTTCCGTTTAATCACCGGCCTCTATCACCGCGATAGCGATTTGCCACTGGCGGTCATGTCGCTGTGGGAAGTGAGTACACAAGCGATTATAATGCCACGCAATGATTCACCTTGCCGCCGTCTGTGACAAGACGCAATTACGGAGACTACTGTGAGCGAAACCAAACACTGTCACCTGTTGATCGTGGGCTCCGGCCCCGCCGGTTACACCGCTGCCGTCTACGCCGCGCGCGCCAACCTCAAGCCCGTGATGGTCACGGGTATTGAAATGGGCGGCCAGCTGACCACCACGACTGATGTCGACAACTGGCCCGGCGACGCCGAGGGCGTTCAGGGCCCCGAGCTGATGCAGCGCATGCAGGCCCACGCCGAGCGCTTCGGTACCGAGATTATTTTTGACCACATCAATGCCGTGGACTTCGGCCAGCGCCCTTTTGTGCTCAAGGGCGACAGCCACGAATTTACCGCCGACGCCGTGGTGATTGCCACCGGTGCCAGCGCCCGCTACCTCGGCCTGCCCTCCGAGGAGGCCTTTATGGGCAAGGGCGTCTCCGCCTGCGCCACCTGCGACGGCTTTTTCTACAAGGACAAACCCGTGGCGGTGGTCGGCGGCGGCAACACGGCCGTGGAAGAGGCACTCTACCTCTCCAATATCGCCTCCCATGTCACCGTCATCCACCGCCGGGACCAGTTCCGCAGTGAGAAAATTCTCGCCGACAAATTGCTGGACAAGGCCGAGAACGGCAATGTCACCATTCTCTGGGACCACGAGCTCGACGAGGTGCTCGGTGACGACATGGGCGTGACCGGCGCCCGGCTCAAACACAGCAAGACCGGCGACACGCAGGAAATCGAGGTGGACGGCCTCTTTATCGCCATCGGCCACACACCCAACACCGGCATCTTCGAAGGGCAAATCGACATGAGCGGTGGTTACATCAAGGTCAACAGCGGCCTTGAAGGCAATGCCACCCAGACCAGTGTGCCCGGCGTCTACGCCGCCGGCGATGTCATGGACCATGTCTATCGCCAGGCCATTACCTCCGCAGGTACCGGCTGTATGGCGGCCCTCGATGCCGAGCGCTTTCTCGACAACCTCGACTCAAAACAATAGGAAGCGGGCGGAACCCCGCCAACACCATGACTGATCGTTTCGAGCTCGCCCACTCACTGGCCGACATTCCACGCCGGGAGTGGGACGCTTTGCTCGAGGACACCGAGCGGGGACTTTACCCCTTTCTGCGCTACGATTTTCTTCTGGCTCTGGAGGAAACCGGCTGTGTCGGCGCCGGTACGGGCTGGCTGCCCCACTACCTCCTGCTCTACCGGGAAAATCAGTTGATCGGCGCCGCTCCGGCCTTTGTCAAAGAACACTCTCGCGGCGAGTTCGTCTTCGACTGGCAATGGGCCGAGGCGTACTACCGCCACGGTCTCGACTACTACCCCAAGCTTTTGTTGGCCGCCCCCTTTACCCCGGCTGCGGGACCGCGCCTCTTATGTCTCTCCGGTTGCGACCAGCAGTCCGTTCGCCAGGAGCTGCTCGAGCAGCTCCTGGCGCAAACGCGGCAACTGGGCGGCTCCGGCTTCCACTGCCTGTTTGCCAATGGCAAGGATCTACCCGTACTCGCCAAACACGGCGACTCGATGCCGAGGCTTGATTACCAGTTCCACTGGCACAATCGCGGGTACCGTGAATTCTCCGATTTTGTCGCCGACCTCAAATCCCGCAAACGCAAAAAACTGCGCAGAGAGCGTCAGCGCGTCAGCGATGCTGGGTTTCACTTTCGCCGTGTCAGCGGCAGCGAGATGAGCGACAGCGAGTGGCAGCTGGCCTACCAATTTTACGCCAGTACCTTTCTGCAAAAGGGCAACTTCCCCTGGATGAACCAGGCGTTCTTCCAGCGTCTGGGAGAAACCATGGGCGATGCCGTTCTGGTGGTCTTCGCCTATCAGGATGACGACCCGGAACCGGTGGCCGGGGCCATCAATTTCTGTGACCGTCAGCGGCTCTATGGCCGCTACTGGGGATGTCGTGAAAACTTTCACAGCCTTCACTTCGAAACATGCTTTTACCAGGGCATAGAACACTGCATCGAAAAGCGCCTGGCATTTTTTGAACCCGGCGCCCAGGGTGAACATAAAATTGCCCGGGGCTTTTTGCCCCGCGCCACCTATTCGTTTCACTGGATTCTGCAACCCGATTTTGCAGCGGCCATCGCCGACTACCTCGAACGCGAACGACAGTTGGTGAGTGGCGAATACGCCGATCACCTATGGTCGCTCTCTCCGTTCCGTGAAGACCTGACTGACGAGTACCGCAGGGCCGAAGAGGTGATGTCATGGAATTGATCTGGATTGCCCCCGACGAGGACTTCCCGCCACTGGAGAGCGCTCTCGCCGAGCCCGATGGCCTGCTTTGCGCCGGCGGCGACCTGAGCACCCGAAGACTGCTCCGGAGTTATCAGCTGGGCATTTTTCCCTGGTACAGCGAAGGCGAGCCGATACTCTGGTGGAGTCCCGCTCAACGCGCCATCATACCCTGCAAGGACATCCACATATCCCGATCCATGCGCCGCTGCCTCAACCGCGGAGCCTTTGATTTCACCCAAAACCGTGACTTTGCCGCCGTCATCGACGCCTGCAGCGAACCCCGCCCCGGTCAGTTCGGCACCTGGATTACCCCGGAAATGCGCGAGGCCTATCTGCAGCTGCACAGGATTGGCCACGCCCACAGTTTTGAGTGTTGGTACCGTGGAGAACTGGTCGGCGGCGTCTACGGTGTTGGCGTCGGCCGCGTCCTGTCGGGAGAGTCCATGTTCAGCCGCCACACCAACGCTTCGAAAGCCTCCCTGATCCACATTGCCACCAGCGGTCTGTATGACTGGATCGACTGCCAGGTAATGAACCCCCATCTGGCTTCAATGGGCGCCATCGAAATTCCCCGATCGACCTTTTGCCAACGCCTTGCAAGGGAACAACACTGCCATGAATAATGCTCGCCGACTCACCCAAACCCTGGCGCTCGCGGCACTGTTGGCCGCCTGCGCCACCTCGCCCACCGGACGCAATCAGCTGTTGCTGATGTCCCCATCCCAGATGAACCAAATGGGCGCCACCGCCTACGGCCAAATCAAGGAACAACAGACGCTGTCGCAAGACACCGCCGCCCGGGGCTATGTCGAATGCGTCACCTCGGCACTCACTGCCGAGGTCAAGGGGGGACAATGGGAGGTTAACCTGTTTGCAGACCCCTCAGCCAACGCCTTTGCCCTTCCGGGCGGCAAGATAGGAGTCAATGAAGGGCTACTCAAGGTGGCCGAATCGCAAGACCAGCTGGCTGCTGTGATCGGCCACGAGATTGGTCATGTACTGGCCCAGCACAGCAATGAAAGGATGTCGATCCAGTTTGCTACTCAAACCGGCTCCCAGTTGCTTTATGCCGCCTCGGGTGAACCGACGCCGGAAAAACAGTTGCTGTTTGCCGCTCTGGGCGTCGGTGCTCAACTGGGCCTGCAATTGCCCTTTAGTCGCAAGCATGAATCGGAGTCGGACCTGATCGGTCTGGAGTTAATGGCCAAGGCCGGCTTCAAGCCGGGCGAGAGCGTCGCCCTGTGGCAGAACATGGCCAAAAACAGCGCCGGAAGCCCACCCGAGTGGCTGTCCACTCACCCGGCCCACGGCACTCGCATCGAGGATTTGAGAGATGCCCTTCCCCGCGTCCTGCCGCTTTATGAAAAAGCCCGGGCAGCGGGTAAACGGCCGGCCTGCAAAAAATGAAAAGAAGCCGGAATCAGGTTCAAAAGCCCTGAATCATCCCCAACACAAAGATGTAGACAAAGAGCACCGAACAGAGCATCCCCAGAAAACCGACAATGGCTCTGGGGATCTTTTGCTCGGGGGCTGTCAGCACGCCGTAGTAGAGCCATGAAAACAGCCCCACCAGGGCAATCAGAATAATCAATACGCGCAAAGAGTCACCTTCTTACTGACACTCGCCGCGCTCGGGCGAAACATGGCAGCGAATGCGCTTGAGCAGTTTCAGCATACGGGCATCGTAAATCCCCTGTGCGGCCAGGTCGTCGCGCACACCCTCGGCAATGCCCTGCCAGCGATCGGCCTCGGCCTCGGTCAAATCAATCCGATAGGGATCAATCTTGCGCTCTGCCTTGGTCACCAATTCGTGAATCCGCTCATAGTAACTCAGTGACTGCTCTCTGGCCGCCTGGCCGAAGCCCTCGGGAAAGTTCTCGGGGCGAATGATGATTTGCAGGGTCAAAAAGGCCATGGGCATATCGATCAACCCGCCACCGCGCATTTCCATGGCGCGATCCAGCTCCAGTGCCGGAATCACCGCCGAGGGCGAAAAGGTCACATCCACATTATTGCGCACATACTTGGCGGCAAAGTTGGTGGTATCACCATAGACCCGGTTAACGCCCACGGCTTCGGCAAAAGCTTCACCGGTGGGCTCGTCGCGTACGGCAAAGGTGGGCTTGCCCTGAACATCTTCCGGCGAGGTCCATTCCTTGTCGGCCATAATGGCGTAGAGACCACCCGCCGGAAATATACTCGCCACCTCGTAGCCATCCTGCATAAACAGCGGCGCCAGTTCGGGGCGCGTCAGCGTGGACAGCAACAGCCAGGCGCTTTCGAAGTCGTAAAGACCACCCCAGGCCTCGGCGGTGGTGGTAAAGGTGTTGTACTCTCGGGCGGCAAAACCGGTCAAAATGACTGCATCGCACAGTCCCGAGCGAAAGTCGGCCTTGGCGGCGCTTTCGGTGGAATACGGATACAACTGGAGGCGCACGCCCAATGGCAGGAAATCAGTGGCGATATCCCGGGCCGTGGTATAGATATCACCCGTTCGACCGACGGGGTCGAAAACACAAAAATAGCGGGTAACCACACCCTGGTTGGCCAGAGACGGCGTCGCCAGCAAGCACAGCAATACCGTAGCCAGATACTTTCTTAATATTGACATTCAATCTCTCCCCTAATGCACCCTCGACTATATAAAAAAAAAGGGCGATACCGCAAACAGTATCGCCCTTTTTAGGTGCCATTACACCCTTAAGAGATGACAGATTCAGAGATTGTCCAAAATGGCTTCCTTGACCCCGTCGATGGTGGCATCGACGGTGACCATTTTGGCGGTACTCTGTTGAATGGCAATGTCCGGGTCCTTGAGGCCGTGGCCGGTCAGGGTGCAAACAATGGTGCTACCCTCGGGAATTTTGCCATCCTCGATGTCCTGCACGGCACCGGCGAGGGACGCGGCCGAAGCCGGCTCGCAGAAAACGCCCTCCTTTTCCGCCAGCATCTTCTGGGCGCGAAGGATTTGCTCGTCAGTGCGCGAGTCAAACCAGCCACCAGACTCCTCGCGCACCTTCCAGGCCTTGTCCCAGCTCTGCGGGTGACCGATGCGAATGGCGGTGGCCACAGTTTCGGGATCATCCTCCATCTCGCCGCGGACAAAGGGCGAAGCGCCTTCGGCCTGATAACCCACCATCACCGGACGATTGTTGACGATGCCATTCTCGTAGTACTCGCTGTAGCCCATCCAGTGGGCGGTAATATTGCCGGCGTTGCCAACGGGAATACAGTGGTAGTCGGGCGCACGACCGAGCTCTTCCACAATCTCAAAGGCCGCCGTTTTCTGGCCCTGCAAACGATAGGGGTTGATCGAATTGACGATGGTCACCGGCGCCTCTTCTGCGACTTCCTTGACCAGACGCATGCCCTCGTCAAAATTGCCCTTGATCTGGATAACAATGGCACCGTGCATCATCGCCTGGGCCAGTTTGCCCATGGCAATCTTGCCGTCGGGGATCAGCACGAAGGCCTGAATCCCGGCGCGGGCCGCATAGGCCGCTGCAGCGGCAGAGGTGTTGCCCGTCGAGGCACAAATAATGGCCTTGGCGCCGGCATCCACGGCCTTGGTCACGGCCATGGTCATACCCCGATCCTTGAAGGACCCCGTGGGATTGAGTCCCTCGTATTTCACATAGATATCGACATCGCGACCAATCGCGCCGGGGACATTGTTCAGGCGTATCAGTGGCGTATTTCCCTCGCCCAGGCTGATGATTCGAGTGTCATCGTGCACGGGCAAGCGGTCGCGATAGCGATCAATCAAACCAGTGTAGCGGGTACGGAAAGTCATTATTCAGTCCTGTAGTCAGTGTAAGGCGCCAACGGGCAGCGCATCAATCGAGGTATTCCACGCGAATTTTGACGATATCGGCCACCACTTCATCGAGGGCCTCGAGTTCCGCCAGCGTCTTGTCCAGCGACTTTTCAATCACCTGGTCAGTCACCATGAAAATCGGCAATACCGGCTCTTCGGCATTGGGGTCTTCGGCCTCCTTCTGCACCACGGCTTCGATGCTGATACCGGCCTCGGCGAGAATGGAGGTGATCTTGGCCATCACACCGGCGCGGTCCTTGACCTGCAGACGCAGATAGTACGCGCTCTCGATTTCGCTGATGGGAAGCACACCGCGCTCGCCCATGGCGTCGTCGCGGAAGCCCAGGCCCGGTACCTGGGTGTGGGACGGCTGACCGATGACCCGGGCCATGTCGATGATGTCGGCCACCACCGCCGAGGCAGTGGGCTCGGCGCCGGCGCCCGCGCCGTAGTAGAGCGTGGGGCCCACGGCGTCGGCCTTGACCACCACGGCGTTCATGACGCCGTCGACATTGGCCAGCAAGCGCTTCTCGGGAATCAGCGTGGGATGGACGCGCAGCTCAATACCGCGCTCGCTCTGGCGAGTCACACCGAGGTGCTTGATGCGATAGCCAAGCTCGGAGGCGTACTGGACATCCTGGGGCGACAAATCGGCGATGCCCTCGGTGTAGCACTCGTTGAACTGCAGCGGTACGCCAAAGGCGATGGAGGCCATAATCGTAAGCTTGTGCGCGGCGTCGATGCCCTCGACATCGAAGGTCGGGTCGGCCTCGGCGTAGCCCAGCTCCTGGGCCTCCTTGAGCACATCGGCAAACTGCCGCCCCTTGTCGCGCATCTCGCTGAGAATGAAATTGCCGGTGCCGTTGATGATGCCCACCAGCCACTCGATGCGATTGCCGGCGAGGCCCTCGCGCAGGGCCTTGATCACTGGAATACCGCCGGCGACGGCGGCCTCGTAGGCCACGCTGACCCCCTGTTTGGCGGCGGCGGCAAAGATTTCGTCACCGTGCAGGGCAATCAGGGCCTTGTTGGCGGTGACCACATGCTTGCCGTTGGCAATGGCGCGCAGTACCAGCTCGCGGGCCGGCTCGTAGCCACCAATGAGCTCAACCACGATATCGACATCGTCGGCGTCGACCACGGACTCGAGGTCCGTGCCCAGCTCAATGCCCTCGGGATCCGCCGCCAGGCGATCGGGGTGGCGCGCGGCAGCGCGGGTGACCACTACCTGGCGGCCGGTGCGCCGCTCGATTTCATCGGCGTTGCGCTTGAGAACATTTACTGTGCCACTGCCCACGGTTCCAACGCCGAGCAGACCAATTCGAATGGGTTCCAACATAATCAACCTGTTATTTTTTAAATGACACCGTCTTTGCGCAGCATGTCTTTGATGCCCCGCAACGCCTGTCGCGTACGGTGTTCGTTTTCAATCAATCCAAAGCGGACATGATCATCGCCGTACTCGCCAAAGCCAATGCCCGGCGAGACGGCGACCTTGGCCTCACGCAACAATTTTTTGGAAAACTCCAGCGACCCCATCTCGCGGTAGGCCTCGGGAATTGGGGCCCATACAAACATTGTTGCTTTGGGTTTTTCAACGCGCCAGCCCATCCCGTTGAGACCGTCACAGAGCACATCGCGACGGCTCTGGTACATCCGGGCGATCTCTTCCACACAGCCCTGGTCGGATTCCAGGGCGTGTATTGCCGCTACCTGAATGGGGGTAAACATGCCGTAATCGAGATAGGACTTGATTCGCGCCAGCGCGGCCACCAGGGTCGGGTTGCCACACATGAAACCGATGCGCCAGCCGGGCATATTGTAGGTTTTCGACAGTGAGTAAAACTCCACCGCCACTTCCTTGGCGCCGGGCACCTGGAGAATCGACGGCGGCTTGTAGCCGTCGAAGGCAATTTCGGCGTAGGCGATGTCGTGGACGATCCAGATGTTCTCCTCTTTGGCCAACTCCACAATGCGCTCGAAAAAATCGAGCTCGGCCGTGGCCGCGGTGGGATTGCCCGGAAAGTTGAGGATCAACATTTTGGGTTTGGGATAGGTGTTGCGAATCGCCTGCTCCAGCTCGGCGACAAAATCCACATCCGGAGTCATCGGCACATGGCGGATGTCGGCACCGGCGATCACTACGCCGTAGGGGTGAATCGGGTAGGCCGGATTGGGGACCAGCACGGCGTCGCCGGGGCCGAGTGTGGCCAGGGCCAGATGGGCCAACCCCTCCTTGGAGCCGATGGTCACAATCGCCTCGGTCTCGGGGTCGATGTCGACGCCGAAGCGGCGCTGGTACCACATGGAAATCGCCCGGCGGAGACGCGGAATGCCCCGGGAGACCGAATAGCGATGCGTATCGCCCCGCTGGGCCACTTCACACAGTTTGTCGACGATGTGCTGGGGGGTCGGCTGATCCGGATTACCCATGCCAAAATCGACGATGTCCTCTCCGCGAGCCCTCGCCTCCGCCTTCAACTCGTTGACGATATTGAAAACATAGGGTGGCAATCGCTTAATTCTGGGAAATTCGTCAATCAACAGGGAGGTCTCCACACGATACGCTCAAAAGGGTCAGTCACCCGAGCGCGTGATTCTACTGTTTCGCCCATGGCCTGTCCACGCTCTCAAACCGGTGGGAACCCCTGTGAAATCAAAAGAAACGGGGAGAAAGGAACGGCAGTCCGTCAGCGCACTCAGCGAAACAGCGACTCCGGTGAAAAGCCCTCGGCCTCCAGCAATTTGCGCAACTTTCTCAAGGCCTCCATCTGAATCTGGCGAACCCGCTCCCGGGTCACACCCAGCTCCTTGCCGATGACCTCGAGCGTGGCATGATCGAATCCGTGCAGGCCAAAGCGGCGCTCGACCACCGCCTTTTGCTTGTCGTCCAGGGCCTCGAGCCAGTGGTCGATGTACTCCTTGACCTCTTCGGACTGTAACAACGCCGTGGGATCGGGCACGGAATCGTCGGCAATCATGTCCAGCAGGGGGCTGTCACCCTCCTTGCCAATGGGCACATCCACCGAGGCCACCCGCTCGTTGAGCCCGTACATGCGCATGACGGCGTCTACCGGTTTGTCCAGATGTCTGGCCACTTCCTCGGGGGTCGGCTCACGGGCGATCTTTTGCTGCATGGCTCGCGCCGCGCGCAGGTAGACATTGAGTTCCTTGATCACATGAATGGGCAGGCGAATGGTGCGCGTCTGGTTCATCAGGGCGCGCTCAATGGTTTGGCGAATCCACCAGGTGGCGTAGGTGGAGAAGCGAAAGCCCCGCTCGGGATCGAATTTCTCCACCGCACGAATCAAACCGAGATTGCCCTCTTCAATCAAATCCAGCAGCGGCAGTCCCCGGTTCATATAGCGCCGGGAGATTTTGACCACCAGCCTGAGATTGCTTTCAATCATCTTGCGCCGTGCCGCTTCGTCACCCTGAAGTACCAGCCGGCCATAGTGGATCTCCTCTTCTGCGGTCAGAAGCGGAGAGAATTCGATTTCCTTGAGATACAGTCGCGTTGCATCGAGCTGGCTGGAGCTGAGTTCATTCGCCTTGAAGCGAACGGTCTCCTTCGGCGGCTCCGTCTCGCCTTCTTCGCCTGCACCGAGATTATCGGACAATACTGTCTTGTCATCCGTGCCTTTTGCCACGCTCGCCTCCCGAGTGATTGTGGCCCTGCCATGCCCTGCGGCATTTCACAGAACTTTGTGCCTTTTCGATACCATTCAGTGCTTTTTCGCGCACTTTATTGATACTACCCTGGGCTCTGCTAAGTCCGCCCAGGCAGATAGTGCATTGGGTCCACCGGCTTGCCGTACTTGCGAATTTCAAAGTGCAGCATGGGTTGATCTTGCGCCATTCCTCCCATCTCGGCAATAGCCTGCCCCGGCTTTACCCGCTCGCCCTCCTTGACCAGCAATTTGCGGTTATAGCCGTAGGCACTGAGATAGGCGTCGCTGTGCTTGACGATAACCAGTTGCCCATAGTTGATCAGTCCTCCGCCACTGTAAACCACCACGCCACCCGCAGCGGCGCGAATGGTATCCCCTTCCTTGCCGGCGATATCGATGCCCTGGCGTGTGGAGTCGCGGCCGGCAAAACGGTTGACGACTGAGCCTTCAATCGGCCATTTCCAGGCGCTCGGCGAGCCGGCGGGCACATTAACAGGGGGCGGCTGCTTTTTCCGGCTGCCCGTGGAGCGCGCCACTTCGCCGGCATCCGGCTGGCGAGTATTGCTTGCCGGAACATCGCCCTGAAGGCGCAGACGCTGATCGGGATAAATGGTATAGGGCCGACTGATACTGTTGAGACGGGCAATCCGGTCGGGCGACATCCCCACTTCGCGGCCAATACTGTAGAGCGTGTCACCCCGTTGGACGATATAGGTCCCGCTTTGCTTCTGGGCCCGGCCACCGGTTTGTGCACTGTAGCCATTGGGGTGAATCACAATCTGGTCGCCGGGGTAAATCTGGTAGGGCTCGCTGAGATTGTTCCAGCGGGCCAGCTGCTCGGCGTCGACCTTGTATTTCCAGGCAATGAAGTAGAGCGAATCCCCGCTCTTCACCGTGTACTGCTGCGTATCAAAACCGGTGGCACAGGCACTCAACAGCAGAGCCAGAATCAACAGCAGGGGGCCGGTGAACCGTCTCGCCGTGACCATGCTTCAGTGACCCAGGTAGAAATACAACATGATCGCCAAAATAACACAGCCCCAGCCCAACCACTCGATCCAGGCGTGAATTTTTGCTTCAAATTTGGGACCAAAGCGCGCCACCAGGCCGGCGACGATGTAAAAGCGCAGTCCACGACCCACCAGCGATCCCAACACAAAGGGCAACAGGGCCATATTGAGTGTGCCGGCGGCAATGGTCATGACCTTGTAGGGCAGTGGCGTAAAGCCGGCCATCAAAACCACCCAGAACCCGTACTCGTCGAGCCATTCCACCGACTGAATGTAGTGAGGCATCCAGCCCAGGGTTTTCACAAGCGGTTCGGCCCAGCCCCAGAAAGCGTAGCCAATGACATAGCCCAGCACACCACCGAGCACGGAAAACAGGGTGGCAATGGCGGCGAAGCGCAGCCACAGCGCGGGACGCTGCAGCGTCATGGGCGCCAGCATGACATCCACGGGAATCGGGAAAAAAGAGGATTCGGCGAAACTCATTCCGGCCAGAAACCAGGGTGCCCTGGGGTGCTCGGCCCATCTCAGGACACTTTCGTAAACGGGTGCAAACAGCTTCATAGATACATTCCAGGGCGCTAGCTCTGCCCCGGCAAAAAGGGCACAAACATCACTGTCTCGAAAGCCTCGGTTTCAAAATCGTTTTCGCTCATCCGGTAGACCACCGTGAGCTGCTGACCGCCCTGCCCGGTTCCCAGCGGCAAGACCATCTTGCCGCCCACGGCCAGTTGCATCAGCAGGGCTTCGGGAATGTCGTCCGGGGCGGCGGCGGCAAGAATGGCATCGTAGGGAGCGTGCTCCTCCCAACCCCAGGAGCCATCACTGTGCTGTGTGTGGATATTTTTAAAGCCCATCTTGCGCAGCAAAGTGTCAGTCTCCTGATGCAGGCCCAGCAGGCGTTCGACGGTGTAGACTTCCTCGACCAACATGGCCAGCACCGCCGCCTGATAGCCGGACCCGGTGCCCACATCCAGCACTTTTTGCGGCCGCTGCTCACCGCGCAGCAACTCTTCGGTCATGCGGGCGACGATGTAGGGCTGGGAGATCGTTTGTCCCTGGCCAATGGGCAGGGCGTCGTCCTCGTAGGCGCGCTTGGCCATGGCCGAATCGACAAACAGGTGGCGCGGCATCTGGGCGATCACCTGCAACACTTCCTCGTTCTGCACGCCCTTGTCGCGAAGGCGCTGCACCAGTTCATCCCGGCGCCGCTGTGAGGTAAAGCCAATGCCCAGAATTTCCTGGCGAGTGAATCCGTTGCTCATGCCAGCCACTCCTCGAGCGTAGCAATCCGCTCGCGATCGGTCATCTCGACCCTAAGCGGCGTTATCGACACCCGGCCGTCGGCCACAGCGGCGAAATCGGTACCCGCACCGGCATCGGCCATGGGGCCCGGCGCGCCAATCCAGTAGAGTTCACGCCCCCGGGGATCGCGATCCCGAACCACCGGCTCCGAGAGGTGGCGGTAGCCACAGCGTGTCACCTCAAACCCGGCCAAATCCTCATAGGCCAGGTCCGGTACATTGACATTGAGAAGGGTATCGGAGGGCAGTGGCTTGCGTTGCAGGCGTTCAAGTAACTCGCGAGTGACCCGCGCCGCGGTGGCGTAGTGCTGTGGCTCAAAGGCATCTATGGATACAGCCAGGCTGGGGGTGCCCAGGTAGCGCCCTTCCATCGCCGCCCCGACCGTGCCGGAATATATGACATCCTCACCCATATTGGGGCCGTTGTTGATGCCCGAGACGACGACTTCAGGCGGCGCCGACAACAGGCCGGTCAGGGCAAGGTGGACGCAATCGGCGGGCGTTCCGGTGACCGCATAGACCCGCTCGCCATCGCGATGTACCCGCAGGGGGTTGTACAGGGTCAGTGAATTGCTGGTGGCGCTGCGATTGTGATCGGGAGCCACCACGGTCACCTCTCCGAGCGACGACAGGGCGCCGGCCAGGGCCGTTATGCCCGCCGCGCGGTAGCCGTCGTCGTTGCTCACCAGTATCCGCATGCCCTGCGCCCGCTCGTGTTGGTATTATTAAAGGTCGCTAATATACTGGAATCAACTGGGGAATCTACCCTGAAACCGACGACGGAACCCCGCAATGAGCCGCAAAACCGACGACGACACCAGCGATGAGGGCAGTGATCTTTTCCGCCAGATGGTGGGCGAAGTGAAGCCAATCGAGCAGAACCGGGTAGAAGAGCAGCCGAAAAAACCCAAAGCGCGCCCTCGCCAACGCGAAGCCGACGAGCGCGAGGTGGTCGCCGATCTCCTCTCGGATCACTTCGATCCGGAACTTGAGACCGGCGAGGAAGTGAACTTTTTGCGCCCGGGATTGCAAAAGCGGGTACTCAGAAAATTGCGCCGCGGGCAGTACGCCATAGAGGCAGAACTCGACCTGCACGGCTACCGCAGCGAAGACGCCCGGGCCATATTCAGCGATTTTCTCGGGCAATGCGGCGTCAGCGGTCAGCGTTGTCTGCGCATTATCCACGGCCGGGCCATGCACCGCAGCGAAGGGCCGGTGCTTCGGCCACTGGTTCACAGCTGGCTGCGCCAACGCGGCGATGTCCTGGCCTTTTGTACCGCTCCGCCCCACGACGGCGGCAACGGCGCCGTCTATGTGTTGATAAAGAGCCGCCCCTGAGGCCGCTTGTCGCTGATCAAATACTGGCGTCGCCCGCCTTTGAAATCTCTTGATTTACATTGCCGGACAGTTGATAGATACTTCACGGCTAATCACTTTTCATGATTGAGATCGTAATTTGCAATTCCTAGGGGGGATTCACAATGAATAGAACGGGTTGGAAATCAATGCGCATGCTGGTGCTCGTGCTGTTGGGCACGCTGGCGCTGACGGGCTGCACCAAACAGATTTTCCGCATGACTGCCGGCATCACGGAGCGCTTCGCCGAAGATGAAATGCTCCCCTACATGATGTCCACCACCGACCTCGGCATGTCATGTGCCATGGGCGAAGCCATGACACCGCTGCTCATGACTTTCAAAAAATTCAATGACGGCCTCGAAAAAGAGACCATCATGACACTGATCTCCGCCTCGCTGTGTGAGACCGGCAAAGCACTTGAGATGGACCTGGCCTACCAGCGCGCGCTCTACAACGGCGACACCACGGACGCCCAGGACGCTCGCATTGCCATGAAGCGACACTACCGCGTGGCCGCCCTGCGCCAGTACGAAGCCTACAAGCGCATGGTGGTATTCTACGGCGAGCCCGGCACCGGCGAGTGCCCGCGCCTGCTCGACGAAAGTGCCCAGCTCCACTACCTCGTTGGCCTGTTGTCCGGCCTCCAGGCCATTTTCTCGGACACCCAGGCCACAGCTGGTTTGGTACCGCGTAACATCGCCGCCAAGGTAGAGCGCGCCGCTTCCTGCCTGCCCAACGAGCAGTGGTTCGGTATCCCGCTGGCCATTCGCGCCTCCATCTGGACCCTGCTGCCCGGCGCACTGCCCGAGGGTGAAGACAACTGGGCCCGTCTGGAAGAAGCCGACAAGATCGGTGAAGAAGCCGAGGTCCGCCTGGCTCATGTCTTCCATGTACTCTCCGCCTACTCCAAGGGTGACAAAGAGCGGGTTCGCCGCGTGATCAAGAAGCACGCCGAAATCACCGAGGAAGTCGAAGCCAATCCCGAGTACCGTCTCCTGGATGCCATGGCGACGGCACAGATCAAGGCCATTTCCGATGTGATGTGGACAGAGGCCGTCGGCCACCGCACACCCAACGGCAAGTTTGGCAAGTTCTGGGATGAGCGTGCAAAAGCTACGGATACCATCAACCTGGATGACATCCTGTAAAGATCGAGGTATTCATGCTTAAGAAGTATTGCAAACTGATCGGCGCCCTTTCCCTGGGCGCCGCCTTTTTGGCACAGCCGGTTGCGGCTGCCGAAGAGAAGAAAACCATCTGCGTCTTTGATCCCGTGGGCAACTCAGGCGATGTCTTTAACATCATGAAAGACTTCCAGGCCAAGGCCATGGGCTGGGGTGCCAACATCAAGCTCGAGGCCTACACGGACGAGAGCGTGATCGTGAATGAGTTAAAGTCTGGCCAATGCGATGGCGCTGTACTGACCGGGCTGAAGGCCCGCCCCTTCAACAAGTTCAGTACCACCATTGAAGCCGTCGGTGCCATTCAGACTTACGAGCAAATGAACCGGGTGTTGCAAACCATCCTGACCATGGATGAAAGCAAGGCCCATCAACTGCTCCGTCAGGGACCCTACGAGGTCGCGGGCGTGATGCCGGCGGGCGCCGTTTTCGCCTTCTTGCGGGATCGCGACTGGGACAGCTTGGACAAGATCCAGGGCAAAAAGATCACAGTGATGGAAGGCGATGAAGTCGGCAAATCGATGGTACGCGAATCCGGCGGTACCCCGGTACTAGCCACTACCACCAGCTTTGCCGGCAAATTCAACAACGGCAGTGTCGATGTCACTTTTGCCCCGGCAGCGGCCTACGGCCCGTTGGAGCTTTACCGGGGGCTGGGCAACGAGGGTGGCATTGTCGACATGGTCTTTATCCAGCTAACTTTCCAGATGATTATCCGCTGGGAGCGTTTTCCGGAAGAATTCGGCACGCAAGCGCGCAGAACGGCCTTTGAAAACCTCGACAGCGCCTTCGAATTCGTCAACGATGCTACGGCAAAGATTGATCCGAAATACTGGGTCAAGCTGAACCCCAAGGATCTTCCGGGCTACCAGTCCATGTTCCGCCAGGCCCGGATTGGTCTCCGCGACCGGGGCGTTTACGACGGCCGCATGTTGAGCCTCCTGCTCAAAGTACGCTGCAGCACCGACCCCACCCGGGCCGAGTGCTCGGAGCGACTCGAGTAAGCACTGTCTTTTCCGGACTCGAGGGGGTGAACTTCTCACCCCCTTTTTTTGACTAAACATTTTGAAAACACAAAGGGGAAATCATGTTTTCTAAAAACCTCAAACACTGGGTCGCCGCCGCCGGTCTGTTGACCGCAAGCTCTTTTGCCCAGGCAGCCAACGACTCCAGAACCATTTGTATTTTTGACCCCGTCGGCAACAGCGGCGACATGTACGCCTTGATGAAGGACTACCGCGCCTCCTTTGGCTGGGACAAGAACATTGAGATGCAGGCGGTCACAGATGAAAGCGTCCTCGCCGAGGAGCTCAAGGCCGGCACCTGCGACGGCGCACTTATGACCGGCATCAAGGCTCGCCCCTTTAACCGCTTCTCCGCCACGCTGGAAGCCGTTCGCGGCACCACCAATCGAGACGAGTTCCGCAAGGCTCTCAACGCCGTGCTCGGCATGCAGGGCCCCAAGGCCGAAAAGTATCTGCGCCAGGGCGAGTACGAAGTGGCCGCCATCCTCCCCGCCGGTTCCATCTACGCCTTTACCAGTGACCGCAGCATGCGCAATGTCGCCGGCGTTCAGGGTCGCAAAATTGCCGTGATTGACGGCGACAGGGTGTCCCAGTCCATCATCAAGGAAATCGGTGCCTCCCCTGTGATGGCCACTACCACCAGCTTTGCCGGCAAGTTCAACAACGGCAGCGTCGATCTGGTCTTTTCTCCAGCGGTGGCCTACCAGCCCCTCGAACTCTACCGCGGCCTGGGTGAAAATGGCGGCGTATCCAGCTACAGCTTCCTGCAGTTGACCTTCCAGCTGATCGTGCGTTGGGAGCGTTTCCCCAAAGGCTTTGCCGAACAAACCCGCCAGGCTTCTCTGGGCAATCTCGACCGCGCCTTTGAGTATGTAGACCGGGCCGAAGACTCCATTCCCGACAAGTACTGGGTGGACTTGACACAAGCCGAGCAGGACGAGTTCCGAAGCCTGCTGCGCGACGCTCGCATTAAGCTGCGCGATAAAGGTGTTTACCACGGCGACATGCTCAGACTTTTGCGCATTATCCGCTGTAAATCGGACCCATCGCGCGCCGAATGCTCTGAAAATCTCGAATAATCGCGCGATCTCACGCTTATGGCGTAAAAGGCACTGGAAACAGTGCCTTTTTTTTGTCATATTCGACCGTCAGATTTTAAGGGGGTGGGGACGCGCTTAAATTCAAGACGCCCGCCTGTGACTGCGTTAAATCAAAACCCAGAATAGGTACCGCATGAATCAGAAGTTGATGTTCAACCGCTCCGGCATGGAGTGGCTTTCCTCGCTGCCCGTTACCGTGCTGCTACTGGCCATGGTCGTTTTCGGCACCGGTGAAATGGTTCACTCCCAGTTACTGGGTATCGGCAACCACTACTGGTCGGGCTACCACGAACTGCGAACCGACCCGAAAGAGCCCTCCTGCGACCTCAACCGCGATATCGACGCGGAAGTGGAAAAGCGCTTTGCCGAACAGGGACAAAATACCGATGACGACTTCGGTCTTTTTGCCCCCACACAACTCTCGCGCGAAGACATCCGATCCTCTCTGGAGAGCTCGAAAGAATCCTGCGAAAAGCAGTTCGCCGCTTACGAAGATCGCCTGGAGCGCATCACCCCCGGGGTGGAAATGTTCCGCAGCGTTGAGAAAGGCGTCTCCAAACTCAGTGACATCAGCCTGAACGCCAATCGTTATGTGCTGGTTTTCCTGCTGCTGATTTGCGCCATCACCACCACCATGATGAAACATCACATCGCCCTGCGGCCGATGATGACCCGGGTGGACTACCAGGTGTCCCTGGCGGCACAGCTGATCGGCAATGTCTTTATTTTCATTTCGGCCATTCGCTATCGCGATGTCCAGCTGGCCTCGGGCATTGGACAAACCGGATCGCAACTGGTAATCGAGTGGGCCTGGATCATTGGCTTTGGTCTGTTGGTACTGGCCTCCCTCTGGCGGGTTATTCAGATTCCCCGCGAAGAAGTTCGCCCCGGTGGCTCCATCGGCAAAGCCCTGCTGGCCATTCCGCTGTATACCTTTATGGCGCTGATCTCGGGCATTACCTTTTTCCTCGAGAGTCACCACGCCGGCATCATCATTTATTTGGGCAAGATGCTCGATCTCTCAGGCCTCTTTATCAATGTTGGCCTGTATGTCTGGATCGGTATGCTGCTCAAGCAAACGCGCATGGCCACTCTGGTCTTTGACTCCTTCCGCCCCTGGAAGATGCCCGCTGAAATGCTTGCCTTCTTTGCCCTGGTGGTATCGGCCGCACCCACGGCCTACACCGGTGCGTCGGGCATTTATGTCATCGCCGTCGGTGCCGTCATCTACGGCGAATTGCGCCGCGTCGGTGCCCGCCGTCAGCTGGCACTGGCCACCACGGCCATGTCCGGTTCAATGGGTGTGGTACTCCGCCCCTGTTTGCTGGTGGTGATCATCGCCGCCCTCAACAAGGAAGTCACCACATCGGCCATTGGCGATGCCGGCATCTTCAGCTTTGACCAGATGCACCAGTGGGGTCTTTATACCGCCGGCGTCTGGATCTTCCTGCTGACGGCCATTTTGTTCCTGGTCTTTGCCCTGATTGGCCGTGAGAACAAGATCACATTCGCTTCGCCCTCCGAGGCGATGCCGGAAATGATCAAGACGCTCAAGCGTCTGGCGCCCTACTTTATCGTGCTGTTTGGTGTCGCCATTTTCTACGACCTGGCACTCGACGGTCAGATGGACGAGTTCTCGGCACCCATTATTCTGCCGGTCATCATGCTCTGCATCGTGTTCTACGACCAGTACGCTCGACGCAAGGACACTTCCGAGCACTACTCTCTCGTCCGCGGCACAGAGCACGCTGTACGCGGTGCCACTAACGAGACCACGGCACACATCGGCGCCCTGCTGATGCTGATGGGCATGTCAATTTGTGTCGGCGGCATCGCCGACCGCGCAGACGCCGCTGCCATGCTGCCCCAGGACCTGGAGTCTATCTGGCTGACACTGGCGATTCTCGCCGCCATGCTGGTGGTCATTGGCATGGTCATGGACCCCTACGGTGCGGTCATTCTGGTGACCATTACCCTGGCCCAGTTTGCCTATGAAAACGGCATTGATCCCCTGCACTTCTGGATGATCACTCTGGTGGCCTTCGAGCTGGGTTACCTGACACCACCGGTGGCACTCAACCACTTGTTGACACGCCAGGTAGTTGGTGAAGAGGAAGTGGAGCAGGCCGTGGACGAAGTGCGCGGCAAGGGCTTCTACCGCCGCTTTGAGCGCATCCTGCTGCCCATTGCGGTCATGTTTACCGCACTCCTGATGGTCACCTTTATACCGCCACTCTTCTACTCTTGAGTGGTTTCATGAGTGCTCGATCAAGGCGGCCACTGGCCGCCTTTTTTTATGAAGCCTGTTACTCCTGGTCCAGAACCACCAGCTCGCGCAGCAAGCTGGTGGCAAAGGCGCCCCGGGACAAGGCGAACTGGAGAATCAGCGTCTGATTATCCTCCCAGTCCCAGGAGAGATCTGACGGGTGCAATGCCTGTGGACGGCGTGCCGACTGGACCCGCCGCTTGTTCAGCGCGACAATACAGTCCTCATACTCACCCAGCCACTGGCTTTCAAAGTCGTTGCAAGTGCGACTGAAAGCATCGCCACCCGGTAAAAGCAGGGAGGCACTGCAGTCCCCACACGCGATTCGCTCACGGGTAGATGCCAGCTCCTCCCCGGTTGGCCTGAAAACACTGTTGCTGCCACTCAGCATAACCGCATCACCGGCTTCTACGCTTTGCCAACGACCTGTCGCGATCGCCTCGGATAACATTTTGTTAAACAGGGCACTGCGCACAGCGGAGAGCGCCATACTTTGTCGCGAGCGACCAAGTCGGCGCCCGGAAAAGAGCCATTCCAGGCCTCGGTCGAGGTTCTGTCCATCGCGCCCGAAGCGCTGCAGTCCAAAGTAGTTGGGCACACCTTTACTCCCAATCATGGCCAGGCGATCTTCAATCCAGTGCCGATCGCCCTTCACTGCCCGCAAACGCAGTGTAAAGCGGTTCTGCCGATGGCTGCCGATACGCAGTTTGCGGGAATTTCGCCGGGCCTCCAGCACTTTAAAGTCCTGATCCTGCGGCCATTCAGGCAATTCGGCCTGCCCCGGCCAGTGCACGCCAAACCATTGGCGCGCCACCGCCTGGCGGTCCTTGAGGCCGGACCAGGTGACAGCGCGGGGCGACAAGCCCAATTGGCGAGCGATCCGCTCAGCCACCTCGGCGGTATTGACCTGACGCTTTTCCACCCACAGGAAGTGGTGCTCTCCCCCACCGTCGGGTTCAAAACCCAGTACTTCCTCGACGACAAAATCCTCGGGCGCCTGTTTCAACATCGCTGATGCCGCAGGGCCGTAATAGATATGCTTTAGTTTGCTGTGGTCGTATTGCATGCGCGCATTGTACGCCAGTGGCGCCCAGAGTAATTTTTTGACACCTTGTCAAAAAATATCAATGTGTCTATATTGTGCCGATGGAAACCACGATCAGCCGAAAGCAGCGGGAGATTCTCCGGCGCGACCAGCAAATACTGGACGCGGCCGGAAACATTCTGCGCCGCGAGGGTTTCCAGGCCCTGAATATGGAGCGTATCGCCCAGGCCATTGAGTACGCGCGTGGCACCGTCTACCAGCACTACCCCAACAAGGAAGAGATCGTCGCTGCCCTCTGCCAGCGGAATATGCGCGTCCTCACCGAACTTCTCGATCGCGCCCTGCAGTACGCCGGCCAGACTCGCGAACGGATGCTGGCGGTCATGCTGGCCTACGAACTCTACTGGCAACTCCATCCAGACGACCTCGACGACTTCCAGATTCTGAAAAGTGAGGCGATTCGCAGCAAACTCTCTCCCGGCAGCCAAAAATCCATCAACGAGACGGAACGCTACGCCATCAACTGCATTGCAGCGCTGGTTCGAGAGGCTTTAAAGGCCGGCGATCTTTCACTCGACAACACATCCCCCGAAGAGCTGGTATTTGGTCTCTGGGCCATGGCATTTGGTGCAATATCCCTGCATAGTTCCGATATCCCGCTAACAGAACTCGGTATCAATAACCCCATGGCCGTGGCCCGCAGCCACGCCGGAAAACTGCTCGATGGCTATAACTGGAAACCCACAAGCGATGACTGGGACTACACCGGCACCGCGAACCACATACTGAAAACCCAATTTGCCCCCGAAATGGCACTGTTGAATTCCGCAAAGGAGAATATCTCATGAAGACTCGCCACCCCCACACATTAAAGCGCGCCTGGCTGGCCACCAGCCTGTTGTTTGTCGGCTCCATCAGCCAGGCTGTCGAACTCGATCTGGAGGGCCTCTCGGCCGAAGAGGCCGGGCTGGCCATTGCCGAAGCCGCTGATAAAAAGGAGTCCGGTTTTGGCAACACCACCTCCGACATGAAGATGATCCTGATCAACCGCCAGGGTGAAAAACATGTCCGCAACATGCGCTCTCGCACCTATGAAATGGAAGACGACGGCGACCGTAGCCTGACCATCTTCGATGAGCCGGCGGATGTAAAAGGCACCGCCATGCTGACACACGCCCACGGCCTGGAGCCGGATGACCAGTGGCTCTATCTGCCGGCTCTCAAGCGCGTCAAACGCATTTCTTCACGCAACAAGTCCGGCCCCTTCATGGGCAGTGAATTTGCCTACGAGGACCTGGGCTCACAGGAAGTCGAAAAGTACAGCTACAAACTGCTGGGTGAGGAAACTGCCAACGATCTGGAAAGCTACAAGATCGAACGCACTCCCGAGTACAAACACTCGGGCTACACCAAACAGATCAGCTGGATCGACAAGGAGGAACTGCGTTCACAAAAGGTGGAGTACTACGACCGCAAGGGCGAGTTGCTGAAAACCCTTAAATTTGGTGACTACCAACAATACCAGGATCAATACTGGCGCCCCGGCAGCATGTTCATGGAAAACCACCAAACCGGCAAAGCCACCGAACTGCAGTTCACCAATTATGTGTTTGGTGACGAGAGCGTCCGCGAAGCTGATTTCACCAGTAATGCCCTGCGCCGTATTCGTTGAGGTTCGTCATGCGCCATAGCACATTCGCCAAGTCAGCCATTGCTGCGGCAGCTCTGCTTCAACTGCCCTTGAGCCACGCCGTCGACCCCGTGTCCGGGGCGGCGGGTGGTGCCCTGCTCGGCTGGACCATCGCCATGGCCCAGCACGATGAGACCGAGATGAGCACCCGTGGCAGCTTTGGTACGGAGGCGCGATATTTTTTCGAGGACCCCGCTTATCCCGAACAGGAAGAACACACGGTATCGGCTCATGCCGAGGCCAATTTCTTCTTCCCCATGGGTGACAGTTACAACGGTGTGAACCTGTCATTGTTCGGCCGTGTGGACAGTGCCGATGACAACCGCAGCCACGCCGATCTTCGCGAGCTTTACTATCTGCATGTGGCCCGGGACTGGGAGATGCGCGTCGGTTTGGGCAAGACATTCTGGGGCGTCACCGAGGCCCAGCATCTGGTGGACATCGTCAACCAGACCGACCAGGTGGAAAACATCGATGGCGAAGACAAGCTCGGGCAACCCATTCTGCACTTCACCTTTCTGCAAGCACCTCAGTACGGGATACTCGATCTGTTTATTCTCCCCGGGTTTCGCGAGCGCACCTATGTTGGCGAGGAAGGGCGTCTGCGCCTGCCGCTGGCTGTGGATGAAAGCCTGACCACTTACGAGGCGAGTAACGACGAAGCCCATACAGATCTGGCGTTTCGCTGGCATCACACCATTGATGTTTTCGACATCGGCATATCGCACTTCCGGGGCACCAGTCGCGACCCGGTACTGGAACTGGCCAACTTCGAGCAACCCGCACCGAATGTTGACCCCCAGCCCACAGCGTTTGCCGCCTATTACCCCCTGATCAGCCAGACGGGTCTGGACTTTCAGGCCAGTCTCGATGGCTGGCTGTGGAAACTGGAAGTCATCAGCCGGGCCGGTGAAGTCAGAAGTGGCGATTTCAACAGCGGACAGGTCAGTGTGGAAGATGAACGCTACACCGCGCTCGATGGTGGTTTTGAATACACAGTCTACGATGTTTTCCAGAGCGGCAGGGATCTGGGCCTGATTATGGAGTGGAACTACGACGACCGCCAGGAGCAGGCCACCACCACCTTTCAGAACGATGTATTACTGGGCACACGCTGGGTATTCAATGATATCGACTCGTCGGAAATTCTCTTCGGCGTTGTTCAGGATCTCGACTACGGCAGCACCACCGTCAGTATTGAGGCCAATACCCGCCTTACGCCCAATATCACTGTAGAGGTGGAAGGTCGCGGTTTTGTCAGCATCGATGAGGAAGATGTCTTCGCCGGCTATTTTGAAAAGGACAGCTTCATCCAGGCCAGCCTTGACTACAACTTCTAGGAATGCCCATGTTGCCCCTGCACTTTGCCCACGCCAACGGCTTTCCCGCAGACACCTACCGGCGCCTGTTTGAAGCCCTGCAAGCGCGTGGCTTCGACAAGCCCGTGGCCATTCCCCAGATGGGACACCAGCCCGAGCACCCCGTCACTGACGGCTGGCACCACCTGGTAGACGAGCTCTGCCATTATCTGGAGCACCACTGTCCGGTGCCCGTGGTCGGCGTGGGTCACAGCTTTGGTGCCGTGGTGACTCTAATGGCTGCTCACCGCCGTCCGGAGTTGTTTCACGGCGTCATTATGCTCGAGCCGCCGCTGGCAATGGGGCTGGGCGGCATCCTCTACCGCTGGGCCAAAACGCTGGGACAGGTTGAACGGATCTCGCCCGCCGGCAAATCGCGCCACCGCCGACAAACCTGGCCCGATATCGACAGCGCGGTCCACAACCTCGCCGACAAGTCACTGTTTCGCGGTATCCCCCGCGACACGGTGCGCGACTATGTGTGTGCCGCCACCCGTGAAAACAAAGACGGTGAGCGTCAGCTCAGTTACGAAGTGGATGTGGAGTGCGAGATCTTCAACACCCTGCCCCACCACCTGGGAAAACTGCCGCCCTGCCCGCGACCAGGACTGATCGTACGCGGCAGCGATAGCGCCGTTACCCGCAGTAGCTGGACCCGCACTTTGGCCAGGCGACAGGGCTTTGACTATGAAGAGCTCGAGGGAGGTCACCTGTTTCCGCTGCAACACCCCGACACCAGTGCCGAACGAATTGCCCGGTTTATCCGGAAAATCGGCGAGGATACAAAAGAGCACTAACGCCAGAGCGCCAGTTCCAACTCGGGACTACGGCGAAAAAGCCGGCGCCAACGGCGCTTGCTCGCCACGGTCACCCGCAATCTTGTACCGCCACTGAGGACGACACCCAGGCTGTTCTCATCCAGTGCCGACAAATCGCGCACCATAAAGGATTGGTACCAGCCAGTGTATTGGCAGTGATCCAGAATCTGCCCGTGGCGGCCGATCAACCAAAAACGCAACACTTCCTGACGCGGACGGTCCAGCGTGGTGACCAGTAAATCGCCCTCCTGCGTCGCAAACTGACCTTCCAGATCCCTGGCCGGTAAAGAGACCGTCCAGTGTTGGTCGGCGCAGGTCAAACGGCCAAAATCGGAACCGTCCAGAGCATCGTCACTGTCAATTCGATAGCGATCAATGACTTCCACTAACGCCCCTTGCCCCGGCGCATTTGAGTCGCCGATCGGCGGCGATTTTCCTGCTGGCGTCGATGGTGGTGCAAACTGCGAGCGCGGCGGGCGTGCTTTTCCTTGCGCTTCGGGTTGCCCTCGGCGTAGGTTTTGACATCCGGCGGCGTCAGGGCTACCGAGGCGTAGAGATCCTTAAGCTCATCGTACTCGGCCCTTTTCCACTGGCCCCGGGCCAGCGTCTTGGGCAGGAAGATATTGGCGTAGCGAACGCGTTTGAGACGACTGACCTGAACATTGGGGAGACTCTCCCACAGGCGGCGCACTTCGCGGTTGCGCCCCTCCTGTAAGCACACATAGTACCAACGATTGGCCCGCTCACTGTCGTACTCGTGCTCGCCCATGACGATTTCGGTGAACTTCGCCGGGCCGTCCTCGAGCTCAACACCGTTGACCAGCTGGTTAAGCATGTCATCGCTGACTTCGCCCAAAACCCGCACGGCGTACTCTCGGTCGATCTCGCTGCTGGGGTGCATTAACCGGCTGGCCAGCTCGCCGTCGGTGGTAAAGAGCAACAGGCCCGCAGTATTCACATCCAGTCGCCCGACGGAAATCCAGCGCCCCAGCTTCAATTTGGGCAACCGCTCAAATACGGTAGGCCGCCCCTGGGGATCGGAGCGGGTGCAGACCTCGCCCTCGGGCTTGTGGTAGAGCAACACTTCTCTGGGAACGGTGTCGCTGTGATTGAGGTCGATCAGCTTGCCATCCAGAGTGACTTTTTCGTCACCGCGAACGGTGTCGCCGAGCTGAGCCAGACGACCGTTAATGGTAATTTTGCCCTCGCGAATCCAGTGCTCAATTTGTCTTCGGGAGCCCATGCCCAATTGGGCGAGGTGTTTCTGGATGCGCTCGGCCATATGTGTTTACCTTAATCCGGGACTTGCATTATACAAAGTGGCGCCATCATGCCCAAAGACGGGGCAAAAAACAGCCAGTACTGACAAAAAATTCACACAAAAGTGGTAAAAAGGGAACATGAAAAACTCTGCCACCATACTGATCGTAGAAGATCACCAGGATCTCGCTGCCAACATTGGCGACTACCTTGAAGCCGGTGGTTTTACCCCCGATTTCGCTCCGGACGGGCCATCGGCCGTGCACCTGGCCATGGAAAACCACTACGACGCCGTGGTTCTGGACATCATGCTGCCCGGATTTGACGGTTTTGAAGTGTGCCGCCGGATGCGTCAGCAACTGGGACTGAGCATCCCGATCATTATGCTTACCGCCCGGGATCAGCTGGATGACAAGGTCACCGGCCTCGATCAGGGTGCCGACGACTACCTGGTCAAGCCCTTTGAAATGAAAGAGCTGGAAGCCCGATTAAATGCCCAGATTCGTCGCTACCGGGGTGAACTCGAGGGTAGCACACTGAAAGTGGCCGATCTGGTATTCGACCCGGCCACCCTCCGTATCAGCCGCCAGGAACAGCCGCTTAAACTGTCACCCATCGGCATCGATATCCTGAAAATTCTGATGAGGGAGTCGCCCAAGCTGGTCACCCGGGAAAAGATTGAGAACGAAGTCTGGGGCGATGACATCCCCGACAGTGATACTCTGCGCAGCCACCTCTACAATTTGCGCAAAACCATCGACCGTCCCTTCGAGCACCAACTCCTGCACACCATTCCCGGCATCGGTTACAAACTGTGCACCGAGGACCAGCTCTAGCTTTCCGTTCCGAAGTGAATGCGTACCTGAGTACCCTCTCCAATAGAGCTGGTCACTGAAAGTCGCCAGCGGTATCTCTGACACAGACGCTTGACGATGGCCATGCCAAGGCCGTGTCCCGGGCTGTCGGCCAACTGGCCACCGCGGTAAAACGGCTCGGTCACAGCCTCAAGTTGCTGGTGACTCATGCCCACGCCACTGTCCGAGACCTCCAGCCACTGATCGCCAATGATGACCTTGATCGTGCCTTCCGGCGTGTAATTGAAAGCGTTTCTGAGCAGGTTCCCGACCAGAATGCTCACCACCTTCTCCGGTGCCAGCACCTGCAGGGGCGAACGCTCCTCCACCACCACATCCAGCGGCTTGCCGCGATGGATCAACTTCAGTGCCTCAATGTCCTCTTCTACCAGCCGGTTGAGCGAGACCACAGTTTCGGTCAGTCGCTCGCTCTCGTCACGGGCCAGCAACAACAAGGTCTCGATCAGGGCCTCCATGTCCTTGAGAGTGCGGTTCATGCGGGCGATGGTCTTGTCACCCTCACCACCGTATTTGCGTTCGATCACTTCCAGCGCGCTTCTGAGAACGGCGATGGGAGTGCGCAATTCATGGCTGGCGTCACGGGTGAAATGGCGCTCGCGCTCGACAAACGCCTCCAGTCTGGCGATGAAGTGGTTGAGTGCCGAGACCAGGGAATCGACTTCCACATTGCCGGCAAACTCTGCGGCAGCGGCATCGAGCTGATGCCAGTGTCCATCGCGAAAGTCCATTGCTTCAACCACACTGGCCAGATGAACCACCGGTGAAACGGCCTTTCTCGACTGCCGATAGGCCAACCAGGCGAGCAGATAAAGAACAATCAACACCGCCGCCAGGGGAACCACACCGAACAACAGCGCCAGATGGGACACGCTGTCCTCGTCGAAAATCAGAAAAAGCCGCTGGCTGCCGCGATCCTCGATGTAAATGATCGGTTCCTTGCCGTCGATTCGGGCCCGGTGCAACCCCGGAGGCAGGGCGGCAATGGCACTGGGAACATTCGACGACGCCGGGCGATCAACCGGTGCCAGATACCCCAGCAGGTTGAGCGTATCGGGCATGGCCGCGTCCGGATTTTGCTCGCGACGCTGCCAGTAGTGGGCCGCCTCCCCTTTTAGCGCCTCCCGGACGAGCACATCTTCGAGCATCACCTTGGCGGCATAAATACCGGCCACAGTCACCGCACTGATCAGGGCCACCTGGATCACAAAAACGCGAACCAGTTTGCTCTGGAGATTACTGCGGTTTTTGCTCGAGGTTCTTCTGCCCATGTTTACTCGCCGACTTTGACAAACCGATAGTGGCTGACCAGCCACTCATTGCCGTTATCGTAGGCAAAGAGTTCAGCGCAGGCCATAAAGAAAATGCGCCAACGCTGCCACCACAGTCGACCCTGCCCCTTGCCGTAAGTCTCTTCAAACAGCGCGACGATGTCCTCGCGGTGGCGATCGCAGTTATCCAGCCAGTGTTCCGAAGTCTGTCCGTAGTGCCGGCCGCTAACCAACCAATGCTTTTCAATCGACATTTTCTGCTGAAAGTGGAGCAGTGTATCCGCCGCCGGCATCAAACCGCCGGTAAAGAAATAGCGCCCCATCCAGTTGTCATCGCCTTCGGTTTCAAACGGATACATCAGGTTTCGATGGCAAAAAATGTGTACGAACAACTTTCCGCCGGGCAAAAGCCAGTCGCCTATTTTGTCAAACAGCGAGCCGTAATTGCGCATGTGTTCAAACATTTCGATGGACACGACCCGGTCAAACTGCCCCTCCATCTCGAGTTCGTTCACATCACAGGTAATGATGTCCACATTGTTGAGTCCGCGTTTTTCGGCCTCGGCCATGATGTGGGAGCGCTGGCTTTTGGAGTTGGAGACGCCGGTGATCTGGGCGCGCGGCAAGTGTTCGGCCATAAACAGGGTCAGCGAACCCCAGCCACAACCCAGCTCAAGAATCCGCTGTCCATCGGCCAGTTCAGCCCGCTCCAGATAGCGACTCAACATGGCCTCCTCGGCCCGATCGAGGTCGTCTGAGTCACTCTCGTAGTAACAGGCGCTGTACTTGAGTCGCTTGCCCAGCACACGCCAATAGAATTCGGCGGGGACTTCATAGTGTTGCTCATTGGCAGCGTCTGTCTCAATCGCGATGGGACTCTCGTACAGCGAGGCCAATAGTTCGCGCTTGTAGTCGTCGGCAATCTCGAGATCATCGGCAGACAACTCATCGAGTCGTTGGCGCAACAGGCGTCGAATCCCCACGCGTATCAATGCGTCGGGCAATTTTTTCTGCTCGGCCAGGGTAATCAGGCTCATCGTTTGGGTCTCCAGGGAATAAAGGGACTGGTGGTTCTCTGGTACTCCCGGTAGGCCTCGCCGCGAGTACGAAGCGACTGCTGCTCACTGAAGGGAATACCGGTCAGGAAATACAAAAACAACAACATGACCAGCGGCGCCAACAGCATCCACAGGCCATCACTGAACTGCCAGGCCAGAAGGGGCCAGACAAACCACTGAAGCCATTCGAAAAAATAGTTGGGGTGCCGCGAGTAACGCCACAGGCCTCGCTGGCAAACACCTCCGCGGTTGTCGGGATCGCGCTTGAAAGCCGCCAGCTGGTGATCGGCCAGTGACTCCCCTGCCCAGGCGACCATCACCAACAACACCGCCAACACAAGCTGCCAGACTGCCCATGGACCGTTGCCAAAGCTGACAAACCAGGCCGGCAGGGTAAAGCCCCAGGCAAAACCCGCCTGCAATTGAAAAAAGAAAAAGTGATAGGTATTGGCGCGACCGCCCCAGTGGTTTCTCAAATAGCGGTATCGGCCATCTTCACCCTCACTTTTCAGGCGCTGCCACAGGTGCCAGGCGATGCGCCAGTACCACACCGGCATGAGAAGCCCGACAAACAGCCGCAGGGGCCAGTCGGAATCGCCAACCAGTGCGTAGTAAAGCCCCGCAGCGCCCATCAGGGAAGCCCAAAGGGCGTCAACGATGGCGGCATTGCGATGGCGGCACTGCCACCACCAGCCGAGCAGCATCACGGCACTCATGGGAATCAGGCTAAGCCAGGGTAGCGACATGCTCACCTCCACGCATCAGGGCACGACGATTGAAAACACTCAGGCAAACCAGTACGGCCGCCCAGGATAGCGGTGTCACCACCAGTAACCCCGGCACAAAGTGCCATTCAACAGCGCCCAGGCGGTGCCCCGCATAATAGGACAGTGGGCAGGCCATGGCAGCGAGTGCCGCCAGTGCGGCGGGGCGGAAGCGCAGCCAGGCCAGTGAATGATTGAGTGTCATGGCAAAGGCAAACCAGAGGCCGAGAATCCAGGGAGGCGCCAGGTGTCCCCAGGGCGAAGCGGCGTAATCCATCCAGCCAATCCAGGACCAGAGTGTGTCGAGAGAACCGCCCAGAACTACGGCCAGAGCCATCAGCGAGAGGTCGGCGCGGCGATAGTGGCTGACGGACAGCGTCACCAGGGCGAAAGCCAATGCCGAGAGCAGGCCGAGCCAGATATGGCCCCGGGCCGCAGTCAGCACACAGGCCGCCCAGACACCCTGAAAGGCGAGAAAGTTAAGTACCTTGGCCATGGTACTCCTCGACGGGAAGCCAGGCTGGACTGCGGTTGTCTTCGGCGGCCAGCAACAGGTGAACATCGCTGATACTGCGTTCGATGAAACCGCCCTCGCAGTAGCAGAGATAAAACAGCCACATGCGAACAAAACGCTGGTCATAACCCAGTGCCAAAACGCGATCGACCTCGGCCGAGAACCGCTGGCGCCACTCGTTCAGGGTCCTGGCGTAACTGTCGCCGATGTCTTCGAGATTGACCAGACGCAATTTGGCCCGGCCGGCACTGGCAGTCAGTACCGAGACACAGGGAATAAAACTGCCGGGGAAAATGAAGCGCTTGATGAAGTCGACACTGTTGAGCGCCTGCTCATAACGATGATCCTCAATGGTAATGGCCTGAATAACGGCCAGCCCTCCGGGCTTGAGGCGAGCGCGGCACTGCTCGAAATATTCATCGAGAAAGTGATGCCCCACCGCCTCGATCATTTCTACGGAAATCAGCTTGTCATAGTGCCCTTCGAGATCCCGGTAATCTTCCAGCAGCACTTCAATCTGACCGGACAAGCCTTCGCGCTCGACTCGCTCCACCGCCAACTGATACTGCTCCCGGGAGATCGTAGTGGTGGTCACGCGACAGCCATAGTGGCGGGCGGCAAAAACGGCGCAACCACCCCAGCCGGTCCCCACCTCCAGGAGGTGATCGGCCGGGGTCAGCTGCAATTTGTCACACAAGCGCTTGAGCTTGTTGAACTGGGCCTGCTCGAGCGTCTCGGATTCGTCGTAATAAAGCGCTGAGGAATACATCATCCAGTCGCGGTCGAGAAACAGCTCGAACAAATCGTTGCCCAGATCGTAGTGGGCGGCAATGTTCTCACGGCTACCGGAGCGAGTGTTGCGGCGCAGGGCGTGCCAAAATCTCAGAGCGGCGCCCCCCAGGGCGGCCACACCGCCCTCCATATCGTCCAGCATGCTTCGATTGCGCACCAGCAGGCGCACCAGGGCGACCAGATCGTCACAATCCCACAGGCCCTCCATATAGGCCTCACCGGCGCCGACGCTGCCCGCCGCTACCAGGCGCTCGAAAGTCTGCATATTGTGAATCACAAGCGTGGCAGCCAGTTCGGACTCCGGGTCGCCAAAGCGGTCTTCTCCAAGGGGTGAGCGGATAACCAGAAAACCGCGCTGAAAACCCTGCAGTTGGCGGCAAACGAGACGATGGCAAAGTCTCGACCAGGCGCTGATGTGAGCACTGTTATCCGGCTTGCTCAGGAGTTTGGGCGGGAATGTATTCATGGCGATCTCCGTCGAGGCGTTGAATCATCGCGGTTGGGATGTGAATAAAATGGAATACCCTTGAGCCAAAGCCTCAGGGCCTGCCAGTAAATGCCACCGACAACGCGCAGGCACTGGAGCGAATAGCGCAGTGGCAGAGCGCGCATGGCGGAAGGGTTGAGCGCCTTTCGCTCGGCCACAAAAGTGGCATCAAAGCAGCGTTCTCCCTCCCTGATTAAAGTCATGTTGACCACATTGCGGTCTTCTCCCAGTGCGAAGTGCCAGCGGTAATCCATATCCATGGGCATGAAGGGAGAAACATGGAAGCCCTTGGCAAAGTCAAAGCGCCACTTACCCTGGCCGCTGGCGGTACTCTCACTGACGGGCAACACATAGCGGTGGCGCTCATCCCAGGGCGTATTGGTGATCTCGGCAAGGATGGCCTGAAGTTCACCGTCTCCATTATGACACCAGTAGAAACTGACCGGATTGAACACAAAGCCCCAGAAACGGGGCTGGGAAAAAACCTGGATACTTCCCAGGGGGCGCTGACCGGTGGCGTCTTCGACACAATTCCTCACCGAATCGGCCAACCCCTCTCCCGGGTAGTCCAGATAATCTTTTCGACGAAAGGAGATGAGATTCCAGCGCTCCAGAGACCACCAGCGACTTTTACCAAAAGCGGATTCCAGCTTTTCCAGGTCGAGCTGCACCATGGCCAAGGGGTAATCGAATTGGTGTTCCCGTGGCGAGAAGCGCCTGTGCCGAAGCCATCCGGTGTAAATGCCATCAGGATACATGGCGCTCACCTTGTCCCTGTTGGCGAAAAAGCTCGACTGCCCGATGCGCGCTCTGTACGCCGTCCTCGTGAAACCCCCAGCCCCAGTAGGCGCCACAGTAGTAAAGCCCCCGGGTACCGTTAATGACTTTCCAAAGGCGCTGGGATCGAAGCGTGTCGCTGTTATAGATTGGGTGTTGGTAGTGGCGCTCCACATAGACCTTGCCCGGGTCTACCCACTCGCTGCTGTTGAGCGAGACGATAAACTCAACGGGCGCCTGTATCCCCTGAAGGATGTTCATGTCGTAGCTGACCGTGCACTGCTCATCGAGTTCGGGGCCTACCCGGGCGTTCCAGCTGGCCCAGGCCTCCTGCAGCGGCGGCAACACCGAAGTGTCGCTGTGGAGCTGCATGTGATTACTCTGGTAGGCAATGCCGCCAAGCACTTCCCGCTCGCGCGGCGTGGGATCGGACAACAGGGAAAGTGCCTGGTCAGAGTGGCAGGCCATAAAGACGCAATCGTACTGCCGCCACTCGCCATTGACCTTGAGTGACACGCCCCTGGGGGTGTCCTTGACTTTCTCTACCCTGGAATGGCAAAAAATGCGCCCCTTGAACTGCTGCAACCAAGCGTCGACATAGCGCTGTGAGCCACCGCGGACGGTCCGCCACTGCGGACGATCGCTGAGGTTGAGCATGCGGTGATTGTGCATGAATTGCACAAAATAGCGGGCCGGGAACGCCTCGATCGAGGCACTGGGCCCCGACCACAGGGCACAGGCCATGGGGATCAGGTGGTCCTCCACAAAGGCCCGGCTGTAGCGGTGGCGACGCAGGTACTCACCCAGCGTCAGAGTGTCGTCCTTGCTGTCCAGCAACTCCGGCGCCTGACGGTAAAAGCGAACCAGGTCCACGAGCATGCGATAAAAGCGCGGATTCAGCAGATTTTTGCGCTGACAAAACAGCCGATTCAAACTCGTGGCGTTGTACTCCAGCCCGGTACGGGTGTTGTGGACGGCAAAGCTCATCTCCGTATCACGGCCCGATACCCCAAGCTCACCCAGAAAATGACTGAAGCCCGGGTAGTTTTCCTCGTTGTAGACGATAAAGCCACTGTCCACAGCGTAGTCGATGCCATCGATATGCACACTGTGTGTGTCGGTGTGGCCACCGGGATAGCTGCCGGCCTCGAATACCTCCACATCGTGCTCCCTGGAGAGCTCCCAGGCCGCCACAATGCCCGAAATGCCGGCGCCTACCACGGCTACTTTCATTTCAACTTGCCCTCTTCGAGCTTATCGCGAGGGACCGGGCGAATGTCCCAGACGAGGCCCAGTACACCGAGCAGGCGAATCAGGTAATAACTGATGTCCAACTGCCACCAGTAAAAACCCTGTCGCGCCGACGCCGGGTAGTGGTGGTGGTTGTTGTGCCAGCCCTCACCGAGGGTAATCAGGGCGAGGAAAGCGTTATTGCGGCTGTCGTCCCGGGTGTCAAAGCGGCGAGTACCCCAGCGGTGGGCCAGGGAATTAATGGTCAGGGTGGAGTGGGTAAGTACCACAGTGGAAATGAAATAGCCCCAGATCACCATTTGCCAGGGACTCGTTCCCCAGTGTGGTTTCCACTGCTCGAGCAGGGCGCCAAGACCGTAAAGAGCGACCGCCAACAGTGCGGGCACGAAAACATCAAAGCGGTCGAGCCAGCGCAATTCGGGATACCTGGCCCAATCCGCCACGCGGCGGTAGTCAGCGCGAAAATGCCCAGTGGAGAGGAACCAGCCCATGTGACTCCACCAAAGTCCCTTTTGCGGTGTGTGCGGGTCATCCTCGGTATCGGCGCTGCCATGGTGCTGACGGTGGTGGGCCGCCCACCACAGCGGTCCCCTCTGAGTGGCGCTGGCACCGAGGAGAGCAAAGACAAATTGCACCGGGCGGGAGGTTTTAAAAGTCCGGTGGGCAAAGTAGCGATGATAGAAGGCCGTAATGGCAAACATGCGCACCAGGTAAAGAGCCACCGCGACCCAAACGGCGACCGGTGATACGCCCACCCAAAGCACCGCCACACAGGCCAAATGCATAGCGATAAAAGGTATGACCCGCAGCCAGTCGATGGCAGACTTGCCTGTGGACCCTTGCGACGGGGACAGAGCCAAGTCTACCGGACCGCTGTCAAACCATTGGGAAATGCGCTGAAGAGCTTTCATTGAGCTGGATAACCTCTTGATATAGTCAAAGGATAGGCCAAAGCCCGTGAACCCGCTGTGAACTGGCACCCGGGGCGGTTATTCACTTCCAGTTCACAGCGCAAAAGCTATTATCCATGCATGAACATTACAGGTATTAAATGGATTTCCGCTACCCTGCTGGCCCTCGGCGTCTTGTCGGTGACGGCGTGCTCCACAGTGGCCGGGCCGGAGGGCTATCCGGCGCAATATTTGCAAATCGCCTCCAGTGAAAATCGAAAGGCACCCGACCAAATTGACCCTCGCTCCACCGAGCGCGCCCGGGAGGCCTTCGAAAATGTCTACGCCCACTTTAAAAGCCCCGACCTGGCCGAGCGAATAGCCGATAGCTATGCCGATGAGCTTTTCTTTAACGACACCTTCCGAACCATTGAATCGAGAGCAACACTCTCCGATTATCTCGTCTCCACCGCCGGCAAGACGCCGGAAAACCGGGTTGAGATTCTCTCCGTGGCCAGCGATGGAGCCGACCACTTTGTCCGCTGGCGGATGCAATTTACCTTTGAAGTCTATGGCCGGACTTACCACACGGACTCCATTGGCATGACCCACTTGCAACTGAATGAGCGGGGCAAAATCGTTATGCATCAGGACTTTTGGGACGGGGTTGAAGGCTTCTACCAGCATCTCCCGGTTATCGGTTATTGGGTTAAACGCATCAGGGCCGACTTATGATAAAAATTCTATCGACCATCGCCTTAACTGCCTGCGCCGGATCGGCCCTGGCCGGCCCCGCGGACAACTTTGATTTCCCACCTTCGGTCGACATCAGCGGCCCGACATTGCAACTGTGCTCCACTGCCGACATGCAAGTGTTCGCCCTGGTGGACCTGGGCGATGTCGCCCTCTATCTGGAAGATTGTAAACACCGTCCCTTCCTCGACCAGCCCCGGCTGCTCTACTTCCACTACGGACGCGACTTTGATGCCGAGGACTACCGCACATCGGGCAAGAAATTGCTCGAGCGCAACATGGACAGCAAAACCTTCTCCGAGCTGGAACCGGCCATTGACGAGTTCAACGACATTTACCAGGCCACCCGCGAGGGCGACAGCTACGCCATTGGCACCGACCCGCAAGGCCGACTGTCCCTGTATTTGAATGGAGAGTATATCGGCCGGTCGGACTCCATGGCGTTTGCCCGGGCGTACTTCAAGATCTGGTTTGGCGAAGATCCCTTCAGGAAAAATGTCCGGGAGGCACTGAGTCCTCCCTTTAATCAGTAGGGCTTCCGCCCACTACGAGCTGCGGCTGCTGTCTTCCTCGAATTCAGCCAGCAGTGAGTCGGCGTCGTCCATGGTGTCGTCGCCACCTTCAAAGGCATCGTCACTTTCCTGACCAGCGGTTTGAGCCGGTTCACCGGACGGTTCTTCATCCCGTTCTGACTCCGGTGCACTTTCCGGCATTTCATCCTCACTGCCCGGCGACTCTTTGTCGCTACCCTCTTGACCCTCATCGCCCTCATCTCGTGGCTCGCCGCCTTTATCGACCTCTTCGCCGGCCTCTGTGCCGTTTTCGTCAAATTCCAGCTGCGGATTAAAGGATTCGAGATCCCGCAGCTCGGCAAGGCTGGGCAATTCGTCCAGGGTTTTCAGTCCGAAGTAATCGAGAAACAGCTTGGTCGTGCCAAACATGGCCGGCTTGCCGGGGACATCCTTGTGACCAATGACGCGAATCCACTCGCGCTCCTGCAAAGTTTTGGTGATATTGCTGCTCACCGCAACGCCGCGAATGTCCTCGATCTCGCCGCGGGTGATGGGCTGGCGATAGGCAATAATCGCCAGCGTTTCCAGCAGTGCACGCGAGTAGCGCGGCGGGCGCTCCTCGTAGAGCCGCGAGACCCAGGGCTCCATGCCCTGGGGCACCTGAAAGCGAAAGCCGCTGGCCACTTGTACCAACTCAATACCGCGTCCCTGATAATCCTCCTGCAATTGCTGAAGGGCCTGGCGTATTTCATCCCGGTTGGGCTTGTCGGCGCCGTCACCGAGATCAAAAATGCTGTCGAGCCGCGCCACATCCAGGGGCTTGCCTGCCGCCAGCAAAACAGATTCCAGTACGCGTTTTGTGGTGTCGATATCCATCAACCAACCTCTAGTCAAATTCCGAATCATCGGTCGGCATCTGCAGGGAGGAGCCGGCCGGTTTTAGATAGATGGGGGCAAAGGGCTCGGCCTGGACGAAATCGACCACCGACTCCTTCACCAGTTCAAGCACAGCGAGGAAGGTCACTACCACACCCATGCGTCCCTCTTCGTGGGTAAACAAGGAGTAGAAATCGGTAAACTCCTCCTCACTCAGCCGCGACAGCACGATGGTCATGCGCTCGCGAACCGAAAGCGGCTCGCGGCGAATGCTGTGCTCGGTAAACATATCGGCCCGCTGCAACACCTCCTGGAAGGCGATCAGCAAGTCGCGCATATCCACATCCGGGTGGGGAGCCCTGCGTTCAATCACGGGCGGCTCTGCGCTGACCGGGAAGTGATCGCGCTCCATGCGCGGCAACTCGTCGATGTTTTCGGCGGCCTGTTTATAGCGTTCGTACTCCTGCAATCGGCGAACCAGCTCGGCCCGGGGGTCGTCTTCCTCTTCCTCCTCGGTGGGCCGGGGCAGGAGCATGCGCGACTTGATCTCGGCCAGCATCGCCGCCATCAGCAAGTACTCCGCCGCCACTTCCAGATCCAGCTCGTGCATCAGCGCAATGTACTCCATGTACTGGGCGGTGATATCGGCGATAGGGATATCGAGAATGTCGAGATTCTGGCGGCGAATCAGATAGAGCAACAAGTCCAGGGGGCCTTCAAAGGCCTCCAGAATCACCATCAGGGCCTCGGGCGGAATATAGAGGTCCTTTGGCAGTACCGACATGGGCTCGTCCTGAACCAGGGCGATAGGCATTTCGGACTGTTCGCCCTGTCGGTGGTAACCGGCCAGCCTGGAACTGCGCAGGCGATCTCGATGCTGCACTTCACTGTCTTCCCTGGCCGCCGCAATCTCGGCTTCGCTCCCGTCTTCAGCAGCGGGCGCAGCCTCTACCGGCGCGCCACCGGGCTCCTCCACGGGCTCATCCACGGACTGCTCCGGCTCGACGCTTTCGCCGGGACCGGTCGGCTCTGCAGACTCTGAATGCGGGGGCTGCTCTTCTTGCAAATCGTCTTCGCTCACTGCCTGGGTCATGACTGCGGGTTTTTCACTGGAGCGCTGGGCCATTACCGCCACTCTGGCAGGGGCTGAATCAGCCACCGGGGGCGGCGACTCTGCCGGCACAGTCGGGGGAATTTCGCGGTGCCCGGACAAATCGGATGGGCCGGCGGGCGGATTGTCCCCCGTGTCATCGGGGCGCTCATCCACGGCACTCCGGGCCGAGCCGCGGCTCAACCACCAGAACACCAGGGCGAGCCCCGCAAAGATTAAAATCCAGCCCATCAGTCACTCCTGCTCAAGCTGCGCAGTTTACCACTCATGGCTGGCAAAACCACACAGAACCGGGCCGCTGAATGGCTACTCCCAGTCCACCGCGCCGCGGCCGTAGCGGGCCACTTCCGGGGCCTCACCGGTCATGTCGACCACGGTGGTCGGCTCGGCGGGTATTGCGCCACCATCGACAATGGCATCCACCACCTTGCCCAGACGATCGCGCAAAAAGTCCACATCCACCAGTTCGGGCCAGCCGACATCGGGCAGAATCAGGGTGGTGCTCATCATCGGCTCGCCCAGGGCCTCCAGAATGGCCAGAGTGATCCGGTGATCGGGTACGCGCAGACCGATGGTCTTTTTCCTGGGGTGGGCCAGGCGCCGGGGCACCAGGGAGGTCGCCGGGAATATAAAGGTGTAGGGGCCCGGCGTGTGGGATTTGAGCAATCGAAAGGACGGATTGCCCACCTTGGCGTAATTGCCCAGCTCACTCAGGTCCCGGCACATCAGGGTGAAGTTGTGATGCTTGTCCACCTGGCGAATTTGCTGGATGCGCTCCAGAGCTTTTTTGTCGTCCAGGTGACAGCCAATGGCGTAACTGGAGTCGGTGGGGTAGACGACCACACCGCCGTCGCGCAATATATCGGCCACCTGCGCCACCAGGCGCGGTTGGGGATTCTCGGGATGTATCTCGAAAAACGCACTCATCGTCTCTACAATAGACCTCTTTGATCAAATACGGACAGGCCACGCATGTCACAACAATCGACGCGGCCGGAAGGCGGCGCACCAAAGCGCCAGCCCAACAGCTTTCGCCACATATTCACCGAACTGCTGATCTGCATCATCGTTCCCACCCTGATTCTTAAAAAACTCAGTGGCGACGATCAGCTGGGGCCCGCTCTGGCTTTGGTGGTGGCGCTCTCCCTGCCCCTGGGATACAGCCTGTTCCAGTTTTACCGGGAGCGAAAATTTGGTTTCGTCCCGATACTCGGTTTTATCAGCATCCTGCTCACTGGCGGTATCGGCCTGCTGGAGCTACCCGCCGAGTACATTGCCATCAAGGAAGCAGCCATCCCCCTGGTCATCGGTCTGGCCACGCTGGTTTCCCTGAAGACGCCCTATCCGCTGGTTCGCACCTTCCTGTTCAATGACATGGTGCTGAATGTACGGCGTATTGAAACACAACTGGAGGAGCGAAACACCCGCCCCGCCTTTGATCACACGCTCTACATCAGCACCCTTTTGCTGGCCTCCTCCTTTTTCCTGTCGGCCACGCTCAATTTCCTTCTCGCCAAGTGGATTGTCGTCAGCCCGGCCGGCACCGCCGCCTTCAACGACGAGCTCGGCACCATGAATTTGCTGAGTTACCCGGTGATTGTTTTGCCCTGTATGCTCATACTGGTGGGAACTTTGATCTATCTGTTCAAACAAATCGAGAAGCTGACGGGCCTTGAGCTCGAAGACATCGTCAATCAATAGGAAGGCACTCATGCTCTACGCCATCATCAGCCAGGATGTCGACGACAGTCTGCCCCTGAGAAAAACCGCCCGCTCCGCCCACCTCGAGCGGCTCGAGGCGCTGCGCGATCAGGGTCGACTGGTCCTCGCCGGCCCCCACCCGGCCATAGACAGCCCGGACCCGGGCGAAGCCGGATTTAGCGGCAGCCTGGTGGTGGCCGAGTTTGATTCGCTGGAGGCGGCAAAGGCCTGGGCCGATGCAGACCCCTATGTGGAAGCCGGCGTGTACGCCGGAGTCACCGTCAAACCCTTCAAACAGGTCTACTAGGATAATCCGAGCCATGGATCGCACCGACAAAATCCGTCAGGCTATCGAAACCGCACTGGCACCGAGCCATCTGGAGATCGAGGACGACAGTGCCGCCCACGCCGGTCACGCCGGCGCCCGTGATGGGCGGGGCCACTTCAATATCCTGGTGGTCAGCGAGGCCTTTGAGGGCCTCACGCCCCTGCAGCGCCATCGCAAGGTGTTCGCAGCGGTTGGCCGGCTGATGGACACCGATATTCACGCGCTGAGCATTAAGGCGTACACTGCTCAGCAATTTTCCACTTGAATTCACTGCTAACACACTGGAATTGACTATGATGAAGAAAACACTTCTCGCCACTGCCGTAATCGGCACGCTCACTCTGGCCGCTTGCAACCAGAACGACGCCAGCACCCCGCCCGGCCTCTTCCCGGTAGAGGGCGAAGTCGTCGCCACCGTAAACGGCATAAAAATCACCCAGCCCCAGGTCGACGAATATATGGAATACCGCGCCTCCATGAACCAGCCCGCCGCTGACCCGGTCACCGAGCTGGTCAACCTGGAAATTCTGCGCCAGGCCGCCGTCAAGGAAGGCTACGCCAAGAAGCCCGAGGTGCGTGCCTCCATGACACGCGCCGCCACCAATGTTCTGGCCAACCCCATGGTCCGCGAAGCCATTGCCAGCGATGTCACGGAAGATGAACTGCGCGCCGTCTACGAAGAGCAAGTGGAGATGATGCAAAGCGCGGCCGGTGCCAACACCGAATACCGCGCCAGCCACATTCTGGTGGAGAGCGAGGAAGAAGCCCTGGCAATCGTCACCGAGCTGGATGAAGGCGGTGACTTCGCCGCTATCGCACAGGAAAAGTCCACGGGACCCTCTGGCAGCAACGGTGGTGAGCTCGGTTGGGCCACCCCCGACACCTATGTCGAAGAGTTCGCCGAGGCGCTGGAGCAACTGGAAAACGGCAGCTACACCAAAGAGCCCGTCGAGACACAGTTTGGCTGGCATGTAATCCTGTTGAACGAAACCCGCGAAGCGGAGGCCTCCGAGGTGCCCGGCTTTGACATGGTCAAGGACCAGCTGCGCAATGTCGTTATGCAACAGCGCATGCAGGAGTACATGGAAGACCTGCGGGAAAAGGCCGATGTATCCGTAGAGGGTCAGGGCTCTGCTGACGCCGAGCCCGCGGCAGTTGAGGATGAATCGGCCGAGTAAAAGCCATCATCCAAACGCCAAAAAAGCCGGCCTCGCGCCGGCTTTTTTGTGTCTGGACGATCTGTTTCAAGCCCGCTGGCGAATGGCCTGTACGGCGGCGTAGGTGGAAACCCCATAGGGTACGCAATAAGTCAGGATAATGCGTAACCACAACCCGGCGCTCCAGTCACCAGCCAGGATGTGCTGTCCCTGGTTTATCGCGACCAACAGCGTGCCAATTAACAGGGACACCCGCAGGGAGCGCACCACCACATCCCGGCGCAGCGCCAGACTCAGCCAGTTTGAGAATAAGCGGCTCAGGACACGCTCTCCAAGGCGATACCGTGTTCCCGCGTGGCGTGAAACTCGACCTCGGGGAAACGCTCCTGGGTCATTTGCAGATTGACCCGGGTCGAGGCGATGTAAACCAGCTCCTCGGCGTGATCAAGAGCGAGATTGGCCTGATTCTTGTCCTTGAACTCCTTGAACTTCTTTTCGTCTGCACAGGTAATCCAGCGTGCGGTATTCACATTCACCGCCTCGAACTGGCAATCCACCTTGTACTCGTCCTTGAGGCGCTGGGCGACCACATCAAACTGCAAAACACCCACAGCACCGAGAATCAGGTCGTTATTGGTCAGCGGCCGGTAGAGCTGGGTCGCGCCCTCTTCGCACAACTGTTTCAATCCCTTGAGCAGCTGTTTGCTCTTGAGTGGATCCTTGAGACGGGCGCGGCGGAAAAGCTCCGGGGCAAAATTGGGAATGCCGGTAAACTGCAGCTCCTCCTTGGCGGTAAAGGTATCGCCAATGCGAATCGAGCCGTGGTTGTGAATGCCGATGATGTCACCGGCCACCGCCTCGTCTGCCGAACCCCGATCCGAGGCCATAAAGGTCAGCGCCTCGCCCAGCTTGACATCCTTGCCGGCGGAGACATGACGCAGGCGCAGGTTTTTGTCGTACTGCCCCGAGCAGACGCGCATAAATGCCATCCGATCCCGGTGTTTGGGGTCCATGTTGGCCTGGATTTTGAACACAAAGCCACTGAAAGTAGGTTCGTCGGGTGACACCACACGCACACTCGATCCACGGGGTTGGGGCGCCGGCGCGTGCTCGACAAAATCGTCCAACAACTCCTCAATGCCAAAATTGTTGACCGCCGAACCGAAGAACACCGGGCTCAACTCACCGCGCAGGTAGGCGTCCTTGTCGAACTCGTGGCTGGCGCCCTGAACCAGTTCGATCTCATCGCGAAACTCCTGGGCCAGGGAGCCCAGCACCTCGTCCAGGCGAGGGTTATCGAGGCCCTCAATAATCTCGCCGGTACTCTTCTTGCCGCCCTTCTCGGGGTCGTAGAGGTGCACCGTGTCGCGGCCGAGGTGATAAACGCCCTTGAAGCCCTTACCCATGCCGATCGGCCAGGTCACCGGGGCACAGCGAATCTTGAGGATTTCCTCGACCTCGTCGAGCAATTCGATAGGGTCGCGGCCCTCCCGGTCGAGCTTGTTGATAAAGGTAAAAATGGGCGTGTCGCGCAGGCGACAGACATCCATCAGCTTGATCGTGCGCTCCTCCACGCCCTTGGCGCAGTCGATCACCATCAGGGCGGAATCCACCGCCGTCAGTACCCGGTAAGTGTCCTCGGAGAAGTCGGCGTGGCCGGGGGTGTCGAGCAGATTGACCACTCGCTCGCGGTAGGGAAACTGCATCACGGAGGAGGTTACCGAGATGCCCCGCTCCTGCTCCATGGCCATCCAGTCGGAAGTCGCGTGGCGGTCAGACTTGCGCCCCTTCACCGAGCCCGCCGTTTGTATTGCACCCCCGTAGAGCAGCAGCTTTTCCGTCACCGTGGTCTTGCCCGCATCCGGGTGGGAGATAATAGCGAAGGTTCGCCGCTTGTCGATTTGCTGCTGCAGTGCGCTCATACTGGCCTGTGCCTGGTCAATCGGGAAATGAAGGCGCGATTGTAACAAATTCCCGCCGGATCAGGCTCAAGGTATACAGGCAGTAATGTGATGCTCCAACTAGCCCGCCTGAGTCAGGTGCAGCGCCAACAAAATCTGCAAAAGCTGCTTGATGTCTTCGGTCTCCCTGGCATCAACGGAAAGTATCGGAGCCTTGGGCTCAATAGGCACCACCGTTTCCCGCAACTGACTCAGGGACAGTTCGGGGCTATTCTCGGTTTTTGTCACCCCAATCACAATATTCAGTTGAGGGTTCAGCTCGCGCAGGGAGGTGAGCCAGTGTCGGGCATCCTCATAAACCTCCGGACTGGACCCGTCGAGCAGCAAAACGGCCCCCAGGGCCCCGTCCAGTACGATGTGGCGCATAAAACCCAGGCGCCCCTGACCGGGCATGCCGTAGAGGTGCACGACGGTGCCATCAATTCGCAAAAAACTGTAATCGAGCGCCACGGTTGTCGTGGTTTTCTCGCCCATCGGGCCGCCGGACAAGGTCTCTTCCGTACTCACCGGGGGCGATTCTGAAATGGCGGCAATGGCCGTGCTCTTGCCAGCCCCGACGGGACCGGCAAAGACCAGCTTGCTGTATTTTGCAGCGTCAGTCATGGCCTACATCCCCAACCATTTGCTGAGCGCGCCGACAATGCCGGAGTGTTTTCTCGCGTGCTCATGGCCTGCCATCGCGGGAACGGCCTCCGGCGGACCTGAGGCAGGTGCCTCTGCCGTGTCATCACGCTCGAGCAGGCCGGAAAGAGTGGCAGCGTGAAGCAAGGCGTTGGCCACCCGGCTGTTATCGGAGTCAATCAACTCATCCACATTGCATGAGCCTACCACCAGACTGGCGGACAGACTGGCCAGTGTCGAGGCGTAGTGCCTGCTCTTGATGTTGGGCCAGCTTTTTAGAGTCACATAACCTGCCTCATAGGCCGGCAAATCATTCATCCCGACAAAGGCCTGAAAGAAAAAACCCTCCGTGCTGACATACAAACTGAGTGGCTTTAGCTTCTGCGGCTGATCTACCTCGGTCACTGAAAGCGGCTGGTGATGCCGGATGGCATCCCGGACTACCACGAAGTTCTCTTTGCTCTCAGCGGCGCAAACGCCCTTGTTCGGCAACAGGTAAACGAAGCACTCGTTAACGCCAAACCGCACTGTTTGGCTGGCCTGTGCCAATTCTGTGAGCTCGGGCAGTGCAAAAGCGCTGGATAATTCGTCTCTGGCATGTGCATCTGACGCCACTTCGGCAACCACTTTGGCCGCCTTGTTGCTCTGTGTCAGCAACTTTTCGACCAAACGGAAAAACAAACCGGCCGGCTGGTCTCCCTCGACCACAATCGCCGAGTCGTTAATCAGGTGCTGGTATTTCTCCCGGTTTTCGGTAATCAACATCATGGGGACGCCATGGCGATAGGCAATATCGGCCGTCTTGTGGCCAAAGGCATCATCCGGGTTAGCCACGAGAATATCGGTACCCGTCCCCTCCCAAGGCTTGAATGTCAGACTATAGCCTTCGCCAATAAACAAATTGGCACTGACCTGCAGTTTTTTCAGCACTGCTTCATCGCATCCTGCATGGGAAATTGTTATGTCTTTCATGACAGTTTATATCGCCTCAACACATGTGGAGCCGCTTCAGAAAGGGCAGCCGCTGCTCGGCTGCCCTGTGATCAATTAACCCACATCCACCGTTTTTTCGAAGGCCTTGAGACCATGGCGCGCCATGGCCAAATTGGACTTGTCCTTGTCGAGCACCAGGTAAAGAAAAATCCGGCTGTTCGTCTCCAGAGGACGAATCAGATGGTACTGCTTGCTCAAGGTAATCAGTATGTCTTCAACCGAATCGCCCAACTTTAGCTGATCGGCCACCTTGAGTTTGGCCTTGAGTACTTCGGAGTTACCCGCAGCGGCCACCTCGAGGTCGAGTGCCGTGCCATCACCGGCCATCAGCATTCCCGAGTCCAGGTCAACCAGTGCAGAGGCCATGTAACCATCAATGTCTTTCAGTGGATCCAAGCTAATTTTCGCCATTCTGTTTCTCCTGACTATCGTCTGTTTATGAGTCGTTGCGTTATCCAAAGCTGTCTTGGATTTTATTTACCATGTCGCGTGCCATGCGCATTAACGAGGCAAGGTTATTGCTCTTGTCGCACGACAAGCACAGTAAAAGGGGGGCGTTGTCCATTTTTAGACGCACGATCACAGCGTGACCTGCGTCACAGGAAAGGCACGAGTCACGGGTTTTTTCACCAATCACTTCTTCGGAAAAGGATTCCGAAAGGGAGATCAAGGCAGAGGCCATCGCCGATTGGCGGGCCGCTTTTTCCTCATCGTTCAGGGTGGTTGCCACTACTTCGCCATCGGAACTGGCCAGTGTCGCGTTGGCACCGTAGCCCAACGGCTGAAGCGTTTTTTCCAGAAATTGGCCAATTGATCCAAACGAGTCAGCTGCATCCATCGCGATAACCCTGGTGTTGTTCTACTGTTCCGTGAATGTTTGCAAGGCCTTTGCCCTGCCACTCTTCAGAGCGTAGTCAGCTCTGCACGCTTGTGAAGGAAATGTGAGTAACCACTTGCGAAAGTAGATAAGCGGTGGCAAAAATGGAGTAGACGGCACTAAACGGTAAGACCAGAGTGCCCAATGGAGCTTTTCAGCCAGCACTCACCCATCACGGGGGCAATTTTTTATGTACAAAATGCGAAAAATATCTCTGGCAGCCGCACTAGGCTTCGCTTTGGTCAGCACTTCCTCAGCACAGGAGCCCACAGATATTTCCGTACTGGAGGCCCAGGCACAGACGCTGGTCCGGGAGTTTGTCAGTACGCTCAAGCCGGCCCTGAAGGGGGCCATGCAGGAGGGCGGCCCTGTTCACGCTATTGATGTCTGTGCCGTCAAGGCGCCGGACATCGCTAGTACCCTCAGCGCACAGACCGGATGGGAAGTCTCAAGAGTCAGCTTGAAGACGCGCAACCCCGAAGCCAAACCCGACGAATGGGAAAGAAAACAACTGAAAGCCTTTGAACAAAGGCAGAAGAGCGGCGAAAGCGCTGAATCCATCAGCACCCAACTTAAAACCGAATCCGAGTTTCGCTACATGCAGGCCCAGGGTACTGGCGGGCTGTGCCTGACCTGCCACGGCGAGAATGTCGCGCCCGAAGTCCAGGCCAAACTCGACGAGTTGTACCCCAAAGACCGCGCTACCGGCTACCAGGCGGGCGATATCCGCGGCGCCATCAGCCTGGTCAAGCGCTTCCCGCCGGAGTAGTCCCCGGCCGTTCAATCACGGCGCCCTGCAGGGCTCGCTCTCGGCCACCCAGTGAAAACGGGCGAAGCCGGCGCGAGCCAGGCCTCCGGTATTGTCGGTATCGCTGGCCAGGGCCAGATACTGAACCCCCGTCGGTTCCCGGCTGAAAAAGCGCTCAATATCGTTGGCGATATGGCGGCGCTGCATGACCCAATTCCCCGCTTTTTCATTGCCGGATTGCAGTACCACCATCCGGGCGCGGTCCGTGTAGGCGTTATTTTGTGTGTGCCCCACCGGCTGGCGATTGTCCCAGACATAGTTAACCGCGGCGTCGGGAATGTCATCGCCTCTCAGAGCCCGGGCCATGGCCAGTTTGGCCCGGGTGCCCCAGGACATGGCACTGCGCGGCAGGTCCAGGGCAATGTATACGCGGGCGGCGTAATCGTCACCCGCCTTTGTGCCCATATCGGCATCGGCCACCACCGCATCGATGCGCCACAGCCAGCACAGCACGGGGGTCTTTTCCAGATCCACCGACACCGTTCTCGCCAGCAAGCTCATGCTGTTATCGGCCCGGGCCTCGATGGCATTGACTCCGTCCCATTCAATTTGCCGGTAGAGCGTCGCGCCGACACTGTCGTCCAGCTGTATCACTCGCCATCCATCGACGGGAGCATCGGCAGCGGCCACACCTGTCAGGCAACAGACCAGCAGCAGGCACAAACGGACACTCACGATGGATCTTCGCCATCTATAAGGGCCAGTTCGCGGGATACATAGTGTTCCACCATGTCCGCCAGACCGCGGGCCAGCTGATCGAAGGTGATCGGCGGGTTGGGGTCGCGCATATGGCGCAAGACGGTAAAGATGCCGCCGTTGATCGCGATGTAGCTCATCACCGAAATATTGCGCACCCGAAGCAGTTCCGGGTGGTGCATCAAATACTGCATGATCAGATCCGACAGCGCCTTGCTCAGGGGTTCCAGGTACATCTGGGCGTCAAACATCAGGGCCTGGTGGGCAACGCGCAAGTAGCGCTCGTCGTTGCGACTGAGCAGTTCCTTGAAGGCACGGAACATGGTTTCAATGGCCTCGACAATGTCCATCGCCACCAACTGCGGAATCATGGGCTCAAGCGTCGACACCGTCATGTCGACGAAGTGGCGCGTCATGGCATCGTAGACCTGTTGCTTGTCGCCGAAATACTCGTACAGCGAGCCCACGCTGATCCCGGCCTTGTCGGCGATATGGCGGGTCGTGGTTCCCGCGAGTCCCCGCTCCGCCACACAGATGAAACCGGCCTCGATGATGGCCTGAACGGTGGCTTTGGAACGCTCTTGCTGTGGTCGTCTGGGCATAAAAACCGAATTGAATCCGAATAATAATTCGGATTATTGTCGGGATAAAAACAACATCGGTCAATCACAGCCGAAAACGGGGGTTTCAATGAGCGCTATTTCCGCCACGATAGAGGGTATAACCGGCAAACTGACCGCCGCCCGGGCGGGCATTCCGCCGCGGCCCATTCGCTTCACCACACCCGGCGGGGTCGATCGCTACTACGCACTGCACAACAATCCGGCAACGACGCTGATGTTTGCCAGTTTTTCCGGCATATTCCCGCCGGGTGAGATGTTTTTTGTCGAATCGGTACGGCGCTACAGAGACAGGATCAAAGACCCCCGTCTGAAAGCCGAGGTGTCGGGGTTCATCGGCCAGGAGTCGCTCCACAGCCGCGAACACGAGCGCCTCAACAAATACTTCAAGACACGGGGCTTCGATACCGATGTACCAGAGCGGCTGGTGCGTATCGCTCTGGCCACTCTGGAAAAACTGCCTGCCCGACAGCAACTGGCCTGCACCTGCTTTATGGAGCACACCACCGCCGCCCTGGCCGAACAGTGGCTGACCAACCGGGAGTTCCAGGACAGCTCGGACCCGCAGATGCTCCAGCTTTGGTACTGGCACGCCCTGGAAGAGTTGGAACACAAAAGCGTGGCCTTCGATGTCTGGCGGGCCGCCGGCGGCCGCGATTACGAGATGAAACTGGCCATGGCTCTGGTGGCCTCCACGGTGTGGCCGGCCTGGATTGCCGGTTGGCTCGCCTTGATGGCAGAGGATGGACAACTGCTCAACTGGCGGGAAAATCTGCGCGGCATGCGCTTCATGTTCAAGCCCGGCGGCTTTCTGACCGGCATTCTGGCCACCCTGCCACCGCTGTGGCGAAAGGGCTTCCACCCAGCCAATCACGACACCTCGCAGCTGGAGAAACAATGGCGCGACAGGCTCTTTGGCGAAGAGGGAGAACTGAGCCACTTAATGCCGGAGCACCGCTGAAGCGAGCGGCCCGGTCCAGCCTGTAAAGATAACCGTTTTGCCAGGGGCGCCCGTCGGGTACTCTGGACAGTCACGGCCCCTTGACGCCGGGGCCTTCACACTGGTGAAAAAAACGGATCCGCTCTATGCCACACCAGCTGCCGACCTATCAGTTCAAAGCCCTGCACTTTCTCCTGCTCGGCCTGTTTTTCTTTGTCGCCACCGAATTCTCGCGAATGCTGTCGGCGGATGTGTCCAACATGTCCGCTATCTGGCCCGCCCTTGGCCTGGCCATTGGTGCCGCCACCGTCATGGGGCCGAAAGTCACCGGCGTCTACGCCGCCGCGCTGGGCACCTGGCTGATCTATAACGATTTTGCCCCGGCACCCGCACTGGCGGTACTGCTGGAACAGACGGCCCAGTGCGCCCTGGCCAGCCACTGGCTCAGACACAGGCTGGGCCAATGGCAGTTACTCGGCAGTTTGCTGGACACCCTGCGCTTTTATTTCTGGGGCACACTGGCCGCCCTGCTCCCCACCTCCTTCGCCGCCACCTTCTTTCTCTACCAGCAGGGTCTGTTCAGCGATTTTCGCTTTGTCGATGTCTGGCTGGTCTACTGGTTGTCCGAGGCTCTGGGGGTATTGTTGTTTGCCCCACTGGCCCAGTCCATGGCGGCCCGGCTGGCCCAGGGTTGGAAGCCACAGTGGCCCCCGGCCAAAAGCCTGGCCATGAGCGGCGCCCTGGTCGGCCTGTTCGTATTCAGCGCCCTGCTCTGGCAACAGGGTCAAGTGGAATACGGCAAGGCCATTACCTACCTTTACTTCCCGCTGCTGGCCTGGATGGCCATGAGCGGGCAGCGCTGGCTGCCGCTGGTTTCCCTACCCCTGGTGGCCACGGCCATTCTCGGCTATGTCATCCTGACACTCGACCTTCAGGACGCGCCGGCGGGATTTTTGTTGGTGGAGGCCGTCCTGGTCATTTTCATGATGACGCTGATGACTCAGCTGATTCAGTCGGTCAGCGCCGAGCGGGGACGCCTTTCCGAAGAGTTCAAACAGCAAGCCCGCAGAGACCGACACACCGGCTTGCTGAACGACCGCGGCCTGCTGGAAAAGACCGACCGTGGCCGTCGGGAAACACCCCGAAAACGCCACTATCTGGCGGTGCTGGAAGTCAAAAACTTCGCCGATGCCCTGGACATTCTGGATCTCGATTTTGCCCGGGAAATGGAGCAATACATTGGCCAAATCCTCGCCGAAAAGACCCGCAATCAGCCAGTAGCGAGACTCTCTGCCGGTCGCTATGCCTGTTACCTGGGAGACAGCAATGAGGGAAAGGTCATTACCCAAATGGAGACCACCTTGGCGTCACTCAACGGGCACAACTACCACAGCGGGGACTCGGTCTATGTCCTGGGCGTCTCGGTGGGTGTGGTCGCCCTGGGCGAACATGACAGTACCGATGCGGGCCTCTCGGCAGCCGGCCAATCGGCGCGACTGGCGGCACGCAACACCGGGCGGCCGCTCACACTGTGTGACATGCAGGACGATCTTGTGCAGGAGCGCCAGAAGAAACTGTCACTGCTCGAAGACATCAAGCGGGCCCTCAACGACAACCGTTTCATCCTTTATGCCCAGGCCGTGGAGCCAACCGAAAACAATAATCAGCCCGGCTATCACGAAGTCCTGATCCGCATGCTGGACAGCAACGGTAGAGCGATCTCACCCGGGGAGTTTCTGCCCGCAGCCCAGGATTACGGGCTGATGGGGGAGATTGATCGCTGGGTGGTGTCGAGCAGCTTTGCCTGGCTGGAGGAGCGACGCAGGGAAGGCGACCGGCCGCGCAAGCTGGCCATCAACCTGTCCGGCAGCACACTGGGCGACCCCGGGTTCAGTGACTGGGTATCCGGTATCGCCCGCCATCACGGTATCGAACCGGACACGGTGGGCTTTGAAGTGACCGAGAGCGAATTGATCGACGACTGGTCGGCCTGCTGTGACCTGCTCACCCGACTGCGTGAGCAGGGCTTCACCATCTCACTGGACGACTTCGGCACGGGCCTGGCCACTTTCGAATACCTCACCCGCTTTCCCTTCGACATCGTCAAAATTGATGGCGCTTTTATTCGCGACCTGCTGGAGAACCCGGTCCACCGGGCAATCGTCTCCTCGGTCACCTCGGTGGCCGATGTCATGTCGCTGAAAACCGTCGCCGAATTCGTTGAGGACCAAGCCATGTCAGAGACGCTAACCTCACTGGGCGTGGATTTCCTGCAAGGCTACGGCGTGGGCAAACCCCAGCCTCTGGACAACCTGTAAAACGCGCCCGGCCGGGGTCGCTAGAGTCCGCCTTCGACCAGCTTGAGGGCCATCACCCGGGCGTCCTCCCGGTCGTCGTGGCCGGGGTAGTAGTCCTTGCGAATGCCAATCTCGACAAAGCCGGTGTGCTCGTAGAGCGCAATGGCGGGACGGTTACTCGGTCGCACTTCCAGAAACAGCACTTCGGCACCCAGACCCCGGCAATCTTCGACGATGGCATCCAGCAGGCAGCGCCCGAGGCCCCGCCCCTTGTATTCGGGGGCCACAGTGATGTTGAGCAGGTGGGCTTCGCAGGCCACCAGAGAGTAGACGGCGTAGCCCAGCAACTCCTCTCCGCAGAGCAGGGCCGGCATGAGATAACCCGCCCCGCGGTCTCCTGGGATCGAGCGGTCGAGCAAGCGACTGAGGCAGTCGCGAAAAATGCCCTCACTCCAGTGGTGGCTATAGGCTCGTGGCTCAATGCCCATAACGGCAGGCAAGTCGCTGGTTTCCATGGGGCGGATGGTCAGGGCTGACCAATCCAGCAGCGGGCGAAAGCCGCCTGTATCGGTCACCGCTCGAGGACCTCGATGGCGCATTTGAGGTCGTCCCAGACGGGGCGCTTGAGAGAGGGATCGCGCTGGGCCGAGGCCGGGTGAAAAGTGGCTATGGCGTGGGCCCCGAAGAGGGGCACCGAGCGACCGCGCAAGTGGCCGGGCATGGCGCCCACATCCCAGAGTTGCCGACAGGCACCAATGCCGAAAGCGACGATCACCTCGGCGCCGGTAGCCATAATGGCACCCCGTGGACTGTCCACAGCATCGGTAATCGCGACGATATCCGCCGGCCAGCGGGTGGCCTGCAACATCTTGTCAAAGAGTTCAGCCAGCTCGCCGGCGTAGGGATCGCCCTGCCCCTCTTCGCCCTCGGCGGCGGCGCAAACCACCAGTACCCGGCCCTTGTCGTTGGCGGGAAATGAAGGCAGGGAGCGCGCCGCTATGGGCGCCGCCGCGGGTCTGGAGACGGCGGCCGTGGCGGCCTCCGCTGCAGGCGGCACTACCGAACCGGATTCCCCGGCCTGGCTCTGTTCCCCTGCGGACACGGCCGGCTCTACAGACCGTGTCGCCGGTTCGGCGGGCGACTCAGTCTCTGGCGGCCGTTCGATGGCGGGATCCTCCACAGAGCCTGTCCCGGCCACCATGCCGGGAGCACGGGGCTGCCAGGCCTGGAGGCCCATGGCTTCGAGGTAGGCCAGTTGTCGCTCGCGCAAACTCATAGGAGCAGTCTAACCGATAGCGGGGCTGAGCTTAACCGCGCCGCCACTGTGTGCCCTCCGGGCCGTCTTCGAGGACGATGCCGGCTTCGGTGAGCTGGTCGCGAATGGCATCGGCGCGGGAAAAATCCCGTTGCTTCTTGGCCTCGATTCGCTGTTCCACCAGGGCGTCGATGTCGGCGTCACTCCAATCGCCCTCTGCCGCCACCAGGCCGCCGCTTTTCAGGTAGACCTCGGGATCGGCCTGCAGCAGGCCGAGCACTGTGCCCAGGCCCTTGAGCACTCCGGCGGTGACCTCGGCCTCCACGCCGCTCTGCTGATTGAGCTGTCGAGCCAGATCGAACAGCACGGAGATCGCCTCGGGGGTGTTGAAATCGTCGTCCATCGCGGCATTAAAAGCCGCGACGCCTTGCAGTGACTCGTCGGCGGCCACATCGGCAGCCGGAACAGTGGCGTAGGCGCGCAGGGCGTTATACAAACGCTCCAGCCCCGAACAGGCCCGCTGCAGGCTCTCTTCGGAGTAATTGATCGGGCTGCGGTAGTGGGAGCTGAGCAGGAAATAGCGAATCACCTCGCCCCAATAGCGCTCGAGCACTTCCCGGATGGTAAAAAAGTTGCCCAGGGATTTGGACATCTTCTCGTTGTCCACCCGCACCGCACCGGCGTGCATCCAGACATTGGCGTAAGTTTCGCCGGTGGCCGCCTCGGACTGGGCGATTTCGTTTTCGTGGTGGGGAAAGACCAGGTCCGGACCGCCGCCGTGGATGTCGAAGTGATTGCCCAGACACCCCGTGGACATGGCCGAACACTCGATGTGCCAGCCGGGGCGACCGTAACCCCAGGGCGCCTCCCAGCCGACATCGTCCGGCTCGGCGCCCTTCCACAGGGCAAAGTCCCGGGGGTCGCGCTTGCTGGTCTCGAGCTCGACGCGCACGCCTTCGAGCAAATCGTCGAGCTTCTTGTTGGACAGCTTGCCGTAGCCGGCAAAGTCAGTCACCGAGAAATAGACATCGCCGTGGTCGGCAGTGTAGGCCATGTCGCGGTCGAGCAACTGCTGAATCAGGGCGATGATGTCGTCGATATGAGCGGTGGCCCGGGGCTCCTCGTCCGGCGGCAAGACGCCGAGTGCTCTTTCGTCCTCGTGCATGGCGTCAATAAATCGCGCCGTCAGCGCCTCGTAGGCCTCGCCGTTTTCCTCGGCCCGTTTGAGAATCTTGTCGTCAATGTCGGTAATGTTGCGTACATAGCGCACGGCGTAATGTCGGTGACGCAAATAGCGAACGATGGCATCGAAGGCCACCATGACCCGGGCGTGGCCGATGTGACAGTAGTCATAGGTGGTTACGCCACAGACATACATGCGAATTTCGCCGTCGCGAATCGGCTGAAACTCGCCCTTGCGGCGCTCAAGCGTGTTGTAGATCTGTACCACGGCTAGCCCTTCTGATTCTGCTTTTGCCAGGAGTCGCGAAGACTCACCGTGCGATTGAACACCGGGCGCCCGGGCTGGCTGTCGCGGTCGAGCGTAAAGTAGCCCTCGCGCTCGAACTGGTAGTGAGCGCCGACCTCGGCCTCGGCCAGGCTGGCCTCGACCCGTGCACCTTCCACCACTGTCAGGGAGTCGGGATTGATACTGGCGGTAAAGTCGTCCTCGGCGGCCGGGTTCTCTTCGACAAACAGGCGGTCGTAGAGACGCACTTGCGACTCGATGGAGTCCACCGCGCTGGCCCAGTGAATCACGCCCTTGACCTTGCGACCCTCGGGCTTTTGCCCCAGCGTGTCCTTGTCGTAAGTGCAACGCAGCTCGACAATCTCGCCGGCCTCATCGCGCACCACCTCGTGACAGTGAATCACATAGCTGCCGCGCAGGCGCACTTCGCCCTCGAGAAACAGACGCTTCCACTTGGGCGGTGGCTCCACTTCAAAGTCGTTGCGGTCGATGTACAGCTCGCGACTCATGGTCAGCTGGCGCTCCCCCATGCTCTCATCCTTGGGGTGGCGCGGCATCGACAGGCTCTGGGTCTCGCCCTCGGGGTAGTTTTCCAGCACCACTTTAAGCGGCCGCAGAACGCACATGGCCCGCGGCGCGTTGGCGTCGAGGTCCTCGCGCACCGCGTGCTCGAGCATCGACATATCCACCACGCCCTCACTGCGTGCGACGCCGATGCGCTCGCAGAACTGGCGCAGGGAGGCCGGCGTATAGCCACGGCGGCGCATGGCCGAAATGGTCGGCATGCGCGGGTCATCCCAACCGTCCACATGGCCCTCGTCCACCAGCTGTTTGAGCTTGCGCTTGGAAGTCACCGTGTAATTGATATTGAGCCTGGCGAACTCATGTTGCACCGGCTTTGAGGGCACCGGCAGGTGCTCGATCAGCCACTCGTAGAGCGGGCGGTGATCCTCGAACTCCAGGGTACACAGTGAGTGGGTCACGCCCTCGATGGCATCGGACTGGCCGTGGGTGAAGTCGTAGGTGGGATAGATGCACCAGCGGTCACCGGTCTGGTGGTGACTGACCCGGCGCACGCGGTAAAGAATGGGGTCGCGCAAATTGATATTGGGCGCGGCCATATCAATTTTGGCGCGCAGCACGGCGGCGCCGTCGTCGAACTCGCCATTGCGCATCTTTTCGAACAGCGCACGGTTTTCCGCCGGGCTGCGATCGCGGTAGGGACTGTTCTTGCCCGGCTCGGTCAGCGTACCCCGGTATTCCCGGGCTTCATCGGCCGACAGTTCGCAGACATAGGCGTCGCCGTTGTCGATCAAATGCAGTGCGTAGTCGTAGAGCGTATCGAAGTAGTCCGAGGCAAAGCGCACCGGTCCGGCCCACTGGAAACCCAGCCACTCCACATCCCGCTTGATCGACTCGATGTACTCGGCCTCTTCTTTAGCCGGGTTGGTGTCGTCAAAGCGCAGATGACAGTCGCCACCAAACTCCTCGGCGATGCCGAAGTTGAGGCAAATGGACTTGGCGTGGCCGATGTGCAAATAGCCATTGGGCTCCGGCGGAAAGCGTGTGACCACCTTTTCCACACGGCCCTCTTCGGTGTCCCGGGAGACAATCTTGCGAATAAAGTGGGAAGGCGTTGCAGCTTCTTGGCTCATGTTAAACGAATCCGGTTGTCACAAAATGCCCGGCAGTGCCGGGCGCTCGATACGGCGGGCTGAATTATAGCAAGGGATGGCACCCCTGAGACTACCTGGCCCGATTGGCCCTTCGCCGGCGAAAAAGGCGCACCTGTCGATACAGGCTGATGCAGGGGCCGGAAATGATGTAGGTCATAAAGATGGTGTAGAGAATCACCGAGGGCTTGAGTGTAATAAACGGGGCAACAAACACCAGCGCCGGCATGACAAAGAACGGTACCTTTTTAAGGGCATCTATGTCCTTGAAACTGTAGTAGGTGATGTTGCTAACCATCAGCACGCCGCCGATGTAGGTCGTCACCAGAGCCAGCCAGGGGACGACGGCCTCGGAACGAAAGTCGAAATTGTGCAGCACCCACATGGTGCCCACCAGCAGGGCCGCGGCCGAGGGGCTGGGTAGCCCTTTGAAAAAACGCTTGTCCGAGGACTCGCTTTGCACATTAAAGCGGGCCAGGCGCAGGGCGGCGCCGGCAATGTAGACAAAGGCGGCGATCCAGCCCAACTTGCCCCAGGTCTCGCTCATGTTGGCGAAGTCATAGAGCACCCACTCGTACATCACCAGGGCCGGGGCGACACCAAAAGCCACCATGTCGGCCAGGCTGTCGTACTGCACGCCAAAATCGCTCTGGGTGTTGGTCAGGCGGGCCACCCGGCCATCGAGGGCATCGGCCAGCATGGCAATAAAGATCGCAATGGCCGCCGCCTCGAAGCGATCCTGACTGGCAGCCACAATGGCATAGAAGCCGCCAAAAATGGTGCCGGTGGTAAACAGATTGGGCAGCAGATAGATACTGCGCCGGCGTTGTGGATCCGGTCGATTCATTCCATTGGGCTCTTTTTGCTCTTGTGGACGAAGTGACCAAGCACGGTCTCTCCGGCGGTGACACTGTCGCCCACCACGACATTGAGGTGGGCATCAGTGGGCAACAGTATATCAATATACTGGATGGTGGATAATCCGATGACCTTGCCCTGCCCGATTCGCTCGCCAGGTTGCGGGCGAATTTGCAGGTAGCGGATGGTCAGGGCGCGATAGAAGCTGAGCATCATGTCATCGCCCTCATCGGTGCGAATCCAGGCGGTGAGAATGTGCCCGCGATCCCGGCCCAAATGCCGCAGGGGACGCTTGAATTTCTCGCCGTACCAGGTCTGAAGCACCTGACCCTCGGTGGGACTGTAGAGGGCAAAAACCCCGCCGTGACGGAGACGCAGCCGCAACACCTTGCGATTCTCACCGAGAAACGGATCCTCGGCGGTAAACGAAAACATCACCTTGGCATCAATGGGAGCGACGATGGCCGTGGGGTTGGCAGGTGGCTTGCGCTGGGGATGGCGAAAGAAAAACACCAGCAACAACACCGCCAGCCACAGAGGCAAGGAGAAGCTCAAGCCATAGGACACTTTGACCACGATGGCCATAAAGGCCAGCAGAAAAGCCAGCAGGGTCACTTGCGGTTTGATCAGATACATTGTCTGTTTATAGCCTCTCTGTCACCGGCCCTCAATGAAAAACGCCACCCGCACGGCGGATGGCGTCGTTCTCAATCGCATCAAAAGCCGATCAGTTCTTGCTCTTGTCGACAATCTTGTTGGCGGTAATCCAGGGCATCATGCTGCGCAGCTTCTCGCCGACCTGCTCGATTTCGTGAGCGGCGTTGTTGCGGCGGTGCGCCGTCATGGACGGATAGTTGGTGGCGCCTTCGCTGATGAACATTTTGGCGTACTCGCCGTCCTGGATGCGCTTGAGTGCGGTGCGCATGGCCTGGCGGGACTGCTCGTTGATCACCTCGGGGCCAGTCACATACTCGCCGTACTCGGCGTTGTTGGAGATCGAGTAGTTCATGTTGGCAATGCCGCCCTCGTACATCAGGTCAACAATCAGCTTGAGCTCGTGCAGACACTCGAAGTAGGCCATCTCGGGGGCGTAGCCAGCCTCAGTCAGGGTCTCAAAACCGGCCTTGACCAGCTCCACAGCACCGCCGCACAGCACGGCCTGCTCGCCAAAGAGGTCCGTTTCGGTCTCGTCCTTGAAGGTGGTCTCGATGATGCCAGTGCGGCCGCCGCCAATGGCAGAGGCGTAGGAAAGAGCGACTTCCTTGGCCGTACCGGAGGCGTCCTGCTGGATCGCGATCAGGTCGGGGATGCCACCGCCGCGGGTAAACTCCGTGCGGACAGTATGGCCGGGCGCCTTGGGAGCCACCATGATTACATCCATATCCTCGCGGGGGACGATCTGGTTGTAGTGAATGGCAAAGCCGTGGGCAAAGGCCAGCGTGCCGCCCTTCTTCAGGTTCGGTTCAATTTCGTCGTTGTAGAGCGCGGCCTGGAACTCGTCGGGGGTGAGGATCATCACCACATCGGCCTCGGCGACAGCCTCGGCTACCGGCTTGACAGTGAGGCCGGCGGCCTCGGCCTTGGCGGCGGAGCCGGAGCCCTTGCGCAGACCTACGGTGACGCTAACGCCGGATTCCTTGAGGTTGTTGGCGTGGGCGTGGCCCTGCGAACCGTAGCCGATAATGGCCACTTTCTTTCCCTGGATGATCGATAGATCGGCGTCTTTGTCGTAGTAAATGTTCATGCTTTCTCCTCAATGGTGTTTTCCGGGCGCACCAGGGCGCCCGATTCAAATCAATCTGTGTAACGGATTTACAGTTGCAAGGGCTTGTCACCGCGCCCGATGCCCATGGGCCCGGAGCGAACCACCTCGACTACGCCGTCTTCGCCAACGGCGTTGACAAAGGCGTCGAGTTTTTCGGCGGCGCCTGTCACCTCGATGGTGTAACTGCCTTCGCTGACATCGAGCACCTTTCCACGGAAAATATCGCAGAGGCGCTTGACCTCCTCGCGACGATCCGGCGATGAGGCGTTGACCTTGAGCAGCATCATCTCGCGCTCGATGTGCGCAGCCTCGGTAAGGTCGGTGAGTTTGATCACATCCACCAGCTTGTTGAGCTGTTTCGTGATTTGTTCAATAACGGCGTCAGTGCCCGTGGTCACAATGGTCATGCGCGACATGGACGGATCCTGTGTCGGCGCCACATTGAGCGACTCGATATTGTAGCCGCGCGCCGAGAAAAGCCCCGCGATACGCGCCAGTGCACCAAAATCGTTTTCTACCAGTACAGAAATAATGTGTCTCATGCGTTCCCCCTAGGCCAGATCGCGTTCTTCGGCGTGGTCGACTTCCGCCTGGCGAGGTGACAGCACCATCTCGTGGTGGCCCTTGCCATTGGCGATCATCGGGTACACGTTGACACTCTGGTCGACGACGACATCGATAAAGACCAGGCGATCTTTCATCGCAAAGGCCTTCTCCATAGCCGCGTCCAGCTCGGCGGGGTCCTCCACGCGAATGCCTACATGACCGTAGGCTTCGGCCATCTTGACCAGATCCGGCAAAGCCTCCACATAGGACATGGAGTAGCGCTTGTCGTAGAACATCTCCTGCCACTGGCGCACCATGCCCATGTAGCGATTATTGAGGTTCACGATCTTGATCGGCGTGTTGTATTGCAGCGCCGTGGAGAGCTCCTGAATGCACATGATGATCGAAGCCTCACCGGTGACACAGGCCACGGTCTGATCCGGGCAGGCCAGCTGGGCGCCAATCGCCGCCGGCATGCCAAATCCCATGGTGCCCAGACCACCGGAGTTCAACCACTGGCGCGGGCGGTTAAAGTGGTAGTACTGGGCGGCAAACATCTGGTGCTGACCCACATCGGAGGTGATGATGGCGTCGCCCTTGGTCGCCCGGTAGAGCGACTCGATCACTTGCTGAGGCTTGATCTCTTCACCGAGGTCATAGCCCAGACTGTCCAGGGAGCGCCACTGGCCAATCTGCTCCCACCAGGCCTTCATGGCCGCGGTGTCGCGGTTTTTGCCAATGTCGGCAATGCAACTCAGCATGTCTTCCAGTACCGGTTTCATCTGCCCGACAATGGGAATATCCGCTTTCACATTCTTGGAGATCGACGAGGGATCGACATCAATGTGAATGATCTTGGCGTAGGGCGCGAACTTTTCCAGGTCGCCGGTCACGCGGTCATCAAAGCGGGCACCGGCGCAAAGGATGACATCGGCCTCGTGCATGGACATATTGGCTTCGTAAGTCCCGTGCATGCCGAGCATACCCAGGGACAGCGGGTCGTCGCCAGGATAGGCGCCCAGGCCCATCAGGGTACAGGTCACCGGATATTCCAGCTCGCGCACCAGTTGGCGCAGCTCGTCGGAGGCCTCACCCAGAACGACGCCACCACCGGCATAAATTACCGGGCGCTTGGCCTCCACCAGCATCTCCGCCGCCTTGCGAATCTGACCCATATGGCCGCGCTCCGGCGGACGGTAAGAGCGGATGTCGATGCTCTCGGGGTAGTGGAAGTCAATTTTCACATTGGGGTCAGTGACATTTTTGGGAATGTCCACCACCACGGGGCCGGGGCGACCGGTGGTCGCCAGGTGAAAGGCCTTCTTGATCGCCGGGCCAATCTCTTCCACCGACTTCACCAGGATGTTGTGCTTGACGATGGGCCGGGTGATGCCAATGGTGTCGCACTCCTGGAAGGCGTCACTGCCAATCACCGGCAGGGCCACCTGGCCGGTCAATACCACCATGGGGATGGAGTCCATATTGGCCGTGGCAATGCCCGTCACAGTATTAGTCACGCCCGGCCCGGAAGTTACAAGAACGACGCCCGGCTTGCCCGTGGCCCGGGCATAGCCGTCCGCCGCGTGGGTAGCGCCCTGCTCGTGGCGCACCAGTATGTGTTGTACATCGTCCTGCTTGAAAAAAGCGTCGTAGATGTGCAGCACCGAGCCACCGGGGTAGCCGAAAACATGCTCAACACCTTCGCGCTTGAGCGATTCAACAACGATCTCGCCGCCTGATAATTTCACCATTCACTCCCAAATATACAAAGAATCGAACAATTAACGTCCGTGATGGGATTGGGCCGGGTAAGCGTTCTAAAAGTTCATCACGACAGAGACGATGTTTGGTCTCTGAAAGGAGCCCGCGAGCTTAGATCGGCGCGCTCTGCAGCAGCGGTTGTTCACGGGGTAGTGGTGACACCTTCTGCAACCGCCGAACTGTACTGGATATACGCCCAAAACTCAACCGACAAACTGGCCAGAAATGCCGTTGTAGCGCGCTCCCCGCTGGTCGAGCGGCAAGCCGGGGGAGACGCCGGGGAACCACCCGCCATCGGCGGGATCTGAAAGGCAATTGCACAGACCGCCCCCAACCGCCATTATTGACGCCCTATGACGCCCTGCCCTCCGACAATACGACGCCTCAGCCGACGCCTTGCGGGGGGCTTGCGCACTTTGGCCCTGGCCTCGGCCCTGGTACTGGCCGCCGGGCAGGCCTGGTCCGACAACCTGCCGGACATCGGCGAGCCCGCCGACCAGTACCTCTCCCCGCAAAAGGAAAGCCTCATTGGCAACGCTTTCCTCCAGCAACTTGAGCAGCAAGGCGCCATCCTCGACGACCCGGAAATCGCCACCTATCTTCAGTCCCTGGGGCTCAAGTTAAGCTCCGGCAGCGGTCAGCAGCCGTTTCGTTTTTTTGTGGTCAAGAGCGACCAAATCAATGCCTTTGCCGTGCCCGGCGGCTTTATCGGCATCCACGCGGGGCTTTTTCTGGCCTCCCGCAATGAAGGCGAGCTGGCTGGAGTCGTCGCCCACGAGATCGCCCATGTGACCCAGCGCCATATCGCTCGTTATTACGCCGACGCAGCCAACACCAACATGGCCAGCATCGGCGCCATACTCGCCGGCCTGGCATTGGCCCTGTCGGGCAGCGGCACCGGCGCTGCCGCGGTCATGATGGCCGGCAGTGCCGCCAACTATCAGAGCATGATCAACCACACGCGCAGTCACGAAAAGGAGGCCGACCGCGTCGGCATTCAGTATCTGGCCAGGGCCGGTTACGACCCCGCCGATCTGGCCAGCTTCTTCGAGGTGATGCAAAACCGCAGTCTGGAGGCGGACAAACGATTCGAAATTCTGCGAACCCACCCCCTGGACGGCAACCGAATTGCCGAAGCCAAGTCCCGCGCCGCCCAGATGCCCAGCCCGGACAAAAAACCCGACGACCGTTTATACCAGCTGGCCAAAGCAAGGCTGACGGTACTCGCTGGTGACGACCGTGAATTGCTGCAACACCTGCGCCGTCAACCCGAGGATGAAATGGGCGTTATTGACCGCTATGCCCTGGCACAGATACTGACTCAACGCGGCCTCTACAGTGAGGCGAACAAAACCATTGATCAATTACAAGAAAAGGCGCCGGAAGAGCTGGCCTTTGGTCTGGCCCGAGTGCGGCTCTACAACGAACAGGGGCAACATGAAAAAGCTCTGAAAGAGCTCGAGCGTTGGCAATCGCTCTACCCGCGCTACCGCCCGGTACTCGACTACCAGATAGAAACCCTGCGATATCTGGATCGCCACCAGGCCATTATCGAACTACTCGAGGACGACTACCTGCGCGGCGCCGATAACTGGCCGCCCCGGCGCCTCCACCTCTACGCCGAAGCCCTCAAGCACGCCGGCCACCAGGCCCGCTCACAGCTGGCTCTGGCCGAGCACTACATCGCCACCGCCCGCTACCGAGCCGCGGGATTACAGATCAAGGAGGCCAAGGACAGCGGCCAACTTTCCACCCGCCTGAGTCAGCGAGCCGAAGAAATGTTGAAAAACATTGAGGAATACCAAAGCTTGTAAATCCGACAAGCTGCCAGTCAAAACAAGGCGCCTCTATATTTAGAGAAGTAAAGTCTCTAGCAAACTGGTGGTGATTCAAGAAAAGAACTCACTCAAGTATTATGGAGCATGTTCGCCTCTTAGCTTGTTTAATTTAAGAGCATGCTATCAATCGTCAACAACCAATACATACCTTATATTTAAATTTTTATTTTCATTGTACTTATTCAAATATTCTAACGCTATATCATGGCTTTTTTTAGCAAATACAGAAGGCGTGCATTCATCCATATTGCAGTACCAGTTGTCATAAGTAGGTCGAAAATAACCATCAGACTCTAACTCGTATACATCACCACCCAGCACTGCAACTTCAGTTCCTAACAGCAGCTTTATTGCTTTAATTGCATCTTCTTTTTTTAAAGCTACTTCGCCACCGTAAGCATCTGTTCTAGGAACACCATAGGCTTTTAAAAAATCATTAAACTCTGAATAGCTCAAAATATTACTTCCTAGGTCGTTCAAATTGACGATGATTAACCGTTTTATCTGGCTCAATTATCCATCTATAATTACCGCGCTTACCGTTAACACTGCCCGGCAATTCTACCTTAGTTCGCTCAACACCATCACCACCCGTTATCTTTTTAACTTTGGCCGCATCTGCTTGACTATCAACCAAGCTGGGAAAATTATGATCAAGGTCTTCACCTTGCATTTGGCGTCGAACCTTTGGAGTATATATAGTTCCATCAAGTGGGTTTACTTTCTTTGCAGCCTTTCTAGCAAAGACTAAGACCGCACCACCCGGGGCCGCTTTTATTGCGGTATTGATAGCCAGGTTCTTCCCAACATCCTCCGCAAGATCCTGTGCAGAGATATCACCTGTGTAAAGGTCACGCCCTGCACTTCCTACTTCGTAGCCAGTAGAAAAGGCCGAAACAACACCTATTGTTCCTAAAATGGCGGCGGTAACTGCTATCCGACCATCCGGATCGACATACCGATAGGGATTGTTATTAGCGTAAGCATACTTGTTGAAAGAAACGGGGTTGCCGGCATCAAAACCCACAGGGTCTGGCGACATGAATCGACCGATTTCAGGGTCGTAGTAGCGGGCGCCCATATAGATCAGCCCGGTGTCATCATCCTGGACATGGCCGGTGTACCAGCGCTTGTGCGGGGCACTTTTCTCTTCCCTGCGAATGCGCTCGCCGTAGGGCTTGTAGTCCTCCACCCATAGAATCTCGCCATTCTCATCCGTGGCGGCGATGGGAGAACCCATCGGATCCGTATGGATGTACCGCGTCACGGGCGCTGAGTGCGCCGTGAGCGTAAACAGCAAACTGACCAGAGGAAAAAAGCACCAGAACCAGCGCTTCCATACTCTATCTTGAATCGAATAGCTATTCATCATTTTTCCTTATTGAATTCTGGCGTTGATGTCAGAAGGCGAGTAGGTCATGCCACCCACCACCAGCTCTTCAATGCGACGCGGCCAAAAAGAGAACCACGAGTCCACGACCACTGTCTGATCAAGAAACTGGATCTCCAGGTCCCTTCCCTCTCTGGTGAAGGTCAAATCTGACAGGCCTTGGGAAAGATAAGTCGATAATAAATGGAAGAAAAGTATTATAAAAACATCTACTCAAAATCTTGATTATAATTATGGGGCAATAAAGTTTACTGTGTTTACCGAAAAGCAAGATAATTCGAGTTAAAAGTATTATCTAAATATTGCTTGGGCTTTTTTTCTAGAAATTTCTTCAATGCTTGCTGATGTCGAAGTATATTTTTTCTTAGACATTAAGTCCGTCAAATCTTCGTAATCCCTTTTAATAAAACCAAGAGAAGACACTAAATCTAATGGTTCAAAAGCCTCTATAATTTGATCAAGACTCTGCCATTTCATCAATAACGCAACATCATCAAAGATAAAAAATTTGCCTTCATCAAATCTGCTCCCCAAGTCCAAAAAAACCTGACCCCGTTCTTTAATGAAGCGCAATCGTAAATTACCAAGTTCCCATAAAGATTCTATATTTCCAAAATTTTCCAAATTTTTCGATTCAGAAATATTTTTTGCATCCGATAAGCCTGATTTCATAAGGGACTCTCGAATAAGCAACCTAAAATCAGAGCTCACGACCATTAGCCTCCTGGCAACATTTTATTGCCGTCACTATTTAATCTGTACCCCTGCCTCTTCAAATAATCTAACTCTCTAGCGTAAGCGCTACCGCTTCTAGCTTGACTTGCGGGTGTACCTAATATGACTTCATCACCTTTAGAAATCATGCGATCAAGGAATTTTTTATTAGCTCCCCACTGCTGGGCAGGTGACATTTTATCCCAAGCCGACTCAGGAATCTCAAACCGTCGAGCTCCTAACTTATCAGATACTTTTACATAGTCAGGATAATGACCAAGGACAGTTTGATTACTTGCTCTTTTTGCTGGAGCTACTTTCTTGGCAACAAACTCAGCAGGCTCTTTATAGGCCCTACCAGGCCCTGGAAGCCCAATACCTGCCACAACAAGCCCTACTGCCATCGCTTTTTCTTGATCGCTAGCCCCTGAGTCCATCAATATGGTAGTTGCTTGGTAGGAATCATATCCAACCGAAGCCACTTCAAAGGCCGCGTATGCCAGTAGTGCAACAGTTATAACCGCTCGCCCATCCGGGTCCATATAACGATAGGGATTGTTATTGGCGTAAGCATACTTGTTGAAGGAAACGGGGTTGCCGGCATCAAAACCCACAGGGTCTGGCGACAGGAATCGGCCGATTTCAGGGTCGTAGTAGCGTGCCCCCATATAGATCAGGCCGGTGTCATCATCCTGGACATGGCCCGTATACCAGCGCTTGTGCGGGGCGCTTTTCTCTTCTTTGCGAATCCGCTCGCCGTAGGGCTTGTAGTCCTCCACCCAGAGAAGCTCGCCATTCTCGTCCGTGGCGGCGATGGGAGAGCCCATCGGATCCGTATGGATATACCGTGTCACGGGCGCTGAGTGCGCTGTAAGCGTAAACAGCAAACTCACTAATGGCAGAAAGCACCAGAGCCAGCGCTTCCATGCTTTATCTTGAATCGAATAACTATTCATGATCATTCCTTATTGAATTCTGGCGTTGATATCAGAAGGCGAGTAGGTTCAGACTTTCACGAGTCCGTATGTCGCCATGGCCAACTTTGACAACATATGTGTCACCGCCAGGGCCTGCACTAACGGTGCCATTCCCAGCTTAACCTAGACATTTCTTACACAATGTTTTTTAGACTTTCGAACCTGACGGTCCGAAGATATGCTTGGAAGATTGAAAAATGCCAAATCCTATAAAATACTTTTCGTGTCAGTGACAGGGCCACTCACTAAAAACTGACCACATCATCGGGCAACTATAAGAGCTTTATCATAGCCAACAATCAATCATTGAGGAAAATGTATTTTCTCGATGAGAAATCTCCAAGAATTGATTCATAGACCGGCTCTCCATCGGGTTTACGCATAATTCTGGCAAAAACCTGATTACCGCCCACATAAAATTCCCCGGTAAAATAAAGATCATTAAAAATTATGACCGACTCATCGGTATTTAAGTCGTGTCTTATTAAGCCTTTTTTTGATGGACCAACATCAACACTGTAATCAGGAACATAAACAACCATTCCTTCATCAAGCCATCTGGCATTAGTTGCGTATTTTTCGAAAACCTTGATCATTGAGGGGAATCTGTATACCTGACTTATTCTTTGAGATTCACTAACATTAAAACTAATTAATAAAAAATCATTATGTGGTGAAAAGTTGATATCTACCTGCAATGGCACATCTTGGACATCGATTAAACCATCAACATGAAAAGCGCGTGTTAATTCGAGTCCATCATAAACCTGGAATAACCTGTCATCATTAAAGAAAACGACGTGGCGACTCCCTTCAGATGTTGACACGAAAATACAGTCAGAGGCAAAAGAATTGCCCGCCAATGCAAGAAAACAGAAAAGTAAAATTACTCTGTATTTTCTCATCGTAAATCTATCCTACTTGGATTTTTTTCGAAATGCTCCTGTGGGTCAACTATTACAGAATTAACCCTTACACTCATATGCACATGCTCTTCATTTTTGGGCATACCACTAGCATTCCCTGTCGTACCAGCTCTCCCAACCAAATCACCCTCTCCAACTATTTCACCATTATTGACTGCAATTGAATCTAAATGCGCCATTCCAACCATTGTCATTATGCCATTATCTTTTCTAGTGATAAAAACAACATTTCCACCCTTGGGATTATCTCGTTGTGAAATTGTGCGCACCACACCGGATATTGGAGCAAAAAGCTTGGTACCAACTGATGCCCTAATGTCCACACCATTATGAAAGCCATTATTCCAATTGTTTGAGCTCCTTGTGTAGCCCTGTTTACCAACATCCGGATTATACTTATTAGTTCGCAGCTGACTGTCATGTATTCCACTTTCACGACTTACTGGGTTTGTTTCGCGCCCATCCGGGTCCGTATAACGGTAAGGGTTGTTATTGGCATAAGCGTACTTGTTAAAGGAAACCGGATTGCCGGCATCAAAACCCACGGGGTCTGGCGACAGGAACCGGCCGATTTCAGGGTCGTAGTAGCGGGCGCCCATGTAGATCAGGCCGGTGTCATCGTCCTGGACATGGCCCGTGTACCAGCGCTTGTGCGGGGCACTTTTCTCTTCCCGGCGAATCCGCTCGCCGTAGGGCTTGTAGTCCTCCACCCAGAGAATCTCGCCGTTCTCGTCCGTGGCGGCGATGGGAGAACCCATCGGATCCGTATGGATATACCGTGTCACGGGCGCTGAGTGCGCCGTGAGCGTAAACAGCAAGCTCACCAGCGGAAGAAAGCACCAGAACCAGCGCTTCCATGCTTTATCTTGAATCGAATAGCTATACATGATGATTCCCTATTGAATTCTGGCGTTGATATCCGATTGAAGCCCTGTGCTGTTTGAAATACCGCCAAGCCATACGCGACCTGCTGGACAGCGACTACTCCCAGAAAACCGGTAAATGACTACACAGGCGCATGTACCTTTACGCCGAAGCCTTCAAACACACCGGACACAAGGCCCGCCACGGCTGGCACTGGCAAAGCACTACACAACTATCACAATAATACCTCGCTGAAGGAGTGCCAATTAAGGTGACCCAGGAAAACGGAAAATCTCCAAGCTCTTCTATGCTGAGTGCAAAAAAGTCTCAATTGAACCGGAGACAACTCACTCTGCCCTATGTCTCCACTCCTTTTGAAGCATTAAATTTTTAACTATCAGTTATATGGTTGCCCAATTTCGCTTTAAGAGCCCTCTTATCCAATTGCATTGCATCTGCTAATTTGAAAACGAGTCTCATAGACTCGCCCGAAATTTTCCTGTTCTCTTCAATCACGATATCAGCCAAGGTCTCCAAAGCTAGCCCATATTCCCCAGCATCAATAAAATCCTGTATTTCTGCTTTTTCAGAATCAGTAAATACATCTAACAACTGGCCGAGCAATCGTGACAACAGGTTTTCGACAAACTGGTAATCGTAAGTAATCATTATGGATTTCTCGAAACGTTAGTTGGGTACCCTGTAACGATATCTCCGTTTCGCTCTTGAATTACTCTGACATCAACTCCATCCCGCGTTCCTTCAGTAATTATTCGCCCACCGCGTCCCGTACGAGTTACGGAATTTGGGTCAGTCACTACATCAGATATTTCATGCATGATTTTGTCATCTGACCAGCCTTGAGGGAACTCGCTCTTGCCTGGCGTTCCAGTGCCCGGTCGATGTCCACCACCTGTGGCATCACCATCAAGAATGTGTCGACGACGCTGTGACGAAGCAAGGTCTACATAGTCGTCTGTACTTTTTGCAAAAAAACTCAGCAGACTCTTTATAGGCCCTACCAGGCCCAGGAAGCCCAATACCTGCCACAACAAGCCCTACTGCCATCGCCTTTTCTTGATCGCTAGCCCCTGAGTCCATCAATGTGGTAGTAGCTGGGTAGGAATCATATCCAACCGAAGCCACTTCAAAGGCTGCATATGCCAGTAGTGCGACAGCTATAACTGATCGCCCATCCGGGTCCGTATAACGGTAGGGGTTGTTATTGGCGTAAGCATATTTGTTAAAGGAAACAGGGTTCTCGGGATCAAAACCCACAGGGTCTGGCGACAGGAATCGGCCGATTTCAGGGTCGTAGTAGCGGGCGCCCATGTAGATCAGGCCGGTGTCATCGTCCTGGACATGGCCGGTGTACCAGCGTTTATGCGGGGCACTTTTCTCTTCTTTGCGAATCCGCTCGCCGTAGGGCTTGTAGTCCTCCACCCAGAGAATCTCGCCGTTCTCGTCCGTGGCGGCGATGGGAGAACCCATCGGATCCGTATGGATGTACCGCGTCACGGGCGCTGAATGCGCCGTGAGCGTAAACAGCAAGCTCACTAATGGCAGAAAGCACCAGAACCAGCGCTTCCATGCTTTATCTTGAATCAAATAACTATTCACAACTCTTGCTTTGGGATTATTAAACAAAAACGAAAAGGACACAATCCGTTTCCAAACAACATTAAAGACCAAAGAATGATTTGATCTCAATCATCAAGTCATAATCTGTTAGGGCTCCTTCAATATCTTTTATTTGATCGCCTTTTAGAGTATACCCACATCCACTCTTACCTCTATTTATGAGAATATTGTTTTCTCTAAGGAATGAGGAAAGCTGCTTTACTGAGTATTCAATATCACTTTCAATTTCATGATTATCACAATGCGTATTCACAAACAATGCCCTTTTACCACCAGCCTGAGCACACCCAAATAAAAGAATACTCACTAAAATGATAGGACTAATTTTAATCAATCCCATTTGATCTTGCCCATTATTTATCCCCCTCATGTTCAGGCTCCTTCGACACATGGGGTTGTTCCTTCATTCGCGTTTTAATGTCGTGCAGATAGGCACGGTCCTGAACCAGGTCTTCTTCAAAGCCGTGTTCCTTGTCCAGCTTGATCGCTTCCCTGAGCCAGTAGGCGGCCTCCTCCAGATCGCCGTACCAGTCTGCCACTTTGCCAAGATTGTAATAGGTCCAGTTAAGGTCGTGCCAATAGCCCAGCGACTCAAAGCCCTCAGCGGCCTCACTGAATAACTCAAAGGCGGTTTCCAGTGATTGGTAGTATTCTTCGTCGTCTTCGGTGTGTGCAGCCTGGTGTTGATAGGTTCTCGCCAACCAGTAATTCAAAATGGGTTCTTCATCGACCTGAGGGTTTTCCAATAGCCACTCAAACTGTTGGCGAGCCACAGTGAAACACTCCGGCTTTTCGGGACAGACAAACTCATTAAGCATCACACCGTACTCATAACGGGTATCGTACTCGAGCCAATGAAAAATCAGATTGTCCGGAATATGGTTCAGCGCGGCGCTATACCACTTTTCGGCCCGGTCAAAATTTTCCTGCTGCCGATGCTGGTCGGCTTGCTGTAGAGAAGAGAAAAGGTCTACCAACTGACAACCGGATGTCAGGGTGGCCATTGCCAATATCAGTGCCAGTTTGAGTGCGCGCATAAAAATCTCCCGAAGCATTCCCGGCTTTGGGAGCAGCGCATTGGCACACCAACTCTCCCTGTCAGCCTTTTTTCAACAAATTATCACAGTTTCACGACAGGTGCTGCCCATAAAAAAAGCCGCAGCGTTGGCTGCGGCTTTTGTCTTCATTTCAGCCCGGATTTAGCGGTTGGGCTGTTTGGTCACCCTCAGGTAGGGCTTCTTCTCGTCCCAGCCGTTGGGGAAGAGCTTTTCCGCCTCTTCGTTGCTAAGCGCGGGCACAATGATCACATCGTCGCCGTCTTTCCAGTTCACCGGCGTGGCCACCTTGTAGCCGTCGGTCAGCTGGAGGCTGTCGATCACTCGAAGAATTTCATCGAAATTGCGGCCGGTGCTGGCCGGGTAAGTAATGATCAGACGCACTTTTTTCTTGTCGTCGATGATAAACACCGAGCGCACGGTCAGAGTGTCGTTGGCGTTGGGGTGCACCATATCGTAAAGATCGCTGACCTTGCGGTCGGCGTCGGCGATCAGCGGAAAGTTGAGCCCGCAGCCCTGGGTTTCCTCAATATCGCCCACCCAGGCCTTGTGGTCGTCCAGCGGGTCGACGGAAAGGCCCAGCACCTTGACATTGCGCTGGTCGAACTCGGGCTTGAGTTTTGACACTTCACCGAGTTCGGTCGTGCACACCGGGGTAAAGTCCTTGGGGTGCGAGAACAGTACGCCCCAACTGTCGCCCAGATATTCGTGAAGGCGAATAGTGCCCTCGGTGGATTCCTGTTCAAAGTCGGGTGCGGTATCGCCCAGTCTCAGAGTCATGGTGTTCTCCTTGCGGTTTTCGATGGGAAAGGTCGATTTCTCAATCGCTTTCTTTACTATAGGCCCACTTCGGTAGTTTTAAAGGCCGTTTTCAATATCCCTTTGCTATATGGTCATAGCCACATGATGTTTCCCGTATGACACTCTTCGCCGACCCCTCTGCCCTGCTCTGGGCACTGGTCTTGTTAAGCGGTTTTTTCGCCGGCTACATCAACACACTGGCCGGGGGTGGCTCGTTTCTCACCCTGCCGGCACTGATGCTGGCCGGGCTGCCTCCCGATGCCGCCAACGCCACCAACCGCATCAATGTCCTGGTGGAATCGGTCAGCGCGGTGCGCAGCTTCGGCAAACGGCGGCTGTTGCCCGTGGCCGCCTTCAAACAAACACTGGCCGTCACTGTACTGGGAACGGCTATCGGTGCCGGGCTGGCCACGGTGATTCCCAACCAGTGGCTGGGGCCCATTCTGCTGACCACTATGCTCACCCTGCTGGCCGGACTGATGCTCTTTCCGGACCGTCTGATGCCCCACCACCACGACGGCGAACAGGCCCGGGTCACCGGGCCCAGCCTCTGGGCCCTGTTGGGCGCTACCATCTACGGTGGATTCATACAGGCCGGGGTGGGCTTTTTGCTGGTGGCCTGCTTTACCAGTCTGATGCACTTCGACCTGGTCCGGGCCAACGCCCTGAAACTGGGGCTGGGACTGGTGTTTGCCGTGGTGCCCATCGCCATCTTTATGGGCGCGGGCGACATCCGCTGGACTTACGGACTGATCCAGGCCGCCGCAGCCTGGTGCGGGGTGCAGCTGGCCATTCACACCGCCGTCCGCGTCTCGCCACAGTTTCTCCGGCGGTTTCTGACCGTCTGCGTGCTGGTGATGTGCGGGCTGTTGATACTGCGGCAGTGGTGGTGATTGTTAGCCACAGAGGGCACAGAGATTATTTGATGGCTCTTTAGGCATAAATGGCGAAAGTCGCGGCGGGGTCGCCGCTCCTACTACCCGGAGATGCCGGATAAGCCCTGCCAACATCGTTAGGCAGTTCGCCGCGTCGCTGCGCTCCTCGCGAAGACAGGAAAATCTCCGTGCCCTCTGTGCACTCCGTGGCTAAAACACCAACAAAAAAGGCCACCGGTTTCCCGGTGGCCTTTTTCGTGAAGTTGGTGGGTCGTGAAGGATTCGAACCTTCGACCAATTGGTTAAAAGCCAACTGCTCTACCAACTGAGCTAACGACCCAGTGCCCCTCAATGGGGACGCGAATAATACACAAACCGCCCGAGGCGTACAAGCCGGTTTTTGCATTTTCCCGGCAAAATGACGGTGTGTGCAGGCATCCTTAACGGTAGCGCGTGGGGTCGTCAATACCCGCCTGTGCAAAGCCCTGCTGACGAAGGCGACAGGCGTCGCAGCGACCGCAGGCGTGCCCCTGCTCGTCGGCATCGTAGCAGGAGACTGTCTTGCCGTAATCGACGCCCGCCGCCGTCCCCTTTTGAATGATCTCCGCCTTGCTCAGGTCAATCAGCGGTGTGTGGACGGTCAACGGTCGCCCCTCGCTGCCCGCTTTGGTGGCGAGATTGGCCATGGTCTGAAAGGCTTCGATAAAGGCCGGACGACAATCCGGGTAACCCGAATAATCCACGGCGTTGACGCCAATGAACAAGTGCTCAGCCTCCAGCACCTCGGCCCAGCCCAGGGCGATGGAGAGAAACACGGTGTTGCGCGCCGGCACATAGGTCACGGGCACGCCCTCGCTGGCCTCGGTGGGCACATCGATGGCGCTGTCGGTCAGGGCCGAGCCGCCGATGGCGCGCAAATCCAGCCGTATCACCTTGTGCTCCTCGGCGCCCAGTGACGCCGCCAGCGCCGCCGAGGCCACCAGCTCGGCACGGTTACGCTGGCCGTAGTCAAAACTCAGAGCGTGGCACTGGTAGCCCTCGGCCAGGGCCAGAGCCAGCACAGTGGCGGAGTCGAGGCCGCCGGACAGCAGTACCACGGCTCTCTTTTGGGCGGAAGTATCGTTCATGGCAGTCATCTTGTTAAACCCCGGGGACATCGCCCCACAGCAGTTTGTGCAATTGCATTTGAAAGCGCACCGGCAGGCGATCGGCGACGATCCAGTCGGCCAACTCCCGGGCGGGCAACACTTCGTAGCTCGGCGACATCAACAGTTCACAGCGCTCCGCCAATTGCTCGCGCTCGATCAGCGCCTGGGCCCAGTCGTAGTCCTCGCGGGAGCCGATCACAAACTTGACCTGATCATCGGGCTTAAGCAGGGCCAGATTATCCAGTTTGTTGCGATGTACCTCACCCGAGGTCGGGGTTTTCAAATCCATCACAATGGTGACCCGGGGATCGACCCCGGCGATATCCAGTGCCCCGGCAGTCTCCAGGGACACCCGGTAGCCGGCATCACAAAGCCGTTCCAGCAGTGGCAAGCAGGCGCGCTGGGCCAGCGGCTCGCCCCCGGTGACGCAGACCTGTGCCGCCCCGAAAGCGGTCACTTGATCGAGCACCTCGTCCCGGCTGTACCACTCGCCACCAAAGAAAGCGTACTCGGAATCGCAGTAGGTGCAGCGCAGTGGGCAACCGGTGAGACGCACAAAAGTGGTCGGCAGGCCCGACAGGGTCGACTCCCCCTGCAGCGAACAGAAGATCTCGGTGATCTTGAGCTGATCGCGGCGCGAGGCGACCCGATCGCCAGGGGCGTCGGCAGTCATGGTGTCGCGGTCGGGTTTGGCGGACATAGGCGTTGGTGCTTGAATAAAGCGGGGATTGTATCACCAGCTGGGGCAACCTTGCCCTACCGGGATGAAAAGTGTCCGGTCATTGCGAGCGGAAGCGAAGCAATCTGCAAGAACCGTTCGGCAGATCGCCACGCCGGCTCTCGCCTCCTCGCGATGACGGGGTGGTCGTTGCGGGTTGTAGGAGGCCCGCCCCCGGGCCGACCGGGCGCGGCGGGGTCGCCGCTATTGCGGGAACAGTGCGGCAGATCGCCACGCCGCTTCGCGGCTCGCGATGACAAAGGCCCTCTGTGCGCTCTGTGTTCTCTGTGGCTAACCTAACCCGGCATCAATCGTTACCGCGCTGGCTGAGCAGGGCCAGGCGTTTGCGGGCGAGGTTGGCGGCGTTGGAGGTGGGGTGTTTTTCCAGCACCGCGGCCAGGGTTTTGCGGGAGCGCTCCCAGTCGCGCATTTCGTAGTAGGTGTAGCCCAGCTTGAGCCGGGCGTCGGCCACCTTGTTGCTGTCGGGGTAGTCCTCGATCACCCGGCGAAAGCCGGCCTCGGCCTCCTCGAACTGGCAACTCACATAGTGGGACTCGGCCCTCCAGTAGGCCGCATTGCCCGCATACTGACCCTCGGGATACGCCTCAAGCAGCTCTGAAAAGGCGGTAATGGCCTCGTCGTGGCGGCCCTCGCGCAGCAGGTTGAACGCCGACTGGTAGGCCTCCCGCTCTTCGGCGGGATCCCCGTTTGACGACTCCGCCTGAGCCGCTTCGGGTGTCGCTACCGGTTCACTGGCCGCCTCCTGTTCCAGCGCCTCCTCCAGCTCGGCTTCCGCCTGTGGCGAGGGCTGTTGGCCGCTGGCCTGGAGCTCGCTGATTCGACGATCGAGATCCAGATAGAGATCGCGCTGGCGCTGGCGCAGTTTGTTCAACTCGTTTTGCTGCTCTTCCACCTGACCGCGAAGCTCGCCAACGGTGTTTTGCAGGGCGCGCACATCGCGCATCAACTCACGCACCACCTCGGTGCTGGCACTGCTCTCCAGTCGCGACAAACGGCTGTCGAGTTCGCTGTTGCTGGGGGCAGCGTGAGCCGTCCCCAGAGTCAGCAGCAGCGCCGCTGTAATCAAGGTCTGTTTCATGGCATGGGTCTCCCGTTTGCTGGGGCGATCACTCGCCATTGAGGCTGCTGTCGTAGACCAGCTCGACGCGGCGGTTCTCGCTATAGGCGTCTTCGTTACTGCCCAGGGCCAGCGGCAGTTCCTCGCCGAAGCCGTACACGCTGATGCTGTCCGAGGGCGCGCCGTAGAGCATCATGAACTGGCGCACGGATTTGGCCCGGCGCTCGCTCAGAGCCAGGTTGTACTCCCGGGTGCCGCGCTCGTCGGTGTGGCCCTCCAGGCGCACTTCCACATCGGGGTTGTTGGCCAGGTACTTGGCGTGGGCAATCAGCACATCGTTGAATTCCTCGCGCACTTCGTCGCTATCAAACTCAAAGAAGACCATGCGTGTGGCCAGCAGGCTCTCGGGGTTGTCCAGAGCCTCTTTGGGGTAGTCGCAATCGGGTTCGCAATCGCTCAGGGCAAAGGTCTCGGTGCCAGCGTCGCCATTACCGCCACTGCCATCCATCTCGCCGCCTTCGACAGCGCTGAACTCTTCACTACCACTGGCGTTGCCGCCGGAAGTGCTGTCATCCTGTACGCCACCGGGGGTTTCACAGGCGGTCAAAGCCAGGGCACACAGGCCCAGCAAAAGTGTCTTCTTCATCATGGATAAACTCCTCAATAAACTGCGGTTAAAGTACTCAATCAACGCCCGTTATGAAAGGGCGACCAGGCCGGTTCACGAATATCGCCTTCGGTGAGCAGCAATTCCTGCTTGACCCGACCGTCCAGCGAGACCGCAGCCAGTACCCCCCGGCCGCCCTTCTGTGTGGCGTAGAGAATCATCTGTCCGTTGGGGGAAAAACTCGGCGACTCGTCCTGGGGGCCATCGGTAAGCACCCGGAACAGGCCGCTTTTCAGATCGCGCACGGCAATGCGGTAGCTGCCGCGCTGGGCGTGAACCATGGCCACATGGCGGGCATCGGGTGATACCGCCGGGCTGGCATTGTAATTGCCCTCAAAACTGATCCGCTTGGCGCTGCCACCGCGTGCCGGCACCGAGTAAATCTGCGGAGAGCCGGTGCGGCCGGAGGTGTAGAACAGTGTCTTGCCATCGGCGCTCCAGCTCGGCTCTGTCTCGATGGCGTAGCCGCTGGTAATTCGCTTGAGGTCCCGATTGCGCATGTTAAGGGTGTAAATATCGGGGCTGCCCTCCCGGGACAGCGCCATGGCCAGCTTCTCACCGTCGGGAGAGAACGCCGGCGCGCCGTTAATGCCGTCAAAGCCGGAGAGCTTTTGCTCCTTGCCACTGCGCAAATCGATGGCAAAGACCTCGGCCTGACGATTGCGGAAAGACACATAGGCCAGGTGCTGGCCGTCCGGTGACCAAGTGGGCGAGAGAATCGGTTGTTTGGAGCGCACTACCGTCTTGGGGTCGTAACCGTCGGCGTCGGCCACCTGCAGGCGGAAGGTGCGATCCTTGGCACTGCGCGTCTCCACCGAGACAAAGGCAATGCGAGTGTTAAAAGCGCCGCGAATACCGGTGATTTCCTCGTAGACCTCGTCGGCCACACGGTGGGCCGTGCGGCGCAGCCGCCCCTCGCTGGAGGAGTAGCTGTAGCCCAGCAACTGACGACCGCGCTGAACATCAAACAGCTGGATATCCACGGCATAGCGACCGTCATCGACCGGGCGCAACTTGCCCACCAGCAGATGGGGTACATCGAGAGTGCGCCAGTTCTGCCAGTTGATGCTCTGCCCCGCCACTGGCTTGGCCAGCATATCGCCCTCTTCAACGACCTTGAATTCGCCGCTGCGCTCGAGGTCGGCACTCACGATGGCGGCGATGTCCTCCGGCGGCTCGCCCTCGCCGGCCCAGCCAAAAGGCACCACGGCGATGGGCCGCGCCAGGTCGCTGCTCTGGGTAATGGTGACCTCGAGCACGGCCTGGGCAAAGGGGCTGAAAAGCAGGGCAATGGCGAGCAGTGCGGTTCTCATGGTCGGCATGGTCATCCCTTGTTGGCTGTGCCGCTAAGCATCGCTGGCGGCAAATTGAAATTGAATCTGGCGGTCAAACACCGCCGGGTTCTCGGGGCTCGGCAGCGGGTCCGAGGCCTCCACGGCGGCTTTGACCGACTGGCGAAAGGCCTCGTTGCCGGTGCACTCGGCGACCTGAATATCGAGGATATAACCCCCGGTGGACTGGGTCACGCGCACCGTGCAGCGGTCGCTCTCGGCGCCATCCGGCGGCTTGATCCAGCGCCTGACGACATGGTCGCGAATCGCCTGACGATAGAGCGCGCGGTCGACATCGAGCTGGCGCAGACGCTCGCGGCGCTCGGCCTCGGCGCGCTCGGCCTTTAACTGTTCCATCCGCTCCAGCTCCAGTTGGCGCTGGCGCTCGGCCTCCTCCTCGGCGCGGCGTTTGGCCTCGGCCTCCTGGCGTGCCTTTTCCTCGGCTTCGGCCTTTTTGCGGGCGGCTTCTTCAGCCTTGCGCTCGGCTTCCCGGCGAGCCTCTTCCTCGGCCCGCTGTTCGGCGCGCTTCTGCTCGGCCTCCCGGGCCTTGCGTTCGGCTTCCGCTTTGGCCTTCTCGCGCTCAGCCAGTTCCCGTGCCTTTCTCTCGGCTTCCTCGCGTTTTTTTTGCTCGGCCTCGCGCCGGGCTTCTTGCTCGGCTTCCCGCTCCGCTTCGCGCCGTTTGCGTTCGGCCTCTTCAGCTTCCCGGCGCCTCTGCTCGGCCTCTCTCTGAGCCTCGGCCCGTTCCTGGCGCCTGGCCTCATTCTGTTCGCTGTTGTCGATGGCCACCGCCTGCACCATCGGGGGAATATGGGCGGGCAGCTCCGGCGACGGTTGCCAGACCGTGCTCAACCACAGGCCGCCCAGCACCACAATATGCCCCAGCAGCGAGATAATCAGGCCTTTGCGCTCCTTCGGCGTCATTGCCAAATCAGGACTCCGGTGGCTCGGTCAGCAAACCCACTTTGGGCGCCCCGGCGTTTTGCAGCAGAGTCATCAGCTCCACCACGCGTCCGTAGTTGATGCCGTGATCACCGGCCACCATCACCGGCGTCTGCGGCTTGGCCGACAGCACCTTGCCCACCAGGGCGCGAATCTGGGCCGCGCTTTGCGGCTCCTCGGGGGCGTCGCCGACGCTGACAAACAACTCGCCATCGGCGTTGACGCTGACCACGATGGCCTCGTCGTCGCTGGGCGGCACCGGATCGGCGCTGGCCTGGGGCAGATCCACCTCCACGCCCTGCTTCAAAAGCGGTGCGGTGACCATGAAGATCACCAGCAGCACCAGCATCACATCGATGTAGGGCACCACATTGATCTCTGCCATTTGCCGACGCTTGCCCATATCAAGCCTCCCGCTCGCTCCGCTGGCGCACGCTGGCCTGGCGGTGGATCAGTGCGGCAAACTCTTCCTTGAAGTTTTCGTAGCGCAGCTCCAGGCGCTCGACCTGGTTGGCAAAACGGTTATAGGCCACCACGGCGGGGATCGCCGCCAGCAGGCCGATGGCGGTGGCGATCAAAGCCTCGGCGATACCCGGCGCCACCATGCTCAAAGTGGCCTGCTGCACCTGACCGAGGGCGCGAAAGGAATTCATAATCCCGATCACGGTGCCGAAAAGGCCCACATAGGGACTGGTAGAGCCCACGGTGGCGAGAAAGGACAGGCGCGTCTCCAGCTGGTCGATCTCCCGCGACAACGCCACGCGCATCACCCGCTGTGAGGCCTCGACCACATGGCCCGGACCGACGCCGTGCTTGGCCTGGCGGGCGTACTCGCGGTAGCCGGCCTCAAAGATGTGCTCCAGGCCCTCGCGGACGGTGCGGCGCTTTTGCAGCTTGTCGTAGAGTTCGCTGAGATCGCCGCCGGACCAGAACTGGTCCTCGAAGCGGTCGGCCTCGGCATTGGCCCGGCGATAGGCCGACACCTTGAGATAGATCACCCACCAGCTCGTCACCGAGGCGGCGAGCAACAGCAGCATCACCAGTTGAACGACAAAGCTGGCCTCCCAGATCAGGCCGAGTATCGACATCGATTCAGTTTCCATTGAGGAATTTCTCCTTCATTTCGGAGGGAATGGATCGGGCTTTCACTTCGGCGGCATCCACGCAGACCATGCGCAGGGCCGCGACATTTAAGAGCGTGCGATCGCCACTTGGTTCCAGGCGATAAATCTCGTGATCAAACCACACGCTGACGCGCTCCGGGTCCCGCGCCGTCATGGTGATTTCCAGCCGGTCGCCCAGGTGCGCCGGCCGCTTCCACTGCATATTGCACTCCACGGCGACAAAACTGAGGTTGTGCTGGTAGTGCAGATCGGCTGTCTCGTAGCCCAGGGAGGAGAAGTACTCCATGCGGGCGTGCTCGATCAGGTTGAGATAGTGGGCGTGGTACATGACCCCGCCGGCATCGGTGCCGTCAAAATAGACGCGCGCGCGATGACGAAAAACATAACTCATGGTTTACAACTCTAACTGGCTTTGTGGTTCTTCTGTGCCGGCATCAGCGCGCCGGGGTGGCTCCAGGCCGAAATGTCGATAGGCCGTGGCCGTGGCGACGCGGCCGCGTGGAGTGCGCATCATAAAGCCCTCCTGAATCAGGTAGGGCTCGACCACATCCTCCAGGGTGCCGCGCTCCTCACCGATGGCGGCAGCGAGGTTATCCAGACCGACCGGGCCGCCGTCGAACTTGTCGATAATGGTCTGGATCAGGTGGCGGTCCATGTTGTCGAGCCCGTGGCTGTCGACATCAAGCATGTCCAGGGCCTCGCGGGCCGCGCGCTCGTCCACCTTGCCGTTATAGCGCACCTCGGCGAAATCGCGCACACGGCGCAGCAGGCGATTGGCGATACGCGGCGTGCCCCGGGAGCGGCGGGCGATCTCGCCGGCGCCATTGGCCTCGAGCTCGACATTGAGAATGTTTGCCGAGCGCTGGACGATCCGGGTCAGCGTGGACAGATCGTAAAACGACAGGCGCTGGGTAATGCCAAAGCGATCGCGCAGCGGCGAAGTCAGCAGGCCGGCCCGGGTGGTGGCGCCCACCAGGGTAAAGGGCGGCAGATCGAGCTTGATCGAACGCGCCGCCGGGCCCTCGCCCACCATAATATCGAGCTGAAAGTCCTCCATCGCCGGATACAACACCTCCTCCACCACCGCACTCAGGCGGTGGATCTCGTCGATAAACAGCACATCGTTCTCTTCAAGATTGGTGAGGATGGCGGCCAGATCCCCCGGGCGCTCGAGCACCGGGCCGGAGGTATGGCGGATGCCCACCTCCATTTCATTGGCGACGATATTGGCCAGGGTGGTCTTGCCCAGCCCCGGCGGGCCGAAAATCAGCACATGATCCAGGGACTCGCCGCGATTGCGGGCGGCGGAGATAAAGATCTCCATCTGCTCGTGCACCTTGGGCTGTCCGATGTAGTCGGCCAGCCGCACCGGGCGAATGGCGCGATCGACGGCGTCCTCCCGGGGGGCAGTTTGCGGCGATAACAGGCGATCTTCAGACATGGCGCGCAGTATAACGGTTTCTCAAACCCAGCACGACTGCACGCAACCCTTCGTTACCCTGGTTTTTTTAGCCACAGAGTTCACAGAGGGCACAGAGTTTTTTGGGCGTCATTCCGGAAAGCACGAAGTGCTTATCCGGAATCTCCGTAGTAGGAGCGGCGCCCTCGCCGCGACAGTTCGGCCCGGGGCCGGGCCTCCTACATTGCAAAATGTGAATATACCCCCCGAAACAAAAGAAAAGGCGGAGGTCGCTTTGCGACTTCCGCCCTACTTCACACACTCTGTGCCCTCTGTGAACTCTGTGGCTAACCCATCACCGCTTGCGGTTGGCGGCGATGCGCAGGCGCAGGGCGTTGAGTTTGATAAAGCCCTCGGCATCCTGCTGGTTGTAGGCGCCCTCGTCGTCTTCGAAGGTGGCGATGGCCGGGTCGAAGAGGCTGTCGGTGTCGGACTGGCGACCCACGGGGATCACATTGCCCTTGTACAGTTTGACGCGGACTTCGCCGTTGACCGTCTCCTGGGAGGCGTCGATCATCTTCTGCATCATGCGGCGCTCGGGGCTCCACCAATAGCCGTTGTAGACCAGCTCGGCGTACTTGGGCATCAGCTCGTCCTTCAGGTGGGCCACTTCGCGATCCAGCGTGAGAGACTCAATCGCGCGATGGGCCTTGAGCATGATAGTGCCGCCGGGGGTTTCGTAGCAGCCGCGGGATTTCATGCCCACATAGCGATTCTCGACAATGTCCAGACGGCCGATGCCGTTGGCGCCGCCCAGCTCGTTGAGCGTGGTCAGCACTTCGGCGGGGCTCATCTCCTGGCCGTCGATGGCGACGATGTCGCCCTTGCGGTAGGTCAGATTCACATAGGTGGGCTCCTGGGGCGCGTCCTCGGGGGCCACCGACCACAGCCACATACTCTCCTCGGGCTCGGCCCAGGGGTCTTCCAGCACGCCGCCCTCGTAGGAGATGTGCAGCATGTTGGCGTCCATGGAGTACGGCGACTTGTCGCCGTGCTTTTTCTCGATGGGAATGCCGTGCTCTTCGGCGTAAGCCATCAATTTTTCACGCGAGTTCAGATCCCACTCACGCCACGGCGCGATGACTTTGACATCGGGCTTGAGGGCGTAGGCGCCGAGCTCAAAGCGCACCTGGTCGTTGCCCTTGCCGGTGGCGCCGTGGGAGATGGCGTCGGCGCCGGTCTCGTTGGCAATCTCCACCAGGCGCTTGGAAATCAGCGGGCGCGCAATCGAGGTGCCGAGCAGGTACTCGCCCTCGTAAACGGCGTTGGCGCGGAACATGGGAAAAACAAAGTCGCGGGCGAACTCCTCGCGCAGGTCCTCAATATAGATTTCCTCAATGCCCATCTGCTTGGCCTTGGCCCGGGCCGGTTCAATCTCCTCGCCCTGGCCGAGATCGGCGGTAAAGGTGACCACCTCGCACTGGTAGGAATCCTGCAGCCACTTGGCAATGATTGAGGTATCCAGGCCACCGGAGTAGGCCAGTACGACTTTGTTTACATCTGACATCGCGCACCCATGGGTTCACTTGCAAAAGGGGCGCAATTCTACCGTAAAGCGCGGCAATCTGGCCACCTGCACGACCAAATAGCAGCATATCCGGGGTGATAGACAAGCTTGATTGGATAATTCTCCGGCTTGTGATTGACTGGCCATACAAAGTCGACGATAACCATTGAATATCGCCACAAAAGGAAAGCCGACCGCCATGACCACAGTCCCTTCAGACTCGCAAGACGCACAGGCGCTGCACGAGGACATCGACCCCACGGAAACCCGGGAGTGGATCGACTCACTCGACTCGGTGATGGAGGTAGAGGGTTCCGAGCGGGCCCACTACCTGCTGGAGAAGCTGATTGAAAAGGCCCGCCGCCACGGGGCCTACCTGCCCTACTCCGCTCACACGGCCTATATCAACACCATTCCACGGCACAAGCAGACCGCCTCCCCCGGCGACCACGAACTGGAGTGGCGGCTGCGCTCAATCATCCGCTGGAACGCCATGGCCATGGTGGTCCGCGCCAACCGCAAGGACGGCACCCTGGGCGGTCATATCGCCAGCTTTGCCTCGGCGGCCACGCTCTACGATGTGGGTTTCAACCACTTCTGGCGAGCGCCGTCCAAAGATCACGGCGGCGACCTGGTTTATATACAGGGCCACTCCTCGCCGGGCATCTACGCCCGCGCCTTCCTCGAGGGCCGCATCAGCGAGGAACAGCTCGACGGTTTTCGCCAGGAGACCGGCGGCGCCGGGCTGTCGTCCTACCCCCACCCCTGGCTGATGCCCGACTTCTGGCAGTTTCCCACCGTTTCCATGGGGCTCGGACCGATTACCGCCATTTATCAGGCGCGCTTCCTCAAATACCTCCACGCCCGGGGCATCGCCAACACCGAGGACCGCAAGGTCTGGTGTTTTATAGGCGACGGCGAAACCGACGAGCCGGAAACACTGGGCGCCATCGCCCTGGCGGCGCGGGAAAAACTCGACAACCTGATCTTTGTGGTCAACTGCAACCTGCAGCGTCTGGACGGCCCGGTGCGCGGCAACGGCAAGATCATCCAGGAGCTGGAATCCGATTTCCGCGGCGCCGGCTGGCGCGTGATCAAGGTAATCTGGGGCTCCTACTGGGACGATCTCATCGGTCGCGACAAGGACGGCAAGCTGCTCAAGGTGATGGAGGACACCGTCGACGGCGAGTACCAGAACTACAAGGCCAAGGGCGGCGGCTACACCCGCGATGAATTTTTCGGCAAGGACCCCGATGTCAAAGCCATGGTCGCCCACATGTCGGACAAGGACATCTGGCGTCTCAACCGGGGCGGCCACGACCCCCACAAGGTCTACGCCGCCTACCATGAAGCGGTGCAGACCGAGGGCCAGCCCACCGTGGTACTGGCCAAGACCATCAAGGGTTACGGCATGGGCACCCAGGGCGAGGGCATGAACAAGGCCCACCAGCAGAAGAAGCTCGACGAGGAGCACCTGCGCGGCTTTCGCGACCGCTTCCACCTGCCCCTCTCCGACGAGGATGTCGACAACGCCAGCTACTACAAACCCGCCGGGGACAGCGACGAACTCAAATACCTCCACGAGCGGCGCCAGGCCCTGGGTGGCTATCTGCCACAGCGCCGGGAAAACTCGGAAAAGCTCAAGATCCCGGCGCTCAAGGACTTCGAAAAACTGCTCGGGGACAGCGGCGACCGCGAGTACTCCACCACCATGGCCTTCGTCCGCATGCTCACCCAGATGGTGCGCGACAAAAACATCGGTGAGCACCTGGTGCCCATCGTCCCCGACGAGGCCCGCACCTTTGGCATGGAAGGTTTGTTCCGCCAGCTGGGCATTTACAGCTCCGCCGGTCAGCTCTACGAACCCCAGGATAAAGATCAGGTGATGTTCTACCGCGAGGACGCCGCCGGCCAAATCCTCGAGGAAGGCATTACCGAGGCCGGCGCCATGTCTTCCTTTATCGCCGCCGGCACCAGCTACGCCCACTCCGGCGTGCCCATGGTGCCCTTCTACATCTTCTACTCCATGTTCGGCTTCCAGCGCGTAGGCGACCTGTGCTGGGCCGCCGGCGACGCCCGGGCCCGGGGCTTTTTGCTCGGCGGCACCGCCGGGCGCACCACCCTCAACGGCGAGGGCCTGCAGCACCAGGACGGCCACAGCCATGTCATCGCCAGCACCGTGCCCAACTGCCTCAGCTACGACCCGGCCTTTGGCTACGAGGTGGTGGTCATCATCCAGGAGGGGATGCGACGGATGTACGCCGAGGACGAGAGCGTTTACTACTACCTGACCCTGAGCAACCAGAACACGCCCCACCCGGCCATGCCCGAGGGCAGCCGCGAGGGCATTCTCAAGGGGCTCTACCCGCTGGGCAACGGCAAGGGCGCGGACATCAACCTGCTCTCCTCCGGCGCCATCATGCAGGAGGCCATGGCCGCCACCGAGCTGCTGCAAAAGGACTTCGACATCCAGCCCCGGCTGTGGAGCGCCACCAGCTTCAACCAGCTGGCCCGGGATGTGCGCAGCTGCCAGCGCTGGAACCGCCTGCACCCCACCGGGGAGCCACGGGTCAGCCATCTCAACGAGTGCCTGGGCGACAGCCAGATCCCGACCATTGCCGCTACCGACTACCAGCAGAGCTACGCCGAGCAGATCACCGGCTCGGTGCCCGGCCCCTACACCGTGCTGGGCACCGATGGCTACGGCCGCTCCGACAGCCGCGAAAACCTGCGGCGCTTCTTTGAAGTCGACCGCTACCACATCGTCGTTGCCGCCCTGAAAGCCCTGAGCGACAGCGGCCACAAGGGCGTCGACGCCAAGACCGTGGCCAAGGCGATTAAACACTACAACATCGATGCCGACGCCGACGACCCGGCGGTGCGTTAGGGCCTGTTAATACGCCCTGGAGGAACGATACATGCAAAAGACCATTCCACTGCCCAATATTGGCGATGTCGAATCCGCAGAGATCATTGAAATCATGGTCCAGGCCGGTGACAGCGTCGAGCAGGAAGCGCCGCTGATCACCCTGGAAACCGACAAGGCGGCCATGGACATTCCCTGCCCAGAGGCCGGCAAAGTGGTCGAGCTCAAGGTCAAGGTGGGCGACAGCGTATCCGAGGGCGATCCCATCCTCGTCCTCGAGGCCGGTGAGGACGGCGGCGGAAAAGACGAAAAAGAAAGCGGGAAAAAAGAGGAAGCGAGCAAGGACCGCGGTGAGGAAAAACCAAAAGCCGGGAAAGAACAGGAAAAGGCCAGCAAGGCGAGCGACAGCAAAGCAAAGTCCGGGGAATCGGAAAAAAACCGGCAAAAGCCCGATAAAAAACCGTCCGGCGGCGACGAACCCGCACCCAGTCCGGCGCCACCACCGGATACCCAACCCTATCGCCCGGCCACCAGCGGCCGCGTTCACGCCGGCCCCGCCGTGCGCAAACTCGGGCGCAAACTCGGCGTCGACCTGAGCCAGGTCAGCGGCAGCGGGCCCCGCGGGCGAATCCTCAAGGAGGATGTGCAGGCCTTCGTCAAACAGGCCCTGACGCAAAAGGCCTCCGGCGGCGGCCTGGACATCAACCCGCCGCCATCGGTGGATTTTGCCGAGTTCGGTGAGATCGAAACCGTCGAGCTGACCAAGATCCAGCGCCTCACCGGACAAAACACCCACAGCGCCTGGATGCGGATTCCCCATGTAACCCAGTTCGACCGCGCCGACATCACCGAGGTGGAGGCCTTTCGCCAGCGCGAAAAGGCCCAGCTGGCCAAGCGCGACATCAAGCTCACCCTGCTGCCCTTTCTGATCAAGGCGGCGGTGTCGGCCCTCAAGGCCCACCCACGGGTCAACAGCTCCCTCGACCCCGAGGGCGAGCACCTGATTCAAAAGCGCTACTTCCACATCAGCATCGCCGTCGACACGCCTCAGGGGCTGATGGTGCCGGTGGTCCGGGACGCCGACAAAAAGAGTCTGAGTGAGCTGGCCGAGGAAGTCGCCGACCTCGCCGAGCGGGCGCGCAAACGCAAGCTGGCCGGCCACGAGATGAAGGGCGGCTGCTTTACCCTGACCTCACTCGGCCACATCGGCGGCAGCGGCTTTACCCCCATCATCAACGAGCCCGAAGTGGCGATCATGGGCATCTCCAAAGCCACCACCGAAGCCCTCTACAACGGCAAGGACTTCGAACCCAAACTGATCCTGCCCCTGTCGCTGTCCTACGACCACCGGGTCATCGACGGCGTCCTCGCCGCCCGCTTCGCCCGCCACTTCGCCGAAGTCCTCGAAGACAGCCGCCGCTTGTTGCTTTGAACCTTTAGCCACAGAGATCACAGAGTACGCAGAGGGTTTCGGGTCATTCCGGAAAGCGCAGAGCGCTTATCCGGAATCTCTGTAAAACCGAGCTCCTCCTGATCCTGTCATTGCGAGCCGGAGGCGAAGCAATCTGCGGAAACCGTTCGACAGATCGCCGCGTCGCTGCGCTTCTCGCGATGACATTAAAACCCTCTGTGCCCTCGGTGAACTCTGTGGCTAACACCATCCACAACTTGCGAGCGGGCATTTTCTGACTATACTGCGCGGCTCCCCCCAAGGGGGCTTAAGCCTGTCGCCCGAGGACGCCAGCCTTAAACCACTTTGAGGAACGCATCATGTCCGATAAACACCACATCGTGATCGTCGGCGGTGGCGCCGGCGGCCTGGAACTGGCCACCCAGCTGGGGAACAGCCTGGGCAAGCGCCATCAGGCCAACATCACCCTGGTCGACGGTACCCTGACCCACTTCTGGAAGCCCCTGCTCCACGAAGTCGCCGCCGGCACCATCAACGCCCACATCGACGAGATGAGCTACGCCGCCCACGCCCGGGCCCACCACTTTGAGTTTCGCCTGGGCTACATGGATCAGCTCGACCGCGAGCGGCAATTCATCAGCCTGGCCCCCACCCACAACGAAGAGGGCCAGGAGATCATCCCCCGGCGCGAGTTCCACTACGACACCCTGGTGCTCGCAGTAGGCTCCCAGACCAACGATTTCGGCACCGAGGGCGTGCAGGACCACTGCCTGTTTCTCGACTCCCAGAGTCAGGCCCAGCTGTTCCACCGCACCTTCCTGGAAAAGTGGATGGTCGCCAGCACCCAGAAGGAACCCCTGCGCCCGGGTCAGCTCAACATCGCCATCGCCGGCGCCGGCGCCACCGGGGTCGAGCTGGCCGCCGAGCTGCACACGGCCGTTCTGGAAATGACCGAAAGCGGCCTCGACGCCGTACACAAGATGCCGGTGGAGTTCACCCTGCTCGACGCCGCCGACCGCGTGTTGCCGGTGCTACCAGAGAAAGTCTCCGCCAGCACCCAGCGAGTACTCGAGGATCTGGGAGTCAAGGTCATGACCGGCGAGATGATCACCAGGGCCACGCCCGAGGGTTTCCACACCAAGAGCGGCCAGTTTGTCCCGGCCGAGATCAAGGTCTGGGCCGCCGGCATCAAGGCCCCCGAGTGGCTGACGCAACTAGGTCTGACCACCAACCGCATGAACCAGGTACAGGTACGCCAGACCCTGCAGGTGGAGGGCGACGACAACATCTTCGCCATGGGCGACTGCGCCGCCTGCCCGCAACCCGACAGCGAGCGCCCGGTACCGCCCCGGGCCCAGGCCGCCCATCAACAGGCGCAAACTCTATACAAAACCCTGCGGCGCAGACTCCAGGGCAAGGAACCGATTCCCTTCGTCTACAACGACAAGGGCTCACTGGTGAACCTGAGCCGCTACTCCACCGTGGGCAACCTGATGGGCAACCTCTTCAGCAAGTCCACGGAAGTCAAAATCGAGGGTTTCATGGCTCGCATGGCCTACATCTCCCTGTACAAAATGCACCAGCAAGCCGTCCACGGCTTCACCTGGGTAGTCCTGATGACCCTGGCCAACATCATCACCCGAGGCATCAAACCCCGCCTCAAGCTCCACTAACGAATCCCTCAAGGCCACGGATGGCCCAACCGTCATTGCGGAAAGCGCTAAGCGCTTATCCGGAATCTGGTGGCACCGTCATTGCGAGCGCAGCGAAGCAATCTTCAGATTCTGACAGATCGCCGCGTCAGCTAACGCCTCCTCGCGATGACATTAAAACCCTCTGTGCCCTCGGTGCTCTCTGTGGCTAACATTGCCAAACATAAATAAATGAACTAATGTTCAGTTCATGGCATACCGCGAGACAGAGCACACCCAGGCGCGCAAGCGGCAGACGCAGGCGCGACTCTTTGCCGCCGCCCAAAAACATCTGGTGGAGGGCGGCTTTGCCGCCGTGCAAATGCAGCCGGTGGCTGAGCGAGCCGGGCTGGCCACAGGGACACTCTACCGCTATTACCGCAATCGCGCCGAGCTGTGCTGCGACCTGTTTCGCCACTACACCCAGCGCGAGGTGGACGCTCTGGCCGAACAGCTGGCCGGCGACGAGCCCGTGCCCCAGCGTTTGCAGCGCGGCATCGGTCGCTTTATCGAGCGCGCCCTCACCCGCCCGCAACTGGCCCACGCCCTGATTGCCGAGCCGGTTGGGCCGGAACTGGAGAGCGAGCGCCTGGCCTACCGCGAGCGCTACGCCGAAGTCTTTGCCCGGCTGATCGAAACCGGCCTGGAGCGCGGCGAGCTACCGCAACAAAATCCCGCCATCAGCGCCGACGCCCTGGTCGGCACGGTGGCCGAGTGCCTGATCAAGCCCGCCAGCCGCGGCGTCGATCGGGAGGAGCTGGCGCTGCTGCGCGACCAGCTCAGCCGTTTTTGCCTGAGAGCCCTTTGTGGAGAGACCCCATGAGCGACCAACACAGCCACGACCAGGAACCGGAAATGCTGGTCATTTCCGAGACCCACGAAGTCTTCAACCAGCCTCCCAAGCTGGAACACTTCAACACCTTTGAACAGGACCAGCCCCTGGTGGACGCCCTGCGCCACGCCGGCGGCAGCTGGGGCGAGCAACAGGTGGCCGATTTCGGCGCCCTGCTGGGTAAACCCGAGTGGATCGAGCGCGGCTTTCAGGCCAATAAAAACAAGCCCGTCTTCCACTCCCACGACCGCTACGGCTACCGGGTGGATCGCGTCGACTACCACCCCGCCTACCACGACCTGATGAGCCTGGCGATCGAGCACGACATCCACGCCCTGCCCTGGAACCGGCCCCAGCCCGGCGCCCACGCCGTGCGCCTGGCCATGAACTACCTCTACAACCAGAACGAGGCCGGCAGCGCCTGCCCGCTGACCATGACCTTCGCCTGTGTTCCGGCCATCCAGAAGACACCGTCACTGGCCAAAGACTGGCTGCCCAAAATCCTCAGCCGGGAGTACGACTCATCCTTCCAGCCGGTGGATCGCAAGCGCGGCGCCACCATCGGCATGGCCATGACGGAAAAACAGGGCGGTACCGATGTGCGCGCCAACACCAGTTACGCCTACCCCGCCGGTGACGACGAGGGTCCCGGCGAAGCCTACGAGCTGGTCGGCCACAAGTGGTTCTGCTCGGCGCCCATGTGCGACGCCTTCCTCACCCTGGCGCAAACCGACAACGGCCTGTCCTGCTTTTTGCTGCCGCGCTGGCGCCCCGATGGCTCGCGCAACGAGTTCTACATCCAGCGCCTCAAGGACAAGATGGGCAACCGCTCCAATGCCTCCAGCGAAGTCGAGTTCCGCGGCGCCCACGCCTGGATGCTCGGCGAGGAGGGCCGCGGCGTGCCCACCATCATCGAAATGGTCGCCCTCACCCGCTACGACTGCATGATCGGTTCCACCTCACTGATGCGCCAGGCCGTGGCCCAGGTCACCCACCACATTGCCCACCGCGAGGTTATGGGCAAGCGCCTGATCGACCAGCCCCTGATGCAGAATGTCGCCGCCGATCTGTGCCTGGAAGTCGAGGGCGCCCTGGCCATGACCATGCGTTTGGCCATGGCCCTGGACAACCCCGAGAACGAAGACGAGCAGAACCTGGTGCGCCTGACCACCGCCGTGGGCAAGTACTGGATCTGCAAACGGGCCACCCACCACATCGGCGAATCCCAGGAGTGCCTGGGCGGCATCGGCTATGTCGAGGAATCCATCATGGCCCGGCTCTACCGCGAGGCCCCGGTCAACTCGATCTGGGAGGGCAGCGGCAATGTCCAGTGCCTGGATGTGTTGCGCGCGGTGAGCAAGGCCCCGGCAGTGCTCGATGTCTTTATCGCCGAGCTGGAGAAAGCCAGCGGCCAGCAGGCGGACTACGACGCCAGCCTGGAAGCGCTAAAGGCGCAACTGGCGGATTTCGAGGACTTCCAGTTCCGGGCCCGCAGCATCGTCGAGCACATGGCCCGTCAGATGCAGGCCTGCCAGTTGATCCTGATGGGCAACGAGCTGATCTACACCGCCTTCTGCCGCGCCCGCCTGGGCGAACAGCGCGGCCTCAGCTTCGGCAACCTGCCTGCCGACATCGACTGCCGCGCCATCATCGAACGGGCCCGACCAAAAGTGGATTGAATGCGTTAACCACAGAGTTCACAGAGGACACGGAGGTTTTTGGGTGTCATTCCGGAAAGCACGCAGTACTTATCCGGAATCTCTTGCCATGTCGATCAAACATGGCCGAAATAACACAGCGGCCACAGAGCGCACAGAGAACACAGAGGGGTGAGGTAGGGCGGATGTCGCATAGCGACCTCCGCCTTTTCTTTTGTCTCAAGGGTGTTAACCCCCGTTGGTTTTTAACTGGACGGCGGAGGATGGCTTCGCCACATCCACCCTACGGCGTCTGATCCAGGGAGATTCCGGATAAGCGCTGTGCGCTTCACGGAATGACCCCGAATTCCTCTGTGTTCTCTGTGCCCTCGGTGGCTAACATCAGGACGGCAAGCCAATGCCTTTGGCCATAAGCACCGCAAGAAGTGGCATGAGAACAAGCAAAGTGAGTTCAAGGCGAATGAGGTGAATCAATGCCCTTGGAACGGCGATGGTTTCAGCGGTGGTCTTGCGCTGTTTGATAAAAAACACCGTGGGACCGATGGAAAGCAACCCAATCAAAATAAACAAGCCAAACTTGGCGTGAAACACCGGGTTTTTGGTGTAAAACTCGGCGGGCTTGCCCACGCCCAACCACAGGGCCAGACCGGCGCCCAGCACCACCAGTGCAGTAATCCCGTAAGCCAGATCAATGATCGCCAGCCGCTTTATGTCCGCCCGGCTCACCTGGGGTTTGAGCAGCAGGTGCTCGGAAGTCAGCAGGGCAAACAGCACAAAAATACTCAAAAAATGCACATAGCGAATGACAACTTCAGTCACTGGATTCCCCCGGTGATAACAGCCAGCGTTTAAAGTCGCGCTCCTGGCGCAACACCCCTATTACGATAACTTGCTGAGCCGTGTGTTTATAGAGAATACGGCAGGGTGGCGAAATGACTTCGCGATAGGACACAGCAGGTAGCTCCGGTATTTTTCTACCCGACTCTGGAAATGAGCTCAAACGCTCTGCCGACTCAAACAGTTGCCGGACAAGTTTTTTGGCGGCCGGCTGATTATCCAGGGCAATGTACTCGGCGATTTCTTGTATCTGATTAAGTGCGGGTTCCGTCCAGACTATTTCAACCATTTAGCCATTTGCTCCCTGGCATCCTCGTGGTTTTTAACGCGACCATCCACAATGGCCTGCTCACCTCTGGCAATGGTTTCCAGCAAGTTCAAACGCCGTTGCAGCATTTCGTAATCATCCACATCCAACAAATAAGCCGATGGCTTTCCGTGTTCCGTAATCATGACCGCCTCCTTGGTCTCGTGAAGTTCCGAGAGAATTTTCGTCGCTTGCCGCTTCAGGTTGGTGACTAACTCGGTTTTCATAGGCTTTCCCCGTAAGTGACACTATTGTATCACTCGTCCCGCGTAGAGTGGAAGACGCTTTAGACATACATCAATACGAGCGATTGACGGCGGAAGTTGGCTTCGCCACATCCGCCCTATGCTGCCTCTGGTTCAGGAATGACGCGCTCTTCTGAGGAATTCTGTAGCGTCGTCTGCAAGCGACCTGGAGCCTTTGTGCTCTCTGTGTACTCTGTGGCTAGTTTGCCAATAAATCCAACAAGTCTTCCTCGGTTTTGACCGGCACTTCCAGGTCCGCCGCCTTGTCGACTTTGGAACCGGGGTTGTCGCCGGCGAAGACGGCAGTGGTCTTTTTTGAGACCGAGCCGGACACTTTGGCGCCCAGGGCCAGCAGTTGTTGCTTGGCTTCCTCGCGCTTCATGCTGGAAAAGGTGCCGGTGAGCACATAGGTGTGGCCGTCGAGCACCGCCTCCTGCTGTTCGGCGACTTCGATAGGCTCCCACTCAAATCCGGCCGCCAGCAGCTTGTCGATGACTTCCCGGTTGTGGGCTTGCTCAAAGAAGCTCGCCACATGGGCGGCGACAATCGGCCCCACATCGGGCACCGCCAGCAGCGCCTCCTCACTGGCCTCCATCACCGGCTTTAAATCGCCAAAGTGCATGGCCAGGTTGCGGGCGGTGACTTCGCCCACCTCGCGAATGCCCAGGGCAAACAGGAATTTGGGCAGTGTGGTGTGCTTGGCCCGCTCCAGCGACTCGATCACATTGGCGGCAGACTTTTCACCCATGCGCTCCAGGCCGGCCACCTGCTCCGCGGTGAGATCAAACAGATCGTCGACATGGTCGATCAAACCGGCGTCGAGCAATTGATCCACCAGTTTCTCCCCCACGCCGTCGATGTCCAGTGCCTTGCGCGAGGCAAAGTGCTTGATCGCCTCGCGGCGCTGGGCCGAACAAAACAAACCGCCGGAGCAGCGGGCCACGGCCTCGCCCTCGGGGCGGATCACATCGGAACCACACACCGGACAGTGTTCGGGCATCAGTATCTCGCGGGTGTCATTCGGGCGCCGCTCGGCCACAGCGCCCACCACCTCGGGAATCACATCCCCGGCCCGGCGCACAATCACCGTATCGCCGATGCGAACATCCTTGCGTTTCACTTCATCCATGTTGTGCAAGGTTGCATTACTCACCACCACGCCGGCCACATTGACCGGCTCCAGCCGGGCCACCGGCGTCAGGGCACCGGTGCGGCCTACCTGAAACTCCACATCCGCCAATGTGGTCATTTCCTCGCTGGGCGGGAATTTGTGGGCCGTGGCCCAGCGCGGCGCCCGGGCGACGAAGCCCAGATCGCCCTGGAGCTGCAAGCTGTCCACCTTGTAGACCACGCCGTCGATTTCGTAGGGCAACTGGTCGCGACGCTGGCCCAGGTGTCGGTAGTAGTCGGCGCAGCCGTCGGCGCCGGTGACCACTTCTATCTCGGGGCAAATACGAAAGCCCCAACCGGCCAGTTTTTTGAGCGTGTCGCTGTGGGTGTCGGGCAATTCGCCGTCGAAGACGCCGACGCCGTAGCAATAAATATCCAGCGGCCGCCGGGCGGCGATGCGAGAGTCGAGCTGGCGCAGGGAGCCCGCAGCGGCGTTGCGCGGGTTGGCAAAGACCTTGTCGCCCCGCTCCCGGGCCCGGGCATTCATGGCCTCGAAACCGGCCAGGGGCATGTAGACCTCGCCGCGCACCTCAAAGCGCTGCGGCCAGTCTCCGGGCTCCAGTACCAGCGGCACCGAGCGGATGGTGCGCACATTGGCGGTAACATCCTCTCCGGTGACGCCATCGCCGCGGGTGGCGCCGCGCACCAGGCGGCCGTTCTCGTAGAGCAGGCTGATGGCCAGGCCGTCCAGCTTGGGTTCGGCGGTGTAAGTCAGCTCGCCGGGGTAATCCAGACGCTCGCGGAGACGCTGGTCGAAGGCGTCGAGTTCCTCCCCACTGAACACATTGCCCAGCGAGAGCATGGGCACCTCGTGGGCCACTGACTCGAACTGGTCCAGCGGCGCGGCGCCCACACGGCGAGTGGGGGAATCGTCACTGGCCGCCTCGGGGTAGTCTTCCTCGAGTTGCTGCAACTCGCGAAACAGGCGGTCGTACTCAGCGTCCGGCACCAGCGGCTCGTCGAGCACATAGTAGGCGCGATTGTGCTGATGAAGTTGTCGACGCAGGGAGTCAATGCGCTGTTGAACATCGCTGGGTACTGTCACGGTGTCTCGCCTTGTTATGGGTGCTGGTTGAATCAGCTCTTATCCGCGGGCTGCAGTTTGCGCCGAATTGACTGGATACGCATACGCAGGGCCTGCTCACCGCGGGTATCGAGTTCCTTGCGGTGCTCGTCGAGCACGATGGCCTTGAGCTTGCCGGCCAGATACTTCGCCGATTTAACCAATACCTGTTCACTGAATTCGAAATCGCTCTCGCGCCGCAATTGCAGAAACATTGCCAGGCCGGGGGTAGTGACGCCAGCGCTGTTCTCCGGGTCAAAGGTACCGGGTTTCTTGATATTGGCCACGCTGACGATGCGCTGGCCATTGGAGTGGTAGTGATAGATGTCCATGTCGCCAAAGCGAAAGCCCATGGACTCCAGGCACTCGATGATCTCGGGCGCGTAGAGACCAATGGAATCGCTGGCCTTGATATAGAGGACAACCACCTCCTCGTTACGGCGACTGTTGCTATTGCTGCTCTCCCTCGCTGGCGCGGCTCTTTGGGGTGCCTCCGATTGTGGGGTTTTGGGCGACTGTGCCGCCCGGGCCTCGGCACTGGCACGCGCCGCCGACTGACCGCCGCTCACCTGGCCGCCGGATTTGGCCTGGGCCTGTTGCTGCACGCGCCGCCTCGCCGCCTCTTCCACCCGCTGGCGCGAGGCGCGCTCGACCATGCGTGCCTCTTCATCGGCACTGGAGGTGTTCGGGCCGGGCTCCGGCGTCGATTCGGGTTTGGGTTCCGGCTCAGGCGTGGGTTCGGGTGTTGGCTCTGGGGCTGATTCGGGTGCGGCTTGAGCCGGGGGCTCTTCATCGGCCAACAGCGAAGGCTGGTGAACCTCCGGCTCTTCATGGTCGTTCAATGCCGGTCCGTCGACTTCAGTCAACGGCTCACTATCACCGTGCTGCAAGCGGGGTTCGGGGCGGCCGTCCCTGAGGGGTGGATTGTCGTCGCCATAACCACCCAGCCGGGGTTCATCGGTCACCGGCAATGTGTCGTCGTCACTGATGCCGAGTTCGGCCAGCTCACGCTCGCGTTGGCGGGCACGGCGATCCTCGTCGGCGGCGCGAATTTCCTCCACCACCTCTTCATCCAGGGGCGGAAGCTCGGCGCCCTCGGAGGTATGTGCAGCACGGGCGGCCTCGAGCTGATCGAGACTCGGCAGGTCGTCGTGCCAGGGGTCCTGCTCGCTGGAATCGGACGCGGCGTCGCCGTCACCCGACTGGCGCCGCTTTTGCACCACGGTGAATGCGCAGATACCACCCACCAGCAGTGCACCGATGATCAACAACACCCAACGCAAACTGTCCATTACTCTCTCCCGCTGGCGTTTGCCAAAGCCCCGATCAGGCCTCGGCCATCTTGACCGCCTCTTCGACATTGACGGCCACCAGGCGCGACACACCTGCTTCTCGCATAGTGACACCCGAGAGCTGATTGGCCAACTCCATGGTGGCCTTGTTGTGGGTAATAAAGATGAACTGCACCCGCTCGGACATCTCCTCGACCATTTTACAGAAGCGGCCGACATTGGCCTCGTCCAACGGCGCGTCGACCTCGTCCAGCATACAGAACGGCGCCGGGTTGAGTTCGAAGATGGCAAACACCATGGCCACCGCCGTCAGCGCTTTCTCGCCGCCCGACAGGAGATGGATGTTGGAAATCCGCTTGCCCGGTGGGCGCGCCATGATCGATACACCCGTATTGAGCAAATCGTCGCCGGTGAGTTCCAGGTGACACTGGCCGCCGCCAAACAGTTTGGGGAACATCTCGGCCACACGCTTGTTGACCTGCTCAAAGGTTTCCTTGAAGCGCGAGCGCGTCTCCTTGTCGATCTTGGCAATGGCGTTTTCCAGCGTGGTCAGGGCATCGGTGAGATCCTTGTGCTGGGCGTCCATGTACTCCTTGCGCTCGGAGGTTTCCTTGTATTCGTCGATGGCGGCCAGATTGATGGGTCCCAGCCGGCCGATGCGCTGGCTAATCTGCTGTACCTGCTCTTCCCAGGCCTTGATGGTGGCTTCCTCGGGCAGGCTCTCCAGCAGAGTGCGGGCTTCGTGGCCGGTCTCGTCGAGCTGCTCCTTGACCGTCTGGCAACGAACCTTGTTCTCCTGGGCACCCAGGCGTTCGCTCTCCAGCTGGCTGCGCTTTTCCTGGGCGGCGCGTTCGAATTTCAAACGCTCCTGATCCAGCTCGCGCAGCTGGTGTTCAATGGTCTCGGCGTTGCGGCGGGCCTCTTCGACCTGGCTCTCGGCCTCGACCCGCTTGGCCAGCCACTGATCCAGTTCGGCCTGCATGGCCTCCACTGGCGTATCGTCCTCGTTGAGACTCTCCAGCAACTCCTCGCGGCGCTGCTTGAGATGTTCGGTCTGGGACTGCATGCGCTCCAGGTTGCGATCGGCGGAGTCCTTGGCCGTGCGCATGGATTCGATGGAGATGGCCAGCTGCTGCAGGGCGTCGCGATCTCGCTGGGCGGTGTGGCGGGCGTCGTTGAGGTTGTCCTGGAGCTGCTCGCGCTGGGCCAATAGCTGATCCCGCTTTTCCTCGGAGCCGCCGAGCTGGATTTTGGCGCTGGCCAGCGCCTCCTCGATTTCCACCAGACTGGCGCGCTCCTCTTCCAGCTTGGCGCGCAACTCATCGCGTTCGGCAGACAGATGTTCGCGGCGCTTGCCGGCCTGCTCGGCGCGCATGCGCAGCCCGTTGAGTTCGCCGTTGAGATCGCCGTGGCGACGGTGGATCTGTTGCAGATCACCGCTCAGGGTCTCGCGCTCGCTGTCGTACTGGGCGATTTCCTCACGGCCCTCGGCGCGCTCGGACTCCAGAGCCTCGACGCGCTGTTCCAGGGCTTCGATGCGCTCCTGCAACTCGCGAATATCGCGATCGCGACTGAGTACGCCGCTGTCGCCCTCGCTGTCACGGGCCACGCGCAACCAGTTGCGACCCAGCCAAAGCCCGTCGCGGGTGACAATCGATTCGCCATCGCCGAGGCTGGCTCGCTGGGTCAGGGCCTGGTCGAGGTCGTCGACGGCGTGGACACCACCCAGCAAACCGCCAAGGTCGTGCTCGCTTTGGACTTTTGACAGCAGCCGGTCGCCGCCGGCAGATGCCGCGGCCCCACCGCTCTTGTCCACCAGCACCAGATGCCCCTGTTCGAGCTGGCCGAGCACACCGGAAACGGCGTCGATGCCGTCGACACAGACCGCCTCCAGATGATCGCCGAGTACGGTTTCCACCGCCCGCTCCCAGCCGCTGTCGACCTGGATCTGTTCGCCCAGACGCGGGTTGCCGTCGAGCTGCTGGCCCTTGAGCCAGTCGACCACGGTCTCGTTATGCTTGCCCAGCGCCGCCTGCTGCAGGGCCTCCAGCGAGGCCAGACGCCCCCGGGCGGTCTGCAGCTCGCGTCCGGACTCGTCGAGTTCGCGGTTCAGGCGGTCGTTTTTCTCACGGGTTTCGGCCTGGCGGGCCTTGATCTGGGTCAGGCGCTCTTCCATTTGCGCCGACTGCTCGGCCAGTTCCGCCGCCTGCTCCTCGGCGCGGGCAATGTCGCTGTCCAGGTCGACACCGCCGAGCTCCTTGAGCTCTTCCTCCAGTCGCTCGATGCGGCGCTGCAGGTCGAGCTGGTTGCGGTCGACCTGATCCCGGCGAGTGCTCTCGACCTTGGCCACCTGACTGGCCTCGGAGTAACTGCTGTTAAAGGCGTCAAACTCGTCGCGCCATTGCTGCATGGCCGTTTCCGCCTCTTCAAGGCGCTTCGCCGAGCGCTCGGCCGCCTCCTGGATGCCCTCGTAGGCGGGGGATTTCTCCTCCAGGTCGCGATCCAGCTCGCTCAACCGGGCCTGATCCTCTTCAATGGCCCGCATGGCCTGCTGGTAGGCGTTTTCAATCTGTTGCAGGTCCTGGTTCTGGCGCTGGCGTGTGTCCTTGTGGTGGCGAATGCTCTGCTCGGTGCGGCTGATCTCGGAACCGATGCGGTACCACTCGCCCTGCACTTCACCGAGTTTTTCGTTGGCCTTGACCTGATCGTCGCGCTGGCCCTCGATTTGAGCCTCAATCTCGCGCTGTTTGGCCACCTCGGCCTCGACCTGATTCTGAAGATCCTGAAGGTAGCGCTCGCGGTTATTGACCAGATTGTTCAGCTCGCGCCACTTCAGCGCCAGCAACTCGGCCTTGCGCAGCCGCTCCTCGTCCTTCATGCCCTTGTAGCGCTCGGCGGTCTTGGCCTGGCGGTCGAGACGACCGATCTGCTTGTTGATCTCGTCCAGCAAATCGTCCAGTCGAGCGAGGTTTTCACGGGTGTGGCGAATGCGGTTCTCGGTCTCGCGGCGGCGTTCCTTGTACTTGGAAATGCCCGCGGCCTCTTCAATATAGACGCGCATCTCCTCGGGTTTGGCCTCGATCAGGCGGGAGATCATGCCCTGTTCGATGATGGCGTAGGAGCGAGGGCCCAGACCGGTGCCTAGGAAAATATCGGTAATGTCCCGGCGGCGGCACTTGGTGCCGTTGAGGTAATAGTTGGATTTGCCGTCGCGGGTCACTTCCCGTCGGGTGGAAATCTCGGAAAACTGGGCATATTGCCCACCCAGGGTGCCATCCGAGTTATCGAACACCAGCTCGACAAAGGCCTTGCCTACCGGCGCCCGGGACGAGGAACCCTTGAAAATCACATCTTCCATGGAGGCGCCGCGCAGGTGCTTGGCCGAGGACTCCCCCATCACCCAGCGCACGGCGTCGATCACATTGGATTTGCCGCAACCATTGGGGCCGATAATGCCCGTGAGATTGGTGGGAAAAGCGATGGTGGTGGGGTCGACAAAGGACTTGAAACCCGCCAGTTTGATTTTGCTCAATCGCATAGTGGCTGTGTGGTCGGCTCGCTGCAGTTAGTGGATTCGCCCCGTTCCATCCGGGCCGATCGGGACAAAAATAAACGCCGATTTTGAAGGATTTGGCTACCAGATGCCAGCGTCTTCGACCATCTCTTTGGCCACAGAGCCACGAAGAGCACAGAGATTTGTAGGAGCGGCGCCCTCGCCGCGACCGGTGGGCGGTAGAAGCCAGTCATTGCAAGTGCAACGAAGCAATCTGTGGGAACCATTCGACAGGTCGCCGCGTCGTCTAACGCCTCCTCGCGAGGACCAATCATCGTCATTGCGAACAAAGTGAAGCAATCCGCAGAACCTTTCGGCAGTTCGCCACGCCGCTGCGCGGCTCGCGATGACCATATACTCTCTGTGACCTCTGTGGCTAGGTTTTTCCGGGCACTTCTTTTACAGTTTCTACCATTCCCATCCAAAGGTAAGGACATGAACGAGTTTTTGCGCGGTTTTCGCTACGCCGTCGACGGCTTTACCCTGATCAAGGCGCCGGTGCTGCGACGCTATGTCGTCGTTCCCTTTATTATCAACGCCCTGCTGTTCTCCCTGGGCTTGTGGTACCTCGGCAGTCATTTCGGCGAATTAATGGAAAGCGTGCCCCAGTGGCTGCCCGAGCAGCTCGACCTGCCCGGCTGGCTGGAGTGGTTCAATACGCTCTACGCCGGTTTCATGGTAGTCGTGGGCTGGTTGCGCTACCTGTTATGGATTCTCTTTCTGGCCCTTTACCTGATCATCACCTTTTACACCTTTACCGTGATCACCAATATCCTTTGCGCGCCCTTTAACGGTTTTTTCTCCGCCGCCGTGGAGCGCCATCTGCTCGGCGATGAGGTCGATCATGTCGAGCGCAGCATCGCCGAGGAAGTCCGCTTGGCGATGATTTCCGAGAGCAAAAAGCTGCTCTACATGTTCAAGTACCTGCTGCCGCTGCTCGGCCTGGTGGTAGTGATGTATGTCACCGTGATTGGCCAGCCGCTGATTCCGGTGGTCTGGTTTGTCTACGGCGCCTGGATGCTGTCCTTTGACTACACTGACTTCCCCCTGGCCAACCACGGCCTGACCTTTGCCGAAGAGCGACCACTGCTCAAACGCAACAAAACCCTGGCAATGGGCTTTGGCAGTGCCATACTGTTGATGACCATGGTGCCGGTGCTCAACTTCTTTGCCGTGCCCGTGGGCGTGGCGGGCGCCACCAAAATGTACCTGGGCAGTCTGCGCCAACAAGTCGAGGGCAAGGAGTGCATCGACTTCAAAAAGCGGGCCCTGCCGCGAAGCGGGAGCGAATAACCGTTGCGTACAATACCTGACACTAAAAAACCACCCCATCACGCAGGAGAAAAGCATGCGAACACTGCCCGAATTTCTGGACGCCTACGGTGAAAGTCACCAGAACAGCCTGAACCAGGTGATTCACTTCATCTGCGTTCCGGCGATTTTCTTTTCCATCATCGCCATGCTCTGGGTACTGCCCCTGGGCCAGTGGCTGGGTCTGGAGGGCGCCGCCGCCCAGTGGACCAATGGCGCCACCCTGTTCGGTGCCCTGACCGGCCTGGTCTACCTCAAGCTGGGGCTGGGCACCTTCGCCCTGATGGTGGCCTGGTTTGCCCTCAGCGTGGCCGGTATTTTTGGCCTTCAGGCCATCGGCGCCCCGGTACTCTGGAGCGGCGTGGCCATCTTTGTAGTCTCCTGGGTCTTTCAGTTCTACGGTCACCAGGTAGAGGGCAAAAAGCCGTCCTTTCTGGAAGATCTGATTTTCCTGCTGATTGGACCCGTTTTTGTCAGCGTGGAAATTGCCGCCCGCATGGGCCTGCCCGTCCCCTACGCCATGGAGCAGAAAGACTGAAAACGCGCTAGGCTGTGGCGATTGCTCGCCACAGCGAGCCGGTCATGAAAGCACAGCTCTACCAACGGCCGCACCACGCCCTCCAGTTTTACCTTGCGGGACGCTTTGCAAATTCAACACGGTTAAAAGGCCTGCAAGCCCTTGAATGAAAAGGCACCTGGTTTAGGCTGGGACAAAGAGGATTGATGATTATGCGATTGATAGAGCGACTGAAAAACTGGCTCGGAAGTGGGCAGGGGCGCGACCATGTCCCCACTGACCACCACGACATCGGCGGTCCCCACGGCGAGAGCGCGGCAGTGCCGCCGGAGCATGAAACGGAAGAACTGCACCACGGCAGACGCCGCCTCAAAGAGGACTACACCAGCCACTGGGACCTCGACTACCTGCCCAAGGAAGAAGTCGACAAACTCATCGAAGAGCGCGAAAAGGACAACTGATTTCCGTCACATTTGAAGTTAGCCACAGAGCGCACAGAGAACACAGAGGGTATTTCGGGTAGGAGCGGGCCTGCCCGCGAACCAATCGTCCGCTTCGATGAACATTCGCCTGCAGGCAGGCTCCTACGCTGCCCCCTGATTGGTAGGGATTCCGGATAAGCGCTGCGCGCTTTCCGGAATGACAGAAAAATCTCCGTGCCCTCTGTGTCCTCTGTGGCTAATCACCCCGAGAAAAAATGTTCCAGGCGGGCTACGGCCTCTTCGAGGACCGGCACATCGCGGGTGTAGGCGAAGCGCAGGTGTTGGCGGTTGCGGTGCTCGCCGAAGTCGAGGCCGGGGGTCAGGGCCACGCCGGCGCGGTCGAGAATTTGTTCGCACAGGGCAAAGCTGTCGTCGGCAAAGGCCGAGCTGTCGGCGTAGAGGTAAAACGCCCCTGGGGCTCCACCGGCACTTTAAAGCCCAACCGGCGAATGGCCGGCAACAGGCAATCCCGCCGCGCTTTAAAGGCCCGGCGGCGGGTCTCGAGAATCGCCGCCGTCTCCTCGCCAAAGGCCGCCAGGGCGCCGTGCTGGGCCGGCGTGGACGGCGCCAAAAACAGGTTCTGCGCCTGGCGCTCCACCGCCCCGACCAACGCTTCGGGCAACAGGCACCAGCCCAGCCGCAAGCCGGTCATGCCAAAGTATTTGGAAAAGCTGTTGATCACCACCACCCGGCTCTCGCCGTCGCAAAAGCGGGCCGCCGTGTGCTCCTCGGCGCCGTAGATCAGGCCGTTGTAGATTTCATCCACGATCAACCACCAGCCGCGTTCGGCGCAGAGGGCGTGAATGTCCGCCAGCTCCTGTGGGCTCAGTAGTGTGCCGGTGGGATTGCTCGGGCTTGCCACCAGCACCGCCTTGATTGAGTCGGCATCGGCGGCGCCATCGATTTGCTGGCAAATCCCCTCGGCGGTCAACTGATAGCGCGTGTCCGGCCCCACGGGTACCGCCCACTCGCGGCCGCCAAACAGGCGGACAAAATGGCGATTGCAGGGATAGCCCGGGTCGGCCATCAACACGCGATCGCCGGGGTTGATCAGGGCACCGCAAACCAATTGCAGTGCCCCCGAGGCGCCGGGGGTCACCGCCACCCGCTCTGCAGGCAGGGAGACGCCATAGCGGCTGTGGTAGTAATCGGCAATCGCCTGGCGCAATTCCGGCAGCCCGAGGGCCGGGGTGTAGTGGGTGGTGCCCGAGGCCAGCGCCCGGGTCATCGCCTGCACCACCGGCTCCGGCGCACTGAAATCCGGCTCGCCGATCTCCAGGTGCACGATATCCCGCCCCTGCGCCTCCAGCGCCCGGGCCCGCGCCAGCAAGTCCATAACATAGAAGGGAGCAATCTGATCGTTGCGATCGGCGAGTGACATAAGCGAAGGTGGCTCTGGTTAAACCGGGTATTCTAGCCACAGAGGACACCGAGCGCACAGAGTTGTATTGAACACTGTCATTGCGAACGCAGTGAAGCAATCTGCATGAACCTGCAGATCGCTGCGTCGGCTAACGCCTCCTCGCGATGACCCATCAACGTCATTGCGAGCCGGAGGCGAAGCAATCTGTTGAAACCGCTCGGCAGATCGCCACGCCGCTGCGCGGCTCGCGATGACAAGACACCTCTGTGTTCTCTGTGCCCTCTGTGGCTAATTTCCCCCGGACATCCAGCGCCACCGCTGTGAAGTGCCCGGTGGCTGTGGTAGAAATGTGCATCCGATGAACACCGAGACCCTCATGCGTTTTTTACCTGCCCTTGTATTACTGCTGGCGTCGCTGTCGTTAAGCGCCGCCCTGCCCGATCACAACCCGACGCCGGGCGGTGTGGCAGTGGTGCCGATTGGCCCGGCTACGGGAGAACAGCCGCCCAAAGCCCGCTACTACGGCAAGCGCGTAACGGTGGTCAAGGACGACGGCCAGTGGGTGGCACTGGTGGGCATCCCCCTGAACGGAAAGGCCGGCCCGGACAAGCTAAAAGTCGGCAAGCGTAAAGTCCCCTTTGAAGTGAAGCACCGGGACTACCCCGAGCAGTGGCTGACCATCGAGAACAAGCGCAAGGTCAATCCCAACCCGGAAGACCTCAAGCGGATACGCAAAGAGGTCGCCCCCCAGCGTGCAGCCAAGCGCCACTTTGACGAGAACACCTGGCCCGATCTGGTCATGCACAAGCCGGTGGAGGGCCCCTACTCCAGCCACTTTGGCCTCAAGCGTTTTTTCAACGAGCAGCCGCGCAATCCCCACGGTGGCCTCGACATCGCCGCCGACACCGGCACGCCGATTGAGGCGCCCGCCCCCGGCCTGGTGGTGGAAGCCGGCGACTTCTTTTTTAACGGCAACAGCGTCTTTATCGATCACGGCCAGGGCGTGATCAGCTTTTACTGCCACATGAACAGCATTGAGGTCGAGCCGGGGCAGCGCGTCGAGCGCGGCCAGACCATCGGCACCGTGGGTGCCACCGGCCGCGTCACCGGCCCCCACCTGCACTGGTCGGTGGGACTCAACGGCACCTGGGTCGACCCCAGTCTCTTTATGCCAAAGGACCAGCGCCCCGAGGCCTGGTCCGCCTCCGAAAACACCAACTGAAGGTAAGCCCATGTTTGTCGCCAACAGCACCGCCATTATCACCGGAGGGGCCTCCGGCCTCGGCCACGCCACCGCCCAGGCCATCGCCGCCCAGGGCGGCAATGTCGTCCTGATCGACCTCAACGAGGAACAGGGTCAGGCCGCCGCCGAGGCACTCGGTGAAGCGGCCCTCTTTGTGAAGGCCGATGTCACCGACGAGGCCTCGGTACAGGCCGCCATTGACCGCGCCGTGGAACGCTTTGGCAGCATCGATGTGTGCGTCAACTGCGCCGGTATCGGCTCGGCCAACAAGACGGTCGACCGCGAGGGTGAGCCCCATCCCCTGGGCGCCTTTGAGAAAGTCATTCAGATCAACCTGATCGGCACCTTCAATGTGGCCCGCATCGCCGCGGCCGCCATGGCCAAAAACGAGCCGCTGGACGAGGACGGTCAGCGCGGGGTGATCATCAACACCGCCTCGGTGGCCGCCTTTGACGGCCAGCTTGGCCAGGTGGCCTACTCCGCCAGCAAGGGCGGCATCGTCGGCATGACCCTGCCCATCGCCCGGGATCTGGCCAAACTCGGCATCCGCTGCAACACCATCGCCCCCGGCATCTTCTCCACGCCCCTGATGAACGGCATGCCCGACAAGGTCAAAGAGCCCCTGGTGGAAATGACCCAGTTCCCCAAACGCCTGGGACACCCCGAGGAATACGCCGCCATGGTCTGCCACCTCATCGAAAACAGCTTCATGAACGGCGAAACCATCCGCCTCGACGGCGCCATCCGCATGCAACCGCGGTGATGTTAGCCACAGCGTAGGAGCGGTGACCTCGCCGCGACCAAATCAAGCCAAGCCGAAATAACACAGAGATCACGGAGCCCACAGAGGGTCTTTGTCATCGCGAGCCGCGCAGCGGCGTGGCGATCTGCCAAATGGTTCCGCAGATTGCGTCGCTTCGCTCGCAATGACCACAGCGTAGGAGCGGCGACCACGCCGCGACAGCTCGGCCCGAGGTCGGGCCTCCTGCAGTGACAAGGAGATTCCGGATAAGCGCGGTGCGCTTTCCGGAATGACTCGTAACCCTCTGTGTTCTCTGTGTCCTCTGTGGCTATATCACCCAATCCAGCCAGGTTACCCCGCTTTGGTGGCCAGGTGCTTCTGGCGCAGGGTGCGGGCGGCGTTGACCATGGCTTTGAGGGCCGCTTCGGTTTCCGGCCAGCCGCGGGTCTTGAGGCCGCAGTCGGGGTTGACCCACAGCCGCTCGGCCGGGATCAGTTCGGCGGCCTTCTCCATCAATCGCACCATTTCCGCTTCATTGGGTACCCGGGGCGAGTGGATGTCGTAGACGCCCGGACCGATTTCATTGGGGTAGTTAAAGTCGGCAAACGCATCCAGCAGCTCCATATCGGATCGCGAAGTTTCAATGGTGATCACATCGGCGTCCAGGGCAGCGATGGATTCGATGATGTCGTTGAACTCGGCGTAGCACATGTGGGTGTGGATCTGGGTTTCATCGCCCACCCCGCTCACCGCCAGGCGGAAGCTCTCCACCGCCCAGTCCAGATAGGCCTGCCACTCGCTGCGACGCAGGGGCAAGCCCTCGCGCAGGGCCGGTTCGTCGACCTGAATCGTGCCGATGCCCGCCGCTTCCAGATCGTTCACTTCATCGCGCAGGGCCAGGGCAATCTGGCGGCAGGTGGTGGAACGCGGCTGGTCGTCGCGCACAAAGGACCACTGCAAAATCGTCACCGGCCCGGTGAGCATGCCCTTCATTGGCCGATCGGTGAGCGACTGGGCGTAGCGCGACCACTCGACGGTCATCGGCGCCGGGCGGCGGATGTCGCCGTAGAGAATTGGCGGCTTCACACAGCGGGAGCCGTAGCTCTGAACCCAGCCGTTCTTGCTGAAGGCAAAACCGTCGAGCAGCTCGCCAAAGTATTCCACCATGTCGTTGCGCTCGGCCTCGCCGTGGACCAGCACATCGAGTCCGTAGTCCTCCTGGGCGCGCACCGCCCGGGCGATCTCCTCGCGCATTTGCGACTGGTAGTCGGCGGCGGCAAGGTCGCCGCGCTTGTAGTCGCGGCGAGCGCGGCGAATCTCCGCCGTCTGGGGAAAGGAGCCGATGGTGGTGGTGGGAAACAGCGGCAGATCCAGATGCTCGCGCTGGGCCCGGGCCCGCTGTGGATAGGCGCTTTGCCGCTGGCTGTCGCCGGACTGAATCGACTGGAGCCGCTCGCCCACATCCGGGCGGTGGATCCGCGAGGACCGGCGGCGCGCGGCGAGAATTCGGGCGTTGTCCGCCAGGGCCTCGCCGACGGCGGCCTTGCCACGGGTCAGCGCCCGGTTCAGCGTGGCCACTTCCTCGAGCTTTTGCGTGGCAAAGGACAACCAGCTCAGCAGCTCCTTGTCCAGCGCACCGCGCTCGCTCTCGAGGTCCACCGGGCAGTGCAGTAGCGAGCAGGAGGTGGAGACCCACAGGCGATCGCCGAGCTGTTCCCGGGCCAGTTGCAGTGTCTTCAGGGCCTCGGCCAAATCCGCGCGCCAGATATTGCGCCCGTCGACCACACCCAGCGACAGAACCTTGTACGGCGCCAATCGGTCGAGCACGCCCTGCAACTGATCCGGGTCGCGCACCAGGTCGATGTGCAACCCCGCCACGGGCAGACTCATGGCCGTGTGCGTGTTGTTGCCCAGGCCGCCAAAGTAGGTGGCCAGCAGCAACCGCGCCGAGGACGCCTGCAGTATGTTGTAAGCCCGCTCGAAGGCCTGTTGCCACTCCAGCGGCAGATCCAGCGCCAGAATTGGCTCGTCGATCTGCACCCACTCGGCACCGGCCGCCACCAGTTGATTGAGCCAGTCGCTGTAGACGGGCAGCAATTCATCCAGCAGCGTCAGGCGATCCAGATCGGCGTCCTTTTCCTTGCCCAGATAAAGGTAGCTCAGGGGCCCCAGCACCACCGGTTTAACCCGGTAGCCGGCGTCCTTCGCCTCCTGCACCTGTGCCAACAAGTCGTCGATCTGCAGGCGGAACTGCTGACCGCGATGAAACTCGGGGACCAGGTAGTGGTAATTGGTATCAAACCACTTGGTCATCTCGCAGGCGAAGGTATCGCCACAGCAACTGCCCTCAACGCCGCGGCCCCGGGCCATGCGGAAGTAGGTATCGATATCCACATCGACGGGCGCGCCGGGTTTGGCGCCCTCGGACAAAAAGCGCGGCGACACCACGCCCAGGCGGGCGCTGGTGTCGAGCACGCCGTCGTACCAGGAAAAATCGCCCACCGTGACAAAATCCAGACCGGCCTCGGCCTGGCGCCGCCAGGCCGAGGCACGCACGGCGGCACCGCGCCGTTGCAAGGTCTCGCGGTCGATCTCGCCGCGCCAGAAAGCCTCTACGGCCTTTTTCGTTTCACGCTTCGCGCCAATGCGCGGAAAACCCGGAATATGTGCGGTCATAACTGCCTCCATGAATGATGGCAGCCATTCTCGACGCCCCGACAACATGAATCAAACGATGGTTTTTCAACCCGAAGTATAGTTTAATTCATGTTTAACGCTCGCCACAGAGCCTCGTAGGGCGGACGCGCGAAGCGCTTCCGCCTGGCCCGGTCACCGCCAGGTTAATGGCGGATGTGGCTGCGCCACTTCCGCCCTACACGCGATAACAGAGAAAACTCCGTGTCCTCTGTGCCCTCTGTGGCTAAACCCCCAGGCCAACCCCATTTTAAAAGGGAGCCACCCATGTTTTTGTAAATACGCCACTTGAAAACCCTGGCCACCATCCGCGAGTGCGGCAATCTGGCCCGGGCGGCGCAGCGCCTGCACCAGACCCAGTCGGCGCTGTCGCATCAGCTGAAGAGCATCGAGCACTACTACGAGGCTCCGCTGCTGATTCGCAAGAGCAAGCCGCTGCAGTTCACCCCCCTGGGCTTGCGGCTGCTGGCCCTGGCCGATGACATTCTGCCCCGGGTGGCCAGCGCCGAGCGGGAGCTGCGGCAACTAGCCGGCGGCAGTCAGGGACGATTGCATGTGGCCATGGAGTGTCACAGCTGTTTTGAGTGGCTGATGCCGACCATGGACATCTACCGCGAGGAGTGGCCCGAAGTAGAGATGGACATCTCCGTGGGCTTTGCCTTTGAGCCCCTGGCCGCCCTCACCCGGGGCCAGGTGGATCTGGTGGTGACCTCCGACCCCCGGGATCTTCAGGGCGTGCACTTCGAACCGCTGTTTGGCTACCAGGCCCTGCTGGCCATCGACAAGAGCAACCCGCTGTCGCGGCAAAAGCGCATCGCCCCGGACGACCTGGCGGATCAGACCCTGATTACCTACCCGGTGGAAACCGCGCGGCTGGACATCTACCGCGACTTTCTCACACCGGCCGGCATCACGCCCGCCGGCCGTCGCACCGCCGAACTCACCGCCATGATTCTGCAACTGGTGGCCAGCGGCCGCGGCGTCGCCGCCCTGCCCAACTGGGTGCTCACCGAATACCTGGATAAACAGTATGTGGTCGCCCGCCCCCTGGGTGACGACGGCCTCTGGGGCACCGTCTACGCCGCCGTGCGCAAAAGCGACCTGGAACTGGCCTACATGCGCGCCTTCCTCGACCAGGCCAAAGACACCGTCTTCGATGTGCTGGCCGATATCAAACCGGCGTCCTAGCCACAGAGACACGAAGAGCACAGAGTGTATTGCTCACCCCTCTCCCATCTCGGGAGAGGGGTCGGGGGAGAGAGAGCGTCATCGCGAGCCGCGCAGCGGCGTGGCGATCTGCCGAGCCGTTACTAAGATTGCTTCGCCTACGGCTCGCAATTGTATGTGTTACCTAATTCGCTGATAGATTTCTGATGATTTCGGCG
>JBNJGD010000002.1:0-251749 GCA_051747425.1 Pseudomonadota bacterium
TCGCTGAATCATGACCTATCCCTCTGTTGGCTCGGTATGACCAAGATCAACCAGCCGCTGGTACTTGACCAGCAACTCCTCACGGGTTTCGTCGTGGCCTTCATCTTTTGGAATGCAATCGACCGGACAAATCTCCACGCACTGGGGTTCGCCATAGTGGCCCACGCACTCGGTACATAAATTGGGGTCGATTTCATAAAATTCCGGCCCCTGGTAAATGGCCTGATTGGGGCAAACGGGTTCACAGACATCGCAGTTGATACACTCTTCTGTGATTTTCAGAGCCATCTCAGCTGCCCTTGGCGACCCGTTCGATCAGGGCCTTTTCCACTTCAGGATGACAGAAACTGGAGACATCCCCGCGGTGGCGAGCGACCTCCTTGACCAGTGTCGAGGAGACAAAGGAGTGCTCTTCCGAGGGCGTCAAAAAGACGGTATCGATGCTGCTATTGAGGCGCCGGTTGGTACTCGCCAGCTGCAATTCGAATTCGTAATCCGACACCGCCCGAAGTCCGCGAATGATCACCTGAGCCCCCACTTCGGCGGCAAAGTCCACCATTAGATTGTCAAAGCCCATCACCTCAACATTGGGGTAGTCGGCAAGCACGATTCTGGCCAGCTCCACACGCTCATCCAGACTGAAAAGTGGCTGCTTCTTGGAGTTGACGCCAATGGCGAACACCACCTTTTCAAACAGCTTCCCGGCGCGGCGCACGAGATCGGCATGGCCATTGGTAATGGGGTCAAAACTTCCGGGGTAAATCGCGATACGGCTCATCAGTCGTGCCTTTCAGGGGTGGGTTGAATCTCGGTCGAGAGGCAAATTCAGCCGTTAGTGTACCCAGAATCTGCAGCGAGACCAAAGGTGACCTGACCCCGGCGCTTGTCGCGACGGTACGACCAGGGCGCCGGCAATGCCGGCAAACCCTTTTCCACAGGGCGTTCAATATAGAGTTCGCCACCGGGGTTCAGATGCCGCTCGGCCAGCACTTTCACTAGCGCATCCAGTCCGTCATCGGAAAAAGGGGGGTCGACAAAGACAATATCGTAGCGGCCGCCGCTGCGCACCAGCCAATCGAGCGCCGGGGCACAGTGCACCTCCACCGTATTGGCCGCCAGCGACCCGGCATTGTGCTGCAGCTGCCTGGCCACCTCCCGATCGCGCTCGACGAGATCGACGCGCCTGGCGCCCCGGGAGGCCGCCTCAAAACCCAGCGCACCGCTACCGGCAAACAAATCCAGGCATCGGGCGCCGGGAAAGTGTGGTGCCAACCAGTTAAACAGGGTTTCGCGCACGGCGTCACCGCTGGGACGCAAGCCCGGCGCATCCGCTACGGGCAGGCGCCGCCCGCGCCAGTGGCCCGCAATAATACGAACCTGGCCACCCGCGCGCCGCCGGGGCATCAGTCAGATGCCTCCCCGGCTGTTCGCTGGATCTCGCCACCGGCGCCCTCGGCGGCACTGGGCAGCGGCTCGTCTTCCTCCGCCTTGAGCGCCGCCCCCACCACAATCGTACTCAAACGATCGAGATCGATGTGTTTTTGCCAGGCTCGGCGGATATCCTCAACACTGACCTCTGAGACCCGCTGCCCAAACTGCTCGAGGTGGTCCAGGGGCAACTGGTAAAAACCAATCATGGCCAAATAGGCTACCAGCTCGGCATTACTGTCGGTTCGCAGAGCCTCGCTGCCGAGGATATTGTCCAGCGCCTTCTGCCGCTCCTCGGCTGTCGGGCCCTCTTCGACAAACTGCTTCAGGTTGTCGCGCAGCAACTCAATAGCTTCTTCGCGCTGCTCGTTGCGCGTCTGCATGCCCAGCGTCAACGGACCGGTCTGACGCAGGGGCGACAGCCGACTGTAGACGCTGTAGGCCAGCCCTCGGTCTTCGCGAATGCGCTGCATCAAGCGCGAGGCGAAACCGTTGCCACCGAGAATGTGGTTGCCCAGATAGAGCGCAAAGTAGTCCTCCTGACCACGGCGCACCGCCGGCAGGCCCATCAGAATGTGGGATTGCTGGGTGTCCATCTCAAGGTCCCGTCGCTCGCCGGACGGTGCTTCCACTGTGGGCAATTCGGGGGCTGGCTCACCGCGCTCGAGCCCCTCTGTCAGCTGTTCAGCCAGGGCCTCGGCGCGCTCACGCGAGAGGTCACCCACCAGGGCAATCACGGCATTCGAGGCCACATAGTAGCGGCGGTGGAAGTGGTGGAGATGTATACGCCTCAGCAATGCCACACTCTCTTCGTCACCACTGGTGGCGTGAGCGTAGGGGTGCTCGCCATAGAGCGTCTCGTAGAAGGCCTTTCGGGCCTGCGGCGAAGGCTGTTGCCGCTGCTGTCTGAGCCCTTGCAAGAGGCGGCCGCGCTCGCGAACAAAGTCCTCTTCGGGGAATGTCGGCTCGGCCAGCACCGTGCCCATGACCGCCAGCGCCTTTTCGAGACGGCGCTCGTCGGAGAGACTGCGCAGAGTCAACGAAGCCCGGTCGCGACCGGCATTTTGTCCCAGCCGCGCGCCCACCGCTTCCAACCTTTCGGCAATTTCGTCCACGCCCATATCACCGGCGCCGGTTTCGAGCAGCGCATTGGTCAGCATGGCCGTGCCGGGGCGCTTGTCCCGCGCCGAGCCGGCATCAAAAACCACCTGCACATCCACCATGGGCAAGTTGTCCGCGGGATAAAAATACACTCGCGCGCCCTTGTCGGTAGTCCAGTGCTGGATTTCCACAGCCTGGGTCAGGCCGCTCCACAAAAGACAGGTGGCCAGCGCGACAATCTGAACTCTATTCATGCTTGCTCTCCCCGGCCTGCTCGGCCTCCGGCAGCAGTTCGGCCGCTGTGAGTGAACGCTCGTTAAAGTAGCGCCGGGCCACCGCCTTGACCTGTTCAGCGGTCACCGCCTCAATGCCGGCGACATAGTCATCGGCGCGCTGCCAGCCGATACCCACTGTCTCCAACATGCCCAACACCATGCCCTGATAGAACATGGAATCCTTTTGATAGATATCGCTGGCCACCACCTGGGACTTCACCCGCTTCAGCTCATCCTCGCTGACCGGCTCACTCTTGAGCCGGTCAATCTGCTCCAATAGGGCGCCCTCCAGTTCATCCAGATCGCTGGAGTCGGCCGGGGTGCCGCTCAGGGTAAAGGCGGTCGTCAGGCGACTGGCGAGGTTGTAACTGGCCCCGGCACTCTGGGCAATGGCCCGGTCGCGCACCAGCTCCCGCTGGAGTCGACTGCTGGCTCCACCATCGAGGATACTGCTGAGCACATCCAGGGCAAATACCTGCCATTCCTCGCCCTCTTCCACTGTGGCAAGGCTGGGCACTTTCCAGCCCAGGTAGAGGTGCGGCTGCTCGGTTCGGTCGTGGACCCGGATGCGCCGCTGGCCACTTTGCGGGACTTCGCTCTGGGGCTTGGGCGGGGCCAGATCCTCGGCCTCGAAGCCACCAAAGTGGGCCTCGGCGCCCTCAAAGACAGAGCGCGGGTCGACATCGCCCACGACGACCAGTGTGGCCCGGTTGGGCGCATACCAGCGCCGATACCAGTCGGCGGCGTCCTCCAGTGTCAGTGACTCCAGATCCTGACGCCAGCCGATCACCGGGTGGTGATAGGGGCTATTCATGAACAAAGTGGCCATGAACTGTTCGTGGGTCAGGTTTTTGGGTTTGTCCTCGGTGCGCCACAGCCGTTCCTCAACCACCACTTTGACCTCCTTCTCAAAGGCCTCGGGGTCCATATTGAGTCGCCGCATCCGCTCCGCTTCCAGCTCCATCATCCTGTCCAGATGCTCACTGGCGATGGTCTGGAAATAGGCCGTGTAATCGCGCCCGGTAAAGGCGTTTTGCTCGCCACCGTAGCGGGCGACGATTTCCGAGAACTCCCCGGGGGCCAGATTTTTCGTGCCCTTGAACATCATGTGCTCGAGGACATGGGAGACGCCTGTGATGCCATTGTGCTCGTAGCTCGACCCCACCTGGTACCACACCTGGTTGACGGCCACCGGAGAGCGGCGATCCACTTTGACCAGCACCTTCATGTCATTGGCGAGTCGGTAGTCGTAAACCGCCCCCTCTTCCACCGCATCGGCGGGGGGGGCAGAGGCCTCAATGGATGGCCGCTCGTCGCGACCATCCACATTGCCGTCCGTCGAACAGGCGATCAGCACCAGCGGGATGGCGAGTGCGGAACAGCGAAACAGAAAACTCAGGGGCATTGCGCCCTCCCTCAACAAAATTGGCCAGCGGGTCATTTTCACAGCGCATGATGATACGATAGCTGCCTTCGTAACACTATGAATAGAGCCATCGACTGCCATGAGCGGAATAAGTTTCAATCAGGCCCTGGAAGACGACGACAACCAACAGTCCAGCGGCCTCTTGCGCGGACTGAAAAAGACACGCGATATCCTCACCGCCGATATTCGCGATCTGGTCAGCGCCACGCGCCAGATCGACGACGAGGTCATGGAGGAAATAGAGACACGACTGGTCATGGCCGATGTCGGCGTGGAAACCACCCGTGAAGTCATCGACGCCATCCGCACCAGCGTCGAGGTGGGCCAGGTATCGGATGTCACCAGCCTGATCCGCGCCCTGCGGGACGAACTGGTCAAGCAACTGACGCAATATACCCATCGCCTGGAAATCGACAGCTCGCAGAAACCCAATTCGATCCTGATGGTGGGCGTCAACGGCGCCGGCAAGACCACCACCACTGGCAAGCTGGCCAAACGCCTGCAGCGGCAGGGATACAGCGTGATGCTGGCCGCCGGCGACACCTTTCGCGCCGCTGCCGTGGAGCAACTCGAGGAGTGGGGCCGGCGCAACAATGTCAGCGTGCTCGGACAGGGCAGCGGAGCCGATTCAGCCTCAGTCAGCTTTGACGCCCTCAGCGCCGCCAAGGCCCGCGACATCGATGTCCTGATCGCCGACACCGCCGGTCGCCTGCACACCCAGGAGGGTCTGATGGAGGAGCTGGTCAAAATCAAGCGGGTCATGAAAAAAGTGGATGAGCGCGCGCCCACCGAGACCCTGCTGGTGGTAGACGCCACCCAGGGCCAGAACGCCCTCAATCAGGCCCGCGAATTCCATCGCGCCATCGACCTGAGCGGCCTGGTGGTCACCAAGTTGGACGGCACGGCAAAAGGTGGCATTATTTTCGCCATCAGCCACGAACTGAAGCTGCCCATTCGCTTTATCGGCGTGGGCGAGAGCATCGACGACCTCAAGGAATTCAAACCGCGAGAGTTTGTCCACGCCCTGCTGGCCGACGGCGACACTGCGTAAAACGCTACCGAGTGGAGAAGACGGCGAATGATTCGCTTTGATCAGGTATACAAACGCTACGAAGGGGGACAGGAAGCCCTGTCCGGGGTCACCTTTACCCTGCCAAAGGGAAAGATGTGCTTCCTCACCGGCCACTCCGGGGCCGGCAAGAGCACCCTGCTCAAGTTGCTGACGGCCATTGAGGAACCGACCCGGGGCACTCTGATTGTCAATGATCTCAACCTGAGCAAGCTGCCCAAGTGGCGAATACCCTACCTGCGCCGCCAGATCGGCGTCATCTTTCAGGATCACCAGCTTCTCTACGACCGCAGCGTGTTCGACAATGTCGCCCTTCCCCTGGTCATTGAAGGCTACCGCCACAGCGAGATCAAGCGGCGGGTGCGCGCCTCCCTGGACAAGGTCGGTCTGTTGAAGAAGGAAAAACTGTTTCCCATGACCCTGTCGGGCGGTGAACAACAGCGCGTCGGCATCGCCCGGGCCGTGGTCAACAAACCGCCCATCCTGCTGGCCGACGAACCCACCGGCAACCTCGACCCCGAGTTGTCCGAGGACATCATGCGCCTGTTCGGTCAGTTCAATGATGTCGGCGTCACCATCATGATTGCCACTCACGACCTCGACCTCGTCGACCGACTCGGCTACCCGGTCGTCAGCCTCAAGGAGGGCAAAGTCATACGCGACGACCTGGCCAACGCCATCACGGACGCAGGCTGATGGCAAAGTCCCCCCGCCCCAGCGTTGATCGCCGCCAGGCGCTCAAGGCCTACGCCACACATCACCTGAGGGTGTTCCTGGGCAGTCTTGGCCGCCTCTACCAATTCCCCGGTCCCAGCGCCATGACCATTGCGGTCATCGCCATTGCCCTGGCCCTGCCCACCGGGTTTTATGTGGCACTGAAAAACGCCCAGAGCCTGAGTGGCGGCTGGGACGGGGCCAGCAAGATTTCGCTCTACCTCAAGGAAAGTGTAAATGAAGAGCGAGGTCTCGACCTGGTCAATCGCCTGCGACCGCATCCGCAAATCGACTCCCTGCGCTACATCAGCCAGAGCGAGGCCATGGAGGAATTTGCCCAGCGCTCCGGTTTTGGCGAAGCCCTGGAGGCACTCGACCACAATCCCCTGCCCTCGGTGATTGTCATCACGCCGTTGATCGATCACAGCGACCCGGAAAAGTTGGCACAATTTCGCGATGAAATGGAAAATCTGACAGAAGTCGACCTGGTTCAGCTCGACATGCAATGGGTCAAGCGACTGCTCGGCATCATGAGCATGATTCAGCGCGCCCTGCTGCTGATTGCCACCCTGCTCGGCGCCGCCGTCATTCTGGTGATCGGCAATACCATCCGCCTGGACATTCAAAACCGGGCGCGGGAAATCCGCGTGCAAAAACTGATTGGGGCCACCAACGCCTTTGTCCGCCGCCCCTTTCTCTACACCGGCTTCTGGTATGGCCTGTTTGGCGGTATCGCCGCCTGGCTGCTCGTGGCCATCGGGCTGAGCATGCTCAGCGGTCCCACATCCCGCCTGGCCGGCCTCTACCAGTCCGACTTCACCCTCAGTCACCTCAGTTTTGGCGGCGGGCTGACGGTGCTGGCCCTGAGTATCGGCCTGGGTTATCTCGGCTCCTGGCTGGCGGTCGGGCGCCACCTGAAAACCATCGAACCCGATCACTGACGCCCCTGGCGTGAACTTTCTCCGCCATTAGCACTCTTATATTTCGAGTGCTAAAATAAGCGATATCGCTTTCGTTCTGGCACCAAAAACCGGCCCCAACGGGCCACCGAGGAGGCAAGCATCAGAATGAACACCGCATTGGCAACATCTTCTGTCACGCCCGTAGCGCTGTCCAATGACACGCTCGAGGCCTATATGCAGCAAGTGAGCAACATTCCTGTGCTGAGCGCAGAGGAAGAGCACGAATTGGCCCTGCGTCTTCACGGCGAGGGCGACCTCGAGGCGGCGCGCCAGTTGGTTTTTTCCCACCTGCGCTTCGTGACCCACATCGCCCGCAGCTACAAGGGCTACGGCCTGCCCCTGGCCGATGTGATTCAGGAGGGCAACATCGGCCTGATGAAAGCCGTCAAACGCTTTGACCCCGGCGTCGGTGTGCGCCTGGTGTCTTTTGCCGTGCACTGGATCCGGGCCGAAATTCACGAGTACATCCTGCGCAACTGGCGAATCGTCAAAGTGGCCACCACCAAGGCCCAGCGCAAGCTGTTTTTCAAGCTTCGCAGCAACAAAAAAACCCTGGGCTGGCTCAACAACGACGAAGTCAACAAGGTGGCCCACGACCTCGGCGTAGAAGCCCGGGATGTGATGGAGATGGAGTCCCGACTCGCGGGCAGCGACCTGGCCTACGACCTGCCCAGCGGCGCCGACGAGGAAACCGCCACCTACGCTCCAGCGCAGTATCTGGCCTCCAGCGACCTGGGCCCGGCGGAATACGCCGAGGCCAGCGACTGGCAGGAACAGGGTAGCCACACGCTTGAAGGTGCCCTGACCACACTCGACGAGCGCAGCCGCGATATTATCGCCCGCCGCTGGCTCACCGATGACAAGTCGACACTGCACGAGCTGGCAGACGAGTACCAGGTGTCGGCGGAGCGCATTCGCCAGCTGGAAAACAACGCCATCAAGAAACTGCGCGGCGCCTTCGATCTCAGCGCTTGAGGCCAGCGCACAGGAAGTCCGGGTCAACCGGCCTGGACTTCTCTTAACCCCACCGACAAAACCACACCCACGATCGTCAACAGACCGTAGACCAGTAGCACGCCCTGGGTCGACACCAGAGCAAACAGCGCCCCCAACCCGCCGAAGAACAACAGCAGAATGGCAATCGCCGTATTGCTGATGGCCACATAGTCGGTGCGCCGGTTGCCCTCGGCCATGTCCACCACATAGGTTTTTCGACCCAGTCGCACGCCCTCGTAAGCAACACTGAGCACCAAATAGACAGCGGCCATGGTCAGCAGATTAAAATCCGCCAGCAGGGTGCCGCTGGCAGCGGCGATAAAGCAGCACAGGGCCGAGAGGGCACCCGCCCAGATCATCACCCGGCGGCTGGAGCGGTCGGCCCAGCGGCCCCAGAAGCGGGCGGAAAAACTCGCCGCCAGGCTGTTGGCCAGCAGAAAGCTGCCCAGGGTTTTCACACTGTTGCCTCCGGTCTGGGCCTGCAACAACACAAAGGGCGCAGCCAGACTGGCACCGAGCAGGCTGCCGCGCGCCAACACAAAGTGGCGAAAGTCGCGATCCTCGACGAGCAGGCGCACCGGCGTGCGCCAGAGACTGTCCCCCAGCAAAGCGCGCGGGGAGCGCTCGTTGTCGGGTTCGGCAATCCGGGCAAAAAAAGCGCTGCCAAGCGGCCAGCACAGAGCGCCACCCAGCAGCAAGCTCATATAGAGCGCCGTGCCGGGCTCTTCCGGCCACCACAGCAAAAAAGCGGCGACGGCGCCAATCGCCAGACCCGAGTACATGGACGCGTGTCCCGACACCTGCCCCCGCGCGCCCCGGGCAATGCTGTTGCCCTGGACATCCTTGACGGCAATGGAACACACCGCCCGGGCCAGCGCGAACAGCGACAGCGACAACAGTACTGCGACGCCGGCAGCCGCCCCTTCGAAAGCGGCCAGTGACAGTGCCATGGCCACTACACAGAGTCCCTGTACCAGTGACCCGGCCACCCAGAATCCCTTGCGGCGAGCGTGGCCCTTGAGCCATTCGCCGAGGGCAATCTGAGGCAGCATGGAGCCCGATTCGCGAATGGGCACCAACCAGGCGATCATTGATTGTGGCACCCCGTACTCGCCCAGCAGCCAGGCGAGCACGACTTTGGGGCTCATCAGATAGTCACCCAGGCGAGTCAGGGTCAGCGCCGACACCATCCGGCGGAAGTTGGGACTGCCCCGGCCCTGTATCGGCACGGCCTTTTCCACATCCGACGTCATCAGGTGCTGTGCAGTGTAATTAACTTGGCACCGCTTGAAGCTTTGTCCCGTTGCTGTTCCATTTTTTCTATCCCGCCCGGTTGATGTCGCTCCAATTGGCCGTTAGGAAAATATTAGTGGATCGATGTACCAGCGCAAGTATTTATCCAGAATCAACAGGGCAAACAGCCACATCAGATAGTAAATGGAATAGACAAACATGCGCATGGCCAGGCGGTCGTCCCGGGTACGCTGCAAACGAAAGGCGTACCAGAGAAAACGCAAATTCAACAGAACCGAGCCGACCAGGTAGAGCACCCCGTTTTCAAACATCAAATAGGGCAGCAGGGTCACGCCAAAGAGCAGAATCGTGTAGAGCGTAATGTGGAACCGGGTCAGTTCGGCACCGTGGGTGACCGGCAGCATGGGAATGTCGACCTTGGCGTACTCCTCCCGACGGTTGACCGCCAGCGCCCAAAAATGGGGTGGCGTCCAGACATAGATAATCAGGGCAAGCACCAGTGAATAGGCGTGCACCTCGTTGTTGATGGCCGCCCAACCGAGAACCGGCGGCATCGCGCCGGCGAGGCCGCCGATGACAATGTTCTGTGGCGTCGCCCGCTTGAGATACATGGTGTAAATCACGGCATAGCCAATCAGGGCAAAAAAGGTCAACACCGCGGTCAGCGGATTGACCAGAAAAACCAGCATCACCATGGACACACTGCCCAGCAGGGCGGCAAAAACCATGGCAGCGGTATTATTGACCGTACCCGAGGGCATCGGCCGGTTTTTGGTCCGCGCCATAATGGCATCGGCCCGCTGATCCACCAGGTGGTTGATGGCCGCTGCGGAGGCCGCCGCCAGACCAATCCCCACACAGCCAAAGATGACATCCAGGACATGACCCCAGGTCCACTCATCGACCGCCAGCAACATGCCGACGAAGGCGGTAAACACCAGCAGCAACACTACCTTGGGCTTGGTCAGCGTTATCAGGTCGCCGACCGCCATTTTTTTAGCCGCTTCGCTCATGCAGATCCAGCACCCCCGTTTGCACTGTCCCGGTCATCAGGCCGCCGCGTCAGATAGACGGCGGAAACCACACAGAGTAACAGAACAGCGGCGCCACCGTTGTGGGCCGTGGCCATCCACAGAGGCAGCTGCATGAACACATTGCCAATGCCCAGAGCCAGCTGTACCGACAGCGCCAACAGGGTCAACAAGGCCAGCCACTGTCCACCGCGGTGAGCGGCAGCTCGGCCGCAACGGAACAGCGCCATAACCAGCCCCAAAATGGCTGCCGTTGCCACCAGTGCACCAATGCGATGACTCAGGTGAATGGCCACACGCCCGCCCTGGTGTAGCACTCCGCCCTCAAAATCCCGCTGCCCCGGCGCCAACTCGTGCCACAGAGAGTAGGCGTCGGCAAAATCCGCCACCTCCGGCCACCACTGCCCGTTGCAAGTGGGAAACCCGTGGCAGGCCAGGGCCGCATAGTGGGTGCTGGTCCAGCCACCCAGAGCGATCTGAAAGACCAGGGCCACGAGGGCGAACAGCGCCCAGCCCGAGGCAGCTCTGAACACCTGTTGTTCGCGCTGCCAGGCAAAATCGCTGTGCCGCAAAAGCAACCACCACAAAGCCGACAGTGTCGCCATGCCGCCAATCAGATGAGCGGTGACCACCACCGGCTGGACCAGCAGGGTAACGGTCCACATGCCCAGCATGCCCTGAAAAATCACCAGCGCCACCAACGCCGTCGGCAGCCCCGGACGGACCCCCTGCTTTCGCCTGAGCCAGGCGATGGCCGCCATGATCACGATCAGCAAGCCCAGGGTCGAGGCGGCGTACCGGTGGATCATCTCCTTCCAGGCCTTGCCGGCTTCCACAGGGCGCTCGGGATAGGCCATGTTGGCCCGCTCAACATCGCCCTGCTCGACGGGCACACCGATTTTTCCGTAACACCCCGGCCAGTCCGGACAACCGAGGCCGGCGTCGCTGAGCCGCACATAGGCGCCGAGTACCACCACCACCAGGGTGAGTAATACGCTGACCATTGCCAGCTTCTGAATGGTTTTGTTGCGCATGTCTTTGCCCTACTCGGTACTGGTGACTTTGATCAGTTTTTTGAGGTCCTTGTATACCAGACGCGGTTCCATGTCCGCCGGGAAGGACATCATGAACTGACCCACCGGGTCGACCAGATAGAGACGGTCATCTCCTTCGTGTCCCGGCTGTTTCAGTTGATTCCCCACTCTTTCAAGCGCCTCTTTTTCGCCAGTGGCCATCACCATATCCGGGAAGGCGTTTCGCACCGAATCGATCTCTTTTTGCGCCAATCCACCGTAAACATACAGTCGCTCGACATGCAGCGCATTGCGTCCCAGCATGAGGCGCAACTGCCTCATGCTGTAGACCTTGTCCTGACAGCTTCGGTCACAGCCATCGGGGTTGAAGTACACCAGCGTCCACTCTTCTTCAGCATCCGACAGAATAGTCTCGTCTACCGTTTCGCCCTCTGGCGATTTCAGCGACCACTCCAGCAACTCGACCGGCGGTACAACCAGGTCACCGTTATTGGTGGTGCCGACAAAATCGGGCAAGCCGTGATCGGTCATCCTGGCGACAATCAACGCCGCTATCAGGGGCAGGCCAAACACACCAAACAGGGCCAGCAACTTTACCTTGGTGACCCACAAACTTTTTTCTTCACTCATCGCCGTTCCGCCGTCTTAAGTTCAATATCAGGTACAGGACAATCACCGCGATGGCCATCGCCAGCCACTGTCCCATATAGCTGTAATTCTGCTCCGGACCATCCACCACAGGCACCCAGTCGTCCTCATAGGCCGCCCTGTCCTCAGGCTCCAGCACGAGCAACCAGGGCTCAAGCTCGCTCGCCAGCGCCCGGCTCATGGCCGCGTAATCGATGTACTGGACACGCAATGGCCAGCCGTCCTCATAACTCATTTCACCCAACTTAAAGGCGTCCCCGGGCTGGTAGACCCTGCCCTCAATCACCCGTTCCGCACCGTCGGGGGTACTCCCGTCCACCGACACATCCGGCAACTGGTCCCGCTGGGCGCCGCGCGGCACCCAGCCACGCCGTACCAGAACAGTTTGCCCCGATTCGTGTCGAAAAGGCGTCAATACCGCATAGCCCGCGCGCTGTTCGTGGAGGCGGTTGTCCAGCAGAAACTGTTGCCCGGAATCAAACTGGCCGCGCAGGACCACCCGCCGAAACTGCCAGCCGGACTGAGCCGCCCGACTCCAGTCATACAGCTCGCTGGCCGACTGTTCCCAGTGCCGCTCCATCTGGTCGTTCAGGGCCTGTTTTTGCCGGGCGCGGTCGTACTGCCAGTGGGCCAGGCTCAACATCACAGGCACCACCAGCAACACCAGCACGGTGGGAAGCCAGTGCGCCGAGAATCGCCGCGAGCCCAGGTTAAATGCTATTCTCACTACTTTCCCAGGCGCTTGTTGCGCATCTCTGTGAGTCACTGTTTGCCATGTTGATCAAGATCCTCGTCATCGTTCTCTTTGCCTTTGCCGTCATCAGCCTGTTTGCCGGGCTCTACTTCCTGCTCAAGGACGACCCGACTGCAGGCAACAAGCGCACCATGTTTGCCCTGATGACTCGGGTCGGCTTCTGCGCCATTGCCCTGATCATACTCCTGGTGTCGTTGCTGACCGGCCAGCTCGGGATGAACCCTTCACCGGAAAAAGTCGACCAGATGGCCGAGGAAGTCCGCAAGGAATCACCAAAGCCCTGAAGCAAAACCGGTCGATAAAAAAGGGGGCCGCGGCCCCCTTTTCGTTTGTCTTTCCCTGAATGGCCTTGCCTAAAGGATGTAGACAAAAATAAACAGACCGAACCAGACTACATCGACGAAGTGCCAGTACCAGGCCGCCGATTCAAAGGCAAAGTGATTGTTCTCGTCAAAATGCCCCTTAAAGCAGCGGAACATAATGACCGCAATCATGATAGTCCCCACCAGCACGTGCATGCCGTGGAAGCCGGTCAACATAAAGAAAGTCGAACCGTAAATACCGGACTCGAGGGTCAGGTTCATGTCCTGGTAAGCGTGAACATACTCGAGGGCCTGCAGGCCGAGGAACACGGAACCGAGCAACACAGTGAGAACCAGAAACAGATTGAGCTGACCGCGCTTGCCGTGCTTGAGGCCGTGGTGGGCAATTTCCATGGTAATACCGGAAGTCACCAGAATCAGGGTGTTGATCAGGGGCAAACCGCCCCAACCCATCAGCTGAAAGTCTCCCCCCAACTGGCCGGGGCCATTGGTGGGCCAGACAGCCTCAAAACCGGAGTGCAAAAATTCGTGTGTGGCGCCCTCGGCACCCGCACCGGCGAGCCAGGGCATCACCAACACACGGGCATACCACAGGGCCCCAAAGAAGGCGGCAAAGAACATGATCTCGGAAAAGATGAACCAGCCCATGCCCCAGCGGTAAGTGCGATCGACCTGAGCGCTCAACAAGCCTTGCTGGCTCTCACGAATCTGGTCGGCGAACCAGCGAAACAGCATTACAACGAGCAATGCCGTACCCGCTACCATTAGATAAGAGCCCCAAGTAGAGCCATTGAGCATGGAGGCGAAGCCCACCAGCATGCCGGCCAACCCGGCTGTGCCCCAATGAACCACACTCGCACTCTCGGCGACATAGTACTCTTGCCAGTCCTGATTCGTGTTCTCTGACATTGTGATTACCTTCTGTTACGCCAGCTAGCCGCCGGCATTGTCTTTCAGTTCAAAAAAAGTGTACGAGAGCACCAGGCTCTTAACGTGTTTGGGGATGTCCCGGTCGATGACAAACTGAACCGGCATTTCCCTGGTTTCATTGGCCTCAAAGTTCTGCTGGGTGAAGCAGAAGCACTCCGTCTTGTTGAAGTACAGCGACGCCTCCCCCGGTGACACACTGGGAATCGCCTGAGCCACCAGCGCCCGATCCGACTTGTTCACGGCCACATAGTTGGTGTTGTAGGGCTGACCCGGGTGCACGATCATCGAGGACTGCTGCGGCTTGAACTCGAAGGGCGTGCCCGCGCCGAGACTGCCGGTAAACTTGACCTTGATCTCGCGCGTTGTGTCAACCTCGGCGGCCTCTTCGGTTGCGACTCTGCCGGTCTTGCCATTGAGTCCGGTGACATCGCAAATCACATCATAGAGCGGGACAAGAGCGTAGCCGAAACCAAACATGGCCACCACGATGGCCGCCATCTTCAGAACGACCGCTCGCGTTGTTTTTTGCTTGTCACTCTGTTGCGTCATTTGCACTCACTTTGCCCCGGCCCGGCCGGGGGCTCACCCGTTACTTCACCTGCGGCGGTGTGGTGAAGGTGTGGTAGGGGGCCGGCGAATCCACCGTCCACTCGAGACCTTCAGCACCTTCCCAGACCACGGCCTTGGCCTTTTCGCCCTTGCGACGGATCGACGGAACCAGAACGAAGAAGACAAAAATCAGCTGCGCCAGACCAAAGCCGAAGGCGCCAATACTGGCCACGGCATTGAAGTCGGCAAAGGCCACATTGTAGTCGGCGTAGCGACGGGGCATGCCCGCGAGACCGACAAAGTGCATGGGGAAGAATGTCAGGTTAACGAAAACCACGGAGGTCCAGAAGTGGAGCTTGCCCCAGAATTCGCTGTACATGACGCCCGTCCACTTGGGCAGCCAGTAGTAGGCGCCGGCAAAGAGACTGAACACCGCGCCCGGCACCAGAACATAGTGAAAGTGAGCCACAATGAAATAGGTGTCGTGGTACTGGAAGTCCACGGGAGCCATGGCCATCATGACACCGGAAAGGCCGCCCACAGTGAAGAGAATCACAAAGGCAATGGAAAACAGCATGGGCGTTTCAAAGGTCATCGCGCCCTGCCACATCGTGGCAATCCAGTTAAATATCTTCACACCGGTGGGCACGGCAATCAGCATGGTGCAGAACATGAAGAACAGTTCGCCAGCCAGCGGCATGCCTACGGTGAACATGTGGTGCGCCCAGACGATAAACGACAGGAAGGCAATGGAAGCCGTGGCGTAAACCATGGAGGCATAGCCAAACAGGGGCTTGCGGGCAAACACCGGAATAATGGTGGAGACAATGCCGAAGGCCGGCAGAATCATGATGTACACCTCGGGGTGCCCGAAGAACCAGAAAATGTGCTGGTAGAGTACCGGGTCACCGCCACCGGCCGCGCTGAAGAAGCTGGTACCGAAGAACTTGTCGGTGAGCAACATGGTCACGGCACCGGCGAGCACCGGCAATACGGCAATCAACAGGTAAGCGGTAATCAGCCAGGTCCAGACGAACAGCGGCATTTTCATCAGCGTCATGCCGGGAGCGCGCAGGTTCAGGATGGTGGCAATAATGTTGATGGCGCCCATGATGGACGCAATACCCAGAATGTGAACCGAGAACACCAGGAACGGGAAGCTGTCGCCACCCTGAAGCACCAGCGGAGCGTACATGGTCCAGCCGGCTGCGGGTGCGCCACCCTCCATGAAGAGGGTGGACAGCAGCATGACGAAACCGGTAACGGTCAGCCAAAAGCTCCAGTTGTTCATGCGCGGCATGGCCATATCGGGGGCGCCGACCATCATCGGCACCATGTAGTTGGCAAAGCCGACAAAGGCCGGCATCACTGCACCGAACACCATCACCAGCGCGTGCATGGTGGTCATGGAGTTAAAGAACTGGGGATCGACAAACTGCATGCCGGGCTGGAACAGCTCGGCGCGAATCACCATGGCCATGGCGCCACCGATGAAAAACATCAGCAGGGCAAAAATCAGGTACATGGCACCCAGGTCTTTGTGGTTGGTGGTCACAATCCAGCGCATAAGGCCAGGCTGAGGACCATGATGGTGATCGTCGTGATGATCGTGAGCAGCTGTTGCACTCATAATAATTCTCCTCTGCTACCTTATTGCGCCTGGGCGACAATTTCTTCGGATGACTCGGACTCGTCGGCAGGCAATGTGCCGCCTTGCTCAGTCACCCACTGTTCAAACTCTTCCTGCGACACGGCGCGGACAACGATGGGCATGAAGGCGTGATCCTTACCACACAGTTCGGCACAACTGCCGCGATAGACGCCCTCTTCCTCTACCTTGAACCACATCTCGTTGATAAAGCCGGGAATGGCATCCTTCTTGCCACCGAGCTCGGGCACCCACCAGGAGTGGATTACATCGGCCGCCGTGGTCAGCAGGCGTATTTTTTGATTCACCGGAACCACCACTTCCTTGTCGACATCGTAGAGATAGTTGGGGTTTTCAAAGGGGTCGAGGCCGGACTTTGTCTGGCGAATACGGTTACTCTCTTCAGCCAGCTTGCTGTAGAAGCTGACATCGTAATCAATGTAATCGTAGGACCACATCCACTGATAGCCGGTGGCCTTGATGGTCAGGTCGACATCGCTGGTCGTGTCCTCCATCTTGATCAGGGTCCGGGTGGCGGGTACAGCGAGCACAATCAGAATGACAAAGGGGATAATGGTCCAGAGGACTTCGACGAACAGGCTCTCGTGCCACTTGGCCGGAGTCACACCGCGGGATTTGCGGTGAAAGATAACGCTCCACAGAATCAGGCCAAATACCAGCAAACCAATCACTGTGACCACGATCACCGCATAGGTATGCAGCTCAAAAATCTCTTTACTGACGGGGGTAACGCCGCTTGTCAAATTCACCTGCCATTCTGCACTGGCGGCCATTGAGAACAGCGCCAAGAACAACCCGACAACGGGGGTAAGCACGCTCTTGAGCATTTGCATTTCGTATTATCTCCTAGCTGTCGCAACCGGCTCACATCGCCGAATTATCACTCGGCAGCACATCGGGGGAGGATCTGCCCCATACTGGAACGCGCACCCTCGACACACCTGAAAAGTCGCGCAATTCTACAAGATGCACCGATGAAAATGAAGATACAAAGGCGTTAATTTCGCCGCGCCGTCAGTTTTAACAGCCGGTAGGACAGGGGAATACCGCGTGAAGTGCGGCGGGACTCATAGGCGGCCAGCGCGGCCGACAGAAGCGTTTTACTCATCAGGCCGCGGCGGCGGCCGGGGGCCAGCACTCGCTGGGCCCCCACCTGCTTGATCGAGCGCATGGCATCGGCGGGCGTTTCAAACCAGCGCACGAACTCGCGCTCTTCGCACACCACCTCACAGCCCGGAGCCACCGCGTTGAGACGCTCCCGCCAAAGCGCGCTCCCGTCAAATTCGTTGATGTGCTCGGCCTCACTGCCCGCCGCATGCCAGCTGGCCTCTATTTCGGCCAGCGACCCCGGCAAGGGCACAGTAAAGCCCAGCCGCCCCCCGGGGCGCATCACCCGCCACATCTCGGCCAGAGCGCGCTGCGGCACCGGCGACCACTGCAGGGAGAGGTTGGCGCAGACCAGGTCGAAGGCACTGTCAGCCAGTGGCAACGACGCCATATCAGCGACGCAGGCGACATCGAGCAGGGGGGCGGCGCGTTCAATCATGGACGGGGAAAGGTCCACGCCAACCACGCGATCGACACCGGCCTCGCGCAGGGAGCGAGCCACCCGGCCCGTGCCACACCCCACATCCAGCGCCGTAGCGACAGGCTCCAGACCGCCAAGCAGCCAGCGCCCCGCCTGCACCTGGAGACTGGCGTTGTCGTCGTAGCTTGCGGCGGCGGCTGAAAACGCCTTAGCGACAGAAGCAGTCACGGGCAAACTCGCTCACTTCTTCGGGGTGACTCACCATGAGGGCATGGCAGCCAGAAATCAAACGCAGTCGCGCACCCAGCAATTGGGCCATCGGCCGGACAATCGCCGGGGGTACAACGCCGTCTACCTCACTCATCATATACCCCGCCACAGCGGGCCCGGCCAGCTCCTGGCGCAGATCCAGGTGGCGCAGCAAGTACAAACCCTGCTCCAGAGAGACGGCTGAGCCGACCGGCGACAATGCACGCCTCGCCTCCCGGCAGCCATAGGCCGACAACCCCAGAAAACGCCTGGCCAGACCAGCCGGCGAAGTACTCAGGGCCGTGGCAAAATCGTCCAACACTGCCGAATCAACACCCGGCCAGTCGCGACCCGCAACAAAGCGCGGGGCCGACGCAACAGCCGCCACAGAAGAGATCCGCTCAGGGTATCGACCGGCCAGGGCCAGGGCCAGGTTGCCCCCCAGAGACCAACCCAGCCAGTTCGCGCCATCGGGTGCGCGGGCCAACAAGTCCTCACACCAACGCGCCAGCAAGGCCGGCGCGTCGCGGCCGTCCTGCGCCAACGCCCGTTCCCCGGGCAAATCGGGCAAATCCAGACAATGGACATCGAACTCACCGGCCAGGCACTCAACCACCGCAGACCAGGCCCCGGCATCCACACCCCAGCCGGACAACAGCACCAGCGGCGGCCGGCCACCGAAAGCGATACTCAAGCCGCCCCCTCGGGCGGTTGCAGGGCCTCCATGTCCCAGCGCGGCCGCGCCGACACCGCCAGCCCCTCGCACTCCCCGGCCAGCAGGCGCTGGGCACCCGCGTAGGCCATCATGGCGCCATTGTCTGTGCAAAACTCGATTCGCGGATAACGCACTTGCGCCCCACAGCGCTCCGCCTCCTCCGCCAGACGCTGGCGCAGCGCCTGGTTAGCACCGACGCCGCCGGCCACTACCAGTGTCTTTAGCCCCGTCTCCTTCAGGGCGCGGCGTGCCTTGATGGCCAGCACATCCACCACTGCGGCCTGAAAACTGGCCGCCAAATGGGCTCGCTCGCTCGCCAGACCGGCCTCACCCACCTGCCTTACCGCCGTTAAAACGGCGGTTTTGAGGCCACTGAAACTGAAATCCAGCCCCGGCCTGTCAACCATGGGGCGTGGAAACGGGTAGCGAGCCGGGTCTCCGGCCTCGGCCGCCCTCGCCAGAGCCGGCCCGCCGGGGTAACCCAGACCGAGCAGCTGGGCCGATTTATCAAAGGCCTCACCGGCGGCGTCGTCGAGACTCTCACCGAGCCGGCGGTAGCGGCCGACGCCCTCGACCGCCACCAGCATGGTGTGCCCGCCCGAAACCAGCAGGGCGAGGAAGGGGAAGCCGGGAGGCTGATCCTCCAGCATCGGCGCCAGCAAATGCCCCTCCATATGATGAAGCCCCAGAGCGGGCACCTGCAGGGACCAGGCCAGCGAACGGGCCATGGAGGCACCAGTGAGCAACGCCCCCATCAGCCCCGGGCCCGCAGTATAGGCCACGGCATCGATATCGCCGCTCCCCAGCCCGGCACCGGCCAGCACTTGCCGCAGCAGCGGGGTCAGACGCAGGATGTGGTCCCGCGAGGCCAGCTCCGGTACCACCCCCCCATATTCGGCGTGCACCGCCACCTGGGAGTGGAGCGCGTGAGACAGCAACCCGGCGTCGCTGTCGTACAGCGCCAAACCGGTCTCGTCACAGGAACTTTCAACGCCGAGTACGCGCATGTTGGGCTTTCTCCCCCGCATTTGAAATGCGGACTGGATTTTTTGTCGGGCCCGGTATTATAATCGCGCCCCTTTTCCAACGAAACGAGTTTGTCGATATGCCTGACGTACGCGTTAAAGAACACGAGCCCTTTGAGGCTGCCCTGCGCCGCTTTAAGCGCTCCTGTGAAAAAGCGGGCGTAGTGACCGAAGCTCGCCGCCGCGAGTTTTACGAGAAGCCCACTGCCAAGCGCAAGCGCGAAAAGGCGGCCGCTTCCAAGCGCCACGCCAAGCGCCTGTACAAAGAGCAGGCTCGCCGCGTTCGTCTCTACTGAGTCGAGCGATAGCGCCATGCCCGCTGCAGCCAGCCCGCTTAAGGCCACTATTATTGAGGCCATGAAGGCCGCCATGAAAGGTGGTGACAAGCCCCGTTTGGCCGTTATTCGCCAAATACAGGCAGCCATCAAACAGGTGGAAGTCGACGAGCGACGCGACCTCAGCGACGCCGATGTGTTGGCCGTGCTCGACAAGATGAGCAAACAGCGGCGCGAATCCATTGAGCAGTACGAAAATGCCGGGCGCACCGAGTTGGCCGAGCAGGAGCACTTTGAACTGGGTGTGATCCAGGACTTCCTGCCCCAACCGCTGGCCGACAACGAAATCGAAGACCTCATCAAGGCCGCCATTGCCGACACCGGCGCCGAAAGCATGCGCGACATGGGCAAGGTTATGGGCCAAATCAAACCAAAAATGCAAGGGCGCGCTGACATGTCCAAAGTCAGCGCCCAGGTCAAGTCGCTGCTAAGCCAGGCTTGAAGCCCTCCCCAGCAGCGCTGCCGTCAGCGACACCAGAGAGATTACGCCATGGGTAGTAGCAACACATTCCAGTTTCTCGATGTGCCCCGCCAGGACCCCGAAAAGACCTCGGCGGAAGTTCGCATCAAAGAGTTCAAGGAAATCTACAGCGACTTCGACGCCGAAACTGCGGCCTCTCAATCCGAGCGCTGCCTGGAGTGCGGCAACCCCTATTGCGAGTGGAAGTGCCCGGTGCACAACTACATCCCCAACTGGCTCAAACTGGTCTCCGAGGGCAACCTCTTTGAGGCCGCCGAGCTGTCGCACAAAACCAATTCACTGCCCGAAGTCTGCGGCCGCGTTTGCCCCCAGGATCGCCTCTGCGAGGGCGCCTGCACCCTGAATGACGGCTTTGGCGCCGTCACCATCGGCTCGGTGGAGAAGTACATCACGGACGAGGCCTGGAAGCAGGGCTGGCGCCCCGACATGTCGGGCGTGGTCCCCACGGACAAGCGGGTCGCCGTCATCGGCGCCGGCCCAGCCGGTCTCGGCTGCGCCGATGTCCTGGTGCGCAATGGCGTCCAGCCCGTGGTCTTCGACAAATACCCCGAGATCGGCGGCCTGCTAACCTTTGGCATCCCGCCCTTCAAGCTGGAGAAGCACATCGTCCAGCGCCGCCGCCAGATGATGGAGGAAATGGGCGTCGAATTCCGCCTCGGCGTGGAAATCGGCAACGACATTCCCTTCCAGGATCTGCTCGACGAGTACGACGCAGTCTTCCTCGGCATGGGCACCTACACCTATATGAAGGGCGGTTTCCCCGGCGAGGATCTGCCCGGCGTCTACGAGGCACTGCCCTTTCTGATTTCCAACATCAATCGCCTGATGGGCCTGGAAAAAGACCCCAGCGAGTACATCAGCGTCGAGGGTAAACGCGTCGTCGTACTCGGTGGCGGCGACACCGCCATGGACTGCAACCGCACCTCGATTCGCCAGGGCGCCACCAGCGTGCACTGCGCCTACCGCCGCGACGAGGCCAACATGCCCGGCTCGGCGCGGGAAGTGAAAAACGCCAAGGAAGAGGGTGTCGAGTTCCTGTGGAACCGCCAGCCCGTGGAAATCGTCGGCAAGGACAAGGTTGAGGGCGTCAAGGTGGTCCGCACCGAGCTCGGCGAGCCCGATGCCCGCGGGCGTCGCCGCCCCGAGCCGGTTCCGGGCACCGAGGAAGTAATTCCGGCAGACAATGTCCTGATCGCCTTCGGCTTCCGCCCCAGCCCGGCCAGCTGGTTTGATGACTTTAGCATCCTGACTGACGAGGGAGGCCGGGTGAAAGCCCCGGCCGGCGCACAGAACGCCCACCAGACCACCAATGAAAAGGTCTTTGCCGGCGGCGACATGGTGCGCGGCTCGGATCTGGTGGTCACCGCCGTCTTTGAGGGCCGCAATGCCGCCGAGGGGATTCTCGACTACCTCAATGTCTAGGTAGCTGGACCCCATGGAACACCACAGGCGCGGAGCCGGCCCAGTGCCCTCTGCGCCTTTTTTTACCCGCTGTGAGAGGCAATGATGAGCGAGCTGAAAAACGACCGTCTGCTGCGCGCCCTGGCGCGCCAACCCGTCGACCGCACGCCACTGTGGATTATGCGCCAGGCCGGACGCTACCTACCCGAATACCGGGCCACCCGGGAACAGGCAGGCAGCTTCATGAACCTGTGTCGCAATGCCGACCTGGCCTGCGAAGTCACCCTGCAGCCGCTGGCACGCTACGAACTCGACGCCGCCATCCTGTTCTCCGACATTCTCACCGTGCCTGACGCCATGGGCCAGGGACTCTACTTTGTGCCCGGCGAGGGCCCCAAATTCGAGCGCACAGTGCGCAGCGAAGCCGACCTCAAGCAATTGGCCACCCCGGATGCCGAGAAGGAACTGGGCTATGTCATGAACGCGGTGCGAACCATCCGCCGCGAGCTCGACGGCTCGGTGCCCCTGATCGGTTTTGCCGGCAGCCCCTGGACCATCGCCACCTACATGGTGGAGGGCGGCAGCAGCCGGGACTTCGCCCACATCAAGGGCATGCTCTTCGGCAACCCGACCCTGCTTCACCAGCTTCTGGAAAAGATCACCGCCACCACCATCGAATACCTCCGCGCCCAGGTCGCCGCCGGCGCCCAGGCGGTTATGATTTTTGACACCTGGGGCGGCGCACTGTCTCCCGCCAACTACCGGGAATTTTCGCTGCAGTATATGAAGAAAATCGTCGACGCCCTGCCCGCCGAGGCCGACGGCCGCGCGGTGCCCAGCGTGCTCTTTACCAAAAATGGTGGCCAATGGCTGGAAACCATGGCCGGGGCCGGCAGCGCCGCTCTGGGCCTCGACTGGACCACCGATCTGGCCGATGCCCGGCGCCGGGTTGGCGACAAGGTCGCCCTTCAGGGCAATCTCGACCCCAGCGCCCTCTACGCGCCGCCCGCCGCCATTCGCGACGAGGTTCGCAAAGTCCTGGAAAGTTACGGCAGCGGGAATGGCCATGTTTTCAATCTGGGTCACGGCATTCACCAACACATCGACCCAGATCATGTCAGCGCCCTGGTCGAGGCAGTGCACGAGCTCAGCCCGGCCTACCATCAGGGCGGTTAACGCCCACTCAGAACAGCGGTTCGGCGGCGGACTCTTCCTCACCGCCCTCTTCGTCTTCCTCCCGGCTGTCATCGCTATTGTAAAAGTTGGCACTGTCGGGAACCGCCGTTTCGGTCGGGACATTCTCCTCGCGGAAATACTCAAAGATGGCGTTGCTCTGACCCGGATAGGCCAACAGGCCCGACTCGGGGTCGATGCGGATGGAGACAACTCCTTCGGGCTGCACCAGTCTTGACGACTCGCTGTCGCGCAGAGCCACCTCCATAAAGTCGACCCAGATGGGCAGCGCCGCACCAGCGCCAGTGCCGCCAAAGCCCAGAGTTTTCAAGGAGTCGTGGCCTACCCAGACTGAAGCCACCAAATCATCGTTGAAGCCACTGAACCAGGCATCGACCAGGTCGTTGGTGGTGCCGGTCTTTCCGGCGAGATCATTGCGCCCCAGACGCAAAGCCTTCCTCGCGGTACCTCGTTTGACCACATCCTGCATCATGGAGCGGGTGATAAAAGCGACTGCCGGATCCAGAACGCGTTCGGCCGGCGTTATCTCCGGCTCTACTTCCGACTCGTGCTCCTCACCTTCCAGCGCCGCCTCCAGAGCGGCGGCCGACGCCTCGTCGACCACTTCGTCACCGCCCTCGATACCCGCCATTGAAGGCTGCTCCTCTTCAGTCGTCACCGCTTCGTCCTCGTCTTCGAAGCACGCCCCACAGGCACTGCTACGAGGACTGGCATAGACCACACGGCTATTGCGGTCTTCAATGCGATCAATGAAATAGGGGGCAACGCGGAAGCCATTATTGGCAAATACGGAAAAGTGACTGGCCATTTCCAGCGGAGTCGCAGAATTACTGCCCAGGGCCAGGGACAAATCTTTTGACAGGTGTTCGGGATCAAACCCCAGGCGCATGGCAAAGCGCCTCACCGGCTGGATGCCCAACTGGATCAACAGGCGTATGGAAACCAGGTTGCGCGAGCGAACCAGCCCTTCGCGCAGGCGCGTGGGGCCATAGAATTTGCCACTGTAGTTCTCCGGCTTCCACTTGCTCTCCAGCGCGGGATCGTCGAACACCACAGGGGCATCATTGATTACGGTCGCCGCCGTGTACCCCTGATCCAGCGCTGCGGCGTAGAGGAAAGGCTTGAAGCTGGAACCGGTCTGGCGCTCGGCCTGGGCGGCGCGGTTGAACTTGCTGCGGAAGAAGTCGTAGCCCCCCACCAGTGCGCGCAGGGCCCCGTCTTCGGGGTCCAGCGCGACCAGTGCCCCCTCTACTTCGGGAGACTGAGCCAGGCGGACCCGACCCTCGCTGGTAAATTCAACCCAGACGAGATCGCCTTCTGCCAGCACCTCGTCAACGGCTTCAATTTCGGGCCCAACGCGTCCATTGTCGCGGATGTGGCGTGCCCAGGACACTGCCTCGAGATCGAACTCGGCCACCGTCTCCTCACCGAGGTAGAGGCTGGCAGACTCCTCGTCAACGCTGGTGACCAGGGCCGGCTCGAGCCCCCCAGCGGAGGGCAAATCGGAGACGGCGTCCTCAAAAGCTTCACTGTCCACCTCGCCGTCCTCAAGCCGCCAATCCTCCAGCTGGGCCAGTGGTCCGCGGTAGCCGTGACGCTGATCCACCGAGCGCAAACCGGCACGCAGGGCACGACTGGCCGCCTGCTGCATCTCACTGTCCACCGTGGTGTAGACACTCATCCCCGCTTCATAAACCGCATCGGGGAAGGTCTCGGCGACAAAATGGCGAACCATCTCGCCCACATAGTAAGCCTCGACCTCCGGGTTTACGGCGTGCATTTTGGCCGTTACCGGCGCCTCTACCGCTTGCTGGTGAACTGTTTCATCGATATACCCCAGCGCCAACATGCGACCGAGCACATAATTTCTGCGCGAGAGCGCGCGCTCCGGATTATCGATGGGGTTATTGCTCGATGGCGCCTTGGGCAAGCCGGCAATCACCGCCATCTCCGCAACGCTGAGCTCGCCGACCTCCTTGCCGTAGTAGGTCTTGGCCGCCGCTGCCACACCATAGGCACGCTTGCCGAGATAAATCTTGTTGAAATAGAGCTCGAGGACTTTTTCCTTGCTCAGTTCGCGACTGATTTTCAAGGCCAGCAACATCTCGTTGAGCTTGCGCAGGATGGTCTTTTCCCGGCTGAGGAAGAAATTCCGGGCCACCTGCATGGTAATGGTACTGCCGCCCTGGGCGCGCTCCCCGGTCAGCCCCCACATAACGGCTGCACGAACAATGCCTTGCCAGTCGACTCCGGGGTGCTCGTAGAAGCGGTCATCCTCGGCGGCAATAAAAGCCTGCTTGAGCAACTCCGGGGTATCATCAATGTCCAGAGGCATTCGCCGCTTGGTGCCGTATTCGGCGATCAGCTTGCCATCCTGACTATAAACCCTGAGCGGCTCCTGCAACTCGAAATCTCTCAGAGCCTCCACTTCCGGCAGCTTTGGCTCGAGGTACCAGTAGAGCCCCGCCAGTCCGGCGAAACCGAGTAAAGCAGAGATGACTACCGCGATAGCGGCATACTTTATAAAACGACGAAACTTGGACACAAAAGATCTTCCCGGGAACAACAAAGATGACTTAAGAAAACACTTTAATTATAAGGGTTTAGACTCAAAGAAAGAAAAGCTTGGAAATTTGCTAGTATTTTTATGCACTTAGGGCTAGTATTTAACAAACTAGATAATGTAGGCTACTACTAAGTTCAACCGAGAGTGGGTAATGCCGTGTCTCTATTCGGTAAAAAACAACCAAAAATGCTGGGGCTGGATATCAGCTCCACTTGCGTCAAACTGCTTGAAATCAGCAAGCAGAAGGACACCTATCGCGTCGACAGCTACGCCGTAGAGCCCCTGCCAGCCAATGCCGTGGTGGAAAAGACCATCCAGGGCGAGGAAGGCGTAGAGGCCGTGGGCGAAGCCATCAAGCGTGCGGTCAAACGCTCGGGCTCGCGCACCAAACTGGCCTGTCTGGCAGTACCCAGCTCCGCTGCGATCACCAAAGAGATCACCATGCCGGCCGATCTCAGTGAAGACCAGATTGAATCACAGATTATGCTTGAAGCCGAGCAGTATATCCCCTACCCGGCGGATGAAGTCTACCTCGACTTTGTGGTGTTGGGCCCAAACGCCAAGAATCCGGAAACCGTGGATGTCCTGCTGGCCGCTTCGCGAGATGAAAATGTCGGCTTCCGCACTGCTGCGCTCGAACCGGCAAACCTCACTGCCAAGGAAGTCGGCGTCGAGGCCTACGCCATCGAAGACGCCTTCAAGCTGCTGGCTCACCAGGTTCCCGACTACGGCGTCGACAAAACCGTCGCCATTGTCGACATTGGCGCCACCATGACCAGCCTCAATGTTCTCCACGACTGCAAGCTCGCCTACACGCGCGAACAGCCCTTTGGCGGGAAGCAGTTAACCGAGGAAATCATGCGCCGCTACGGCCTCTCCTTCGAGGATGCCGGGCGGGTTAAAAAAGAAGGTGGACTGCCGGAAAACTACGAGCCGGAAGTGCTCACGCCCTTCAAGGAGACCATGTCTCAACAAGTCGGCCGTTTCCTTCAGTTTTACTACTCGGCCACGGAAAAAGAGCATGTCGACCACATCATTCTCGCCGGGGGCTGCGCCAATATTCCCAACATCGCGGACATTGTCGAACACAACCTTGGCATTACAACATCCATAGCCGACCCGTTTGCCCATGTTGAAGTGGCCAATCGGGTGCCCAAAAACCGCTTGCTCGGCGACGCCACAGCTCTGCTGATCGCCTGCGGCCTGGCCCTGAGGAGCGTTGAAGAATGACCACCAGAAGAATCAACCTGCTGCCCTGGCGCGAAGAACTTCGCAAGCAGAAGAACATTGAGTTCGGCATCTATGCCGGTATCGCTGTCGCTGCATCTGCCTGTATTATCTTTCTGGTTACTCTCTACTATCAGGACCGGGTCAACTTTCAGGAGCAGCGTAATAACTTTCTGTCCAGCGAAATTCGCGTTCTCGACTCCAAGCTCGAAACGATACAGGAACTCGAGAAAACCAAGGAAGACCTCCTTGCACGCATGAAAATTATTCAGGAACTTCAGGGCAGCCGGTCTCAAGTCGTACACACATTCGAGGATGTGGTCACCAGCATGCCCGACGGCATCTGGGCCTCGCGTATCAAGCAAGCCGGGAAGACCATCACCATTGAGGGTTTTGCCGAGTCCAACGCACGCGTATCGGCCTACATGAGAAATCTTGACGAATCCAACTGGTTTTCCAATGCCACACTGGTGAACATTGAAAACAGTCAGGATGGCAACGGCGCCGCTTTCAGCCTGGAAGTCACTCAGGATTCACCTAATAGTGAAGACGACGAAGAGGGCTAGGGGATCTTATGAATTTTGAAGAAATCCAGGATTATCTCGAGCCAGATAACCTTAAAAAAATCGGCTCACTTCCCAAGGCATTCCAGGCTGGCGTGATAGCCGTAGTCTGTGTACTGGTTCTATTGGGCGGCTATTATTTTGTCATCTCCAAGAAACAGGAAGAGCTCGAGCAAGTACAACGATCTGAGCAATCCCTGCGTAGCGAATTTGAACGAAAACAGCGCAAGGCTTCGAATCTCAGGGCCTACGAGGAACAGCTTGAAGAGATGAAGAAAACTTTTGGCTCCATGCTCAAGAGCCTGCCGGACAAAACTGAAGTAGACAATTTGCTGGTTGAGGTTTCGCGAGCCGGTTCATCGAACAATCTTAAAATTAACCAGTTCAAGCCCTCAGGCGAACAATCAAAAGAATTCTACGCAGAGTACCCCATTACCATGCGCCTCGCCGGCTCTTACACCGAGCTGACCGGCTTCATCAGCAGTATCGCCGCCATGCAGCGCATCGTGACATTGCACAACATCAACATCGCACCCGAGGGCGGAGAGGGTTCCAGCCTTTTGAATGTCGAGTTGACCGCTAAAACCTACAGGTACCTATCTGATGAAGACAGCAGTCAATAAACTGATCTACAAGCCAATTCTCTGCTGTTTGACAGTGGCGGGACTCGCTGCCTGCTCCTCAGACATGAGTGACCTTGAGCAGTATATTGAGAACACCAAACAGCGTTACCAGGGCAGTGTGGAGCCCCTGCCCGAGTTTGACCTCTATCGCGGTTATGAATACAGGCACGACGGGCGTAACCCGTTTGCCCCTCAAAGCGCTATTGAACGTCGAGAGCAGCCAGCCAACATGGAAGGTGAAAATGCCCCGGACCCCGATCGCCGTAAGGAACCGCTGGAGTTTTTCCCATTGGACTCTCTGCTTATGGTAGGCACGCTGGAGCGGGAGGGCTTCCGCTGGGGCCTGATCAAGGACAGTGAAGGCACCGTGCACCGTGTTAAACGAGGCAATTACGCCGGACAAAACTACGGCCGGATCAACGAAATAACCGAAACCTACATCCAGGTGACCGAACTGATTCAAAATGACAGCGGCCTCTGGGAAGAGCGCAAATCACAAATCCGAATCGGCGAGCGATAAGTGGCAGGGGAACATTCAATGAGAGTACACACCATGTTTATAAAGCCTTTGAGCAAGCTTGTAATTCTGCTAAGTATCCTGTGCTGCCATCAGGCAGCCTGGGCGGCCAGCAATGCCATTACCGATGTCAGCTTTGAAACGCTGCCAGGCGATCGCATTCAACTCGCCATTGAAATGGAGGAGACCGCCCCCGAACCCCTCAGCTTTACCATCAACAATCCGGCGCGAATTGCCCTGGACTTTCAGGACACTGTTTCCAAAGTGACCAAGGGCGCCATTCCAGTGGGAGTGGGCGCTATTTCCTCGGTGAATGTCGCAACACAAAATGAGCGAACCCGCGTGGTCATCAATCTGGCCGAACTGGTGGGCTACGACCTCCAGACCAATAACAACACACTCTATGTCACCCTTGACGACTCCGTTGAAGGCTCCACCAGTAACATCAGCTCCCTCAGCTCCACACCGACGGCTGGAAAACCGAAAAAAGCGGAAGAGCAAGTCAATCGTGTCGATGGTATCGACTTCCGTCGAGGCGACGAAGGTCAAGGCCTGGTAATTGTTGAGCTGGCGTCGGCCAGCACACCGGTCAATGTCGTCCAGGAAGGCAGCAAGATCATCACCGAGTTTGTCGGCGCCGACATTGAGGACGACATGATTCAGCGCCTCGATGTACTCGACTTTGCCACTCCGGCCAAGTTTATCGACATCGCTCAGGCCGAAGACGGCGTCAGGGTTGTCACTACACCCTCAGATAGCAATTTTGAACACATTGCCTACCAGTCAGATAACATTTTCACCCTGGAGCTCAAGCCGATCGCCAAGGAAGAGCTGGAGCGTCAGGCGCGCGACAAGTTCGGTTACACCGGCGAGCGCCTGTCACTCAACTTCCAGGACATTGAAGTACGCTCGGTGCTGCAATTGATTGCCGACTTCACCGGCCTCAATGTCGTTGTCAGTGACTCGGTATCCGGTTCGCTGACCTTGCGCCTTAAAAATGTCCCCTGGGATCAGGCCCTGGACATCATCCTCAAGACCAAGGGGCTGGACAAGCGCAAATCCGGGAATGTACTGCTGATCGCTCCCACCGAGGAAATTGCCCAGCAGGAGAAACTCTCCCTTGAAGCCAAACAGCAGGTCAAAGAGCTGGCTCCCGTACAATCCGAGTTTTTCCAAATCAACTACGCCAAAGCTGCCGACATTATGGCTCTCGTAGCGGGTGACGGTGGAAACACCATACTGTCTGAACGCGGAACGGCGTCCGTTGACCAGCGCACCAATACGCTCATGGTCAACGATACTTCAGAAGTGCTTGAAGAAGTACGCAGCCTGATCCAAAGGCTGGATGTCGCAGTCAAGCAGGTGTTGATTGAGTCCCGCATCGTTATTGCAACGGACGAATTTGACAAGCAGCTCGGGGCCCGTTTTGGCGTTGCCCAACGCAACCCGCAAGATGGTGACCTGCTGACCTCGGGCAGCCTTAATGGCACGACTCAGGCCATTAACGGCGAAACCATCGAAATGAATGATCGCCTTAATTTCAACCTGCCCGTGACCGGCGGCTCTCTCGGTGGTGCTGGCCAGCTGGCCTTGGCTCTGGCCAACGATGACAGCATCCTCGAACTTGAGCTCTCCGCCCTGCAAGCAGAGGGCAAGGGTGAAATTATTTCGACACCCCGCGTCATCACCGCAAACCAGAAAGAAGCTTTCATCGAACAGGGTGTGGAAATACCCTATTTGGAAGCCTCATCCAGTGGCGCGGCGACGGTTACCTTCAAAAAAGCGGTTCTCAGCCTGACCGTGACACCGCAGATCACCCCTGATGAGCGCATCATTCTCGACCTGAGCGTCAAACAGGATTCGGTTGGCGAAATTTTTGGTGGCATTCCCAGTATTGACACGCGTGAACTCGAGACGCAGGTACTCGTCGACAACGGCGAGACGGTCGTACTCGGCGGTATCTTTGAGCACGAGACACTGGACTCAGTCACCAAAGTACCCTTCTTTGGTGACCTGCCGGGCATCGGCCGCTTCTTCCGCCAGACTGTCTCCCAGGACCAAAAGCGCGAAATCCTGGTATTCGTGACTCCAAAAATCGTTCGAGAGAGCATGGAATTCAACTGATATCGATGCCCCAATCGCTGTTCCTGATCGGCCCCATGGGGGCCGGCAAAACCACCATTGGCCGACTGTTATCACAACAGCTCGGCCTTTCCTTTGTCGACTCGGACCACTACATTGAGGAGCGTACGGGCGTCAGCATCCCTACCATTTTCGAGTACGAGGGCGAGGCCGGATTTCGCCAGCGCGAAGCCAGAGCCATTGATGAGCTGAGCCGAAGACAGGGCATTGTCCTGGCCACAGGCGGCGGCGCCGTCACTACGGAAAAAAACCGCCTCAATCTGGCCGCACGCGGCCTGGTTCTCTACCTGAAAACCTCCATTGATGAGCAACTCAAACGCGCGGGCAACGACAAAAACCGCCCTCTGATGCAAACACCCGACCCGCGAGAAAAACTCAAAGCAATGGCCGAGCAACGCAATCCACTCTATCAACAGATTGCCGATCACACCTTTGACACGGATAATAGAACCGCCCGGCAAGTCGTCAAAAGCATTCTGTCATCCATAGAGGAAAAGCGTGAAAACACTCAAGGTTGAACTCGGAGAACGCAGCTACCCCATCCATATCGGCAGCCAACTGCTGTCCGACCCCGAGCTCTACCGCCCCCATATCGACGGCCGCAATGTCATGGTCATCAGTAACGACACCGTGGCTCCGCTTTACCTGGACCGAGTCATGCAAGCCCTGGGTGAATGGCGCTGTGAAAGCCTGACCCTGCCCGACGGCGAGGCCTACAAAACCCTCGACACCCTCAATCAGATTTACACTCGCCTTCTCGAAGGCGCCTTCGATCGCAAAACCACACTGGTCGCCCTCGGTGGCGGCGTAGTCGGCGACATCGTCGGATACGCCGCCGCCTCCTACCAGCGCGGCGTGCCCTTCATCCAGATTCCCACGACATTGCTGGCCCAGGTAGACTCCTCGGTTGGCGGAAAAACAGCGGTCAACCACCCCCTGGGCAAGAACATGATCGGCGCTTTCTACCAGCCTCGCTGTGTTATTGCCGACATCGACACCCTCAACTCCCTGCCTGAACGCGAGCTCAGTGCCGGGCTGGCCGAAGTCATTAAATACGGATTGCTGGGCGATATCGATTTTCTCGACTGGATCGAAAACAACATAGACGCCCTCAATCAGCGCGATCCGGAGGCACTCACTCAGGCTATCGCCCACTCCTGCCAGATGAAAGCCGACATTGTCGCCGCCGATGAACGCGAGGACGGCAAGCGCGCGCTACTCAATCTCGGCCACACCTTTGGCCACGCTATTGAGACCCATATGGGGTATGGCGAGTGGCTGCACGGTGAGGCTGTTGGAGCCGGTATGGCACTGGCCGCCGAGATGTCCCACGCCTGTGGCTGGCTCCGGGAATCCGATGTCGATCGAGCCAGACGATTAATTTCAGCGGCCAAATTGCCCGTATCCCCACCCGCGGACATGACGGCGGGTGACTTCCTCGAACACATGGCGCGGGACAAAAAAGTCATCGACGGGCAACTGAGACTGGTGCTCCTCAAGGCGCTGGGCGAGGCAGTGGTCACTGCGGACTATCCTCCCGAGAAACTCCCCGCCATTCTGTCCGGCTACAGCACTTTATGATCGACCTCCAAGCCTACGCCTGTGACCACCAGAATAGCCGGGGACGCCACCACCCTGAGGGCGCACCCGGACATCGCAATGAATTCCAGCGCGACCGCGACCGAATCATTCACAGCTCTGCGTTTCGCCGACTCGAGTACAAAACCCAGGTCTTTATCAACCACGAAGGTGACCTGTTCCGCACTCGCCTGACCCACACGCTGGAAGTGGCCCAAATCGCCCGCACTATTGCCCGCGCGCTGGGTCTGCACGAGGACCTCACCGAGGCCATTTGCCTGGCTCACGATCTGGGGCACACCCCCTTTGGCCACGCCGGTCAGGAGGCACTCAACCGCTGCATGAAGCCCTACGGCGGCTTTGAGCACAACCTGCAATCCCTGCGTGTGGTCGATTTTCTCGAACAAAAATACGCGGATTTTGACGGCCTCAACCTCAGCTTTGAAACCCGCGAGGGCATTCTCAAACACTGTTCAAAACGCAATGCCAAAGCACTGGGCGAACTGGGTCAACGCTTCCTCCAGGGCAGACAGCCCGCTCTGGAAGCGCAACTGGCCAATCTCGCCGACGAGGTAGCCTACAATAACCACGATGTTGACGACGGTCTGCGATCCGGACTGATCACCGTTGAGCAACTGCTCGAAGTCGATTTCTTCCGCGAGCGCTACGAAACCGTCCGCAAAAAATACCCGGGGCTGGAATGGCGGCGCAGCAAATACGAAGTCGTCCGACGAATGATCACCGGACATGTCAGCGATATCATCGAGAACAGCCAGCGCCTGATTGCCGAGCAAGGCATTGACAGCCCGGAAGATGCTCGCCGCTACAGTGGCAAATTAATCGCTTTCAGCGACACCATCGACCGGCAAAATCGACAACTCAAACACTTCCTGCTCCGGCACCTCTATCGCCACTACAAAGTCCACCGCATGACCAGCAAAGCCCAGCATGTCATTGAGCGACAATTCGAGGCCTATCTGAATGATCCCCGACTACTGCCCGGCAAACACCAGCGAGCAGTGGCCATAGCGGAGGACCGGTCCGGCGAAGACGGGCGCGCCCGGGCCATTGCCGATTACATAGCCGGCATGACCGACCGCTACGCCATTGCTGAATACGACCGGCTTTTCGACCCGCACCGCACTGCCTAGCACTATCCCAGAAAAACCTCTTTAAAATCAGTCACTTGAATTTTTAGCCCCGGTTGCTCGACAGGCTCAATCCCGGTATAATGTCGCCCCTTTTGCCCACCGTCAGCGTCGCAACTGGCGGCGAATATCCGGCGCGAAAAACGCGACCGAACCATAAACTTCACAGCTTTTGCCAACGGCAAAAACTCGGAGACTATTCTGATGACACAAGCGCGCAAACTGCCTACCGAAGGCCTCTACCGTCCCCAATTTGAACGCGATAACTGCGGCTTTGGGCTAATTGCCCACATGGACGATCAACCGCGCCACGACCTGGTCACCAAGTCGATTGAAGCACTGGTTCGAATGACGCACCGCGGCGGCATTGCCGCCGATGGCAAAACCGGCGACGGCTGTGGCCTGCTGATGAAAAAGCCCGATGCCTTTATGCGCGCCGAGGCCGACAGGTTGGGCTTTGAGCTGAACGACCTCTACGCCGTAGGCATGATTTTCCTCAGCCACAACGAGGCTAAAGCCGAGGCCGCACGCCAGCAAGTCAACCAACAAATTGAACGCCAGGGCCTGGCGGTGGCGGGCTGGCGCTCTGTGCCCGTAGACCCCGAAGTTTGCGGTGATGAGGCCCGAGCCTCCCTGCCCCAGTTTGAACAGGTCTTCGTCAACGCCCCGGCGGACATGGCCGAGGACCTCTTTAACGGCTTGCTGTTTACCGCGCGCCGGATTGCTGAAAACGCCCTGGACAACGACGACCAGGATTTCTATGTCGCCTCCCTGTCCTCGCGAATGGTCTCCTACAAGGGCCTGGTCATGCCCGCCGATTTGCCGCGTTTTTACGCCGACATCAACGACGAGAGCTTTAAAACATCCATCGCGGTTTTCCACCAGCGCTTCTCGACCAACACATTCCCCCAGTGGCGTCTGTGTCAGCCCTTCCGTTTCATCGCCCACAACGGCGAGATCAACACCATCCAGGGCAACCGCAACTGGGCCAATGCCCGTGCCCACAAATTCAACACTCCGCTGCTCCCCAATCTGGAAGAGCTGCACCCCCTGGTGAATACCTCCGGGTCCGATTCCTCTTCAGTGGACAACATGCTGGATGTCCTCACCGCCGGCGGCATCGATATTTTCCGGGCTCTGCGCTGCCTGGTGCCCCCGGCCTGGCAGAACATTCACACCATGGACTCCGATCTGCGTGCCTTTTACGAATATAACTCCATGCACATGGAGCCCTGGGACGGCCCCGCCGGCCTGGTACTCTCTGACGGTCGCTACGCCATCTGCGCCCTCGACCGCAACGGGCTGCGCCCGTCCCGCTATGTCATTACCAATGACCGGGTTATTACCTGCGCCTCCGAAATCGGCGTCTACGATTACGACCCGGCCGATGTGGTTGAAAAGGGCCGCCTCGGTCCCGGCCAGATGATGGCGGTGGACACCGAAACCGGCAAGATCATGAAAACCGAAGAGATCAATGATCGCCTCAAGGAACGCCAGCCCTACGCCGACTGGCTCAAGGACAACACCATCCACCTCATGTCGGTACTGGAGGACATGTCCCTGTCCGACAAGCCGATGGACCGCGAACAGTTGGCCGTCTACGAGAAGATGTTCCTGATCACTTTCGAGGAACGCGACCAGGTACTGCGCGTCCTCGCCGAAGGTGGCCAGGAAGCCACCGCCTCCATGGGCGACGACACCCCCTTCCCGGTGCTGTCGCAAACCGAGCGCTCCATCTACGATTACTTCCGCCAGCAATTTGCCCAGGTGACCAATCCGCCCATCGACCCGTTGCGCGAAGCGATCGTCATGTCTCTCGAGACCTGCATCGGTCGCGAGCGCAACCTGTTTGAGGAGACCCCCGCACACGCCCGCCGCGTGGCCCTCAATTCACCGGTCCTGTCCCAGCGCAAATTCCAGGCTCTGCTCAACCTCGACGGCGAGGACTTCCGCGCCCAGACTTTTGATCTCAACTACGATGACAGAGAGGGTCTCAAACCGGCTATCGAGCGCATTTGCAACGAAGCCATTGCCGCCGTCGACGCAGGCGCCACACTGCTGGTGCTCTCGGACCGCAACATCGAAAAAGGCAAGCTGCCCATTCACGCCCTGCTGGCCACCGGTGCCGTTCACCATGCATTGATCAAAGCGGGCAAGCGCACTGACGCCAACCTGATCGTGGAAACCGCCACTGCCCGCGACGCCCACCATTTTGCCGTACTGCTCGGCTATGGCGCGACAGCGATCTACCCCTACCTCGCCTACGAGTCGCTCAACGGCCTGATCGCTCGTGGCGAATTGCAGGAAACCGACCGATTCAAGCTGGCCAAGAACTACCGCAAGGGCATCAACAAAGGTCTGTTCAAGATCCTTTCCAAAATGGGCATCTCCACCATTGCCAGCTATCGCGGCGCTCAGCTCTTTGAATCAGTCGGTCTTAACTCCGAAGTGGTGGACCTTTGCTTCTGCGGAACCACAAACCGGATTGAAGGCACCCGTTTTATCGACCTCGAACTGGACCAGGAAATTCTGCGCAAAGAGGCCTTCAACCCTCGCAAGCCGATTCGTCAGGGCGGCCTGTTCAAGTACATTCACGGTGGCGAATACCACGCCTACAACCCGGATGTCATCAAGACCATCCAGTCTGCCGTGGAGTCCGGAAGCTACGAGGACTACAAGGCCTACGCCGATCTGGTCAACCACCGGCAGCCGGCCACCCTGCGCGACTTGTTCAAACTCAAGGAGACAGGACAGGCGCTGGATGTCGAGGAAGTCGAACCCATAGAGGACATCGTTACCCGCTTTGACTCTGCGGGCATGTCCCTGGGTGCACTGTCACCCGAGGCCCACGAAGCGCTGGCAACTGCCATGAATCGCCTCGGAGCCCGTTCGAATTCCGGTGAAGGCGGCGAGGACATCAAGCGCTACGGCACCGAAAAGATGTCCAAGATCAAGCAGGTGGCCTCCGGTCGCTTCGGCGTCACGCCCCACTATCTGGTCAACGCAGAAGTCATCCAGATCAAGATCGCCCAGGGCGCCAAGCCCGGTGAGGGCGGCCAGTTGCCCGGCCACAAGGTCAATGAGTACATCGGCAAGTTGCGCTACTCGGTGCCCGGCGTCTCGCTGATCTCACCGCCGCCCCACCACGACATCTATTCCATCGAGGATCTGGCCCAGCTAATCTACGACCTCAAGCAGGTCAATCCCAAGGCCCAGATCTCGGTCAAGCTGGTGGCCGAAGCCGGCGTGGGCACTATCGCAGCCGGCGTGGCCAAGGCCTACGCCGACCTGATTACCATCTCCGGTTACGATGGCGGCACCGGCGCCTCGCCGCTGACTTCGGTGCGCTACGCCGGCTCACCCTGGGAACTCGGCCTCTCCGAGATCCACCAGACCCTGCGGGCCAACGACCTGCGCGAAAAGGTGCGGGTACAAACCGATGGCGGCCTCAAGACCGGCCTCGATGTCATCAAGGCGGCCATTCTCGGCGCCGAAAGCTTCGGCTTTGGTACCGGCCCGATGGTCGCCCTGGGCTGCAAGTACCTGCGCATCTGCCACCTCAACAACTGCGCCACCGGCGTGGCCACGCAGCAAAATGTCCTGCGCTTCAAGCACTTCCGCGGCGATGCCGAGAAGGTGATGAACTACTTTACCTTTATCGCCCGGGAAGCCCGGGAGATCATGGCCAGCCTCGGCGTTCACAAGATCACCGACCTGATCGGCCGCACTGATCTGCTGGAGGTGCTCGAGGGTCCCAATGGCAAGACCCAAAACCTGGATCTCTCGCCCATCCTCTCCGACGGTGGCCTGGCACAGGACATCCCCTCCTTTTGTCTGGCCGAGCGCAACGAGCCCCACGACAAGGGTGAGCTGGCCGAGCGCATCGTCACCGAAACCCTGTCGGCAGTGGAGGCCAAGTCAGGTGGCGAGTTCCACTTTGAAGTGCGCAACACCGACCGCTCGGTGGGTGCCCGCCTGTCGGGTGAAATTGCCCAGCGCCACGGTAATACCGGCATGAGCGACCACCCCATCCAGCTCAAGTTGACCGGTACCGTAGGGCAATCCTTCGGCGTTTGGAATGCCGGCGGCCTGGAAATGTACCTTGAAGGCGATGCCAACGACTATGTCGGCAAAGGCATGGCCGGCGGAAAGCTGGTTATCCGTCCCCCGGCCAACAGTCAGTACGAAGCCCGCTCGACCGCCATCCTCGGCAACACCTGCCTCTACGGCGCCACCAACGGCAAGCTGTTCGCCGTGGGTACGGCAGGCGAGCGCTTTGCCGTTCGCAACTCGGGCGCCTATGCCGTGGTCGAGGGTGCCGGCGATCACTGCTGTGAGTACATGACCGGGGGTGCCGTCATGGTGCTCGGCCGCACCGGCGTTAACTTCGGTGCTGGCATGACCGGGGGACTCGCCTTTGTCCTCGACGAGGACGACCATTTTGTCGATCGCTACAACCACGAATTGATCGACATTCAGCGGGTTACCGGCGAGTCCATGGAGGCCTATCAGGTGTTCCTGCGCGCCATGCTCAGCGAGCATGTCGAGGAGACGGGTTCCGTCTGGGGCACAGAACTACTGGAAAACCTCAACCGTCACCTGCCCAAGTTCTGGCTGGTCAAGCCCAAGGCAGCTTCTCTCGAAGAACTGCTGGGCACACTGCGCCAGGCGGCCTAGGCAACCCTCAGAAAACACAAGCCCGCCAACTGGCGGGCTTTTTTCTGTCTGCCCCAATCAACCCAGTGTGGCAAAATGCCCCTATGGCCGGACTGATCCCCAGACACTTCATTGACGACCTCCTGGCTCGCGTCGATATCGTCGATGTGATCGATGCCCGCGTGCCCCTGAAAAAAGCCGGCGCCAACCACAAGGCCTGTTGCCCCTTCCACAGCGAGAAAACGCCCTCGTTTACCGTCAGTCAGAGCAAACAGTTCTATCATTGCTTCGGCTGTGGCGCCCACGGCACCGCCGTCGGCTTTCTCATGGAATACGAGAATCTCGAATTCCCGGAGGCGATTGAAGAACTGGCCAAATCACTGGGTATCGATGTGCCCCGTGAAGAGAGTGGACAACAGCACCAGCAGAGAAAGCAGAGCGCCGACCTCTACCAACTGCTGAAAGCGGCCAGTGACTACTACCAACAGCAATTGCGGCATCACCCTGAAGCCGTGGAATACCTGAAGGACCGTGGACTCAGTGGCCAAGTGGCCAAAGATTACGCCATTGGCTTTGCTCCCGACGCCTGGGACTTCCTTCTTACCCGGCTGGGTAAGCGACCCGAGGAGCAAAAAAAGCTGGAAAGCGCCGGCTTGCTGATCCGCAATGAACGCGGGCGCGTCTACGACCGCTTCCGCGGCCGGGTCATGTTCCCCATCCGCGACCCTCGAGGCAAAACCATCGCCTTTGGTGGGCGCGTATTGGGTGACGGAGAACCCAAGTACCTAAACTCTCCCGAAACGCCCGTCTACCACAAGGGTCGGGAGTTGTACGGCCTCTACGAAGCCAAAAAACACAACCGTCAGCTCGATAAATTGCTGGTCGTAGAAGGCTACATGGATGTCGTCATGCTGGCTCAGCACGGCATACGCAATACGGTGGCCACCCTGGGCACCGCTTGTACTGCGGACCACATGCAACGGCTGTTCCGCAGTGTCGATGAAGTGGTGTTTTGCTTCGATGGCGATCGCGCTGGCCGCGACGCCGCCTGGCGAGCACTGAACAACACCCTGCCCGCCCTTCAGGATGGCAAGCAGGTTCGCTTTTTGTTCCTGCCCGAGGGAGAAGACCCGGACTCACTGGTTCAGACCGAGGGGCGTGAGGCCTTTGAAAACCGCCTGACCAGCGACTCCCTGCCCCTTTCGAAGTACCTTATCCGGCAACTCGGGGAACAGTGCGATACCAGCAGTATCGACGGCATCAGTCGCTTTGCCGAGCTGGCGAAGCCCCTGTTGGCCAAAATTCAGGCAGAAACCTTTTCCCGCCTGCTGCGTGAGGCCCTGGCCGATGCCGTCGGGGTGCCGGCCAGCCAACTGTTTGGCGAGCGCGGTCTCGCCAGTATTCAAACCCCGACAACGACGACGGCCGCTTCCCGGCGCACAACGGCCAGGAGCCAACTCTCGATTACACCCACGCGCCTGCTTATCGCCGCCCTGATCGCCCAGCCCGGACTGGCGCAAACCGTCACCGATGAAGATCTCGCCATGGTGGCTACTCTCGATGAGAAGGGCATACCCTTCATTCTCGAACTATTTCACCTGTTGCAGTCAAACTCCACGCTCAGTCCCGCCGCACTGCTCGACCGCTATCGCGACACTCCCTACCAGGAACGCTTGCTGGAACTGGCCAGCCACGAGTTTCAGAGCGAGGAAAACATTGCTATTGAGTTTCAGGACGCCTTTGCAAACCTCCTCCGGCGGGCGCGAAAACAACGGCGTCAACTCCTGCTTCAACGCCCCTTAAGCCAGCTTACTGCCAGCGAAAAAGCCTTCCTGAGATCCTTTAAGGATTGAACTGAATCATTTTCACCTGTCAATCACAGGGTGACGCTATAGTTCCCCACCGAAGCCGTGTAAAATGGCGGGTTCGATTGTTATCGCCCAGAGAAAACCGACAATGGCAAACGACTTTATCTTTACATCGGAATCGGTGTCAGAGGGACACCCGGACAAGCTCTGTGATCAGGTATCTGACGCGGTTTTGGACGCCATTCTCAAAATCGACCCCAAGGCCCGTGTGGCCTGTGAGACGGTCGCCAAGACCGGCATGATTTTACTGGCCGGCGAGGTCAAGGTTCATGGCGACCACAGCATCGCCTACGAGCAAATTGTTCGCGAAACAGTCAACGACATCGGGTACAACAGCTCCGAGGTGGGCTTTGACGGCAGCACCTGTGCCGTTATCAACGCCCTGGGCGAACAATCGGCAGACATCAACCAGGGTGTTGACCGCGGCGCGCCCGAAGAACAGGGTGCCGGTGATCAGGGCTTGATGTTCGGCTACGCCTGCAACGAAACCGATGTCCTGATGCCCGCCCCCATCACTTACGCCCATCGACTGGTTCAGCGCCAGGCCGAGCTGCGCAAGAGCGGCGCCCTCCCCTGGCTGCGCCCCGATGCCAAAAGCCAGCTCACCGTGCGCTACGAAAACGGTGCGCCCGTGGGTATTGATGCCGTTGTCTTGTCGACCCAGCACGCCCCGGACATTACCCAGAGCGACCTCATTGAGGCAGTGCGCGAGGAAATCATCAAACCGGTTCTCCCGGCGGGCTGGATAGATGACAAAACCCTCTTCCACATCAACCCGACCGGCAAGTTTGAAATCGGCGGCCCGGTGGGCGACGCCGGCCTGACGGGCCGAAAAATCATTGTCGATACCTACGGCGGCATGGCCCGCCACGGCGGTGGCGCCTTCTCCGGCAAGGATCCGTCCAAGGTAGACCGGTCAGCGGCCTATGCAGGGCGCTATGTGGCCAAGAACATCGTCGCCGCGGGCCTTGCCGACAAGTGCGAGATTCAGGTGTCCTACGCCATCGGCGTTGCCGAACCCACCTCCATCAGCATTGATACCTTTGGCACCGGACGCGTGGCCGACAACGAGATCGCCCGACTGGTGCGCGAACACTTTGACCTGCGCCCCTACGGCATTACCCGAATGCTGGACCTGGAAAACCAGCGCTACCAGGCCACCGCTTCCTACGGTCACTTTGGCCGCGAGGACGCCGGATTCAGCTGGGAGCGCACCGATCGCGCCGATGCCCTGCGCCAGTCCGCAGGGCTTTAAAGCACCCAACACCAAGAGGAATTCACCATGAGCACACCCGCCGAACAACTCAAGCAAGACTACAAAGTCGCCGATATCAATCTGGCTGACTGGGGCCGCAAGGAAATTGCCATTGCCGAAACGGAAATGCCCGGACTCGTCGCCCTGCGCCGTGAGTACGGCGAAGCCCAGCCCCTCAAAGGCGCGCGCATTGCCGGCTGCCTGCACATGACCATCCAGACGGCTGTTCTGATTGAAACCCTGACCGCCCTCGGCGCAGAGGTTCGCTGGTCTTCCTGCAATATTTTCTCCACCCAGGATCACGCCGCCGCGGCAATGGCCGCCACCGGCGTGCCCGTGTTCGCCTGGAAGGGCGAAACAGAGGAAGAATACGACTGGTGCATTGAGCAGACCATCAAGGGCCCCGACGGCTGGACGCCCAATATGATCCTCGATGACGGCGGCGACCTCACCCTGATCATGCACGAGCGCTATCCCGAGCTGATGGCCGAGGTCAAAGGCGTTTCCGAGGAGACCACTACCGGTGTTCTGCGCCTTCAGGAAATGGCCAAAAAGGGAACGCTGGCCGTGCCCGCCATCAATGTCAACGACTCGGTCACCAAATCCAAATTCGACAACCTCTACGGTTGCCGCGAGTCCCTGGTCGACGGCATCAAGCGCGCCACCGATGTGATGATCGCAGGCAAAATCGCCGTTGTCGCCGGCTACGGCGATGTCGGCAAGGGCTGTGCCCAGTCCCTGCGCGGTCTCGGCGCCACCGTCTGGATCACTGAAATCGATCCCATTTGCGCCCTGCAGGCCGCCATGGAAGGCTTCCGTGTAGTCACTCTGGACGATGCCTCCAGCCAGGCCGATATCTTCGTCACCGCCACCGGCAACTACAACATCATCACCCACGACCACATGGCGGCGATGAAAGATCAGGCCATCGTCTGCAACATTGGTCACTTTGACAACGAGATCGATGTCGCCGGACTGAAAGACTACGAGTGGGACAACATCAAGCCCCAGGTCGACCACATCATCTTCCCCGATGGCAAGCGCATCATCCTGCTCGCCGAAGGCCGCCTGGTGAACCTCGGCTGCGCTACCGGGCACCCGAGCTTTGTCATGTCCAACTCCTTCACCAACCAGGTATTGGCCCAGATTGAGCTGTGGAATAACGCCGGCCAGTACGAGAAACAGGTCTACATTCTGCCCAAGCACCTGGACGAGAAAGTCGCGCGGCTGCACCTGGAGCGCATTGGCGCCAAGCTCACCGAGCTGACCAAAGAGCAGGCTGAATACATCGGCGTACCGGTCGACGGCCCGTTCAAACAGGAACACTACCGTTACTAAGGGCCAGAATGAGCGACCGACACTTCAGCTTTGAGTTTTTCCCGCCCAAAACAGACAGGGGCGCGGACAATCTGATGCGCGTCCACGACAAGCTGGCTCAGCTTGGTCCCGAGTTTTTTTCGGTGACCTTCGGCGCTGGCGGCTCCACCCGCGACGGCACCCTGGATACCGTAACGGAAATACAAAAACGAGGCTCCTCTTCGGCGCCTCACATCTCCTGCATTGGCTCCAGCCGAAAGGAAATTGACCAACTGCTGGCCACCTATCGCGAGCGAGGCATTGGCCGCCTGGTGGCCCTGCGTGGCGACATGCCATCGGGACAGTACTCACTCGGGGACTTTGCCTACGCTAATGAGCTGGTGGCCTACATTCGTGAAACCACAGGTGACCACTTTCATATCGAAGTGGCCGCCTATCCAGAGTTTCACCCGCAGGCGCGCACAGCTGAAGAGGATGTGGACAACTTTGTCCGCAAGGTGAAGGCCGGTGCCGACAGTGCCATCACCCAGTATTTTTACAGTCCCGATGCCTACGCCCGCTTTATCGACATGGTGTGGGATCGCGGCATCGATATCCCGATCATTCCGGGCATCATGCCCATCACTAATTACAGCAAGTTGGCGAGATTTTCCGACGCCTGTGGCGCCGAAATACCCCGCTGGATCCGCAAGCGCCTCGAAGCGTTCGGGGATGACAGCGATTCCATCAAGGCCTTCGGCCAGGAAGTGGTCACCAAACTGTGCCAGGACCTTCTCGAACAGGGCGCTCCAGGGCTTCACTTCTACACGATGAACCAGACAGAGCCCAACCGGGCCATCTGGCGAGACCTCGGTCTTAGCTAACTCGACCTTTACGGCACGCCCTGCAACAATCGATTTTGCTGTTTAAAACATGGCAAAATGCTCCCATGACAAATGAAGAGATGAAAGCGCGGGACCTGTCGGTACTCTGGCATCCCTGTACGCAAATGAAGGACCATGAGTGGTTGCCATTGGTCCCCATGAAATCCGGCAAGGGCGTCTGGCTGGAGGACTTTGACGGCAATCGCTACATCGACGCCGTCAGCTCCTGGTGGGTCAATCTCTTCGGCCACGCCAACCCCCGCATCAACGCCGCGCTAAGCCAGCAGGCGGACCAGCTGGAGCACGCCATGCTGGCCGGCTTCAGTCATCAACCCGTCATTGAGCTTTCCGAGCGACTGGTGGAGGTGACACCAGCGGGCCTCAGCCGCTGTTTCTACGCCGATAATGGTTCTTCCGGCATAGAGGCTGCCATGAAGATGAGCTACCACTACTGGCGCAACAAGGGCGAACCCGATCGCACCCTGTTCATCACCCTGTCCGGCAGTTATCACGGCGAGACCCTTGGCGCACTGGCGGTTGGTAATGTTGCGCTCTACCGGGAAACCTACCAGCCCCTGCTGATTGAAACCCTGACCGTGGAGGCCCCCGACGCCTTTAACCGGGCTCCGGGCGAGAGCCCCGCCGACTACGCCCGACGCTGTTTTCCGGAAATGGAACGGGCCATTGCCGACAACTCGCACCGCACCGCTGCGGTCATTGTCGAACCACTGGTTCAGTGCGCCAATGGCATGCGCATGTACGACCCCGTGTACCTCGAATTGCTGCGCGAAGCCTGTGACCGCCACGGCGTCCACCTGATCGCCGATGAAATCGCCGTCGGCTTTGGGCGCACCGGCACCCTGTTCGCCTGCGAACAGGCCGACATCACCCCGGACTTTATGGTCCTGTCCAAGGGAATCACCGCCGGCTACCTGCCACTCTCGGCGGTGATCACCACCGACGATGTCTATCAGGCCTTTTACGACGACTACGAAAACCTCACGGCCTTTCTCCACTCCCACAGCTATACCGGCAATGCACTGGCCTGTGCCGTTGCACTCGAAACGCTCAATATATTCCGGGATGACAATGTCATAGAGCAGAACCGCCACACCGCATCGCTGCTCCATGAGGCCTTTGCACCACTGGCCGACCACCCCAATGTGATTGACTTCCGCCAGCGCGGGATGATCCTGGCCCTCGAACTTGGCACGGCTCCGGGCACGCCCTACCCCTGGCAGGAACGCCGGGGACTCCGGGTTTACCAGCACTCCCTGACTCGCCAGGCCCTGTTGCGCCCCTTGGGTAATGTGGTCTATATCATGCCGCCCTATGTCATCAACCGTGGCGAGATAGACCACCTGGCCACCGTCGCCGCCGAGGGCATTGATATCGCCACCCGGGGAACATCCCCGTGAGAACCATTCGTCTTTACTCTCCGGAAGATCTGGTGGTTGGCCAAAGCCGTGAACTGGACGCGACGGCTTCACATCACCTGTGTACAGTTCTGCGCCAATCGTCCGGTAATGAACTGGTTCTTTTTAACGGCCGGGAAGACGCCGAGTACCTTGCCCGCCTCAAGACTCCCCACAAGAGAAAAGCCGTGGTCGATATTCTTGAGCGCCGTGATGTGCTCAACGAATCTCCCCTGAACATCCACCTCTATCAGGGTGTCTCGCGTGGGGATCGCATGGACTTTGCTATACAGAAGGCCACCGAGCTCGGTGTCGGTTCGATCACCCCGGTACTCTGTCAGCGCAGCCAGGTTCGCCTCAGTGGTGAAAAGGCCGCCAAGAAAGTCCAGCACTGGCAACAAGTTGCCACCAGCGCCGCCCAACAGTGCGGACGCTGCCGGATCCCCGAAGTCTTTCTGCCTGTCAGCTTCAGCGCTGCCATTGCCGAGCGCCCTGTCGGCTCTGTGGGTATATTTTTGCACACCCGGGAGGCCCGTTCAGTCTCCACAGACTGGACCGATGTAAGAACTGTTGATATCTGGATTGGGCCCGAAGGGGGATTTGAGCAAGGCGAAGTGAAACAGGCAGTTGAGGCAGACCTTTCACCCATGCAACTGGGACCCAGAGTATTGCGAACGGAAACGGCCACAGTGGCCGCTATTACTGCCTGTCAGTTACTCGCCGGAGATTTCAGCCACTAGTTGACGCGGCCTTTAACATAGGTTTCCAAAGGCGTCAGGTTGGGAACAAAACCGATAATATCGTCCCCGATCTGTACATGGGCGGCCACCAGTTCGTGCTCCTCACCCTCACGGCTAATCAAATCGGTCTCCTCCAACTCCTTGATGATTGGCGCCCCCTGAATACTGAAAGCCAGGTAGGGCATGGCGCTGTCGCCCGTCTCGCTAAACAGAATGGCGATGCGTGACTCCTGGTTGTAGGAGGGAATGGCGTGATCAATCGCCGCCTCGTAGGCGACCAGTGGCACGGAGTAACCACGCCACTGAATCTTGCCAATCAGTCCCTGACGAGCTCCCATCACCAGCAAATCGCCCCGATTACTGACAATCTCTGCTACCGCGTTATTGGGCACGATCAGATACTCGCCGTGAGACAGTGGCAAACAGGCACATTTAATAGTGTCACTCATCGTAACCTCAACCAATCAGGTCTGTAATTTGTTCCAGAAGCTGTTCTTCCTGGAAGGGTTTACCCAGATAGCGGTTCACGCCGATATTCATCGCACGCTCGCGGTGTTTCTCGCCAGTTCGCGAGGTAATCATGATAATAGGCAAATCCTTGATTTCATCTGTGGCCCGAACATGGGTCGCCACCTCGTAACCGTCCATACGCGGCATTTCGATATCCAGCAACATGACATCGGGACGGACATCCTGTAGCTGTGCTACGGCGTCCATACCATCTTTGGCTGTCACTACCTCGTAGTTGTTGCGCTCGAGGAAACGCGCCGACACCTTGCGAATGGTGATCGAGTCATCGACCACCATGACCAGTTTGCGTTTCTCCTTGACCTCCTGCTCGGTCTCGCCGATGTCCTCGGCCAGAGAAACCATGACCACATCCCCCTGGACCAGACCGCCGACTTCAAGAATCAGGGCCACGCGGCCGTCATCCAGAATGGTGGCGCCTGAGATGCCCGGCAGTGTGGAGACCTGGCGCCCCACGGGCTTGACCACAATCTCGCGACGGCCCAACAACTCGTCGGCGTGAATGGCCACGCGACGCTCGCCGGCGCGGATCAATAGCAGTGGATACTGCTCATCCTCTTCCAGCGCGCCGGGCACACCCAGGCGCAGCAGGGAGGGCAGATAAAAGATATCGTACTCTTCTCCGGCATAGCTGTGCACGGGCCGGTCACTTTCATACTGCTCGGCCAACGCAGACCCCCTTACCCGGGCAACACCTTCAATCGCTGTCAGCGGGATGGCATAGGTGTCCTCGCCGGCATTGACCAGCAGGGCCTGGTTAATCGCCAGCGTCAGTGGCAAACGAACAACAAAGGTCGTCCCCTTGCCCAACTCGGAATCGATGCGCAGGGAGCCACCGAGGTGTTTGATTTCGCTGTTGACCACATCCATGCCAACGCCGCGCCCCGAAATCTGTGTCACCTGATCAGCGGTACTGAAACCGGTATGCAAAATGTACTGCATCACCTCCTGATCCGGCTTGTCATCGTCCTCCCGCATCAAGCCTCTTTCGACCGCCTTGGCGCGGATGCGTTTGACATCAATACCACCGCCGTCGTCGCTCAGGGTCAGGACAATGTAAGAGCCGTCACGGCCAATCTTGAGATTAATCGTGCCCTCCTCGGGCTTGCCGCGCTCACTCCTTTCTGCGGGCGACTCAATGCCATGTGACACGGCATTGCGCAACATATGCTCGAGGGGCGCCAGCATGCGTTCCTGAACCGAGCGATCGATTTCGTTTTCAACGCCGGAAAACTCCATCTGCGCTTTTTTGTCCAGCTGCTGTGCCGTCTGTCGCACAATTCGGCGCAGACGCGATGTGATGCCGTCGAAGCGGACCATCCGCGTACTCATCAGGCCCTCTTGCAAATCGGTACTGATACGCTGTTGCTGGTGGAGAAGCGTTTCCGAGTCACGCACCATGTTGGACATGGTGTCGCGGAGGTCTTCGAGGTCGTTTACGGACTCCATCAGCGAGCGGGACAGCTGCTGCATGTGGCTGTAACGGTCCATCTCCAGGGGGTCAAAATCGTCGTAGGGGTTTTCCTGTTCGCGCTGGAAACGGGAGTCAATCTGGGCATCCGTTTCGATCGACACCTGGCGAACTTGCTCGCGTATCCGCTCTACGGTTTGCTCGAGTTCGTTGAGGTTAAAACCAAAGCCACCCAGTTGCTGGTGCAGACGCGAGTGGTAAACGCTGACCTCGCCGGCACTGTTGACCAGTGAATCCAGGCGGTCGGAGCGCACTCGAACCTGGTCGGCGATGGTGCCAGTCATTGCAGCGGGCGCCGCGGCATCGGCAAAGCGCTTGGCGTTGGGGTCCTCCTCAACCGTCGCTACCGAGGTGCTGTCCCCTGTTCCCTGAGTGTCGCCTTTACTCTCCGTGCCTTCCGGGCTCTCCGGCTCGGGCGTTTCTGCCCGGGGGGCATCCGGTGTTTCGAGGGACTCTCCGGCGATTAAGCGCTGAAGACGCTCCACCCGGTCGCTGGCACTGACTACGCGCCCATTCTGACGGATATCGACAAGCATGTCGTTGAGCGTGTCGACAACGGTTTTGAGCTCCTCCACGGTCGACGGCTGAATTGTGACTTTGCCCTGTTCAATCGACAAAATCAGCTCTTCAAGAGCGTGACTCAAATCGCCCACCGGAGTCAGACCCGCCATGCGAGCCCCGCCTTTCAGGGTGTGTAGATGCCGCTGCAGTTCTTCGGCCTGAGCCTGATTAAAATCGTTGCTTTCCCACTCGTGCAGCGCATTGTCACAGGCCTGCACCAGTTCCTCGCCCTCTTCCAGGAAGATGTCTACCAGATCGTCCTGAAGATCGACCTCAATGACCTGGTCGGCGCTCCTTCGAGATTCTGAAGGCGCTTGTCCGGGCTCGGCCTCTGCCTGACTCTGCTCCGGCTCCTGTATTTGAGCGGAGGGTTCCGCCGGGGCTTCCCCGGCCTCCGGCATCAAGGTCTCGCCACTGCGCATGCGCTCAAGTCGTGAGACCAGAGATTTGGCCGATGTCAGTTGTCCTCGCTCACTGACTTCCTGAATCATTGCTGCCAGCTGGTCGCCGGCCTGCCTCAGGGTGGATTTCACCAGATCATCCGCTTCAACATCGCCATTTTGAATGCCGATTACCAGTTCTTCGAGAGCGTGACTGAGGTCGCCGACAAAAGTTAGCTCGGCCATCCGGGCACCACCCTTCAGGGTGTGCATCTGGCGTTGCAACTCACTGATTTCCGCCTCGGAAAACCCCTGGTCTTCGCAACGCTGAAGTGTTGCATCGCACTCGTCGACCAGCTCTTCCCCCTCTTCGAGGAAAATCTCTACAAGCTCATCGGTCGTGTCGACAGTGATGGTTTCTTCTTCGATGGAGGCCGTGTCTTGGGGTGCAGCAGAAGCCTGACTTTCTTCAGACTCAACGGCCGATGCCGCCGACACTTCTGCCTCCGAGTCTGCTGCACCTTGATCAAAAGGGTTCGGCTGTCCCCTTTCATTTGCTTCGACACGCGCCGCACTCTCTTCGGCAAGAGGGTCAATGCGCGAGAGCAATCCCTTCAGGTCGGGGCGTTTCTTTTCGCCGTCTGCCAGGCACTCAAGGGCCTGGCGGAAAGCCGCCATGGCTTCGCGCAGCAGTGCCACCGAAGCTGCCGGCCAGTTTTCCTCCAGCGCCTCCTGATCATTTCCGTGGTACTCCAGCCGCCTCGCGACATCGGCCACGGCGTGCATCTCGGCGGTGCGCGAGCTGCCGTGAATGGTGTGCAGTGCCCGCGTCAGTGCATGGGTATTTTCCAGCTGCTCATCACTCTCCAGCCCGTCGAGTATCTCTTCGACGGTGGCAATATGATCCAGTGTTTCCCGGCTATAGATATCCACCAGCACCGGATCCATCTCCGGCAAGTCCCAATCTTCACCTCCCTCTGACTCATCTCCGGCCAGTGGGAAATCGATATCACCGTCATCCAAGCCCTCCTCGCCAAGATCGGCGGAGTCCAGCTTGAGCTCGCTGTCGCCACTGCTGTCATCGAAGACTGCATCCAAATCAGTGTCCAGCGAGCCCGCTTGCGCAGAACCGTCCGTCTTCTCCAACTCACCAAACAGTACATCGTCCAGCTCGTCACCCTCTGGCGAGTCGTCCTCCAGATCCATCTCATCATCACTGAGAGAGAAGCTGGGCTCCAGATCGGCCTCGTCCTCGGGCTCTGACTGATCATCGCCATCATCTTCGTCCATTTCGATATCGGGCAAAGCGTCGGCATCGAGATCGTCATCGTCGGACCAGTCAAACTCAATGGCGTCATCACCACCGGTCTCCTGGTCTTCACCCAAGCCGCTGGCTTCGGCCGTTCCGGACTCTTGCGCGGGTGCGTCGGCGCCCTCGTCGGCCTGCGGTTCCGGCTCTCTTACCGGCTCGGCCTCAATCGACTCTTCACTGCTTTGCGCAGCTTCTGTCGGCGCCTGATCAACAGTGGCAGGGTCGCGCCCCTCGGCAATAGCCCAGGCCCGGGCCATGAGGTCATAGGCCTCGTCGATGGGCTCCTTGTTGCCGGTGAGCTGCTCTACCAGCTGAGGCAGGATGCCGATGGTTTCCTCGACGACATTGTAGAGGTCGTCGCTCAAGTCGATGGTTTCGTCGAGCAGGCGGTTGAGCATGTTTTCAATGGACCAGCCAAACTCGCCGATCAACTGCGCCCCTACCAAGCGGCCACTGCCCTTGAGTGTGTGGAAGGAGCGGCGAATGGTCGTAATCGCCTCACTGTCATCGGGACTGCGACGCCAGCGTGGGAATAGCGTGCTGATGCGTTCGAGTTCTTCCAGCGCCTCTTCGATAAAGATCTCGAGAATCTCCTCGTCGACATCCTCAGAAATGATGTCCAGATCCCGTTCGAAGGGCTCTTTGACCGCAGCAGCAGGCTTGGTCTCTGTGGTTTGCTGTTCTGCCGGCTCCGGTGACGGAGCTCCGGCCGGCTCAGGTTCCGGCTCTTCATCGTGAACATCGCGTTCTGCGACTGGTTCTTCCTCTGCCTCCGCGGCTGACTCACCCTCTGCCTCTCCAGCCTGATCAATAAAAGGCTCGGCAGTAATTGTCTCGGCTGAAGGAGCGCCGCCGAGACGCCCGAGAGCTTCTTCGCCGACGGCAATATACAAGGCACCGTCATCGCGGTTCTCTCCAACCGCTTCCATAAAGTATTCAATGCTGGTGATCAGGTCAGCGATCGCCTCCTGCTCACTCTCAGAGGGAATACTTCTGGCCTTGAGCACACGATCAGACAAATAACTCTTGAGTGAACTGATCAATTCCTTGACCGGCTGCAGGGGCTCGACAAACATGGCGCCGGAAATCGAATCGAGAAGTTCGGGTACCTGCTGCAATTTGTCCAGCTTGGTATCGTCCCCCAAGTAGTCAATGATCGCTTCCTTGGCCTTGGCCATGTCTTTCTGGGCTTCCTTGACCACCGTGGAAACGACTTTGCGGTTTTCGGCCGCCTGATCGCTGGCACCGGCCTCGGCCTGAGAGGCAGCCGACCCTCCACGGTTGGAGACCAGAGCGTCAAGTGTATCCTCTGCCGACAGCAGCGTCTGCGCAGCATCCATCAGGCTGATTTCGCCGACTTCGCCCTGACCAAACTCGCCCTCAAGCTTGTGCGCCAGATCAACCACGCGCTCGCGAATGCTTCCCAGGCCCAGCATGCCCAGAGTGTCGCCAATCTTTCGCATCACCGCTGGCAGCTCGGACAGGGCGTCCAGGTTCTTGCTTGGCCCGTGCAAATCGAGGATATCCTTGGCCTGGTGCATATCCTCCTTGATCGCGTCCGAAACGGCGTTCAGCAGCTCCTCATTGGGCCCGGTGACTTGCCCTTCCTGGTCGCCACCGGCGGGCATCAACTCTTCCAGGCGAAACGCCTTTTTAATGTCGCCAACACGGCCGTCTACCGTCCCGGACTGGGCGATGTAGTAAAGCAGGTTTTTGACCGTCTCGGGGGGCACCTGTTCGGCAAAGCCTGCCTCTCCGAGGTCAATCAGCGCTTTGATCTGGCGGTCCACCTGCCCCATCAATGACTTGACGGTAACCCCGCTCTCTACCGACTCGTCGCGCAAGGCGTCAACCATCCCCGAGGCGATCCACCACAGGCGAGCGCTCTTGTCTTCAACAGCGACTTCGCGCAGTTTTTCCAAAACCCCCAGCATGCGACCCAAACCGCCAGGGACATCGGTCTCCCTGAACCAGTTGAGCAGTCCAAACTGATACTGTGGCCGCATCTTTTTGGCGATCCCGGCACTTTGCCCGGTACCGGCACCCCCCACTGCACCGCCCGCCGTGACATCGTCAATGTCGGGCAGAAAGAGCATGTTTTCCGACAACAGTGACGCTTTGCGCACGGCCCGCAGATCGTTCAACAGGGGCATGAGGCGCAGTGGCGCATCGGGCTGCCCCGCCGAAATTCCGTCAAGATAGTCGTTGAGCTGGAAGATCGCCCGCAAAAAGGCCTCGTTGGCGTCGTCCTTGTTACTGACGCTGCCCGACTTGATGGCCTCGGTCAGTGCCTCGATTTCCTCGCTCAGCAAAGCGGCGCCATAGACCTCAACCAGAGACAGGGTGCCGCGCACCTGACTCATCTGGGCGGCGACTTCGTCGAGGCGAGCCGAATCCTCTCCTTCGGACTCGAGGAACTGCTCAAACTGCCTTTGAGCTTCTTTCAACAGAAGCCGCAGTTCCTCTTTGACCCACTTGAGGGAGTTGAATTGAACGGTATTACCTAAATCCATACCTTATTTGCTCTTTGTCAGCAGCCTGCCAGAGGCGGCCTATCGCAACATGACCGTGTCGACATCATCGGCATCGGGGAGTTTGAAGCCGGCTACCGACTTACGCAGCTCGTTGGCCAGCTCTGTCAACTGCCTTACCGATTTGGCCGTTTCATCCGTAGAGTCCGATGTTTCCATAGTGATGGCCTGAATCACATTCATGATCTGCGAAATGGTTCTCGCTGCTGTTGCCTGCTCGGAGGCCTCGACTGAAATGTTCTGAATGAGGTCGGCCAGTTCCTTGGATACCGACTCCACCTCTACCAGGGATACGCCGGCATCCTCGGCCATCTTGGCACCACTGACCACCCCGGAGGTTGAAGCCTCCATGGAGGCCACGGCCTCATTGGTATCGGCCTGAATGGTCTTGACCAGTGCCGAGATCTGCTTGGTGGCGTTACCGGCTCGTTCCGCCAATCGCTGAACCTCGTCGGCAACCACCGCGAAACCGCGACCGGCCTCGCCCGCCGATGACGCCTGAATCGCGGCGTTGAGAGCGAGAATGTTCGTCTGGTCGGCGATGTCTGTAATCAGGGCAACGATTTCACCAATCTGCTGCGAGGACTCACCCAAGCGCTTGATTCGCTTGGAGGTCTCCTGAATGGTGTCGCGAACCGAGTCCATGCCCTCAATGTTTTTGCGCACCATATCCGCACCCTTGTTGGCGATATCGATCGATTTCAGCGCCACTTCAGCGGATTCGGTCGCCCTTGATGACATTTCCTCCATGGTCTTGGACATGCTGTTGATCTGGGTTGTGGCCTTGGTAATTTCCTCTGCCTGTTTGGCCGAGGACTCCTGCAACCGCGATGTAATCGCCTGAGTCTGCTCGGAGGAAGAGGAGACCTGAACCACTGTCTGGTTAATCGTCTCTACCAGTGAACGCAGGGCGTCGATGGAGTAGTTCATCGAGTCGGCGATGGCGCCCGTAATGTCTTCGGTAACCGTGGCGTAAGCGGTCAAATCACCTTCCGCCAGGTGGGTCATCTCATCGAGAAGGCGCAGAATCGCCTGCTGGTTCTGGCGGTTCTGTTCGTCGGCCGTCTCGGCGCGGCGTGCAGCCTGACGCTGGAGTGCGATACCGATCAGCACCATCAGTGCCACGGCGATAAAGAGGAAGGCGAAACCGGCGAGGAAGTACGCCTGACTGACCGAATCACCCTCACTGGCAATCATCTGGCGCAGCGTGGTACCCGAAGCCAGCATGCCGGAACTCTGTACCTGAACACTGGAAGTGGCGTCCCGAACATCAAAGAGCTGGGAGGATGCATCCAGAATCAGCGAGACATTTTCGCTGACATCGGCGAACAGCAACTCGGCTTCTTCAAGGCGGTCGAGGGCCGAGGGGATGGTAACTGCCTCAATACCCAGCGCGTCATAGCCCACCAGCATGCCCTCGAGAACGCGGCCAAAGAAGGCGGCATCACGGCCAAACTGGTCGGCTGCGGTGGCCGCGGCCTCATCTCCCGAGAGAATCCGGTTCAGGTTGTTCTGAATCCGCTGTGCGAGTAGCAATTGTCGGCTGGCGATATAAACCGATTGCTGGTCACCGCCAGCCTCCACGATTTCAGTGGCCACTTCATCGGAGAAAGAAAGCAGCTGCGGCAGGATTTCGTTGATGTTTTCCACATAGCCGGCCACCTCGGCGATCACATCGCGGCCGTCAATAATCGTCGTCACCTGCTGGCGATAGTCGGCCCACTCCGCTTCCAGCTCGTCCAGCTGTTCACTGTCATCCAGGGCGGGGAGGCCCGTTTCCGGGTTGCCCTCCTGAAGATAGGAAAGTGTCTCGTCAAATCTCGAACGCAAGTCGATCAGGCGATTGAATGCGGCTTGCTTACCGCCGGCCGCCTCCAATGCACTGGTCGCAACCTGCTGGGAAATCAGCTCCTGCTCACCCACATAGCGCAAGTACTCCGAGTTGTACCTGGATTGGGTGGCGTTGATCACGAACATGAAAATGGCGGCCGCAATAAAGACGACCATCAGCCCCGACAGAACCAACAGGGTCATGTTCGAGCCGCGCTTGAGTCGAAGTTTCTCGCTGAAGTTTTTCAGCACATCCAGATTTAGAGCCACAATTCCCCCTCCGAAAACGAGGTCTTTATATTTGCTGTCAAGAGGCTTCGGCAATTTGCACGAAGGCTTCACTTTCCGCTAACAAGTTAAAATCGAACACATCCCAATACTCTCCCGAGCGGTGGAATGCAAAGCGGACGAAGCGCTTCAGTGCCTCGTCCAGATCATCTGACGGCTCGGTTCGCTCATCCAGTTGAAAATGCCGCATACCGGCCACACTGGTAACAATCAGCCCGGCATTGGCGCCCTCGTCGTGGAACGAAACCACTCGCGTACTGCTGGTTACCGGCAGCGCCTCGCCAAACAGGAAATGATGAAGGTCCATGACGGGCAATAAATTACCGCGAACATTGGCCAGGCCCTTGAACCAGGGTTTTACCCCTGGCAACCGGGCGCACTCCAGGGGATCGAGAATCTCGGCTACCGCGTGAAGCGGTGTTATCAATTCGTGCTGACCGACAAAAAAACCCACGCCCGTCCAGGTCTCTCTCGTCACATCCTCACTGGGAAGACCCGTATCGTTCTGACGGACCTTCTCGGCGATGGCCTGGAGTTTGGCAAAAGGCGATGCCATGGCTAGCCCTGTGCTGCCGACTTGATGCGGTTGACCAAATCAGCTTCCTTGACCGGCTTGACGATGTAGTCGGTTGCGCCCTGGCGCATACCCCACACCTTGTCAGTCTCGGCGCCCTTGGTGGTCAACAGAACGATCGGGATCGACGCTGTGCCGTCCTCCTTGGAAAGCTGACGGGTGGCCTGAAACCCGTTCATTCCGGGCATAACCACATCCATCAAAATCACATCCGGGGCCTCTTCCTGGGCTGCGCGAATGCCATCTTCGGCCGTGTCGGCAATGACTACATCAATTCCTGCCTTTTCCAGGTAGGTCTTGTACACATGCACTTCTGTCGGCGAGTCATCAACAATCAATACTTTCATTACTCTGTTCTCCTGATTGTCCGGTCGATGCGAAAGTCGCTAGTCTGAAACGTACTGACGGATCGCACCCAGCAAATCGTCTTTTGTAAAAGGTTTGGTTAAATACTGTTCCGAGCCAACAATACGCCCGCGGGCGCGGTCAAAAATACTGTCCTTGCTGGACAGCATAATGACCGGCGTCTGTTTGAATATGCTGTTGTTTTTAATCAGGGCACAGGTCTGATAGCCATCGAGACGAGGCATCATGATATCGACAAAAATGATATCGGGCTTGTGTTCCGTGATTTTGGAAAGCGCTTCAAAACCGTCAGTCGCGGTAACGACATCGCAACCGGCCTTGGTCAACAGCGTCTCGGCAGTACGACGAATCGTCTTACTGTCGTCGATCACCATTACCTTGAGGCCTGAAAGTTCATCGGACATAGTTGGCACACTTATCGTTGTTAGCAGTTAATACCTAGGCCCACCCCTAGCTCTTGCCCGAATTTAGCTGATGTCACCATGCGAATCAACAGAACCTAAGAAATCACTTGAACTTGTGAAGGCAGGCTCCCGCCGGAGCGGACACAATGACCGACCAGCGGCACTGTCGCATTGGGCCGAGGCGGTTTATGACTATATACTGTGAATCCTTTGCCACTCCAATAGCAAGCACAGAATGACCCAGAAGACCCGTATCGCCTTCCTGATGGACCCGCTTGAGGCCATCACCCCCTACAAGGACAGCACGCTGGCCATGATGCTGGCGGCCCAGCGTCGCCACTGGGAGGTCTACTGTGCGGGCCTGAATGACCTCTACATGGACAACGGTGAAGTTCGGGGAAAACTCACCCGGGTGACGGTCCACGACGACAACAACCATTGGTTTGATGCCGGGAACCGCGAGGACACCCGTCTGGCCGACATCGACATCCTGATGATGCGCAAGGACCCGCCCTTTGACGCTGAGTACCTCTACTGTTGCCAACTCCTGGAACTGGCCCGGCGCGGTGGCGCCATCGTCGTCAACCACCCGGACGCCCTGTGCACTTTTAACGAGAAACTCTTTATCGGCCACTTTCCCGAGCTCTGCACCGACACCCTGGTCACCCGGGACAGCGGCGACATCCGCGCCTTTCTCGAGCAACACGGCGACGCCATCCTCAAGCCACTGGACGGCATGGGCGGCGCCTCGATCTTTCGACTGCGCCCGGGAGACAGCAACCTGGGAGTCATTCTGGAGACCATGACCGAAGGTGGCAGACGGCTGATGGTGCAACGCTATCTCCCGGCCATCAGCGATGGCGACAAGCGCATCCTGATGGTCGATGGACAGCCCGTGGATCACGCCCTGGCCCGGATACCCAGTCTGGGCGAGAACCGCGGCAACCTGGCCGCCGGCGGGCGGGGCGAGGCACGCCCCCTGTCCACGCGAGACCGCGAAATCGCCGACGCTGTCGGCCCCATGCTGGTCGAGCGCGGCATAGTTTTCGCCGGCCTTGATGTCATTGGCGACTGCCTGACCGAAATCAACATCACCAGCCCCACTTGCATACGCGAGCTCGACGCCCAGTGCGGGCTGGACATTGCCGGCGACCTGCTCGACGCCATAGAGCGCCAATTGTGAACACTGACAAACGCCCCCGTTTGCCGATAGACTTTCTGCCAGACAAAACACGGGACACCCTATGAGCGCCACCGCGCTGACACCAAATCACTCTGCCAGCGCCGGCGACCGACTCAGTCTGGCGCTATTTTTCGCCGCCGCCCTCCACGCCATTGTTATTCTTGGCGTGGTTTTTGAGCAGGAAGAGCAAGCCGCCATCGTCCCCCCGCCCTCGCTGGAGATCATCCTCGTGCAAAGCGCCACAGAGAGCGAGCCCGAGGAGGCAGACTACCTCGCCCAGTCAAGCCAGGACGGTGGCGGCAGCAGCGACGACCGGGACCGCCCCAGTTCACCACTCACCGCGCTGGCTCCCAATGAAAAGCAGGGAATTGCTCCGGCTCCCCTTGAAGCCGCCAAGCCAGAGCCACAACCGGTCAATCAGTCCATTGTTCTGACCCGGCTGCATTCCGAACAAAAAGTCGACGATCAGAACCTGCAGGAAACGGAAGACACGCCGCTTGAAAAGCGTCGCGACCTGGCCGACCTGGACATGCAAATTGCCCAGATGAGCTCCGAACTGAACGCCGCCCGGGAGGCCTACGCCAAGCGGCCGCGCAAACTGCAGTTGACCGCCCGGACCCAGGCCTACACGGCCGCTCCCTACATGGCTCGCTGGGTCGAAAAAATCGAGCGAATCGGTAATATGAACCTGCCCGACGCCGCCCGGCGCAACCGCCTTAGCGGCCAGCTCCTGCTCGAAGTCGAGCTCAACCACAGGGGCCAGCTGGTCGAGGTCAAGCTGCTCAGTTCCTCCGGGCACCAGGTGCTAGACGATTCGGCACGCCGTATCGTCGCCCTGGCCACCCCCTTCGAGCCCTTTCCGGAAAAATTGCGCGAGCAGGCAGAACACATCGAAATCGTCCGCACCTGGTCTTTCACCAGCAGTGGACTGGAGACCCGATAATGGAATCGCTCAGCAACCACTTCCTTATCGCCATGCCCGAAATGGGCGATCCGGATTTTGCCCACAGCGTCACCCTGATCTGTGAACACGGCGAACAGGAGGGCGCCATGGGCATTACCCTCACCCGCCCCACTGACCACAGCGTCAGCGAGCTGCTCGACCAACTGGACATTGATACACCCGAACTGGAACGCCACAACCAGACCCCGCTCTATATCGGTGGCCCGGTTCAGCAGGACCAAGGGTTCATTCTCCACCCCAACCGCCCCGAGTACTGCTGGGAAGGCACCGAAGTGCTCTCGGAGCATCTGGCGCTCACCGCCTCCCTCGACATACTTGAGGACATGGCTCGCGGGCGGGGTCCGCAGCGCTGCCTGGTGGCCCTGGGCTACGCCGGCTGGGCACCGGGGCAGCTCGAGTCCGAAATACTCGGCAACGACTGGCTCCATGGTCCCGCCGACCCGGGGATTATTTTCGACATCCCCGCCGACCGGCGCTGGGCCGCCGCCGCCAGCGCGCTGGGCGTCGACATCCACCTCATCAGCAGCGCGGGTCACGCGTGAACACCCTGCTCGGTATCGACTTCGGCCTGCGCCGCATCGGCCTGGCCACCGGCCAGACATTAACCGGCTCGGCAACCCCCCTCTCGACCCTCGACAACCGTCCCGACCAGACCAACTGGACAGACCTGGACAAAGTCATCAATGAGTGGAAGCCCGACGCCATTGTCATTGGACTACCGCTCAACCGCGACGGCAGTGACCACGCCCTGACCAAAACGGTGCGCAAATTTCGCGATACGCTGTCACAGCGCTACAATGGGCCGATACACTGGCAGGACGAACGGGCCAGCTCCCTGGAGGCCGAGAGCAGCTTAAGTCACCAGCGAGCCGCCGGAGACTTGCGCCGGAGAGTCAAAAAAGAGGACATCGACAAGCTGGCAGCCGCCATTATCCTGCAGCGCTGGCTTGATAAAACCACATGAATTGCCAACCCCTTATCGACAAACTCGCCAATGAACTGGCACCGGTTATTGACCGGGACAGCGTTCTTGTCGGCATTCACACCGGCGGCGCCTGGGCCGCCCGTGCGCTTCGGGAGAAGCTTCCCGGCAATTTGCCCCTGGGCTCTCTCAATATCACCTTTTACCGCGATGACTTTACCCAGAAGGGCCTGCACCCCAATGTCTTGCCCTCGGACATCAATTTCGATATCGAGGGTAAAACCGTCTTTCTGGTCGACGATGTACTGTTTACCGGCCGCACCATTCGCGCCGCCCTGAACGAATTGTTTGATTTTGGCCGCCCGTCGCGAGTCGTTCTGGTCACCCTGCTCGAGCGTGACGGGCGCGAATTGCCCATTCAGGCGGACTTCTGCGGCAAATCGGTTACCCTTGAGGCCGCACAATATATTAAGATAAGCGGGCCCGAGCCACTTGAGTACGAGATTGTAGAGTAATGCAGACGCCCTTCGGCACGGAACTCAACCCCCAACTGAACGCCGACGGCGAACTGCAGCACTTCCTCGATACCGACAGCCTCGACGCCGACCTGATCAGCCGGATCCTCGATACGGCAGAGACCTTTTTCAACCGCCAGGATGGCAAAATCAAAAAAGTCCCCCTGCTCCGCGGCAAAACCGTGGCCAATGTCTTCTTTGAGGCCAGCACGCGTACCCGGACCACCTTCGAAGTCGCAGCCAAGCGCCTTTCCGCCGATGTGCTCAACCTCGATATCGGCAACTCGGCCACCGCCAAGGGCGAGTCCCTGCTCGACACCATCATGAACCTGCAGGCCATGCAGGTGGACATGTTCGTGATGCGCCACGCCGAGAGCGGTGCGGCACACTTTCTGGCTCAGCAGGTAGCGCCACACATCAGCGTGATCAACGCCGGCGACGGGCGTCACGCCCACCCCTCACAGGCGCTGCTCGACATCTTCACCATTCGCCGCCACAAGCCCGATATCAACAAACTGTCTGTCGCCATCGTCGGTGACATCCTCCACTCCCGGGTGGCGCGTTCACAGATTCACGCACTGCGCGCACTCGGCTGCCGCGACATTCGCCTGATCGGCCCGCAAACCCTGCTACCCCGGGAAGTCGAACAACTGGGCGTTACCTGCTGGCACGACTTCGATCGCGCCCTGGACGGTCTCGATGTCGTCATCATGCTGCGCCTGCAGCGCGAACGCATGGGCTCGTCCCTGCTGCCCTCTCAAAACGAATACTTCCGCGACTACGGCCTGACCACCCGCCGAGTGGCCCTGGCCCGACCGGACGCCCTGATCATGCACCCCGGGCCGACCAACCGGGGCGTTGAAATTGCCCCGGAAGTAGCCGACGGGCCCCAGTCGGTTATTCTGGAACAGGTCACCAACGGCATTGCCGTGCGCATGGCAGTGATGTCCATGTGCCTGGGCAACCGGCAGAGGGAACGCAGCCATGTCTGAGTCATTGCATAGCCTGCGCCACTATCAAAAGGGCCACATTGAAGAGACTTCGGTGCGCCCCCCCGACTCCATCGCCGACGCCGTCGCTCAGAGGCCGTCGGACTGGCTGATACTGCCCGGCATTACCGACCTCGCCGTACACTCCCTCGACCTGGAAGCCGAGTTGGATGCAGCGCGGTCCACGGGCGTGACCCGTTTTTGTCTGCAGCCCGACAGTCTCGGTCAAATTGCGGACCGGGCCACTCTGGTGGTTGAGTCTGAACAGGCAGTGCCTGAAGTGCTGCCTCTCGGCGCGGCCAGCCGGGGCCTTGAAGGACAGCAGTTAAGCGAACTGGCCTCACTCAAGGCCGCCGGCTGCATCGCCGCCAGCGACGCGGGGCGGCTGTGGAGCGACAGTTGTACTCTCAAGCGCACACTGGAATACGCCCGTAGTACGGGCCTGGGACTCCATCTGCATCCGAGCAACGCCGTCCTCTCCGGGGGCGGCTGCGCCCATGCCGGCACGCTGGCCACCCGCCTGGGACTCAACGGCATCCCCGTCGCCGCTGAAACCAGCGCCCTGTGCACGCTGCTTGAGTTGATCGAAGACACCGGGTCGCGCCTGCATATCGCCCGCATTTCCTCGGCCCGCGGCGTCGAACTCATCGCGGACGCCAAGCGTCGCGGCTTGCCAGTCACCGCCGATGTCGCCATCCACAATCTGGTGTTTAACGAGCACGCCATTGACGGCTTCAACTCTCTTTGCCATCTGGCGCCGCCACTGCGCAGCGAACGCGACCGCCAGGCCCTGCTTCGCGGCATTGACGAGGGCATCATCGACGCCATCGTCTCCGACCACCGCCCCTGCAGCGTCGACGACAAGCTGGCTCCTTTCCCCGCTACGGCGCCTGGCGCCATGGCGCTCGGGGCATTGCTGCCACTGACATTAAAACTGATTGAAGCCAAAGAGCTTTCCCTGGAACCGGCGCTGTACGCGCTCTGCGAAGGTCCCGCCGGCATTATCGGCCGGGAGCCACTGGGGCGCGTCTGGGTGAGTACCGGCGAGCGTTTTACCCTGGATGGCGATCGCTCCCTGGGTTCGGGGCAAAACGACCCCTACCGCGGCTGGTCCCTGCCGGGCAAGCAGATCATCATCGAGTCGTAACGACTTAAATATCGAGGTCGCTGGGAAATTCGAGGTCGTCGTCTTCCTGTTTTTTCTTCTTTTGCGACAAGCCGGTTGAACCGCCGCCAAAATTGATCTTCCACTCGAGATTGGTGCGCGAATCGGCGTGGTTGAGCGCGTCCTTGATGTCCACCTTGCCGTGCTTGAACAGCTCGAACAGGGATTGATCGAAACTCTGCATGCCCTCCTGGCCACCCTTTTCCATGATCTCCTTGATCTCGTGCATCTCGCCCTTGCGGATCAGTTCCTGAATATAGGGTGTGTTGATCATGATCTCGACGGCCGGGATGCGCCCCTTGCCATTTTTCGTCGGCACCAGGCGCTGAGAGATAATGGCTTTCAGGTTGAGCGACAAATCCATCAGGATCTGGTTTTTTTGCTCGGGCGGGAACAGGTTGATGATCCGGTCCAGCGCCTGGTTGGCGTTGACCGCGTGCAGCGTACTCACACACAGGTGGCCGGTGTCGGCGTAGGTAATGCCCGCCTCCATCGATTCCTGGTCACGAATCTCGCCGATCAGGATCATGTCGGGCGCCTCGCGCATGGCCTCGCGAAGAGCGTTCTCGTAGGAGTGCGTATCCAGACCCACTTCGCGCTGGCCGACGATGGAACGCTTGTGCTCGTAGACGAACTCAATAGGATCCTCCACCGTCAGAATGTGGCCCGCCGTGGTGGCGTTTCGGTGGTCAATCATGGCCGCCAGCGTGGTCGATTTACCCGAACCGGTAGCGCCCACCATCAAAATCAGCCCCTTGCGCGCCAGGATCAGGTCCTTGAGCACCTCGGGCAGGTTCAGCTCCTCTACAGAGGGAATGCGCGACTTGATGTAGCGAATCACCATGGAGACTTCGCCGCGCTGCTTGTAGATATTGACCCGGAATCGGCCGATATTGGAACGACTGAGGCCTACATTGAGCTCAAACTCCTCCTCGAAGGTTTCAATCTGGTCCTCGCTGAGAATGCTGTAGGCAATTTTTTTCGTCTGGCCCGGCGCCAGCTTGTTTTTGCTCACCGCCTTCATGTCGCCTTCGAGCTTCATCGAAGGCGCGGCCCCTGTCGTGAAGAAGAGGTCAGAGGCCTCCTTCTCGGCCATCAGTTTCAGGTACGGGTCAAGCGCTGTGCTCATAAATGCCTCTAGTCTTCGTCCGAGCCTTCGATCTTCAGGCCCCCAATATCGTCCATCAAGTCACTGTCTTTGGCCTTGCCGCCCTCGAGCTTGAGGCGCAACCTCAGATCGTTGAGCGAGTCGGCGTTGCGCATGCCTTCCTCGACGCTGATCGCTCCCTCTTCAATCAAATCGAACAGAGCCTGGTCAAAGGTCTGCATGCCCGCCTCGCGGGACTTGGCCATCAAACCTTTCATCTCGTGCACTTCGCCCTTGAGCATCAAGTCCGCCATTAGCGGCGTATTGATGAGGATTTCAACCGCGGCGCGGCGCCCCTTGTTATCCACGGTGCGCAAAAGGCGCTGGGAAATCACCGACTTCAGATTGAGCGACAAATCCATCAGCAACTGCTTGCGGCGCTCTTCGGAGAAGAAGTTAATAATCCGGTCCATGGCCTGGTTGGTGCTGTTGGCGTGAAGCGTACACAGGCAGAGGTGGCCGGTTTCGGCAAAGGCAATGGCGTGCTCCATGGTCTCGCGGTCGCGAACCTCGCCAATCAGAATCACATCGGGCGCCTGACGCAAAGTGTTCTTGAGTGCGATTTCCCAATTCTCTGTATCCGTGCCCACTTCCCGCTGGGAGACGATACAGCTTTTGTGGTTGTGCACATACTCGATCGGGTCTTCGATGGTAATGATGTGGCCAAAGCTGTTCTCGTTTCGATAGTCGACCATGGCCGCCAGCGAAGTCGATTTACCCGAACCCGTGCCGCCGACGAAAATCACCAGCCCCCGTTTGGTCATGGCGATGTCCTTGAGCACATCGGGCAGATTCAAGTCTTCAAAACGGGGGATATCGGCGGTAATCACACGGATCACCATGGCCACCGACCCTCGCTGTACATAGGCATTCACACGATAGCGCGAGACTCCCGGCAAGCTGATGGCGAAGTTGCACTCGTTGCTGGCATCGAACTCGCCGAGCTGCTTGTCGTTCATGATGGACCGCGTGAGGTCCATGGTGTGCGCAGGACTGAGTTTCTGGTTGGAGACATGAGTCATCTTGCCGTCGATCTTCATTGACGGAGGTGCCCCGGCGGCTATGTACAAATCCGACCCCCCCTTCGCCTTGAGCATGCGAAGGAGGTCGTGCATGAATTTTATCGCCTTCTCGCGATCCATTAGTGAACCTCTTTAATCAGTCAGAAAACTACAACGAATCAGGGTTGGCCGCCTTGGTGCGTGCCGTCTCCCGGTTCACCAGACCGCGTTCCACCAGTTCCTTGAGGTTCTGGTCGAGTGTCTGCATACCCTGACCCTGGCCAGTCTGGATGGCCGAATACATCTGGGCCACCTTGTTCTCACGAATCAGGTTGCGGATCGCCGGTGTGCCCAACATTATCTCGTGGGCGGCGACCCGACCGCCGCCATTTTTCTTCATCAGAGTTTGGGAAATCACCGCCCGCAGAGACTCCGACAGCATTGACCGGACCATGTCCTTCTCGGCCGCCGGGAATACATCGACAATCCGGTCAATGGTTTTGGCCGCTGAACTGGTGTGCAAGGTACCAAAAACCAGGTGACCTGTCTCAGCGGCAGACAAAGCCAGGCGAATGGTTTCCAAATCGCGCAACTCGCCCACCAGGATAGTATCCGGATCTTCCCGCAAAGCCGAGCGCAAGGCTTCATTAAAGCCGAGGGTGTCGCGGTGGACCTCGCGCTGGTTGATCAAACAGCGTTTACTCTCGTGAACAAATTCAATGGGGTCTTCCACGGTCAGGATATGGCCGTACTCGGTCTCGTTCTTGTGGTTGACCATGGCCGCCAGCGTGGTCGATTTACCCGAGCCCGTGGGGCCGGTGACCAGCACAACGCCGCGGGGGAACTCGGAAATTTCCTTGAAAATATTGGGCGCACCCAGTTCTTCCAGGGTCAGAATCTTGGAGGGAATGGTCCGGAATACAGCACCGGCGCCGCGGTTGTGATTAAAAGCATTGACACGGAAGCGCGCCAGATTGGGGATCTCGAAGGAAAAGTCGGTCTCCCAGAACTCCTCGAAATCCTTGCGCTGTTTGTCGTTCATGATGTCGTAGACCATCGAGTGAACTTGCTTGTGGTCCAGCGAATCGACATTGATCCGGCGCACATCGCCGTCGACACGAATCATCGGAGGCAGACCTGCAGAGAGGTGCAAGTCAGAGGCGCCATTTTTAACGCCAAATGCCAGTAGCTGCGCAATATCCATCGTCTTCCCCGCTTGTTAGAATGTGTTTCGCGCCACTGACTGCAGCGACGCCTTATTTTTCAGCAGTGGCTAAATCATAGATACCTGAAGGCCTAACCACAAGCGATGTCACACGAAAGCGATCAGATTGTCGACAACTGGCTGACCGTGCGCCAGAGAATCGAATCGGCCCGGAACCGTTACGGCATTGCAACGGAAGTCTCTCTACTCGCTGTCAGCAAGACAAAGCCCGCCTGGATGGTAGAGGCACTGTACCGCGAGGGACAGCGGGATTTTGGCGAGAACTACCTTCAGGACGCCGAGGAGAAAATCGCGGCGCTGGAGCACCTCGACGACATTCGCTGGCATTTCATCGGCCAGATCCAGTCCAACAAGACGGCGACCATCGCCCGGCTTTTCGACTGGGTGCACAGTGTCGACCGGTTCAAAATTGCCAGGCGCCTGAGTGAACAGCGCCCCGACGACCTCCCTCCGCTGAGCCTCTGCCTGCAGGTCAATCTGGACGGCGAACAACAAAAAGGTGGCGTGGAGCCGGAAGTCCTGGCCGAACTGGCGGAACAGATTCAGGGCCTGCCCAATGTAGAGCTGCGCGGATTGATGGCCATTCCCATGCCGCGTCAGGACGAGAGCGAGCAGCGAAACAGCTTCGCCCGCTTGAGACAACTGCTCGACGATTTGAAAAAGCACGCCCCGGCCCCACATACACTGGACACCCTGTCCATGGGCATGAGCGGCGACCTGGAACCGGCCATCGCCGAGGGCAGCACCCTCGTGCGCATCGGCAGCGACATTTTTGGAGCAAGAACATGACCGCAAACATCTGTTTCATCGGCGGCGGCAACATGGCACGCAGCCTGATCGGCGGACTTATCGCCAACGGTCACCCCGCCGAGGCCATCCGCGCCGCCGACCCCAACGAGACGACCCGCCAGGGGCTGGAGCGTGACTTTTCTATCGCCACTGAGTCGGATAACGCCGCCGCGATCGAAGGCTGTGACGCCATTGTCCTGGCTGTAAAGCCGCAAATGATGGGCGAGGTCGTCCAGCCACTGGCCGAGCCACTGACCCGCTCCGGGGCACTTTTGATCTCCATCGCCGCAGGCTTACCCGTCGCCGCCCTCGACCGCTGGCTGGGGGCACCGTCCCCTATCGTTCGCTGCATGCCCAATACGCCGGCTCTTCTGCAAGTTGGCGCCACAGCGCTCTACGCCAACAAACAGGTGTCGTCACAACAGGCTGAGCTGGCCGAGCAAATTCTCGGCGCCGCCGGCCTGACCCTGTGGGTGGACGAGGAAGCCCAACTCGACGCCGTCACCGCCGTCTCGGGCTCCGGCCCGGCCTACTTCTTCGCCTTTATCGAGGCTATGCAGGCGTCGGCGGTCAAACTCGGCCTCAGTCCCGAGCAAGCCGAGCAACTGACCCGGCAAACCGCACTGGGAGCCGCTCGCATGGTCTGCGACAGCGGCGACGACGCAGCTACTTTAAGAAAAAAAGTGACTTCCAAGGGCGGCACCACGGCCGCCGCCCTGGCCGCCTTTGAGGCCGCCGATCTGAACGGCACCGTCGAAGTCGCCATGACCGCCGCCCGGGATCGCGCCAGCGAACTCGCCGAACAGCTCAAGGGAGAATAGCCCCCATGACCCAGGCCCTGTTTTTTATCCTCGACACCGTGCTCTTTCTCTTCTCGGGCGCAGTATTGCTTCGCTTCCTCGCCCAGTGGCTGAGTGCGGACTATCGCAACCCCGTCTCTCAGGCCATCGTGCAGATCACCGACCCGGTGCTCGCTCCGTTGCGCAAGGTGCTGCCGCAAATAGGTGGACAGGATACGGCGGCGATAGTGGTTATTATTCTGCTCATGATTGGCAAGGTTTTTCTCTACGCCCAGTTTCGCGGCGTCGCCGTAACAGCGCCGGCCATCAGCGTCATGAGCCTGTATTTTATCGGCGAGCTGGTATTCAAAACCTTTATCTACCTGATCATTGCCGAAGTTATTCTGAGCTGGATATCTCCCACGCCGTATCACCCGGCAAGGCTCTTCATCAACGCACTGACGGCACCACTGATGGCACCCTTGAGGCGTCTCATCAAACCCATCGGCGGCACCATTGATATCGTGCCCATGATTGTGCTGATCCTTCTCTACGCGGGCCAAATCGCCTTTGGCCAACTGCTTCTCGGTGGCTGATCCGGCAACCTGGGATGAGGGCCGCTGGCTGCTGAAACTGACCGTACAGCCCAGGGCCAGTCGCGATGAAATCGTCGGGCTTTACGCCGACACCCTTCGTCTGCGGACTACCGCGCCACCGGTGGATGGCAAGGCCAACCGACATATACAGCGCTGGCTGGCCAAGCAATTTGGCGTCGCACCGAGTTGTGTGGAACTCGTCTCGGGGCGCGCCGGCCGAAGCAAGCGGTTTGCCGTTAACTGCCCCAGGGACACAGCGCCTGACTGGCTGAAGACTTACTGCCCCGAAGCGTTTGGTCTGGACGGCAGTTCGTGACAAAATCGGGCGCTTGTACCCACAGAGCCAAACCGCCACCAATGACCGACTCTGCAGACCCTCGTTCCGTTGGCATTGTCCAGCCTCAAGTAATGCGCAGCGAATCGCCGCTGCCGCTGGACTGTGGCCGCACACTGGAGGGTTTCGACCTGGTCTACGAGACCTATGGCGAGCTCAACGAATCGGCCAGCAATGCGATCCTTATCTGCCACGCCCTCTCCGGCAGCCACCACGCCGCCGGTTACCACAGTGAGCACGACAAGCGTCCGGGCTGGTGGGACGCCGCCATTGGCCCGGGCAAGGCCATCGACACCAACCGTTTTTTCGTCGTCTGCAGCAACAACCTGGGTGGCTGCCACGGCTCCACGGGGCCATCCAGCCAGCGCGACGACAATGGCGAATACTGGGGGCCGGACTTTCCTCTGCTCACCGTCCGCGACTGGGTTCGCAGCCAGAAAAGGCTGATGGAACATCTCGGTATTTCACAGTGGGCCGCAGTGGCCGGCGGCAGCCTGGGTGGTATGCAGGCGCTGCAGTGGAGCGTGGACCTCCCCGAACTGATTCGCCACTGCATTGTGATTGCCGCAGCTCCCAACCTGACGGCGCAAAACATCGCCTTCAACGAAGTGGCGCGGCAAGCCATCCTCACCGACCCGGACTTTTGCGACGGCCATTTCCTGCGCGAGGGCAAAGTCCCCCAAAGGGGCCTGATGCTGGCCCGGATGCTCGGCCATATCACCTATCTTTCCAATGACGCCATGGGCGAAAAATTTGGCCGCCAGCTGCAGCGCGGCAAACTGCACTACGACTTTGGCGCGGAGTACCAGGTGGAGAGCTACCTGCGCTACCAGGGCGAGAAATTTATTGCCAGCTTCGATGCCAACACCTATCTGCTGATGACCAAGGCGCTCGATTATTTTGACCCGGCCCGGGACTACGGCGGTAATTTGACCAACGCCCTCGAGCGCAGTCAGGCCGGATTTTATGTCGCCTCATTCACCACCGACTGGCGTTTTCAGCCCGAGCGCTCCGAGGAAATCGTCTCGGCGCTGCTCGAAGCCGAGCGGGATGTCACTTATGTCGAAGTGGACAGCCCCAATGGTCACGACGCCTTTCTCCTGGACACGCCTTACTACACCAACACCCTGCGCGCCTACCTGGAGAATATCGATGTCTAGCCTGCGCACCGACCAAGCGATTATTGCCAACTGGATTCGCCCTGGCAGCCGGGTGCTCGATCTCGGCTGCGGTGACGGCGCCCTGCTCGACCATCTGGCCCGCGAGCGCCAGGTGCGCGGTTACGGCGTGGAAATCGACCCGGAGGCCATTACCCTGTGCACCGAGCGCGGGGTGAATGTGATTCAGCGGAATATTGAGTCAGACCTGGGCTCGCTGCGCAGCCAGTCCTTTGATTATGTGGTCATGAGCCAATCCCTGCAGACCCTGCGCAAAACCGACCAGGCTCTGCTGGAAATGCTACGCATTGGCGCGGAGGGCATCATTTCCTTTCCCAACATGGGCTACATCCGCGGCCGCTTGCAGTTTGCCTTTGGCGGCCACATGCCCGTGACCAAAGCACTCGACCACAGCTGGTACGAGACACCCAATATACACCTCTGTACTATTCGGGATTTTGAGGCGTTGTGTCGCGACAAGGGAATCCGCATTCTCGAACGCGTGGTGGCGGACAACGATCACGCGACACGCACCGGCATGAACTGGATGCCCAACCTGCTGGGCAAGGTAGCGCTCTACCGGCTGCAAAAGATCTAGGCGAACAACACCCGGTCCCGACCCTGCTCCTTGGCCCGGTACAGCGCTTCGTCGGCACTGGCGATGAGATCCTGAAGCTCGCCGACTTCATCAGCACCTACACAGGCCACTCCAATACTTAAAGTCAGCTCACCGGGTATCGAACCGGGGCTACGACGATGGATGTTTGCCACATCCCGACGCACTGCCTCGGCCACTTTTTCCGCACCCTTTGGGTCAGTCTTGCCGAGAAAGGCAATAAACTCCTCTCCACCATAGCGCCCCACCAGATCTCCGGGTCGCTTGAAGCTGCGCCGCAGGGCTTCGGCCACCGCGACAATGGCCTCATCGCCTGCGATATGGCCATGTTCATCGTTGAAAGGTTTGAAGTGATCAATATCCAACATCATCAGCGTCACGAACTCGCGCTCACGGCGCGCGGCCGCCAGCCCTCTGGCAAAGCTCTCCTCAAATGCTCGACGGTTGAGCAGGCCCGTCAGGGGGTCGGTGCGCGAGAGTTTTTTCAGCTCCCGATTGGCGTCCAGCAACTGCTCACTGAGCGCTGTATTTTCAAGCTCCAGGCGCAGACTGTCGGTCGTCACACGGTGAAACTTGAGCGCCATCACATAGGTACTCACTGCAAACACCAACGCAGTCAACCCGGCCAGGGTTTCGTTGTAGGTAAACTGAAAGAAAAGCCAGACACAGAGCGGGGCAATCAGGGTGACAATGTACCCGCCAATCGCCAGCATGCTGTAAAAAAGATAGGGAACGGCACCAACGGAAAGACTGATCAACACCAGCAAAATCAGCAACATCAAATCGAACGGTGCATGACTGCCCACATGGGCGGCACCCAGCCCCCAGACCACGCCATAGGCCAGAGCTGACAGGACAAAAGCATTGTGGGCGCGCCTGAAATCGGCCGAAGCATCAGCCACCTTGCGGCGGTAGCGGCAATAAACTGCAAGGCGAACCAGGATCATCGCATTGGCCAACGACCACCACAGCAAAGGCATTTGCCAGCCCACCTGAAAAGTGAGCAGGCCACAGACAGCTGTAGTCACAAATACAGACAGCAACAAGCCCTGTCTGTTTTCCTTATACAAACGCTGCGTCTTGCGCCGACTGATTTGTCCGGCAATGCTGTTGTTGTTGATATCCACGGCTCCCCTGCCTGTCCGCTTTTATGCGCGGTTGGTTGTTATAGTGACTCTTGTACAGTCAGCTTGGCCTGAATATAGCGGCTGTGGGGCAAATAGAGCAAATCGGCGACGCGGCGGATGAAGTGCTCCTCGTAGCGATCAATTTCGCCATCGGCATAGGCGACACGCCACATCTGCTCGAGCAGAAGACCGCGTTCCGCCAAATCCAGCTTGTCCACCAGAAGGCGCACAAAGCGATGGTGCGAGGTAAGGTCCTCGAGGTCTCCTTCGACCTCATCCAGCAGCGCCCGGGCCTCATCGCGGTTGAGGCTGGTAGCGGCTACAACACTGGCGAGCAGCTGGTCCCGCTCGCTGTCTGCCACCGTGTGATCGGCCGTAGCCACTTCAAATAAAAGAAAGGCTGCGGCACGCTGGATCAGGTAGTCATCAGATTCCGCGGCCGGGTTGGTGGCTTCACCGGAGAACCATTCCTTGAGCGCGCCCAGCATCAGTTAAAAGTGTGACGGGATGTATAGCCGCGACGGATATCGCCGCTGACAAAGAGATCCAGATCCGGGTGCACGACCGGCTGCCCCGACTCGTCGCGCTCGAGGTGCTCCTCGGCGACATAGGTCTCGTGCTCATGCTCATCCACCAGCACATGGTACCAGGGGCGACTTCGGTCGGGGCGAGAGACCGCCACCTCTTCATACCAGTCTTCCGAGCCTTCATACATTGGGTCGACATCCACAACAATGCCCCGATAACCGTAGTTTCGGTGCGTCACTATCTGTCCCAATTTGAATTTTGCGCGTTGCATATACACCCTGATTAATGTGCCGAGGCTTTATTGATAGTGGCAAAATGCCTTTTTACAAGTATGGCATACTCCCAATAGCAACCAAATTGATACGGGCAACCGATGACAAAAACTATCGTATTCATAGCCATTCTCTGCTCTGCCCTTGTCAGCCAGGCGGCCATGCAGGATGCCCGGTTTTACGGCGACCGCATCATAGTCAAAATGGACAACGATCGCCGGCTCCCGGCAACCGGTGATTTGACGCCCGACCAACTGCAAAAACTCGCGCCCTCCTCTGCTCAATACCTGTCCACCGTCAAACGAACCGCTCTCGGTGCCGATGTCCTGAGACTGAGTGGGCAACACTCGCCCGAATCGATGGAGGCCCTGGTCCGGGAAATTGGCCAGCGGCCCGGCGTGGCCTACGCTCATGTCGACTACAAACGCTATCCCGCCGCCCTCGAGGATGGCACGCCAAACGATCCGCGTTTTAACTTGCAGTGGTATTTGCGCTCCGGGGAGACGGCTGCCAGCCGCTTCGATCAGGCCTGGCAACGCAAACCCGGTGGACTGACCGGCGCCGGGGCGCGCATCGCCGTCATTGATACCGGCTGGACCCGGCACATCGATCAGGACAACGACAATGTCATTCTTCGCGGCCCGGATTTTATCAGCGCGGACTCCGCCGGCGACTACAGCACCGCCGGTGACGGCGATGGCCGCGACCCCAACGGTGAGGATATCGGCGACCGGGTCAGCGAGAACGAAAAGCTCACAAACCCGGTATTTCGCAACGACCCGGGCTGCCGCAGCCGCGAAAACAGCAGCTGGCACGGCACTCTGGTCAGCAGCATTGTCGCCGCATCAACCGACAATGGCAGTACCATGAATAACGGCAAGGAGCAGAGTATCGCCGGTGCTGCCCCCGGCGCCACCGTAGTGTCGGTAAGGGCGCTGGGCAAGTGCGGCGGCTATACCAGCGACATCACCGACGCCGCCCTCTGGGCCGCTGGCATTGGCAGCCACTCCCCCATTGCCCCCATCAACGAACCCGTGGACATCATCAATCTCAGCCTGGGTGGTGGCGGCGCCTGCACACAGACCGAACAGGAAACCTACAGTGCGCTGCTTGAAGCGGGCGTGGTCACCATTACTGCCTCCGGCAACGATGGAGGCGATGCGACCAACTCCGCTCCGGGCAATTGCAGCGGCACCATCAATGTGGCCGCCGCCACCCACAGCGGTGCCGAAACTGCTTACACAAACACCGGCTATGTCATCGACATCACCGCCCCCGGCGGCAATGACACTAGTTTGGACAGCGAGATGTGCGACTACTGCATCATCGCCAGTGGCCAGGGACTGAACGAACTCCCGACGGCCTCGGACTGGGACACTGAAGACACACAACACTCGGCTACTTTTGCTGTCGAGGGCACCAGTTTTGCCGCGCCACTGGTCACCAGCGCCATTGCCCTGTTACTGGAAGAAGATCCCGAGCTGAGCCCGCAGGAGATACTCGGCCTCCTGACGGACAATGTCCGCAGTTTCCCCGCCGATGTCAGTGACGGCGCCCGGCCCTGTACCACAGAGCGCTGCGGTGCCGGCCTGCTCGACATCCATGCAGCAACCATCGCTCTGCAAAGCGGCGATTTCAGCCCGCGCCCCTTCCCCGACAAAAGCGCTCCGCCGCCGGACCCCGAACCCGACGCCATGGGTCCGTTCTCGGACAGCGGTGGCGGCGGCCAAATTGAGGATTTCAGCCTGTTCGCACTGCTTCTTGTTTGGGCCGCATCACAGCGACGCAGGCGGTAAAAGACCCGACGCGAAAGGCCCTTTGCAGTGGAGTTTGGCGTGCATTTCCTATAATGTTGCGCTAAACAGCTAATAAAATGGCTACCAACGGGGAAGGCGTCCAATCGCCACCCAACGAAACTCGAGGAAATCGCCAATGAACCGCATCGCTCTGCTCAGCGCCCTGTCATTGTTGCTGCTTGGCACCGCCATCAACTCCCACGCCACTGAAACCCTGGACAAGCGCTACTACGGCAACCGAATCATCGTCAAAATGAAATCCGTAGAGGGCGACGGAAAAAGCCAACCCGCACAGCTGACACCGGACAAGATGAGCGCCATGGCCGAAGGCAAGCGCTACATCCTGCGCAAACTGCGGCGAACAGGCCTGGGAGCGGATATTGTCCAACTGTCCGACAAACCCACTCCCGGGGAGCTGGAAGATTTGGCAAAAACCATCAATGCGAGGAGTGATGTTGAATACGCTCATGTCGACTACAAGCGCTACCCAACTGCCTTTGCCGATGGCACTCCCACTGACCCACTTTTCCCTCGCCAATGGTATTTGCAGGGCAATGACTCCAACCCCGGAGCCGCTAATATTTCAGGGGCTTGGGCCCAAACCAATGGCACCGGCATCCGCACCTCGGTTGTAGATACTGGCTACTCTCGCCACGATGATTTTGACTTCAACCAGCCCACCAAGGTCTACAATAGCAATGACTTCATCTCAGCAGATGCGGATGGCAGTTTCAGTACAGCTGGAGACGGTGATGGCTTTGATGATGATGGAAGCGATGTGGGCGACCGCGTAAGTCAATCTGAAAAAGAAAACAATAGTGTCTTCAGTGAAGATCCGGCCTGTGAGGCCTCTGATATGAGCTCTTGGCATGGAGCACAAGTAACAGGAATCATCAATGCCCAAGCAGACAATGGCGGCATGAGCGGAATAGCCCCAGGCTCTGAGGTCATCATGACACGCGCCTTGGGCAAGTGTGGTGGCTACATTTCCGACATCATGGATGCCGCACTCTGGTCTGCCGGCCTCCCTGTTCCTTCCGTCAACCTTGACGGCATGAGCAGAAGCATTGCCGACATAATCAACCTGAGCTTGGGCGGTGGTGGAGACTGCACCCCCACCGAAGGTGAAGCGATCTGGGAGATTGTCGACAAGCGAGGCGTTGTTGTTGTCACTGCCGCAGGAAATGAAGCCAATGACGCCAACGCTTCAGCGCCCGGCAACTGCACCGGCACCATAAATGTTGCCGCCAACACTCGGCTGGGCGGTGAAACCGACTACACCAATACTGGAAGCTTTGTCGATATTTCCGCCCCCGGTGGCTCTGCATTTGCAGAAGGTTGCGACACTGACGGCAATGGATTTGTCGATGACCAGGATGACGGTGGAAGCGCTATTTCGCGGCCAGAATGCAACACCGGCATTATTACACCCACCTTCGCAATCGCCGATTTGGCAGCAGACGGTGATAGTACATGGATAGGAAAAGGAACAGGTTCATCAACCTATAATACGATTGCCCAAGGCACCAGCTTTTCTGCGCCGATTGTCAGTGGCTTGATTGCACTTATGCTGGAGTCCAACAATCTGTTAAGCCCCGCCGATGTCTACAGTATTCTTGTGGGGACGGCTCAACCCTTTCCAACCGAGGTAAGCGATGCACCCAGGGACTGTACAACAGATCGCTGCGGAGCCGGTATTGTAGACGGTGTTGCCGCAACAGAAGCTGCGCGCAATGGCAGCTTCGCATCACACAGCTTCCCAATTAAGTCAAACATTCCGGGAGAAAACAGTGGTGGCGGCAGCGGCGACCCCTTCTTCGGCGCTACCGGTAAAGGTGGAGGCGGCAGCCTTGGTCCGCTCATTTCTGTTGCTCTTCTCTTGATGATCGGCTGGCGTCGCTCCCGCGACTGATCACCGGTTATTCCCACACGCAAAAGCCCGGCACTGGCCGGGCTTTTTTGTGCTCAAAAATGAAACATGCAGTGTTAATCGCTACCCGTTAACCAGACACCTTTCAGCCCCGCACAATGGAACAAAGAGAGGCATCTATTATCAGCAGGCGTTATCCCGTGGAATTCAGGGGTGAAGATGTTTTACAACAATAGACGACGGTACAGTTCTAATGAAACGCCGTCGCCGGTAGAGTATGAGAAGCGTTGCCCAATACGGCTGAATAATGTCGAGAAAACGAGTGGCGACTCACACACAAGTTTATGAAAGGAGATGGCGGTCATGATGAGATTCAACGGATACGCACGGTTGATTGGGCTGTCGCTGGCTTTGTCCATGCTGTCCCCGGTTTCCGCCAGCCGCGCGGCAGAGGAGGGAAACGAGCCCTCGGTATTTCGTGACCGTCTTGCCAATGGCCAAGCCTGCGAGCACTGTCCGGAAATGGTCACAATCCCCTCCGGCGAGTTCATGATGGGCGACCCGGATGATTCGGAAAACCACCAGTATAATCGACAGTATGAGAATGAAGCCCCGCGTCACCGGGTTACCATCGATTACGAGCTGGCAGTTGGTACTCATGAGGTGACTTTCGCTCAGTGGGATGCCTGTGTCGCCGACAATGGCTGTTCGCACGAGCCGTTCGATGGAAAAATATATGGAAGGGGCTGGGGGCGTGAAGACCGACCGGTTTTCAATGTCTCCTGGAGCGACGCGCAGGAATATGTCGCCTGGCTATCCTCCGAGACTGGCAAGGAATACAGGCTGCTGTCGGAGGCGGAGTGGGAATATGTCGCCCGCGGCGGCACCACAACCGCCTATTGGTGGGGCAACGAAGTCGGTCAAAGCAACGCCAACTGTGGAGGCTGCGGCAGTCAGTGGGATAGCGAAAAGACAGCGCCGGTGGGCAGTTTCGAGGCCAATGCTTTCGGGGTCTACGATGTGAATGGGAATGTCAACGAATGGACCGAAGATTGCTGGCATGACAATTACTCGGGCGCACCGGCGGATGGTAGCGCCTGGACGAGTGAAAGCTGTAAGTGGCGCGTCTACCGCGGCGGTGCGTGGGGCGTCAATCCAAGGAACTCGCGTGCGGCCTATCGCGGCAAGGGTGCATCTATCAGTCACAGCATCAATATTGGCTTCCGCGTAGCACGGACCCGTTAGAAACAAAAAAGCCCGGCGCTGGCCGGGCTTTTTTCTGTCTTGTGGTGGCTCGAGGTGGAATCGAACCACCGACACGTGGATTTTCAATCCACTGCTCTACCGACTGAGCTATCGAGCCATTTGAGGGGCGGTATTAAACCGACCCAGAGGCGTTTAGTCAAGGCCTTATTGTTCGGGCGGCACATAGCCGTCAATCTTTGACGCCTCTCCGGCGAACAGGAATTTTTCCATTTCCTCTTCCAGAAACTTTCGCGCCTTGGGCTCCACCGGCACCAGCCGATACTCGTTGATCAACATGGTCTGGTGGCTCAGCCAGGCCTGCCAAGCCTCTTTGGAGATCTCGTGATAGACCCGCTTGCCCAGTTCACCGGGCCACGGCGGACGCTCCAGCCCCTCGGCTTCGCGCTGCAGGTAGGCGCACTGTACCATTCGGCTCATTTCAATCTCCTGTTAGCTCTATGCTGCGAATCAGGCGGGCAACCGGTGCGGCAATGCCCCCCTCTGGCTGCCGGGGATTGTACCATTGCAGAGGCCGCTCCGCTGAGGGCTCGGCCACGCGATTGTCCGGCCCCACCGCCGCCAGCCACAGCGGTTCGATATCCAGATGGTAGTGGCTGAATGTGTGGCGAAAGGCGGGCAACGGCTCGGGCTTCCGGTCCAGCCAGCCGCGCTCCGCCAGCCAGTCCTCTGGCGACTCGGCCGGGTCCTGTTCGGGCAGTACCCACAGGCCGCCCCAGAGCCCCTTCGACGGGCGCTGCTCCAGCAGTATTCGCCCCCCGGTATCCTGCACCAGCCACATGCGCGTGCGGCGCACGGGCTTTTCCTTTTTCGGCTTCTTGCCGGGAAAAGCCTCCGGGTGGCCAAGGGCCAGCGCCCGGCAATCCTCGCTCACCGGGCAGGCATCACAGCGAGGCTGGCTGCGGGTACAGAGAGTGGCTCCCAGGTCCATAATCGCCTGGGCGTACTCCCCGGCCAGCGCCGCCCCGGGGGTGCGCTCGTCGGCCAGTGCCCACAGTTCCCGGGCCACCGCCGTGCGGCCGGGCCAGCCCTCTATCGCGCCGTGGCGGGCCAGTACCCGTTTCACATTGCCGTCGAGAATGGGCTGGCGCTGGCCGCAGGCGATGGAGAGAATGGCCCCGGCGGTGGAGCGGCCAATGCCGGGAAGGTTCTGCAGCTCGTCGAGGCTTTCGGGCAACTCGCCGCCGTGCTCCTCTACCGCCAGTTGCGCCGCCCTGTGCAGATTGCGACCCCGGGCGTAGTAGCCCAGACCGGACCACAGCTGCAACACTTCGTCCTGGCTCGCTGAGGCCAAGTCAGACAATTCGGGGAAGTGCGCCATAAAGCGCTCAAAATAGGGAATGACCGTGGTGACCTGGGTTTGCTGCAGCATGATCTCGGACACCCACACCCGATAGGGCGTGATGTCCCGCTGCCACGGCAAGTCGTGGCGGCCACTGACCCGGTGCCAGGTCAGCAGCCGCTGGGCAAAGGAAGTACTCGCCATCCCGTCTGGTCAGAAATCCAGCAGTTTTTTCAACTCGTCCTTGGCCTTGTCCTCGAGTTTTTCCTTTTCCTCCTGCTTCTTGCGCTCCAGCTCGGCTCTGGCCTCGGCTTCCTTGCGCTTCGCCTCTTCTCTCAGGCGTTTTTCCTCGGCTTCCAGTTTGGCTTTGGCCTCGTCTTTTTTGGCCTCCAGCTCGCGCTTGAGCTTTTCCTTCTCGGCGTCCAGGCGCTGATTGAGCAACGCTTTCACGCAATCGGGCACGGCGTTTTTGGCTGCCCTGGCGTAGTCGATTTCCATCAGCTTTCCCTGGATGCCAATGGGGCAGCTCTGGCCGTCGGCGTGCAGGGTGTAGACAAAATCGAGGTACTCGGTGGGGATATCGAAGGAGCCGTCGCCGGTGACGCGCAGGTCACCACTCTCCATGTCCAGATCGTTGGTGACCAGTTTGCCATCGACAATGGTGGCGCTGGCGTCGAGCGTCTTGAAGGTAGTGGTCTCGCCACTCTCAGCGTAGAGCTCGTCTTTCTTGCCGATCAGCTCGGCCCACTTGTCGAGCTGGCCGCGAATATTGCCCTGGATGCTGCCATCGGCAAAGGCCAGCGACAGGTTGCCGTTGAGGCCGCGCTTGAGCTCGCTCACCCGCTCGCCGGTGGTGTGAATGTCCAGATCGAAATTGCCATTGCCGGCCACCAGATCAAAATCGGCAAAGTCTGTCAGCAGCGGCTGAACCTGAACCCCGGCCAGATCGGCGGTCACCGCGTAGCGCGGCAGGCGGTCAGTGGCATCGATTTGCACCGCACCGTCAAACTGACCGTCGTACAGGGACACCGCCAGTGGCTTGAGGTCGATCACACCATTGTGGGCGCTGAGTACGGCCTTGATGTCGCTGGTGGTCAGACCCATGATCTGGAACTGGCCCATGGTGAACTCGCCGTCCACATCCAGGCCGCGCAGCAGCACCAGCGGCAATTCGATTTTGGGATCGGTGTCTACATCTTGCGGGGGCTCCTCCTCCCAGGCCGTCGGCTCCGGCGCCTCGGCGGGCTCCGGCAAGTAACGGTCGGCGTCGAGCTGGTCGATGGCCACCTTGAAGTCGATGGCCGGCTCTGAGAAACCCTCGACCATGGCCTGGCCGTCGATGGTGGTGTCGTCAAAGCGGATTTTCAGCTGCTGCAACTCGGCCTTTTCCAGCGCCGTATTGGCGGCCACATCGGCGGCCACGCTCAGCTTGATGGCGCCATTGGGGATCGGTTCGCCCCTGGCGTCCATAGCCAGCTTGAAATTGTTGAGGGCAAACTGATCCTCCAGCACTTTGGCTACCACCGTGCCCGAGTAGCTGAAGTCGGCCTGCAGCTCGGGGTACTGGTTTTCCACCCGGAAGCTGCCCTCGAAGTCGATGGGCTCCCACAGCACAATGGGGCCGGTCTTGAACTCGAAATCCTCCAGCATCGCCGCCATACCGCCGCTGAGGTCGCTGTAATTCACCTGGGCATTGCTGATATGAACGCCACCCAGGCTAATCGGTGGCAGGCTGGCCAGACCCGATTCGCCCGACTCCGGCTCCACGGTGGCGGCCCGGGGGCCGCTCTTGACCGAATCCGGCGTGCCGTCGGCCTCGACAAAATCGTCCCAGTTGCTGCGACCGTCGGATTTGACCTCCAGATTGGCCACCAGACCATCGAGATACACCACATCTACCTCGACGCTGCCGGTGAGCAGCGGTGGAATCTGGATGCCCACATCGAATTCGTCGATTTCGGCGAAGACCCTGGCCTGGTAGCCCTCGGCATTGGCGATCTCGGTGTGGCCGACATTAAAGCCGAAGCGCGGGATAAAACTCCAGCTGATATCACCATCGATGGTCAGCTCGCGGCCGGTATTGTCGTACACCGCCTGCTCGATCTGTGGTTTGAAGTCGTTGGGGTCTATCAAGACCACCAGGGCGATCACTGCCAGAACCAGTACCACCAACAGGCCGAGAATCACTTTGGAGATGAGTTTCACCGCTTTCATACCTTTCCCTTTCGCCGCTATGCAACGCATAATAGTGAATATCGACAACCACAACACCCGTCGGGAATGGAGTGATCGTGTCAAAGCGTCATCATAGCAAGTTCAGGAATATTTTCTCTCTCCTCGTGATCGTGGTGCTTTTGGTTCTGAGCGCCGTCGGCTGGTATTGGAGTCGCGAGCCCGAAATGCAGGCCGTAGAGCGCTACAGCACCCCGATGGTTGTGGGCACGACCACCACCAGCACACTGATCGGCGTCATCGACACGCTGCTGGACAAACCCGGCGGCTACCTGCGCAACGACATGCTGATGCCACCCAGCATATTTCTCGACAACATGCCCAACTGGGAATACGGCGTGCTGATTCAGGCCCGGGACATGGCCCGCGCCCTGCGCAATGACTACAGCCGCTCCCAGAGCCAGTCCACCGAGGACACGATATTGCGCGAGGCGGAATCCAAGCTGAATGTGGACGACGAGGCCTGGATGTTCCCCGCCGCCGAGGGCGAGTACCGCCAGAGTGCGAACCGGCTGGAAAACTACCTGCTCCGCCTGTCCGATGAAGACACACCCGACGCCCAGTTCTACGCCCGTGCCGACAATCTGAACTCCTGGCTGTCGCTGGTGGAAAAACGCCTGGGCTCCCTGTCCCAGCGGCTCAGCGCCAGCGTCGCGCGCAGCCGGCTCAACACCGACCTGGCCGGCGATGAATCCGCCCGCCAGTCCACCCGTGCGGAACTGGAAGTGCCCACGCAAACGCCCTGGCTGGAAATCGACGATGTCTACTACGAGGCCCGCGGCTCTACCTGGGCCCTGATCCAGTTCCTCAAGGCCGCCGAGGTCGACTTCCAACAGGTACTGGAGAAAAAGAACGCCACCATCAGCCTGCGGCAGACCATCCGCGAGCTCGAGGGCACCCAGCAGCCCCTGTGGAGCCCGGTGGTGCTCAACGGCAGCGGCTTTGGCCTGTTCGCCAATCACTCATTGGTCATGGCCTCCTACATCTCCCGCGCCAACGCCGCCGTCATCGACCTGCGCAGCCTCCTCGAAGACGGCTAAACCGCTTAGGATCCGCGTGGGTTAGCCACAGAGCGCACAGAGTACGCAGAGTCTCGTTGTCATTCCGGAAAGCGCACAGCGCTTATCCGGAATCTCTTTTAAGTCTGGGCCGGGACGAACATTCTGGCAGATTGCTTCGCTACGCTCGCAATGACCAAGAACCCTCTGTGTACTCAGTGCCCTCTGTGGCTAAAAAAACCAAAAAAAAGCCCGGCTTGCGCCGGGCGAATCGCTCTACTCAGGGAGATCAATGAATCAGGAGTTAACCTTTACAGCAATTTTCCGCGGTTGCGCCTTTTCCTGCTTGGGAATGTGAACGGTGAGTACACCGTGTTCACTGGAGGCGGCAATCGCTTCCGCATTGGCTGTGTCAGGTAGACGGAAGCGGCGGTAGAAGGTTCCACTGATGCGCTCCACTTTACAAAAAGTTTCACTCTCGGACTTATCCGCGGCCTCGCGGCTGCCCTGGATGACCAGCTCGCCGTCGTCCACGGTGATCTCGATGTCCTCGGGCTTCACCCCGGGCACATCCAGCACAATGGAGTAACCTTCGCTGTTCTCGCGCACATCCACCGCCGGGCGCCACTGGGCGTTGCGGGCCTCCGCCTCGCCGCCATCGCCTCTGGGGGCGTTAAACAGGCGACTCATCTCGTTGTTCAGTTGGGAAACCAGGTCGTAGGGTTGGTAAAGGGCCAGGCTCATCTTGCACCTCCTCATTTTCGGTTAATCGATTGCCGTGTGGCTTAACCGTTAAATGGGTGCGGACAAGTGCGTTTCAAGTCATTTCAAATGAAATTTTTTCTTTTTATTCAGCAATTTACGAGAACCAAACCCTTTTTAATAGGGGCGTTTCAAACGCTTTCAAGTCGCCGCCACAGGAGCAGGTGGTTGTTGGCCGGCAGCGCTTGTCGCCCCCGGTAGGCCCAGCCGGCTTTTTGCGCCAACTCCATCAACGCCTCCAGCGTGCGAATGCCCGATTGCGGGTCGCGCTGGCGCAAAAAGGCATCAAACTGCACATTGCTCTCGGCGAAGGGCTCGCCGGCAAAGCGGAACGGGCCATACACCGCCAGCAAACCGCCGGGCACCACCGTCCGCGCCAATCCGTGAAAGCAGGCCTCGACGGCCTGCCAGCTCATAATGTGCAAGGTATTGGCGGTGTAGGCGGCATCCACCTGAAGGTCCGGCCAGGTATCCAGCACATCCAAAGAAAGCGGCTCGGCGCAGTTCTCAACCGGCTGCGTCCAGGCGCGGATGCCCTCCAGATGCGCAGGTACATCGCTGGGCTGCCATTGGAGCGCGGAGAAGCGCCCGGCAAAGGCGGCGGCGTGCTGCCCGGTACCGCTGCCAATCTCCAGCACCCGGCCACCGCCCGCAATTAACGGCGCAAACCACTCGGCCAGCACATCGCCAATCGGACCGGCGTTGCGCTCGCAGGCTTCGCTCCAGGGTTTATCCATCATCGCCGACTCCCGCCATGAAATCGTTCATCATGCCATCGAGTACCGGATCCCATTGGTAGCGGGCCAGATCAACGCGGCCCAACACGGACTCCACGCCCTCTTCCGCCAGGCGGTCCAGCTGGCGCCGGCCGCCATCGCCGCGAATGCTGGAGCGTCCCTGGCTGTTGATAATCCGCCACCAGGGCAGGTTTGCGGGCCGGGGCTCGGCACCCATGGCCGGACTCACAGCACGGGCGCGGCCGGGGTAGCCCGCCAGCCGCGCCACCTGACCGTAGGTGGCCACGCGACCCGCCGGAACCTCGGCCACTACCTTTTGCACCGCGCGCTGGAACTCAGTGGCCACGGTGACTACCCGTCGAGCCAGCCCTGCAGAGTCTCGATCACCTTGCGCGCCTGATCTTCGCTGGAGATATTGAATTTGGACTTCTGCATGTAAACGCCATTGCGCTTCTGGTAGCGACGAATGGTGAACTTGACCTTGTCGAACTCGCCACTGGCGCGATCCAGATCCTGATACTTGTACATCACCGTGGCCCAGGCGCCCTTGGTCAGCACCTCCTTGTCCAGCTCCTTCACCGTCTGCAGGCTGCCCTCAAAATACTCTACCGTCAGATCATCTACTGTCTCGGCCATTGTCCTCTCCTGAAACTCGGAAAAACCCGGATCGTAACACCCAGTTCACAAGCGGTGCACACAAAAAGAGCGAATCAGCTATTTTCAAGACGAAACCTGTCAAAGCGTTCTGCCAAAAAATCTCTACTGGGTTGGATGTGATTGTTTTTCGGGACAGTAATCACTTTCCCGTTCAGTCCTTTTATTCCTTGCTCCAGCAATGGCCCATCTACCGAGCGCATTACTCTATCGCTGACATGTATGCGGAAATCTGGATCTATACCGATCATATTTTTGTCAAAGGCGGAATGGTGTAACTTGCTCAGGGCAATGCCATTGCGAACACTGGCCTCACTATGAACAGAGGCATCAGGGATGATGTGTGCCGCATCAAGAAGTTGAGGGGATGGAAGTCCTGTCATAGCACATTTATTGTCATACGCCTCAAGCACGGCCTGACGGAAAGAAGATTGATGCAAACGCACCTTAGACTCTCTCACCGCATAACGACGCTCGAATGAGTCAGGAATGTGATATTGCCCATTTACCAGCGAAGGCAATAAACTTTCACCCCCCTGAAGACCTACATAAATATCACAATAAGAGTTCTTTTTGCCCAGCTCGTATATCTCTCCCACATAGCATGGCCAGATAGCGGCATAAAAACCTGGATATACCCCATGAAAATAAATAAACGGCTGACCTAATTCCTTTGCCTGCCACAGGTATCGATTGTTCCCGCCTCGAGAGTCACCTGCTTGAAGAGAATAACGATAGAGTTCATCCGAAGCTTGTCGGTCATTATAGATATTAACTCGACCTGTCTTGGGTACTACCGTTTTAATACTAAGCACGCCCCGCTTCATGCCAGCAGGCTTGAATATTCCTATCGCTTTACTGGCAAGGTGGTGCTTTGCACCATTAAAAGCGAAGCCCTTTTCAATCTCAGCCCACGGAATGGCATCGTCGTACAGAACTTGAAGGCGGCCTACTTCAGCAAAGGCCGCCTGGAGAATCCGCTGATCTGACATAACTTTAAACTGCCCTCGATCTCAACTCAGTTAAGATTGTCGGATGCCAGACCATTTGGCAATGTCTTAAGCCTATTGGCACTGAAAATAGATTTAAAAAGCAGCCTCGATCAACTTCTGCAGTTTAAAGCGAAAACGAGTGCGTAGGCGCCTTGCCAGTGGGGAAAACGGCATCCAACTCGTGCACCGTCAGGTCGCCGCTTTCCATATCGAAATCGTCGAAATAAGCCGTGGGCCAGCTGAGGTCTTCGGGTTGGAAGTAGATAATATCAGGCCAGCACTGTTGTGATTTGAAGCGCTCTTTTATTGCTTCGGAGACAACCTCTGGCGGCAGTCCTTGTAGATTCTCGATAACAACCGACTCAACCTGCTTATTATTGGCTGCATCCCTATAAAGATAAACGATTTCCAAGTTTTTCATGAGAACTCCTTTTCACTTTGTTTCATGTCCTTCGATTTTTAATGACTTCGGCCAGCTTTTCAATTCCCCCTGGCCGGGCTAAAAATCGGCATTAGTCTTAAATCTTCTGGGTCGAAGGATTGGCTTCTGTTTATTGACAGTGATTGCCTGTCCCACTAGGTTGGGCGGCTCGTTGATCCTGGAGAGGGTCTATTGCATTCCGACCATCCAGGAGTCAATCCATGAACTTTGTACGCTTTGCGCCAGTTCCTTCCGCGAATATTCACCTTATCATCGCTTTCGGCCTCGCCTTGCTGCTGGCCGCCTGCGGAGGCGGAGGCAATGGCGCAGGCAGCGGCGAAGGCGAAGATGAAGGCAGCGACTCCAGCACCCCGACGAACGCCACGCCGAGCGCCGTCGACGACACCGCCAGCGTCGACGAGGACAGCAGCGTCACTATCGATGTACTCACCAACGACAGCGATGCTGACGGCAACCTCGATGTAAGTACCGTCACCGTCACCAGCAGTGCCAGCAACGGCAGTACCAGCGTCGACACCAGCACCGGCGAGATTACCTACACTCCGGATCCGGACTTCGACGAGAGTGACAGCTTCAGCTACACCGTCGACGACGATAAGGGCGCGACCTCCAATGAAGCGAGCGTAAGTGTTGCGATCAACCCAATCACGCCGCTTGCCATCGATGTGACCTTCCCCACGCCGGGCGCCAATGTCGGCGGCGTCGATGACATCTCAATCTCGGGCCGAATCCGCGACACGGACGACGGCAGCGTCAAGTTCGCCGACGTCAACTTCATTGATGTCGACAGCAACCTGCTTACGCAGAACATGAGTGATCCGGCGCAATGGACGCTATCGGATCTCAACATCGCTGGCCAGGCCAGTATCACCGTCGATGCCATGGTCGAGTCGAATTCGGGCGATACCGACACCGCCAGCCGGGGATTCGATAATGAGCAGCTACTGCAAACGGTAGAAAGTGTAGCCATCGACGCCGCCAACAACCGCGCCCTGGTGGTCGATTCCGGCCTCAATGCCGTGGTCGCCGTTGATCTCGCCAGCGGCGAGCGCACGATCCTCTCCGATAGCAACAACGACAGCGGCCCCGACCTCAGTAATCCGGTATCAGTTGCGCTGGACAATGCCAACAACCGCGCTCTGGTGATCGATTATGACTTCAGCGGTGACCTCGATGCCGTGGTCGCCATTGATCTCACCAGCGGCGAGCGCACGACCCTCTCCGGTAGCAACAACGGCAACGGCACCCACTTCGATATTCCGCGGTCGATTGCCCTGGACGGCGCCAATAACCGTGCACTGGTGGTCGATAACGGGCTCGATGCCGTGATCGCCGTTGATCTCGCCAGCGGCGACCGCACCATCATCTCCAATGACAACACCGGCAGCGGCACCAACTTGAGTGCTCCGGTGTCGATTGTCCTGGACAGCGCGAACAACCGCGCTCTGGTGGTCGATCGCGGACCCAAGACCGTGGTCGCCGTTGATCTTACCAGCGGCAACCGCGCGACCCTCTCCGATAACAACACCGGCAGCGGCACTGGCTTCATTTGGCCATTGTCGGTTGCCCTGGACAGCACCAATAACCGCGCTCTGGTGGCCGATCGCTATCTCGATGCTGTGGTCGCCGTTGATCTTGCCAGCGGCAACCGCACGGTCCTCTCCGAGGACAACACCAGCAACGGCACTCGCTTCGATAATCCGGTGTCGATTGCTCTGGGTGGCGCCAACAACCGCGCTCTGGTCGTGGATGACCAGCTCGCTGCCGTATTCGAAGTTGATCTCGCCAGCGGCGACCGTACGATTTTGTCCGATAACAAAATCGGCAGCGGCCCCAACATCAGTAATTCTTCATCGGTTGTTCTGGACAATGCCAACAACCGCGTCCTGGTGGTCGATTCTGACTTCAGCGGTGACCTCGATGCCGTGGTGGCGGTTGAGCTCGCCGGCGGTGACCGGACGATTGTGTCCGATAGCAATACCGGCAGTGGCATCAATTTCAGCACTCCGCGATCGATTGCCCTGGACAGCGCCAGCAACCGCGTACTGGTGAGCGATAATGGCCTCGATGCCGTAATCGCCGTTGATCTCGCCAGCGGCGATCGCACGATTCTATCCGATAGCAACAACGGCAGCGGTATCAATTTCATTAATCCGGGCTCGGTTGCCCTGGACAGCGCCGGCAACCGCGCACTGGTGAGCGATAGTGACCTCGGTGCCCTGGTCGCCGTTGATCTCGCCAGCGGTGATCGCACCATCGTTTCCGACAGCAATACCGGCAGCGGCACTGGCCTCAGTTGGCCGTTGTCGATTGCCCTGGACAGCGCCAATAACCGCGCTCTGGTGACCGATTATGACCTCAATGCCATGATCGCGATTGATCTCGCCAGCGGCGACCGCACGGTCATCTCCGATAACAGCACCGGAAGCGGCCCCGACTTCCGTATTGCGTTGTCGATTGCCCTGGACAGCGCCAACAACCGCGCTCTGGTGATCGATTATGACTACAATGACCCCGATGTCGTGATGGCGGTTGACCTCTCCAGCGGCGACCGAACGATCGTTTCGGATAGCAACAACGGCAGCGGCATCAACTTCAGTGAGCTGGAATCGATTGCCCTGGACCGCACCAACAACCGCGCTCTGGTGGTCGATAGCGAGCTCGATGCCGTATTCGTGGTCAATTTTGCCAAGGGTGCGCCGGCCGACCGTGCGATTGTGTCGAAATGACCCGCTGACTCGACATGGGCAGGTTCCAGGGAACAGTCACTGTAACTCTTTAGTAACTTTGGGTTACTGTTCTCTGGCAGGTCATGTCCTTCGATTTTTAAGGACTTCGGCCAGCTTTTTGACATCCATCGGTCGGGCCAGAAAATAGCCCTGGGCTTCGTGGCAGCCGAGCTGGGCCAGAGTGTCGCGCTGCTCTTCGGTTTCAATGCCTTCGGCGACACAGATCATATTGAAGCCTCGCGCCATGCCGACAATAGCCTTGACGATCCCGTGCGCCTTGGGGTCATTTTCCAGGCCGTCGATAAAGCTTCGGTCGATTTTTACCTCGTCGATAGGCAAGTCACGCAAGATGGCCAGTGAGGTGTAGCCGGTTCCGAAGTCATCAATGGAAAAGCGGATGCCGCTGCGTTTGAGCTGCTCGATGATGGCCGTACTCTTGCCCATCTCGCTGAGCGCGGCGGTTTCGGTGATCTCCATTTGCAGCTTGCCGCTCAGACCGGTGGCCTTTTTAACTTCTTCCACCAGTTTTTTCATTAACGCTGTGGAGTTGAATTCCACAGCGGATATATTGATTGAGACACGGTACAAATTATCCAGCAGTCCCGATTCCTCCAGTTCTTGATGGGCTTTCCTGATAACGAAAGAGGAAATTCGATCAATCAGGTTGTTTTGTTCGGCCAGGACGATGAACTGATCGGGTGGCACAAAGCCGAGCTCGGGATGGTTCCAGCGGATCAGAACTTCCACACCATTAATTTTGCCACTCTGCAAATCGTATTGGGGCTGGTAGGCCAGGGTCAGGGATTCGTTGTCGATGGCCTCTCTCAAGTCCTCCAGCAACGCCTCCCGCTGCGACTCTTCTTCAGAGAGGGCCTTGTTGAAAAATTGAACACTGCGGTTGGCCATTTTGGCCTTGCCCACTGCATCGCTGGCCGCCGCCATCAATTCCTTGGCGTTTTGGGCGTCGATGGGAGCAGTGGCGACCCCCAGCGCGCTCTCCAGTTCCTGATTGTGAGCACGGGCATTTTGGTCGAACACCTGGCGTAACTGATTGATGGCGGCTTCGGTCTGTTCGCGACTGTCACCGGTGAGCCGGGCCACGGCGAACTGGTCGGTGCCGAGGCGGCCGAGCAATGTGCCAGCGGTGTAGTTCTCTTTCAGGCGCCCGGCAAAGTCGCTCAGAATTCGGTCGGCACGGTCAAAGCCCACTGCCTGATTGAGCTTGGCGAAGTAGCGAATATCGAGATACATCAACACCACTGCCTGACCTGACGCACGGCGCTGGAGCAGAGCCTCGAGTTCGCGTTGAAAGGTATGGTGGCGCACCAGGCCGGTCAGGTCATCGAGTTCGTTGGTTGACTCAATCTGGCGCACGGCCTGCAAGACCATAAAAAAGAGCAACACCGATGTCACCGAGACAAAGAACCAGCCCTTGAGAATCTGCGCTCGGGTCAGGTCATCGGGCGAACCGATGAAGTACGCCAGAAGCATGTCCGAAAATATGATCCACAATCCGGCGAACACGGCATAAAGCAATGCCGTCCGCACGGCTGGCCAAACGGGTTTTGTCATCGTTATTTGCCCCCTTTTTTTATTTGCAGCCAGTCTAGCAGTTGGAATTTATTGTCGCCATACGGCTACTATAACTCACCTTGACGCACAACGATGCTGTGCATAAAATATCTACAAGGAAGGTACTATGGCCATCAATTTCAGGGATGAGTGGCTTGAGGCGTTCTACGAGAACGACAAACGCCACAAAAAGATACCAGGTAATATTAAGGGCGCTCTGTTCAGAAAACTGCAAATTCTGGATGCGGCTACTCAGGAACTGGACTTGAAAACGCCTCCGGGAAACCGGCTGGAGCACCTGAAAGGAACCCTGTCCGGCTGGTGCTCTATCAGGGTAAACAAACAATATCGCCTGATATTCCAATGGTGCGATGGAACAGCAGAGAATACTTACTTGGACCCCCATGATTACAGGGGCTAGTGGAGGATGAAGAGATGAGAAACACAAAGCGCCGTCCGGTCACCGTGGGCCAAATGCTGGTTGCCGAATTCCTTGATCCCATGGGCATCGAAATCGCTGAACTGGCTGACGCCATGGGCGTCCACAGAAACACCTTAAGCCGCATCGTGCATGACAAAGGCACCTTGACCGCGCCAATGGCCATCAAGCTGGCCACTGCTTTGGGCAATACTCCCGAATTCTGGTTGAACATTCAGCATGCCGTTGAATTATGGGATATCGATCATAAAGCGTATGCAGAAGCGGCCGACAATGTCCGCCGGGTCAAGCCAAATCTGGCGGCGTAAAGCCGTTACTCCACATTCTGCACCTGCTCGCGCATTTGCTCGATCAGCACCTTGAGGTCGACGGCGTGCTGGGTGGTGTCGGCATCGTTGGACTTTGAGCCCAGGGTGTTGGCCTCGCGATTGAATTCCTGCATCAGAAAGTCCAGCCGGCGGCCGACGGGTTCCTTGCGCTTGAGTACATCCCGCGTCTCGGCGACGTGGGCCTCGAGGCGGTCCAGCTCCTCGTCGACATCCAGCTTCTGCGCGATCATCACCAGTTCCTGCTCCAGGCGGTCTTCGTTGACGGTCACATCCAGATCGGCCACCCGCTGGCGCAGTTTGTCGCGGATGGCGTCCAGCACCTGGGGGCGGCGATCGCGCACGGCGGCGACGATGGACTCGATACCGTCGAGCCGCTGCTCCAGCATGGCCTCGATGCGCTCGCCCTCGCGGCGGCGGGTGTCGATCAGTTCATCCAGCGCCTTTGTCAGGCCATCGGCCGCCGCCTGGCGCACGCTGTCCAGGTCGCTCTCGGGCTCCTGCACTACACCGGGCCAGCGCAGAATATCCAGTGGTGTGGGGCTGGGCGAGCCACCCATCATCTGGCCGATGCGGTCGCTGGCATCAATCACCTGCTGCGCCAAGGCATCGTCAATTTGCAGGTCGCCGCGCGGGCCGCTGGCCGGCTGATAGCGCAGGGCGCACTCCACCTTGCCCCGCCCCAGTTGTTTGCCCACGCGGTTGCGCACGGTCTGCTCCAGTCCGCGCAGGTCGTCGGGCATGCGCACAAAAGTTTCCAGATAGCGGTGGTTGACCGCGCGGATTTCCCACACCAGCGAGCCCCACTCGCCACTGGTTTCGTGTCGCGCGAAGGCGGTCATGCTTTTGATCATGCGTTGCGTCCCGGTTGCCTGATAAAACGAAAGAAAGGTGCGTGAATTGTGCCATTCTGCAAAGGTCGGCGCGAATCCGTATAATCGCGGCAAATTCAAACCCGAGGACACCATGAGCCAACGACCCAGTGGGCGCCAGCCCGACCAGCTTCGCGATATCCGCATTACACGACACTACACCATGCACGCCGAGGGCTCGGTGATGGTGGAGTTCGGCCACACCAAGGTGCTGTGCACCGCCAGTGTGGAAGAGCGCGTGCCGCCTTTCCTTAAAGGCAAGGGTCAGGGCTGGGTGACGGCCGAGTACGGCATGCTGCCGCGCTCCACCGGTTCGCGCATGGGTCGCGAGGCGGCCCGGGGCAAGCAGTCGGGCCGCACCCAGGAAATCCAGCGTCTGATTGGCCGCAGCCTGCGCGCCGCGATTGATCTGGAAGGTCTGGGCGAGCGCCAGGTCACGCTGGATTGCGATGTCATCCAGGCCGACGGCGGCACCCGCACCGCCTCCATTACCGGTGCCTTTGTGGCGCTGACCGACGCCATTAACGGCCTGATCAAAGACGGTTTTTTGAAGAAAAGCCCCCTGTTGGGACAAGTGGCCTCGGTATCGGTGGGCATCTTTGACGGCACGCCGGTACTGGACCTGGATTATCCCGAGGACTCCAGCGCCGAGACGGACATGAATGTCATCATGAACGACGCTGGCCACTTTATCGAAATCCAGGGCACCGCCGAGGGCCACGCCTTCCGCCGCGACGAACTCAACCAGCTGCTGGACCTGGCCGACAAGGGCATTCGCGAGTTGTTTGAAGCGCAGAGCTCTGCGCTGGCTGGTTAACTCTCCCTCTACCCGACCCGCAGGGTGGAAGTCGCGCAGCGACCTCCACCACCCCACAACACCAACGGCGGAAGATGGCTTCGCCACATCCGCCCTACGGCCCCAACCAGTGGAGGCACCATGAAAATTCGCGCGAACAAGCTGGTGCTGGCCACCGGCAATCCGGGCAAGGTCAGCGAGATGCAGGCGCTGCTGGCGCCGCTGGGGCTGGAGGTGTTGCCCCAGTCCAACTTCGACACGCCCGAGGCCGAGGAGACCGGCCTGAGTTTTGTCGAGAACGCCATCATCAAGGCGCGCAACGCCGCCCGCCACAGCGGCTGGGTCAGCGTGGCCGACGACTCCGGGCTGGAGGTGGACTTTCTCAAGGGCGCCCCCGGCATCTACTCGGCGCGCTACTCCGGCCCCGAGGGCGACGACGCCACCAACAATAAAAAACTGCTCTACGAACTGCGCGGCGTGCCCGAGGGCCAGCGCACGGCACGCTTTCACTGCGCCCTGGCCCTGGTGCGCCACGAGGAAGACCCGGCGCCGCTGATCGTCCACGCCACCTGGGAGGGTCGCATTCTGGAGGCGCCGCGCGGCGAGCAGGGCTTCGGCTACGACCCGCTGTTCTTCGTCCCTGAAGAGGGCTGCAGCTCCGCCGAGCTGGATCGCGAACGCAAAAACCGCATCAGCCATCGCGGCCAGGCCATGCAGCAATTGCTGGAAATGCTAAAGGCTTAAGTCCGGATCGTCATTGCGAACGCAGCGAAGCAATCTGTATAACCGTTGAGCAGGTCGCCGCGTCGGCTTGCGCCTCCTCGCGACGACACAACCCCTCTGTGCGCTCTGTGTCCTCTGTGGCTAACGAATCCGATCAAGCTTTGTGGCAAAATCACCCCGGTGACTGTTATTTCCCCGCCGCCGCTGTCCCTGTATGTGCACCTGCCTTGGTGCGTGCGCAAGTGCCCCTATTGCGACTTCAACTCCCACGAACGCGACGACCTGCCCGAGTCCGAGTATGTCGACGCCCTGCTGCGCGACCTCGACTGGGAACTCGCTCAGAGCGACTGGACGCCGCGGCCGCTGGTGAGCATTTTCTTTGGCGGCGGTACACCCAGTCTGTTTTCCGCCGCTGCCATTGGCCGGGTTCTCGACGGCGCCCGGGAGCGGTTGGGTTTTGCCGAAGACATTGAAATCACTCTGGAGGCCAATCCCGGTACCGCCGAAGCCGGTCGCTTTGCCGCCTACCGCGATGTCGGGGTCACCCGGCTTTCCATCGGCATTCAGAGCTTTGACGAGACGGCGCTGAAAACGCTGGGCCGGATCCACGGCCGCCAGCAGGCCATCGACGCCGCCGAAATGGCCCACCGCGCCGAGCTGCCCCACGGCTTTAACCTGGATTTGATGTACGCCCTGCCGGAGCAATCACTGGACGGCGCCCTGGCCGATCTGGACCAGGCTCTGACACTGGCGCCGGACCACCTCTCCCACTACCAGCTCACTCTGGAGCCGGGCACCGCATTTTACTACCGCCCGCCCGGTCTGCCCGACGACGACGCCGCCTTTGCCATGCAGGAGGCCTGTCAGGCGCGGCTGGCCGGGGCCGGGTTTCAGCACTATGAGGTTTCGGCCTACGCCCGGCCCGGGCGCGAGTGTCGGCACAACCTCAACTACTGGCAGTTCGGCGACTATCTGGCCATCGGCGCCGGCGCCCACGGCAAACTGACAGACACAACCACCATTCACCGCCGCAGCAAGGTTAAAACCCCGGAAAAGTACCTGCGCGCGGCGGGCACCGATGCGGCGCTGGATCAGCATCAAATGATCGAAACCGGACAGCTGGCCTTCGAGTTCATGCTCAACGCCCTGCGCCTGACCGGTGGCGTCGACGAGGCCCTGTTCGAGGCCCGCACCGGGCTGCCACTGTCGACCATCGACGAGCGGCTGGCGACGCTGCGCCAGCGCGGTCTGCTGGCCGATGAGCTGGGCCGCATCCGCCCCAGCGAGCAGGGACTGCGCTTTCTCAATGTCTTGATGGGGGAGTTTTTGTAGGTCGATTGGCAATCAACGCCAAGGGTCTGCAGGAGGACAAAACTGGCCTACACTGGAAAGTCCCACAGCGGAGAAATGCCATGTTTGCAGCGGACTTGAGAGACATCGATATCACCTGCCCCCACTGCGGCGCACAGTTCGTCAGCAGCGTGGACCCCTCGGTCGAGGATCAGGAGTATGTAGAGGATTGCCAGGTCTGTTGCGCCCCGATTCTGCTCAACCTTCACATCGACTGGAGCCACGAATCCATTCAGGTCGATGCCCGGCGGGAAAACTTCTAGGGCTATTCCTCTTCCGCCGGCAACATCCCCTGGTCGCGGTAGCGCTGTTCGATTTGCTGCTTGAGGTTTTTTGCCTCCTTGAGAAGCTCCATGCCCCCCGCCGGACCCGCCTGTACCACGGGCGCTTTGTCTTCCGAAGCCGGCTCGCCTTGCTCGTTCTCCACCACGATCTTTTTCGGCGTAATGACCGTCAGTGGCGACAGGTCCTTGGCCCTCAACAGTTCCACACGCCGGGCATCTTTGGGGGGCTCATCGCCGTAGACCAAACCGCCATCCTCGGTGTACCAGCGAAAAATCACCCGCTCAGCGGCCAACTGGGTCGCTCGCTCCACAGCCCGGCTGGCCTGGTCGACGGTATTACTCTTTGCAGCGGCCGACAGATTGGCCTCAACCCCCTGCCAGCGGCTGACAGCGGTCCACGGGGTTTGTCCGGTTGTAAAGTAAAGGGCATAGGTGGCAAAGCCGATAGCGATGACCACCATAGGTATCAACTTGAAAAAAATGAAGCGTTTCACTGGCCTTCCCCGCCTTGAAATCGGCCGTCAGTATGCCGCTGCAACCCCGCTTTCGTCCAGACTGGCAAGGCATTTTATGCACACCACCCACAATATCCCATTATTCTTCACACATTCGTCACATAAGCTAAAGCGAAACAAGATAAAAAACCTGTAACCCATTGACATAAATGAACTTAGTCCAGGTGTTTATTTTTTAACCATTTTGACAAAAATTCCCCGCTCACGGGCCTTTAGAGTACTTACCCTAAAACCATCCACACAGTTATCCACAGGTTCTGTGGATAACGCACAGCCAGATTGTCCAACTCGCCGGGTGGCGCCCGACAGCGCGCATTTGGGGCTTGCTTCACGCCGGCAAACTGAGTAAGATTGCCGCCCTTTCAAGATTGAACCGGCCGCGGGAGACTTTAACCATGCGCGCAGACATCCACCCCAACTACACACCGGTACAGGTGACTTGCAGCTGCGGTAACAGCTTCGAGACGCGCTCCACCATCGGCAAGGACAGCGTTTCCATTGAAGTGTGCGCCAACTGTCACCCCTTCTTTACCGGCCAGCAAAAAATCATGGACTCCGCCGGCCAGGTCGACAAGTTCCGCAAGCGTTTCCGCCGCGGCTAAGTCGGCTCCGCCGGACTCAACAAATAAAGCGCCCTTGAGGCGCTTTTTTTGTGGCTGTACCTTTTGCCCAATGGCCACGCCTGTGGCATAACCGGAAGATGTCCCAACGCTGCCACACTCTGCTGCCCCTCCTTGCAGCCCTTGCACTCGTCGCACCGGCAACCAGCCCGGCCGACGCCCCTCTCTGCCCACCCGTTTCCACCATGTCCCGACAGAGCGTGGAAGTCGCCGAAGTCATCGATGGCGACACTCTGAGACTGAAAGGCGGGGTGCTATTACGCATGCAGGGCATCAACACGCCCGAGGTAGAAAACCCGCACCGCCGTGCCGAGCGCGGTGGCAAGGCCGCCAGTCGATGGCTCAAAAATACGCTGGATGGTGGAGAGCGGATCAACATCGCCTTCACCGGGGACACACCGAAGAAAGACCGTTACGGTCGCCTGCTGGCACACGCCTTCAAGGGCGACACCAACCTTCAGGCGCAGCTCCTGACAAGGGGCCTGGGGCAGAGCTTCAGCCTCGACGATGACCCCCTGATTCGCTGCTACGGCAATATTGAACGACGCGCCCGAAAATCGGGCAGCGGCCTCTGGGCCTGGCCGGAGTACGCCCCTCAATCCGTTGGCGATGCCCTTGCCGACGGCAAGGGACACAAGCTCGTTCGCGCCAAGGTGGGCGAAACCAGCCTCTCGCGCAAAAATTTCTGGCTGCACCTGGAGGGGGGCCTGGGCGCCAAGATCGAGCGACAGCACCTGGACCTCTTCGAAGGCATCGATCTGACATCGCTTGCCGGCCGCATCGTCACCCTGCGGGGCTTTGTCTTTCACAGTCACAATCGCTGGATGCTCGACCTGAGACACCCCAACGACTTGTGGCTGGACGACAAATAGGCACAAGCCCGGGACAAAATGGCTATTTATCCCGCTTGCCTAGTGCAACACCGCCAGAAATAAGCTAGATTACGCCCTTCGTCGCTGTGCACTTCGGCACACGCGCAGAGGGAGTTGAACCCCGCTTTGCGCTGGCGCCATTGCCTCGGGAGTCACCCTCTCCGCAGGCACCCCAAAAGGGTCAGGCCAAATGATGCTCGCACCGACGATTTCTTTTAATTCAATTGCAGATGATCTGCCCCTGTACTGGCCATGCAGAACGAAGACGATTTAAAGACCCGAGCACTCGAATATCACGCCCTTCCCCGCCCCGGGAAAATCGGCATTGAGGTGACCAAGCCTGCGGCTACGCAGGAGGATCTCACCCTGGCCTACTCCCCCGGTGTGGCTGCCCCCGTGCGCGCCATCGCCAACGATGAGGAAGACGCCTATAAATACACCAACAAGGGCAACCTGGTTCTGATCGTGACCGACGGCACCGCCGTCCTCGGTCTCGGCAACACGGGCGCCCTGGCCTCCAAGCCGGTGATGGAGGGCAAGTCCCTGCTCTTCAAGATCTACGCCAATGTCGATGTGTTCGACATCGAGGTAAAGTGCGACGGCCCCGAGGAGTTCATCGAGACCGTGGTGCGCATTGCCCCCGGTTTCGGCGGCATCAACCTCGAGGACATCGCCGCGCCGCACTGCTTCGAGATTGAAAACCGTCTCAACAAAAAGCTCGACATCCCGGTCTTCCACGACGATCAGCACGGCACCGCCGTGATCACCGCCGCCGGCCTGACCAACGCCCTGTATCTACAGGAAAAGGCCATCGAGGATGTGCGGGTGGTCTGCACCGGCGCCGGTGCGGCGGGCATCGCCTGCATGAAGCTGCTGATCCATCTCGGCGCCAAGCGCGAAAATATTTACATGGTCGACCGCAAGGGCGTGATTACCAAGGATCGCAACGACCTCAACGATCAAAAGCGCGAGTTTGCCAACCCGCACACCGACATCCGCACCCTGGAGCAGGCTATGGATGGCGCCGATGTGCTGGTCGGCGTTTCCGGCCCCGGCATCATCAGCAAGGAAATGATCGCCTCCATGGCACCTCGCCCCGTGGTCTTTGCCCTGTCCAACCCGGACCCGGAGATCAACCCCCACGAGGTCAAGGCCGTTCGCGATGACGCCATCATGGCCACCGGCCGCTCGGACTACCCCAACCAGGTCAACAATGTACTGGGCTTCCCCTACATTTTCCGCGGCGCACTGGATGTTCAGGCCACCACCATCAATCAGGACATGCTGATCGCCGCCGTCGAGGCCCTGCGCGATCTGGCCCGGACCCCGGTGCCCCAGCGCGTGCTCGAGGCCTATGGCCTGGACGAGCTGGAGTTTGGTCCCGAGTACATCATTCCCAAACCCAACGATCCGCGTTTGATCGAGACTTTGCCGCCGGCCATCTCCCGCGCCGCCATCAAGAGTAAGGTCGCCCGGGTGATTCCGCCGGGCCTTCAAATCGAAGACGATGTCAAAAAGGTGTAGTTGACGGGCCCGGTTCTTCCGGGCCCTTTTTGTGATGCCTCGCGCCTACCTCATCGACGCCAGTATTTATGTCTTTCGCAGCTGGCATGTTCTGCCCGACTCGCTGACCGATGCCGAGGGCCACCCGGCCAATGCGGTCTACGGCTTTGCCGATTTTCTCCTTCAGCTGATCGAACAAACCCGCCCCAGCCACCTGGCCTGTGCTTTCGATCTGTGTTCCGGAGGCAATTGGCGACGCGAGGTGTTTGCCGAATACAAGGCCAACCGACCACCGGCGCCTGATGAGCTCAAGCGCCAGTTCGCCCTCTGCCGGGAGCTGGTGGCCACCGCCGGGCTGGCCGGCTTTGGCAGCCCGCGCTACGAAGCAGACGACATTATCGGCACACTGTCACGGCACCTGCGCCGCCACGGCTTCCACTCCACCCTGGTCACTGGAGACAAGGACCTTACCCAGCTAATCCGCGACGGCGACGAGTGGTGGGAGTTCACCCGCAACCAGCGACTGGATGGCCGCGGTATCGAAAAAAAGTGGGGGGTTCCCCCGGAACAGGTCGCCGACCTGTTGGCGCTGGTGGGTGACAAGGTCGACAACATTGCCGGCATCCCGGGCATCGGCCCCAAAACCGCTGCCAATTTGCTGAAAAAATTTGGCGACCTGGAAGGCGTCCTGGCCAATATCGACGGCATCGGCGAAATGAAGTTTCGCAGCGCCAAGCGCATCGAGAATCTGGTCCGAATGCACCAGGAAGCGGCCCGCCTGGCCCGCCAGCTCACTGCCATTGCCGACGACCCGGAAGTGCCAGACAGTCCCGAGGCCCTGCAGCCAAATGGCTACGATGCGGTCGACCTGTCCGCCCTGTTTCAGCGCCTGGGCTTCAGCGAGCGCAAGCTGGAGCGCTGGGAGCAGGCGTTGTCGCAATATGAACGCCTTTAGACGACAAATTCAGCGACGCCACTTGAGACTGCCGGTATTTCCGGGACAATAAAAAAACGGATTATAAGAAGAACAGGGATTCGCTGTGACCAAAACCGCCAGCATCGTTTTTACCCTCATACTGACATTTCTCACGCCAGCCGGTGCCGAGTTGGTGCGCGTTGGACTGGAGCCCTTTCCGCCGTTGATCAACGCCGACGGCAGCGGCTACACCATCGATGTGCTGCGCGCCATTGAGAAGCGTACCGGGGCGGAGTTCGACATTCGCATCATGAGCTATCGCCGGGCCAAGATCGAGCTCAAGAAAGGCAATATCGATCTGCTGGGGCACACACCCTGGCGTGCCGAACAGCGGGATTTCTATCGCTACGCCCAGGAACTGCAGTTCCGCATCCCCGCCCGCATTGCCCTGTTCAGCCTGGAGGAGCAATTCCTCGAGCTGGACGAGCTCGGCAAGGGGCGGTTGGGAACGCCCACGGGCAATGCCGACTTTATGGCCGAGGTGATCGATGCCGGCCTGCCCAGCTTCACTGAAGCGCCGCTGGAAAGCCTGATCGACATGCTGGCACTGGGGCGTATTGACGCCATCGTCTTTGCCAAAGGCCCCGTCCTCAAGACACTGAAGCAGGAAGACAGCGAGCTCTCACCCCTCAGCCGGGTTCTGGTCGATGACATTTACGCCGGCCTGGCAGTGCAGCGCACCCGGCGCGGCGACCGTCTGGAGAAAAAACTCAATACGGCCCTCAAACAGATCGACCTGGTAGCGCTATTGGAGCCCTACCGGGAATACCTGGCCCGGGAGGTCGACCAGCAGTCCTTCAGCGTGCAAAAGAGCGACTAGCGTCCTCGCCGCTTGAATAATTTCGGATTGCTCTCGACAAAGGCGTGAATCCAGCGCTCCATCAGCGAGCCTTTCCGGCCCGACTTGAGGTAGCCATAACCGGCCACCGAAATCGCCACGGCGCCAACACTGGCCACAATCAGATCCCACATGGTATCGGTCAGGCCGGAGTCATCGCCCAGCATGGGCTTTTGCATGTTCATGCCCAACAGCTGATCCATGCTGAATTCAAAGATCTCCCATACCGCCCCCGTACCCACCGCAAAGAGAAAGGCAAAAAAGGCGACAAAGCCGGGCTTCATGTGCATGCCGATGTCCTCGGTCTCGTTGAGCACATGGACGAGCAAAAAGCCGATAAACCCGAGCAAAACACCGGAACTGGAGTGAAGGGCAATGTCCCACCACCAGAAGCGGGCGTAGTAGTCGTGAATCTCGCCCAGAAACAGGGAGGCAAAGACAAAGCCGATAATCAGCAGGACGATTTCGGGGGGTATGAACACCCGGAAAAAACGGCCAATAAAAAATGGCGCCAGACTGATCACCACAATCCCACTGGCGATCACCGCCGTCAACCACTGCTGGCCAACGACGGCCAACACCACTTCCAGAATCAGAACACCCTGCAGGGCAAAGGTCAGCCGGCGGTGAATATTCTGCCCGGTCAGGGTGCTCATCCAGTTTTTATTTGGCATCCTTGAGCCCCGTTTTCTCGGCATAGCCGGTAACAAATGCCGGCGGCATACGCCGCACCTTGCCGCTTTCAAGGTCGACACAGACGAAACGCGTATGGGCGCGCAGCACCACCACGGCGTCGACTGGACGGATTATCTGGTAGTGGCGGGTCAGGCTGATGCGATCGCATTGTCTTACCCAGGTAGCAACCGCCAGCTTCTCTCCGGCGAAAGTGGCCGCCAGATAATCCAGCTCGGTGTGTACCGCGGCCATCCCGTAGCCCAGCTCACGGTATTCCCTGATGCCCAGGCCCAGGTGCTCGGAGTGTGCCCAGGCCATCATTTCACACCACTTGAGGTACTCACAGTTGTTGGTGTGCCCCAGCAAATCAATCTGATCGTCCTTTACTTCCACCTCAAGGGTGAAGGGGGAAGGCCAATCCCAGGCCAGACTCTCGTGATCATTGCTCATTGGCTGACTCGCTCACATCGACTGATACAATGCCCCTTTTTAACAGATTGCCAGCATGTCGCGTACCCTCGTCTTCAACAAGCCCTTTGGCGTGCTCTGCCAGTTTACCGACCCCGACGGCTCGGCCACCCTGGGCGACTACATCGATATCCCCGGAGTTTACGCTGCCGGCCGACTGGACAAGGACAGTGAAGGACTGCTGGTTTTGACCGATGACGGCAAGCTTCAACACCGCATCGCCCATCCGAAGAACAAAATGGCCAAGACCTACTGGGTTCAGGTGGAAGGCGAACCCGATGAGGGAGCAGTGGCACAATTGCGACGCGGAGTTGAATTGAAAGACGGCCCGACCAAACCGGCCAAAGTGCGACTCATTGACGAACCCATGCTGGATCAAGGTGGACTGTGGCCACGCAACCCGCCCGTTCGTTACCGCAAGAGCGTGCCCACGCAGTGGCTGGAACTCACCATCAGGGAAGGCCGAAACCGGCAGGTTCGGCGCATGACGGCCGCAGTCGGCCACCCGACATTGCGATTGATCCGCTGTCGCATCGGCCCCTGGGAACTCACCGACCTGCAACCGGGACAATGGCGAGCGAGCGACTAGTCCTCGGGGGCTAGTCGAGAACGCGTTTCCAGTGTGAAGTTGCTGTCTGAAGGATTGACTTCAAGGGCCGTCACCAGCAGATAATATCGTCCGGACAGGAAATAATTCCAACCCGAAATACAGTAGGAATCCTCGCTCCCCGCAGGGCAACCTGAACCCCTGTGACCTGAACCACTCCGCGCCTGACCCTTTGCATTATAGAGGTTCAACCGGTACTCATCCTGCTGACCTGTAAGAATGAAGTCATACTCTTCATCCCGGTCTGTCCGGATTGAGTAGAGCTTGTAATTGCCCGGCTGATTTAATGTCTGATTGGAGACTGTGCCATTTTTGCCCAGTGTTAGCGCTTTGGCCCGTTTACTGGCATACCAAACCTCTGCCGAGCTCTCCAGTTTTGTCAGGCGTAATCGGTAGCGACCGTTTTGACAACCTGTCGGACTGAAAGCGACATCGTCCGCAGTCATGGTTTCCCAGTCCGATGAAAGCTCAAAGGTCTGTTTTTCGCTATCGGCCAACTCGATCGACAGGTTCCCATCATTAATCCATTCCGCCTTGAGGCCAATGGGCAATCTCGTGGTATCACCGCCCGATACACCGACCGCATTGCGCGTTTCAATGCGTACCAGTACGCTTTCTTCCTTGATCGAGAGATAGTAGTACTCCTTGACGCCAATAGCCTCTGCATTTTTTGGGCTCGAAGAACAGTCGGCTTCCTGCATGGTCGACTCCACCTGCCAGAACCCGTCGATTGTCTTTTTGCCACTGCCGCCACCGCCCCCGCCGGTATCACAAGCCGTCAACAAACCTGCTATCAGTACTGTCCCTATGACTCTCATTGGGACACCACCTGACAATCGGGTGGGATACAGCGGTTTTCACCATCTTCTTCATACAAAACCCTGGCCGTGAAGGCCGGATCGGCGGGCACACCATCAACACCGTAAATCACCAGAAAGTAGGTGCCGGTACCCCCGGCAATCACCTTGCGATCGAAGCACAATTGGTTGTTCTCTGCCTCTTTGTCATAACCCTGATCTTCGCAAAGTGATATTTGATCATTGTCTCCCCCCCGGCTATTCAAGACCATCCGCCTATCTGCCCCGTAAACACCGGCCACCCAGACATCTTCTGCGGGGGTGTTGTTGGTCTCAATCAGCGCTCCGTACCAGTCATCGGTGGCTACCTTGAAACGATAAACCTGGTATCCCTCATCGTTCAGCACCCCCGACACCTCTGTATTCATTGGGATCGATTTTGACTCGGCCATAATCTCGGCATAGCGTTCTTCCTCACTGTCCGCAATCTTGCGCATGACGACCCCGTAACTGACCCAACAAGTACCCTGCTTCACCCGGTAGTCCTTGCTTGAAATCAAACGATTACTGTCAGCCACCTCCAGCTTTACCCGGTTCTCAAAATCGGCACTGACCGGCCCGGTCAACTCGGAGCCGGAAAGGTTAAATTCGTCTCGTTCACCCCAACGCCCCGGCAACAATCCCTGAACCCCCATGAAGTTGAAAATCTGCATACGAGTAATGCCACCGCGCTGATCAACATAGCGATAGCCCACTTCCTGCTCACCGACGCGAGCGTCCCATTCGGCGCACTCGGCACTTCGAACCGTCGTCTCAAAGGTCCAAAAACCCCTGAGGGTGAAATCCTTTCCTTCCTTACCGGTGTCGCAGGCCACCATCCCCAAAGACAGGGCCGTCAGGCAAAGCGCGTTAATGATGGACCGATTCAGCATGTTGTAACCTGGTTTTCAGCGCTCCGCATAATGCTGGCGCCGGTATTGACTGGGCGACACCCCGCTCCACTGGCGGAAGGCGCGCGAAAAATTGGATGGATCCGAGTACCCCAGTTTATCCGCAACGCGCTGTACCGACAATCCATTGCGCAACCAGCGCCGGGCGCGGTCTTCGCGCACCTCGTCCAGCAGCTGGCGATAACTGACTCCCAGGGCGTCCAGATAGCGACGCAGGGTGCGTGAAGTAAGACAGTACTTTTCCGCCAATTGTTCCAGGCTGGGAAAACTCCCCTCGGTCCGCATCAACTGGTTGCGAATCCGCAGGGCCCAATCCTGCTCGGCTTCCAGTCGCTCCAGCTCCTCCTCACACTTTTGCGCCGCCGCCTCCCGGGAACCGGGGTCCGCCATGGGGAAGGGTTCGTGGAGCAACCCCTCGGGCATGGACAACTCTGCCATTTCACCGCCGAAGCCCACCTCCATCTTGAGAACCTCGCGGTATCGTCCGGCGTGCTCGGGCGCCGGGTAGGGCAACACGACCTTCGCGCCCCTAAAACGCTCGCCGAGAATGAATTCGGCACCCGCCACCACCGAGGCCATCACTACTTCCAGGTAGGGCACGCGGACATCGCCGAGCTCATGTGTTTCGACCAGGCCGAAGTGAACCCGGCCCTTGCGTTTGTACAGACGCGGCTCACAGAGACGGGTGCGGGTACGGAAATAGCGCTCCAACAGAGCCAGCATATCGGCCAGGTTGGCACTGCTGATGGCGGCATAGCCGAGCAAACCGTGGGCGGTCAGGGTCATTTGCTGCCCCAGGCGCAGACCGATGGCGGGGTCGCCACTGAGGTCTCTGGCCCCCTGCATCACCCGGCGAAACTGCTCAAAGCGCAAAGTCGGCGCTGTACCGTAAACCTCGTCGCGCTCCAGCCCGACACGCCTGAGCAAGCGTTCGGTATCCAGCCCCGACTGGGCCATCAACTCGAGCAAAGTGCGCACATAGTTAACCGAGAGGGGCGCGCGTTTGTGCAGGGTTCGGGGTTTCATAACCCCATCATACGACAGCTTTGTGTCCGAAAATAACCGATTTATGGCCGTTGTCGCTATTCGCTCCGGTCCACTCACAAGGACAATAGGCAGCACTTCAAAAGGAGCATTAAATGAGCGAACAAAGCCTTTCCTACAGCCGCCACTTCGGTGCCGACGACGCCCGGGCCATACGCGACGCTGTCAAGCGGGAGTTGGGACCCGAGGCCTTCCGCTCGCGACCCTGGCGAGCCCTCTGGTTTATCCCCATGTCTGCGGTGATCATTGCCAGTATCGTCGCCATTCTGACCCTCGGCCTGCCCTGGTGGGGCAACCTTTTGCTCGGCCTGCTGGCCGGCCACACCCTGACTTGCCAGGCATTGCTGGCCCACGAGGTACTCCACGGCTCACTCGGCTTGAGCCGCCGTATGCAAAACTTTCTCGGCTGGATTGGATTTGGTCCGGCCATGATCCCGCCCGAATTCTGGCGCCGCTGGCACAATGTAGCCCATCACGCCAACACCAATCTTGGCGACAAGGATCCCGACTCCTTCGGCACCATGAAACGCTATGAAAAGCATCCCGGGCTGGCCAATTTTACCAAGTTGGCTCCCGGATCGGGCACCTGGTACAGCTACCTGTTTTTGACCTACTCCTTCATGTTCCACGCCCAGCTGGTACTGTGGATGCAAACCCGCCGGCGCAAGGAGTTCGGCACTTTCAATCGCCGCAAGGCGATGGCCCAGGCCATATTCTGCGGTCTGTTATGGGTTTCTCTGGCGGTGATCTCGGGCCCTCTGGCGGTGTTCACTGTGGTCATCCCCATGATGATGATCAACATCATCGGTCAGGGCTACATCCTTACCAACCACATGCTGCGTCCACAGATGGAGAATAACCACCCGGTGGACAATTCCATGAGTGTGCGCACCTGGCGCTGGCTGGACCCCCTGCATTTCCACTTCAGCCACCATGTGGAGCACCACCTTTTCCCCCGCATGGGGTCCGACCAGGCGCCCAAGGTGCGCCGCTGGCTGGAGCGTGAGATGCCCGAGCGCTATGTCTGCCCCAGCCACTTCAAAGCGGTCGTCTGGCTGTACCGCACGCCCCGGGTCTACCGCGACCCCTCCACTCTGGTCGACCCCCTCGACACGCAGCGCGAGGTCGATGTACACCAGCTGCAGCCACAACTGCAACACTGACTCCACCCAGCGCGGCCGGACGGCTCCGGTCGCGCTCACGCCCCTCTCACAACCCCGACGCCGGAATTCCAGCCAGATTGCACCTTGCAGGATTTTTGAACCTGATTCAAAATCCGACTCTTGGTCAAAAACAACGGGGCGTCCGTGGGCACACTGGAACGAAAACAGCGGCAATTTGCCGAGCGCGAGCAACAGTTTCTGGAGGCCGCCAAAAGCGAGATCTGCGCCAATGGACTGCTTTCGGTTCAGATGGCCCGCGTCGCCCGGCTGTGCGACTACTCCACCGGCACCCTGTACCAACACTTTCAGTCCAAGGAAGACCTCCTGGTGGCCCTCTGTTCACAGATGGTGGGTCAGCGAACCGAACTGTTTAACCGGGTTCGCGACTGGGACGCCCCCAGTCGCCAGCGCATGTTTGCCATCGCCCTGGCGGACACCCTGTTTGCCCAGCTTCACCCGGAACACTTCCGCCTCACTCAGTTCGTTTTCACCGAAGTCGTCTGGCAGGCCGCTTCCCCGGAGCGCCGCACACAGTGTCTGGCGGCGCACCGTCCTCTGGGGGACGCCGTTCAGGTGATTGTCGACGAGGCCATCGCCCGGGGCGATATCAAACATGCCAAAGGGGCCAACTCACTGGAACTGGCCATTGGACAGTGGGCGATGACCGTGGGCATGCACAACCTGGTCCACGCCGAGGGCGTACTCCAGCTCTACCAGCTGGACCAGCACTACGACCTGCTGCTGATGCATGTCCAACATCACTTGAACGCCCTGAACTGGCAACCTCTGTTTGACTTCAGTGGCGACGACCAGCTCGACAAGGCACAACTGGCTGCCTATGTAGAGCAAATTCACCACCAACTGTTTTCCGATTTATCCCCAGGCGGGCAGTGCGTCAGCGACAGCGCCGCCCCACTCCATGAAAGAGGATCGACTTCTCATGAATAAGCGCATGATGATTATGCTCGGCGGTTGCGTCGTGCTGTTTGGCGGGATCTTTGGCTACAAGGCCTTCGTCGGCCATATGATGACCCAGTACTTCAACAATATGCCGCAGCAGGCCATTACCGTAAACGCCCGCGAGGCGGTCAAGGACAACTGGGCCTTGTCGCTGGATGCCGTCGGCAGTGTGCACGCCATCAACGGGGTGGAAGTCACCACTCAAATGGCCGGTTCCGTCGACAACATTCACTTTAATTCCGGTGACAGGGTCAAGCGCGGGGAAACGCTGGTGTCGCTGGACAGTCGCACCGACCGCGCCCAACTCCAGTCCATGGAAGCGGCCGCACGCCTGGCCCAACAGGAATACGAGCGCAACAAGAAGTTGTATGAGCGAGGCAGTATTTCCGAGTCGAACCTGGAGCGGGTCGTCTCCGAGCGGGACCAGGCCGTGGCCAATGCCGAAGCCCAACGCGAGCTGGTCAAGCAAAAGACCATCCGCGCGCCATTTGCCGGTGAGCTCGGCCTGCGCCAGATCAACCTGGGTCAGTATCTGACGCCCGGGTCACCCATCGTCACCCTTCAGCAACTCGACCCCATCTACATCAACTTCTCCCTGCCCGAGCAGAATCTCAACGAGATCGCCCAGGGACTCAAGGCCCGCGCCACCATGGGTGCCTGGCCGGGTGAACAGTTCGAGGGTGAAATCACCGCCATGGAGCCCGGCGTCGACTCACAGACTCGCAACTTCAACATTCAGGCCACCTTCGACAACAAGGACCTGAAGCTGCGACCCGGCATGTTTGCCCAGGTCAGCATTCAGCTGCCCGAGTCCGAGGATGTGGTCGTTGTCCCCCGCACTGCCATCAAGTTCAGCCCCTACGGAAACTCGGTTTTCATTATCAGCGAAAAGAAGGTGGAAGGCGAAGAGGGTGAAGAGAAAACCCAACTGATCGTCACCAACCGCTTCGTCAAGACTGGCCGCGAGCGCGGCGACCTGGTCGCTGTGACCGAGGGCCTGGAACCGGGAGAGCGCGTCGCCACTTCGGGTCTGCTCAAGCTGCGCAACGACGCCGTCGTCACCATTGACGAGGACAACGAACCGGGTGCTGACCCCACTCCGCAGCCGGAAAACAGCTGAGGCCCGAGATGAAATTTACCGATATCTTTATCAACAAACCGGTACTGGCCACCGTGGTCAGCCTGTTCATCATTCTGCTCGGGCTGCGCGCAGCCATGGACCTCAATGTTCGCCAGTACCCAGAGCTGTCCAATGCGGTGATCAATGTCAACACCGTCTATGTCGGTGCCGATGCCAGTTTGATGCAGGGGTTCATTACCACCCCCCTCGAACAGGAAATCGCCAGCGCCAACGGCATTGACTACATCACCTCGACCTCCATCAACGGCATGTCCAGCATTCAGGTGGTGGTCCAGCTCGACGCCGACCCCAACGAAGTGCTGACCGAGGTGGTGGCCAAGGTCAACAAGATGCGCAGTGAACTGCCTCAGGAATCCGAGGACCCCACTGTGGACCTCTCGGTGGGCAGCACGACGGCCGCCATGTACTTGTCGTTTTCTTCCGATGTACTGGATAACAACCAGATCACCGATTATCTGGTTCGGGTGGTTCAGCCCAAACTGGCCACCGTCCCCGGGGTTCAGCGTGCCCAGATTCTCGGCGCCCGCACCTTCGCCATGCGCATCTGGCTCAAGCCGGACAAAATGGCGTCTCTGGACATCACCCCCGCGGATGTGCGGCAAGCCCTGCAGGCCAATAATGTGCTCTCCGCCGTGGGCAGCACCAAGGGCACCATGGTCACCATTGACCTCAAGGCCAATACCGACCTCAACTCCATTGCCGAATTTGAAAAACTGGTGGTGCGCTCCCAGGGCGATACCATCGTCCGCATAGAGGACATCGCCGATGTCGAGTTGGGGTCTGAAAACTACGACACCTCGGTCACCTTTAACGGCGAGATGGCCACCTTCTTTGGCATCGAGGTGGCACCCGACGCCAACTCACTGGATGTCATCGAAGCCGTTCACAAGAAACTCGAGAGCGAGGTTTATCCGCAGCTGCCCGAGGGCATGGAAGCGGATGTCCCCTACGACAGTACCGAGTACATTCAGGACTCCATTGATGAAGTCATCACCACCATCATTGAAGCCATTTTGATTGTGGTCGTGGTGATCTACCTGTTCCTCGGCTCTGTGCGCTCGGTGCTGATTCCAACCATTGCTGTACCGGTATCCATGGTAGGCGCCTTCTTCCTGATGCAATTGATGGGCTTCACCATCAACCTGTTGACGCTTCTGGCCATGGTGTTGGCCATCGGCATTGTGGTAGATGACGCCATCATCGTGCTGGAAAACATTCACCGGCATGTAGAAAACGGCTCCCCGCCCAAACAGGCCGCGCTGGACGGCGCCCGGGAACTGGCCTGGCCGGTTATCGCCATGACCACCACACTGGTGGCGGTCTACCTGCCCATCGGCTTTATGGGCGGCCTCACCGGTACCCTGTTTACCGAGTTCGCCTTCACTCTGGCCGGATCGGTACTGCTCTCGGGGATTGTCGCCCTGACGCTGTCGCCCATGATGTGTTCCAAAATTCTCAAGGCACACACCGAGGGCGGCGCCGGAAACCGTTTCGAAGAGTGGCTCAATGCCAAGTTCGACATCCTGCAGAAAAACTACGAGAAGCGACTCCACGGCGCACTCGATGACAAAAATGTGGTGCTGGTGTTCGGCGGGATCATTTTGATCTCCTGCTACTTCCTGTTTGTCAGCTCACCGACCGAGCTCGAGCCCCAGGAAGACCAGGGTTTTGTCCTGGGTATGGCCACGGCTGACCCCTACGCCACGCTCGACTATGTCGAGCAGTACACCCGCGAGTTGAATGTCATGGTGGAAGACCGCGATGACATCGAAAACCTGTTTCTGCTCAACGGCATTGGCGGCGGCGGTACGGCCGGTTCCGGCAATCAGGCCATTGCCGGTTTTGTCCTCGATTCCTGGACCGACCGTGATCTCGGCACCCAGGAGATCCAGCAGGAACTCCAGAATGAAGTCAGCAATATAGCCGGCCTGGATATTGCCACCTTTGTTCCGCCGTCCCTGCCCACTACGGGTGGCGGCCTGCCTGTGCAGTTTGTTGTCGGCTCCACCGACTCCCCGCAGAACCTCAACGAATTTGCCGACGAGATCCTGGAGAAAGGTCGCGAGAGCAAAAAGTTCATCTTCATGGACAAGGACCTGAAGATCGACAAACCCCGCCAGACCATCATGATCGACAAGCAAAAGGCGGCGACTATGGGCATCTCCATGCAGGCCATCGGTGCCGAGCTGGGTTCCATGTTGTCCGGGGGCTTTGCCAACCGCTTCTCTCTGGAAAACCGCTCCTACAAGGTGATACCCCAAGTACAAAGGGTAGACCGCCTGACCCCGCAGCAGCTCAAGCAGTACTACATACGCACGGGTCAGGGCGAGATGGTGCCGCTGTCCACCGTGATTTCCCTGGAGTCCAGCGTAGAACCCCAGCAGTTGAAGCGATTCCAGCAACTCAACTCGGTGACCATCTCCGGGGTGCCTCGCCCCGGCGTCACTCTGGGCGAGGCGCTGGGTGTTCTGGACGAGGCTGCGGCCGATATCCTGCCCCAGGGCTACTCGGTCGACTACGCCGGCCAGTCGCGCCAGCTCAAGACCGAGGGTGGCGGCCTGATGGTGACCTTCTTCTTTGCCCTGGTCATTATCTTCCTGGTGCTTTCGGCCCAGTTTGAATCCTTCCGCGACCCGTTGATCATGTTGATGACCGTCCCCATGTCCATCTGTGGCGCCATGATCTTTGTCAGCGTGGGCTTTACCACTATCAACATCTATACTCAGGTGGGACTGGTGACATTGATTGGCGTCATCTCCAAGCACGGCATCCTGATTGTTGAATTTGCCAACAAGTTGCAGGATGAGGGCTACGGAAAGCGCGAGGCGATCGAACACGCCGCGGCCATTCGCCTGCGTCCGGTCCTGATGACGACGGCGGCACTGGTGCTGGCCATGGTGCCACTGCTGATTGCCAGCGGTCCCGGCGCCGGCGCGCGTCAGGCCATGGGTATTATCATCGCCAGTGGCATGACTCTGGGCACGCTGTTCACCCTGTTTGTGCTACCTGGGGTCTACCTCCTTCTGGCCAGGGATCGCCGGGAAGGTGAAGCGGCAATGGCGAGCTGATTCGCCGCATGCCTCAAAAAAAGGCGGCCACTTGGCCGCCTTTTTTGTGTCTGCTGCTCCCTCAGGAACCGTCGTACTCAATACCCGTGATGTAAAAGTGGCGGCGCCCCGAGGGGGTTTGCACGCTGACTTCATCATCCACCGACTTGCCCAGCAGGGCGCGAGCCACCGGGGCGTCGACACTGATGCACTCTGTGGCCGTATCAAACTCGTCGGGGCCGACGATCCGGTAGTGCTCGATGTCACCCGTGTCGATATCCTCGAGGGCGACACGGGCACCGAAAAACACTTTGCCCTGTTGTTGGCTGTCGGGGTAAACCACCTGCAGTTCATCCAGACGCTTGCTCAGAAAGCGAACCCGGCGATCGATTTCCCTGAGTCGCTTCTTGCCGTAAATGTATTCGGCGTTTTCCGAGCGATCACCCAGAGCGGCGGCCTCGGATACAGCCTGGGTGACCCGGGGTCGCTCCTCCTTCCACAAATAGCGCAGCTCGCGCTCCAGGCGATCGAAGCCGGCGCGAGTAATATAGCGGGAACGAGTCATCTAATCCTGGGCGAAGACCTGCTCAAAGCGTTCGCGAATATCCTCAATACGCTTGCGGTTGACGCCAAAGTCACTGTAGCCGAGCCGGGACTCGGAGCGGACATGGACAACACTGCCGTCGTAGTAGAACTCAACATCGTCGGTAAAGCGAAAAATGCGGCTTTTGAAAGTAGCGTGGAGGTAGCGTTCACTTTGCTCGACAATATCGACCCTTGGCAAAGTCTGGACCAGACCCGCCAGTGCCGAAATGGGCTCCTCAACACCCGCCGGCACGGCGAGTGGCGCAATTGCGTGACGCTCTGCCGTGTCGCAACTACAGACGCAATTGGGACTGCCGGGGCAGGCCTTTAAGGGCATTTCGGCCATATTGCTGTCTCCGCGTTGCTGGTTTTCCCTGGTCATCTCTCTGGTCTCCGCTGTACAGGCGGTCAACAGCAACAACGCTGCGACGACAAGCCCGTATCCGTATTTCAATGGTGTCATGACTTACCCCAATGGTAGTATGGATCCATCTTCTCACAATTCCCTGAACACATGAACGCAACGGCCTACGACCTGAACTCGCGCATCGTCGCACACCGTGGCTACCCTGCCCTTTATCCGGAAAACACCCTCATCGGCCTGCGCGCCGCACTGGAGGCCGGCGCCAAAGCCGTGGAGTTTGATGTCCAGTGCAGTGCCGATGGCACACCCTATGTTTTTCACGACGACAACCTGACCCGACTGACCGGTGACAGCGGCCACATTTACTCACGCTCCGACGCCTATATCGAGCAACTGTTTGCCCACTATCCATCGCGCTTTGGCGACCGCTATGCCGGCAACCGCGTATCCAGTCTGCAACAGGTCATCACTCTGCTCCGCGAGTTTCCGGGCGTCGATGTTTTTATTGAGCCAAAGGTACACTCGCTGGACTACTTTGGTGTCGAGCCCACCATGGACGCCATTCTGCAACTCTCGGCCAGTCTCGGCCAGCGGCGGCATATCATTTCCTTTCACTATGCCGCTCTGCGCTACGCACGCGACTCGGGCTGCCTCTCCATCGCCTGGGTATTGAGCGATTTTTCCAGCGACAGCGAGCGTCTGGCTCGGCAACTCGGCGCCGATATTCTGTGTGCCGACGCCAAAATCATCCCCGGACAACTCCCCCACTGGGGCGACAACGAGTGGATGGTCTATACCGCCGACGACATTGCCACCATAGAATCTCTGGCGGCACAGGGATTTCGCTGGATTGAAACCGACGATATCGGCGCCGTTCTCGCCACTTTGGAAAAGCGGGGGACTCACCGGTGAGCACTGCCTTGATTCTGGCCTTTTTACTGACCGGCGTTTTCTCGGGCACTGTAGCGGGACTGTTGGGCGTAGGTGGAGGCCTGATCATTGTTCCGATCATTGTCGCCATCCTCAGCCACCAGGGCCTTGGCGCCGACTACGCCATCAAGATCGGCGTGGCCACATCGCTGGCCATTATTATTCCCACATCCATTTCCTCGGCCCGGGCCCACCACCGCAGCGGGGCCCTGCGCTGGCCGCTGTTCCGGCAAATGTTGCCGGGCATTATTGTCGGCACCGCCGCCGGCGGGCTACTGGTCGACGCCCTGCCTGTGCTCTGGCTGGAGCTGTTTTTTACCCTGGGCTGCTGGGCGGTGGGGCTCAAAATGTGGTTCGGCGCTCAGCCCCAACCCCATCGGCAACTCCCGGGGGCCGTTGGCCTGTCTGCAGCGGGATCGGTCATCGGTGCCATATCCGCCATGCTGGGCATCGGCGGCGGCTCACTCACCGTGCCCTTTCTGCACTGGTGCAATGTCAACATGCGCCAGGCGGTGGCCACCTCGGCGGCCTGCGGCCTGCCCATTGCCGTTGCCGGCGCCATTACCCTGGCCCTCTCAGGTCAAAGTATTGAGGACCTTCCGGAGTACAGTCTGGGTTACATCTACTTACCAGCCTGGCTGGGAATTTCCCTGACGGCGATCATTTTTGCCCCGGTGGGCGCTCATCTGGCCCACCGCCTGCCACAAAAGGTGTTGAAGAAGTGCCTGGCCCTTTTCCTGCTGGCCGCCGGGACACGCATGCTGGGACGGGCCACCGGCTGGTTCTGAGAACATCAGATGTCGTTGCAGGCCACCCGATTGCGCCCCGAACGCTTGGCGCTGTAGAGCGCCTTGTCCGCTGCAGCGATCACGCTTTGGCGGCTCTTGTCGGTTGAGGCAACGGTGTGAGCCATGCCTATGCTCACGGTAATGCTGTCACTGTCCTCCAGACCCGGATGGGGAATCCCCAAACTGGCAATGCTCTTGCGCAACATTTCCGCCACCAGTTGGGCGCCTTCGTAGTCGGTATTGGGGAGGAGCACGATAAACTCCTCTCCGCCGTAGCGGGCCACCATGTCCGCCGGACGGCGCAGCGACTCACTGAGTGCTCTGGCCACCTGCACCAACACCTCATCCCCCGCCTGGTGTCCCTGAGTATCGTTGAAGTGTTTGAAGTGATCGACATCGACCATCAGAACGGAAAAGTGCCCCTTTTCGCGAGCGATGCGCCGCCATTCGGTATCCATGTATTCGTCAAAGTGCCGGCGGTTGGGCACCTGGGTCAGGCCATCGGTGGCAGAGGAGCGTTTGAGATTGAGATTGAGTTCCTGCAAGCGGTTGTTACTGCGCTTGAGTGAGGCCGCAAGCTCCTGGTTTTCAAATTGCAGCAGCAGGCTGTTGCGGACCTGTGCAGCGATGCGCAATGCACCCAGCCAGAGCACCAAACCATAGGCGGCCAAAAACAGGGCCAGCCCCTTTTGCCCGGGCTGATCGCTCCACACCAACCAGATGCAGATAGGCAACAACAAGCCGAGCAAAAACAGGGCCGTCGGCCAGCGACGCAGGGCCACCTCGGGCATACCGGCGCCGGCGAAGGCCGCCAACACCAGCAAACTCCACTGCTGCTCAACCTCGGGCAAGCGCGACATCAAATCGACAAAAGCCAGCGACCAGGCCAGGCTGACCACCAGGACCACCACCAGATAGCAGTGGTACCAGATGCCCTCACCGGCACCGGAGGGTCGCTTGCGGGAGTGAATCAGGTCCGCCCAAAAATCCAGGGAAGAGACCGCAATCAGGCCGGCCAGCCAGACTCCGTCGCGAGACAGGCTGAGGTAGTCGGAAAACCAGACAAACAGATACAAAACCACCAGAAGCTCGAGGAAGAAAGCGTAGCGCCCCCTTCTGAAGAGCAGGTTGGTCTGTTCATTTTTTATATTTTTATTGATATCCGTTGCCAAAGTAACACCCTCTCCCGATAGCGGTTTTTCTACAATAGCAAAAAAGCGGGCGGGACTGCACTCGGCGCCCGCCCGGGTGGTTCCGGCTAGGCTGTGTATTTCAAGTCCAGTTCCCGGGCCGCCTTGACGTCATCGAGCTGGCGCACCGGCTGACTGTACGGTGCCTGGGTCACCAGTTCGGGATCGCGTTTGGCCTCCTCGAGAATCTCGGCCATGGCGTTGACGAAGCCATCGAGGTCTTCCTTGGCCTCGGTCTCCGTAGGTTCAATCAGCAGACACTCGGGAATGTGCAGCGGGAAATAGATGGTCGGCGCGTGGTAGTTCTTGTCCAGCAGGCGCTTGGCCACGGCCTTGGCCGACATCTGGTACTCCTTCGCCTCGCGCTTGAGCGTGACAATAAACTCGTGACTGGCGCGGCGTTCGGGAAAGGCCAGTTCAAAGCCTCGCTTTTGCAGTTCAACCATCAGGTAGTTGGCATTGAGCGTGGCAAACTCGGCCACCCGGTGCATGCCCACGCGGCCGAGCATGCGCATGTAGATGTAGGCCCGCAGGAGCACGCCGGCGTTGCCGGCAAAGGCCGACAGGCGGCCGATGGTCTCGGGCAGGTCCTTTTCCGTGAGGAAGCGATACTGGTCGCCGTCCTTGCCCACCACCGGCGTCGGCATGTAGGGCAGCAGGCGCTCGGAGCAACCGATGGCACCGGCACCGGGCCCGCCGCCGCCGTGGGGCGTAGAGAAGGTTTTGTGCAGATTCATGTGAATCACATCAAAGCCCATGTCGCCGGGGCGCACCTTGCCGAGAATCGCATTGAGGTTGGCGCCGTCGTAGTAGAGCAGGCCGCCGGCGTCGTGGACCACTTCGGCGATCTCCTTGATGCGCCGCTCGAACACCCCGCAGGTGGAGGGATTGGTCAGCATAATGCCCGCCGTTTTTGGGCCGACCACTTCCTTGAGGGCCTCGAAATCGACATCGCCGTCCTTTTTGGTGGGAATCTCCACCACCTTGTAGCCGCACATAATGGCGGTGGCCGGGTTGGTGCCGTGGGCGGCGTCGGGGCAGATGATCTCGCAGCGTTCCGTGTCGCCACGGGCGTCGTGGTAGGCGCGAATCATGGCCACACCGGCAAACTCGCCCTGGGCGCCCGCCATGGGGGTCAGAGACACACCGCGCATGCCGGTGACTTCCTTGAGCATGTCCTGCAACTCGTACATGGTCTCCAGATAGCCCTGAGAGTGGCGCTCGGGGGCCAGCGGGTGGCGCCCGAGAAACTCGGGCAACATGGCCAGCGAGTTACAGGCCCGCGGGTTGTACTTCATGGTGCAGGAACCCAGCGGGTAAAACTGGGTATCGATGGAGAAGTTGAGCTGGGACAGGCGCGTGTAGTGGCGCACCGCCTGCAACTCGGAGACTTCGGGAATCGAGTCCAGTGCGGAGCGACGGCGGAAGGCCTCGGGAATGCGGTTCTCCGTCGCCTTGTCGCGCTGGCTGCCGTGGATGTACTGGGCGCCGCTGGGACGACCCTCAACTGCGTGTTCAAAAATCAGCATGATCACTCTCCTCCGGCCTGGGCCAACACTTGTTCCAGGGCCTGAGCGTATTGTTCAAGATCTTCATCGGTCTTGGTCTCGGTGGCACACACCAGCAGGGCCTCGCCCAGCTCGGGGTAGCGCTCCTTGAGGGAATAGCCCGCCAGCACACCCCGATCCTCCATCGCCGTCAGCACGGTCTCGACCGGCGCCGGCAGCCGCAGGGCTACCTCGTGGAAACTGGCCCCGTCGAAAATCCGCTCGACGCCATCGATCCGGCACAGGCGATCGGCCAGTTGTTGGGTGTTGGCGTGACTCAGTTCCGCCTGGCGGGTAAGACCGGCGGGGCCCATGATTGCCATGTGGATCGTGGACGCGGTGACCACCAGCCCCTGGTTGGTACAGATATTGGAAGTCGCCTTGGAGCGACGGATGTGTTGCTCACGGGCCTGCAGGGTCAGGGCAAAGCCAGGCTTGCCCTCGAGGTCCACGGTGCGTCCGACAATGCGGCCGGGCATTTGGCGAACCAGCTTTTTGCTGCAGCACATATAGCCGTAGTAGGGGCCACCCGAGGACAGCGGCGCCCCCAGTGGCTGGCCGTCGCCACAGGCGATGTCGGCGCCCTGCTCGCCCCACTCGCCCGGCGGTGCGATCAGGGTCAGGGCCAGCGGGTTGCACACGCCAATTACCAGGGCGCCATTGGCGTGGGCCCAGTCGGTAATCTCATCGACCTGCTCCAGGGCGCCAAAAAAGTTGGGCTGCTGGATCACAACGGCGGTAATGTCTTCGCCGGCGTATGCCTCAAAGGCACTCTTTGCACTGGTGCCGGTGGCCTGATCGAAAGGCACCTCCACCAGTTCAATGTTCTGGTTTTTGACGATGGCGTAGGCGGTATCGCGGTAAAAGGGGTGCACGCCACCCGGGATCAACACCTTGCGCGACTTCGATTTGCGGTTGCCGCGCACGGCCATGAGGATCGCTTCGGCCAGTGCCGAGGCGCCGTCGTAGAGCGAGGCGTTGGAAACATCCATCGCCGTCAGCCCGGCCATCATGGTCTGGTACTCGTAGATCAACTGCAGCGTGCCCTGGGAGGCCTCCGCCTGGTAGGGCGTATAGGCACTGTAGAATTCGCCGCGGGTGGTAATCTGCCACACGGCGGCGGGCACATGGTGCTCATAGGCGCCGGCGCCGATAAAGTTGAGCACGCCGCCGTCGCGGCGCGCGCGCTCGTGCATCAGGCGGGTCACCTGCATTTCATCCATCGCCTCGGGGATGGCCGACAGCTCGCCGATGCGCAGGGCATCGGGGATTTCGTCAAACAGGTCGTCGATGCTGTCGGCGCCGATGGCGGCAATCATCTGTTCGACTTCGGACTGGGTATGGGGAATAAAGGGCATGATCTACCTCGTAGTGCCAATGGCCTGGCATAAGCAGCGCCGGATGACGGCGTCACCCGGCACACAACAGGGACAATATTTACTCCTCGGCGTCGAGGTGGGCCTGATAGCCCTCGGCGTCGAGCAGCGCTTCGAGCTCGCTGGGGTCGGCGATACGGATTTTGAAAATCCAGCCGCCGTCCCAGGGCTCGTCGTTGATCAGTTCCGGAGCGTCCTCCAGGGCTTCGTTAAAAGCCACAATCTCGCCGCCTACGGGCGCGTAGATGTCCGAGGCCGCCTTGACCGACTCGACCACTGAAGCTGGATCGCCCGCTTCAAGGTCACCGCCCTCTTCGGCGGGTTCGACAAACACCACATCACCCAGGGATTCCTGGGCGTGGTCGGTAATACCGACCACATAAATATCGCCCTCCTCCTGGCGAATCCACTCGTGGCTCTCGGCGTACTTCAATTCTGTTGGCAAGTTGCTCATGGTATCTCCCGGTTTTCTTTGTCAGGTTTGTCTGTCAGCGATCGATCTGTGACTGGCCGTCGCGGACAAAGGGGTATTTAACGATTCGCGCGGGAACGCGCTTGTTGCGGATTTCGATCTCGACGGTGGCGCCTCGCTCGGCTGCATCGCTGGCCAGGCGGGCCAGGGCGATAGACGCCTTGAGTGTAGGCGAGAAGCCGCCGGAGGTCAGCTCGCCCACTTCGCGGTCGCCGACAAACACCTTCTGGTGGGCGCGCATCACTCCGCGTCCCTCGAGCACCAGGCCCACCAGACGCGCCTGCACGCCCTCGGCCTTTTCACGCTCCAGTGCCTCGCGGCCAATGAACGCCCGATCGTCTTTCATCGCCACCGTCCAGCCCAGGCCGGACACCAGCGGGCTGGTGGTCTCGTCCATGTCATTGCCGTAGAGGTTCATGCCGGCCTCGAGGCGAAGACTGTCGCGGGCACCGAGCCCGGTGGGCTCGACACCCACCTTGTTCAGGGCGCGCCAGAAATCGGCGGCGGCCTCGTTGGGCAGAAGTATTTCAAAGCCGTCCTCGCCGGTATAACCGGTGCGGGCGACAAAAAACTCGGCCACTTCCACGGCCTGAAACTTGCCCAGCGAAAGGACTGACTCGCGGGCCTCGTCGGGCAGCAGCTCGGTCACCTTCTCCACGGCGGTGGGCCCCTGGACGGCGATCATCGCCAGATCGCTGCGCTCCCTGACACTCACGGAAAATTCGCCGGCGTGTGACTCAATCCACTCCAGGTCCTTTTCCCGGGTGGCGGCGTTAACCACCAGTCGGAACCAATCGTCTTCCATGTAGTAAACGATCAGATCGTCAATGACGCCACCGCGCTCGTTGAGCATGCAGGTATATAGTGCTTTTCCGGGGGTGGTGATTTTGGCCACATCGTTGGCCATGAGATAGCGCAAATAGTCGCGGACGCGGGCACCCTGGAGATCGACCACCGTCATGTGGGAAACATCGAACATACCGGCGTCGCGGCGCACCTGGTGGTGCTCTTCAATCTGGGAGCGATACTGTATGGGCATGGACCAGCCGGCGAAGTCCACCATTTTGGCGGCGGCGTCGACATGGCAGGTATAGAGCGGAGTCTTTTGGCTCATGGCTACTCTCTGTTTCGCTGAAAAACACCTGTCTCCGGCAAGGTGCTCGCACCTGGGTCGCCGGGTTTTAAGGGCTCTTCTGTCCGCGAACCTGAGAGATTGTGGGCAATACAGCTTGCCCGTCCCCTTCGGTGAACCCCTGTCGGGGGTTGCTCTCCAGAACTGATGCCGCAAAGTGGTTGCGACCGTCCGCGGTCCGGGTGCCTGAGCGTTTCCGAGCCGGTTGCGCCTTCGGCGTCTCGTTGCGGCCACTGGCCTGGCGAGACTCTCCCACGGGCGGTATTCATCAGACCCGGGACTATACCAGCGCCGCCGGGATAAATGAAGATTCAGCGGCGCAGACGGCGAAGCAGGAATTCGGGCACATCGCCGCTCAGACCCGCGGCCTGTTTGGCAAAGAGCCGGCGCAGGGTATCGCTCTGATCCACCGCATTCATGCCACGCCCGCGCAGGCGCACCCAGTTCCCGGTATCCCGTCCAAAGGCCTGATAGAGCGCTGTCATGCCCGACTGCATCACCTGATTGGCGTGGCGGCGGCGGCGGGCGTAGCGGCGCAGCCTGGCCAGGCTCGGAGCGCCGCCGCCATCGAGGACATCGACCAGCGAGGCCGCGTCCATAAAGCCCAGATTGACACCCTGGCCGGCCAGCGGGTGAATCACATGGGCGGCGTCGCCCACCAGCGCCACACCGGGGCGCACATACTCCCGGGCGTGTTGAGCGGCCAGGGGGAAAGCCACCCGTCCGGTAGTGGCCAGGATCTCGCCCAGCGCGCCCTCGGAGGCCTCGAACAAACGCTGACAGAAATCGTGATCATCGAGTCCCAACAAGCGCTCGGCGAGGTCGTCATCGGCGCTCCAGACAATCGAGCACTGACCGTTGGCCAGCGGCAAAAAAGCCAGTGGGCCGGTCTGCAGGAAGCGCTGCCAGGCCGTATTTTGATGGCTCTCTGCGGTGGCCACCATGGCAACAATGGCGCGCTGGCCGTAGGGTCGCCGAGTCACTTCGATGCCCAGGCGCTGGCGCAGATCCGAGCGAGCCCCGTCGGCGGCCACCAGCAGGTCGCACTGATAGACCGCCCCACCCTCCAGCCAGACGCGCGAGACGCCGCCATCGACGGCGACATCGGCCACCCGCTCGGGGCACAGCCATTCGATATTGGGGTGGGCCCTGGCGGCGCTGCACAGGGCATCGACCAGCACAGCGTTTTCAACGATGTGTCCCAGATGGCGATAGTCGACATCCTGGCGATCAAAGTGCAGCTGTCCCTCGCTGTCGGCATCCCAGACGCGCATGTCGCTGTAGGGACACAGGCGGCGCTCCACCACACCCTGCCAGACGCCTAGGTGTTCCAGCCAGGCCTCGGTGGCCAGGCTCAGGGCAAAGACGCGCAGGTCGTAGTCGCTGTTTGCGTCAACGGCGGGCGGCTCGCTGGCCTCGACCAGGACGACCTGTCGCCCCTGTTGGGCCAGGCCCAATGCGGTGCTGGCGCCCACAGCGCCGGCGCCCACGACCAATACATCACAGTGTTCAGCCACGGCGGCCCCCTTTCAATCGGCGGCGCCCGCGCAGTCCCATGCCCTGGCGAACCAGTTGCTGGCGCAGGGGCTCGATCAGGTCGGCGGCCAGCAAGCCGCCGGCGCGGGCATGGGAAAGCGGGGTCACTGCATTGGAAAACAGGCGAACCAGGCCGTCGGTAAAGCGTATGGTAGAGCGGCGATCTCCGGCCCGGGCCTCGTCATAGTCGGTCAACAGCGACGGCGACCCGGGATCCTGTTCACCGCTCTCCAGCAACAGGGAGGCCAGCGTGGCCACATCGCGCAGCGCCAGATTGAAACCCTGCCCGGCCACCGGGTTGAGAGCTTGAGCGGCATTGCCCAGGATCACCGCGCGCGGTGCCGTACAGCGCTCTGCGCGCGTCAATGAAACCGGGTAGACGGCACGCTGACCCGCCCGCTGCAAGCGGCCCAGGCGGTGACCAAAATCCTCGCCGAGACGCTGCAAAAAGGCCCCTTCATCGGCCTCGCCCCAGTGCCTGGCCTCATCGTGGCGCAGCGTCCAGACCAGAGAGCTGCGGGGGCGGCCGTCGAAATCGGTCAACGGCAAAAAGGCCAGCGGGCCGGTAGGCGTAAAGCGTTCCCAGGCCACGCCGCGATGGGGCAACTGGTGTTCGATATTGGCGATCACCGCACTGAGGCCATAGTCGGTGCTCTGTGCCCCTACACCGAGCCCCTCGCGCACCCGGGAACGGGCGCCGTCGGCGGCGACAACCAGCTTTGCCTCCAGCGATCGGGGCTGGCCGTCCAGCTGGTAGTCGACCCGCGATCCGCTGTCGCCGGGCTGTACCGACTCCACAACGGCGGGCGCGCGCCAGTCTGCACCTTCGGTGGTCTGGAGCGCGCGACCAAAGGCCTCACCCAGCAGGCGGTTTTCAACGACCCGGCCCAACTCGGGCACCCGCTCCTCGACGGCCGACATACGGGTAAGACCGAGCCGCCCCCGTTCGGAGATGCGGATTTCTGAAATCGCCTGGCCCAGCGGCTCCAGCGAGGACCAGAGTCCCATGTCCTGTAGCAGCAGGCGCGAGCCGTAGGCCAGGGCCACACTGCGGTCGTCAAAACTGGGCTGGGCGGCATCGGCAAAGTGAAAGGCTTCGAGCACGACCACCCGGTAGTCGCTGGGCGCCAGCGCCAGTGCCAGAGTGGCACCGGCCAGCCCGCCACCGACGATGACGATATCGGCCGATTCCAGATTCCGCTCAGACACCCGTGCCCACCAGTGCTTCGATGGACTCGACATCCTTGGGCACATCGCGGCTGAGCACTTCGTAACCGTCCTTGGTCACGGCGACATCGTCCTCGATACGAATGCCGATATTGTGGAAGCGCTCGGGGATATCGTCGGCGGCGGCGATGTACAAGCCCGGCTCGACGGTGGTCACCATACCCGGCTCCAGCAAACGCCAGTTCTCGTCCACCTTGTAGTCGCCGACATCGTGGACATCCATGCCCAGCCAGTGGCCGGTGCGATGCATGTAAAAGCGCCGGTAATCGCCGCTCTCGATCAGGTCGGACACCTTGCCCTGGAGCAGGCCGAGGGACACCAGCCCCCCGACCAGTACTTTCAGGGCGGCCTGGTGCGGGTCGTCCCAGTTGTTGCCGGGCACGGTCTTTTCGATGGCCGCCAGCTGGGCCTCCAGCACAATCTCGTAGACTTCGCGCTGGGCCGGGGTGAACTGGCCATTCACCGGAAAGGTCCGGGTAATGTCCGAGGCGTAGCCCTGGTACTCGGCGCCGGCATCAATCAACAACAAGTCACCGTCGTGCAACTCGTCGCGGTTGTCGATGTAGTGGAGAATGCAGCCATTGCGGCCGCCACCAACAATCGACGGATAGGCCGTGGTCATGTTATTGCGGCGAAACTCGTAGAGCAGCTCGGCTTCGATTTGATACTCCCGGACACCCGGACGGCACGCCGCCATGGCCCGCTTGTGACCACTGGCGGCGACCTTCGCCGCCTTGCGCATGGCCGACAGTTCGCCGCGACTTTTAAACAGGCGGTACTCGTGAAGCTGATGATCGAGATCAATGAATTCGCCGGGGGCGCGAACGCCCCGGCGGGCGCCACTGCGAACCCGGTTGAGCCAGTCCATCATGTGCTTGTCGAACACCGGATTGCGGCCCATGGTGTAGTAAACTCGCTCGCGGTTTTCCATCAGCCCCGGCAGGATGTCGTCGATATCGGTGATGGGAAAGGCGTCGTCGGCACCGTATTCGTTCACCGCACCCTCCTGACCGGCGCGCAGGCCATCCCAGGTTTCCTTTTCGGGATCGCGCTCGCGGCAGAAGAGAATGAACTCACCCTGCTCGCGCCCGGGAATCAACACGGCTACCGATTCGGGCTCGCTAAAACCTGTCAGGTAGAGAAAATCGCTGTCCTGGCGATAGTCGTGATAGACATCGCGGTTGCGAATGTGCTCGGGGGCGGCCGGCAGGATGGCAATGCCACCCTCACCCATGCTGTTCATCAGCTGCCGCCGGCGGCGCTTCAATTCAGTCTGTTTCATACCGCTCGCTTACTGCAGTGTCGTCGGGGCCGCCGCCGAGGCCTGGGGCAGCGGATTCAGTGTTTCAAATATCAAAAGCACACCGACGCGGACATACTCCTGCAACTGCACCAGTTGTTCCTCGGCTTCCGCCTCGTCGATGCCCTCCGTGGCCACCTGGCTGATGGCCAGCAGGTCATCGACCACTTCGCGGCTGGCCTCGTCGAGGGTGTCCAGGTCCTGGAGTCCGCCAATGCCGAGGCCATATAAATAGCCCTGGCACCAGGCGCCAAGCTGAGTCACTCGCTCTTCGACCGGCACCTCGTCATCGGGTAACCACAAATCAAAAACGGTCTCACCCTCGGCCAGTGCACCAGCGCAAAAACCCTTGAGCTCGGCGAGCAACTGACTGTTGTCCAGCGCACCCGTCACCGCCTCCGGATCATCACTGCCCAGCACGGCGGCCACCCACTCTCCCTCGCTCAAGTCGGCACCGGCGCAAATCAGACCGCAAACCACGGCGTGCGCCTCGGCGGCCTCGTTGCCCGCACCCAGGCTGAGCAGATAACTGTCCAAATCAGCATAATCAATCATGGCGCAATCCTAACACTTGCCGGACGACCTCGCACCGCCCCCACCGCGTATTGACCCCTTATAGACACGCGCCTACTATTGGCACATGGATTTATTCGAACAGCAGCAACCCGGCCACAAGTTGTCCGAGCTCAATCAGAAGCTCGACCACTTGATGTCCCTGTGCGCTCAGCTCAAGGATGAAAACCACTCCCTGCGCCAGCAGCAATCCCAACTGATGACCGAGCGCGCTTCGCTGATCGAAAAAAACGAACAGGCCCGAAGTCGGGTTGAAGCGATGATAAGCCGACTCAAATCCATGGAAGACAACGCACAATGAGCCAGCAAGTCGCCGTCAACATCAAAGTGCTGGACAAGCAATTTCAGATTGGCTGCCGCGAGGATGAAAAGGACAAGCTCCTGGCCTCGGCGCAGTTGCTCAACGAAAACATGCAGTCGGTTCGCAATTCGGGCGTACTCGGCACCGACCGCATTGCCATCATGGCCGCACTCAACCTGACACGCGAAGTGATTTCCCTGCGCGAACAGGCCGGTCAAAGTGCCGACCTCGGTGCAGAACTCGACGCCATTGCCGCCAAAATCGACGAGGCCATCGACTCGCTGAAATAGACCGCCGGGCGGTTGGCTCTTGCTCTCGAACCACAGGGGAGTAACATAAAAAGACAGGGTGCTTGCTGCGATGTTAGTGAGTCACTGAGATACCCCTTGAGCCTTAATTACTGCTCAGGAAGCGTCTTTCGCACAGCGGTGTGCACGCTCGCCACGGCGAGAAGCCTAAAGCGGTGCGAATTGCTTCCACCTTGGACGACTCGGTTCAAGGGACGCAGCCGACCACGGCATCTGCGGGAGCACCCCCTTTCTTTTTCTGCCCATGAAACCTGTATCCCACCCCAGCCAGACAGATCGACGCCAACACATTCTCGGCGTGCGACGCCATCTCGATCCAGCCACCATTGAAGAAAAATCCACCGCCATCGCCAAACGGGTGGCTCAAAGTGACGCCTTCAAAGCCGCCAACACCATTGGTCTCTACCTTCCCATCAAGGGCGAAGTCGATACCCGCCTGTTAATACGCCTGGCCATAGAGCAAGGTAAATGCGTTGCCCTGCCCAGAGTCGACGGCCGCGACATGCGCTTTTATGTCTATGATGAAGGTCAGCACAAGCGGGGGACTTTCGGCATTGATGAACCCGTAGGCGACCGTATCATCGCCACTGATACCATCGATTTACTCTGCCTCCCCCTGGTGGCTTTTGATGTCAGGGGAAATCGAATCGGCATGGGTGGTGGCTACTATGACAAGGCACTCGAAGCGGTCAAAGACCAACAAAAGCCCTGGCGAATCGGGCTGGCCTACGAGCTGCAAAAACTCGAACGCATTCACACCAATCCCTGGGACATTCCACTGCATGCAGTGGCAACAGAGCTCAAATTGTATACTGTGACATAGCAATTATTTTGACCCTGTTGCAACACTTTGCTAATAATACGCAGAACACTATTTATTTATTGCTAAACTTGGTGTATCACCAAGACCTTTTTGGAGGGATAGGCACATGGCAACAGCCAAAAAGAAACAACTGACTACCGCGGAAAAGGCGGCCAACAAACGCAAGAAGGCTGCCAGCAAGAAGAAGGGCAGCACTCGCAAAACGGCCGCCAGCAAGGCGAGTACAAAGAAAGCCGCTTCCAAAAAGAAAGCAGCCAAAAAGGCAACCGTGAAAAAGAAAGCCTCCAAGAAAAAGGCCGCCACCAAAAAGGCGGCGAGCAAGAAAAAAGCCACGCGTAAAAAGGCCTCCAAGAAAAAGGTAAGCAAAAAGAAAGCGTCGAAGAAGAAGGCGAGTAAGAAGAAAGCCTCCAAGAAATCTGCGGCCAAGAAAAAGGCCAGCAAAAAGAAGGCCACTCGCAAAAAAGCTTCCAAAAAGAAAGTGAGCAAGAAGAAGGCGTCAAAGAAAAAGGCGAGTAAGAAAAAAGCCTCCAAGAAGTCTGCGGCCAAGAAAAAGGCCAGCAAAAAGAAGGCCACTCGCAAAAAAGCTTCCAAAAAGAAAGTAAGCAAGAAGAAGGCGTCAAAGAAAAAGGCGAGTAAGAAAAAAGCCTCCAAGAAGTCTGCGGCCAAGAAAAAGGCCAGCAAAAAGAAGGCCACTCGCAAAAAAGCTTCTAAAAAGAAAGTAAGCAAGAAGAAGGCGTCGAAGAAAAAGGCGAGTAAGAAAAAAGCCTCCAAGAAGTCTGCGGCCAAGAAAAAGGCCAGCAAAAAGAAGGCCACTCGCAAGAAGGCTGCCAAAAAGAAGGCAGGCAAGAAGAAAGCGTCGAAGAAAAAGGCCAGCGCCAGTTAAACGGCGCTGACCCGGTGTAAAAAAGCCCGCATCTGCGGGCTTTTTTGTCTCTGGAAACGGCTGGAAAAAGCTAGGACATAAACAGCTTGTAAGCTTCGTTGGCCGTTTCATCGCAGTATTCGTAACCGATCTTGTCCAGGTACTGAAGCAAGGCCTTGTCGTCGGTTTTGTCCACTTGAAGCCCTACCAGCACGCGGCCATAGGCCGCACCGTGGTTGCGGTAGTGGAACAAACTGATGTTCCAGCGACTGCCCAGAGTATTCAAAAAACGCTGCAATGCACCCGGCCGCTCGGGAAACTCAAAGCGAAAAAGACTCTCCCGGTGATTTTCACGCGGCCGTCCGCCGACCATATACCGGGTATGCAATTTGGCCATCTCGTTGTCGGACAAGTCGGTAACTTCGTAACCATTGTCGACAAGCTGATCGATCATGGCCTGACGAGCCGCCTCGTCACTGCCCACCTCAATCCCGGCAAAGACATGAGCGCGGTGATTATCGGCATAGCGATAGTTAAATTCGGTAATATTGCGCTTGCCGAGAATGCTGCAAAATTGCTTGAAGCTTCCCGGTCGCTCGGGGATGGTCACGCCGAGCACCATCTCGCGACGCTCGCCGATTTCGGCCCGCTCGGCAATATGGCGCAAACGATCAAAATTCATGTTGGCACCGCTGACAATGGCCACCAGGTTTTTCCCCGAGAGTCCCTTTTCGACGGCGTACTTCTTGGCCCCGGCGGTGGCCACCGCACCAGAGGGCTCGGCAATCGAGCGCGTATCGTCGAAAATGTCCTTGATGGCGGCACAGATCTCGTCGGTGCTGACCAGTACCACTTCATCCACATACTGGCGCGCCAGACGCCAGGGCTCCTTACCCACCTGGCGAACGGCCACACCGTCGGCAAAGATGCCCACCTGTCTGAGCTTCACCCGGCGCCCCTTTTCCAGCGCCTGGTGCAAACTCGGGGCGTCCGCAGGCTCGACGCCGATGACCTTGATATGGGGATTTACCGCCTTGATATAGGCAGCCACACCGGCCACCAGGCCGCCACCGCCCACGGGGACAAACACGGCGTCCACATCGAGCTGGGCCTGACGCAAAATCTCCGCCGCCACCGTGCCCTGACCGGCGATAATGTCGGGGTCGTCGTAGGGCGGGATATAGGCAGCGCCCTCGCGCTCGACCAGGGCGTTGGCGTACTCGCTGGCCTCGTCGTAGCTGTCGCCCTGTAACACCACCTTGCCACCCAGGGCACGCACCGCGTCCACTTTGATTTGTGGCGTGGTGCGCGGCATGACAATGGTGGCCTTGATACCCAGGCGCTGGGCCGCCAGGGCCACGCCCTGGGCGTGGTTGCCCGCCGAGGCCGCCACCACTTTGGTCAGCGGTGTGCGCCGGTGCATCTGGAATATCTTGTTGTAGGCGCCCCTCAGCTTGAAGGAAAACACCGGCTGCAGATCCTCCCGCTTGAGCAGAATCTGGTTATCGAAACGGCGCGACAATTTGTGGGCCACTTCGAGAGGGGTTTCTTTGGCCACATCGTAGACGCGGGCGTTGAGAATGCGTTTGAGGTATTTGTCAGCCATGATTGAGTCTTTGCCTGGTTGCGTCCATCATAACGACAGAATCCCCGCAAACAAGGATAAAGTCCATGAACCCAGATGAAATGAAACGCGCGGCGGCAGCCGCTGCGATCAAGGCCGTGACGCCCGGTACGGTCATCGGTGTCGGCACCGGCTCCACCGCCAACCACTTTATCGACCTGCTGGCCGAGATGGAGGAGCCCGTCAGCGGCGCCGTTGCCAGCTCGGAGGCCAGCGCCGATCGCCTGCGCAGTCACGGCATCGAAGTCCTCGAGCTCAATCACACGGGCAACCTGCCACTGTATGTGGACGGCGCCGACGAGATCGACCCCTGGCTCAACATGATCAAGGGCGGCGGCGGGGCGCTGACTCGCGAAAAAATCGTCGCTGCCGCAAGCAAGCGTTTCATCTGTATTGCCGACGAGAGCAAACAGGTCCGCGTGCTGGGCGAGTTCCCACTGCCCATTGAGGTCATCCCCATGGCCCGCAGCCTGGTGGGTCGAAAACTGGTGGGCATGGGCGGCCGCCCCGAACTGCGCAAGGACTTCACCACCGACAACGGCAACCTGATCCTCGATGTCCACGGCCTCGACATCAGCGAGCCCCTCAAGCTCGAGCGCGAGATCAACAACCTGGCCGGCGTCGTCACCTGCGGCATCTTCGCCCAACAATCCGCCGACCTCCTGATCCTCGGCACCCCCGACGGCGCCCGCGAAGTCAAACCCAGGTAGCGGAGTACCTTATTTACCGGGATGAATGAGCCACAGAGAGCACAGAGAACACAGAGTTTTAAAGCTAAAAAGCCGGGATAGTAGCGGTGGCTTAACCTGTTTCGCCAACACAAAACCTATTACCTTCCTGTAACACCTCTGTGCTCTCTGTGCCCTCTGTGGCTAACACACGCCAGTCTCGGCACCACCCGAAGCGGATGCGGTGAAGCCGCCCACCACAAAAAAAGCCCGCACGGTGTGCGGGCTTTTCTGTGAGCGAGCTCTGGAAGCGTGCGGTTAACGCTTGGAGAACTGTGTCGCGCGGCGTGCTTTGCGCAGACCCACTTTCTTACGCTCGACTTCGCGGGCGTCGCGGGTAACGAAGCCGGCCTTGCGCAGCGGCGTGCGCAGCGTCTCGTCGTACTCCATCAGGGCGCGAGTTATGCCGTGGCGAATGGCGCCGGCCTGGCCGTTGTTGCCACCGCCGCGAACCGTCACATTGATGTCGAACTTCTCGGCCAGTTCGGTCAGCTCGAGGGGCTGACGCACCACCATGCGAGAGGTTTCGCGACCGAAGTAGTCCTCGAGGGACTTGGTGTTGACAGTAATGTTGCCTTTGCCGGGGCGCAAGTAAACTCGTGCGCTGGAGCTCTTGCGGCGACCTGTTCCGTAATATTGATCAGCCATAGTAATACCTTAGATTTCCAGGGGCTGGGGCTGCTGGGCAGCGTGATTGTGTGAGGGACCGGCGTATACCTTGAGTTTACGGTACATCTGGCGACCCAGAGGGTTGCGGGGCAACATGCCCTTGACCGCTTTTTCAATAACGCGCTCGGGCGCCTTGGCCAGCAACTTCTCAAAAGAGATCGACTTCAGGTTGCCGATGTAACCAGTGTGGTGGTAGTACATCTTGTCGCGGGCCTTGCGGCCGGTGACCTGAACTTTGTCCGCGTTGACGACGATGATGTAGTCACCGGTGTCAACATGGGGTGTGTATTCGGGCTTGTGCTTGCCGCGCAGACGCAGGGCTACCTCTGTGGCCAATCGGCCCAGGGTTTTGCCTTCCGCATCGACGACAAACCAGTCGCGCTGAACTTCAGCTGGTTTTGCACTAAAGGTTTTCATTGTCTACACCGCTTGATAGTGGGTTCGGCTCACAGAAAGAGGCGGGATTCTACAGAATTTGCCTGAAACAAACAAGAGAATTTGCCCGGCGAACCGCGGGCCAGGGCGAAGTGTATTGACCTGACTCAAAAAACACAAGATGTTGTGATGAACGGCGCCTGCGGGTCGTATCCAAAAGCGCCGGAGAGGCATTATAATGCCCCAATGAGCAGACAGTACACCCCCTTGGACAAATTGCTGGGCGAATTCGATCACGCCTTGAGAACCGCCCACTCGCGCAATAACCGTGGCCAACGCCCTACGCCGCAACCGCAAAGCGCCGCTGAAGCCCCCCTGAGCGACCAGGAGCGGCGTCTCGCCGCCGGTCTGATGCGGGTCAACCACTCGGGGGAAGTCGCCGCCCAGGCCCTCTACAAGGGCCAGGCCCTGCTGGCCCGACAGCGCGACCTGTGGCAGCAACTGCAGCAGGCGGCGGATGAGGAAATCGACCACCTGGCCTGGTGCGAAGAGCGGCTCGCGGAACTGGGCAGTCAGCCCAGCCGCCTGGCGCCCTTCTGGTACATCGGTTCCTACACCATGGGCGCACTGGCCGGCCTCGCCGGCGACCGCTGGAGCCTCGGCTTTATCGAGGAAACCGAGAAACAGGTCACCCGTCATCTCGAGGGCCACCTCTCGCGCCTGCCCGAACGGGATCAGCGCAGTCGGGCGATTGTCGAAAAAATGCGCAGCGATGAAATGGAGCACGCCGAACACGCCCACCAGGCCGGTGCGGCGGAACTCCCCGACCCCATCAAAAAGGCCATGACCCGGGTAGCCAAGGTGATGACCGCCACCAGCTTTCACTGGTAGGCGGCTCGATCAGACCCAGTTTTTGGGGAAGCGGCGGCTGTAAAAGATTTCGGTGATCTCGTGTTTCAGGCGCTTTTCCAGTTCGGCCAGCTCTGCCTGAGAGTAGTCCGTGCTGTCGTGGCCAAACAGGTACTCGTTGATGTCGAAATCCACCGCGCGCATTTTGGTGTGAAACAGGCGCTGATCGTAGAAGTTCATATCGACCATGTCGTAGATCTGGCGAATCTCGTCGTCCATGAAATTCTGGATTGAGGTGATCTCGTGGTCGATAAAATGCTTGTCGCCGTCCTCGCCGCGGGTGAACCCGCGCACCCGGTAGTCCACCGTCACCACATCCGACTCGAATTCGTGAATCAGGTAATTGAGCGCCTTGAGGGGCGAGATCTTGCCGCAGGTGGACACTTCGATATCCACGCGGAAGGTGGAAATGCCGCTGTCGGGGTGGCTCTCCGGGTAGGTGTGAACGGTCAGGTGGCTCTTGTCCAGGTGAGCCAGAACCGTCGAAGGCACGGGCCCCGGTTCCTCCGCCTGAATATTAAAACTCTCCACCGGCTCCTCGGAGATGAGAATCGCCGCGCTGGCGCCCTGGGGCTCGTAGTCCTGCTTGGCGATATTGAGGATGTGGGCATCGACAATATTAGCCACTTCCTCGAGTACGCGGGTGATCTTGTCGGCATTAAAGACTTCGTCGATGTAGTCGAGATACTCCTCCTGCTGACGCGGTGTCTTGCAGAAGGTCACATCGTAGATGTTGAAGCTCAATGACTTGGTCAGGTTGTTAAAGCCGTGCAGGCGAATGCCGTCAGACATGGGAGCACCCTCGTTTTTTGCAGGCGGAGTGTACGCCGAAATGGCGCGCCCGGTAAGCCATTTTACCCGGCATGACCGCCGCTTTTAAGAACTTACGCACTCGACGATTTGGTAGCTGTGACTGATCTCCACCGTGTCCTCCAGCATTTTGGATACCGAACAGTACTTTTCCGCCGACATATCCACCGCTCGCGCCACCTGCTTTTCCGACAGGCCCTCGCCCACCACCTCGAAGAGAATATGGATTTTGGTGAACACCGCAGGCACCGCATCGGCGCGCTCGGCCTCGATGTGTACGGCGCAGTCCTCGACCTTCTGCCGCGCCTTCTGCAGGATCATTACCACATCAAAGGCGGTACAACCGCCGAGGCCCAGCAAGACCATCTCCATGGGCCGCACCCCGAGATCCCGTCCGCCCTTGTCCGGCGGCCCGTCCATCACCACCGAGTGGCCACTGCCGCTCTCGCCGACAAAACTCATATTGTCGAGCCACTTGATTCGTACTTTCATGATCTCCTCGCTATAATTTTCCTGTTATGGTGGACTTCACAACGCCAACAGAGTCGAGTATGCAACCCGGTCAACCCGAGGGCCCGCTGGCCCACTTTCTTCAGCACACCCACCGCAAGACCTATCGCGCCCAGACGATCATCATCAACGAGGGCGATGTCTGCGACACCCTCTACTATGTGGTCGAAGGCTCCGTGCGGGTGGTTCAGGAGGACACCGACGGGCGGGAAATTGTACTGGCTTACCTTAACACGGGCGACTTTTTCGGAGAGATGGGTTTGTTCTCCGATGACGAACACCGCAGCGCCAAGGTGGTGGCACGAAGCGACTGCAGCATCGCCGAAATGACCTACGAACAATTCCGCCAGATCGCCCAAAGCGATCCCGAGCTGGTCTTCAGCCTGGCCAGCCAGCTGTCCTCGCGGCTTCGAAAGACCACACAAAAAGTCGTCGATCTGGCCTTCCTCGATGTCACCGGGCGCATTGCCCACACCCTTCTGGACCTGGCCCGCGAACCCGATGCCATGACCCACCCCGACGGCATGCAAATTCGCATCACCCGTCAGGAACTGGCCAAAATCGTCGGCTGTTCGCGGGAAATGGCGGGAAGAGTACTGAAAGAGCTCGAAGACGACGGACTGATCACCGCCCACGGCAAAACCATTGTCGTCTTTGGCACGCGCTGAAGTTAATTAGCCACAGAGCCGCGAAGAGCACGGAGAGGTCTTGTCATCGCGAGCCGCAAAGCGGCGCGGCGATCTGCTGAACGGTAACCCCGTCATCACGAGGAGGCAAAGCCGACGAAGTGACCTGCCAATATGTTCCAGCAACCACTCGCCGTATAACGATCCTAACCGGTGTTAAAAAAACAGCTCCCTGAGCGCCTCGCCGGGGTCTTCGGCGCGCATAAAGGCCTCGCCGACGAGGAAGGCGTGGACGCCGTTTTCGCGCATGCGCTGGACATCATCGCGGCTGTGGATGCCGCTCTCGGTGACCAGTACCGTGTCCATGGGCACATCCTCGAGCAAATTCAGGGTGGTCTCAAGGCTGACTTCAAATGTCCGCAGGTTGCGGTTATTGACTCCGATCAGACGGGCGTCGAGCATAATGGCCCGCTCCAGCTCAGCGGCGTCGTGCACTTCCACCAATACATCCATGCCCAGCGACCGGGCCAGTTCGTAGAGTGACTTCAGTTGCCCGTCGTCCAGGGCCGCAGCAATCAGCAGGACACAGTCGGCGCCCATGGCCCGGGCCTCGTAGACCTGGTAGGGGTCGATGATAAAGTCCTTGCGGATGACCGGCAGCAAACAGGCCGAGCGGGCGCGCTGCAAGTAGACTTCGGAACCCTGGAAAAAGTGTTCGTCGGTCAACACCGAGAGACAGGCGGCGCCACCCTGCTCATAGGACTGGGCAATGGCCACCGGATCAAAGTGCTCGCGTAACAAACCACGAGACGGCGAGGCTTTCTTGACCTCGGCGATCACTGCCGGATCGCCCTCCTCCATGGTTTCCTGCAGGGCCTGCAAAAAACCGCGTACCGGAGAGGCCGACTCGGCGCGATGCTCAAGCTCCTCCATGCCCATCACGCCCTTGCGCTCTTTCACCTCTTCGACCTTGCGCTTGAGGATGTCGTCGAGAATGTTGCTGCTGTCTGTCATGGCTGACTGTCCTTGCTGTTTCTTTTTGTTTCGCCCCGCCAGGGCCTGTTAGCAGGCCCTAATTTACAGGTTGGCGCAGTGCGCTGCCAGTGCACGCATTTTTTGCGCGGCCTCGCCGCTCTCAATCACGGCCCTGGCGCGCTCGACACCGGCGGCGTAACTGTCCGCCAGCCCCGCCACATAGATGGCGGCACCGGCATTGAGCGCCACCATATCCGCGGCCTTTTGTGCCGCCTCGCTGTCCCGGGGGCCAAAGGCATTGCGGATCAATTCCAGCGACTGGCCCGCGTCCTCGACATCGAGCCCCATCAGGGAGCGCGAGGCAACGCCGGCGTCCTCGGGGCTCACACTGTACTCGCTGACTTCGCCGTCGCGGTACTCGGCGACAAAGGTCTTGCTGGCCAGACTGATCTCATCCAGCCCCTCGGCACTGTGGACGACCATCACATGTTCGGCGCCAAGGCGCCCCAACACTTCCGCCATGGGCCGACACAAGGCCTGGTTAAACACACCCACCACCAGGCGTTTGACCCCGGCGGGGTTGGTCATCGGCCCCAGAATATTGAAAATGGTGCGCTGCCCCAGCTCCTTGCGCGGGCCAATGGCGTGCTTCATGGCGCCGTGATGGGCCGGGGCAAACATGAAGCCGAGACCCACCGATTGAACGCAACTGGCTACCGCCTCCGGCGAGAGATCCAGTTTGACCCCGGCCGACTCCAGCAGGTCGGCCGAACCGCTTTTCGAACTCACCGAGCGATTGCCGTGCTTGGCCACATGGCAACCGGCGGCGGCGGCGACATAGGCCGAGGCCGAGGAGACATTGAAGAGGTTGGCGCCGTCGCCGCCGGTGCCGACGATGTCCACCAGGTGCTCGAGGTCCCCCACCGCCACCGGAGTGGCCAGTTCGCGCATCACCTCGGCGGCGCCGGTGATCTCGTCAATGGTCTCGGATTTCATCCGCAAGCCGACGAGAAAACCGCCGATCTGGGCGTCGGTGGCACCGCCGGTCATGATCTGGCGCATCACCGCAACCATCTCCTCGCGGGTCAGGTCCAGGTGATTGATGACGCGTCCCAGCGCCTGGCGAATATCGAACTCTGCTGTCTGACTCATGCCTGAACTCCATCGATAAAATTCTTCAGTAACTGGTGGCCGTGTTCGGTGAGGATTGACTCGGGGTGATACTGCACCCCCTGAATGTCGTACACGCGGTGGCGCAGCCCCATAATCTCGTCCACCGCACCGCTCTCGCTTTCGGTCCAGGCCGTCATTTCCAGATCGCCGGGGAGGCTCGCCTTGTCCACCACCAAAGAGTGATAGCGAGTGGCCTCGTAGGGCGAGGGCAGACCGGCAAAAATGCCCTGGCCACGGTGGTAAATGGGCGAGGTCTTGCCGTGCATCACCTGGCGGGCGTGCACCACTTTGCCGCCGAAGACCTGGCCGATGCACTGGTGACCCAGACAAACGCCGAGAATAGGCAAACGACCGGCGAAGTGGCGAATGGCGTCCATGGAGATGCCCGCCTCGTTGGGCGTGCAGGGCCCGGGGGAAATGACGATGCGCTCGGGGGCCATCGCTTCGATGCCCTCGAGACTCACCTCGTCGTTGCGCTTTACCACCACCTCGGCCCCCAGTTCGCCCAGATACTGGACCAGGTTGTAGGTAAAGGAATCAAAGTTGTCGATCATCAATATCATGTCAGTCCCCTCTCGAGGGCGGCCGCTGACCCGCCAGCAACTCTTTCAGCTCGCGGATTTCGGCGTTGATTTCGTCGCGCACCTGGGCCAGTTCCGGGTGCATCTTCTCCAGGGTTTCATAGCGCTTGCCGCTCTGCCGCCGCTCCTGTTGCAGGCGATCCATATTGCTCACCACCACGGCCAGAAACAGGTTGACCACGATGAAGGTACCCAGAACCACAAAGCTGACAAAGTAAACCCAGGCATAGGGCGAAAGCTCCATGCCGATGTACATGACATCGGTCCAGTCCTCCAGGGTCACGATGCGAAACAGGGTCAGCATGGCAATGCCCAGATTGCGCCAGTGCTCCGGGTCGTGCTCGCCAAACAGGTGAAAACCGACAATGGCGTAAACATAGAACACCACGCTCATCAACATCACGATGTGCCCCATGCCCGGTAGCGAGTGCATCAGTGTCTGCACAATCACCCGCAGCTGGGGCAGCGCGGAGATCAGGCGCACCACCCGCAACAAGCGCCCCATCCGGGCAATCATGGCGTAGGGGCCGGCCGCGGGCACCAGCGACATCACCACAATGCTGAAATCAAACACATTCCAGCCGCTTTTGAAGTAGTCCTGAATCCGCGGTGCCACGGCAATCCACTTGAGCAGCACTTCGACAATAAAGATGAACAACACCCCGTTGTGCACCCACTCGATCCACACGGCGTAGCGCTCGGCCCAGGCCGATACGGTTTCGATGCCCAGCACCGCCGAGTTGAGCACGATCACGGCAATAATAAAGTGTTCGAACAACCGGTGTCCGACCAGAGCCTGGATTTTCGCCTGCATCAGTCGTCCCTTTTAAAACCCGCAGCCGCCAGTGAGGCGGCGCGAAAGATCGCGCGGGATTTGTTCATGGTTTCCTTCCACTCCAGCTCGGGCTGCGAGTCGGCAACGATGCCTGCCCCGGCCTGCATGTAGAGTGTCTTGTCGTGGATCACCGCCGTGCGAATGGCGATGGCGGTGTCCATATTGCCGTCCCAGCCGAGGTAACCCACGGCACCGGAGTAGATGCCGCGTTTGACCGGCTCGAGCTCGTCGATGATCTCCATGGCGCGAATCTTGGGCGCACCACTGACCGTCCCCGCGGGGAAGGTGGCGCGGAGCACATCCATGGCACTCAAATCGTCGCGCAATTCGCCGGTGACATTGGAGACAATGTGCATGACATGGGAGTAGCGCTCCACCACCATCTTGTCGGTCAGCTTCACCGTGCCCGTCTTCGAAACCCGGCCGGCGTCATTGCGGCCGAGGTCAATCAGCATCAGGTGCTCGGCCAGCTCCTTGGGATCGGCCAACAATTCGGCCTCCAGCTCGCGGTCGCGCTTCTCGGTGTCGCCGCGCTTGCGCGTGCCGGCAATGGGCCGCACGGTCACCTCGCCCTCCTCCAGGCGCACCAGTATCTCCGGCGAGGAGCCCACCACGGCGATATCCCCGAGGTTGAGAAAGTACATATAGGGAGAGGGGTTGAGCGTGCGAAGCGCCCGGTAGAGGTCCAGGGGCGCCGCCTCGAAGGGCAGGCTCAGGCGCTGGGACAGCACTACCTGCATGACATCGCCATCGATGATGTATCGCCTGGCCTGCTCCACCGCCGACTCGTAACCGGCGCGGGTAAAGCCGGAGACAAAGTCCTCCTCGTCCACCCGGCTCGGCGCTCCGGCCTCAGGCGGCGTCAATGGCTCGAGCAGCCGCTTGCTGAGAGCGTCCAGGCGCTGGTGGGCGGCGCGGTATTCTCCGGGCGCGGCGTGGACCACCAGATACATCCGGCCGCTGAGGTTGTCGAACACCACCAGCTCGTCAGAGAGCATCAGAAGTATATCGGGGGCGCCGATGGGGTCGGGTTTGGCGCGTGCCTTGCGGGCCAGACGCGGCTCGATGTAGTGGACGCTCTCGTAGCCAAAATAACCCACCAGTCCGCCGTGGAAGCGCGGCAAATCGGGCAGCTCGGGCACCTTGAAGCGGGCCTGATAGGCTTCGACGAAGGCCAGCGGATCGTCCTCCTCGGAGGATTCGACGCACTCGCCGTCGCGGCGAATTTCCACTTGGTGGCCGGCGACGCTGAGCACCTCGCGGCAGCCCAGGCCAATGATCGAGTAGCGGCCCCACTTCTCGCCGCCCTGCACCGATTCAAACAGGTAGCTGTAGGGCTCGTCGACCAGCTTGAGGTAAACGCTGAGCGGGGTATCGAGGTCGGCCATCACCTCGCGGACGAGGGGTACGCGGTTGTAACCCTCGGCAATACAGGCCTCAAATTGTTCTTCAGTCACGGTAGAACACTCCAAATCTTGAACACACGAAAGGAAAGAGCGGCGGTTTCAGGAAAACCATCGCCAGCGTGCATTGGCTGCCAAGATCTGGAAGAAGTACATCATTTGGCGAGTATAGCCTCGCGCTGCACCCCATATCAACGCCACGGCTCAAAGCGCTCGAAACGGCGCGGCGATTCCTCTACCATTGGGCCACCGCACAACGGCACCCTGGAATCATGGCAAAAGACAGCAAATCCCCGCTCCTCTATCTCGCGGCAGGCCTGGTAATCGGCCTGTTTGTGGCCTTTCTGTTGTTTTTATCCCAGCAGCAGGGCGAGTCCATAAACCTCAAGGAGGACATCGCCAAAGCCGCCAGGGACGCCCGGACGGTGCGCGAGGACTCACAGGGACAAAGTGACCACCCCTCTTTTGACTTCTACGAAATGCTGCCCGAACTCGAGGTGAGCGTCGGCGAGGACAACGATGTCCGACTGAAGCCAAAAACCGGTCAGCCCGCCTTGCCGCCGGTGGACGAAGAGCAGCGCGCACCGTCGCCCGAGCCCGCGGGCAACATCTTTCTGCAGGTGGGCGCCTTCTCCAAATTCGAGAGCGCCGACCGCCAGAAGGCCAGTCTGCTGTTGCAAAACTGGCCCACCAAGGTGCAATCGGTCACCCGCGACGACGGTGGCAAAATCTTCCGGGTGTTCGTGGGCCCCTACTCCAAGGGCGAGGCCCTCGACAGCGCCGAGCGCCAGCTCAAGAAGATGGGCCTGAAGCCCTATCGCCTCACCGTCGACGCCGGTTAAACCCGCACTTTGAGTGCACCCGACCTCCAGCCCGGTGATCTCGCGCCGCGCATTGAGCAGGCCATGCGCGGCGATCAGTTCCGCTTTCGCCGGCGCCTGAAAAAACACGGCGAAGACGCCGGGGCCCTGGCGGCATTGGCCGCCGATATCGAGACATCGGTTACGAAAAGACAGCGCCGGGCCGAGTCCCTGCCCCGCCCCGAGTACGACGACCAGCTACCCATTGCCGCTGCCCGGGCGGACATTCTCAAGGCCATCGACGAAAACCAGGTAGTGGTACTGTGCGGCGAAACCGGCTCGGGCAAGACCACCCAGCTGCCCAAACTGTGCCTGGAGCTCGGTCGCGGCGTCGCCGGCTGGATCGGTCACACCCAGCCGCGCCGCCTGGCGGCCCGCTCGGTGGCCGAGCGCATCGCCAGCGAGCTGAAGGGCGAGCTGGGCCAAACGGTGGGCTACAAGGTGCGCTTCTCCGATCGCGTCGGCGAGGACAGCCTGGTCAAACTGATGACCGACGGCATTCTGCTGGCCGAGACCCAGGGCGACCGCTTTCTCGAGCACTACGACACCCTGATCATCGACGAGGCCCACGAGCGCAGCCTCAATATCGATTTTCTCCTCGGCTACATCAAGCGCATCCTGCCCCGGCGCCCCGACCTCAAGGTGATTATCACCTCGGCGACCATCGACCCCGAGCGCTTTTCCAAACACTTCGACGACGCCCCGGTGCTCAATGTCTCCGGCCGCACCTACCCGGTGGAGGTCGCCTATCGCCCGCTGGTGGATCTGGAGAGCGACGACGAGCGCGAGACCAGCCTGCGCCAGGGCGTCGCCGACTGCGTGCGCGAGGCCATGCGCCACGGGCCGGGGGACATCCTCGTCTTTCTCCCGGGCGAGCGCGACATCCGCGACACCCAGCGCTTTCTGGAGAAGACCCTGAGCGGCGGCCAAGTCAACATCCTGCCGCTCTACGGCCGCCTCAGTCAGGCCGACCAGCACAAAATTTTCCACGGCAAGGGCCCGCGGCGCATCGTGCTCTCCACCAATGTCGCCGAGACCTCGGTGACCGTGCCCGGCATCGTCTATGTCATCGACTCCGGCCTGGCCCGGATCTCGCGCTACTCCTACCGCTCCAAGGTCCAGCGCCTGCCCATCGAGCCCATATCCCGGGCCTCGGCGGACCAGCGCAAGGGGCGCTGTGGCCGGATCGCCCCGGGGCTGTGCTACCGCCTCTACAGCGAGGAGGATTTCGAGTCCCGCCCCGAGTTCACCGACCCGGAAATTCTGCGCACCAACCTCGCCGAGGTGATCCTGCAGATGGAGGCCCTGCGCCTGGGCAGCGTCTACGAGTTCCCCTTTATCGACACCCCGGACGGCCGCCTGATCAACGACGGCTACAAACTGCTCTTCGAGCTGGGCGCCATCAGCAGCCGGGGCAAACGGCACCAACTCACAAAGCTGGGGCAACAGATGGCGAGGCTGCCCATCGACCCCAAGCTGGCGCGCATGCTGATCGCCTCCGACCGGGAACGCTGTCTGGAACAAGTGCTGACTCTGGTCTCCGCCCTGAGCATTCAGGATCCCAGGGAGCGCCCCCACGACCACCGCCAAGCCGCCGACGAGGCCCACGGGCAGTGGCGCGACGAGCGCTCCGATTTCATCGCCCTCTTGAACCTGTGGACGCACTTCGGCGAGCGCGGCAAGGCGCTCAGCCAGAACCAGTTGCGCAAATGGTGCCGCGACAATTTTCTCTCCTGGGTGCGTATGCGCGAGTGGCGGGACACCCGGCGCCAGCTGTCGGAGTTTGCCCGCCAGCTCAAACTGCGCGGCAACGACATCGAACCGGTCTACGAAGAACTGCACCGCGCCCTGCTCACCGGCCTGCTGGGCAACATCGGCCTCAAGGACGAGAAAAAGGAATACCAGGGACCGCGCAACCGCCGCTTTCACATCTTTCCCGGTTCGGGGGTGCGCAAGCGGGCCCAGTGGGTGATGGCCGCCGAGATCTTTGAAACCTCCCGGGTGTTTGCCCACACCGTGGCCGAGATCGACCCGCGCTGGCTGGAGAACATCGCCGGCCACCTGCTCAAAAAACGCCAGTTTGAGCCCCACTTTCACCGCAAGTCCGGCCAGGTCATGGCCTTTGAACAGGCCACGCTTTATGGTCTGGTGGTCCGCGCCCGCAAACGCGTCAACTACAGCAAAATCGACCCGGTGGAGTCCCGGCACATTTTTATCCGCGATGCCCTGGCGGGGATGGAGCTGCAGAGCGAGGCGCCCTTTATGCGCCACAACCGCCAACTGCTGGAGGACATCGCCCTGCTCGAGGCCAAGGGCCGGCGGCGCGACCTGCTGCTGGACGAGCAGCCACGCATCGATTTTTTTGAGCAACGCGTACCGGAAGGCATTGCCAGTGCCGCCGAATTCGACCAGTGGCGCAAGCGCGTCGAGCGCGACGATGCTTATTACCTCTACCTGTCGCCGTCGGATTGCCTGAGCGAACCCGAACTGGAATTGGCGGCGGTGCAGTTTCCCGACCATCTGGATTTCGACGGTTTGCAACTGCCCCTGAGCTACCATTTCCAGCCCGGCGCCGACAACGACGGCATTACCCTGCACATTCCCTCGGCGGCCCTCAAACAAGTCGACGCCGCGCGCTGCAGCTGGCTGGTGCCGGGCTGGCTCGAGGACAAAATCGCCGCCCTGATCAAAGGCCTGCCCAAATCCCTGCGCACGCAGTTTGTCCCCGTCCCCGATGTGGCCCGGGAGGCCCACCGCGAACTGATGCGGCAAAATCCGCAAGTACACGACAACCCCGGCACCACACTCGCACAGGCACTGGCCGACTGGCTAAGCCGCCGCGCCGGCGCCGAGGTCAAGGCCGGGGACCTCAACGAGGCCGGTATCGACAACCACCTGCGCCTGCGCTACGAGGTGCGCAACGCTCAGGATCAGCTGATCGGCCAGGGCCGCCACCTGGGCCAACTACAGGAAAACCTGGGTGAACACGCCGAGGACAGCTACTACGCCGGCGACTTCCACGACCTCGAGCGCGACGACATCACACGCTGGGACTTCGGACACCTGCCGGACGAGGTAGAATTCGAGCAGAACGGCGTGCGCCTCAAGGGCTACCCGGCCCTGGTGGACATGGGCGACAGCGTCTCCATACGGCTGATCGATACCCGCAACGAGCGCAGGCAACAGCACCGTCAGGGTCTGGCGCGGCTCTTTCAGCTGCAGCTGCGCGACCAAATCAAATACCTGCGCCGCCACATCCCCGACATCGACAAGCTCGCCCTGTGGTTTGCCCCGGTGGGCAGCAAGGAGGAGCTGGTCGAGGACATCATCCACGCGGTCACCCTGCGTGTATTTCTCGACCACCGGGAATTGCCCGACAACCCCATGGACTTCGAGGCCGAAGTGGCCCGGGGCAAGGGCGAAATGGTCGAAGCGGCGGCCGGCCTCAGCACCCAACTGGTGGAAATCCTCTCCCGGGCCCACGGCATTCGCCAGAAAATCGCCGGCGAACTGCCCCTGAACTGGATTGAGGCGGCCGAGGACATCGACGACCAGCTCGAGTGGCTGATCTATCCGGGCTTTCTCAGCGAAACGCCGGACGAGTGGCTGGCCGAGTACCCGCGTTATCTGGGCGCCATAGAATTTCGGCTGGAGAAACTCGATCACGCCCCCGACAAGGACCGTCTGCGCCGGGCGGAAATCGCTCCGCTGTGGGATCGCTTCCAGCACCTGTGGAACGAACTCGAAGAACCCCAGGCCTGCGAGGCCCGCTGGCTGATCGAAGAACTGCGCGTGGCCCGCCACGCCCAGCAACTGAAAACCCGTATCAAAACCTCGCCGGAACGGGTGGAAAAAGCGCTGGACAAGCTCAGCTGAACCGCATTATTTGGCTTCCCCGACAAACTGTGACTCACATCAAAAATTCGTGAAGACGGGGTTTGTTCTATTGTAAAAAACTGCTAAATTCTCAGGTGCTAGCACAACAAACATTCCTAGGAGAAGGATATGAATCGAACAGCAATTTTCCAATTTTCAACCATCGCTGCCGCTGCGCTGCTCACCGCTTGTTCCGGTGGCACTGGCAACGGCGCCTCTGCAAAGGCCGGCGCTAACTCCGAGTCTGTCGCCGACCCCGTTACCATTGACGAGAGCAATAAAGCAGCCGTCGCAGCATCTTCCGAACGCGCTATTAATGAGGCGACCGAAGGTGGCTTGGCCGATTTCGCAGGAACAGTAGGCGTTGCCAGTTTCGGCAAAAGCCAGATTGCCAACAAACAATCGCCCATGGAGGCGGTGCAGTGCGATTCCGGTTCGGGCAGCGTCACGGAAACCGAAACACAACTTTCCGGTACATTTAATAACTGCGTTTATTCCGAAAGCGACGGTCAGGGCGGCTCTGCCAAACTATCCATTGATGGCAGCTTTACATTCACCGAAGACGCCAACAGCTTCAGCGGTGAATTCGACGCTCTCACCTACGGCTTCATCTTTGATTCACAAGAAGGCTCTGGCGAGTTTGGCTTTATTTTCTTCGGCCTGATTGAAGGCACTGACGACGGCACCACTCAAACCACCAGCTTTGACAATTACGGCATAAACTTTTACGCCGAAGTGGATGGCCAGGAAAATGCCGAAGGCCACTTCCGTTACCACACGGGTACCGTGGAATATGGCTATGGCAACAGCCCGCAAACTCTGGATGTGAATGACCTGCAGTTCAGCACCAATTACGCGGGTGTAGACGAGAGTGACAATAATGTCACGGTCGATCGTTTCAGCATCACCATGAATACTGATGAAACTCTGGTTTACAGCAATGGCTCAACTTCAGCTCCGACCGCAGGCATCATTGTCATAGAGGGCACCAACCAGATGAGCATTGACTTCGGCACCGGCAACCCCGCAACAGCCGATGTCACTCTCAATGGCACTACCGAGGAAGTTCAGGTCACCACCATCGGCTTCTAAGTCGGTTCTTCGCCAGAATAAAAACCCGGCTCCGGCCGGGTTTTTTTTGCCTATGTCGTTGGCGATAGCAAGTTTTGACAAAAAGGGCTTATAATCCCTCTGGTCCTTTCTGTATCGACCAACCCCAAGGGCTCACTTCGAGCCCAGGACGATAATAAACCGGGGGCTACCCCACTCTCTTCGAGGAAATAACAATGAATTATAAACACGCTATTTGGGCACCCGCATTTGCCGTGGCCCTCCTGGGTCTTGCCGCTTGCGAGAACAGTTCCGACGATTTCCCTCCGGAATCTCAACCCGAGACCACTGGCCCCCTTTCCATTTCAGAAGCCAACGCCAAACTGGTGGTCTCTGCCTCAACAGAAACCCTGCGTCTTGCCCCCTACTATCTCAATTCACTGAACAGGAACGCCGGAATTATTGGCGATTTTATTGAGTGGGGGCTGGACGGTGGTTCCCAGATGATCCTTTCATCCGGCAAGGTCACCCCGATGATCAATGAGGGCCCCGGCTCCGAAGACAGCTTCTCATCCGTGGCCTGCATGAATGAGGGCGGCACCATAAGTGGCAACCTTAGCAGACCATCTCCTGGTGAAGAATTCGATTACCGTGAAATCTCTACGCTCGACGCCACCAACTGCGAGATTTTTGGGCTGACCCTGGATGGCAGCGTAACTCTTACCTTTGAAGTGGTTGAGGGGCAAACAAGCGTTACCTTCTATGAAACATTTGATTTCAATCAGCTGACCATCAATGGCGACCGAAACATCCGTCGTTTGGCTGAGTCAGGCGGTGAAGACACATCCCTGAATGCCACACTGTCCGGCTCTGCGGTTTTGGTTAGCGGCTTTGGTGAAGAGGGCCCCTTTGGCCCCAACATCACCTTTAGCGACCTGTCCATCAGCAGCCCTGATGGCGAATTCCCCGGCGTCACCCTGGCCTCCGGCGACATCATGTTGAATGCAATTAACGACTTTGCGAGTGAAACGCCTCAATTTGGCCTTTCCCTGGCCGCCGATTCCCTGGCATTGGCCATTGAGCTGAATGAAGACAACACCATTGAAGTCGAACTGAACACCGAGGGCTCCTTGACCGCCGTCAACACCATGGAGTTCGGTCTGGTTCCCAGTGGGGACAAGATCTCGCCACTGGCACTCGAAGGTCCGTCTGAGCTGGAAGATCCCGCCTTTATCGCGACGGAGGGCACGCTGGCCATCGATAGTGCAGCGGACACCGGCATCACGCTGGACACCGCCAAAGGCGGCGAGCTGGAAATGGGTTACATCCTCAACGGCAGTCAGGAAACCGTCGTGACTCACGAGAGCATGGGCGCCAATTTCGACTACACAACACTGTACGAGTCTGTGGGTTCTATTGAGTGATCATGTGAAGCAATGACAAACAAAACCCGGCTCCGGCCGGGTTTTTTTATGCCGGTCGGCGCCGTGATGGTGGCGTGTTAAAATCAGTACGCAAAGGAGGCCCCATGCCCAAAGAATTTATCCAGGACCACATCGCCATCGTCTACGACTTTGACGGCACCCTGACGCCACGGCCGATGCAGGACTACGCCATTCTGCCCAAGCTGGGCATCGACGCCGACGCTTTCTGGGCCGAAGTAGGCAAGGAGGTGGCCGAGACCGGTGCCGAGAACATGCTGGTCTACATGCGTCTGTTGCTGGAAAAAGCCGAGCAGGCCAAGGTCAATATCACCCGCGAGGACTACGCCGAGTTGGCCCAGCACATTGAGTACTTCGCCGGTGTCGAGCAGTGGTTTGACCTCCTGAACGGCTATGTCGCCGCACGCAGTCCCGGCATCGACCTGCACCACTACATCGTCTCGGCGGGCATGAAGGAAATCCTCGAGGGCAGTTCGATCAAGAACAAGTTCAGCAACATCTACGCCTCGGAGTACTACTTCGACTACCGCGGCATTGCCACCTTCCCCAAGGTGGTCATCACCGACACCAGCAAGACCCAGTACCTGTTTCGCATCAACAAGGGTATCGAGGATCTGAGCCAGTCGATCAACGGACACATGCCCGAAGTGGAGCGGCCGGTACCTTTCAGCAACATCATCTACATTGGCGACGGCCTGACCGATGTGCCCAGCATGGCCCTGACCAAGAAGGAAGGGGGGCACACCCTGGCGGTCTACAATGGCGAGGTGGAGAAGCAGCGCTCTGTCTGCCAGAACCTGCTTAAGGCCGGCAGGGCCGACTTTATCGCCGAGGCCGACTACCGCGAAGGAGGAGAGCTCCACCGTCGCACGCGCCTGCTGCTTAACAACATCATCAGCAGCATCGAGTACGAGCGCGAGTTGTTCAACTGCAAGCACCAGTACGGCGTCGACTAACTCGCTTTTTCCAAAGCCCGGCGAATGCTGTGTTCGGCGCACAGACGATCGTAGAGCTGGTCGATCATCTCGTGAGTGATCTCGCTCTCGCGCCCCTGCTCGTCGACAATCGCCGCATAGCGGAAGTCACATGCCGGTATCTCTGCGATGTATTCAAGGTCTTTTCGTGTTTCCAGTTGCATAGCGTACCTCCTTGGCCATCACCTTGAGGTCGGCCCATAACAACCCCGTGGCACTTTTATGAAGCTGTCGTGACAAGCTTTTACCGCCATCAGTCGGGATTTTTTAGCCAGCCGTCCCGTAGCGTCGCATTTAGCCCAATGTCACTACAACGCACGCGCTTCCCCGGCGTATAGTAGTCAAACAACGGGCTTATAACGATAACGACGGAGGTGCCGTGAAACCTCGCACGCTGTTGAAACACATCATGGGCGCCTCGGGCGAGGTGCTCGATTGGGGCGTCATCCAGAAGTCCCAATTCATTTACGCCTGGATTGCCGAAATCGCCATCTGGCTGGCCATTTTGCTGGCCTTTATCACTTATGCCTCTGTTGTGCCGATCGACGGCTTGCACAAGGGGCATATCGAAGGCGCCTTCAAGGTCATCCTGGCCGTTCCCGTGGTTTCACTGATCGCCTTTGCCATCGGCTTTAAATTGCCTCCCACGGCGCGATCTGAAGCTGTCTACTCTCACATTTGTATACAATTTTATGTCGCCATCAATGTCATTTTGGCCTACTACACCGGGATTTTTTCCGTGGTGGCCGGCATCGCCTTTGCCGGCGGTTCAATAACCGGTTTTATTCTGTTTCCAAGCCGCGTTGTTTTCGCCGGTTTGATCACTGGTGCGGTGGCTTCGGCGGGGCTTCTTGTGCTGAGCGCCTTCAATGCGATCGAGTACGCCCCGCTGCTCGATCACAATGCGGGCGAAGCCTGGCGCAGCCCGGCCTGGCAAGTTCTGATCGTTGGCATCTGCCTGCCCTACCTGGGCCTGCTAATCTCAATGAACAGCTCGGCGATTCGCCGCTGGCAAGCCCGCGAGGCCGAAGTGCTCTTTCTCTCCAGCACCGACCCACTGACGGGGGTGGCCAATCGTCGCCAGCTGCTGGAACGCCTCGATCTGGAAATCCGACGCGCCATTCGACTCAAGGCGCCCCTCTCGGTGCTGATGGTCGACATCGATCACTTCAAGGTGGTCAATGACGACTACGGCCACCTGTGCGGCGACGAGGCCCTTCGTTGTGCCGCCCGTATATTCGAGGAGCAGACCCGCGACATGGACCTGGTGGGCCGCTATGGCGGCGAGGAGTTTGCCATCGTCCTGCCCAACACCAGTAGCGAAGAGGCTCTGCCCATCGCCGAACGCTGTCGTCAGGCCCTGGAACAGACTCCGGTAGACTGTGAGGATGGAACCCGGTTGTCACTCACTGCCAGCATTGGCCTGGCCTCACTGATCGAATCCGATGAAAACGCCGACCACATTCTCGCCCGCGCCGATGAGGTTCTGTACCTGGCCAAGGAGCAGGGGCGCAACCGCGTAATGAGTGCCTGATTCGAAACGCCTCGTCACGGGTCATTGACGCTTGTGCCTCTATCCTGGATTTGAGGTTGAGGTACCGATTATGAAACAGATTTTGATCGCGGGCGCATCCAGCGGCATTGGCGCCGCCCTGTACGAAGGCTATTCGCAACGAGAGGGGTATCGGGTCTGGGGCACGAGTCGACATCCCGCCGGTTCGCCACTGCTAACACTGGACATCACCTGCTCCGACTCACTCAATGGTTTCTCGCACGAGCTGGGCGACCTCGTCGACCATATCGACACGGTGATTGTCTGCAGCGGACTCCTGCACCAATCGGGACAGCGGCCGGAAAAGGCCCTCAGGGAAGTCGATCTGACCCACTTAATGAACAGCTTTGCCACCAATGCCGCCGGACACCTGCTGCTCTACCGCCACCTTGAACCATTTTTGAAACGGTCCAGCCACCCTGTCTGTGTCTCGCTATCGGCTCGCGTTGGCAGCATTGGCGACAATCGCCAGGGTGGCTGGTACGCCTACCGCATGTCCAAAGCGGCCCTGAACATGGGAGTAAAAACCCTGTCTATTGAGTGGCAGAGAAAAATGCCCGGGGCCACCATTCTGGCGGTGCACCCCGGAACCACGGATACCGGCCTCTCGCGCCCCTTTACCCCAAAACTGCCCAAACATCACCAACTGCAAACGCCCGCAGAGGCCGCTGAAAAAATTGCTTTGATTGCGGACAGTGCATCGCCGTCAATCAGTGGGCATTTCATCGACTACGCGGGCAACCCGGTTCCCTGGTAACCAACACCCTTACCCGATGCGCCGGCCCTTGTCCCTTGGCGACAAAAGGCATTTTTTCACTGCCCGTGTCGTACCAGTTGCCGTGAATTCCAAGCAAAATGGCTTTTTTGCACACTCGAGTAACAGCATGGCCATTCAACTGGACAATCACTACCCCCTGAGCCCCCGGGAACTGTTCGAGATCTACACCGACAAGGCGTTCTACGAGAAGCGCTATGCCGGTGCCGGGGTCGACCAGTACACCTTTGAAGCCTTCACGCCGAAAACGGACGGTTTTGAAATCTTTATCGAGATCAACCCGCCCATCGAAATTCCGGACGGCGTACCCAAGGCGGCTCGCAAACTGGTTCCCGAGCGCCAGCGCACCAAATACTCGGCGATCTGGACCATTCACGATGACGATCACATGGTGGCGGAGTACACTTACGATGTGCAGGGCAAGCCCATCGTAGTGGCCGGCTCCCGCACCTTGCGCGGCGAGAAGGCCGGCACGCGAAACATTGGCGCCTTCGACATAGAGTGCAGCATTCCCGTATTCGGCGGCTTGCTCGCCAGTCTGCTAGAAGATCGCGTGCGCCGCGAAATGGAGGCCGACGAGGTCGCCGTTCAGGAATACATCCGTCAAATGGGCTAAGCCCGGGAGCCGTCACCGTGGAGGCAAGTTTTTGGCACGAGCGCTGGGACAAAGGCGAAATCGGCTTTCACCGAAGTGATTACCACCCCTTTCTGACCGCCCACTTTCCCGGTTTGCAATTGCCACAGGGCGCCACCATTCTGGTGCCCCTCTGCGGCAAAACCCTGGACATGCGCTGGCTGGTCGAACAGGGCTATCAGGTGATCGGCTCGGAACTCAGTGAGGACGCCGGCCGAGCCTTCTTTGACGAGCAGGGCTGGGACTACAACCGCGAAGATCTGGGCCCCTTTGTCGCCCTGCGCGGTCGGGAAAAACCGGTCACCCTGCTGATCGGCGACTTTTTTGTCCTGACCGGTGAACACATCGGCGCCATTGACGGTTTTTACGACCGCGCGGCCACCATTGCACTGCCTGCCGACATGCGAAAGCGCTACATCGAACACCTGCTGTCACTGCTGCCGGACAGCGCCAAAGGCCTGATCATCACCATTGAAGACGCCCCCGGCGAACACTTCGATGGCCCGCCCTTCAGCGTGCCGGCATCGGAAGTACTGGAGCATTTCGGGCGCGGAGGGCCGGTAGATCCGGTCGCCGAGCGCACCACGGAAATCCGCGAACCTCGCCACCCGCTGGAGACCGCGTTTCGCTATCGCGGCCGGGGCGTTTCAACCGAGTAGATCGTCGACGGCCTGGATCAGTCGCTGAAGGCGATCCGTGTCCTCTTCGAGTTCGACAAACACCAGCTCGGCGTAGGGCGCAATATTACAGTTTCCAGGCAGTGGCGCCTCGGCCTCAAGCAGCGCCCACATGCGGGGAATAAAAATCCACTGCAACCACTGGGTCAGATGCAGTGTGTCGGCGGCAAAGGGCTCGCTGCTTTGCACCTTGTCCACTGCGGGCGGCGCACTCTCCCACAAATCCTGACGGCGCAACTCGCGCTCCACCTCAATCAACAATTCCTCTGCCTGTTTCACTGGCTCCGACATGAGTCATCCCGCACGATCAGGTTGAGCAAAAACACCACATCCGGGCTGGTGCCCACATCGACATCTTCCGTCACGCCGATGTCCAGCGCGTAGCAGGGGGAGAAATTCAGTGTGCCGCCGCTGGTCAGGCTGGCCGAGTGACCCAGCAAACGGGTGTCGCTGTGGTAGACCGCCGTCTGGGCATCGGCCTGCAACTTGAACGACACGGTATTGTTCAGACGCCACTCGATGCCATAGCTGGCAAAACCGTAGCCATCCCGGCGGAGATCGGCCAGAGGGCCGTCATCGCCCTCCATGTAGACACCACCGACACTGGCGTAGTGCTGCCAGCCATCGGCAATCCGGTTGCTGCCGGTGAGCCACAGGGCGAGATCGGTGGTGCCGCTGCCGGTGAGCTCGTCCTCATCGCCACTGGGCAGTTTCAGTTTGATGCCAACGCTCAGCTCGTCCTCATAGTCCGTCTCCAGCGAGCGCATCAGCGACACGCTGGCATCCCCGATGCCCGAACTCTCCTCCGTTCGGTCCATATAAGTCACGCCATCCTTGCGGTAAAACACGCGATATTGGTCGTCGCTGACATTGGGCCGCTGGCCCTCGGGAAAGCCAAAGGCGCCGTGAAAATCGTCGACAAAGCCGTCCAGATTTCCCGCACCGTGGGACACCCAGGGCAACTCCAGCCGCATGTCCCAGCGCTGGCTCAGGCCGTAGTCCAAAGCCAGCAACACCCGGGAGCTCTCGCCGTCGAGTCGCAGCGACTCGCTCCCGCGATCCTGTATGTGGAGCGTGTTGCTGACGCTGTAGCCCAGGTGGGAGCGCCACTGGCCCTGGTCGAGGCCCTGTGGAATCGCCGACAGAGGGGCGCCGTAGTGCATGGTGAACGGGCTCATATCGCCGCTATAGAAGGGCTGTACAGCCAGGGTGCTCAGCGGTGTCAGCAGGCTCGCTACCAGCACAGTCGATGGCCAGGTTTTCATCAAACGCCTCCTTTCAAATCAATCAATTCATCCAGCGAGCGGCCGAGTTCGGCCAGCGAGTCAAACACCCGGTCGGGCTCGCTGTCTTCAATGGGAACACCGTGATTGTAACCGCCGCGCACAGCGACAAAAGGCATGCCGGCGGCGCGGGCGGCCTCGGCGTCATTGCGCGAATCGCCCACCATCAGGCACTGCTCCGGAGGAAGTTCCAGTTGTTCGGCAGCCAGCCACAGCAAATCCGGGTAGGGTTTGATGCGCCGGGCATCACCGCCACCGACCACGGACTCGAAACCGCTGGCCGCATCGAGCTGATCAAGCACGGCCAGGGTAACCTCCGCCGGCTTGTTGGTGACCAGTGCCCGCTGAATACCGCGCTCGGCGCAATCTGCCAACAGCGGCAATGCATCGGGGTAAAAGCGCGCTTCACGAACACCAATATCGCGGTAGTGGCGCATCATCACCGGCAGGACCCGTTGCACTTCATCGGGATCGGCGTCCCCTTGCATACGACCGGAGAGTATCCGCCGCACCAACATACCAGCGCCGTTACCAATCCAGTGGCCAATTTGTTCCTCACTGGTCACAGGCAGGCCGAGCTCATCCTCGGTGGCGCGCACCACCGAGACGATACCCGGCAGGCTGTCCAGCAGCGTGCCGTCAAAATCGAACAAAAAGGCGCGGATTGGCGGGGAAGCCATCAACCGGCGGCGGACAGTTCGTCGCGCATGGCAGAGATGGCTGTGGCGTAGTCACCGGCACCAAAAATGGCCGAACCGGCGACGAAGGTATCGGCACCCGCTTCGGCAATGGCGCGAATATTGTCCACCTTGACCCCGCCGTCGATCTCCAGGCGAATGTCGCGGCCGGAAGCGTCGATCAGCTCACGGGCCTCGCGCAGCTTGTCCAGCGACGAGGGCAGAAAGGACTGGCCGCCAAAACCGGGGTTCACGGACATCAACAGAATCATATCCACCTTGTCCATGACATAGCGAAGGCAATCCAGCGATGTAGCCGGGTTAAGAACCAAACCGGCCTTGCAGCCGCTGTCGCGGATCAATTGCAGACTGCGGTCAATGTGTTCACTGCCCTCAGGGTGGAAGGTAATGTAATCGGCACCAGCCTCGGCAAAGGCGGGGATCAGGCCATCCACCGGTTTGACCATGAGGTGAACATCGATCGGTGCCTCAATGCCGTACTCGCGCAACGCCTTGCACACCGGCGGGCCAAAGGTCAGGTTGGGCACATAGTGGTTGTCCATAACATCGAAGTGGACAATGTCGGCACCGGCGGCCAACACCCGCTCCACATCCTCACCCAGGCGGGCCAGATCGGCAGAGAGGATGGAGGGGGCAATCTTGTACTCTTGTTTCATAGCGCACTCGCGGTCTGTGGAGCGGCCATTATACGAGAACCCCGGGGCCAGCGGCCAGCGGCGTCTCAGTGGCGCTCGGGCATCATGTCGTGAAGCAACTCGGCAACGCGCGGATGATTGAGCAAGTGCATGTGGTGCAGGCCCGGCAGGAAGTGGCGCCGGGCTTGCTCGTGCTCGGCATAGCGCTGGCAGCTTCTGCCCGCACCACTGTCCACATCCACCAGTGTATCGCCAAAGCGGCGCGACACCGGGTGGTGTTCGCAGCTGGCAAGGCTGGTATACACATAGTGGAGCGCGGTGTGCTCGGGCCAGTCGGCACCCTCGCCAATATGGCTTTCGCCCAAATCGCGTATCCCGCTACTGCGCAACGCGACCACCTCGGCGACGGGGCGCGTCACCGGGTGAAAGGCCATCAGGCCGCTGAGCATATCGGCGCCTCGCTCGACATAGGAGCCACTGTGGGGCGAACCCAGGCAGGCCACCTGGTGCAGGGTCTGCACCCAGTGCCCGCCATCTGCATCACTGACTGCGGCGTGAACGGCACTGCGTGACAGCAACCCGCCCATGCTGTGGCCCACCAGTTGCAGGGACTCCACCGGCTCGGGCCAGTCTGCCACCAGGCGGTCCAGAAGCTGGTGCAGCTGCTGGCCGTTATCGGCCAGCGACAAACCGCTGTTGTAACGCACATAGAGCGCCCGGTAACCGCGCTCTTCAAGCTGGCGGCCATAGTGCATGTCGGCGTTTCCCCAGTGGCGCTCGGCCCCCAGCCGCCAGGCCCGCTCGTCACAGCACAGGCCGTGAACAAAGACCACCAGATGGCGACCACTGCGCTCGCCCTCAATCAGGCAATCCATGGAACTGGCAAAACGGCTGTGGCTGTCGTGGAGATAATCCCCCAGCACACCGCTCAGTGCCGAGTGCCACCACTGGCTGGGCGTTTCCCCCGGGCCGCGCTGGGCCCGGGCGCCGGTCTCCCAGGCATCGGCCAGGGTCAGGGCGAGATTGAGACCCTGGCGTACCCCGGCGTAGACCGCCCGGGCAACGCCCCTGTGGGCCACATTGACCAAACCGGCGTGGACGGCGGTGACCGGGTTGCTCCGCAAGGCCCTGAGGGGCTGCTCGGCAATCGCCAGATGCATGGACTCAATCTTGTCCACCAGACCCACGGCGCCGTCGCGCGCCAGGGCGGCATAGCCGCCACGGCTGGGGTCGGACACCTGTGTCGGTAAATTGTGATTGGCCATTGGGCACCTCCTGATTGTGCACAAGTGTGCACTAAAGGGTGCCGGTCGGGCAATCGGTCTGGCGTGCTTTCCCCTATCCGTCGCCGTTACCGTCGAGGGCGGGCGGCAACTGATGGCGAAAACGGAAAGCGCTCTGACCGGGCTGTGGCGCCTCGAACCAGGCCAGCTGGCTCTGCAACTCCACCACCTTGCCGACAATAATCAGCGCCGGCGCCTTGACCCCGGCCTCGGCCACCCGCGCGGCCAAATTGTCCAGAGTGCCGGTAATCACGCGCTGGGCCGGGGTCGTGCCCTGCTCTACCACCGCCGCCGGACGCTCCGGCGGCGCACCTTCCACCACCAGGCGACGGGCGATTTCCGGCAAATTCTTGAGCCCCATGTAGAACACCACGGTCTGACCATCAGCGGCGAGCTGGGGCCAGTTCAGGTGTTCCAGGGAGTCGTCGCGGGTGTGGCCGGTGACATAGACACAGGCTTGGGCACAATCGCGGTGGGTCAGGGGAATGCCGGCGTAGGCGCCGCAGCCACTGGCCGAGGTCACCCCCGGCACCACCTGAAAGGGGATGCCGGACTCCGCCAGCAAGGCGATTTCCTCGCCGCCGCGACCAAACATGAAAGGGTCGCCGCCCTTGAGCCGCGCCACCTTGAGCCCGCGGCGGGCGTAGTCCACCAGATACTGGCTAATCTCCTCCTGGGGCACGCTGTGGTCGGCGGCCAGCTTGCCCACATAAACCCGTTCGGCCTCGCGCCGGGCCAGGTTCATCACCGCTTCGGGAATCAGCCGGTCGTGAACCACCACATCCGCCTGCTGCAGCAAGCGCAACGCCTTGAAAGTCAGCAAGTCGGGATCGCCCGGACCGGCACCGATCAAATAGACCTCGCCCCGGGGTTCGCCACCGGCGATGTCCCGCTCCAGGGACTCCTCCAGCAACTGCTCGGCGCGTTGTCGCTGACCTGACATCACCGCCTCGCCGACCGGACCGTTGACGACCCGCTCCCAGAAGCCCCGGCGTTTGACCTCGGGCAGCCGCTGTTTGACCGCACCGCGGTAGTCGCGAATCAGCCCCGCCAACTGGCCGTAGGCGGAGGGAATCAGGGTTTCCAGGCGAGCCTTGATCGTGCGCGCCAGCACCGGCGCCCCGCCCCCGCTGGAAATGGCGATGGTGATGGGGTCGCGCTCGACCACCGCGCCGTTGGTGTAGTCGCACAGCTCGGGCGTATCGACCACATTGACCAGCACGCCGGCCTCGCGCGCGGCGCGCCAGACTTCGCGGTTGACGCCCTCGTCATCGGTGGCCGCCACCACCAGGCGCTGCCCGGCGACATCACCCGCTTCAAAGCGCCGCGCGATATGCGATACCTGACCGTTATCCACCGCTGCCTGAAGGTTGCGACAAAGCGCTGGCGCCACCACGGTCAGCCTGGCGCCGGCCTTCAGCAACATCTCGGATTTGCGCGAGGCCACCTCGCCGCCACCCACCATCAGGCAGGGGTAGTCTTTAACATCAAACCAAATGGGCAAATAGCGCATATTTCGTTAACCTGTGCTCTGTGAACTGAATTATACCCCCTGTGGCAACCACCACGGACACCAGCAACCGAGAACGCGCCATGGCCAAAATACTCGGAGTGGGCAACGCCACACTCGACATCATCAACCGCGTCGATGGCTATCCCGCCGAAGACAGTGAAAACAAGGCCCTGTCCCAGCGCATGGCACTCGGTGGCAATACCGCCAACACCCTCAATGTCCTGTCACAGCTGGGGCACCACTGCCAGTTTGTCGGCGTTCTCGCCTACGATGCCTTCGGCCACGCCATCCGCGAAGCCCTGGGAGAACTGGGTGTCAGCACCGGCCACTGCTTTGCCACCCGCGGACAGACTCCCACCTCTTACATCACGCTCAACGAACGCAATGGGTCGCGCACCATCGTCCACTATCGCAACCTGCCCGAGTTGCACAGCGCTCACTTCACTGAGGAAATCGATGTCACTCGCTACGCCTGGATTCACTTTCAGGCTCGCGCCAATGTCGACGATGTGCGCGCCATGGCGGAACACACGCGGCACACCCGACAAACCCACCAGGTTCTGTCGATTGAAATTGAAAAGCCCCACGAGGGCGTCGCCGCTCTGGCACCTCTGGCGGATGTCCTGTTCTGTTCAAAAGACTACGCCCGCCATCTGGGCTGCGAATCGCCGGAGGAAATGCTCGCTCTGGCCCGGCAGCAGGGAGCCAGCGATCTGATCGTCTGCCCCTGGGGCACTCGCGGCGCGGTGGCCGAAGACGCCGCTGGCCGGCGCTACAGCTCACCGGCTTTTCCGCCCGAGACGGTCGTGGATACGGTCGGTGCCGGGGATACCTTTAACGCCGGCTTTATCGACGCCCGCTGTCGCGGACTGGACATTGAGGCCAGCCTGATTCACGCCTGCCGACTGGCGGGCAAGAAGGTGGGACAAGAGGGCTTTGAGGGCGTGGCGGGACTGGCTGTACCTGTCTAGGATTTGAACTCAGCGCAGGTACTCTTCCAGGTTGCCCTCGAGGTGATCGTCAAAAAACTCCAGATCACGACGGAACTGACGCATCAGCTCCCAGTCCTCAATCCGGCGCCACGCCGGTTGTGACGAGTGTTGCTCGACGGCATTGTCAGCCGCTTTCTTGTCTTCGCGGTAACTGGTTGAGTGTCCCATAACAACCTCCCTAAAAGGCAAACCTATGGAATAAAAACCGCTCTTTGTTGGGCTGAGTGTTGTTGAAGTTTTGGCATTCGGCAAGCAAAAAATGGACGCTCAAAAACCACTTTAAGCGACACACAAAAAAGCTGGCGGATCGACGGTAGAAAAGAGGCGAAGAGCGCAAAAAGCGGCTGGAATCAATCCTTCCAGCGAGCGCGTGTAATCTGCCAGTCACCGTCGCCGCTCTGGTCCACCCAGGTAACTTCAAACCGGCGCAAATCGGCGGATACGGGACTGCCACCGCGACCGGCCATGGCCGCACTCACCACCATGTTGTAGTGACCTTCACCGATCCGCTCCAGGCGCGTGATGGTAGACACAATGTCGATATTCTTGTGGCGAAAAAAGTACACCCGCAACAACTTGCCCAGTCGATCCCGGTCGTAGCCATGGGGATCGTTGTAACTGTCGGCGATGTAATCCATCACATCGCCATGATCGCGCGCCTCGGCGGCGGCTTCCACCGCGGCTGCGGCGGCGCGCAACTGGCCCTCCGGGGTATCCGGCCGGTCACCGCCACAGGCCACCAATGCGCTCATTAAAACGACCACGCAGGCTCGCTTCAGGTATCTCATTTTGCACCCTCCCGGCAGCAATCTTTTAATCCAGCGGCGCCAGCCAGCTGCGGCTGTTATCGCCGAACACAAAAAACTCGGGGTTGATCAGCGAGGCCTTGTGGTTATAGCTCAGGCGCTCGCCGTCGACGCTCATGAAGTACCCCCCGGCCTCTTCCACCACACACTGACAGGCACCGGTATCCCACTCAGAGGTTTTGCCCAGGCGCGGGTAGAGGTCCACGGTGCCCTCGGCCACCAGACAGGACTTGAGCGAGCTGCCCATGTGAACCACATGGTGTTCGCCCAGCTCTTCCAGAAAGCGGTGCAGGCGGTCGCTGTCGTGACTGCGGCTGACTGCAATATGCGGAGTCTTCGGCGCCGCCCGAACATGAATCCTTTGGCGGCCTTCTGCCGTCACCTTCTCCGCGCCGTTATCCCGTGAGGCGCTGTAAGTGGCCCCCAGCACCGGTGCGTAGACCACGCCGAGTATCGCTTCATGCTGGTGAACCAGGGCGATATTGACACTGAACTCGCCGTTGCCCTTGATGAATTCCTTGGTTCCGTCGAGGGGATCGACCAGCCAGTAGGTACTCCACTGCCGGCGCTCCTCGTAGCCCTGTATCTCGTTCTCTTCAGAGAGAATCGGCCAGTCGGCACCAATACCCTCAAGGCGCTTGTTAATGATGTCGTTAGCGGCAAAATCGGCCTCGGTGACCGGGGAGTGATCCGCCTTTCGCTCGATGTCGTAGCTGCCCTGGTAGATGGCCATCACCGCATCGCCGGCCTCCCGGGCGATCCCTTCCACCTGGCTCTGCAAGCCGGCCAGGTCGTCGCGCTCAAACATCCAGCTCGCCCCGCTCTATCAAATCGCGCACCAGGTACAGCGCGGCCAGGGTGCGGCCCTCGCTGCAATCCTCGCGGGCGGCCAGTTCGTGGAGGCGATCCAGACGCCAGGGAATCACTTCCAGCTCCTCGGGCTCATCGCCCTCCAGGCGCTTGGCGTAGAGATCGCTGACCACCACCACATGGGTCAGATGGCCCATGAAAGTGGGCGCCAGGGTAAACCGGTTGATCGGTTGCAGCCGGCGGCCGCCGACGCCGACCTCTTCCATCAGCTCGCGATTGGCGGCCTCGAGCACTTCCTCGCCGGCGTCGATGCGCCCCTTGGGCAAGACCAGTTCGTAGCGTCCCGTGCCGGCGGCAAACTCGCGAATCAGCAGGGCGGTATTGCGGTCCTGCAGGGCCACCATCATCACCGCGCCGCGCCCGCTCTTCATGCGCTGGTAGTGGCGCTCCACACCATTGGTGAAGCGCAGGTGCAATTGCTCCAGATTCATCACTCCGGAACGCACCACCTGCTCCGGTGGCAAATCGCTGACCGAGAGAATCTCCGGCGGTTCTCTCAGGGGTTCATCAATGTCTTTGATGGCGTCGTTCATCGCTGGCCAAACTCACAATTTCGGGGCGCTTCGGGATTGTTGAACGCGGGCAAGCGTGTAACAGTTAAGCGCTATACGCTCTATCATACAAGACCGCCTCAAGGGGGCCTAATGGCAACGAATGCAAGTGTGAACTGGGATAACATCGACACCGTTCTTCTCGACATGGACGGCACTTTGCTCGATCTCAATTTCGACAACTACTTCTGGATGACCCACCTGCCCAAGCGCTACTGTGACATTCACGGCGGCGATCGCGACCAGGTGCGCATGCAGCTGTTGGAGCGAATCATGAGCGAGCGCGGCAGCCAGCGCTGGTACGACCTGACCTACTGGAGCGACAGCCTGGAAGTCGATATCTGCGCGCTCAAATGCGAAGTTCAGCACCTGATCCGACCGCTCACCTACACCGATCGCTTTCTCAAGGCCGCCACCCGTGCCGGCAAGAAACTCTACATCGTCACCAATGCCCACGAGTCCAGCGTCGAAATCAAACTCGGGCGGGTAGATTTCAGCCACTACTTCGAGCGCATCGTCGTGGCCTTTGAATACGACGAACCCAAGGAGGCCGACGCCTTCTGGACACACCTGAAGAACGACCTGGACTACGACCCGGCGAGAACCCTGTTTGCCGACGACAACCCGGATGTCCTCGCCGCCGCCGAACGCGCCGGCATCGCCGAAGTCATCGGCATGCGCTGCCCCGACAGCGTCGGCACCCGCCACCCCCTGACCGGCCACAAAGCCGTCGACCACTTGGGGTTTCTGATTCCTTGATGTTAGCCACAGAGGGCACAGAGAACACTGAGGTATTGGGTGGGGTGTAGGAGCTTGCTTGCAAGCGAACACATATCAAGGCCGACGCCTCGTTCGCCTGCAGGCAGGCTCCTACAGTGCCCGAATTTATGGGGATTCCGGATAAGCGCTATGCGCTTTCCGGAATGACCCGGAAAACTCTGTGTTCTCTGTGCCCTCTGTGGCTAATCATTACCAAGCCTGATGCATTCCAGCCCCGTGGCTTTGCTTCCCGCGGGTGCTAGAATGCCCGGCGAGGAGATTACTGTGTCGTTAGCCCCGCCCGTCTTTCACCCCTGGTTTCTCAATCGCGCGCCAAGCGAGTACCGCTCGTGGATTGCCGATACGGGTTCCCTGACCCAGCGCCTGGTGGCCCTGAGCGAGGGCCACTTTGAAGTGGTCCCACTGCGCGAGCAATGGCGCGGACTGAGCGGCCCCGAAGCCAACGCGCTCAAGCTGCGGCCAGGCCTTCGGGTACTTCAGCGCGAGGTGGAGCTGCACTGCCATGGCGTGGCCTGTGTCTACGCCCACAGTCTATTGCCTCTACCCGTACTCCAGGGCCGCCGCGCCCTGGCCAGCCTGGGCAACCGCTCCCTGGGCAGCGTGCTCTTTGCCGACCCCACACTCGAGCGCGAAGCCATGCACGCCCTGCCCCCCACGGCCGATCTGCCCCACTGGGGCCGCCGCTCCTGCTTCCGCATCGGCGGCCACCCCCTGTTCGTCAGCGAATACTTCCTGCCGGCCTTGTTTAACCGGTAATTTCTCAGGCTTGGTCGTTATTAGCCTCAGAGGACACAGAGAGCACAGAGGTATTGGGTGGGGTGTAGGAGCTTGCTGGCAAGCGAACACATATCAAGGCCGACGCCTCGTTCGCCTGCAGGCAGGCTCCTACGCTGCCCGGGGCCGATGGAGATTCCGGATAAGCGCTGCGCGCTTTCCGGAATGACCCGGAAAACTCTGTGTTCTCTGTGCCCTCTGTGGCTAAAATAAAAAAGCGTCCACTACTCAAACGCTGGAGAATTTTTCCACGCCCCAGAGCCAGCGGCGGACCAGGGGGCGGACATTGGGGTGGTCTTCGGCAATCCAGCGGCGGGCCAGTGACTGCACGGCCTCGACCAGCTCGGCGTCCCGGGCCAAATCGGCCACGCGGAAACTGAGCTCGCCGGTCTGGCGGGTCCCCAGCACCTCCCCCGGCCCGCGCATTTCCAGATCCTCCCGGGCGATTTCAAAACCGTCATTGGTTCGGCGCAGTGTGTCGAGGCGTCGCCGCGCCTTCTCCCCCAGCGGTGCCTTGTAAAGCAGCACACAGGAGCTCTCCTCGGAACCGCGACCCACCCGGCCACGCAACTGGTGGAGCTGGCTCAGGCCCAAACGCTCGGCGTTTTCGATCACCATCAGCGAGGCGTTGGGAACATCCACACCCACTTCAATCACCGTGGTCGCCACCAGCAGGTCGAGTTTGTGGGCCTTGAATTGGGCCATCACCCGCTCCTTGTCCGCCGGCTTCATGCGACCGTGCACCAGACCCACCCGCACATCGGGCAACAACTCGGCCAGGGTGGCGGCAGTGTCCTCGGCGGCCTGGCACTGCAGCGCCTCGGACTCCTCGATCAGTGTGCACACCCAGTAGCTCTGCCTTCCCTCAGAGCAGGCCTTGCCAATGCGCTCGATGACATCACCTCGGCGCGACTCGGCCAGGGCCACGGTGGTCACCGGCTGGCGCCCGGGGGGCAATTCATCGATCACCGAGTAGTCGAGGTCGGCATAGGCAGTCATGGCCAGCGTTCTGGGAATGGGCGTCGCCGTCATGATGATCTGGTGCGGACTGATGCCACTGTGGTAGCCCTTTTCCCTCAGGGCCAGACGCTGGTGAACGCCAAAACGATGCTGCTCGTCCACCACCAGCAGGGCCAGTTTTTGAAAGACCACCTCGTCCTGAAACAGGGCGTGGGTGCCCACCACCAGCGAGATCTCGCCACTGGCCAGGGCCGCCAGAGTCTGCTGCCGCTTGCTTCCCTTGACCCGGCTCGACAGCCATCCGACCGTCAGGCCCAGGGGCTCCAGCCACTGGCTCAAAGTCTGCCAGTGCTGCTCCGCCAATAGCTCGGTGGGTGCCATCAGAGCCGCCTGGTAACCCGACTCAATCGCATCGAGCAGCGCCAGCGCCGCGACCACGGTTTTGCCCGAGCCGACATCCCCCTGCACCAGGCGCAGTGCCGGCCAGGACCTCGCCAGATCGCCGTCGATCTCCGCCAGTACCCGTTGCTGGGCGCCGGTCAGCTCAAAGGGCAGAGCCTGCATAAAACGCTGCCGCCACTGCCGCGCCGGTGCGATGGGCAGAGCCATTTCCCGCTGTATTTTCCGGCGCAGCAACTGCATGGCCAAGTGGTGGGCCAGCAGCTCTTCAAAGGCCAGCCGCTGTTGCGCGGGGTTGCCGCCCTCCGCCAGGGCGGACAGGGAAATATTCGGTGGCGGACGGTGCAGCAGATTCAGGGCGTCGCTCAGCCCGGGGACTTCCGCCAGGGATGGCGGCAACTCATCGGCGGGCAACAAGTCGGGCAGCAATCCGGTGTCGACCTGATCCAGCACCTGGTCGGCGAGTTTGCGCAACACGCTCTGACCGACGCCCTCGGTGGCCGGGTAGATCGGGGTCAACGCCTGTTCCAGTGGCTCCTCGGCCTGGCTGGCGTAGCGGTACTCGGGATGGACCATCTCGAATCGGCCCATTGCGCCAGAGCGGGCCTCGCCAAAACAGCGCACCCGCGTACCCCGGGACAGGGCCTCGCGCTGGGCCTGGGAAAAGTAGAAAAAGCGCAGCAGCAGGGAACCGCTGCCGTCGGCGATTTGGACCAGCAGCTGCCGGCGGCGACGGATCACGATCTCAGCGTGCTCCACCTCGCCCTCGACCACCACTTCCAGACCGTGCTCGAGAGCGCCAATGGGTGTCACCCGGGTCCGGTCCTGGTAGCGCAGGGGCAGGTGAAACAATACATCCTGCACGGTTTCCAGTGGCAGGCGCGACAGCTTCTCGGCCAGAGCCGGTCCCACGCCCTTGAGGCGAGTGACCGGGGCATCCAGGGACAGCGCCCCGGTGGCCGGTTTGGCATTGGATGTCGGTTTGCGTTGACTCATTCGGCTCCGGCCTCCCTGCCGGTCCGTTGCCGCTAGGCGGCGGTTTCGAGAACGGCGTCCATCTCGACCTGGGCGCCCTTGGGCAGGGCGGCCACGCCAATCGCCGCGCGCGCCGGATAGGGCTCCTGGAAATACTCCATCATTATTTCGTTGACCAGGGCGAAGTGGCCGAGGTCGGTGAGGAAGATATTGAGCTTGACCACATCCGCCAGCGAACCGCCCGCGGCCTCGGCCACCGCCGAGAGGTTGTCAAAGACGCGCACGACCTGGGCGCGCATATCGCCCTCCACCAGTTCCATGGTCTCGGGGACCAGGGGAATCTGGCCGGACAGGTACACGGTGGTGCCCACTTTGACGGCCTGAGAATACGGCCCAATCGCCGCCGGGGCCCTGTCGGTAGAAATGATTTGTCGGCTCATCAGTCACTCCTCGTTTTGCGCTAATCCTACCACGGTCCGGTGCGATGTTTGCCACAGAGGACACAGAGAGCACAGAGGGCTTGAAAGGGGGAGGTAGGGCGGACGCGGCTTGGCCGCTTCCGCCAATCGAGCGGCGAAGATACCTTCGGCATTTCCGCCCTACGAATTAATCACGGGGTAGGAGGCCCGCCCTCGGGCCGACCATGTCGCGGCGAGGTCGCCGCTCCTACAACCCATCACACAAAACCTCTGTGTCCTCTGTGCTCTCTGTGGCTAACCCATTAAAGGATATAGCGGGAGAGGTCTTCGTCTTCGACCAGGGCGCCGATGTGGCTGTCGACATAGGCCGCGTCGACGGTGACTTTCTGGTTGGCGCTGTCCGAGGCCTCGTAGGAGATCTCCTCGAGCAGTCGCTCCATCACCGTGTGCAGGCGGCGGGCGCCGATGTTTTCCGTGCGCTCGTTGACCTGCCAGGCGACTTCGGCGATGCGGTCGATGCCGTCTTCGCTGAACGCCAGCTCGACGCCCTCGGTGCCGATCAATGCCGTGTACTGTTTGGTCAGGGAGTGATCGGGTTCCTTGAGAATGCGCTCGAAGTCCTCGGCGGTGAGCTTGTCCATTTCCACGCGGATGGGCAGGCGACCCTGCAGCTCGGGGATCAGGTCCGAGGGCTTGGACAGGTGGAAGGCACCGGAGGCGATAAACAGGATGTGATCGGTCTTGATCATGCCGTATTTGGTATTGACCGTGCTGCCCTCGATCAGCGGCAACAGGTCGCGCTGCACCCCCTCGCGGGAAACATCGCCGCCGCTGCGGTCGGAGCGCTGGCAAATCTTGTCGATCTCGTCGACAAAAACAATGCCGTTCTGTTCGGCCTGCTCAATGGCCCGCTCTTTGATGTCTTCCTCGTTGAGCATCTTGCCGGCCTCTTCATCGGCGAGCACCTTGAGGGCGTCGGCGATGCGCATCTTGCGCTTTTTGCTCTGCTTGGGTGAAAACTTGCTGAACATGTCCTCGAGCTGGCTGGACATCTCCTCCATCCCCGGCGGCGTCATGATTTGCATGCCACCGGAGTGAGCCGCGACTTCCACCTCGATTTCCTTGTCGTCGAGGTCGCCCTCGCGCAATTTCTTGCGGAATTTCTGGCGCGTCTCGTTGTTGTCACCCTGTTGGCTGTCGCTGTCTTCACTGCCAAAGCCAAAGCCATTGTTGCTGCGCGCCGGCGGCAGCAAAATGTCCAGCACCCGATCCTCGGCGGCGTCCTGGGCCCGCGGCCACATCTTTGCCTTCTCTTCTTCACGAACCTGCTTGACGGCGATGTCGGCCAGATCCTTGATGATGGAGTCGACCTCGCGACCGACATAGCCCACCTCGGTAAACTTGGTGGCCTCCACTTTCATAAACGGCGCCCGGGCCAGCTTGGCCAGGCGGCGGGCGATCTCGGTCTTGCCCACGCCGGTGGGGCCGATCATCAGAATGTTCTTGGGGGTAATCTCGTGGCGCGTCTCCTCGGGCAGCTGCATGCGCCGCCAGCGGTTGCGCAGGGCAATGGAGACGGCGCGCTTGGCGGCGTGCTGGCCGATAATGTGCTTGTCCAGCTCCTGGACGATTTCGCGGGGAGTCATTTCAGACATGGAATCTCTCGCAAGAGACGCTACAGCGTCTCGATGGTCAAATTGTGATTGGTGTAAACGCAGACATCGCCGGCAATGTGCAAGCTGCGCTCGACGATATCCCGGGCCGGCAGCTCGGTATTCTCGTAGAGCGCCTTGGCCGCGCTCTGGGCGAACTGGCCGCCGGAGCCAATGGCGATGTAGTGATCCTCGGGCTCAATGACATCGCCATTGCCGGAAATCACCAAAAGGCCCTCGGCACTGCCGACGATCAGCAGGGCCTCGAGGTTCTTCAACACCTTGTCTGTACGCCAGTCCTTGGCCAGCTCTACAGCGGCGCGTGTCAGGTTGCCGCTGTACTGTTCCAGCTTGGCCTCAAACTTCTCGAACAGGGTGAAGGCATCGGCGGTGGCGCCGGCAAAGCCCGCCAGCACCTTGCCGTCAAACAGGCGGCGCACCTTGCGCGCATTGCCCTTCATGACCGTATTGCCGAGGCTGACCTGCCCATCGCCGCCAATGACCACCTGGCCATCGCGCTGGACACCGAGAATGGTGGTTCCGTGAAACTGTTCCAAAGCGCACTCCAAATTGATTGCCGTCACTGCTTGATAGGGTCACCCGGCCATTTTCCAAGGCCGCCCGGAAAAATTCTGTGAAAACAAAAAAAGCCGGTCGAAACCGGCTTTTTTGCGCTGAAGTCGATACAAATCAGAACAGGTGGCGAATGCCGAGCCCGAGCTGATAGGCCTCCGCGTCGTCCTCGTCGCTGACCTGATTGATCTCGGTGACCCAGAAGTAGTCTTCGCCCAGGTCGTAGCGCGCACCAAAGCCGAATTGAACGCTGGAGTCGTCCGAGCGCGTTCCGGCAGCACTGTAGCCAATATTGGCGCCACCCAGTGAAGCGTAGGGGCGAATGCCGTTCTCCAGATCCCACTCAAAGCGCAGAGCGAAGTCGAGCAGGCGGTTGACTTCCACCCGGGTGCCGTTGACCTCGTCGGCGCTGACATCAAACTGCATGCCGGCCTCAAGGGCCATCCAGTCGGTGAAGTAGTAACCACCGGTAAAGCCGGCCACGGCCATGTTGAGATCGTCCGTTGGCGAGGGCTGCGTCACCTGAATGGCGCTGACATCGGCGCCAAAGTAGTAGCCTTCCTGAGCCTGGGCCGAAGCGGCGGTCAGCAGACCGGCAGCCGCGAGTGAAGCGGCGATAACTGTCTTTTTCATGGTTTCCCCCATTCTTTATTGATCGTTTGTTTGTCGAGCCAAAGGCTGTCTTGACGGCCATAATGGCACAAAAACCGGGATTGGAAAATGCAATAATCCCCTAGGGCGTACGCGCCAACAGGGCCAGTGACACCGACCGTGCACCCGCCGACAGCAAACACCGCGTCAGCGCCTCCAGGGTGGCCCCGGTGGTCATGACATCGTCGACCAGAATCAGGCGTTCGCCCCGAACCGACTCCCGCACCTCGAAGCTGCCCCGCACCTGCCTTCGACGCTCCCGGCGTCCGGCGCCGTAGGCCAGGTGGGGCGTGTTGCGGCAGCGGCGCACGGCGTTCACCGACAGGGGGACGCTCAGCGCTTGCGCCAGTGCCGCCGCCGGTGCTTCACACTGGTTGAAACCCCGCGCCACCCGGCGCTGGGGGTGCAACGGAACCGGCAAGACCCGGTCGCCCGCGATACGGTCAGACATCCCGGCCAACGCCGCGGACAGCCCGCGCTCCAGATAGAGGGCATGGCGAAACTTGTAGGCCTGGATCAACTCCGCCGCCAGCCCCCGGTACAGCCAGCAGGCCCGGGCGCTCTGCCAGGGCGGCGGTCGGGTGATGCACTGGCCGCACAGGCGGCCGTCGACGGTGGGCAGGGCACAACGCGGGCAGGTCTCGGTCGCCCCGCGCAATTCGTCGCGACAATCCCCGCACAGGGGCAAGCCCTCGACGCCGCCAAGCCAGGCGCGACAGGCAAAACAGCGAACGGGGAACAGGCCGCGGGCGAGCGCAGACCACAGTGAAGCGTCCATTGAGGAATCGGACATGGTAAACCACTCCCTGGCTTTCCGGTTGACAGTGTCCCGTGCTCCCCTATGATGCCGTGACGAGGAGCACCCGACGAGATTAGCACATGGCCACACTGCGAAACGACTGGACACGCGAGGAAATCGCCCACCTGTTTGAACTGCCTTTCAACGATTTGCTGTTCCAGGCCCAGCAAGTCCACCGCGAACACTTCGACCCCAACGCCGTGCAGATGAGCTCCCTGCTCAGCATCAAGACCGGCGCCTGCCCCGAAGACTGCGGCTACTGCCCCCAGAGTGCCCGCTACAACACCGAGCTCGAACGCGAGGCCCTGATGCCCCTCGAAGAAGTGTTGTCGGCTGCCCGCGCAGCCAAGTCCAAGGGCGCCTCGCGCTTCTGCATGGGCGCGGCCTGGCGCAATCCCAACGACCGCCAGCTCGAACAGGTGGCCGAAATGATCCAGGCGGTGCGCGATGAGGGGCTCGAGACCTGCGTCACCCTGGGCATGCTCGAGGCCCACCAGGCCGAGCGCCTGCGCGAGGTCGGCCTCGACTACTACAACCACAATCTAGACACCTCCCCCGAGTTCTACGGCGAGGTCATCACCACCCGCACCTACCAGGATCGCCTCGACACTTTGTCCCATGTGCGCGACGCCGGTATCCATGTCTGCTGCGGCGGCATCGTCGGCATGGGCGAGGCACCGGATGACCGCGCCGGTCTGATCCAGCAACTGGCCAACCTGCCCCAACACCCCGAGTCGGTGCCCATCAATTTGCTGGTCCAGGTCGAGGGCACGCCGCTCCACGGCACCGACCCCCTCGACCCCATCGAGTTTGTGCGCACCATCGCCGTGGCCCGCATCACCATGCCGGCCTCCATGGTGCGGTTATCGGCCGGGCGCAACGACATGAGCGACGAGATGCAGGCCCTGTGCTTCCTCGCCGGGGCCAACTCGGTGTTCTACGGCGACAAGCTGCTGACCACCAACAACCCCGAAGCCGAGCGGGATCACCAGCTGTTCCGCCGCCTCGGCCTGCACCTGAGCGACGCCCCCGAGTCCGGCGACAGCTGCGCGGCCTGATCGAAGTGGCGGGCGGCCTCCCCGACAGCTGGCAGCGGCGCCTGTCCGAGCGACTCGACCAGCGCCACCGCCAGCAGCGCTACCGCCAGAGCCGAACCAAAGACGCCCCCCAGGCCGCCCGCTACCGGAGCGGCGGACAGACGCGCCGCAACTTCGCCGGCAACGACTACCTCGGCCTGGCCAACCACCCGGCTCTGGCCCGGGCTCTGGCCGAGGGCGCCCGGCAGTACGGCGTGGGCGCCGGCGCCGCCCACCTGCTCGGCGGCCACCAGACGCCCCACCAACAACTCGAGGAAGCCCTCGCCGAGTGGACCGGCCGCCCCGCCGCCCTGCTCTTTTCCACCGGCTACATGGCCAACCTCGCCGTGGCCACGGCGCTGGTCGGGCTCGGCGACAGCCTGATTCAGGACAAACTCAACCACGCCTCGATGATCGACGGTGCCCGGCTCAGCCAGGCCGAGCTGCTGCGCTACCCCCACGGCGACAGCGAGGCCGCCCTGCGCCAGTTGCAGCGCGCCGACGGTCTCAAGTTGTTAATGACCGACGGCGTCTTCAGCATGGACGGCGACCTCGCCCCGCTGGCTGAACTGGTGGCACACAGTCGCCGCGAGGACGCCCTGCTGATGGTCGACGACGCCCACGGCCTGGGCGTGCTCGGCGAGCGCGGCGGCGGCAGCCTCGAGCATCTGGGATTAAACGGCGACGATGTACCCCTGCTCATGGGCACTCTGGGCAAGGGCCTCGGCAGTTTCGGCGCCTTTGTCGCCGGCAGCGAGCCCCTCATCGACAGCCTGCGTCAGTTCGGCCGCAGTTATCTGTTCACCACCGCCGCCCCGGCGGCCCTGGCCAGCGCCACTTTGACGGCCCTGCAATTGCTGCGGGAAGAGAACTGGCGCCGACAAGCACTGGCCGAACACATCGGCCACTTCCGCCACCGCGGCGGCGAACTCGGCCTGCCCCTGTTGCCCAGCGACACCCCCATCCAGCCCCTGATGCTTGGCGACGAGGCCACCACCATGACGATAGCCGCCAAACTCGACCGGCTCGGCTTCGATGTCGGCGCCATCCGCCCGCCCACCGTACCCGAAGGCCAGTGCCGCCTGCGCCTCACCCTCCGCGCCGACCACCAGAACAACGACATCGACGCCCTCCTCGACGCCCTGGCGGGCGCTTTGGATGCGTAGGAGCGGGCCTGCCCGCGAACGAGGCGCCAGCCTCGATAAGGGGGTCGCCTGCAAGCAGGCTCCTACAGTAGGAGGCCCGACCCCGGGCCGACGGAAATGCCGGAGGCCTGTCGCGGCGAGGGCGCCGCTCCTACCCGCCCTCTGTGGCTAACACACAAAAAACCCGATAAGATTTTCCCGGGGCACAGGAAATGCCCTGAAAGGATCTGAAGCCATTCAAGGAGGAAGCATGGCGATTACCGACTGGCCGGCCAGTGAGCGGCCGCGCGAGAAGTGTCTCAACCTGGGGGCAAGCGCCCTCTCCGATGCCGAGCTGCTGGCCATTTTTCTGCGCGTGGGTACGCGCGGCAAGAGCGCCGTGGATCTGGCCCGGGACTGTCTCAATCACTTTGGTTCCCTGCGCGCGCTGTTGGCGGCGGACCGGGTCAGTTTCTGTCGCGGCGGGGGACTCGGCGAGGCCAAATTTGTGCAGTTGCAGGCGGTGCTGGAGATGGCGCGGCGGCATCTGCTGGAGGACCTTCAGCGCGGCGAGGCCCTGACCTCACCGGATCAGGCCAGCGCCTACCTCAAGGCCAAATTGCGCGACTATCCCCACGAGGTCTTTGCCTGCCTGTGGCTGGATACACGACACCGGGTGCTGCACTACGAGGAGTTGTTTCGCGGCACTCTGGACGGCGCCAGCGTCTATCCAAGGGAGGTGGTCAAGGCGGCGCTGCGACACAACGCCGCCGCCGTGATCCTGGCCCACAACCACCCCTCGGGCATCGCCGAACCCAGCCGCGCCGACGAACACATCACCCGCCGCCTCAAGGACGCCCTGGGTCTGGTCGATATCCGCGTGCTGGATCACATCGTGATCGGCGACGGCGAGCACAGCTCGCTGGCCAACCGGGGGTTGCTGTAGCCGCTCAGTGGCGGCCGGAGGAGCCGAAGCCGCCCTCGCCGCGCTGGCTGTCGCCGAACTCTTCCACCACCTCAAACTCGGCCTGCACCACGGGCAGCAAGACCAGCTGGGCGATGCGCTCGGCGGGCTCGATGGTGAAGGGCGTCTGGCTGCGATTCCACACCGAGACAAACAGCTGCCCCTGGTAGTCGGAGTCGATCAGGCCCACCAGGTTGCCCAGCACAATGCCGTGTTTGTGACCCAGACCGGAGCGCGGCAGGATGGTCGCCGCCAGACCGGGGTCGGCGATGTGGATGGCGATGCCAGTGGGCACCAACTCGCTCTCGCCGGGAGCCAGTTCAATGGGGGCGTCGAGGCAGGCGCGCAGATCCATGCCCGCCGAACCCTCGGTGGCGTAGTGGGGCATGGGAATCGTGTCGCCAATGCGCGGGTCGAGAATTTTGACTTGCAGGGGATGCTTCATGGTTCAGGCACTGTGGGGTTGTTGGTGTTCGGCGATGAGCTGGATCAGCTCCCGGGCCAGGCGCGTCTTGGGCATATTCGGGTAGTGCTTCTTGCCGCTCTCCCAATACACATGCAGTTCGTTGGAGTCGGCGTTAAAGCCGGTGTGGCTGTCGCCGTGAACGCGGTTGGCGCAGATCATGCTGAGTTTCTTGCGGTGGAGTTTGCCCATGGCGTACTCCTCGATGTTCTGCGTCTCGGCGGCAAAGCCGACGCAGAAAGGCGCCTTCTCCCGGCCCGCGATGGTGGCCAGAATGTCCTCGTTCTTGCACAGGGTAATGACCAGCTCCTCGTTGTCCTTTTTGATCTTGTGCTCGTTGACCTCGGCCAGGCGGTAGTCCGCCACCGCCGCCGTGGCGATAAAGATGTCGCAGTCTTCGATGTGCTCCAGGGTGGCCTCCAGCATCTGCTGGGCAGTGACCACATCCACGCGCTCCACGCCATCGGGGGTGGGCAGGGACACCGGCCCGGTCACCAGGGTGACAATGGCGCCGGCCTCGCGGGCGGCCTGGGCCACGGCAAAGCCCATCTTGCCCGAGCTGTGGTTGGTCAGGTAGCGCACCGGGTCGATGTTTTCCTGGGTCGGCCCGGCGGTGATCATGACGCGCAAACCAGCCATGCTGCCGGTGTTGAACAGGTCGTTGATGCGCTGGGCGATCTCCAGGGGCTCGAGCATGCGCCCGGCGCCCACTTCGCCGCAGGCCTGTGATCCCTCGGCCGGCCCCCACACGGCGACATCCCGGTGCTCGAGACGCTGCATGTTGTCGCGGGTGGCGGGGCTGGCCCACATCTGCTGGTTCATGGCCGGGGCCACGGCAATCGGCAGCGTGCTGGCCAGGCACAGGGTGGAGAGCAAGTCGTCGGCGGTACCGGCGGCCAGCTTGGAGAGAAAGTCGGCAGTGGCCGGGGCGATGACAATGGCATCGGCCCAGCGCGCCAGCTCGATGTGGCCCATGGCGGCCTCGGCCTTCGGGTCGAGCAGATCGGTGTGCACCGGATTGCCCGACAGGGCCTGAAAGGTCAGCGGCTGCATAAACTCCAGGGCACCGGCGGTCATCACCACCCGCACCTCGCAGCCGTGCTCGGCCAGGCGGCGGACCAGGTCGGCGCTCTTGTAGGCGGCGATCCCGCCGGTCACACCCAGCAGAATTCGTTTGTTCTTCAATGATTTCATAGCGCGCAGTTTACCAGCAGTTGCGGCCTTGTGCGCGGGTGGGCGGCTTCGCCGCATCGGCTTTTGTCGAAAAGACACAGAGGCCACAGAGCGCACAGAGGACACAGAGTTTTTAGGGATGAGTTGTGTAGGAGCGGCGACCCCGCCGCGACTTTGTCGGCCCGGGGGCGGGCCTCCTACCCCCGCACTCCTCTGTACTCTCTGTGACCTCTGTGGCTAATCCACCGTGCGAGGAAGGCTCACAAGCTCTATAATGCGCGGCCAATCGGAGGTGCTATGCAAACTTTTTCTCCCGGCCAGCGCTGGATTTCCGAAGCCGAGCCCGATCTGGGGCTGGGCCTGGTGGTGGAAGCCGACGAGCGCAGCGTGCGCGTCGCCTTTCTCTCCTGTGACGACGAACGCACCTACGCCAGTAACAACGCTCCCCTGAGTCGCGTGATCCTGCGCACCGGCGAGCGCACCCGACATGGCGAGGGCTGGTCTTTTACCGTCGAACAAGTGGCCGAAGAAGAGGGCCTGGTGGCCTATCTCGGCCGCCGCGACGACGGCGAAACCGTGGCCATCCCCGAGACCCAGCTGGCCCACGATATCCAGATCAACGCCCCCCGCGATCGCCTGCTGACCAATCAGCTGGATCGCCACAGCGCCTTTTCCCTGCGCTACGAAACCCTGCGCCAGCGGGCGCGGCTGGAACAGAGCCCACTGCGCGGCCTGCTCGGCGCGCGCGTCGCACCCTTGCCCCACCAGCTCTACATCGCCAGCGAAGTGGTCTCGCGACCGGCACCCCGGGTGCTGCTGGCCGACGAGGTGGGTCTGGGCAAAACCATCGAGGCCGGTCTGATTCTCCACCACCAGTGGCTCACCGAGCGAGCCCGCCGCGTGCTGATTGTGGTGCCCGAAGCCCTGGTCAGCCAGTGGCTGCTGGAGCTGATGCGCCGCTTCAATCTGGCCGCCGCCCACCTCGACGAAGAGCGCTGCCAGGCCGCCACCGAGGCCACCGGCGACAACCCCTTTGCCAGCGAACAGCTGGTGGTGTGCTCTCTGGACTTTCTGATGAACCACCCGGAGCGGGCGGAACAGGCGCTGGCTTTGGACTGGGACATCGCCGTGGTCGACGAGGCCCACCACCTGGGCTGGCGCCCCGAAGCCGCCAGCCCGGAGTACCGGTGGGTGGAGCAACTGGCGACACAGGTCCCCGGCCTGCTGCTGCTCACCGCCACACCGGAACAGCTCGGCCGCGAGGGCCACTTTGCCCGCCTGCGCCTGCTCGACCCGGCACGCTACGACGACCTCGACGCCTTTATCGCCGAGGAGGCCCGCTACGCGGAGGCCGCCGACGGTGTGGAGTGGCTCCTCGAGGGCAAAGCCCTGAGCGGCGAACAGCGCCGGAAACTGGAGGCCCTCTACCCCGAGCTGCCCGACGACAAGGCCCTGGCCGACGAGGACACTCGCCAGCGCGCCGTGCGCGAACTGATCGACCGCCACGGCACCGGCCGCGTGCTCTTTCGCAACACCCGCCAGCATATCGGCCAGTGGATCGACTTCCCCGAGCGGCGCCTGCACAGCTACCCACAGCCAGACGAAACCGCCTGCGAAGACTGGCTGGTCGAGTGGCTCAAGAGCCACAACGACAAGGCCCTGGTCATCTGCCACAGTGCCGAGCGCGCGGTGGCCCTGGAACAGCGCCTGCAACTGCGCGAGGGTATACTCTGCGCCGCCTTCCACGAGGGCATGAGTTTGCTGGCCCGCGACCGCGCCGCCGCCTGGTTCGGCGAGGACATGGGCGCCCGGGTATTGCTCTGCTCCGAAATCGGCAGCGAGGGCCGCAACTTCCAGTTTGCCCACCATCTGGTGCTGATGGACCTGCCCGACCAGCCCGACCTACTGGAACAACGCATCGGCCGCCTCGACCGCATCGGCCAGCGCCACGCCGTGGACATCCATGTGCCCTTTGTCGAGGACAGCCGCGAGTCCGTTCTCCTGCAGTGGTACGACGAGGGCCTCGACGCCTTTGCCGCCCCCTGCCCCGCCGCCGGGGTGCTGCGCCAGCAACTGGCGGAGGATCTCGACAGTGCCATGGAGCAACCCGGCGACGACATCGCCCTGGCCACCCTGCTGGAGCACACGCAAAGCGAACTGAAAACACTCAACGAGGCCATGGAGCGAGGCCGCGACCGGCTGCTAGAACACAGCGCCTGCGACTGGCAACGGGCCGAACCACTGGTGCGGGCCATGGAGGAGCAATCCGGGGATGAAGCCACTGCCGTGCTTCAGGACTATCTGGAACAGGTGTGCGACAACTTCGGCGTGGATTTTGAGGCGCTGGACGCCGACACCGCCCTGCTGCGCCCCGGCCAGCATTACCGCGGCGGCCTCCGCGACCTGGGCGACGAGGGCCGCAGCGTCACCTGGCACCGCAATCACGCCCTGGCCCGGGAGGACCTCGCCTTTGTCACCTGGGAGCACCCCATCGTCACCGACGCCATGGACGATGTCGCCGGCAGCAATTTGGGCACCGCCTGTGTCGGCACCCTGGAGCAAAGCGGCCTGCCCGAGGGGCAATTGCTGGTGGAGTGCCTGTTCCGCATTCACAGCGTGGCGCCGCGCTCGCTGGAGCTGGGCCGCTATCTGCCACCCCAATTATTCCGCCTGGTGGTGGACCATCAGCAGCGGCACCTGAGCAAACAGCTGCCCTTCGACAAGGTCGACTGGACTGTGGGCAAGGTCAAACGGGAAACCGCCAAGCAGGTGATCGAACAGCAAAGAGGCACGCTGGAAACCATGATGGACCGCGCCGCCGCCCTCGCCGACGGCGCACTGCCCCCGGCCATCGACAGGGCCCTGGAACGCATCCAGCGCGAACTCGTCCCGGAACTCGACCGCTTAAAGGCCCTGAAAAAAGCCAACGCCAGCGTCCGCGACGAAGAGATCGCACTGCTCGAGGAAAAAATCGAAGCCGCCCGCCAGGCCACGCAGAGCGCCCAACTCAAAATGGAAGGCGTGCGCGTGCTTATCACTGTGTAATGGATGGGCGGCTTCGCCGCATTAGTCTGGGTGGACCGGAAACTCTGTGTGATTAGCCACCGAGGACACAGAGAACACAGAGGGCTTTTGTCATTCCGGAAAGCGCGCAGCGCTTATCCGGAATCTCTATAAACCAGGTAGGAGCGGCGCCCTCGCCGCGACATTGTCGGCCCGGGGGGCGGGCCTCCTTTGTCATCGCGAGCCGCGTAGCGGCGTGGCGATCTGCCGAACGGTTACGCAGATTGCTTCGCTACGCTCGCAATGACAGGCGAAGCCGCCCACAGTCGCGGCGAGGGCGCCGTTCCTACGCACAAAAACCTCCGTGTCCTCTGTGCGCTCTGTGGCTAAATCAAGCCGTCTGGAAATCGCGGAGGATGGCTTGGGTCTCGGCGGTGGTGAAGCGCGGGCCGAAGCGGCTGACCATACGCGAGGAGGCCAGCGAGGCGAGTTGGCCGGCGCGCTGGTAGCCCATGTCCTGGCTCAGGCCGTAGAGGAAGGCGCCGGCGTACATGTCGCCCGCACCCAGGGTGTCGATGGCGTTGGTGGGCACCGGGTCAATGTCGATCACCCGCTCGCCGTCGAAGACCACCGAACCGTCGGGGCCGCAGGTGATGGCAAAGGTTTTGGCCAGGGATTTAAAGGCTTCCACCGCCTGTTTGAGATTGTTGGCGCCGGTCATGCCAAAGGCCTCGTCGCGGTTGGCGAAGAGCAGGTCGACGCGATCGCCGATCATCTCCTCCAGACCGTCCTTGAAGAACTTGACCATATTGGGGTCGGCCAGGGACAGCGCGGTTTTCACGCCGTTGGCCTCGGCCTCTTTGCGCGCCGCCACCGCCGCCGCACGGGCGCTGGGCGAGGACGAAAGATAACCTTCGAGATAGAGATAGCGCGACTCGCGCAGGGCCGCCAGATCGAGATCACCGGCGTCCAGCTCGGCGCTGATGCCGAGAAAGGTGTTCATGGTGCGGTCGGCATCGGGGGTCACCATCACCAGGCATTTCCCGGTGATGCCCTCGGCGCCCTCCAGCTGGCTGATGTTGGTGTCCACGCCGCACTCCAGCATGTCGTGGGCGTAGAAGGCGCCGTCGTGATCGTCGGCCACCTTGCAGCTGTAGTAGCCGCGGCCACCGAACTGGGCCAGGGCAATCACCGAGTTGGCGCCGGAGCCACCGCTGGCGCGCTCCACCGCATCGTGATCAATGCGGCGCATCATGTCGCGCTGCTGGTCTTCATCCATCAGGGTCATCACACCCTTGTCGATGCCCTGCTCCGCCAGCCACTCGGGCGTCACCTGATACTCGTAATCCACCAGGGCATTGCCCAGTCCGTACACATCGTATTTCATAAATAGTCGTCTTCTTTCTGTCGATTGTTGGGGTTAGCCACAGAGGGCACAGAGAACACCGAGAGCGTTTGTCATCGCGAGCCGCGTAGCGGCGCGGCGATCTGCCGAACGGTTACGCAGATTGCTTCACTGCGTTCGCAATGACGGTTTGTAGGAGCGGCGCCCTCGCCGCGACATTGTCGGCCCGGAGGCCAGCCTCCTTTGTCATCGCGAGCCGCGTAGCGGCGTGGCGATCTGCCGAACCGTTATGCAGATTGCTTCGCTACGCTCGCAATGACAGGCGAAGCCGCCCACAGTCGCGGCGGGGGCGCCGCTCCTACGCACAAAAACCTCTGTGCTCTTCGTGACTCTGTGGCCGCTCAATTATTTCTGGATCTCGAGCCCGCGGTAGCCGGGGCCCTTGATCAGGGTGCCCACGCCCTCGTGGGTAAGCAGCTCCAGCAACACGGCGTGGGAGACCCGGCCGTCGATGATGTGGGCGCTGCGCACGCCGGAGGCCACCGCGTCCAGGGCGCACTGTATCTTGGGCAGCATGCCGCCGTGGATGGTGCCGTCGTCGATCAAGGCCTCCACCGCCTGGGGCGTGAGTCCGGTGAGCAACTGGCCGTCGCCGTCGAGCACCCCGGCGGTATTGGTGAGCAGAATCAGTTTTTCCGCGTCCAGCACCGAGGCCAGCTTGCCCGCCACCAGGTCGGCGTTGATGTTGTAGGCGCGGCCGGCGTCGTCCACGCCGATGGGCGCGATCACGGGAATAAAGTCGTCGCTGTCGAGCATCCTGACCACACCGGGGTCAATGCTGGCGACATCGCCGGTGCGGCCCATGTCCACCAGCTTGCCCTCGACTTCCACCTGGGCGCTACGGGCACGAATCAGCCGACCGTCCTTGCCGGTCAGACCCACCGCCTTGCCGCCGTGGGAGTTGATCAGGCTGACGATCTGTTTATTGACCAGACCGCCGAGCACCATCTCCACCACATCCATGGCCTCGGAGCTGGTCTTGCGCAGGCCCTGAACAAACTCGGATTCAATCTTGAGCTTCTCCAGCAACTCGGCAATCTGCGGGCCGCCGCCGTGGACCACCACCGGGTTCATGCCCACCTGCTTCATCAACACGATGTCGCGGGCAAAACTGCTCTGCAGCGACTCGTCGCTCATGGCGTTGCCGCCGTACTTGATCACAATGGTCTGGCCGGAAAAACGCTGAATATAGGGCAGCGCCTCGGTCAGCACCTGGGCGGTATTGATGGCGGATTGATTGTCCATGATCTCGGGTCGGTTGAACCAGTTAAAAAAGCTGCGGGCATTATAGCGCAGGAGCCGTCCCGCCCGCGAACCGGCCTTCAGGGTCTGGATACCCCGAGAAAAAACACAGCGGCCACAGAGGGCACAGAGAACACAGAGGTTTTGTGTGATGGGTTGTAGGAGCGGCGACCTCGCCGCGACAGGGTCGGCCCGAGGGCGGGCCTCCTTTGTCATCGCGAGCCGCGTAGCGGCGTGGCGATCTGCCGAACGGTTATGCAGATTGCTTCGCTACGCTCGCAATGACAGGCGAAGCCGCCCACAGTCGCGGCGGGGTCGCCGCTCCTACGCTTAAAATATCTCCGAGGCTCTGTGGCTAACCCTTTAAAAAGGCAATTCGATGTCGGCGTCGATTTTTTGCAGCTCCCGGCGGAACTGGCTCTGTATCTCGTCCAGGGCACTTTGATCATCGGCCTCGAAGCGCAGTACCAGGCAGGGGGTGGTGTTGGAGGCGCGCACCAGACCCCAGCCGTTGTCGAAGTTGACGCGCACGCCGTCGATGGTAATGACCTCGCCGCCGTCGAATTGGGCGCTGTCGACAAAGCGTTTGATAAAGGCGTGGTGTTCGCCCTCGGCAAAGGGAATCTGCAGTTCGGGGGTGTTGAGGCTGTCGGGCAGGTCGGCGAAGACTTCGCCGGGGCTGCGCTCGTCGCGGCTGAGCAGTTCGACCAGGCGTACGGCGGCATAGAGACCGTCGTCAAAACCCAGCCAGTTTTCCTTGAAGAACAGGTGGCCGGACATTTCGCCGCCCAGTACCACATCATCGGCTTTCATTTTGGCCTTAATGATGGAGTGGCCGGTGGCGCTCATTTCGGGTACGCCACCGGCCGCTTCAATGGCTTTGGCCAGGTGTTGCGAGCACTTCACATCGAAAACCACCTTGCCCCCGGGCTTGCGCGAGAGCACATCACGGGCAAAGAGGATCATCAGGCGGTCGGCCCAGATCACATTGCCCTCGCCGTCGACCACACCCAGGCGGTCGCCATCGCCGTCAAAGGCCAGGCCAAAGTCGAGGTTTTTCTCTTTGACGGTGGCAATCAGGTCGGCCAGATTGGCCGGCTTGCTGGGGTCCGGGTGGTGATTGGGGAAGGTGCCGTCGATGTCGGTGTAGAGACCCACGGACTCGCCGCGGATGTTACCAAAGAGCTGGTCGGCCACTTCGCCGGCGGCGCCGTTGCCACAGTCGTAGGCAAAGTTCATGGGCCGCGCCACCTCGATGGTGCGCAGTACGGTTTCCAGGTAGTCCTGCAGCACATAGCCGCTCTCGAAGCTGCCTTCCTCCGGATTGTCCAGCAAGTCGCCGCTCTCCATGCGCTGGCGAATGGCCTGGATCTGGTCGCCGTGCAGGGTGTCGCCGTCGATCATCATCTTGAAGCCGTTGTACTCGGGCGGGTTGTGGCTGCCAGTGATCATCACGCCGGTACCGGTGTTGTAGAGCACCGTGGCAAAGTAGAGCACCGGGGTGGGGACGAGGCCGATGTCCATCACATCGCAACCGGCGCGCATCAGACCGTCACGCAGCTGGCGCGAGAGGACAGCACTGGAGAGCCGGCCGTCGCGGCCGACTACCACCTGTTTCCGCCCGGCCTCTATGGCCATCGAACCCAGGGCCTGACCCAGCAACTCGACCACATTTGGGGTCAGCTCGCTCTCGACCACGCCGCGGATGTCGTAGGCGCGAAAAATGGCGGAATGGATGTTGTTGGCTTCAGACATGGAGCACCTCGTTTAGCGGGCCGCTATTGTCGCAAAGCCCGGCCGCGCGCGCCAGACAGGGCCACCTCAGGCGGGGTGCGCCTTTTGCCACTGCCTCGGGGTCACGCCCGACCACTGCTTGAAGCTGCGGCTGAAGGCGCTCTGCTCGGAGTAGCCCAGCAGCAGGGCGATCTCGCTGAGATTGAGCCGGCGGTCCATCAGGTACTGCCGGGCCAGTTTGTAGCGGGTGTTGTGGAGGAAGTCCTTGAAGTTGGTGTCCCGCTCCTCCAGTCGCCGGTGCAGGCTGCGCTCGGACATGGCCATCTGGGCGGCGGCTTCCTTCAGGCTCGGGCTGCCGTCCTGCATCAGCCGCAGCAACACCTCCGAGAGCTGCTGCAAAAAGGTGTCCTGATCGGGCAGGCTCTCCAGCAGGGTCTCGGCCTGCCGGTCCAGCAGCGCCTTGAGCGCCGGATCGCCCTGGCTGGTGGGCATTGCCAGCTGTTTTTGGTCCACCTCGACAAACAAATTGGGGCTGTTGAACTCAATGGGGCAGCGGAAGAAGGCGCGGTAGGGCTCGAGATCCGCGGGCGGGTCGTAGAGAAAGCCCACGCGCAGGGGGTTCTGCTGGTCGTCGTCCGCCAGCAATCGAGTGTATTGAACCAGCGCCGCCAGCAGGGTTTCATCCGATTCCCGGGTGGAATAGCCCTTGCCCAGGGGCCAGGTGAATCGCATGGCCTCGCCGTCCACCGAGACCTCGGCCTCCGAGCCGCCGTAGAGCAGGCTCTGGTAGCGCTCAAAGCGGATCAGCGCCTCGCCCAAATAATCACAGGAGAGACTCAGATAACCCAGCACACCGGCGTAGGCCGGCGCCATCATCGCCCCCAGTTCCAGGGCGATGTGGGGCTTCCCGGTGGTGTCCCGGAGCACCTCCAGGGCCTCCCACCAGTCGCTGTAGGACATCCGGTGATTGGCGTCGAAGCGCGACAATTTGGCTTCAAGTTCGGGCAAATCGAGGGATTCGCGGCGAATGTAGGCGAGGAACAAACCCGCCAAATCGCCGGCAATATGGAGATTGTCCAGCATGCACTGCCCCCCGAAAAACCCGTGAAATTGGCGACAATTGTCAAAAACCGCAGTCCCAGTGTCAATACGGAAGCGGACAGCGGGCGCAAAATAAGCCCATAATCCAATATAAAGAGGGGAATATCATGCAAGATGTACTGCGAGCACTGGCCTTTATCGGTCTTTTCGGAATGGTGTTTATCGGTGCCATGCTGATTGAGGCCTGGTACCTCAAGCGCAAGACCGGCGACGCCAACTACTCAATCCCCGAGTCCCTGACCAATATGGTCACCGGCGCCTCCTACAAAATCGTCGACGGCATCGCCATCGCCCTGTTTATTCAGGCCTTCTACATGATGGTCTACGAGTACGGCCTGCAGTGGAACCCGGAGATCAGCTGGTACAGCGTGCTGGCCCTGGTGCTGTTCACCGACTTCCTGTTCTATATCACGCACCTGATCACACACAAGGTGCGCTGGTTCTGGGGCACCCATGTGACCCACCACTCCTCCAACCGCATGAACCTGTCCACCGCGTTGCGCCAGAATTTCACCAGCGCCCTCAATGGCAACTGGATGTTCTGGTGGGTTCCCCTGGCCCTGGTCGGCTTTGACAAGAACTGGGCCCTGATCGCCATCGAATCCAATCTGGTCTACCAGTTTTTCCTCCACACCGAGGCGGTCAATCGCCTGGGCTGGCTGGAGAAGGTGTTCAACACGCCCTCCCACCACCGCGTGCACCACGGCAGCAACCCGGCGCAGATCGACCGCAACTTCGGCGGGATGCTGATCATCTGGGACAAACTCTTTGGCACTTTCAGGGATGAGAGCGAGGCCGGGGAAATTCGCTACGGCATTTCCCGCATGCCCAAAAAGCCGCTCAATCCCTGGCACCTGCAAACCTACGAGTATGTGGCCATGGCCAAGGATCTGTGGCGCTACAAGGACCCGCGCATTTTGTTCAAGCACCCGGAGTGGGCGCGGGATCACTACGGCACCCAGCACGGCTATGAAGACGCTGAAGTGGTTCAGAACAAAAAGGCCGAGGACATCGCCCCGGCCTGATTCGGGCCCAGCGACCGGACACAAAAAAGCCCGCACAGTGCGGGCTTTTTTGGTGGCCTTGCGGCCGTGGCAGAGTCAAATCAGGCGACTTTCTCGCCGGCGTTGTGCTCCACCTTCTTGCCGATGAGGTACTCCTTGTCGAAGGCATCGGTGAGGATCGCGTCGTAGCGCAGCTTGTCGAACTCGGCGATCTGGTCCGCCTCGTCCTGGGTCAGAATCTGCTTGGCCACGGCGTCCTTCAGACGAGTCTCAATTTCGAAACCGTCGACCTTGCCTTTGCCCACCGCCTTCATAAAGCGGTTGTACACCGGTTCGATGTCGAGCAGCGCGTTGTAGGCGCACTCCATACGACCGGTGACATCGTCGGGGCTGCTGCCAAAGTAGGCCTCGCGGGTCAGACGATCGCGGAGCGCAGTGGGCTCCATCATCATCGTGGCCAGCTTGTTGTGCAGCTCGTCCGCCGGCTTGGTGTAGCTGCGACCGGTGGGGAAGGTCACCAGCTTCATCAGACGGGCGATCAGACGATTGGGGAAGTTGGCAAAGAAATCGTCAAAGGCCAGCTGAATCTCGTAGAGAGAGTGCTGGATGGCCCACTCGGCGTGGGGCAGATCCTCGGCCGTTTCACCGTTGTCGTAGAAGTACTTGAGCACGGCAGACGCCATGTAGAGCTGGGACAGCACATCGCCCAGACGCGCGGAGAGGTTCTCCTTGCGCTTGAGCTCACCGCCGAGCACGCCCATGGTCACATCGGAGACGAAGGCCAAAGCCGAGCTCATGCGCGTCAGCTGCTTGTAGTACTTCGCCATGGGGCCGGAGACCGGAGTATTGGCAAAGGTCGAACCGGTCAGGGCGTAGGTGAAGGCGCGAATGCCGCGGTTGGCGGAGTAGCCAATATGACCCCACAGCAACTTGTCGAACTCGGGCAGGTCGTCATCGCGGGCCGCTTCCATCTCGGGGAAGACATAGGGGTGGCAGCGAATGGCGCCCTGGCCAAAGATCATCAGGTTGCGGGTCAGGATGTTGGCACCCTCTACCGTGATGGCAATGGGAATGCCGTGGTAGCCGGTGGCCACATAGTTGCGCGGACCCATTTGCACGGCGCGGCCGCCGAGTACATCCATGGAGTCGTTGACGATGATGCGCATCATCTCGGTCATGTGGTACTTGGCCATGGCGGTGATCACCGAGGGCGAGCACACATCCACGGCGGAGGCGGTCAGCGTGCGCATGGCCTCCAGCTTGTAGGTCAGACCGGCGATGCGGCCGTTGGCTTCCTGAACGCCCTCGAACAAACCGATGGGCGTCTTGAACTGGCGACGCAGGCGCGAGTGGGCACCGGTCATGCGGTAGGCCACTTTGGAGGCCGCCGCCGACAGTGCGGGCAGCGAGATGCCGCGACCGGCGGAGAGACACTCCACCAGCATGCGCCAGCCGCCGCCGGCCTTCTCGGCACCGCCGATGATCCAGTCCACGGGAATGAACACATCGGTGCCATTGATCGGGCCATTCATAAAGGCACCGGGGTAGTGACGGCGACCGATTTCCACACCGGGGTGATCGGCGGGAATCAGGGCACAGGTAATGCCGTAGTCGACCTTGTTGGTGTCGCCCAGCAAACCGTCGGGATCCTGCAGTTTAAAGGCCAGGCCCACCACGGTGGCCACGGGGGCCAGGGTGATCCAGCGCTTGGAGAAGGTCAGGCGAATGCCCAGGGTCTTCTTGCCTTCAAACTCCTGCTCGCAGACAAAGCCGATATCGGGAATCGCACCGGCGTCGGAGCCGGCCTCGGGACCGGTCAAACCAAAGCAGGGAATCTCGGTGCCGTCGGCCAGGCCGGGCATCCAGTACTTCTTCTGCTCTTCGGTGCCGTAGTGGGCCAGCAGCTCACCGGGACCCAGGGAGTTGGGCACCATGACGGTGACCGCCGCGGGCAGCGAGCGCGTGGCAATCTTGGTCACGATGGCCGACTGGGCGTAGGCGGAAAAGCCGAGGCCGCCCCACTCCTTGCCGATCAGCATGGCGAAGAATTTTTCCTTGCGCATGTAGTTCCAGACATTGGCGGGCAGGTCCTTTTCCTCGAACGAGATCTGCCAGTCGTCCAGCATCTCGCACAGGGTGTCTACCTGGTTGTCCATAAAGGCCTGCTCTTCGGGGGTAAACTCCGGAGCGGCGTGGTCCACCAACAGCTTGTTCCACTGCGGGCGACCGCGGAACATTTCCGCATCCCACCAGACATCGCCAGCCTCGAGGGCCTCGCGCTCGGTGGAAGTCATGGGCGGCAGTACCGCCTTGAAGCCCTTGAAAATCGGTGCCGTCAGAATGCGGCTTCTCAGGGCCTTGATGTTCATCACAATGGCCGGAGCGGCAAACACCGCATAGGCAATCGTCCAGCCGGTTTGACCGGCGCCGGTGGCGTAGAGCACGGCGGCCAGCAGTGCGGCCGTATAAACCGTCCACAGACGAGTACCGGCCTCGTAGTACGCCAGAACCCAGGCGACAATCACGGCAGCTGCAATAATGGTCAACGCTGTCATGGTTTTTCTCCAGTTTTAATCAACACGAATAATGAATCACTAGCGAGTGATTTTGGCGTGAATCTGCGAGGTGGGGTTGCCCTGTCGCTCACGCTGGAATGCCCCGGGCCATGTTGGCCTGTGCGGGCTGCTCGTCGCTTTTGGCGGTGCGGCATTCTATGTCAGAGTTTAGGATGCAGGGAATGATTTACGCGTGATTTTGATCAAATTTTGCACAGATTCAGCCAGTTTATACCCCTAGCCCACCTGTGAAAGGCTAAGATAGCCGGCCTGTAAACAATACAAACGGAGCACGCCATGAACGCTTACTGGGGCATTTTGATGATCGCCGTGGTGGTGGAAATCGCCTGGGCCCTGAGCCTCAAGTGGATTCAGCTGCAACCCGGCGTGCTGTCCATCAGCACCTCCGCCGTACTCACCGTACTGAACATGGCGCTGCTCTCCTACGCCATGCGCGGCATTCCCGTTGGCACCGCCTACGCCGTGTGGACCGGCCTGGGCGCCGTGGGCATCGCCATCTTTGGCGTGATTCTGTTCAAGGAACCCGTCGCCGCCTCGCGCTTTGTTTTCATGGGCCTGATCATCGCCGGCGTCGCCGGTCTCAAGCTTACTTCGGCCTGATTTTTGGCCACGAAGCCGCTTACCCTTTAAACCGCGTCTTCCTGGATTTTCTGGCACTCCTCGGCAATCTGTTTGGGTGACATAAAATCCAGCGAGTGGCTGAGCAGGGTTTCAATGCGATAGCGCATTTCCTCATAGGTCTTCTCAAAGGCGGCGCGGATCTCTTCCGTACTGCCCGTGACTTTGGCCGGGTCGACCACGCCCCAGTGGGCCTTGGGCACCGGCCCCATCCACACCGGGCAGGACTCGCCGGCGGCGTTGTCGCAGACGGTGATCACCAGGTCGATGGGCGTATCGGCGTACTCTTCCCAGCTTTGGGAGTGGGCGCCGTGCAGCTCGATACCGTGGCGGGTCAGCACTTCTATGGCGCCGGGGTGTACCTGGCCGGTGGGCTGGCTGCCCGCCGAATAGGCCTTTACCCGGCCGCGCCCCAGCCGGTTGGCCAGCGCCTCGGCAATGATCGACCGGCAGGAATTGCCGGTGCACAAAAACATGATATTGATGGCCATCTCTCTATCCACAGCAGCTCGACTTGGCTTTTTCCTCTACCGGCTCGGCGGGGGCGCAGCAGGCACTGCCACTGGCTTCGCTCTCGGTTTCATTAAATGTAGGTATGGAATCCAGGGTATGGAAGGCCTCCCAGGGCACGCCCGCCGGATCGGTGGACCAGTACTTGTCGGAGCGGGCGTAACAGCAGGCCGTGCCGATCTGTTCCTTGACCGGGGCATTGGCCGCCGCCATGCGCGACTGGACCTGGGCCAGTTCCTCGGCGGATTCCACCTGCATGCCCAAGTGCTCTACACCGGGCTTGGCGCCCCGCGCGGAAATGGCAAAGTTGACCCGCGGGTCCTCCAGCATCCACTTGGCGTAGTCGCCCTTGGTCACTGAAGGCGCTTCGCCGAACAGGCCACTATAGTAGTGAATGCCGCTGTCGAGATCGTCTACGGCGATGTGTACATGCAATCGTTTCATGGGATGTTCTCCTGTTTCAGGCAATGTCTTTTTCAAGGGCCGGGGCGCTGCAGCAGGCCTCGGGCAGGTCGGGCAAGACCGCCGGGGCACACAGGGTGTCCAGCGTACTCCGCGACCATTCGGGCAAATCCGGGTTTATCCGATAGTGCATCCACTGGCCCTGGCGGCGGACGCTGACCACACCGCACTGGCGCAGTTGCGCCAGATGACGGGACACGGTGGACTGCGGCGCCGCCAGCGCATCCACCAGATCGCAAACGCACAGCTCGCCGTGGCGGGCCAGCAAGGCGGCCAGATGGAAGCGCGTTTCGTCGCCGAGGCACTTGCACAGTTGGTGGGGGCTGATTGAATTCATGGCCTTATATTCACATATCCGGATATACAAAACAAGCCCACCCATCACGCCACTGCCCTTGCCTTATTAGCTAATGAGAATTATTATCACCAACACACTCAGTATCAGGATTCACCATGACCCGACGCAGCTCCCTGTTGAAAACGGTGCTCGGCGCCCTCTTCGCCCTGGCGCTGGCTTTTGCCTTTCCGGCCCTGGCCGATGAGGCCGCCGGCGGCGACCCCGCCAATGCGGAGAGCGCGGCACCAATCGCCGAAGTGGCCGATCCCGAAGCGGCACTGGCCGAGCCCGCTCTGGCCCACGACCTGTCCGCCATGGGCATGTTCATGGCCGCCGACTGGGTGGTCAAAGCGGTGATGCTGGGCCTGCTCTTTGCCTCGGTGATTACCTGGACGGTATGGCTGGTAAAAACCCTGCAACTGCGCCGCGCCCGCCGGCAGTCCCGCCAGGCCACGGCCGAGCTGGCCAAGGCCACCTCGCTCCACCAGGCGCTGGTGGCCCTGGCCGCCTGTCGCGGCACGGTCACGGACTTTGGCCGCGCCGCCCGCCGCGAGTTGCAGCTGTCCGCCGACGGCGCGCTCACCAAGGACGGCGTCAAGGAGCGCGTGCAATCCCGCCTGCAGGACATCGAGGCCGCCAGCGGCCGCGCCATGAGCCAGGGCACCGGCCTGCTGGCCACCATCGGCTCCACCGCGCCCTTCGTCGGCCTGTTTGGCACTGTATGGGGCATCATGAACAGCTTCATCGGCATCGCCCAGGCCAACACCACCAACCTGGCGGTGGTCGCTCCCGGCATTGCCGAGGCCCTGCTGGCCACCGCACTGGGCCTGCTGGCCGCCATTCCGGCGGTGATCATCTACAACCACTTTGCCCGGGGCATCGGCAGCTGGCGCGCCGAACTCAACGCCGCCGGCTCGGAAATGCTGCGCCTGATCTCCCGCGACCTGGACCGAGGCGACATGGCCTCTATTGAAGAAGATGCCACCGCGGAGGCCGCCTGATGGCCATGATGGGCGGCAACAACAACCCCGACGATCTCAACGAAAACAGCGAGATCAATGTCACCCCGTTTATCGATGTGATGCTGGTGTTGCTGATTATCTTTATGGTGGCGGCGCCGCTGGCCACCGTGGATATCGCCGTGGATCTGCCCGCCGCCCAGGCCGAGGCCAGTGAACCGCCGCCGGAACCGCTGTACATCACGCTCAAGGCCGATCTCAGCCTGCACATCGACAACGATGAAATCGACGAGGCGCAATTCATCCCGGCCCTCAACACCGCCACTGAAGGCGACACCGAACAGCGCCTGTTCCTGCGCGCCGATGAAAGCGTGGACTACAAGGATCTGATGGCCACCATGAATACCCTGCGCGAGGCCGGCTACCTGAAAATCGCCCTGGTCGGACTGGACGCCGCGCGCCAGTAATGTTCAGCGAGCGGCAGACATCCCTGAGCTGGCTGGTCGCCGGCACTCTGGTGGCCCTGACCCATGTGGCCATCGGCGCAGCTCTTATCTACGAGCAAGCGAGCGAGACGCCGCCATCGTCGCCCCCTCAGGCGGCGGCCATTGCCATCAACATGGTGCCGCCCCCGCCGGAACAAACCACACCCGAACCCAAACCGGAACCCGAGCCCCTGCCCAAGGCGCCACCGGAACACGAAGCCGTAATCCCCGAACCGAAGCCCGAACCTGAGCCTGAGCCTGAGCCTGAGCCTGAGCCTGAGCCTGAGCCAGAGCCGGAACCGGAGGAAACGCCGGAACCTGAACCCGAGCCCCAACCCGAACCACCCAGCGAACCGGTGGAATCGGAAAACCTGGAGGGCGTTTCAAACCCCAGTGAGAACATCGACGCCAGGGTCGACTGGCAGGGCCGTTTGCTGATCCATCTTGAACAGCACAAGCGCTACCCCCGCATGGCCCGAAGGCGCCATCTGGAAGGCGTTGTGCAAATTGAATTTGAAATGGACCGAAACGGTCAGGTTTACAGCGCCCGCATCAAAAAAAGCAGCGGCCATAGCATGCTGGATAAAGAAACGGAAAATCTTCTCAAACGCGCCCAACCGCTCCCCAAACCACCGGAAGCAGTACAAGGCGAACGCATCACCCTCATCGTGCCAGTGGAGTTTGAGCTGCGTTAGTTGAGGCAGTCCAAGCGGTACTTCAGATATTCTTCCTTCGGCCACAAACTTTTTTGTTTGGGCAAGATAATGTCGGTTCCATCCAGTTCAATCAGAATATTGTTATCTGACAGGCGTTGATCCACCTGTCTCGATATATGCCACTTATAGTCCGGCCCGGGGGCGATAAAGCCACGGTCCATCACCCAGTGGATATCCCGGGTTAAAGCCATTCCATTACACGGGTCATCGTTGCCATTGATGCGATGTTCTTCGAGATGCGCCGCTTCCACCAGCGCAGAGTCATCGGGAAGGATCAGACGCAGTCCGGTAGCAGCACAGCGGTAGTCATAGGCCTCGAGAACCACCCGGCGGAAAGCGGCATTGCGAACATTGTACTCGGCTCGAGTTCGCGCCACTTTTGGTGTCGGCGTTTCCGAGCGCATCGCATATTCGTAATGATTTACCTGCCGGTTTGTATCAAGCATTCGCTCGACTTCCACCATCGACCGGTCAAACCAGTGATTTAACAAAGTCCGCGTCAGTGTTTGCCTTGCCTCTTTATTTTTTAGTAGGGCATAGAGATCCTCATCCAAAGCCACACTGTCAATCAGTTCACGAATGGGTTTGGCACTCTGTACATTGGAAAGCTCGGCCAGCTTCTCATCACAACCCGGCAATGGCTGTAAATGCCAAAAGCCTTCTGAACGCATGTAGAAATAGGGAAAGTGTGGATTGGGTTTGTCACCCTCTCCTGCCGCTACACCAAAATAGGATCGGTAGCGCTCGATTAAATTGGGTGAGAACTCAATCCGGTTTTCAGCGTTTGGGTTGGCATCAAAATGATCAATGACAGCCAGGAGCATACATGGCTTATGCGGGCTGCTCCTTCCGTGGCTTCGGTTAACCCGCAGTGACTTGAAAGCCTCTTCATAGTATTTCAAATCACTCATACTGCATTTTCTCCGGGATCACGCCGCGCACTCCACCCCTGGGTTCTTTTGTGTCTCCATCGTATCGGGGGATCAAGTGACAGTGCATGTGAAATACGGTCTGTCCCGCGGCTTCACCACAGTTCATTCCAATATTGTAGCCATCGGGCTTGTGGGACTGTTCAATCCATTCCTTCGCTTTTTCCAGCAAATCATTTATCGCGGATCGCTCGTCATCACTTAACGCAAACCAGTCTGTGGCATGGCGCTTGGGAATGACCAGCAAATGGCCGGGACTAACCGGATAGCGATCCTCACGGCAAAAAGCCAGGTCGTTTTCCAGAACGAAATCGGAGTGACAAAAAGGGCAATCCCTGTTCGACATGCTGCACCCTGCATTGATTATTGTTGGGCACAGGATCGCGCAAAGCCGGCAAGCAAACAAGGCCTGAAAAAAACCCGCCGGAGCGGGTTTCAGGGTTGGGTTTGCCGGCCACCGGGTCGGAGGGCTTTTGTTATTTGTCCGGCCTGGCGGTGACCTTCACCATCATTTTGCTGTAACCGCGGACGAAGTTGGATTGCACATATTCCGGGTCGTCCAGCACTTCGATGTGCTCGAAGCGCTTGAGGATTTCCTCCCACAGTATGCGCAGCTGCATTTCCGCCAGGCGGTTGCCCATGCAGCGGTGCACGCCAAAGCCGAATGAGAGGTGCTTGCGGGCGTTTTTGCGGTCAATGATGAATTGGTCCGGGTCCTGGTCGAAGGCCCGCTCGTCGCGGTTGCCGGAGGCGTACCACATGACCACCTTGTCGCCCTTTTTGATGGTCTGGCCGTTGAGCGTGACATCCTCCTTGGCGATCCGGCGCATGTAGGCCAGGGGCGTTTGCCAGCGGATGATTTCCGAGACCATATTGGGGATCAGGTCCGGGTTGGCTTTGAGTTTTTTGAACTCCTCCGGGAACTGGTTGAGGGCCAGCACGCCGCCGGTCATGGAGTTGCGGGTGGTGTCGTTGCCGCCGACGATCAGCAGCGCCATGTTGCCCATGAACTCCATGGGGCGGTTGATCATGTCCCGGGTGTTTTCATTGGCCAGCAACAGGCTGATCAGGTCAAAACCGGGTTCTTCGCCCTCGGCTTTGCGGGCTTCCTTTTCCCGCCACAGCAGCGACAACTCGCGGGCCATTTCGGTGGCGACCTTGTAGGCCTCGTCCATGTCCGCTTTGCCGCCGGTGGCCTGGGTCGGGCTCGCTGCCACATCGGACCAGTAGGCCAGTTTGTGGCGGCGATCAAAACGAAAATCGAACAGCGTGGCCAGCATGCGGGAGGTGAGATCAATCGAAACCCGCTGCACCCAGTCGAAGGGCTTGTCCAGGGGCAGGTTGTCCAGCACATCGCCGGTGCGCTGGCGAATCAGGCCCTCCATTTCCGCCAGGTTTTTGGGCGCCACCACGCCCTGTACCGCCTGGCGCTGCTCGTCGTGCTTGGGCGGGTCCATGGCGATGAAGGTCTCGATCTCCAGTCCCGGCGGCTGCGGCCCGATGGAGATGATGGGCTCGGCGGAGAACAGGTCGTGGCGCTTGTCCACAAACAGGATGTCCTCGTAGCGCGTGACCGACCAGAAGGGGCCGAAGGGGCTGTCGCTTTGGTAGTGAACGGGGCACTCGTCGCGCAGGCGCTTGTAGTAGGAGTGCCACTTGCCCTGACGGTAGAGGAAGGGGTTGCTGATATCGATGTCCTTCAGCGCCAGGGTGGATACATCCGGCAGGGGCTTCTCAATGAACACCGGCACCGGATCGGTCTTCCAGACGCGCTGTTTGACGCTCTGAAAGGCGTGGGCGCCCTTGATCTGCCAGTGTATGGGAACCACCGATGCAGCCTTGTTCACGATCGGCTGGACAGCCGACTCAATCATCGGGTTAAGCCTGTTCATAATTTGTCTCCGGGTCATCAGCGAAAATGGCGATTTACATCTGGAATTCGGGCAGGCGGACGACCATGCCGTCCAGCTCGTCCGAGACGGTGATCTGGCAGGACAGGCGGGAGGTGTCGGTTTTATCCGGCGTCATGCCCAGCATGCCCTCTTCATCGAACGCGATGTCGCCGGTGGCCGGGAACCAGTCCTGGTCGACGATCACATGACAGGTGCCGCAGGCGCAGGCGCCGCCACAATCGGCGTCGATGCCGGGTATTTCGTTATCGACCGCCGCCTGCATCAGGGATTGGCCGTCTTCGGCCTCCACCACATGCTCTGTGCCATTGTGTTCAATAAATGTGATGCGGCCCATAAACACCTCTCGTCTTTTGTTTTGGGGATGATTGCACTCAGCGCAGATTACGGCCTGGCCCGCCTGCCGGGCAGGTCATTACTTGACACCATGGAGTCATTTAAAGACACTCCAGTCATGCCCGCCATCGATCTGGACCTGCCCTGCATTCCCTCCAATTACGGTCGTTTGATTGCCCGTGAGCTGGGTTTGCAGGCGCGGGATGTGCCCGACTTGCTGGCGTCCACTCAGCTGTCCGTCGATGCGTTTTTGCGGGAAGACACCCTGATCACCCCGCGGCAGCAGCTGCAGGTTCTGCAAAACAGTTTGCGCATGGCCGGGGACGAGACCTTCGGCCTCCGCCTGGGTCAGCGCCTGACCTCACCCACTCACGGCGCCATGGGGTTTCTGGCCAATAGCAGCCCCGACTTGCTTACCGCCATCCAGGCCTTTCAGGCTTTTCTTCCCATACGAATGAATCTTGCCCGGCTTGAAATCCTCACCCGGGACGATTGGCTGGAGGTGACCTGTCTGTTCGGCATGCCACTGGACGAGGAATTGCTGCGGGTGCTCAGCGAGATCTTTGCGGTGATCTTTTTTGACACCGCCGAGTTCATTGTCGGCCGTCCACTGGAGGAGGTGGTCACCTGCTTTGCCCACCGGGAGCCCCCCTACAGCGCCCACTACGCCGAGCATATCCACGGTCCGATTGAGTTCGGCACCGATTCCGTGGTGCTGAAGCTGCCACTGGCGGTGTGCAAGGTGCCCAATGCCTCGGCCAATCACGAAAATTACATGATGGCCCTGCAGCAGTGCGAAAGCATGCTCGCGCAACTGCACCCCGACGAAAAAACCTGCCGTTATCAGCTGCAAAAAATGATGCTCTCGCACCCGCCCGGCACCCTCAGCGAGGAAGAAGCCGCGGCGGCCCTGTTTATCTCCAAGCGCACCCTGGCCCGGCGGCTGAAAAAGGAAGGCACCAGCTTCAGAGAGGTTCGGGATGAGATCGTCTCGCGCCAGGCCGCGGATTACTTGCGCAACACAGCGCTCTCGGTCGAGGCCATGGCGGAATTGTTGAACTACCACGACAGCGCCAACTTCCGGCGAGCCTTCAAGCGCTGGTTTGGCATGACCCCGGACGAGTACCGACGCCATCAAGCTTAGGGGGTGGGTCGCCGTCAGGATTTTTCGGCCGCGAGGCGGCCTTCGGGTCGAACACAGGTTCTCATCGAGTCTAACGGGCGATCCACACCCACGAAAAAGCCCCGCGTTGCGGGGCTTTTGTGGGAGATGGCCCGCCCGTCAGGATTCGAACCTGAGACCTTCGCCTCCGGAGGGCGACGCTCTATCCAGCTGAGCTACGGGCGGTTGTTGTGGTACTGCTTGTCAGCCTTTATGGCTGTTGCGCCAACAGCGCATGGCGCTGTGCGACGCTCCCCGAGCAAGCTCGGTGCCGGCCGTTCAGGACTGCCTTGTCGCGGCGGGGTCGCCGCTCCTGCCTGACCTGCCGGCCATTTAGGGGGCGTAGGATAGCGGCTGTGGCGCGATGTGTCCATTTGCCTGTTCAGCGAGCCGCTGTAGCGCTATAATTGCCGGCGCCCGAGTGTGCTCGGAGCTCCATAATACCGGTAAGACTGAGGAGAAACTCGTGGACAATCACGAAAACATGTCGGATTCCAAGACCAGCCTGATTCTGGCGGTGGTCGTCGGCGTACTGGTCGTCATCGCGATCGGCGCAGCCATTATTGCCAACATCGCTGACAGCGCCATTACCCACGAGCGCTCGCAGCAGGATATCGAGAACACCCAAGCCCGCATTGAGCCCGTTGGCGATGTCAATCTGGCCAGCAACCCCAACCCCGAGCTGGGCGAGGTCACCGTGGCCAGTGCCGATACGGACAGTGGTGAGTCGGCGGCTTTCTCTGTCGAAAGCGCCTACAATAACAGTTGCGCTTCTTGCCACGCCGCCGGTGTCATGGACTCTCCGGTGCTGGGCGATGTCGCCGCCTGGAGTGACCGCATTGCCAAGGGCAAACAGACACTCTACGACAACGCCATCAACGGCATTGGCAGCATGCCCGCCAAGGGCGGCAGCAGCCTGTCCGATGATGAGGTCAAGCAGGTCGTCGATTACATGGTGGCCGAGAGCCAGTAGTAAACCCCGGCACTGGAACGCAAAAACGCCACCTCCGGGTGGCGTTTTTTGTGGCCGATGGTTTTCCAGTCAGCCGCTGATGACCTGATTCCTGCCGGCGTACTTGGCCCGATAGAGAGCGTCGTCGGCGCGCTTGATCAGGGCCTCGATAGATTCGCCGGCATTGTGGGCGTTGCTGACCACGCCGAAACTGGCTGTCACCGGCACGCGCTCGCCCTCATCTGAGTAAATCTCCACATGGGTCAAGGCACGGCGACAGCGTTCGGCGGTCGCCATGGCACCTTCCTCATCGCTGTCGCGCAGTACCAGCATAAACTCCTCGCCACCATAACGGCCAATACTGTCACCCTCGCGCAGCATGTCCTCAACGGTACTGGCGGCGGCACACAACACCACATCCCCCAGGGGGTGGCCCCAGGTGTCGTTGACCTTTTTGAACTTGTCCAGATCCAGCATCACCACACTCAGTGGGCTGTCGTTTTCCCGCGACTCCTTCCAAACTTTGGCCAACTCCTCAAGGATACTGTGGCGACTGTGCACCAGAGTCAACGGGTCGACCAGACTGAGACGGCGCACTTCGCCTTCGCGCTTGTGCCAACGGGTAATGATGTAACCCATCAGGGCAAAGGAGGCAAAAGTAAGCACCGTAATGAAAAAGTAGTTACTGGTAACCCAGAACGGTGTGCTCAAGTGCCAGGCGGGCTCGCCCCCTGTGGAAATCAGTGGTGCATAGGGCAGCCAGCCAAGGGCCGAGGCGTAAGCCAGAAACACCAGCAAAGCCATGGAAAACAACAGGGCGGGCAATATCTCGCGACGGTCAAAGACCAGAAAACCGAGAATCGCCGAAGTCAGCAACAGGGCCCCGGAGGGCATGTAGAGAATGCCCAGGTAGTAACCAAAAGACACCAGAACAACGCTGTACAGCACCAGCATCAGGGCCAAAAAGAAACGCGCATCAGGGCGCACCCGATTCAACCAGCGGCCAAAGGCAAACAAAACGATGGCAATCCCGGAAGTGAGGGCGCTGAGGATAAGCAGTTGATGGGCCACTTCAACATCTATGATCTGTTCCGCGTCTTCCCGCCGAATCAGGCTGAGCAACCAGAAAAACAGATTGGTGGCCATATAAAACAGAACGACCGCCATCAGGCAGCCCTTGGAGGTGGACGACCATTCGAGAATACTGCCGGCCACGCGGCGCCAGGTTTTGAAACGCAGAAATTCGCGCAGTTTGATCTCGCTGAAATGGCGGCGGCTTTGTTGCGCTGTATTGCGGTGTTGATTCACCGGCATGGCGGCCAGTGTGTCGGCATCAACAGCCCCGCCCTCGACCCGGTCGCGCCCCTTTTCCTTGGCCTGATAGAGGGCGTCATCGGCCAGGTTCACCAGCGCGTCGCTCTGGCCCCGGGCGTCGGTGTCTTCTCCGAGCCAGGCCAGACCAAAGCTCCCCGAGAGGGCAATGCGCTCTCCATTTTCGGTCTCGATCTCACAGTCTTTGAGGCGCTGGCGCAGAGCGTTCAGGTATTCCACAGTTTGCTGGCAGTCCCGGCCCGGCAGAATAAAGAGGAACTCCTCACCACCAAAGCGCCCCATTTCATCGCCCTCCGCCAGCTCTCCTTCCAGTACCGTGGCGGCGCGCTTGAGCACGCTGTCGCCCATGGGGTGCCCGTGGGTATCGTTGATGGTTTTGAAATGGTCGAGATCGAGGATGGCCACCGCCATGGGTCCCTGGCGGTGTTCCAGGCGCTCTTCGAGAATCTGGAACAAACTGCGTCGGTTGTGCACACCGGTCAGTATGTCGGTGAGCGAACGCTTTTTGGCCCGGCTCTCTCGCAGCCGCCACTGGCCCAGCATCAGTGCGGCGATAAATACCTGGGACATCACATGGGGCGCGGCCATCACCATATGAGTGTGAGTCCAGGCCAGAGCACTGGCGCGGTCGTAGGGCTCGATGATCAGGGGTGCGTACTCCAGGTAACCAGTGGCCGCCCCGATATTAACGGCCATCAAACCCAGGAAAGACACGGTAAAGGCCACCAGCACCACCCGGCGCTCCAGCAAAAGGAAACCCACCATGGGGGCGCCCAGCAAAGCCACGCCGGAAGCAAAGCTGAGCCCGCCAGTAAGGTAGCCACCCCAGATCAGTACCAGGCCGTAGTAGTTGGCGGCGACATACTGAAAAAAGATAGAGGGCGTCCCCTCCAGGTAAAGCAGCGCGCCGACCAGCACGAGCACGGCGGCGCCGATCATCAGGGAGAGAACAATGGGTAACTGGGTCTGAAAGACGCCCAGATCAAAGGCGGTCTGACCGTCGTTAATCAGGGGCAACACAAACCCCCAGGCAATGTAGGTAGAGTAGAGCAGAAGTAACAGCAGCAGGGGCAGGCAACTGCGGATGGTCGCATCCCACTCCATAATTGGCGCTATGCGCTTGTACCAGCGTCCCCCGGTGGTCTGATCCATTCCTGCTGTAATCCGGTCGTTATTGTTTTGACTACTTTAATGTATCCCGACGGCGCAAACATAGCCCCCGGCCTGAGAAAAGCGCCGGTTTTGTAGCCAAAAAGCGGGTTTTGGCGCTTTAGCGTGCCCCACGAGCCTTGTTAGCCCGGCTGGCGAAAGCCCAGGGCCTCGGCCAGGTCGTTTTGTTCAATGGCGTCGCGACCACCGAGATCAGCCAGAGTGCGGGCCACTTTCAGTACCCGGTGGTAGGCCCGCACCGAGAGACTGAGCCGGCGCATGGCCTGTTCGATCAGTGCTTCGCCCTCGGCGTCCAGGGCGCAGAAGGCCTCCACCTGATGGCCACAGAGATGGGCGTTGCTGCAGCGCTGGCGCCGGCGCTGCATGGCCCGCGCCCGGGCCACCCGTTCGGCCACGCGATGGCTGCCCTCCCCCGCCGGCGCCCGACCCAGGAGCTCCGACTCACTCAGTCTCGGGACCTCGATATGCATGTCGATGCGATCCAGCAGTGGCCCGGACACCTTGCTGCGATAGCGCTCCACCTGGTCCGGCGTGCAGCGACAGGCTCGCTGGGGGTCGCCGCGGTAGCCGCAGGGACAGGGGTTCATCGCCGCCACCAGTTGAAAGCGGGCGGGAAACTGCGCCTGCCGCGCGGCCCGGGAAATGGTCACGACCCCGCTCTCGATGGGTTCGCGCAGGACTTCCAGGCTACTGCGGGCAAACTCGGTCAGCTCGTCCAGAAACAGCACGCCGCCGTGGGCCAGTGAAATCTCCCCCGGACGCGGATTGGTACCACCGCCCACCAGAGCCACGCCGGAGACCGTATGGTGCGGGGCGCGAAAGGGGCGCCGGCCCCAACGCTCGACCTGAAAGCCGCTCTGACTGATGGACTGAACCGCTGCAGCACCCATGGCTTCGGACTCACTCATGGGCGGCAGCAATCCGGGAAGTCGCGAGGCCAGCATGGTCTTGCCCGTACCCGGCGGCCCCACCATCAAAAGGTGATGTCCACCGGCGGCGGCCACCTCCAGCGCCCGCTTGGCCTGTTCCTGTCCACGCACATCGGCCAGATCGGGGCCGCCGCGCTCGATCCTGGCCGGTTGGTGCTGTGCCGGCTCCAGCGGCGAGAGCCCGGCCAGGTGGGCACACACTTCCGTTAAATGAGCGGCGCCGTAGACCGTGAGGCCCTTGACCAGACAGGCCTCGGCCACCGCACTCTGCGGCACTACCAGGGCGCGGCCGGCCCGGCGGGCGGCGATGGCAATGGGCAGAACACCGCGCTCGCCGCGCAGCTCGCCGTTGAGGGCCAGCTCGCCCACCAGTTCGTAGTCGGCGAGCGTTTCGGCGGGCAATTGTCCCGAGGCCGCCAGAATCCCCACCGCCACGGGCAAGTCGTAGTAACCGCCGGCCTTGGGCAAGTCGGCCGGCGCCAGGTTGACGGTGATCCGGGAGGCGGGGAATTCGAACTCGGCGCTCATCATGGCGGCACGCACGCGGTCCCGGGACTCGCGCACGGCGGTCTCCGCCAGCCCCACCATGGAAAAGGCGGGCAGGCCGTTGGACAGATGGGTTTCGACGCGGACCAGCGGAGCTTCAATCCCCTGGGTCGCGCGGGTATAGACCGTGGCGAGGGACATGCACATTCCTTGTGTAGACAATAAAAACGCCGCTTCCTGCGGCGAATCCGAGTGTGCCACGGGGCGGTGGCGAATTCAAAAAGGGGACTTAAAGCGCGTAGGGCGGAAGCGGCTGCGCCGCGTCCACCCTACACAAAATTCAAGCGATGTCGCCGGGCAAAGCCCGGCACAATCAGTTGACCTTGGGGTCGAGCTCGCCGCTGTCGTAGCGGGCGACCATTTTCTCCAGGTCCATGGGCTTGATCTTGTCGGCGTTGCCGGCCGTGCCAAAGGCTTCGTAGCGATCCACACAGATGTCCATCATGGCGTCGCGGGCGGCAGACAGGTATTTGCGCGGGTCGAACTCCTTCGGGTTTTCGGCCAGGAATTTGCGCACCGCGCCAGTGGAGGCCATACGCAGATCGGTGTCGATGTTGACCTTGCGCACGCCGTGCTTGATGCCTTCCTGGATTTCCTCGACCGGCACGCCGTAGGTCTCGCCCAGATCGCCACCGTGCTCATTGATGATCTTGAGCCACTCCTGGGGCACCGAGGAGGAGCCGTGCATCACCAGATGGGTGTCGGGGATGCGGGCGTGTATTTCCTTGATGCGGCCGATGGCGAGGATGTCGCCCGTGGGCGGACGGGTGAACTTGTAGGCGCCGTGGCTGGTGCCGATGGCAATGGCCAGGGCGTCGACGCCAGTCTGCTTGACGAAGTCGGCGGCCTCTTCGGGATCGGTCAGCATCTGCTCGTGGCTGAGCTGGCCCTCGGCGCCGATGCCGTCCTCTTCACCGGCCTGACCGGTTTCCAGCGAACCCAGGCAACCCAGCTCGCCCTCCACAGAAACGCCGCAGGCGTGGGCCATTTCCACGGCCTTGCGGGTGACTTCCACATTGTACTCGTAGCTGGTGGGCGTCTTGCCGTCCTCGCCCAGAGAGCCGTCCATCATCACCGAGGTAAAGCCCAGCTGAATGGAGCGCTGACACACAGCGGGACTGGTGCCGTGATCCTGGTGAACGGCGATGGGAATGTGGGGCCACAGCTCGGTGGCCGCCTGCATCAGGTGGCGCAGGAAGGGTGCGCCGGCGTATTTACGGGCCCCCGCAGAGGCCTGGACGATCACCGGCGAGTTGGTTTTCTCGGCGGCCATCATGATGGCGTGCATCTGCTCCAGGTTGTTCACATTGTAAGCCGGTACGCCGTAGCCGTGCTCGGCGGCGTGGTCTAACAGTTGGCGCATTGAAATCAGCATGGCTTGGCTCCGTTATGCTTGATCGATTAATCGTTGGCGCGCGCTTCAAGCGCGGCGACGGCGGGCAGTGTTTTGCCCTCCAGAAACTCCAGAAAGGCACCGCCCCCCGTGGAAATATAGGAAATTTTGTCGGCGATGCCGTACTTGTCGATGGCCGCAAGGGTATCGCCTCCGCCGGCAATAGTGAAGGCATCCGAGTCGGCGATGGCGTGGGCCAGGGCCTCGGTGCCGCCACCGAACTGGTCGAACTCGAACACCCCCACCGGGCCGTTCCAGACGATGGTGCCGGCGGTTTTCAGCAGGTCGGCGAAAGCCTGGCGGGTCTCGGGGCCGATATCGAGAATCATCTCGTCATCGGCGACATCGTCCACCGCACAGGTGCGGCCCACGGCCTCGGCGGAAAATTCGGTGCCAGTCACCACATCGGTGGGAACGGGAATGTTGCCGCCGCGCTGGCGGGCCTGGTCGCCCAGCTTTTTGGCCTCGTCGACCAGGTCGGCCTCGTACAGCGACTGGCCCACATCGTGGCCGTCGGCAGCGATAAAGGTGTTGGCGATGCCGCCGCCGACGATCAGCTGATCGACTTTGCCGGAGAGCGACTCGAGTACGGTGAGTTTGGTCGAGACCTTGCTGCCACCGACGATGGCCACCATCGGCCGCGCCGGATTATCCAGCGCCTTGCTCAGGGCATCCAGCTCGGCCGCCAGCAGCGGGCCGGCGCAGGCGGTCGGGGCAAAACGGGCCACGCCGTGGGTCGAGGCCTGGGCGCGGTGGGCCGTACCGAAGGCATCCATGACGAAGACATCGCAGAGTGCGGCGTAGGCCTTGGCCAGCCCCTCGTCGTCGCTCTTTTCGCCGATGTTGAAACGCACATTTTCCAGCAGCACCAGCTCGCCGTCTTCCAACTCCAGCCCCGATTGCCAGTTTTTCACCAGGCGCACTTCGCGGCCGAGTTGCTCACTCAGGTAGTCGGCCACGGGCTTGAGGGACAGCGACTCGTCGTACTCGCCCTCCTTGGGGCGGCCGAGGTGGGACATCACCATGACTTTGGCGCCCTGCTCCATCGCCGCTTTCAGCGTGGGCAGTGCGGCGCGCAGGCGGGCGGCGGAAGTCACAGCGCCGTCCTTGACGGGCACATTGAGATCCTCGCGAATCAGCACGCGCTGGCCGGCGAGGTCGAGGTCGCTCATGCGGATAATGGACTGGCTCATGGTGGTCGTTGCTCTCTCGCTTTTAATGTTGCTTTCCGGGGCCCGACTGCCCCGTCCAGTGGGCCACCACATCGAGCATGCGGTTGGCGTAGCCCCACTCGTTATCGAACCACACCAGCACCGTGGCCAACTGTCCGGTGACCCGGCTCTGGCCGGCGTCGACTACGCTGGAGTGGGCGTCGTGATTGAAGTCGCAGGAGGCCAGGGGCTCCTCGGTGTAGCCCAGTAGCCCCGCCAGCGGGCCCGACTCAGCGGCCTCGGCGAGGGCGCGATTGACGGCCTCGGTATCGGTGTCTTTTTCGAGCTGCACGGTGAGCTGCATGGCCGAGACATTGTGGGTGGGCACGCGCAGGGCGCGGGCGACAAAGCGGCCGTCGAGCTCGGGCAGTATGCGGCCGACCCCGGCGGCCAGCTCGGTGCGCACCGGAATCACCGACTGACCGGCGGCGCGGGTCTTGCGCAGATCCTTGTGGTGGTAGGCGTCGAGCACCGGCTGGTCGTTCATCGCCGAGTGAATGGTGGTGATGGTGCCCGAGACGATGCCGAAGGCGCGGTGCAGTACTTCGATCACCGGCACGATGCCGTTAGTGGTGCAGGAGGCATTGGTGGCAATGCGCGTGTCGCCGTCAAGCTGTTGGTGATTGACGCCGTAGACGATGGCCGGCATATCGAAGGCACCGGGCTGGGACAACAGCACGCGGTCGGCGCCGGCCTCCAGGTGTTTTTCCAGATCGCCGCGCTCGTCCCACACGCCGCTGCACTCGAGCACCACATCGATGTCCTGACCGCGCCAGTCGAGCTGGCCGGGATCGGTCTCGTGGCTGACGGCGATGAAGTCGTCGTTGATGTTCAGCCCGCCCTCGGCCACCGCCACTTCGCCGGCAAAGCGGCCGTGGGTGGTGTCGTACTTGGTCAGGTGGGCAATGCTGTTGAGGTCGGCCGGCTCGTTGATGGTGACAATGCGCATGGCCTCCAGGTGGGGCGATTCGTAAAGCGCCCGCAACACGCTGCGGCCAATGCGACCATAGCCGTTAATGGCGAGGCGCAGGGGCATTATCAGGCGCGGCTCGCATCAAACAGCGATTCAACGGCGGCGACCACCGCCTCGGTGGTCATGCCATAGTATTTGAACAGGTCACCGGCCGGGGCCGACTCGCCAAAGGTGTCGATGCCCACCGGCACGCCCTGGCTGCCAATGTACTTGTACCAGCCGCTGGTGACGCCGGCCTCCACCGAGACCCGGCGGGTCACCGCCGCGGGCAGGATGCTCTCGCGGTAGTCGGGGTCCTGCTGGTCGAAGACATCAGTGGAAGGCATGGACACCAGGCGCACGGCCTTGCCGTCGGCCTTAAGTTGCTGGACCGCCTCGCGGGCAATGCCCACTTCGGAACCGGTGGCGATAACGATGGCTTCGGGCTGGCCGTCACAATCCTCGAGGACATAGCCGCCGCGGGCGATGTTGGCCACGGCCTCGCCGCCGCGCTCCTGGTGGGGCAGCGCCTGGCGGGAGAAAATCAGGGTGCTGGGACCGTCGCGACGCTCGATGGCGCGCTTCCAGGCCACTGCGGATTCCACCGCATCGCAGGGCCGCCAGTTGTTCATATTGGGCATCAGGCGCAGGGTCGCCAGTTGCTCGATGGGCTGGTGGGTGGGACCGTCTTCACCGAGGCCAATGGAGTCGTGAGTGTACACGAACAAGCTGCGCACCTTCATCAGCGCCGCCATGCGCAGGGCGTTGCGGGCGTACTCGGAGAACATCAGGAAGGTAGCGCCATAGGGGACAAAGCCGCCGTGCAGGCTGACGCCGTTCATGATGGCCGACATGCCGAACTCGCGCACGCCGTAGTAGATGTAGTTGCCGCTGGCGTCGTCGGCGCTGACGGGTTTGGCGCCGTCCCAGATGGTCAGATTGGAACCGGCCAGGTCGGCGGAGCCGCCGAGCAGTTCCGGCAGTTGCGGGCCATAGGCGTTGAGCGCCTTGAGCGAGGCCTTGCGCGAGGGAATGTCCTCGGCCTGCTCCAGGGTCTGCTTCACATAGGCCATGGCCTGCTTTTCCCAGTCGGCGGGCAGCTCGCCGGCCACGCGCCGTTCAAATTCGGCGGCCAGCTCCGGGTGGGCTTGGCGGTAGGCCGCCAGCTTCTCGTTCCAGTCGCGCTCGGCGGTGGCGCCGCGCTCGCGGGCATTCCAGCCCTGGTAGTGTTCCTCGGGCACTTCAAAAGCAGCGTGGGGCCAGTCCAGTTCCTTGCGCGCCAGGGCAATTTCGTCCTCGCCCAGCGGGGCGCCGTGGCAGTCTTCCTTGCCCTGCTTGTTGGGCGAACCAAAGCCGATCACGGTCTTGCAGCAGATCATGGTGGGCTTGTCGGTCTCGGCCCGGGCGGCCTCGATGGCCGCTTTGACAGCCTCGGCGTCGTGGCCGTCGACATTGGCGATCACATGCCAGCCGTAGGCCTCAAACCGCTTGGGCGTATCGTCGGTGAACCAGCCCTCGACCTCGCCGTCGATGGAGATGCCGTTGTCGTCGTAGAAGGCAATCAGCTTGCCCAGACCGAGGGTGCCGGCCAGGGAGGACACCTCGTGGGAAATGCCTTCCATCAGGCAACCATCGCCGAGGAAACAGTAAGTGTAGTGATCGACTACTTCGTGGCCGTCGCGGTTGAACTGGGCGGCCAACACTTTTTCCGCCAGGGCCATGCCCACGGCGTTGCTGATGCCCTGGCCCAGCGGTCCGGTGGTGGTCTCGACGCCGGGGGCGTAGCCGTACTCGGGGTGGCCCGGGGTTTTGGAGTGCAGCTGGCGGAAGTTTTTGATTTCGTTGAGAGGCAAATCGTAGCCACTCAAGTGAAGCAGCGAGTAGATCAGCATCGAGCCGTGGCCATTGGAGAGCACAAAGCGATCTCGATCACACCACTGGGGGTTGGCCGGATTGTGCTTGAGGTAGTCGTTCCACAGCACCTCGGCGATGTCCGCCATGCCCATGGGAGCACCGGGGTGGCCGGACTTGGCCTGTTGCACGGCGTCCATGCTGAGGGCGCGGATGGCGTTGGCGAGTTCGCGGCGAGTGGGCATAGTGACTCCGGAGCACTGGTTTTAACAGGGCCGCAATTATCGTGGAAATGGCGTCAAATTGCCACAGAGGAGCACGCTTGGTACTCCAGATCAGGGCCGAAGAAAAAACACAGCGGCCACAGAGCGCACAGAGGACACAGAGGGCTGCGGGTGGGTGCCCATTCCGTCACCGAGGGCTGTAGGAGGCTCGCCCCCGGGCCGACCGTGTCGCGGCGGGGCAGCTGCTGTCATTGCGAACGCAGTGAAGCAATCTGCCTCATTTGTCATTGCGAGCCGAAGGCGATGCAATCTGCGGGAACAGCTGAGCAGATCGCCACGCCGCTCCGCGGCTCGCGATGACAAAGAAACTCTGTGCTCTCTGTGCCCTCTGTGGCTAAAAACACAAAACCAACCGAAGCCGGCTCAGTCCTTCCATTTGATGGAGCAGCCCATGCTCGGGATCTGCTCTTCGGGGCCGTCGCCGGTGAGGGCCACCTGCTTCATGGATTCAAACAGGTCTCGGCGGACATCGTCCGGGGCTGTCTCCTTGCGGCTGGCGTCAAGGCGGCCGCGGTACTGCAGCTTGAGGTCCTGGTTGTAGCCGAAAAAGTCCGGCGTGCAGACGGCGCCGAAGGCCTTGGCCACTTCCTGGGTCTCATCGTGGAGGTAGGGAAAATCAAAGCCCCACTCCTCGGCCACGCGCTGCATGTTCTCGAAGGAATCCTCGGGATAGGTACTGGCGTCATTGGCATTGATGGCGACGCAGCCAATGCCGTAGTCGCGAAGGTCCCGCACATCGCGAACAATGCGCTCGTGCACGGCTTTCACATAGGGGCAATGGTTGCAGATAAACATCACCAGCAGGCCGTTGGGGCCTCGCACATCGGCGGCGCTGTAGTTGCGGCCGTCCACACCGGGCAGTTCGAAATGCTCGATCGGGCGACCGAAATCGCAAACGGGGGTTTCCAGACTGACCATGATGTCTCCTAAATTAATTTCGTCATTTTCTTGCAATATCGAAAATATGGTCTAAATAAGTCCCTTTTTGTGCGAAAAGGTTCTCCTATTCAGGGGCCATCGCTTGAGTTTTGCCGCCCGCGACCCTATATCAATAGTAAGCCGTGGCCGTAAGACCAGTCTAATATCCCGCTGTGACAGGAGCGTCACAGCCAGATGCGGCGAAAGCCGCTGGCAACCGAACGCGCCCGGCTGTGGTAGAATCCGCGGCCGCACAGGCGCGACAGCATTAACATTAGGTGGTTATGAGCGAAAAAGACAACACCCAGCAACCCAAGGTCACTGAGAAGCAACAGTCACAGATTAAGCTCCTTATCTCCAAGGGTAAAGACCAGGGCTACTTGACCTTTGCCGAGGTCAACGACCACTTGCCCAACGAGATCGTCGATCCCGAGCAGGTGGAAGACATCATCCAGATGATCAACGACATGGGCATCAAGGTGCTGGAAACCGCACCCGACGCCGAAGAGTTGTTGATGATGGAGGGTGACACCAGCCAGGACGAGGACGCCGACGAAGCGGTGGCCAACCTGGCCAACAACGACAGCGACTTTGGCCGCACCACCGACCCCGTGCGCATGTACATGCGCGAGATGGGCACCGTGGAGCTGCTGACCCGCGAGGGCGAGATCGAAATCGCCAAGCGGATCGAAGAGGGCCTGCGCCAGGTAGTCACCGCCCTGTCCACCTATCCCCACGCCGTGCTCTCCCTGTTCGAGGCCTACGACGACATTCTGGAAAAGGAAGGCCGCGTCCCCGACCTGATCAGCGGTTTTGTCGATCCCGACGACGACAAGGTGCAGAACCCCAACGCGCCCAAAAACGAGGACGAGGAGGAGGAAGAAGACACCGGCCCCGACCTCGAGGAAGTAGCCAAGCACATCGGCAAGATGCGCAAGCTCTACACCAAGGCCACCAAGAAGAAGGAAGGCCTCTATCCGCGCGACTCCAAATACCGCGCCGAGATGAGCGAGCTCTTTATGGAGCTCAAGCTGAACAACAATTTCATAAATCGTGAAATCCAGCTGGTTCGCGACATCGTCGACCGCGTGCGCACCCTGGAGCGCGAGATCATGAAGATCTGTGTGCACCAGTGCAAAATGCCGCGCAAGGCCTTTATCGACTCCTTCCCGGAGAACGAAACCAACCCCAACTGGATTAAAGACCACAGCAAGAACAAGAAGCACGGCGAGAAGATCGCCGCCCGCGCCGACGAACTCGGCGACTTGCAGGAGCACCTGATTCGGGTGGAGCAGGAAAGCGGCCTGAGCATCTCCGAACTCAAGGAGATCAACCGCCGCATGTCCATCGGCGAGGCCAAGGCCCGCCGCGCCAAGAAGGAAATGGTCGAGGCCAACCTTCGCCTGGTGATATCGATTGCCAAGAAGTACACCAACCGCGGCCTGCAGTTCCTGGACCTGATTCAGGAAGGCAACATCGGCCTGATGAAGGCGGTAGACAAGTTCGAATACCGCCGCGGCTACAAGTTCTCCACCTACGCCACCTGGTGGATCCGCCAGGCGATTACCCGCTCGATTGCCGACCAGGCCCGCACCATTCGTATCCCGGTGCACATGATCGAGACCATCAACAAGCTCAACCGCATCTCCCGCCAGATGCTGCAGGAGATGGGTCGCGAGGCGACGCCGGAAGAACTGGCCGAGCGCATGGAAATGCCCGAGGAAAAAGTTCGCAAGGTCCTCAAGATCGCCAAAGAGCCGATCTCCATGGAGACGCCCGTGGGCGACGACGAGGATTCGAGCCTGGGCGACTTCCTGCAGGACTTCAACGCGGTATCGCCGATTGAGGCGGCAGTGGGCGAGGGCCTCTCCGAGTCCACCCGCGAGATTCTCGCCGGGCTGACCCCCAGAGAGGCCAAGGTGCTGCGCATGCGTTTCGGTATCGACATGAACACCGACCACACGCTGGAAGAAGTCGGCAAGCAGTTCGATGTGACTCGCGAGCGAATCCGTCAGATCGAGGCCAAGGCCCTGCGCAAGCTGCGCCACCCCTCGCGTTCGGACTCCCTCAAGAGCTTCCTCGACGAGTAAGCCAAAAACCGGCCTTGGCATCCATACGCCCAGGTCATACAATCAACGCCCCGCTCAATGCGGGGCGTTTTTCTCAGGGCCCATAGCTCAGTTGGTCAGAGCAGTCGACTCATAATCGATTGGTCCCAGGTTCAAGTCCTGGTGGGCCCACCACTCCTTATCAGTCGTGCTGGACATTTCGCTCCGCGAATTCAGGACTCCCGGCCACGCATCACAGATGCGTGGCGTTTCAGCCTCGCAAAGTGTACTTTGCGTGCCGCCTGCGGCACCGGCTTACACCCTGGTGGGCCCACCACTTCCCTCTCGGCAACATTCTTAAATGACCAGGCGACCCACACGCTCGGCCAGTGCAATCTCCACAGCTACACCGGAGTTAAACTCAATCGCATCTGCGACAATGCCATCCGAGAAAATCACTCCGCCCTCTGCCATTCTCGATGTCAGTGTAAGCGCTTCATGCTTGCCAATTTTGCCAAACGCCATATCGACGCTGGTGACATTGGAAGGAAAGGGCTCTCTGACACTGAACACCAACTCATCACTATCCCAGGCCAGCCCCTGTTCCCGTATCTCCTGATGCAGGCGTCCTCCCGCAATAGCGGAAGCGCCCGTGAGCACCGAACGGAGCCAACCAGTAGATCCCAGGCCCGTTGACACCAGAACCCCGGAAGAAGACTGCACCTCGTGTTTTCCGCCGCAGGCAATTTCATACCTTGCCGAAACAGGCAGCCTGGGACCAATATAGACATCGTTAACGGCTAGAAGCCTCTGACCATCGTTCAGTTTCGCCTCTGCCATAGTGACGGACTTACATTGAATATCATTACGCAACACCGCTGAAATCACTTCTTCTACATCGCCAACCTGAAAGGGAAGCAACTGGCCATCAAACAGGGAGGGAGCAGGATTGACCGCCAGCAATGGCTGGCCATTCAAATATTTCAGAGTATTGGCAACAAGGCCATCCTGACCGGCCACTACAATGATGTCTTCCGGGCCAAACAGGAAGTTGGGCAAAAACTCACGCTCAAGCAGTTGAACCCGCCCCATGCCCTTGAGCACTGTGGCAATGGCCTCAAGAGATATCTTGAGGAGCCGATCCTCTTGCTCGTACTCTTCAAAGTGATCGCCACGGCTTTCCACATAGAAGCGAGCTTGTTCACGCGTGTTGTGCCGCCGGACGAGGCCGTCAAGTCGGGTCTCCCGGTGAACCAGCACAATCTTGCGCTCACTCAGGCGCTTCATTCGCGTTTCTTGTCCATCAAGCTGTCGAGCAAGTCCGGGCTTATATTGAGCTGCCCAATTTTACCCGCGTTTGTCGCCAGGCCTTTAAATGCCTGAGCAATAATACGATCCGGCTCCATACCGGAGGCGGCCATAGCTTCGACTAATGTCGGATCCAGTTTGGAAAAAGCGTCCATCATTTTTTCCATAGCATAGGCTTTCGCCTCACCTTGTTTACGCTCGTTGGCTGTAGCCACATCGACAAGCTGCTGGCGCTTCTCCTCGAGGGCGACATCTGCATCCATTTTCTCGCGACGAATCTGGCGCTCTTTTTCCTTAACAGCCCGGTCGGCCTCGACCTGACTTTCACGAATTTCCCGTTTGCGCGCCTCTACTGCCAGCTCTGTCTTGAGCTCGCTTTCCTTAATCGACCGCTCCTGTTCAATGGCCGCATTGCGTCGTGAGTAAACAGCCTCGTCTGCTTCCTGGAGGAGTGCTTCTCGTGCAGATGCTTCCAGCGCCCGAGCTGTTTCCGGCGAGGGCCGAATCGCCTGAATGGAAAAATCCACGACTTCCACACCCAGGTTGGACAATACATCCGATTCCCGCAGTTGCTCCCGGACAGTCTGCACCAGTGACCTGGATGCCGCCAATGCATCACGCAATGTTAGCAACTGAATTTCGGAACGGACCATCACCTGAAGCAGGCTCAAAATTCGGTCAGCCAATTTTTCCGGATCCTTACTCAGGTAGCCCTTGCCATCGACTGACAGCGTGTAGTTCATCATTTCCGCCAACCGCTCAGGCGCGTTGATGCGAAAAACCAACTGCCCTTGGACTGTTACTTCCTGAAAGTCCACAGTCGCCTCCTTCAGCATGAAGGGCGCTTCCTGGCTCGCCACTGGCACCGCCACCAATGCCGTACTCGGAGCAAAGTAAAAGAATGAAAGGCCAGCACCTTGTCGCTTGATTTTCCCTTTGCGGTACTGAATTACATAGGTGGTGGGATCTGCCTTGAAATACCGAATATTTAACATGCTGTTTTCCTTTAATGACTGACTGTCTATGACAGCACCACACCATTTCCCATTGATAGGGTGCGGTCAACTGCCCTGACTTCGACTGTAAACCGGCGAAATAATCGCATTTTCACACTCTTAACGCCAACACTGGGCTATTGACTGGTTATGCCAACAAAAAAGGCAGCCGAAGCTGCCTTTTCAAGAAATAACCGCCGCCCCTTACTCCAGCTTCTGCATGCACTCGAAATGAGTCGGGTCGCGCTGGCAGCGGATCTGGCGCATGATTTTGAGCATGTCGGCGTCGTAAACGCCCCGGTCGCGCAGGCGCAGGCGGCTCTGGCGCATGATTTCGGTCATGCCCGCCACTTCGCGCATGGGCAGCTCCACCCAGTGCCGCTCGGGAATTTTCTTTTCCACCATGTGTACATATTGCAGGGCGAAGCCCATGTAGCGATAGGCGATCTTGCGCAGTTTCTTGCCAAAGCCATCGGGGAAGCGCTCGTGGCGAAGCATCAGCTGGAAAGTCAGCTGGATCATGGGCGAGCGGATGATGCCACCGCCGTCCGCCAGGCCCTTGTACAGTTCCATGGGCTCGTAGGCCACTGCGGGGGAGAAAGTGATGTCCACGGCGCCGTTGTTGAACTTGCCGGCAAAGGAGGTCGTGTCGACCATCACCGGCGTGGCGCCCATGTTGCGCACCATCTCGTAAGAGACACTGTCGCCTTCGAAGACGCTGACTTTTTTGCCCTGGAAGTTTTCCTGCAGGCCCTCAACGGCCCAGTCCCGGTCTCGAATAAAGGTGTAGACATTGCCCACGGGCAAAACGCCCCCGACCTCATACTTCCCCTGCACCATTTTGTGGTCCAGACTCGGCTTGATCAGCGACTTCATCAGCAGGTGTACATCCTGATAGGCGGGCAAGGCACCCACCGCCTCGATGGTGGCGGTGAACGAATTGAAGGGCCGGGCCTTCATTCCCGTCACGGCAATGGCATCGCACTTCCCCGCCTTGAACTCGTTGACGATGACATTTTCGCTGTCGGAAGACTCCAGCTGAAAATCGACACCGTGGTCTTTCACCGTCAGGCGAAAATCCTTGAGCATGGCGTACATATCGCCGCGTTCGCCCACCGGGTCAAACAGGCACAGGCTCCGTTTGACCGCACCGTGGGCCGTAAACGCCATCGACAATAGGGCGCAAAAAGTGAATAGCGGGACAATCCTTTTCATGTTTGCAAAAGCCTCTTTATGTTTGTATTGCGCTATTGTCACCGAATAGGTCACGGGCGGAAGTGCCAGAGGTCACCGGCGTATATGACTTTTGACCACCGCCGGCCGGCCACAAAAAAGGCAGCCGAAGCTGCCTTTTTCAGGTCTTGCGGGTAGCTTCGTTTACTCGAGCTTGTCGACGCACTCGAAGTGGCGCGGATCGCGCTGACAGCGGATCTTGCGCATGATACTGAGCATCATGCCGTCGTAGACGCCCTCGTCCCGCAACTTGATACGGCTCTGGCGCATGATCTCGGCCATGCCCGCGACCTCGCGCAAGGGCAGCTCCACCCAGTGCTTTTCGGGAATTTTCTTTTCCGTCATGTGCACATATTGCATGGCGTAACCCATCTTGGAGTGAGCCAGCTCGCGGATTTTCTGACCGAAGCCGTCCGGGAAACGCTTGTGGCGAATCACCATCTGGAAAGTCAGCTGAATCATTGGCGTGCGAATGATGCCGCCGTTATTGGCCAGACCCTTGTAGAGTTCCAGTGGCTCGTAGGCCACGGCGGGGGAGAAGGTGATGTCGACGGCGCCGTTGTTAAACTTGCCGGCAAAGGAAGTAGTGTCGACCATCACCGGCGTGGCGCCCATGTTGCGCACCATTTCGTAGGACACATTATCGCCTTCAAAGACGCTGACTTTCTTGCCCTGGAAGTTGTCTTGCAAGCCCTCTTCGGCCCACATGCGGTTGCGCACGAAAGTGTAGACATTGCCCACGGGCATAATGCCGGCCACTTCGTAATCGCCCTGGACCATTTTGTCGGCCAGCTTGGGATTCACCAGCGTCTTCATGAGCATGCTGACATCCTCATATTCGGGCAAGGCACCGACCGCCTCTACGGTGGAGGTAAAGGTGTTGAAGGGGCGAGCCTTCATCCCGGTCACGGCGATGGAATCGCACTGCCCGGCCTTGAATTCGTTGACGATGACGCCCTCGTTATCGGAGGGTTTGAGCTTTAAATCGACGCCATGGGCGCGAATCTCCGCCTGAAAGTCCTTGAGCATGGCGTACATGTCGCCGCCCTTACCCACGGGGTCAAACAGACACATGGAGCGCTGGGGAATATCGCTGGCCATGGCCTGCCAGGGCGCAAGGACCAGCAGAACCAGCCCGGTTGATAGCAGTTTCTTCATTGAAAGCCTCTGAAATTATTGTGATGTTTGGAATTGTGCGTTGATTGGAGCAGACCGGGACCGTTAAAACCAGCCCTCTTCTTTAATTTTGATGACAGCTTGTGTTCGATCGCGCACGCCCAACTTGAGCAAAACGCTGGAAACATAGTTCTTGACCGTGCCCATTTTGAGGTCCAGCCGGGAGGCGATTTCCTTGTTGCTGGCCCCTTCGGCCATCAATTCGAGAATGTTGATTTCGCGAGCGGTCAGATCATAGGCATCGCCCAGGCTGGTCTCCGTGGCCGATGCGGCAGAGACACTGCGGGCGTTGTGGTTAATCCGGTGGTCGAATACCGACTGGCCGGCCATCACCAGTTCCAGGCTGGCCAGCAGATTGTCCAGGGTGACATCCTTGAGCAGATAGCCCTTGGCGCCCAGGCGGATCGCCTGCTGCAGACTGTCCTGATCCTCAAAAGTAGTCAGCAAAATGGTGCGTGGCACTTCTTCGCCATCGGCTTGCAAGCGACGAATCACATCCAGGCCGCTCAACCCGGGCATGCGAATATCCATCAGCACCACATCCGGGCTGAGCTGTGGAATCAAATAGAGCGCGCTTTCGCCATCACCGGCCTCGCCGACCACTTCCACCTTGTCTGACATGCCCAGCAGACTGGCAATACCGCTGCGCACCAAAGTCTGGTCATCGACAATCACGACGCGAATCATGCCACCGACTCCGGCAGGGGAATCCGCAGTGACACCTTGAAGCCGTCCTTGTAGTCCTGGTCGATATTCATGCTGCCGCCAAGGGACTCGACGCGCTCACTGATGCCGGTGAGGCCATTGCCCATCTTGACGCTGTGTTTGGGGCCGCCGCCGTTGTCGATGGCCAAAAACTGCAGCCAGCCCTCGCGAGTGCGCAGCTGCATGAACAGCTGGGAGGCCTCGGAGTGCTTGAGCGTGTTGGTGACGATTTCCTGGGCTGAGCGGAGAATGGTCTCGGCGGTGGCGGAGTCGCGAATCACCAAGCTCTCGTCCAGATCGAGGTCGATCTCCAGACGCGGTGCGTGGGTGATCAGCTCGGAAAGAATGTCCGCCACCGGCAAGGCCACATCCATGCGGTATTCGCTGACGGCGGAGCGCACCTGATCCATCAGGTCCCGGGAAATGCCCAGGGCCTCCTTGATCTCCTCGCGGGTCTCACCCTCGGTTTTGTGACTCAACACTTCCAGGTTCAGCGCCAGAGCGGCCACATGGTGGCCCACCAGATCGTGGATATTGCGGGCAATGCGCAGGCGCTCGTTCTGGCGCGAGGACTCGCTGAGCAGGGCCTGGGTGGCGCCGAGCTCATCGTTGCGGCGAAGCAAATCTTCCTTGGCAAACTTCTCATTGCTCACTGCCCGGGTCATCAACAGCAATACCACCTGCTGGAGCACCGCGTAAGCGGCCGTCACCGGCGCCAGGTCGGGTGAGTAGAAGGCGGCCACCCCGGCCGTGGAGAAAACGATCAGCACCATGCTCAGCGGCAGTCGCAAAACGCCGGCCAGTGGCGCCAGTGTCACCAGGGGCATCAACATGCGCGAACCGTCGACATCGACGCTGTTCACGCTGGCCGCCAGCACCGGCATCATCAGGTAGAGCAGCACAATCGCCAGCACAATCCATTTGTGTCGATAGAGCTGCTTGAAGGGATAGCGGTAATAGCCCAGATAGCTGGCGGCAATAAAAAGCGCAGCGATTGACAGGGTAATGGTGACAAAGGCAAACAGGGACCAGACCCAGGCGGTCTCGGAATAGGATCCCGAGCCAAAGCGGGTAAACCAGTAGACCTCAAACGCCACCACCCACCAGACGAGCACACCGGCGCCGTAAAAAGCGACGAGCTGAACGAGATCCTTGGCTCGATCGGCGGTGCCAATCCAGCTGATCCTGCCCAGCGCCTCAAATAGGCCCGTGTGCTTGTGTCTGGCGTGCTTCGACTGGTTCATAGTTTGACAATTGGAACAGAAAAACCGCAGCTTGCGTATATGACGATGGTCATTGGGTCATTGTGACCACTGGCACTTCCCAGTACCGCCCCCTGGCCCTACTCTAATGCATCTTGAGCATAAAATGACCCTTTTTCTCGATGAAGTTGCGTATTCTACAGTGGATCTTTGCCGGACTCGCCCTGTGCAGCACAGCACAGGCCGAAGTCTATCTGGGCGAGGAGTTGCTGCAGGACTACCCGGACGGCATGGAATTTTACTACGAGGGCGAGGCACTTCGGGAGAACTGGGACAACCTGCACTACCGGGACTCGGTCGAGTACCCCACGGCCGAAAACCTGGCGGAGCTGATCAGCCCCCTCTTCGGCACTGAGTACCAGGACCAGGCCCTACCCGATAATTTTGACGGCGACTTCAGCCAACTGGCCCCCAAGGTGGCCGAGGCCTGGCGCCTCTACCACGCCGGGCAATACAAAAGCGCCTACGAACTGGCCGACACCCTGGGTCTGGCAGGCACCTTGCCCAAGCTCCGCAGCCTGGCCATTCATCACCACTTTTTTGTCCCCCCGGGCGACGAGCGAAAGGAGGCCTTTCGCGGCCTGATCCGCCATATGGAGACCATCCAGTCGCGCTTTGACTTTGAGACGCCCGCGTTTTTCCTGCTCAAGGCCTTTGCCATTGGCCGCTACGGTCAGGAGATCAACCCGGTTTCAGCCTTTACCCAGGGCCTTGGGGGCAAGCTCAAAAAGAACATCGATACCGCCTCGGAAATGGCGCCCAAAAATGTTGAAGCGATGATGTTTACCGCAGTATTCCACTCCGAGGTTACCCAACACGCCGGTTTTGCCGGTCGCATGCTCTACGGTTCCAACCGAGGCCGGGCACTGGAGAGTTTTGAGGTGGCCGCCAGTGAGTCACCGGAGGGCACCGCCCTGTTGCTGGAATACGGCAAGGCCTGTCTGGAACTGTGTAAAAAAGACGCCGAGGAGCAGAGCGCCCAAATTCTCAATCAGCTTCTCTCGGTCAAGCCCAAGGACATGACGGACTTGCAGAACATCAAGCTCGGGCGCGAAGTAATGGAGTCCCGATTGGCAAAAAAAAAAATTAGTTTGCTCAGTACCTAGCCCCTGTCCGGCTTGAACGCCTCCCCTTCAATGACGCTGGCAAACAGGCCCGGCACCTTCCGGTGCTTGTATTGCTCCAGCGCTTTCCACTCAAAGCCGGCGGCGCGAATACTCGCTTCGGTATCGCGGTCGAGATTGCAACCACAGGCCACCACCTTCCAGGCGGGGTTGATTCGATGTTGCCAGCGGGCCTGCCAGGGTGTGTGGCTGCGCACATGTTCAAACACCAGCAAACGGCCTCCCGGCTTCAGCACCCGCCGAACCTCCTGCAGCGCCCGCTCGGGCGAGGGAATAGTACACATCACCAGACACAGCACGACACAATCGAAGTGGTTATCGGCAAAGGGCAACTCGTGGGCGGAACCCATCACCGACTCCAGCGGCCAGGGCTCCCCCAGCTCGCGGTGTCGTTTTACCGCACTGGCCAGCATGGCCTCATTGGGTTCCAGAGCCACCAGGCGTTCAATCCTGTCACTTTGATAGTGGCCAAAGTTTTCCCCATTGCCGGCACCGATCTCCAGCACCTGTCCCGCGGCACTGGCCGCCAGCACCTTGCGATTGTGGCGAAAACCCCGGGTTCCAAGGGTTAACAACAGCGGGAAAATTCGATCTTCGTACAGGGCCATGAACACACCTTTATCGTTTTTGTCAGTCGGACAGTGCGCTATGATGTCGCCCCTCGACAGTGGGAGCAAGAACAATGAGCACCGCTCAAGCCGGGTTTTTGCCCGACCAGAACCATCACAATTTACTCTGCCCGCTGGCGTTGCACGCCGGCGAGCAACTCTCCCTGTAACGGTCGCTCCCTTGCTCTATCGCCAAAACGCCCTGCTCGGTGCCGCCCTGATCGTCTCGGCGGAATTGCTGTTTGCCACCATGGGGGCCGCCGTCAAGGCGGCCTCGGCCGGCCTGCCCAACGAGATGATTGTGTTCTTTCGCAACTTCATCGCCACCTTTTTGTTATTGCCGCTCGTGTTGCGCCATGGCGGCCTGGACAATCTGCGCACGGCCGTTCCCCAGTGGCACCTGCTGCGCGCCGCCATCGGCCTCTCGGCCATGTATTGCTTCTTTTACGCCCTGGGCCAACTGGCCCTGGCCGAGGGCATGATTCTTAAAATGACCACGCCCCTGTTTATGCCGCTTTTCGCCTGGCTGTTGCTGCGCGAACAGTCGCCCTGGGTTGTCTTGCTCGCCATACCGGTGGGTTTTGCCGGGGTGTGGGCCGTACTCGACCCCACCGGTGATTTCCACATCGCCTCGCTGGTGGGGCTGGCCGGCGGCGCCCTGGCCGCCCTGGCCAAGGTGGCCATCCGCCGCCTCGGTCACAGCGAGCCGGTATCGCGCACCGTGTTTTACTTTGCCGCCCTCTCCAGTCTGATTTCATCCGTGCCGCTACTGTGGGCCTGGCAAACGCCGACGACGGCCCAGTGGCAACTGCTGGGCCTGCTGGCGCTGGCCGGCACCGGTGGCCAGTTACTGATGACCCGCGCCTACGCCATCGGCGAGGCCTCCCGCGTGGGGGCCTTTACCTACTTCTCGGTTATCTTTGGCAGTGCCTATGGCTATTTTTTCTGGGGAGAAGTGCTGAGCAGCCAGTTCGTCATTGGCGCACTGTTGATTGCCGCTGCAGGTGTGCTCGCCCTGCAAAAGCGCTAGGGCCTGTTAACACGATTTACATGGCTCCTGCTGGCGCTGTTTTTTCGTCCAGCAAGGCAACCGATGTGCCGTGTAGTGACACTACATAAGCAGAGGTTAACGCCGCTGGGCGGAAAAACAGCCCAGCCCTTTGGGTTGCGGCTGAAAAAGCGCCACTCTGCGTTGCTAGTCGTTCATTTGGAAACACCAAACTTCTCTCCTCGCGCCTTGATTGGCGCTTTTTCAGACACAACAGGCGCTATGTAAATCGTGTTAACAGGCCCTAAGCCGTGACGACAGTAACTGTCGAGCCGCGACAGAGCCGCTGATCCCGTGCGTCAGCCGGTCGTTAAAAGTGACAAGGGCACTGTTCAAGCGCAGACAATGGCGCAAAATCCGGGCAAATCAAAAGCAACGAGATGGAAACCGACATGACGGCAAACAACCTGACCGAACAGCAAAAAATTCAGCGGATCCGCGGTGAAGTGAAGCAGGAGGAACAGCGCCTGCGCAGCCAGTACCGGATTCTCGAGCACCAGGACGCCATCGGCATGAGCATCTTTCTCTTTGCCATTGCCGGCATCATCGGCTCCGGCTACCTGTATGTCACCGATGTGATCCCGGCCTGGGTCTGCGTGATCACCAGCGCCCTTTTCACTTCGCTGCTGCACGAGCTGGAGCACGACCTGATTCACTTTATGTATTTCAAGAAGGTGCCTTTCCTGCAAAATCTGATGATGGCGGGTGTTTGGCTTTTCCGGGGCAATATCATCAATCCCTGGGTACGCCGCAAAATCCACCTCCATCACCACAAGGTCTCTGGCACGGTCGACGACACCGAGGAGCGGCTGCTGGGCAATGGTCTCAAGTACGGCTTCGCGCGGATCATTATTATGTTTGACGCCGCCGCCTCGGGCTCCATTTTCCGCCACTTGTTCCGCGATTTAAAAACCTTTAAATCCGAATATGTTCAATTTGTCGGCGGCTTCCCCCTGGGCTTCCTCTTTTATGGCACCTGGTATGCCTTTCTTGCCTACCACGCGGTCACACTGATTGGCCCCGAACTTGGGTACGCCGTCCAACTGCCCGCCTGGATCAGCGAGCAAGTGATGCCCGTTGTCACGGTCATCGTTGTCGTCAATATCATTCCCAATATTTTGCGCCAGGCCATATTGAATTTTATTACCACCAATATGCACTACTACGGCGATGTCGACAGCCTGATGAAGCAGACGCAAGTGCTGAACCCCTGGTACTTCATGCCTCTGCAGGCCTTTTGCTGGAATTTTGGCAGCACCCACAGCATCCACCACTTTGTGGTCAGCCAGCCCTTTTATCTGCGCTCGCTGTGCAAGCGCCGGGCCCACGAAGTGATGCGCGAGTGTGGCGTGCGCTTTAACGATCTGGGCACTTTCAAGCGCGCCAACCGCTACGCCCTGGAGGGGTAAGGTCAGCTCCGCGTCAGCGGAGCTCCAGTGGTTTCTGCATAAACTCGAGGGCGTAGTCCTCGGGCAGCGGCCGGGACATGTAGTAGCCCTGGGCGTAGTGGCAGCCAAGACGCTTGAGCAGTTTGTACTGCTTGGCCGTCTCGACCCCCTCGGCGATGACCTGCATCTTGAGGTTGTAGGCCAAATCGATGATGGCCCGGATGATGTCCAGTGAGGCCTGATCCCGCTGCATGTCCTGAACAAAGCTCTTGTCGATCTTGAGCGTGTCGATGGGCAGACGACGAATCCGAGACAGCGAGGAGTAGCCCACGCCGAAGTCATCAATGCTGATGTTGAGCCCGCGGGCGTGGAGGATATTGAACATCTCCAGGGCGCGGCTGGAGTTCTGCATCAACACACCTTCGGTCAGCTCCAGTTTGAGCCGGCCACTGAGGTCTTTGGCGCCGAGCAGGTTGCCGATGTGGGACAGAATCGCCATGTTGTCGAAGTGAAGTCCCGACAGATTGAGGCTGAGGAAGCACTCCTCGGCCACCGGCTCCGTCTTGCGCCAGGCGGTGAAGCGATCGGTCGCCTTGTCCAGCACCCAGCGGTCGATCTTGCGAATAAAACCGGTTTCCTCAGCCAGCGGCACGAAATCGTCGGGGAACAGCAAGCCGCGCTTGGGGTGGTGCCAGCGCACCAGACCCTCGAAGCCGGCAATTTTGTCCTGGGCCAAATCGATGATCGGCTGGTAGTGGATGCGCAACTGGTCCTGCTCCACCGATTGACGCAGATCGGATTCCAGCTTGAGCTGGTCGAGTGCCCGCTCGTGCATCTCCGCCGTAAACACCGCGTGCTGGGCCTTGCCGTGCTTTTTGGCGTAGTACATGGCGCTGTCGGCGTCGCGCAGCACCTCTTCGGCCTGGCGGTAGCCGCGGCTACTCAGGGCAATACCAATGCTGGCGCTGGACACCGTGTCGTGTCCACCCACTCTCATGGAGCGCTGGAGACTGCGCTGGATTTCGCTGGCCATGTCCGAAGCGTCCATGTCGTCTTTGATGCCGTCGAGCAGTACGGCGAACTCGTCGCCGCCCAATCTCGCCACATAGTCGCCGGCGCGCACCACCTCGCCCAGCCGCATGGCGATTTCCTCGAGGAAGCGGTCGCCTTCGTCGTGGCCGAGAGAGTCGTTGATCAGTTTGAAACGGTCCAAATCAAGCATTAGAACGGCAAAGCGATAGTCCTGTTTGCTTTGCGACTGCTCCAGGGCGTGGCCCAGTACCTGCTTGAAAAATTCGCGATTGGGCAGGCCCGTAAGCGGGTCGTGGAAGGCGTCGAGCGCCTCCTGCTCCTCCTGTTCGGGCAGCTCTTGCACCGACACCCACACCTGCTCGCCGCGGCGGTGGTAGCTCCACAGGGTGTGTGGCTGGGCACTCTCCAGGCGCACGCTCAGGGCCTGGCCGTCCTCGGCCACGCTGTGCACCAGAGCAGCGTGGTTTTCCGGCACCGACTCCGGCGCCTGCAGCAAGCCTTCAAAAGCGGTGTTGGCGGCACTCAACGCGCCATCCTCATAGACGCCTGCGGGCTGGGGCAGAGCGGACACCACAGTTCGTGCACTGCCACTGCTGCGAGCCTGTTCCTCGGCATACTCGGTGGTCAATACCCGCTCGCAGAGGCTTTGCAGCGCTGTGTAATCGCGCTCGCTGAGTAGTGGCGCGCTGTCACGCCAGAACAGGAGAAAGACACCGTCGACAAAGCGCAGGGCCAGTGCCGGGTGTTGAAGGGCGGGGTCGGCAAAGGACAGGCCCTCCGAATGCAGGGAAAGAGGCTCGTTACCCAGCGTTCTGTGCACCTCATCGGGCAAAACCGAAACCCGCTCAAAGGCCTCGTTAAAATGGGGGTCGGCCGTGCTGAACAGCGCCTTGCCCGCCACCGGCCAGAAACCGATGGCGTCGCCCTCAACCAGTTTGAGGCAGGCGGAGAGGCGCTGGTCCTGGCTGTCGTAGTTGGCGGCGAGCCACTGTGTGCGAACACTTTGCAGCTGCCGCTCGATGGCGGCACCGAGGAAGTCGGCCAACTGGCCCAACAAGCCAACCGCCGCATCGTCGACGGCCTCTCCCTCCAGAACCATACCGCCCCAGGCGTGGCCATCGGCACTCACGGGCACCACCAGCAAGCGCTTTTCCCGAACCAGCTCACCTTTGGCGGCGGCCTCGATCCAGTCCGGTTTCAGGATTTGTGCATCGCCGTCATCGGCGCGCCACACCTGCTGCCAGCGAATGCTTTCGCCGCGACCATCGCCCCCCGGCGCGAGGGCAAAAAAGCCCAGTGCCTGGGCCGACAAGGCCGAGCCCACACGCTGCAAAACACCGTCCAGCGACCTCTGCCAACTGGGGGCCTTGAGCAAGCTGTCTCCGGATTCAACAAGAGTCTGTATGCGCTGGTCACTGTCGGCAGATGAGGCGGCAGCCACACCCTGAGCGGCACAGCCAGCTTCACCGCCACCCAGCCAGTCGGCCACCAGGCCCAGCCAGGCGAGATCGTCTTCGGCCAGCGTGTTTTCGCCCTTGAAATAAACGCACAGCACGCCCTCGCGAGCAGGCCCGCGAGCCGCCAGACAGACGCCACTGGCCACGCCACTGCCCAGGGCAATATGCGAGGGGGAAAAGCGCTGCTCGCGGTGCATGCGGTCAATCACGACCGGCTCGTGCTGTGCCAGAGTATAGCTCAGCTCGTGTTGCAACTGGCCGTGCAGGTAGCGATCGCTGGGGGCGTTCAACCGCCAGCCGCCACCGGCCACCATGGCAAACTCGTTGCCCCGGCGTTCAAACAATCCCACCACATCGGCGGCCAGCAACGCCTGCAGCTGGCGCGGCAACTTTTTAAGCCAGCCACCGCCGCTGTCGCTGGCGGCGCTACGCACCCACTCGTGAAGCAACTGGTGTCGCGCCTGACAGCGCTCGACCCGGTGTTCAAGCTGCCTGCGCTCACCCACCAGGCTGACCCGTGCCAGAACCCCGGTGACTTTTTTCTGACCGTGGCGCCAGACCGGGCGGCCCTTGATTTGTACCCAGGTGGCGCGACCCAGGTTATCGCGCAGTCGAAACTCGGTACTGGACTTGTGGTTTTCGTTCAGGGCCTCAAGCCACTCTTCCAGTACCAGCTTGTCGTCATCGGTCACCAGATCCCACAACGCCCCGGGACGATCGTAGAAATCGCGAGTGGCGTAACCGGTCAGGTCGGCAAAGGATTGGGACAGCCAGTCCATGACCGGCTCGCCGGTATCATCGGCAAAGCGGGCGCGGAAGAAAAAGACATCGCCAAAACTGCCCACCGCCTGAACCACCTGCTCGGCCTGGCGGTCCTGGTGAGCCACAGCACCCAGACGCAGAGCTACATTGAGGTAGTAGGCGAGCGCTTCGTCGTGAACTTCCGACAACGGAATCGCGTCCAGCGCGCCGATAGCGCGACCGGTATTTCTGACCTGTTCATCCGGTTCATTGCTCAACAAAACCGTGGCCATGTACTCGCCGTTGGCGCGCAGCCGATTGAAGCTTTCAATCAGTTTAACGGTGAGCAGGCGGCGGTCACAGAGCACCAAGTCAAAGCGCCCGGTCTCCAGTTCGGCGATGGTGTCATTGACACTGTGCGTCATGGTCAGGCGCACATCACAACCGCTCAGAAGTTTGAAGCCCCGGGCAAAATCCTGTGCTTTCTCCACCTGTTTGTGGGCGAGCAGAACCTGTGCGTGCTCGGGTTCGAGTGATGCTGGATCCATGAGTAACCGTCTGATTTATTATCGTATGCGTCCAGCTTACGGCTTCGCCAAAGCCTAGTCCATACGCAGCTTCTCGTTGGTCGACACCGGGGTCGGGTATCTGTGGACAATCCAGTATGAAGAGACGACAAAGGTGATCAAAGTCGCCAATTGCACCACTGATGAGCCCTTTTGTGACAGCACCCCGGTCTGGGCGGCGAGGACAGCTATCAACAGGGAAAACTCGCTGATTTGCCCCAGTCGGGCACCGGCCTCTCCGGCGATTTTGGGCCGCTCGCCCTGACGGCGTAGTAAAAAGGCAAACACCTGTGGCTTGATCAGCAACATGGCCAGGGCGATCACGCCGGCGGGCAGTGCCACCGTATCGAGCAGCGCCGGATCGAACTGGGCGCCCAGGGCGAAAAAGAACATGACCAGAAAGAAGTCCCGCAAGGGCTTGAGATACTCGGTGATAAAGCGGGTAATGGGCGAGATTGCCAGGCTAACGCCACCGATAAAGGCGCCGATTTCGTAGGACAATCCCAGATAATTGGCCAGCTCGGCCACACCCAAACACCAGCCCACCGTCAGCAGAAAAATATACTCCTGAATTCGATCGAAACGCGCCATCAACCTCTGGAGCAGGTAGCGAGAGACACCAAAGGCAAACAGTGTCAGCGCCGGCAGACTGATGGCCATCCTGAGAAGGGCCTCTCCCTGGGCATCCCCGCCCTGCTGGCTGCCCTGAATCATCGCCAGGGCGATAATGGCGACAATGTCTTCAAGCAGCAGAATACTGACCATGATCTCGCCCATGTGCTGGTGGTGAAGCGCCGTAGTGGGCAGCAACTTGAGCCCGATAATGGTGCTGGAAAGCATGCAGCAAAGGCCGATGATGCTGGCATCGACAAGGCCAAAGCCCATTAACCAGGCCAGACCGCCACCGACAGCGCCCAGCAGTACGGAACTCAGAAAAGTCACGATAACCGCCGCGCGCAGCATATTGGCCAGACCCTTCGGCTCCATGCTCAAACCGAGCAGGAACAGCAAAAAGATAATGCCAATATGGGAAATGCTTTCAATGAGCTGCACATCCGAAGCCCAACCCAGAGCGTGGGGGCCAACCACAAACCCCAGCACCATATAGGCCACCAACAGCGACTGCCGGACGGTCAGCGCCAGAGTCGCCATAACGGCGGCGCCGGTAAAAATCAGGAAAATGGAAAAAATGATATCCGAATGCATGGCCGCTCCTGCTCTATTCATTGATTGTACACCAGTGCCCTTTCCTTCATGGGGTACAGACAAGCACTCTGGCATAATGGGGTTTTAACCTGATATGAGAGCGATATGCGCAGCGAGCAACCGCAAGCCGTCCATCTTGAGCAGTATCGGCCGCCGCAGTTTGCCGTCGACCGTCTGCACCTGACTTTTGAGCTCGACAGCGAGGCCACCCTGGTCACCGCACGAAGCCACTGGCGGCGACTGGAGCCCGATGCGCCCCTGGCCCTCAATGGCGAGCACCTGGAGCTGGTCTCGGTAGCGATCGACGGGGTGGCACTGGCCGAGGGCGACTACCAGCTCGACGACCGGTTGCTGACGCTGCACCCCGCATCCGACGAGTTTGATTTGACCGTCGTCACTCGCCTCAACCCGGCCGACAATACTGCGCTGGAGGGGCTCTACCAGTCCAGCGGCAACTTCTGCACTCAGTGCGAGGCCGAGGGCTTTCGCCGCATCACCTACTACCTCGACCGCCCCGATGTACTGACCACCTTTACCACTCGCATCGAGGCCGACCGGTCGCAGTGCCCGGTGCTCCTCTCCAACGGCAACCCGGTGGAACAGGGTGAGCTCGAGAACGGCCGCCACTACGCCGAGTGGCACGACCCGCACCCCAAACCCAGCTACCTCTTTGCCCTGGTCGCCGGGCAGCTCAGTGCCATCACCGACCACTTCACCACCGACGACGGCCGCGAGGTCGAACTGCGCGTGTATGTCGAGGAGCACAACCTGGACAAGTGCGACCACGCCATGGCCTCACTGAAAAAGGCCATGCTCTGGGACGAGGAGCGCTTCGGCCTGACCTACGATCTGGACATCTACATGATCGTGGCGGTGGACGACTTCAACATGGGCGCCATGGAGAACAAGGGACTCAACCTGTTCAACTCCAAGTTTGTGCTCGCCCGCCCCGATACCGCCACCGACACCGACTACCTCAATATCGAGTCGGTGATCGGCCACGAGTACTTCCACAACTGGACCGGCAACCGCGTGACCTGCCGCGACTGGTTCCAGCTCAGCCTCAAGGAGGGCCTGACGGTCTTCCGCGATCAGGAGTTCAGCGCCGATGCCGGTGCCCGCGCCATCAAACGAATTGACGATGTGCGCATGCTGCGCACTGCCCAGTTCGCCGAGGACGCCGGCCCCATGGCCCACCCGGTGCGACCCGACCACTACATCGAAATCAACAACTTCTACACCCTGACCATCTACGAGAAGGGCGCCGAGGTGATTCGCATGCAGCACACCCTGCTCGGCGAAGACGGCTTCCAGAAGGGGCTCAAGCTGTACTTTGAGCGACACGACGGCCAGGCCGTCACCTGCGAGGACTTTCTCGCCGCCATGGCCGACGCCAACGCTCGCAAGCTCGACCAGTTCCACCGCTGGTACACCCAGGCCGGCACGCCGGTACTGGAGGTGCGCGACCACTACGACCCGGAAGCCCGCCAGTATCGCCTGGACATTCGCCAGTACACCCCCGACACCCCCGGCCAGACTGACAAGCTACCGCTGCACATCCCCCTTGCCCTGGCCCTGCTCGATGGCGAGGGCCGGCTCCTGCCCCTCAACGACCGTGGCGACAGCAGCGGCGTATTCGATATCACCGAGTCCGAGCAATCGCTCACCTTTGATCAAGTCAACGAGCGGCCCACCCCCTCCCTGCTGCGCGGCTTTTCGGCACCGGTCAAACTCGACTATCCCTACAGCCGCGATCAGCTGGCCTTCCTGGCCGCCCACGATGACGACGCCTTTAACCGCTGGGAGGCCAGCCAGCGCCTGCAACTCGACATCGTCCACGCCCTGCTGGAAGACCACGCCGCCGGACGCGAACTGACACTGCCCGCGCAACTGGTCGAGGTCTTTGACCAGACGCTCTACGAGGGCGGTGACGACAAGTCACTGATTGCCGCAGCGCTGACCCTGCCCTCAGAGCGCTACATCGCCGAAACCGTCGATGTGGTCGACCCCGAAGCCATCCACACCGTGCGCGAGTTTGTCGCCGCTGAGCTGGCGAGAAGCCTGCGCAAGGCCTGGCTGGAGCACTACCACGAAAACAACGCCCAGGATCGCTACCGCATCGATCCCGACGACATCGCCGAGCGGCGATTGAAAAATCTCTGCCTGAGCTACCTGATGCGCCTGTCGCGCAACGACAGCTTCGAACTGTGTCTGTCGCAAGCCCAGGACAGTGACAACATGACCGACCGGCTGGCCGCGCTTGCTCTGCTCTGTGAAGAGCCTGGGGCCGTCCGCGACGAAGTGCTCGCCGGGTTTTACCGCCAGTTCGAGGACGATCCACAGGTCCTCGACAAGTGGTTTGCCTTGCAAGCCGCCAGCAGTGCCGAAGACACGCCACAGCGCGTGCGCGAACTCATGCAACACGATAAATTCACCCTGCGTACACCCAACCGTCTGCGAGCCCTGATCGGCACTTTCTACATGGCCAACCCCCTGCACTTTCACCAGCCCGATGGAGCCAATTACCAGCTCCTCGCCGATGTGGTGCTGGAACTCGATCGGATTAATCCGCAAGTCGCGGCGCGAATGGTATCGGCCTTTAACGGCTATGCCAGACTGGAGAGCGGCCGACGACAGGCCATGTACCAGCAAATCAAGCGCATTCACGCCCATGACGAATTGAGCAGCGATGTGTACGAAGTGGTCGATCTCGCCCTGAAGGCCGACCAGGCGCATTGAATGACATTGACTGAAAATCAGAGGAGCTGAAATGTTTGGTTTTAAAAAGAAAATCGACGCATTAACCGGAGAAGACCTCACCCGGGCCCAGGAGAGCACGCGCGACCTGGTGCTTTACCAGTTCCCCGCCTGCCCTTTCTGCCAGCGCGTACAGCATCATCTCAACGAGCGGGGACTGAAAATTGAAACCCGCAACACCCAAACCGACCCAGGATCCCGGGAACAACTGCTGGCTGGCGGCGGTCGAACCACCGTTCCCTGCCTCTATATTGGCAACGAATCCCGTTGGCTATACGAGTCCAGCGATATTGTCGATTTTATCGACCAACGCATTGGCAAGTGAGCAGCTATCACAAACCAGAATGGTAAAAAACCGCGGCCATGGTCTACAATTCGTAGTATTCACGGACGCAATGCGCATCAGGGCTAGACAATAATGAGTGACAAGATACTGCCTCGTATTCCACTTGAGGTGTTCAAGAAGATGGTCCACACCATCTCACTCGACGATCTGCGCCAATTGCCGCCGGCCAAATTGCCCCGGGAAATACCCCAGGACATTTTGCGCGGCATTGAGGGAGAGCGGCGCGAAATTCTCGACGAGCTATTATTTGAAGCCAACTCCCACCATGTCTCCGAGCGCCTGGCGCTCGAGCAGGTCTTTGGCTCGGAACTGATACCGGCCCTTGACCGCGTCAAGACACAGGCCGATGGCATTGTCAGCCCCGCTTTTGTCGCCGAAGTAGAGCGGCTGGAAACCCTAGTTGAAGATCAGGTCAACCGACCCAACAACAAGACCGAGGATCTCATCCAGGCCCATATTGCCGAGATGCGTCCCTCCATCGTCGACGCCAACAGTGAACGACAGAAGCTCAATGAGCACTGCGAAATGCTACGCAAGGGTTTCCACCTGTCCGGCCAATACCAGCCCGACTTCAAGGAGGCCATTGCCGCTATCCGTGAACAGTTGCATGTTCTCGACCACTGGCTGAGCCGCTTTAATCAGGCCCGCCTGCGTATTGTTTCCCGAGAAATCGATCACAAAACCCGGGAAGTGGTGGAAAAGTCCCGTCGGCTCAACGATATTTATTTTGAGATCGAGGAGATCAACAAGCGCATCAAGACCTCATCCGAAGCCATGGGATTGCATGGTGACAAAATCAACCAGAACCACTTTATTCAGGAGCTGCGCAACGAACTGCAGCTAATGGACAGCCTCAAACCCCAGTACGACATCATTATTCCCGAGGAAGACCTCACCCAGTGGATGGATGTGGTGATTGACGCCTATGTCACCGATCTCGGCGATGAGACCCTGGAGAAGGCCATGAAAGCGGCGCAGGAATCCCTGTTCACGCTGCTAAAGCGTTACTGCGAGGCACAGAACGATGCCGCTCAGCAGGTGGCCACGCGCGAATTCACCACGCTGGATCGCGATGCCAATATGCGCTACATGCTGGAAACCGAGCGCTTTGTGCTGAAATACTTCAAACACAAGGAAGTCGATATCAAGGGCTGGGGTGTCGATCAGGACACACTGGCCAGGCTGGAAAAATTCGAGGCCATGGTCCTCGATGTCATCCGTGAGAACACCGCTTAACCCGAATACGCCACCTTTGGTCCACTTCCTACGACAAGACCGCATTTTTGGCCCATTTCTTGTAGCTTTTCAGCTATACCAAGTAATGAGGCGTGATAATGCGGCTTTCCAACTCAACGACTGACGAGTTTGTCACACCTTGTCGACTTTTTGACAGGAGTTTTGCAATGGGACATACACAGCACCCGGATCGAGCAAAAATGTCACCGTCCTTATTTATCAAGATGGTCGACACCATGGATGCCCAACAGGTTACTGAACTACCCGAGAGTCAGTTGCCCGACGACATTCCCGAAACCTGGCTGGAAAATTTGCCCGCTGAAAAGCGCGCAGCCGTTGAAAGTCGCCTGTTTGAATCCGCCTCCACGCGGGTTCGCCAGCGTATCTCTTTCGCCCAGCGCTACACCGAGGAAGCCGCCACAGCCATCGCCATTGCTGTAGAAGGTTCCAGCAAGACCTATACTAAACAATTTGATGAGCGCCTACAGTCACTGCAAATCTCCTACGATCACTGGAAAATGCACGGCGACAGTAAAACCCGTGACCAGCTCAAGCAGAGCATCAAACAGATGGACATCATTGGCGCCGATCTGCGCTCGGAGTCCCGTTCATTGGTCGATGGTATCGCCGCTCTTGAAGCCTGCAAGCCGGAAAACTCCAAAGATGCCCGCACTTTCAGCGAGGCCAAAAAACAGCTTCGTAAGCAAATTAAGCTGATCGACACCCTCCTTAGCGATTACTACATCATCCGCCTAATGGTGCAGGGACTTGAAATTCAGCGAGCTGAGGACAGTGCCGAGGAGACGCAAAAGAAGATTGAGGAACTTGAGCGTCAGGCACGCTCCGCCAAGCGAAAAATTCATCAACACAAGCTCAGTAAGCGTCTCTCAGACCAGGATGCCAAGATGGACCCGGTCATCATTGCCTACCAAAATGAAATTGACAAACTGCGCGAGGAAGAGAATAAGCTGGAGCATCTGATCAGCGAAACCAACCTGATCCACTGGCTGGACCTGGTGGTCGACGCTGTCATTAGCAACCCCGGCAAAGTTCAGCAAAGCGAGGCTTACAAGAAGGCTCAGATGTCCTTGTTCCAACTGCTGGTGCGCTACTGCCGCAGTCAGGAACAGGCCGCTCAGGATGTGGCGGATTCACCCTTTGCCCAGGTCGACCCGGAGCGGACTATCCAGTTCATGTTCAAATCCGAGGCCTTTATCCTCAACTACTTTGCCAAAAAGCGCGACGATCTGGGCCAGTGGCTGGGCGATGCGGCATCGGGTAAGTTGAACCATCTCGACAAAATTGAAGCCAACCTGCTCAATGTGCTGAGAAAGAATCTGGCCAAATCCGCGGACTAGTCATCTGCCACTTCTGCACGACCTCACTGCGGGCTGTATAATGCCCTCAGCGAGGTCTCCATGAAACCATCCCAACTTTACCGGAAAAAGAAAGTCGAACTCGGTCTGGAGGATGACCCCGGACAGACTCGGCTGATTGAGCAGTACGATCAGATTCAGGCCGCGCTGGCCTACGAGCGCGACAACCCCATGAAGCGCAGGATTGGCCGACGCAGCAAACACCTCCGTTACGACATCAAAGGGCTGTACATCTGGGGTGGTGTCGGCCGCGGCAAGACGATGCTGATGGACATTTTTTTCGAGGCCCTGGATCGTCCCGACAAGTGGCGCATGCACTTCCACCGTTTTATGGCCTATGTGCACAATGAGTTGCGCCAGCTCGAAAACGAAAGCGACACGCTGGTGTCAGTGGCGCGCAAAATTGCCCGCCAAACACGGGTACTTTGCCTGGACGAATTCCATGTCAACGACATCGGTGATGCCATGATACTGGGTCAGTTGCTCGACGCCCTCTTTAAGCGCCGCGTCCTCCTGATCACTACCTCCAACCGCCCGCCCGACGATCTATACAAGGACGGGTTGCAACGGGCTCGCTTCGTACCCGCCATTGAAGCGCTCAAGCAGCACTGCAAGGTTATCGAACTGGACAACCAGACGGACTATCGCCTGAAGGCGCTTCAGCTGGATGATATTTACCACTACCCGCTCGGAGAACGGGCCGATCGGGCTCTGGCGCAATCATTCCGCACTATGGTCAGTGACACGCCCTTTCAGGCGGGCTTTATCAATATCAACGGTCGGGAAATCGCTCACAAGGGCGAATCGGAGGGTGTCATCTGGTTTGAGTTTGCCGAGCTTTGCGAGTCGCCCCGCTCCCAGAACGACTATCTGGAAATTGCCGCCGAACACCACAGCGTTTTTCTCTCCAATGTTCCGCAGCTCGATGACGACAGTAACGACGCGGCTCGGCGCCTGCTCAACCTGCTCGATGTGCTGTACGATCACAGGGTAAAACTGATCTTAAGTGCAGACGCCCCGGTAGATTCACTCTACCGGGGCAATCGCCTGAACTTTGAATTTGACCGAGCTACGAGCCGGCTTTTGGAGATGCAGTCAGAGGGGTATTTGGCCCAAGCGCACCTAGCCGCTTGAGCCTGATAACCACTACCAACAGTCATCACCCCCGCCTGTGGAGTCCTTCACGCCGGTTGAGCGATATATCAGGGTCGCACAGTCGTTATCTTCAGCCTGAGCACCAATCGCGGTTGCCGTTAACTCTACACACTCCTCGAGTGGCTGGCCGTCACACTGCCCGGCCGTGACACGATATCGCTCGTCATCACTGATATAAGCCCCACCGTCAACATTGAGTTGCAGGCCGGTCGTTGGAGTCCCGGCCAGGTTGGTGGTGTAGCTGTAGTTACCCGAGTTGTTGTAGTAACGCTCCTCCGCTTGCATGACGGTCAAGAGGGCCTTCTGGCCGTCGGTGCGGCCAGCCCTCAGAACCTGGTCTGTATAGACCGGATATGCAATGCCGGCGAGAATTCCGATAATAATAACTGCAATCAGTATCTCGATTAGTGAAAATCCGCGTTGAGTATTCATTACTTTTTCTCATACCAGAATTGCACTCTGGCCCCGGTATTTTCACCCGAGGCCTCGTCTCCAGACTCCTCAGAGCGGCAGGCTTTGTCGAAAATACCACAGCCGTCTTCGTCTTTAATGACTTCTGTGCCGACAACCACCTGGGGAACCTGGGTAACATTTCCATCGCCATCCACCCGACGCATGAACAGTACAGTCGGCTCAGGCGCAATACCAGGTTGTTGGAGGACCACACTGTCCAGTGAAGAGTCATTGGACGCAATACTGGTCGAGCCACTCATAACATCCCGAACATACAGGCGGTTCATGCCCGTATCAGGGCCACAACCACTGGCGCGGCCTGTCGGCGAGAATGTATTGAAAATCACCTGGCCATCAAAGGTGAGTGACGAGCCCAGTACTTTTTCACCTTCGCCTGTGAAATCCAGATACCAACCGTCGGCCTTGCTCAACTTATCCAGCTCCTCCACCTGTTCCTCATCGGAAAGGTTGGCAATATTTTTGCCAGTGGTGTTGTAGAGGTCGTCTCGGGTAATGGTTGCATAGGCAATGTCGCCATCGCTATCCGTGGGCGGCCCCATCAAGTCTTTCTGCTTGATCACAAAGAAGCTGTCCTGAATGGAAGTATTCAGGGGGTTGGGGCGACGGCCAGTGCCCATGGCCACGGCCAAGTAAGGGTCGCTACCCGCTTTCTGAACGACCGAGAGGTCGGGGCTGGTAAAGAAGCGCCGCGGCGCTCCCGCTTCAGCAAAGGCAGCTATTCGGCCACCTGTTGCTTCAAAATCACTGTCTTTGCTCTCGTTGTTGAAATCAAAGCGCCAGATGTTGCCGCCGGTATCGCCGGCAAACAGCAGATCCACATAACCGTCACCATCCATATCGGCAAGGGTCGGGGTACCCGGCAGGCTGTAGTTCATATCCTCCAGTTTCAGATCGTGGTTATCATCGGGGCCCGCTGACCACAACAACTCTCCGGTTTTGGCGTCCACCATGAACACAGCACGGCCCATGTCGTCTTTTTGCAATGCCGTCGCTGTGTCCTGGCTGTTGTCATAGCCGCCTGTGAAGAACAGTACCACTCGTGGTTCACCGTCTTCACCGCCCCATTTGACCAATGAGACGACTGGCTTGGCCCAGGTCTGACCCAGCTCCTCAAGCGCCGGGTCAATGTCCCAATCCGGGTAGAGAGAATCATCTCCAGAGATATGCCAAACGAGCTGCGGACTCTCCGGGACGGTCACATCCATGGCATAGTAACTGCGGCCACCCCGGCGCATACCGGCGAATATATAGGCGGACTCGCGCGTTTCAGCGCTGCCCTCGTTTTGCACGGTACCGTCACTGTTATGGAGGTTGCCATCGCGGTTCAAGTCATTGATCCATACCGCAATTTCGGCATCCATACCATAGGTCTTGGTATTCAGTACCGTGGCATTTTTGTCCTCCCGATAGACATTGAGGTTTTTCAGCAATTCTTCCGGCATAAAGGCGAATTTTTCACGGCCGGTTTCCGCATCTACGCCGTGAATGAAGCCTTCATTGGTACCGAAAAATACCGTGGCGTCCTGCGTAGTCTCATCCTGTCGGTAGGTAATCAGGGTCGGGGAGGAGTGCAACGGATCACCAACATAGCCATAGGTGTCGCTCTTGGAACCGTCACCGTCCTCATCCTCTGTGTCAAAGCCCTGACCCCAGGCCAGAGACTGGTTTCGCGCGGCGGCACTTCCGACTTGTAACATCGGCTGAGTAATCAGGCTATTAGACGGGGACAGCAAGTGCTGATTGCCCTGAGCGAGATTGACGCCATCCGGGGGGGTATTACCGAGGTAAGTGAAAACCTGTCGCGGGGCATCCTGTCTCGATGAGGCACCGCCCTTTTCCACTTCATTGCCGTCAGTGGCATTGCTCCAGAAGCTTCGCGCATCGCCATCGAAGAAGCCCGTGGAGGCATCAATAGCCGGAGTATCGTCCCGATCAACAATGACACCGTCATCGGTAATCTTGTAGCGCTTGAGGTTACCACCCCAACGCTCAGTGTCCTTGGGCAGGAACAATGCGTAGTAGATCTCTTCCCGGTTGGTGAGTCGACCGTAGTTATTCACAGCCACACCGGGTGTGGTAAAGGTAGCGCTTTCGGATTTTACTTTGCGAATAATGTCCTTCAGCGCCTGGGTCAGCTGTACCGTGTCATTGGCGGTAAAGTACTGACCGCTGCCTCGGCTGGCCGTATCCTGCAAGAGATCCTGATCGGACTTGAAGCCCACTGTGTAGACCTCAGATACCTGGTCCCCTTCCAGGTCACCACGCATATCGTACTCGAACATGTACTGAGCCACTTCGGGCAGACAGTGACGAACCATATCACCGCCGTCATCTTCGTAGCGACCACAGCGATTAGCACCGTTCTTGTTCAGGATCGTATTAATGACACCGTTCGGGCCATTGTCCCCATCAACGGAGGGCGCACCATCCGTCAGAAGAAGTGTGGCATTAGCTTGACACTCGTTGGCAATGGGGGACTTGTAATTGTTTCTGCTGCTGTTCGTAAACGCGTCATCGTGAGGGTCCCGCTCGTCCTCCCTGAAGTGACGCCCGTAGTAGGGCGTGTCACCACGCCAGTAACGCAGGGTCTCGTAGAGAGTCTCCTGCAACGGTGTCCCGCCACTGGTCCAGTAGTCGTCAACTTTATCCAGCAGATCATCACGGTGGTCATTCACAAAGCTCACCGGGTAGTTGACGATACCACCCTGGGCGCCGCCTGACGGATCAAAACTCATCAAACCGAAGTTGACATTATCCATGCTGTTGATGACATCGACGAGCACATTCTGAACCGCTTCCATTCGGGTGATGGTCCGGCCCTCATTGGCATCCTGAATGCGCTTCCAGTTGATGTAGTTACCCGTCACCACCTTGGCGTTGTAGTCGGCAAAATTCCAATTGAGCTGATCTTCGGGGTCTTCACTGCTGGTATAGGCATCGTTTAACAGTTGACCGCCGGTTGATTCGTCGAAAGTACCGTTTCGGGCTGCATAGGTATCGTCAATCACCTGGTCCCGTTCACAATCGTAAACCACTTCATCATCGTCGTGGTTTGGGCCTACAGGCAGCCACTGGCTTGGCTCGTTAACGGGCACCTCCACTGTTTCACAAGTTGTTTCTGTTCGAACGCAGCTGCCCCAAACATAGCGCGTACACACCGTTTCACACTGTTCTTCTTCGATGACAGTGTTTTCACCTTCCATCAATCGGGCCAGATTGCCCTCAAACTCACCGCGCGTGGTCAGCTCCTGCTCCAGTGCGTCGCACTGGTTTATTGTCTTGTCCATTCGGTGCGCATCACAGCCTCCACTGTTGCCACAGTTGACCAGGGCATACCAGTTGTCTGTTGGTGTACTGCCCGAATAGGTCTTGCTGTGGTCATAGGGCTCAGATACATAGGGCACATCTTTAAACCCCATACTGCCTGAAGTATCTACGACCATCAGGATATTGGGCACACTGCTCTGGTCAGAAGCCGCCCCGCGAAAAATCTCGATGTCGTCAGCGTGAACGGGCAGCACTGCTCCGCCGGCAACGAGCAAGCTCGCCATCCAAAATCCAATCTGTTTTCTGATGCCTTTCATGACTCACCCCCACTATCACGCTCTGACAGTTTGATTTGGCGAAGAAGCTTCTCCCCTTCGGTAAAGCCCAGCATGGCCTTTTCGCCGCTGTAGCTTTTCAGTTTTTCAGTGGACACCTGGTTTCCGGCAGCGTCCTCTACCTCCGTTGAACGATCGTAGTTCATGCCCCGGTACTCGCATTCTTCACACGACTTGAATCGAACAAAACCCTCTCCGGGTCGCTCTTCGACCACCAGAATCTGTACGCTATCGATCGCTCGACTATTGGCAGGAACAAGCCCCATGGTATTGGGGTTGAAATCACTCATGTCAAGGTCCGACGCCTGTAGCGACCCCAGCGAGAACAACACGCCCCCGAGTATCAGTAACCACTGTGTTATTTGCTTTTTCATTGCCTTCTCCCGCCATTCAATGGCAGCTTTGAATACGATTAACTACCCTGACCGGTGTTCACATCACCCTCGACACCCGGGCCGACAGTACCGAAACCGGTTTCCTGAATATTTTCCGTCCCGGTTGAAATTTTTCCCTCGCCACGCAATAGCATGGCATAGCAACTAAACTGGCCAATAGAGGCGTTGCACCAGCTATTGCTGGCGTAGAGGCGGCGACCCTGATCATCTTCTGCGTTGCCATCCAGCCCGTAACTGGTCAAACTGGCTGCTTTCACCAAATCCGAGTTGCCACTCAATTCCAGAGGAAGAGGGGTCCCCTCATTGTTGTTGGCCTCCTCAGCCAGAGTAATATCGACATTACCCACCTCCTTGTCAGCGGCCAGCTCCCACACATAGCGGCTCATCTCGCCCCGAACCGCCTCGCGCAAGGCTGTCATTTGCTGCACATTACCGACCATTTTTTCATCCATGCTGGTCGCCTGCATCGCCGTCACACCCAACAAAGTGGTCACTGCCAGCAATACAAGGCTGATCACCAGAGCAGCACCACTCTGGCTCTGGTGCCTCGTCATGTTGTTTACACCGGCCTTTTTCATACCGCGTTACCCAATTCGAAGGTTTCTGTAAAAATATAATAAAGCTGGCCGCTATCATTTTCGATCACCGGGCCATCCATTACCTGATAATTATTCCGGGCAGCTCCACCCGCAGAGTCTGCCTCACCAACCGCCTCACTGACGCTGTCACCGGCCCGCACCAACAGGCCGAGGCGAATGTTCTTCACCCGTTCATTCAGCTTGTTCTGGCTACCCACAGCACCGGCGATCTGGTCAAAATTGACATAGCGCTCCACTGGCAAAGTGACCGGTTGATTGAAACCGACGGTTCTTTCTTCAGTCAGTCCTACCATGACCTGGAAATCGCGAATGCCTCCAACAATTTCCACCCACTCTGTCAGGGGATTCTGAGTTTCAGCATCAAAGCTGCGGCACTCCAGCGTATAGGTATCTGCCGCCTCATCTTCTGCCACCCGAAATGTTTCTATAACCCGGCGCGTGGCTGAGCCGCTGTCAATAACGGCACCACCACAAGTCACAAACTCCCAGCCCCCCGCGTCGGGCTGATCGGCGGGGACATCGTATTCAAGCGAGAGCTGATCCGGGCCGTCATCCCTGTTGCTAGAGCAAAGCTCACCACCGCAACCGAGCACTCGAATCGGTGACGCTTTACCAGAGGGGCGATCTGAGCGGTAGTAATTGTCAAACCCGGCCAACTGAAAATAGTCACCCAGCATGGATGTGGCAAATCGGGCATTTTCCTGAAGACGACTGATCTGCTCCACGCTGGAGTAGGTTTGCTTGGAAGAAATAAACAACCCGGCCGTACCCGCTATCAGGAACAAGCCAATCAGCATTGCCACCAGGAGTTCGACGATGGTGAAGCCGGCATTGTGGGAGTAACGGTTCATCATAATCTTGTACTCAAAACCACTTGTTGGGTAAGGTCGGCATCGGCCGCATCGGAGTCATTTTGTCGGACCACCCACTGTACCGTGAGGGTCACCTGACTCTCCAAAAAATCGCAGGGGGCCGGATCGCAAACTATCTCAACTGTTGGCGAAGCCAGATGCTCGGCCATGGACGATTTGGAAGCACCGCCGTTGCCACACATCAAGCTGTAGGCATCATAGGTGGCCATTTGCGCTGTGGAACACGTGGCTGCGCTACAGCTTTGGGGCGCACCACCATCACAGTCAATCCCCGCATATGCATTGGCGTAATCATCCATCGCATCAACATTAGACCGCATTTGACCAACAATGGACCGGGCCAACATCAAGGCCGTTGTCCTTTGCGAGGAGTCGGTGCTGGCCTGAAGCGCCTGCACCTGCAAGCCTGCCATGCCGATAACGCCAATACTCAGAACGAGCACCGCTACCAGCACTTCAATCAGGCCAATGCCGCTTTGCTTGTTCATCGCCGCACTCATTAGCAACCACCATTCATTTCATCGGGCGTTTCGACGGAAGGTCGACCGGAACGGGAAATCGTGACATGACGCTGTTCGGCAACACTTTCGGCGTTATCTGCACACACCCAAATATCAATACTGGGAACATCTTCTCTCAGAAAACCGCTACCGCCGTAACTGATCCATCGTTGTGTCGGGTTGACAGAGATACTGACTCCGTCCGCCACCGGCTCGGCATCCTCAACCAGGATATCGTTGCCGGGCTGGTAAACCGTGTTACCAGTATTGGGGCTGTCGACATCGACGAACACCAACCACCCGTCACTGTAGTCAGTACCACTGCCCTTGGAAGCCACACTGACGGCGACATTGCGCTTTACCGCCTCGCTTCTGGCCAGATTAATACTGGCTACCAGCCGATTAACCTCCGCTGTGACATTGGAGGATCGCACCAGACGCTGCATCGACGGCATGGCAAAGCCAATAACGATGGCGCCAATAATCAACGCTACCGCCAACTCCACCAATGTGAAACCTCTATTCCTATACATAGTAAAAACCTATTAGCACAGTTTGATTATGAAACGGACACGGCAAAATACCAGCGCAGACAGACAAACGCTGCTTTTTCAAAGGACAGGCGGGGCCAAAGGGCCAAGAAAGGGCCGGAAGGCCGCTAGAGGCGGGCCTTCAGACGGGAGTCACGCAACTCGATAGGCAGGGAGAAAGTGACCCCCTCGGGGGCGCGATCGATTCCGCTGGCAATGCTCGCGCCCTCGCTTTTGAGGTAATCGAGCACCTCGCGGACCAGTACCTCGGGGGCCGAGGCGCCCGAGCTGACACCGATGTGCTGCTTACCTTCCAGCCAGGCGGGGTCGATGTCCGGCTTGCCGTCGATCAGGTGGCTTTCCACCCCGTTTTTCTGGCCGATTTCCACCAGGCGCTTGGAATTGGAGCTGTTTTTAGAGCCGACAATCAGCAGCAGGTCGCAGTCGTTCACCATCTCCTTGATGGCGTCCTGGCGGTTCTGGGTGGCGTAGCAGATGTCTTCCTTGCGCGGTGAGTCGAGCTTGGGGAAGCGTTTCTGCAGGGCCTCGATGACCGCCGAAGTGTCGTCCATGGACAGAGTCGTTTGAGTCACAAAGGCCAGGTTGTCGGGGTCTTCAACGCTCAATTCAGCCACATCCTCGGGGCTCTCCACAAGGTACATCTCACCCTTGCCGCCCTGCTTGATGTAGCGCCCCATGGTGCCCTCCACCTCGGGATGCCCCTGGTGGCCAATCATGATGACTTCCTTGTTGGCCTGGGAATAGCGCGACACTTCCATGTGCACCTTGGTCACCAACGGGCAGGTGGCATCAAACACCTGGAGGCCACGGCGCGCGGCCTCTTCCTCGACGGCCCGGCTCACGCCGTGGGCGCTGAAGATCACGGTGCTGCCATCCGGCACTTCGTCGAGCTCCTCGACGAAAACTGCCCCCTTGTCACGCAACTCGTCGACCACATGTTTGTTGTGAACGACCTCGTGGCGCACATAGATCGGCGGTGGGAAGTACTCCAGGGCGCGCTCGACAATGTCGATGGCGCGATCGACCCCGGCGCAAAAGCCCCTGGGGTTGGCGAGATGGATAATGGCGTTGTCGAGTGCTTGGGTCATGTCCCGATTATGCCACACACCGCCGCGGGCGGCACAAGGGCCGGCGGCGTTTTAGCGCGCCCCGTCGGACAAGCCCCGCCCGGGCGGGAAAAAACTCAGCCAGATCATCAGGCCGGCGCCACAGACAATGGCCGAGTCGGCCAGATTAAAGGCCGGCCAGTGGTAGCCCCCATAGTAAAAATCGAGAAAATCGATCACATGGCCGTAGGCCAGACGGTCGATCAGATTGCCCACTGCACCGCCGATAATCAGGCTCAGCGGCCAGGCCATCACCCGCTCTTCCTCTTTCAGGCGCCACAACCACACCGCCAGGATGACGGAAATCACCAGCGCCAGGGCGCTGAAAAACCAGCGCTGCCAGCCGCCGCCGTCGGCCAGAAAGCTGAAGGCGGCGCCCGGATTGTAGGCCAGGGTGAGATTGAAAAACGGCGTCACCGGCACCACTTCCCGGTACCCCAGCCAGTACTCGGCGGCCAGCTTGGTGGCCTGATCGAGCACCACCACCAACAGCGCCAGAGCGTAGAACCAGAGTGCGCGCTTTGCCATGATCGCCACCGCTAGGTAAACCGGCGCTGTTCGCCGTCGCCGGCCACATTGTCGACGCAGCGAGAGCACAGCTCCGGATGATCGGCGTGCTCGCCGACATCGGCCCGATAGTGCCAACAGCGGGCACACTTGGGCTGTCCCGAGGCCGCCACCGCCAGGCGGAAGCTCTGGCCATTGTCCAGGGCCACCTCGGCGGCCTCCCCCGGAGCCGCCGACAGCGGCTCGACCGAGGCCGTGGAAGTCAGCAGCACAAAGCGCAGCTCATCGCCCAGAGACTCCAGCTGGCCGGCGAGGGCGCCGTCGGCGTAGAGCGCCACTTCCGCCTGCAGGGAAGAGCCGATATCGCCGCCCTTGCGCAGGGGCTCCAGCTCGCGGCTGACGCCTTCGCGCACCGCCAGCAGAGTTTCCCAGAAGGCCTGGTTCATGGTCTCCTCGGCGTCCAGCTCGAACAGGCCTTCGTACCAGTCCTGCACAAACACCCACTCGTCACGCTGGCCGGGCATCGCGCGCCAGGCCTCGTCGGCGGTAAAGCTCAGAATGGGCGCCAGCCAGCGCACCATGGCTTCGAGCACATGGAACATGGCGGTCTGGCAGGAACGGCGCGCCAGAGAGTCGGCCTGGGTGGTGTACTGGCGGTCCTTGATCACATCCAGGTAAAAGCTGCCCAGCTCCACCGAACAGAAGTTGTGCACCAGCTGGTAGATGGCGTGGAAGTTGTAGGCCTCGTAGTGCGACACCACGGACTTCTGCAGGCGCGCCGTGGCGTCCACCACCCAGCGATCCAGCGCCAGCATCTCACTCTGCGGTACGGCGTCGTCGGGGCTGAAGCCGTTCAGATTGGCCAGCAAAAAGCGCATGGTGTTGCGCATGCGGCGATAGGAATCGGCGGTGCGCTTGAGGATCTCCTGTGACAGGGTCATCTCGTGGCTGTAGTCCGAGGAGGCCACCCACAGGCGCAGGATATCCGCGCCCAGGGAGTTGATGATCTCCTGGGGGTCGATGCCGTTGCCCTGGGATTTGGACATCTTGTGGCCCTTGGCATCCACGGTAAAGCCGTGGGTCATCACCTGCCTGTAGGGCGGCTTGCCGCGCATGCCCACGCCGGTCAGCAGCGAGGACTGGAACCAGCCCCGGTGCTGGTCGGAGCCCTCCAGATACAGATCCGCCGGCACATCGAGGTTGTCGCGGCGCTCGAGCACGCAGGCGTGGGTCACACCGGAGTCGAACCAGACATCCAGGGTGTCAGTGACCTTGTCGTAGTCCGCCGCCTCATCGCCGAGCAGCTCGGCGGGGTCGAGGTCGAACCAGGCGTCGATACCCTCGGCCTCGATGCGCTCGGCCACCTGACCAAACAGCTCCTGGGTGCGCGGGTGCAGGGCCGCCGTCTCGCGGTGGACAAACAGGGTAATCGGCACGCCCCAGGTGCGCTGGCGCGAGATGCACCAGTCGGGACGGCTCTCTATCATGTTGCGAATGCGCGCCTCGCCCCAAGCCGGCAGCCATTCGGTCTGACGCACGCCCTCGAGCGCCGCCTGTCGCAGCCCCGCCTGTTCCATGTGAATGAACCACTGGGGTGTGGCGCGGAAAATCACCGGGGTCTTGTGGCGCCAGCAGTGCGGGTAGCTGTGCTGCAGCGGCGCCTGCTTGAGCAACGCGCCGCGCTCTTCCAGCAGCTCGACGATCTTGGGGTTGGCCTTGTTGATGTGCTCGCCGCCAAAGAGGGGTAAATCGGACTGGTAGACGCCGTTGCCCATCACCGGATTCATCACTTCCAGACCGTACTCCTGACCGACGACGAAGTCCTCCTGACCGTGGCCGGGGGCGGTGTGCACCGCGCCGGTACCGGCGTCGGTGGTCACATGATCGCCCAGAATCACCGGCACCTGTCGATCGAAGAAGGGGTGTTGCAGCTGGAGGTGCTCCAGCTCGGCCCCGCGCACCGTGGCCAGCACGGTTCCCGGCTCCAGCTCGTAGCGCGCCAGCGCCGTCTCCGCCAGCTCGGCGGCCAGCACCAGGCGGCGTCCGCCGCTCTCGATCAGCTGGTACTCCAGCTCCGGGTGGACGGCCACGCCCTGATTGGCGGGCAGCGTCCAGGGCGTGGTGGTCCAGATCACCAGCGACAGGGGCTGGTCGCCCTCGAGGCCAAAGCGTCGGTGGGCCTCGGCGGCGTCGACTGCGGCAAAGGCCACATCGATCTCGATGGATTTCTTGTCGTGGTACTCCACTTCCGCCTCGGCCAGAGCCGAACCGCAGTCCATGCACCAGTGCACCGGCTTGTAGCCCTTGTGCAGATGGCCGCCCTCAACGAGCCGTCCGAGGCTGCGAACGATGTCCGCCTCGTAGCGGTAATCCATGGTCAGATAAGGTTTGTCCCACTCGCCCAGTACGCCCAGGCGAATAAAGTCCTCGCGCTGGCCGTCGACCTGCTTGCCGGCAAACTCGCGACAGGCCTGGCGGAACTCCTTGGGCGAAATTTTCTGGCCGGGCTTGCCCACCTTCTTTTCCACCTTGAGCTCAATGGGCAGGCCGTGGCAATCCCAGCCCGGCACATAGGGCGCGTCGTAGCCACTCAGGGTTTTCGACTTGACGATGATGTCCTTGAGGATCTTGTTGACCGCGTGGCCGAGGTGAATCTCGCCGTTGGCGTAGGGCGGGCCATCGTGCAGATAAAACGGCCTGGCACCCTGGCGGGCCTGGCGAATGGCGCCATAGAGATCCTGCTCGCGCCAGCGGGCCAGCATGTCCGGCTCGCGCTTGGCCAGGTTGCCGCGCATGGGAAATTCGGTTTGGGGCAGGTTGAGCGTGTGTTTGTAGTCGGTCACGACAGTCGATCCGCAGGGTTCATGGGCAATAAGGGCCGAATCTTAACGATTTTTGCCGAAATTATCAGTATTTTGCGGCTTCGCAGGGTTAGCCACAGAGGACACAGAGCGCACGGAGGGTTTTTGTCATTCCGGAAAGCGCGCAGCGCTTATCCGGAATCTCCCGGGTTTCTGTAGGGCAGAAGTGACGAAGGCACATCCGCCATATATCCGGCGGAAGCGGCTGCACCGCGTCCGCCCTACGCCCACTGGAAGACCTCTGTGCGCTCTGTGTCCTCTGTGGCTAACGCGCAGACGCGAACCAGGCGCGGGCGCGGCGGGCGTCGTCGTCGATTTTTTCGATCAGGGCGTCCATGGAGTCGAATTTTTCCTCGTCGCGGATTTTGTGCAGGAACTCCACGCGCACATGCTCGCCATAGATGGCGCGGTCGAAATCGAAGAGGTGAACTTCCAGCACGGCCATGCCGTCGCCGTAGAAAGTGGGCCGCACGCCGAGGCTGGCCACGCCGTCCACCGGCCCCTCGGGCAGGCCGTGCATGCGCACGACAAAAATCCCCGAGACCGGCGTCTGCTGGCGGTGGATGTGAATATTGGCGGTGGGGTAGCCCATGATGCGCCCGCGCTTGTCGCCGTGAGCCACCCGGCCCGCCATGCTGTAGGAGCGGCCGAGCAGTTCCGCCGCCTCGTCCAGCTCGCCGCGCTCCAGGTGCTGGCGAATGCGCGTGCTGCTGATCCGCGCCTTGTCTTCCATCACCGTCTTGGTATCCACCACATCGAAGCCGAAGCGCTCGCCGGCCTGCTGCAAAGTGGCAAAGTCGCCGGCGCGGTCGCGGCCAAAGCGGAAATCGTCGCCCACGACCAGGTGCTTCACGCCCAGGCCATCCACCAGCACCTGCTGAATAAAATCCCCGGGGGCCTGTCCGGCCAGGGCGTCGTTAAAGGGTAAACAGAGGAAGCGATCGACGCCGAGCTGGTCAAAAAACTCGACTTTCTCGCGCCAGCGAGTCAACCGGGGCGGCGTATTCTGCGGCGCAAAGTACTCCCGCGGCAGGGGTTCAAAGCTGATCACCACCGTGGGCAGCTGGCGCTCGGCGGCGGCCCGCTGCAGACTGGCAATCACTTTTTGGTGGCCGCGGTGGACGCCGTCAAAATTGCCGATGGTGGCCACGCAACCGCGGTGTTCGGCGCGCAGATTGTGGGCGCCCCGGATCAGGGTGATGTGTGGTGAATCTTGGCTCACGGCGGTTCAACTCGGCTTGGGGGGATCGCCGCGCTCGATCAAATGGCGCGGACGCAGGCCCATCAACAACTGCGCCAGAGCATATACCAGGGCGCCCAGCCCGACCAAGGCCAGCAGGCCCAGGGCGCGCTGCCACCACAGCCCCTGGGACCAGTCCGCCGGGCTCAGATAGAGCAGCAGGCCGGCCATGGCCCCGCTGGCCAGCAGGGTACGCAGCCACAGGCTGAGCCAGCCCTTTTCCAGTTGATAGACGCCATCGCGGCGCAACACGCGGTACAGCCACCAGGCGTTGAGCCAGGCCGAAGCCGAGGTGGCCAAGGCCAGGCCGGTGTGCGGTGCGGCGAAATCCCAGTAGACCATGGCGCCGACAAAGACGATGTTGAACAGCATGTTGACCGCCATGGCCTGGACCCCGATGCGCACCGGGGTGCGCGTGTCCTGGCGGGAGAAAAAGGCCGGGGCAAAAATCTTGATCAGGATAAACGCCGGCAGCCCCAGGCTGTAGGCCATCAAACTCCAGGCCGCCATGTCGACGCTGCGCTGGCCGAACTCGTCGTACTGAAACAGGGTCGAGAGCATGGGCGCCGCCAGAGCGATCAGGCCCACCATGGCGGGCAGGGAAATCACCACCACCAGCTTCCAGGCCCAGTCCAGGGTGTGGGAAAAGCCCTCGGGATTGGCGTTGGCGTGGCGCTGGGACAGCGCCGGCAAGATCACCGTGCCCACGGCCACGCCAAAGACGCCCAGGGGAAACTCCACCAGACGATCCGAGTAGTACAGCCAGCTAACGCTGCCCTCCTGGAGCATCGAGGCGAGCACGGTATCCAGCAGCAAATTGATCTGAACCACCGCCGAGCCGAACAATGCCGGCACCATCAGCTGCATAATCCGGCGAACACCACTGTCCCGCCAGCCCCAGCGCGGCCAGCGCAGCAAACCCAGGCGGTAGATAAACGGCCACTGGAACAACAGCTGGGCAACGCCGGCAATCAGCACCCCCCAGGCCAGGGCCTCCACCGGCTGAGCAAAGTGCGGCGCCCACCACAGGGCGCAGACGATCAGGCTGACATTGAGCAGCACCGGGGCAAAAGCCGGGGCGGCAAAGCGCCCGTAACTGTTGAGAATCCCGCCGGCCAGGGCCGTCAGCGAAATAAAAAAGAGATAGGGAAAAGTTATCCGAAGCAGGTCGGTGGCCAGCTGGTAGGTCTCGGGGTGCTGGCGAACAAAGCCGTAGCCGAAGACCGCCATTACCGCCGGTGCAGCGATCACGCCAATGGCGGTAATAACAAAGAGAATGGTGGCCAGGGTGCCGCTGGTGCGCGCCACCAGCCTTTGCAGCTCGTTGAAACTGCGCTGTTCCTTGTACTCGCTGAGGACGGGGACGAAGGCCTGGGAAAAGGCGCCCTCGGCGAACAGGCGGCGAAAAAAGTTGGGAATCTTGAAGGCGACGAAGAAGGCGTCGGTGGCCGCCGTGGCGCCAAACAGGCGGGCCAGCAGAATGTCCCGCAGCAGGCCGAGCACCCGCGAGAGCTGGGTCATGCCGCTGAAAATCGCGGTGGAACGCAGTAAACCGCCGGACCGGCCTCGCTCGCTGTGCTCTTCGCTTGAAGGTGCCTCGCTCAAAATGCCTTCCTTTTCGGCTCTCGCCCGCCCGCCAGCGGACCACAAAGGCTGCGTATTATAGCCGCCACCCACCAATATACCTATATATTGTGTCTGCGAGTCCGCTTTGTCACCAGTCACCGCCACCCGACGCAGGGCAGTTGACACCGCGCAGCGCTATGCGGATAATTCGCCGTCCGATTTTCAACGCTAACCGATTCCGAAGCGAATAACAGGAACGATACAGTGGCAAATACCATTCAAGCCCGCAAACGCGCCCGTCAGGCCGAAAAGCGCCGCCAGCACAACATGGCACTGCGCTCTCGCATGCGTACCTACATCAAGAAGGTACAGAGCGCGATCGCCGGTGGTGACAAGCCCGCCGCCCAAGCGGCTCTCAAAGAAGCGCAGCCCGTTGTCGATGGCATGGTCAACAAAGGCCTCATCCACAAGAACAAGGCCGCTCGCCACAAGAGCCGCCTGAACGCCGCGATCAAAACACTGTAAAGCGCGCCGGCCGCCCAGCGCGGCCCGCCGAGCACAGTGCAGGGCCGATCTCCCGCGAGATCGGCCCTTTTGTGTGGGCGAAACCCGGCCGTGGCGGTGTTATCATTGGCCCTCTCTGAAAAAGACCAGCCGGAGCCCGCATGAACCGCCAGATCCTCCACCGCCGCCCGCGCCGGATGCGCCGCGACGACTTCTCCCGCCGCCTGATGCGCGAGCACCGCCTGAGTGCGGACGACCTGATCTATCCCGTGTTTGTTATTGAGGGCGAGGGCCAGCGCGAAGCCGTGCCCTCCATGCCCGGTGTCGAGCGTCTCAGCATCGACCTGTTGCTGGAGCAGTGCCAGCGTTGTCTGGATCTCGGCGTGCCCGCCGTGGCCCTGTTTCCGGTGATTGACCCGGCGGCCAAGAGCGAGAACGGCCACGAGGCCTTCAACCCCGTGGGCCTGGCTCAGCGAGCCGTGCGCGCCATCAAGGCCGCCTGCCCCGAGCTGGGCGTGATTACCGACGGCGCCCTCGACCCCTACACCACCCATGGCCAGGACGGCGTGATCGACGACAGCGGCTATGTGCTCAACGACGAGACCGTGGCGATTCTGGTCAAACAGGCCCTGTCCCACGCCGAGGCCGGCGCCGATGTGGTCGCCCCCTCGGACATGATGGACGGGCGCATTGGCGCCATCCGCGAGGCCCTGGAAGAGGCCGGACATGTCCACACCCGGATTCTCTCCTACGCCGCCAAATACGCCTCCGGTTTTTACGGCCCCTTCCGCGACGCCGTCGGTTCGGCGGGCAATCTGGGCAAGGCCGACAAGGCCACCTACCAAATGGATCCGGCCAATAGCGATGAAGCGCTGCAGGAAGTAGCCATGGATCTCGACGAGGGTGCCGACATGGTGATGATCAAGCCGGGCATGCCCTATCTCGACATCGTGCGTCGGGTGAAGGACGAGTTCGGCGTGCCCACCTACGCCTACCAGGTCAGCGGCGAGTACGCCATGCTCAAGGCGGCGGCCCAGAACGGCTGGCTGGAGGAGCGCAAGGTGGTGCTGGAGGCCCTGCTCGGCTTCAAGCGCGCCGGCGCCGATGGCATTCTCACCTACTACGCTTTGGAAGCGGCGCAGTGGCTGAAAGAGATGGAGCGAACATGAGCGACGACTATGCGGTTTTTGGCAACCCGATTGAACACAGCAAAAGCCCGGAGATCCACCAGGCCTTTGCCCGGCAGACCGGCGAACGGCTGATCTACACCAGGCAACTGGTCGAGCGCGGCGAGTTTGCCGAGGCCGTGGCCGCCTTTCGCCAACAGGGTGGTCGCGGCCTCAACATCACCGTGCCTTTCAAGGAAGAGGCCTTCGAACTGGCCGACGAGGTCAGCGACCTGGCCCGCCGCGCCGGTGCGGTCAATACCCTGATGTTCAGCGGCGAGCACACTGTCGGCCACAACACCGACGGCCTTGGCCTGTTCCGCGACCTCACCGACAACCACGGGCTGGACCTTCACGGCAAAGACATCCTGATTCTGGGCGCCGGCGGCGCCGTGCGCGGCGTGATCCAGCCCCTGCTGAGCATCGAGCCGAAGCGGCTGGTGATTGCCAACCGCACTGAATCCAAGGCCCACACCCTGGCCGAGCACTTTACCGATCTCGGCCCTATCGAGGCTTGTGGCTACCCCGACCTCGACGGCGAAGCCTTTGATCTGATCATCAACGCCACCTCCAGCGGCCTAAGCGGCGAACTGCCGCCCCTGCCCGACGGATTGCTCAAGCCCGGCGCCACCACCTACGACATGGTCTACGCCAACGAACCCACGGCCTTCGTCCGCTGGGGCCGCGAACACGGCGCTGAACTGGCTTTAGACGGCCTCGGCATGCTGGTCGAACAAGCCGCCGAGGCCTTCTCCCTGTGGCGCGGCGTCATGCCCGACACCGCCCCCGTCATCCGCCAACTCCGTGGTAATTAGCCACAGAGAACACAGAGCGCACAGAGTTTTCGGGTCATTCCGGAAAGCGCGAAGCGCTTATCCGGAATCTCTCAAAATCTCGTAGGGCGGACGCGGCGTAGCCGCTTCCGCCGCCGAAACATCTGCTCCTGCTCACGAGCCTCGCCTGCAAGCCTGGCGGAAGATGGCTCCGCCACATCCGCCCTACAGCCTAAAGACTCCATGCTCTTCGTGACTCTGTGGCTAAAATCAATCCTGCTGCCACCACCAGTAAGCCGCACCCATGGCGAGGTGGGTGGCGGCGGCCAGCCACAGGGCGGTGAGTCCGAGGTACTGGTAGGCCAGCGCACCGGCGATGCCGCCGGTGACGAAACCGCACAGCAGGGATACCAGCAAGCCCAGCTTCCACAGGGCAATGTCCCGGTGGCGCAACAAGTGGCCGATAAAGACCCCGATATCCGTGATCAGGCCGGTGGTGTGGGTGGTACGCAGGGTCAGCCCTCGATAGCTCGCCGCCATACCGTTCTGCAGACCGCAGGCCACCGCCGCCAGTGCCAGTGCCGCCAGACTGTCCGGCTGAGCGGCCCAGGCCGCCAGCGACAACAAACCGCCCTGCAGCACCAGAGCGCTGCCGTAGCGCCGGCCCTCGCGAAATAAACTGCGGCCGATGATCAAACCGCTCAGCGCCGCACCACTGACAAAGCCCAGCAAGATCGTCACCAGCGGCGCCAGCACGCCCCAATCCATGGCCAGCAGATGGCGGCTGAACTCCGACACCGCCCCCGTGGTGTGACTCACCGGCACATGGTAGACACCCAGCATCAGCACATTCACATAACCGGCCAAAAAGGCCAGCACCGTACCGCCGACAAACACCCACCGCGCCGCCGTGGGAATATCGTGCTCATGAAACGCTTTCTGATCCAGATAAGGCATGACGACATTCTACCCCATGGTTTTAGCCACAGAGGACACAGAGTTTTCGGGTCATCGCGAGGAGCGCAGCGACGCGGCGATCTGCAGAAACCGTTGGACAGATTGCTTCGCTCCGCTCGCAATGACGGTTCGCAGAAGGCCTGGGGCGACCTGAGTCGCGGCGTGATCGCCACTTCTATGTCCTTTATTAAATCCCTCCGTGCTCTTTGTGACTCTGTGGCCAACCCAACGAATCCAGTACAATGCCCCCAACCAAACGGAGACAGTCATGAGTGAAGCCCCCCGCGTTCTGCTGGATATTGAAGACGGCATTGCCACGGTCACCCTGAACCGTGGCAAAAAGTACAACGGCCTCGACCTGGCCATGTTTACCGCCATCGTCAAAACTGCCAAGACCATCAAGAAGGACCGCACCGTGCGCGCGGTGATTCTGCGCGGCGACGGCCCGGCCTTTTGTTCGGGGCTCGATGTGATGAGCATGAAAAAGACGCCGTGGATGATTCCCCAGCTGCTGATGAAGCCCGGCACCAAAATCAGCAACCTGGCCCAGGATGTCTCCCTGATCTGGCGCGACCTGCCGGTGCCAGTAATCGCCGTCACCCACGGCAAGTGCTTTGGCGGCGGTTTCCAGATTGCCCTGGGCGCCGACTTCCGCTTCAGCAGCAAGGACTGCGAATTTTCCATCATGGAAACCAAGTGGGGCTTGATCCCCGATATGGGCGGCTCCGTCACCCTGCGCGAACTGGTGCGCATGGATGTGGCCAAGGAACTCACCATGACCGGCCGCGTCTTTAGCGCCGAAGAAGCCCAAAAAATCGGCATCGTCACCCGCGTCTGCGACGATCCGCTGGCCGAGGCCAACGACTTTGCCACCGAACTCGCCACCCGCTCCCCCGACGCCCTGGCTGCCGGCAAAAAACTGCTCCAGGAAGCCTGGACCGCTGACCTCAAAACCGCCCTCAAATGGGAAACCGAGCTGCAAAAGAAAATCCTCGGCCGCTGGAACCAACTCGCCGCCGCCAGCAAAAACCTCAGCAAAGACCCCTGGGACTATAAAAAACGCCGCCGGAATTACTAGCCACAGAGCACACAGAGAACACCGAGTTTGTGCGTCATTCCGGAAAGCGCATGGCGCTTATCCGGAATCTCCTTTGAGATTGCGCCAGGACGAATGTCGCGCCAGCGACTTCCGTCGAAGGCGCCAGGCACATGGCATTAGATTTCAGGCACTCCCGTCTGATACATCCCAGGTCGCGCCAACGAACTCCAATAATGGGCCGAATTCCCCGCCATCGGCAGCGCGCAGAGCGGCGATATAAGCATTGCGACGATCATTGTCAGCTTGCAGGTCAAATCCGCTGGCCCATGCGACAGGCGGGTGGTCGTAAATCTCCTCGAGCAGGATATCGGTGGCGATGCGGGCATGTCGACCATTGCCGTTCGGGAACAGATGTATCTGCACCATGCGGTGATGAAAGCGCGCGGCGGCTTCGAGCGGCGAATACACATCGTTCTCGGCCCAATAGCGGGCGTCCTCCAGTAGCACGCGGAGTTGCATGGGAACCTGGAACGGATCGATGCCGATATTTTTCTCAGTTAAACGGTATTCGCCCGCCCAGCTCCATACTTCGCCAAAGAGCCGCTTGTGCAGCTTGCGAATAAAGGCGTCATCAAATATATCGCCACCGCGCTGCCGCGATACCCAGGCAAGCCCTTGCTCAATATTGGCCTGCTCCAACTCGTCAAGTTCTCCGCGCGTTGTGATGTGCGGAAATTTCAGGCCCTGCTTCTCGTCGGGGTCGAGCGGAGTTGCCCCCTCCGGCTCCTCGAAGGTCATTTGATCCTCCAGAAGTCCGGCGACATATTACGCACAAGCTCGTCAGCCAGTTCCTCGGTCCGCCGCTCTGTCTCCTCGCTTGGCAAGGACTGCTTTTCAAGTGCCATATGGGCACTTGCACGGCGAATGCGGGCTTCGGCTTTGCGCCGTGCTTGCGCACGGATCATGTCCTCCACGCTACCGTCGGGGACGATTGCGTAAACAAACCGACCACCCATGGCTTCGGCGAGCTTTTGCATCTGGTTGATGGTGATACCGCCCTCACGCTCGTTGCGCTCGGCCTGATAGACAGCACCTCGGCTGACGCCCATGCGGGCGGCGACCTGTGACCCGGACATACCGAGCGCCTTGCGCAACACGACAAGCCACCCTTCGGATGGCCTTTGTACCGATTCAAGCTGCCTGGCAGCGCGATCCGCGATTCGCACATACTGCCTTCTGGCTGTGTCCTTGACACTCATTGCCTATCACCTCATGGGCACGAAAACCCTTTATGCATATCTAACAATAGGCATATTTTATTTATTTGTCAATTTATTGATATACATATCACTCTATTTTGTGTATTTAAAGATACACTCGATGCCTTATAAAGAATCCTCCAATTTTAAGGTCAATCATGGTGCTGATGCTTATTAAATGCAGCTGGCCATCAAATATAAACCCGCCTGCGTTTAGAGGAATTTGCATATACCAAAAGAAAAAGAATGATTTTTATCTACTTGGACAGGCCCATAGGGGAGAAAATCTCGGGCTACTGCTTGGTGAGGGTGTTTAAGTCGACTGTGCTCTGGATCAGATGAGAAGATACTAAAGTTTGGAGAGAAGGCACTGGCCACCCCCTTTTTCCAACTGCTTTCAGCTCCATGATGCATGACCTGAAAGCAGGCAATATTATCAACGCGCACACTGCCCAAAAATTCCTGAAGGGAATTTATCCGCATTTCGGTGTTTAAATAGCCATCGCCTGTGTATAGAACACCAGTTTTATTTTTTTCACAAATAGATAATGAATGAAATTTATTTACGTTCGATGACTTTGATCCTGTGTGCTGAAAACCGTCAAGTACAACTGTTGGGCCCGCATACAAGAAAAGTGAAATGGCATTGCGTCGCTTACTTGAGGCTCCAAATTTTTTATCATAGATATTTCTAAGTCTTTTCAGAGAATTGTCTATTTCCTTTTCCACTGAATCAACTTTGCGAAGAATCTTTTTTTCCTTCTCAACCTGTTTTACAAATTCATCCGGAATCTTTGGACTTAAGAACTCATCGTTGTATGGAAGAAACTCAAATTTTGCTTCCTCAAGAATTAAGCTACTGCCCTCAGACAATACATGGACAAAGGAACCATTAACTTGTTCGTGCGGGCCTTTAAAATTCGCCTGCACGTCTGGTATATCTTGAGGGTCATTTGAAAAACTTTGATCATGGATTGGTTCTTTTAACGTTTCATTATTTGATGAGGAAACCAAAATGATGTGCTCTACTTTGCTGCCTGGCAAGGAAGTGAGGTATGCAACCGGATCCAGAAAAAAATCCATGTGCGGGCTATGGAATTCCACCCCCTCAGAGAAAGCGACAACAAGACGCTGTGCCAACGACATTTCGGGGAGAAGCACAATTTTTACCGGAAATTTAGGGAGAAGATTTTTTAGGCCACTGATATGGTCTTTGTCAAAGTGTGACACCACGACCATATCAAGCTTATCAAAGCTGTCCTTTAAGCCCTGAATAGCTTTATCAATCAGTCTTTGACCGCTACTAGTGCCACAATCGTACACATAATTAAATGCAGTCCCGTTTGAGTGAATAGTTCCCGACGAGAAAAGCCCCTGTCCAACAGGGTGAAAATCTACTTTATAGACCAGGTTTTCCCATTCTATAGAGTCCAACACATTCATTTTAAGTAAACTCTAAGCCTTCTTTTCGAATCCTTTCCATATCCATCTTGCAAGGAAAACAACCAAATAGAAGAAAGACCATGTAAGTAGTACTGGAAGAGTCACTATTGAAAGTATCAAGCCAACCTTATACTTTTCTTCTATCAGAAGTTTTCGGCTCTCAACCTTCCTTTCTAGAAATTCAGGAAATGTAATGGATTCAGGTCGTCTGCTATCTATAGAGGTTCCATAAATTTCCCCTACTAATTTCCATAGATCATCTATATCTGATTCACTATCGCAGTAGCCATTTTCTACCCCTCGAGATTTTAGATCATCACAAGTCGGGTATTCTTTATTATATTGATTCCTAAACTTGTTATCTAAATATTCACGGGTGGCAAGTGCCCCTGTTATTTTGTCGTGCCATGAGTAAAAATCTCTGTGGGGGCGCCACTTGTGATAATAACCTGATTCAATAGTTTCCAGCAGTCCATTTACGCTAGATTTCGATTCATATATATTTGCGGCAATCGCAATAATAGCCAGTGTCATATACGCTACTGAAATCACAACCCCTATTCTCTGCCAACCATTTAATCGCATTTGAGATCTCCATTTTCATATGCTGTGAGAATACATCTGGTCAGACAAATATAAAATGAACGGCCAATTTCCATAATACGCGCTTTCAGCCATTTGATGGTTGTTGGGGTGGCTACATGCGCCATATCCAAGCAAGCAGTAACTTATTAGACCTACCCAACTCCTCCCTTATCTTCTACCCCCTATTTTTGGCCAGCCCACGAACACTCTGTGCTCTCTGTGACCTCTGTGGCTAATTCCTGCGCAAGCCAATCGAAGCCACCAGAACGGCGATGAGGGCCAGGGCCCAGACGATGGCGGGGCTGGTGGGCCAGTCCATCAGGGCGGAGAGGATGAGGCCTGTGGCGTAGGCGGACAAACCGATAAGAAAGCCGATGATCTGTGCCTTTTTGCCGTGAAGGTGACGCACCGCCAGGGCCGGTACGATGAGGCTGGCAAAGACCAGATAAACCCCGACCAATTGAACGGAAACGGTCACGGCCACGGCGAAGGTGGTGTAAAAGGCCAGGTGCGGGTCCCGGCGACTCAGCAGCCACCACAGAGGCACCAAAAGCACCGTGACCAGGGCTGCGGGCCACAGTTGGTCGAAGGACACCCAGAGGATCTGCCCCGCCAGCAGCTCTTTCAAATGCTCGCCCCCGTGGGGGTTGTTGTGCAGCAGGAGCACCGCGCCGGTGGCGGCGAGGACGAAGACTACACCAATCATCGCCTCCTGCTCTTTTGGCCAGCGCTTGCCCAACCAGCGCAGCGACCAAGCACCCACCAGTGCCGACACAATGGCGCTGGCCTGAACCGCCCAGCCCTCATGGGCGTGCCACAGGACTTCCGCCGCGATCACACCGAGTCCGGCGATCTGGGCGATGGCCAGGTCGATAAAGATAATGCCCCGGGACAGCACCTGTCGCCCCAGGGGCACATGGCTCAGTAACACAATCACCCCGGCGAGAAACGCGGGGCCCAGCAGGCTGATATCCAGTGCGGCATAGTTCATACGGTTTTCTCTGGTTTCCTGTTTTGGAGGGCTATTTTTGTTCCCCCTCTCCCCGGCCCTCTCCCGCAGGGGGAGAGGGTGTTCAATGTCTTGAAGCCATCGCTTCGCGACCTATCGAGGACTGGCGCCTTCATTCGCCTGCAGGCAGGCTCCTACGCTGCTCTCTATTTTGCAGAGATTCCGGATAAGCGCTGCGCGCTTTCCGGAATGACGCTTTAAACCCTCTGTGGCTTATTCCAGTTTTGCCTGTTTCAGCAAGATCGTCAGCGTTTGCTCGTAGAGTGAAAAGAGATCTTCGGCCCTGTCATTGCCGCCCACGGTGTAGGGCAGCACCACGGCGGGAACGCCGCTGCGCTTTTCCAGCCACTGCGCCGAGCGCGGGTTGATGTAGGCCGCCACCAGCGTGGCCACCGGTTGCTCCCGCTCGGTGATGGCCAGCAACTGCTGCAGGTGACCTGCGGTGGGCGGAAGGCCCGGTTTGGGCTCGAGGTCGCAGACGATCTCCAGCTCCAGCCAGTCGGCCAGATAGCGCCAGGAGGTGTGTTGGACACAGACGGCCTGCCCCGCCAGTGGTTCGGCCTGTGCTTCCCATTTTTCTACAGACGACTCCCAGCGATTTTTAAAATCGTCAAAGCGTTCGGCGTACTCCGCCCGCCCCTCGGGGTCAATCCTCTGAAGGCGCTCGCTCATTGCGCCAGCGATGGTCAGCAGACGACGGGGATCCAGGTGCACATGGGGGTTGCCCGCCGCGTGTACATCGCCCATGGAGCGATCCACCCGCTCGCGCACACCCAACCGCTCCACCTGCTCGGCGGCCATAAAGTAGCCCGGCTGATCGCGTTGGATGCGGGCATTGCCGGACTGGCGCAGCAGCAGGGGCAGCCAGCCGGTTTCCAGTTCGGCACCGCTGCACACCAGCAGATCGGCGCTGCGGGTTTTGGCGATCAGGGACGGCCGCGCCTGAATGTGGTGCGGGTCCTGGAAAGCGCTGGTGGCGGCGTAGACATCCACGCGATCGCCGCCCAGCGTTTCGGCCAGTGAGGCCCACTCGGGCTCGCAGGCGAACACATTGATATCCGCCAACGCTCGTTCCACCGGAACAGCACAAAGCAGTGCCAGTGACAAAATCCATACTTTATTCATACCACCCCCTAGTAACGGTGCGCCCCGTGGGCACCCAGGCTGACAATGTACTGCAGACTCACCACCGACTCACTGCCTGATTCGCCGGCGTGGCCGTGGCCCGTATCCAGCTCGGTGTACTGCAAACGCAGGCGGCTGAAGTGGGAGTGTGAGTAGTCCAGCATCAGTGTCGCCGCCGTGGGGTCGTCGGCGTGATCCGTACCCAGGCCGGTTTCCTCTTCGAACTCCTCAAGCTCAAGAGCCGTGCCGTTGCCATCTTCGTCGCCGACAAAACCGTTAAAGCGATTGTCGGCGGTCAGCTGATCGTAGCGCACGCCCACGCGCCACTTGGGCTTAAACTGATACACGGCCGCCAGGTAGTAACCGCTCTGCTCGCCATCCAGCTCGGCCTCGGCTTCTTCGGCGCCCTCGGCGGCGTGAACCTCGGCCTTTTCATCGCGCTGGAAAAATTCGCCATAAATCGTCAGATTGCGGTCCCGTGTATTGCCCCGGGGCGCCCACTTGTAGACAAAGTCCACGCCCTGCAGGTCGGTCTCGCCATCCACCTGATGCCACTCGAGGTGGTCGCCACCACCGTGTTCATCGTCATGGCCGCCGTGACCGTGTGCGCCCGGCTCACGCTCGGCAAACTCGTTGCCGTAGTAACTCAAACCCAGCTGCCAGCTTTGGCTGTGACCGATGTCACCGCCCCACTTCACAAAGGCGGCGTGGGCGTTGTTGCCGTCCTCGGTCTCGCCACCGGGAAAAGCGTTGCCGCTCAACAGCTCGGCGCCCAGCTCCATATAAAAAGGTGTCGGCGCCAGCCAGCGGGCCTGAAGACCGGTGTCGCCCAGCTTGCCACCCAGCATGGCCTGATAGACCAGCGGCGCGTCGACAAAGTTGTAGCTGTGCCGGTGCTTCTCATTGAGGTAGCCGATGCGGGAGAAAAACCGGCCGCCCTTGACGGTGAAGCCGTTGCCAAGACCCAGCGTCTCAATAAAGGCCTCTTCCAGTTCGATTTCGGTCTCGCCATCGTGCTCGGCAATGGCGGCATTGAACTGGCCGTAGAAGCGATCGTCGATATTGGCGCTCATGGCCAGCTCGTTGTGACCGGTGGAAAAGCCCCGGTCGGGCAGGCCGGCCTCACCGCCCTGGATAAAGCCGGGCAGTTCCAGCGACAGGTCTTCGTCGTAATCGGTGTAGCGGCCATCCAGGATCAGACTGATGGCGGGGTTGAACTCGGTGCCGGAAACCGAGCCGGCCGGCGGAACCTCAACGGATTGGGCCAGAACGACGGGGGCAGACAGCATCAGCGCCAGGGCACTGGCGGCATTCAGGGTTTTCGTGTGCATTGTATTGTCCTCTTCATCACGGCCAGCATTAGCCGGCCGTGCCATTCAACAGGGCAGCGAGCCGTGGCCCATTGCGGATTTGATTCAGGCGAAAGACAATACGAAAGGCGGCGCGCGGCCCTGCCAGTGGGAAAAGGATTGAAACGCAGTGAAACGAACGGAAGGCAGCACCAGCCGCCAACACCACAGCAGGGACAGGCCAGCCAGAAGAATCAGTGAGGGAGTAATGGCCTGTGAGGCCTGACCCAGGTGGAACACCTGGCACTCCAACGCGTTGGCATCGTGCTC
>JBNJGD010000003.1:0-11356 GCA_051747425.1 Pseudomonadota bacterium
GGCGGGCCGAGAAAGTCGGGCGCTTTACTGAATACTTCGTACTGGTCGCGAATGGCTTCCATATTGGTGCGCCAGCGTAAATGCCCCAGGGCATCCCGTCTCAGATTGGTCAACATGAACTGACGCTCGCCCTTGTCGGGGATGAGGTCGGCAATCAGTTGATCGGCTTCCTTGCGGGAGCGCAACTTGCTTGATTCGATTTTGCCAATCGCGGCGAAGGTGTCGTGGTGGCGGGGCAGGTAGTGAACCGGTGCGATGTCTTCCACCACCAGTTTGTCGATGCGGTCCGGTTGGGCCAGAGCCATTTGCATGGCGACTTTGCCGCCCAGGGAGTGGCCGAGCAGGTAACACTGTTCGATGTCCTGCTGGTGGAGGTACTCCCACAAGTCATCGGCCATGGTCGAAAGGGCCATGGAATAGCCCTGGGGCGACTGGCCGTGGTTGCGCAGATCGGGGGTGTGTACCCAGAAGTGTTCGTCGAGGTTTTGCGCCAGAGTGCGCCAGAGCCTGCCCGATCCGAACAGGCCGTGGATAAGGATCAGTGCCGGTTTATCGGGGCTGCCAAAGCGTTCGCTGTGTAGATGCATGGGGACAGAAAAAAGCCCGCAGTATGCGGGCTTTTTGTTTTACTGCTGCTCTTCTTTGAGCTTGAGGGTGTTGAGCCCCTTCTGGCTGCTGTACCAGGCGGAAAGGGCTTCGATGGTTTCGTCATCGAGACCCGCGGCCATGCCCGTCATAACGGCATTCTCCCGGCGTCCATTCTGGTAGCTCTTGAGGCTGTTGATCAGGTAGCTTTTGTACTGGCCGGCAATAATAGGGAAGTTGCCGGCGGCACTGTTGCCATCTGCTCCGTGACAGGCGACGCAGCTACCGGAGAGCTCTTTGCCCTTGGCGGCCAAATCGCTGTCGACGGGGCGGTTGGGCTTGATCTTCTCGTACTTCTGCGAGGCGAAGTAGGCGGCGATGTCGGCAATGTCCTGGTCGCTCAGATTGGCGGCATTGGCCTGCATGGTGTCGTGCTGGCGCGTACCGTCGCGGTAGGCCTTGAGAGAGTCGCTGATGTAAGTCGCGTGCTGACCGGCCAGCTTGGGCACCTTGTAGGAGGGGTATACATTGAAGTAGCCCTCGGCCGCGTGGCAGCCCATACAGGTTTCGGCCTTCTTGCGACCCATTTCGGGGTTGCCCTCGGCAAAGGCGGCACCACTGATTACCAGGGTCAGAAGCAGGAACAGTTGTGAAATTCTCATCGCGTCGCTCTTGTTCAAATCGTCATTATTCGCTTCAACCGCTGTATGCTCGGGCGCGGGGCCGTTTTGTACAGCGGAAGCCTGAATGGGCGGCAATTCTAGCCCAAAGCCCACGGCGATGCCATAGCTCCCGGTGCTGGATAAGCGCGAAATCGGCCTCGCTTAAAGCGGGCTATTGGTGGCAAATTGGCCACTTTGTGGCTAAAATCGGCGCCCTTTTATCGAAATCGCCATAAACTTTCTTAAAGAGAACCAAACCAAATGATGCGCTCTCACTATTGTGGACAGGTCACCGAAGCCGCTCTCGACCAGACAGTAGAGGTCTGTGGTTGGGTCCATCGCCGCCGCGACCACGGCGGGGTCATCTTTGTCGATCTGCGCGATCACAGCGGTTTGCTTCAGGTGGTATTCGATCCCGACAATCCCGAGATGTTTGCCCGTGCCGAGCGCATTCGCAACGAGTTTGTGCTCAAGATCAAGGGCCGCGTACGCCGTCGCCCCGAGGGCACCACCAACGAGAACCTGCCCACCGGCCAGGTGGAAGTCTTCGCATTGGAGCTCGAAGTGCTCAACGCCGCGGCGACGCCGCCGTTCCAGATCGACGATGAGGATGTCAACGAGGACAATCGCCTCAAGTACCGCTACATCGACCTGCGCCGTCCGCAGATGCAGGAGCGACTGCGCTTGCGGGCCAAAGTCACCCACTTCCTGCGCAACTTTCTCGAGGGCCACGAGTTTCTCGACCTCGAGACGCCGATGCTGACCCGGGCCACTCCCGAGGGCGCTCGCGATTACCTGGTGCCCAGCCGCGTTCACCCCGGCGAGTTTTTTGCCCTGCCCCAGTCGCCCCAGCTGTTCAAGCAGCTGCTGATGATGTCGGGCATGGACCGCTACTATCAGATTGTGCGCTGCTTCCGCGACGAGGACCTTCGCGCCGATCGCCAGCCCGAGTTTACCCAGCTCGATATCGAGATGTCCTTCATCGACGAAGAGGACATCATGGGCCTTATGGAGCAGATGATGGGCGGTCTGTTCCGCGACATTATGTCTGTCGACTTGCCAGAGCGGTTTGAGCGGATGACTTACGCCGAGGCCATGGAGCGCTTTGGTTCCGACAAGCCCGATCTGCGCATCGACCTGGAACTGGTCAGCATTACCGATTTAATGAAGTCGGTGGAGTTCAAGGTGTTTTCCGGCCCGGCCAATGATCCCCAGGGGCGCATCGCCGCTTTGAAAGTGCCCGGCGGCGCCGGCATCAGTCGCAAGGAGATCGACGACTACACGAACTTTGTCGGTCGCTACGGCGCCAAGGGTCTGGCCTACATCAAGTGCAACGATGTCGCCGCCGGTCGCGAGGGCCTGCAGTCGCCGATCCTGAAGTTCCTGCCCGACGAAGTGGTCACGGCCATCATCGAGCGCACCGGGGCCAAGGACGGCGACATCGTCTTCTTTGGTGCCGACAAGGCCAAGGTGGTCAACGACGCCCTCGGCGCCCTGCGCGTCAAACTGGGTGAAGACCAGGGACTGATCGAGGACGGCTGGCGCTTCCTCTGGGTGGTCGACTTCCCCATGTTCGAATACGACGACAAGGATGGTCGCTACTACGCTCTTCACCACCCCTTTACCGCGCCCCAGGCAGACTCCCCCGAAGCGCTGGCGGACAATGCCGCCGAGGCGCTTTCAAGGGCCTACGATCTGGTGCTCAACGGCACCGAGCTGGGCGGTGGTTCGATTCGTATTCACACCCCCGAGATGCAGCAGGCCGCCCTGGAAGCACTGGGCATTGGTGAGGAAGAGGCCAGAGACAAGTTTGGCTTCCTGCTCTCGGCGCTGCAGTATGGCTGCCCGCCCCACGGTGGTATCGCCTTTGGCCTCGATCGCATGCTGATGCTGCTCTCCGGCGCCAGTTCGATCCGCGATGTCATGGCTTTCCCCAAGACACAGTCGGCCAGCTGCCTCATGACCGAGGCACCCTCGGCGGTCAGCGATGCCCAGCTTCGCGAGCTGTCGATTCGGCTGCGCAAACCCGCCGCGGAACAATAACCGCTGCGGGTCGGTCTGAGTGCCACGGGACGCGTCTGGACGACAAAGCGCGTTCCCCCGGCCTTGGAAGCGCACAGATCCGCTAGAATTGGCAGTAGAGACAAAGCGTTAAGGCGCTGGAGGTAGACGATGTCTGCAGTAACTGTACCCGTTGAAATCAACCGCTATGCCCTGCTCAGCGACGAGGAGTGCGCCGAGCGCATCCGCGTTGCCAAAGAGGCGCTGGGCGAGCGCGTCTATATTCTCGGCCACCACTACCAGCGGGACGAGGTGTTTGAATTTGCCGATGCCTCCGGGGACTCCCTGAAACTCTCGCGCATGGCCGCGGACTCGAGTGCCGAGTACATCGTCTTCTGTGGCGTTCACTTTATGGCCGAGGTCGCCGACATCCTGACCAGCGATGACCAAGTGGCCATCCTGCCCGACCTGTCGGCCGGTTGTTCCATGGCTGACATGGCCAATCTGGCCAATGTCGAGCGCGCCTGGCGCGAGCTCTCCGAAGTGCTCGACCCGGATGAAAGTGTGACCCCGGTGACCTACATCAATTCGGCCGCCGACCTGAAGGCCTTTTGTGGTCGCCACGGCGGTATCGTCTGTACTTCTACCAATGCCCGCCAGGTGCTCGAGTGGGGCTTTGATCGGCGCGAGAAAATTCTCTTTTTCCCCGACCAGCACCTCGGTCGCAACACCGGTGTGCGCATGGACATTCCCCTTGAGGACATGGTGGTTTGGGACTTCGACAAGCCCATGGGCGGGTTGACGGTCGACGAGATCAAGCGGGCCAAAATGATTCTCTGGAAGGGCTTCTGCTCGGTCCACCAGATGTTCCAGCCCAACCAGATCGAACAGTTCAAGGCCAAATACCCGGACACTCTGGTGATTGCCCACCCGGAATCGCCTTTCGAGGTCTGCCAGCAGGCCGACTATGTGGGCTCCACCGAGTACATTTTGAGTACCGTGCGAGCCGCCGAGCCGGGAACCCGCTGGCTGGTGGCCACGGAGCTTAACCTGGTCAACCGCCTGGCCGAGGAAATGAAGCCCAGGGGCATTGATGTTCACTTCATGTCACCCACAGTGTGCATGTGCTCCACTATGTTTCGCATCGATCCGCAGCATTTGTGCTGGGTTCTTGAAAACCTGGTGGAGGGCAAAGTGGTGAATCAGGTCAGCGTGCCCAAAGACGAGGCCGAACAGGCCATGAGTGCCCTCGACCGGATGTTGTCCCTGCCGGTCTGATCGCTTCCACGCTTTTTTCCGCGTTTCCCGGCGTTTCACAGCCGATGCTGTGGCAGACTGTGGGCTATGGAATCGAGTCGACAAGAAGCCGTAGTACTGCTCCACGGACTGTGGATGAATCGCTGGGAAATGCGTTTCATGCGCCGCCACTTCGAACGCCTGGGTTACCGCGTTTTCGATTTTGACTACCCCACGCTCTCGCGCGCGCCGGCACTGAATGCCCGTGCGCTGTTTCACTTTATTTCGGCCATCGATTGTCGGCGTGTGCATGTGGTCGCTCACAGCCTGGGTGGCATTGTCGCTCTTCAGTGCTACCAGGAGCACGGTGGCGACTTGCCGCCCGGTCGCCTGGTGTTGATGGGCACCCCCGTGCACGGCAGCGCCAGTGCCCGCGCGCTCGGCCGTTGGCCCAAAGTGCAGCGCTATCTGGTGGGCGAGGCCACCCGTGGCGGTTTGCTGGAGGCACAGCCGCCGTGGCGGGGCGAGCGTGAGATCGGTCTCATTGCCGGCACCCGGGCCCGGGGACTGGGTTCGGTGATGGCCCGGCTGGAGGCACCCCACGATGGCACGGTACGCGTTGCGGAAACCCGACTCTCCGGCGCCGTGGACAGTGTCGAGTTGGCCGTCACCCATACCGGCATGCTGTTTGATCGCGAAGCCGCACACTGCGCCGCTCACTTTATTCAGCACGGTTATTTTGGTCGCGTCGAGCCGCCCTCGGCTTCGCTCGAAAAGCGCCGGGCGCAAGTGTAAACTACGGCGATTCTCCATCCACGAATCAGCCGATGAGGACACCATGGCAGGACACAGCAAGTGGGCCAATATCCAGCACCGCAAAAAGGCGGTGGACGCCAAGCGCGGCAAGATTTTTACCAAATTGGTGAAAGAGATTACCGTCGCCGCCCGCATGGGCGGTGGTGATACCGACTCCAACCCCCGACTTCGCCTGGCCATCGACAAGGCACTCGGCCAGAGCATGCCCAAGGACAACATTGAGCGAGCGGTCAAACGCGGCACCGGGGATCTCGAGGGCGTCAGTTACGAGGAAATTCGCTACGAGGGCTACGGCCCCGGCGGTGTGGCCGTGATGGTCGATTGCATGACCGACAACAAGAACCGCTCGGTGGCCGAAGTGCGCCACGCCTTCACCAAGTGCGGCGGCAACCTGGGCACCGACGGCTCGGTGGCCTTTCTCTTCAGCAAGACCGGGATTCTCAGCTACCCGCCGGGGACGGAAGAGGACGCCATCATGGAAGCGGCCCTCGAGGGCGGCGCCGAGGATGTGGTTACCAATGAGGACGGCTCCATTGATGTGTTGACGGAGCCCGACAGCTTTGTCGATGTCAAGGAGGCCCTGGTGGCCGCCGACCTCAAACCGGACAATGACGAAGTGACCATGAAGCCGAGCACCGAGGCGGAACTGGATGTCGAAACCGCCAAACAGATGCTCAAACTGCAGGACATGCTGGAAGATCTGGACGATGTACAGGAGGTCTACACCAATGCCGACTACCCCGCTGAGGCCTTTGAGGACTAGGTCGGCTTTGGCCGCCCGGCGCCATGGCTGAGCCACTGCGCATTCTCGGCATCGACCCCGGCTCCGTGGTCATGGGCGTCGGTGTGATCGAGGTGGAGGGCAGTCGCCAGCGCCACCTCTATCACGCCGCCATTCGCACCGGTGGCGGCCCTCTGCCCGAGCGCCTGGGTGTCATTCTGGCCAGGGTGTCCGAGGTGATTGCCCAGTGGCAGCCCCACGAGGCGGCCGTCGAGGAGGTCTTCGTCAGCGCCAATGCCATGTCGGCCCTCAAGCTCGGCCAGGCTCGCGGTGCCGCCATCTGTGCCGCCGTTCAGGCCGGTGTCGCGGTCAGTGAGTACTCGGCGAGACAGATCAAGCAGTCGGTCGTGGGCAGCGGGGGCGCCAGCAAGGATCAGGTCCAGCACATGGTGCGGGCCCTGCTTCAGCTGGCGGACGAACCTCTGCAGGCCGACGCCGCCGATGCCCTGGGCGCGGCCCTGTGCCACGCCCAGTCGCGGGCTCTGCGTCTGCCTTTGCAGCGGCGTGGCAATCGCCGCCGGGGTAACCGACGCGTCCGCTCCGAGAGCGCCTGGCTGGGTGGTACCGCCAAGCCCTCGGGCCGAAAATAAACTGTATCAAGGGGAGAATCGCGCGTGATTGGATGGCTCAAGGGCACACTGCTGAGTAAGCACCCACCGTTTCTGGTGGTGGACATCAATGGCGTCGGCTACGAGGTTGAAGCACCCATGTCGACGATTTTCGAACTGCCGGCCGAGGGGCAGGTGGTGGCCCTGTATATCCACACCCATGTGCGCGAGGACGCCATTCAGCTGTTCGCCTTTGCCAGTGAAATCGAGCGGCGCTTTTTCCGCAGCCTGGTCAAGGTCAACGGCGTCGGCGCCAAGATGGCCCTGGCGATTCTCTCCGGCGCCAGTGCCGAGACCTTCGCCCACTGGGTCGAGCACGAGGACACCAGTGCCTTGACCAAGTTGCCCGGTGTGGGCAAGAAAACCGCCGAGCGCCTGATCATCGAAATGCGCGATCGGCTCGACAAGGAGGTGTTTATGGGGGCCACCGTCAACTTGCCGGGCGTTGCTGGTGCGCGGCAGGCGGCGAGCGAGGCGGCCTCGCCGGAAGAGGAGGCTGTGGCCGCCCTGGAGGCCTTGGGCTACCGCGCCGCCGAGGCGCGCAAAATGGTGCGTCGGGTGGTGGGCGATGACATGCCCACCGAAGAGATTCTGCGGCTGGCGTTGCAGCAATCCCTGAGCTGATCAGCCGCCAATCTGCCAATCGACAGGGGCCAGTCCGCGGCTTTCCAGGTAGCGATTGGTGGCGGCAAAGTGCCCGCAACCAAAAAAACCACGGTGGGCCGACAGCGGCGAGGGGTGGGGCGCCTTGAGCACCAGATGCCTTTCACTGTCGATAATCCGACCCTTTTTCTGGGCGTGACTGCCCCACAACAAAAACACCAATCCCTCGCGCTTTTCGTTGAGCAATTCGATGCTGCGGTCGGTGAAGGTTTCCCAGCCGCGCCCCTGATGCGAAGCGGCCTGTCCGGCCTCGACGCTGAGTACGCTGTTGAGAAGAAACACCCCCTGGCGTGCCCAGGGCAACAGGTGGCCCGAGGGACCCATACCCAGATCCAGTTCCTGTTCAATTTCCTTGTAAATGTTTTTAAGGGAAGGCGGCAGGGGGACACCTTGCTGAACCGAAAAGCACAGGCCGTGGGCCTGACCGGGACCGTGGTAGGGGTCCTGGCCGAGGATCACCACCTTGACCGATTCAAAAGGTGTTTCATTGTAGGCGGCAAAGGTGTTGTCGCTGTGCGGGTAGATGACCTTGCCGGCGGCTTTTTCCGCCACCAGAAATTGGCGCAGGCGCTGCATGTAGTCGCACTCGAATTCGTCTTTCAGGTGCTCCAGCCACTGGCCGTGCATTTTGATTTGGCTCATTCTCGGGTCCTCGCGAGGGGCCATGCTAACCGCTGGCGGCGGGAATACAAGAGTGCCAGCAATAAGAAGGCCCCGTCCGGGACTGGACCGGGCGGGGCCTGGGCTTGCTCCACGCCGCCAAGGTGGTTAAAGCGGCGGGGAACACAACAGGTGCATTTCCGTATGCAGGCGCATCCGCTGCGCCAACTTCCCTGTTGTGCTTATCCTGCCGTTGTCCGGGGGCTTGTGCTATCGCCCTTCTCCTAATGACCTGTAGGAATTTTCCGAACTTACTGCCAGTTAATCGACTTGAGCTCCATTACCAACTGGGATTCGCCCTTGCGAAACTGCTCGATGCGGACCGGCACATAGTTGAGTTCGGGGCACAGCCAGTAGTGGACGGTGCGCTTGCCGCTGTCGCTCTGGACATAGCGCAGGGTCTGGCACTCCCCCGTCGGGGTCTTTCGCTTTTCCCGGCCGCGCATGTCGTAGTCGCGGCGCTTGGGATCTTCATCGAGAATAATGTAACTCTCCTCGTGGTCGCCGCGGGCCGCCGCCTGCATCAGGGAGAGCACCAGTGAGTAGCGATCCTGGTGGTCGTCGCGCAGCTGAATGTCCTGTGCTTCTCCGTCGACGGTGAGCACGGCCTGTCCGGCGGCCCAGTCGTAGGCCACCGAGGCGCTCTCGGCATCATCGCCGCTGCGGGTGTAGTCGTAGCCCAAAGGCACCACCCGGTTTTCCTCAAAGCGCGCCGTGGTTTCCTCACTGAACTCGTCCTTGGTAAACCAGCGGGCCATGCCGCGGGGCTCGAGTTGCGACTGGTAGTGCCATACGCCGCTGCCCAGGGGGCGGAGGGAAAAGTCGGCTTCGCCCAGGGCCATGCCCAGTTTGACCAGGTGGTATTTGGCCTCGAAAGCTTTCGGCTGAAAGTCCTGTGCGGCGAGACTGGCTGGCGACAGGACCAGCAGGCCGAGAGTGATCAGGCTGTGGCGAGCAATCGTTGCAAACATTCGGGGTCCACTCCATGCAGTTGTCCGTTACGGTATTTGACGGGCTGGTACAGGTTTCGTTCAAACAAAGTGGCCTGGCCGTCGCGCATTTGCACCCAGCCGCGTCCCACCCAGTCGGCGGCCAGGGTGTAGATGCGGTGTTCGGTATCGAGCACCCGGCGGGTCAGGGTCTCTTCACTGTCCCCCGTCTCAATGGGTACATGGGACTGGATAATCAGCGGACCGCTGTCGAGTTCCGGAGTGACAAAATGGACGGTGGCACCGTGAGCGTCGTCGCCGGCCGCCAGGGCCCGGGCGTGGGTGTTGAGGCCGGGGTATTTGGGTAGCAGCGAGGGGTGGATGTTGAGCATGCGGCCCTGGTAGTGGCGGGGCAGGGCGTCGGTGAGAATGCGCATGAAACCGGCCAGCAGTATCAGTTCGGCGCCCACTTCCTGCAGGCACTGGCCCAGAGCGGCGTCGAAGCTCTCCCGGTCGGGGTATTGGGTGTGATCGACCACGCGGGTGTCGATGCCCTGCTCGGCAGCCCGCTGAAGGCCCTCGGCCGAGGGGCGGTTGCTGATCACCGCCACCGGGTCAATGTGGCAGCGGCCGTCCCGGGCTGCCTCGACCAGACGCAGCATATTGGAACCGCGTCCCGAAATCAGGATGGCGGTGCGGGGGCGCTCGCCGCTCATGCGATGGAGACGCGGGGGCTGTCGTCGCTGCCTGACTCTATGTGGCCAATGAGATCGGCCCGCTCGCCCAGTTCGCGCGCCGCGGCGACAATCGCTTCGGCCTGATCGGCTGGGACCACCAGGACCATACCGATGCCACAGTTGAAGGTGCGGTACATTTCGCTGGCCTCGATATTGCCGGCCTCCCGCAGCCAGTCAAAGACCGGGGGCATGGTCCAGCTGTCGGCGGCGATGCGGGCGCTGGTGTTCCCGGGCATGACCCGGGGCAGGTTTTCCAGCAGCCCGCCACCGGTGATGTGGGAGAGGGCGTGGATATCAAAGCGGCGGATCAGTTCGAGTACGCTTTTGACATAGATGCGGGTGGGCATCATCAGGGCTTCGGCCAGAGTGGTATCGCCGCAGGCAGATTGGGGGTCGGCTCCGCTGACTTCCAGTACCTTGCGAATCAGGGAGTAGCCATTGGAGTGGGGGCCACTGGCACCCAGGCCGATCAGCGCATCGCCACTGGCTACCTGGCTGCCATCAATGATCTGCGACTTTTCGACAACGCCCACGCAGAAGCCGGCCAGGTCGTAGTCGCCGCTCTGGTACATGCCCGGCATCTCGGCGGTCTCGCCGCCAATCAGGGCGGCGCCGGCCTGGACGCAACCGTCGGCAATGCCCTTGACGACATCGGCGGCGGTATCAACGCTGAGTTCGCCGGTGGCGTAGTAGTCGAGGAAGTAGAGCGGTTCGGCGCCGAGGACCAGGATGTCGTTGACGCACATGGCCACCAGATCGATGCCGATGGTGTCGTGAACGCCCAGCGTCTGGGCCAGCTTGAGCTTGGTGCCGACGCCGTCGGTGCCCGAGACCAGCACCGGCTGACGATAGCCCTCGGGCAGTTCAAACAAGCCGCCGAAACCGCCAATGCCCCCCATGACGCCGGGGCGCTGGGTGCGTTTGACATCGGACTTGATGCGTTCGACGAGAGCGTTGCCGGCGTCGATATCGACGCCGGCATCGCGATAACTGAGAGAGGTGGGCTTGCTCATGCTGCTGAATCGTCACCGGAGTTGTACAATGGCCGGATTCTATCACGGCGGCGCTGTAGCCGTGCACTGCTCGACAGGGATTTGTCGCCCTTGGCACCGTCGCTGAAGTGATATGATCGCCCCTGCATTTGCAAAGTGGATGGATATGAAAAGATTGCCTCTGATGGCGCTCACGATCTGGGCGCTGCTCTCTTCAACGGCCGCCTGGTCGGCGGTGCCTGCGGATTTTTTTGATGTCGAGGTGCGGGTCGAGGACCAATCCTCCGGCGAGCGGGTTGAGGGCTTTTCCCGGGCCGCCGAGTTGTTGTTGCAACGACTCTCCGGTGTCGCCGTGGAAGACATCCGCTCCGACCCGGCCTGGTCGGCTGTCACCAATAACCCCGGGCGCTACATCGAGCGCTATACCTACCGGGCCCGCGAGGACGAGGAGGAGTTTGACCTGCGCGTCCAGTTCAGCGCCCGCCCCTTGCAGGAGTGGCTGATGGCCAGGGGTCTGCCACTGTGGCCGCCCCAGCGGCCGCAAACCATACTGTGGCTGGTGGTGGACGATGGCGGTCGACGCCTCCTGCACCGGGGTGATGAAGACCACGAGGTGACCGATCAGGTAAGCGAGCGCGCCGGACTGTGGGGGCTGCCCCTGCGCTGGCCCGACGAGGCCGATGTCG
>JBNJGD010000003.1:11366-237800 GCA_051747425.1 Pseudomonadota bacterium
CGGCCATCGCGACGGTGTCGCCGCCGGGGATGTCACCGCCGGTTTTGACCAGCAGCTGCTGGACAGCTCCGAAAACTACGGCAGCGGTCCGGTGGTGGCCGTGGTGTTGTCGCGGCGCTCGGGCCAGTGGCACTGGCAGTGGCGCTGGCTGAATGGCCCCGCCGAGACGCTGGAGGGCAGCCGCAGCGCCCCGGTCCAGAGCGAGGCCATTGAGGGCGGTTTCGACGAACTGGTACAGACGCTGGCGCGCAGCCAGTCCCTGGTGGTCAGCGGCGATGCCCTGAAACAGTTAAACCTGCAAATTGAGGGCGTCGAGCGTCTGGAGGATTTGGCCGCCATTCGCGAAGTGCTGGATTCCTGGGTCATGGTCAAATCGATCACCGAGCGCCGGGTTGAGAACGACCAATTGCGCCTGGATGTGGCGCTCCACGGCACTCGCACCGACTTGCTCGAGCGCCTGGAAGAGAGCGGCCGTTTCGAACTGCTCAATGACACGGAATCGGCGTCGGTGACCATTGCCCCCCGGGTCTCGGTGGATGGCGAGACCGAGGAAGTGGCGCCGGTGGCCGTTGAGCAGGGTGAAGAGGCCGGTGAATTGCTCGGACCCATTCGCCTGCGCTGGCTGGCCGGCGAATGAGTACCCAGTTGTTGCTCGGTGTTCGCCTGCGCGAGCACGCCCACTTCGATACCTATCAGACCGGTGACAGTGAGGGCAACGCCCTGGCGCTGGCCCTGTGCGAGTCGATGTCCGCTGGAGGCGGCGAGCGACAACTCTATCTGCACGCCCCCGATGGCCTGGGCAAAACCCATTTGTTGCAGGCTACCTGTGCCGCGGCCTCTGCCCGCCACAGGGTGGCTACCTATGTTCCACTGGAGCAGGTCAGCGACTACGGCCCCGAGGTGCTTGAAGGCCTGGAGCAACTCAATGTGGTGTGTCTGGACAATGTCCACAGCGTGGCCGGGGAGGCGCACTGGGAAGAGGCTCTTTTTCACCTGATCAACCGCTGTCGCCACAGTGATGCGCGTCTGGTGATGTCTTCCACCCGGCCCCCGGCGGGTCACGATTTTGTTTTGCCGGATCTGCGTTCGCGCCTCGGTTGGGGGCCGGTGATTGCGCTGGAAGAACTGTCCCAGGCGCAAAAGCGCGACTGGCTTCAACAAAGGGCCGGGATGCGAGGCTTTGATGTCAGTGACGAGGCCGCCGATTATCTCTTGCGCCACTACCCGCGCAGCATGCGCTTTCTGGTTTACGCCCTGGACGAACTCGACCGGGTCACTCTGCAAAAGCAGAGAAAGGTCACCGTGCCCCTGTTGCGTCAGGAGTTGTCGGTGCCCGAGTCGCTGTCGCTGGAACGGTCTGACTGAGCGCGTTCGGCCTGTTCGGATTTGCCTTTGAAGCGGGCGTAGAACATGGCGCCGACGAAAAGCCCCACGCTGGCGGCAATCATCATGAGACCGTACAGGCGGTCGGTGTCGTCGCTGTAGGCGTCACCCACGCCTATAAAAAAGTAATAAAGGGCCAGAAAACTGGTCCAGGCGTGGGTATAGGCGCGACCGTGCAAGATACCGCGCAGGGGAAACATCAGGGGCAGCGCCTGAAACAGCAGGATCGGCACCACCATGGCCCGCTCCGGCGGTGCAATCAGGGTGTTCCAGCTGAGAATCAGGGCCAGCAGGAAAAAGAAACTGATCAGGGTGACCCAGCGCCAAAGTGTAATGGAAGTCATGTGTCAGTCCTTGAGTTTCAGGGCCGTGGCAGCGACGCGGCGGCCCAGTGCCCGGCACAGTTCGCTCTCGTGGTCGCTGAGGACATTGTCCCGGCGGCTGGCCGTGTGACTGGCGCCGTAGGGAGAACCGCCCGTGGTGGTTTCGAGCAGAGCGCGCTCGGAGTAGGGCAGGCCCAGCAACATCATGCCGTGGTGCATTAGCGGCACCATCATGGTCAGCAGTGTCGCTTCCTGGCCGCCGTGATGACTGCCGGTGGCGGTGAACACCGCGGCCGGCTTGCCGATCAGGCGCCCGCCCATCCACTCGCCGCTGGTGGAGTCGAGAAAATACTTGAGCGGTGCTGCCATATTGCCAAAGTGGGTGGGGCTGCCCATCACCAGACCGTCGCACTCCACCATATCGGAGGGCACGGCGTAGGGCGCGCCACTGTCGGGCACGGCCGGGGCGCTGGCTTCGCTGTCGGGCGACACTTTTGGCACGGTGCGCAGGCGCGCCGTCACGCCGTCCACTTCCTCGACGCCACGGGCGATGCGCTTGGCCATGACTTCGGTAGAGCCATTGCCGCTGTAGTAGAGGACGAGTACTTCGGCGCTTTTCGGCATTTACAGAATTTCCAGTATATTTTGCGGCGGGCGACCAATCGCGGCGCGACCCTTGTGAACCACAATGGGTCGCTCGATCAATTTGGGGTACTCGAGCATGGCGTCGATCACCTGCTCGTCATTCAGGCTGTTATCGTCGAGGCCGGCGAGCTTGTATTCGGCTTCCTTGCTGCGCAGCAGCTGGCGGGGCGAAAGGCCCAGCTGCGTCAGCAATTGTTTGAGTTCGTCCCGGTTCGGCGGATTTTTCAGGTATTCCGTCACTTCCGGTTCGACGCCGTGCTCTTTAAGCAGCGCCAGCGTTTGCCGGGATTTGGAGCAACGCGGGTTGTGGTAGATTCGGGTCATGGTCTCTCGCGGCGAGGGCTTGAGTAACAGAAGCGCCAAGGATACCTAATAAGCCCCCGGCAATGAAGTCGCAGAGCCTTGCCGCATAACCTTTTTTTACGCGCTTTTTCTTGACACTACAGGGTTCCCTCGGTAGTTTCAGCGTTAAGTTACCAATATCGTTATTACTGGAGTCGTAAAACATGAATACTCGTTCAATTGCCAAAGCCCTTGGCATTTCAACTCTGGCACTCGCAGTGACCGTTGGTTGCTCAAGCACCGGCAGCTCCGATACATCCAGTACTTCTACTCCGGTAGTCAGTGAGCCGGCACCTCAGCCCGAACCCGAGCCGGCCCCGGCACCCCAGCCCGAGCCGCAACAGCAGCAGTCCAGCGACACTATGGACTACACGGTAGAGCGCGGTGATAACCTCTGGAATATCGCTGCCAAGGGTTCCACTTACGGCGATCCCTACGCTTGGCCTCTGATTTACAAGGCCAACAAGGGCCAGATTGATGACGCCGATTTGATCTTCCCCGGCCAGGTCTTCGAGATCGATACAGCGGCTTCAGGTTCGGCGATGGACGCGGCGGTTAGCCACGCCAAGACTCGCGGCTCCTGGACGCTCGGCGAAGTCGAGTCCTCTGACCGCGATTATCTCGCCCGGTAATTCCGGGTTGGCGGGTGCCATTGCACCGCAGTCAATAAAAAAGGGCCTCTCGGGGCCCTTTTTTTATGCTTAACTTGATCCGGAGGGTTTATGTCCAGCGTACACGCATTGATTCGCGGCCGGGTACAGGGTGTGGCCTATCGGGCCTGGTGTGCCCGCCAGGCCGAGCATTATGGTCTGACTGGTTGGGTGCGCAATCTCGCCGACGGGCGGGTTGAGGCGCTGGCCGTTGGTGACGAGGCCGCGCTGGAGGCCTGGTGTGAAATGCTCTGGCGGGGGCCGGCACTGGCTCGCGTCGACCAGGTCGACTGCGAGACGGTCCCCGGTCCGTCCGGGGGCAATACTTTTACCATTATCGAATCGGCCGATGAGCCGTGGGAAGGACATTGATATGGCGTTGAAGCCAGTGGATCAACAACGGGGCAACCGCAAACTCGAAGTGGGCGAAATCGTCGACGCGCTACTGGAGCAAGGCTATATTTCGACAGAGAATGCCCAGATTACCCGCCACCTGGCCGGTGATGAGGAAGTGGCCAGGGAGGGCGCAATAAAGTTGATCGCCCAGAAAAACTGGCCCAATGAACAGAATCCATCGGGCCGCATTGACGAGCGGTTTTTGATCGATTGGCTGTCAGAGCAGGTCAACCTGCCGGCCTTTCATATCGATCCGCTCAAAACCGATGTGGCGGATGTGACTTCTGTGATGTCCTACCGTTACGCCGAGACCTACCGGGTACTGCCAGTGGCGGTGGACGGCAAAACCCTGACCGTAGCGACCACCGAGCCCTATGAGCGCAGCTGGATTCACGAAATTGAGCGGGTGGCCAACCGCGAAATCAAGCTGGTGCTGGCCCGACCCGAGGACATCAAGCGCTACGCGCTGGAGTTCTACAGCCTGAGTAAATCGGTCAAGGGGGCCGAGAAGCGCCATAGCAAGGGCGTGTCGGGAGTGCAGAATCTCGAGCAGCTGCTCGACATGACCAAGGCCGGTGACTCCGATGCCAACGACCAGCATGTGGTCAGCGTGGTCGACTGGCTCCTGCAGTACGCCTTCGACCAACGCGCCAGCGACATTCACCTGGAGCCGCGTCGCGAAGTGGGCCTGGTGCGTTTTCGCATCGACGGCGTATTGCACCAGGTGTACGACATGCCCACGGGCATCATGACGGCAGTGACCAGCCGCCTGAAAATTCTCGGGCGTCTCGATGTGGCTGAAAAGCGTCGACCCCAAGACGGCCGTCTGAAGTCGCGCATGCCCGACGGCCAGGAAGTGGAACTGCGTCTCTCGACCATGCCCACCGCCTTTGGTGAAAAGCTGGTGATGCGAATTTTTGATCCCAGTGTCCTGGTTCGAAACTTCTCCGAGCTGGGCTTTCCCCAGCAGGATCAGGAAAAGTGGGAGAAGATGATTCGCCAGCCCCACGGCATCATTCTGGTGACCGGGCCGACCGGCTCGGGTAAAACCACCACACTGTATTCCACCCTGCGCCAGCTGGCCCAACCCGAGGTCAATGTCTGTACCGTGGAAGATCCCATCGAGCTGATCGAGCCCAGCTTCAACCAGATGCAGGTACAGCAGAAAATCGGTGTCAACTTCGCCAGCGGTATTCGCACCCTGTTGCGTCAGGATCCCGACATCATCATGGTCGGCGAGATACGCGACTACGAAACCGCCGAGATGGCCATTCAGGCGGCCCTGACCGGCCACCTGGTGCTCTCGACCCTGCACACCAACGACGCGCCTTCGGCCATATCGCGCTTGCTGGAACTGGGTGTGCCCAGTTACATGATTAACGCCACCCTGCTGGGCGTGGTGGCCCAGCGCCTGGTGCGCACACTGTGTCCGTCCTGCAAGGCACCTACCGAGGTCAACGACTACGAGTGGAAGGGATTGACCTCGCCCTGGAAACTCGCCAGTCCCGAGGGCGCCCACAAGGCAGTGGGCTGCCTGGAGTGCCGCAGTACCGGTTTTCGCGGGCGTACGGGGCTCTATGAAGTGTTCCTGATGGACGACAATCTGCGCGAGATGAATCAGCCGGGCACCGACCTGCGAGTGCTGCGCAAGGAGGCGCTCAAGTCGGGCATGGTGCCCCTGCGTATCGCCGGCGCCCGCGAAGTGGCCAAGGGTGTGACCACGGTGGAGGAAGTGCTCAAGGTGGCTCCGCCCTCGCTGGACGCCGCGTTTAACCGGGGCGACCAGAAAAGCGGGGACTAGACGGGGATTAGAAAAGAACGCTGGTGCCCAGGTAGGCCTTGCCGCTGTTGGATTGCGGATGGTAGCCGGCGTCAATGCGGATGTCGGTGCGCACCAGCCAGCGCACTTTCCAGCGAAGACTGGCACCCAGGCTGTACTCCAGGTCCTTGAGTCGGTAGCTGTCCTTTGGGTAGACATTGCCGGTATCGATGAACCCGCCCCAGCGCAGGGTGGGGATATTTTTCAAGGCGCTCAGGTACTGAAAGTTGACCTGCAGCATGTTGAAACCGTGGTCGCTGTTGTCCTCCAGGCCGCGAATGAAGCTGCTGCCGCCCAGGGAAAAGGTCTCGGCGCCAAAGGCGTTGCCCGAACTGTAGCCCATGACTACCTGGGTGTTCAGATTGTCCAGATAGTGCCAGTCCAGTGCTTTGTACTCGCGCCAGACGAGGCGCAGTTGTTCGTAGTTGAAGTCGGAGTTGGTGCCGGGGCGGGACAGGCTGGCGATGATTTGCGCCTGTCGGCCGGTGCGGCGGTACTCGCCAAAATGCACATCGGTCCACCCCAGCCCCAGCGAAAACTGGCCCAGCTGGCCACCTCGATGGTCGCCCGCGTCGCCGCGCAGCAATTCGAATTCCCGGTCTTTCCAGCGGAAACCGTAGTCGATGCTCAATCGTTCGTCCGAACGCCGGGGCGTCAGCCAGTGGCGCACCGCGATGCTGCCGCCTTCGTCCAGGGTGTCGGCCTCGCCAATGACCTCGCCGCCCAGGTACAGCTTGCGCTCGGAATTCTCCCACTCGCCGGCCACAGCAAAGCCGTAGTCCAGGGCAACCAGTCGGGGCGCGCTGTATTCAATCGCGTGGGTATAGGTTTTGTTGCCGGCGCCCTCGTCCTGACGGCTGACTTCCGAGGTCAGGTCCAGAGTGTGGTTGAGGCCCCACAGGTGGTAGGCCTTGAGCTGGCCGCCTACGCTGATCTCACCGTCAGAGCTGCGTTCGATGCGGGGCAGGGGCAACCAGTAAAATTTTTCCTTGATAATGAAGGTGACATTCGTGCCCTGGGGCGTCTCCCGGAAATCCATTTTGACCGAGTGAAACAGTTCGGTGTCCATCAGCGCCTGGCGGGCTGCCCGCAGAATGTCTTCATCGCAGGGCGTACCGGCGTGCAGTGCGGTGACATCGATGAGGTAGGCGCGCTGACTGCGACTGGCGCCCTCAAAGCGAACCTCGCCGACGGTGCCCTGACACTCGCTGGGCGGTTCCCCGGTCTCCTCTGCCCGGGCGGTCAGTGCCCCGAGCAGGCAGCCAGCGAAAAGGAGCCACTTTATGCTCATGCCAGGCTCCCCGTCTCCAGGTTCAGCAGGGTTTCGTAGGCTCTCATGGTGGTGGGAGTGACCGCCCGTTCGCGGATAAAGGCACCCACATCCTCGGGGGACAGGTAGCGCCAGTCGGCGATCTCGCTGGCCTGGGGCAGGATCTCGCCGTCCCACAGGCAGGCGTAGACATGGCCCCAGACCTGGCACAGATCGTTGTGGTAAAAGAACTCGCCATGGGGCGTCAGGGGTTGATCGCGAATGCCCAGCTCTTCCTTGAGCTCGCGCTCGGCGGTGGTGTCGGGGCTTTCGCCGTGGCCGACCACACCGCCCGCGGCCAGGTCCCAGTAATCCGGGTAGATGTCCTTGTCGGCGCTGCGGCGCTGGACACACAGCGAACCCAGCGGAGAGAGCACAAAGATATAGGCGGCGCGATGAATCAGGTTGTCGCGGCGGACCACTGCCCGGGGCGCGCTGCCCGCATCGCGATTGTCGGCATCGGCCAGTTGAACGCGCTCGTCGTCGCTCAAGTCGGTGTCAGGCCGGAGAGGAACGCCTCGAGCTCGTCCAGGGGAATGTCCCGGTTTTGCTCGTCACAGCGTCCGCGGTATTCCAGCGACTCCTGGTCCAGTCCGCGATCGCCCACCACCAGCCGGTGGGGGATACCGACCAGCTCGATATCGGCAAATTTGACGCCGGGGCGCGCCTCGCGGTCGTCGAGAACGACATCGATGCCGAGCGCCTGGCAGCGGCGGTAGAGGTCCTCTGCGTAGTCGCGCACGCGCTCTGATTTGTGCTGGTTGAGCGGCACGATGGCGAGCTGGAACGGGGCGATGGCCTCGGGCCAGGTGATACCGCGATCGTCGTGATTCTGTTCAATCGCGGCGGCCACCACGCGAGTCACGCCAATGCCGTAACAGCCCATGGTCATGACCGCCTCGCGGCCGTTCTCGTCGAGCACTGTGGCGCCCATGGCCCGGGAGTACTTGTCGCCGAGCTGGAAGATGTGGCCCACCTCGATGCCGCGGACGATCTCCACCGAACCGGCACCGTCGGGGCTGGGGTCGCCGGCGACGATATTGCGCAGGTCGGCCACTTCGGGCAGCGGCAGATCCCGCTCCCAGTGGATATTGAAGTGGTGGTAACCGTCCTCGTTGGCGCCGCTGGCAAAGCCGCCCAGGGCGACCACGGCGCGGTCGGCGATGATCGGCAGGGACAGCTCGACGGGGCCCAGGGAGCCGGGGCCGGCGCCGACTTGCTGGCGGATGGCCTTTTCATCGGCCATGGCCAGCGGTGCCGCCACCCAGGGGTGTTTCTCCGCCTTGAGGTCGTTGAGTTCGTGATCGCCGCGGACCAGCAGAGCGATGTAGTCCTGCTCGCAGTCCTCGCTGGCCTCGACGATCAGGGTTTTGACCGTCTGCTCCGGGCTCATATCGAACTGCTGACACAGCTCGTCGATGGTTTTGGCCCCGGGCGTGGCCACGCGCTCCATGGCGGCGCCGGGTGCCGGGCGCTGGACCCCGGGCGCCAGACACTCGGCCAGTTCGACATTGGCGGCAAAGTCGCTGTCGGGGCAGAAGGCGATGGCGTCCTCGCCGCTGTCGGCGAGGACATGAAATTCGTGGGAGGCCTGGCCGCCAATGGCGCCGGTGTCGGCGTGGACGGCGCGGAACTGCAGGCCCAAACGCTCAAAGATATTGCTGTAGGCCCGGTACATGGCCTGGTAGGTCTGCTCCAGTGATTCGCCATCCAAGTGGAAGGAGTAGGCGTCCTTCATGACAAATTCCCGCGAGCGCATCACACCGAAGCGGGGACGAATTTCGTCGCGGAATTTGAGCTGAATTTGATAGAAATTGACCGGCAGCTGCTTGTAGCTCTTGAGCTCCTTGCGCGCCAGGTCGGTGATGACTTCCTCGTGGGTCGGGCCGTAGCAGAATTCGCGTTCGTGGCGATCGCTGAAACGCAGCAGTTCGGGGCCGTACTGCTCAAGGCGCCCCGACTCCTGCCACAGTTCGGTGGGTTGAATCGTCGGCATCAGCAACTCGACACCGCCGGCGGCGTTCATCTCCTCGCGAACCACGGCCTCCACTTTCTTCAGTACGCGCAGACCCAGCGGCATCCAGGTGTAGAGCCCCGACGCCAGGCGCCGGATCAAACCGGCTCTCAGCATTAACTGGTGGCTGACAATTTCGGCGTCGCTGGGTGTCTCTTTAAGCGTCGAAAGGGGAAACTGGCTGAGGCGCATGGGTCTCTCTTGCTGGGTATTGGCGAAAACGGTGGGACATTCTAAAGCAATGCCCCTAGTTGCCGCATTCTTTTTTCACCAATTCCCGAGCCTTGTCCAGTCGCTCCTGGCGGACGCTGTCATCCAGCACGACATACTCGCCGTCTTCGTTAACTTCTCTCAATCGGGCGTTGTTCTCCAGCTGTCTCAGCCAGGTTTTGGCCTTTTTGCAACGGTCTGCCTGCTCTTTTGCGGCTTTGCGGCTTTCCTTCTGCTCTTCCTCGGCTTTCTGCTCGGCTTCGATGTCTTCCTGAAGATTTTTGCGCATTTTTTCAAAGCGCTCGGCAGCCTTTTCCGGCGATTCGGAGGGCGGCGGTGGCGGGGCGACGCTGCCCTGTTCCCGCGCGTATTCCGGGGGTGGTGTCTGGGTGTAGTGAGTCTGACCCTCATCGTCGACCCATTTGTACATCTTGGCCCAAGCCGTATTGGCACTAAGGGCCATTGCCAGGGCGGTGAAAAATATCAGTAGGGGTTTCATCGTCTCTCCTAGCGGCAGTAGCGCCGAATGTCTTTTTCCAGTTTGGCGATGATGTCGGCTCGCTCGTCGTCTTCGACATAATCGCGGCCGCCATCGGATTTGGTGGTAAATACCGGCGTTTTCTGCCGGTAGATGCCAATGCGCTGTTTGGCCCGTTCACAGAGTTGTTGGTTGCGTTGGGCCTGCTGGCTTTCCTGTTGCTTCTTTTCCTGTTCCTGTTTTTCCCGGTAAGAGCGGCGGGAGTCGGCCTCCTGTGCCATGGACTTCATACGGCGACGCTGGTCGCTGGTGTCGATGACATTGGCTCCGCCGGTGTCGATCTTCTCCGTGACTGCGCCCTCGGGGGGCTTCTCGCCGTAGTGTACCTGGCCGTTCTCATCCACCCACTTTTGCATATCGGAAGCGCCGCCGAGGGCGGTGAACAGAAGGAGTGAAATCAGACAGTATTTGAGTTTCATCATGCTCTTCCATGTGGTGTCGATCTAGCATAGCGGATAAGATGGGAAGCCGAAAGGGAGGCCCGACAGTGCTGTGATTGAGTTTATTCGCCAGTGGTACCAACGACATTTTTCCGACCCCCGTGTGATCAGCCTGGCGCTGATTCTGATTGGCGGGTTGCTGCTGGTATTGCTGGTGGGCGACATCATGGCGCCGATTCTGGCGGCCGTGGTACTGACCTACTTGCTCGAGGGCCTCGTCCTCAAAATGCAGGCTGTGCGCGTGCCGCGCCTGGTGGCCGTCACCGTGGTTTTGCTGTTTTCCCTGGGCTTGACCCTGTTCCTGCTGTTCGGCCTGGTGCCCCTGCTGTCCAACCAGGTGGCCGAGCTGTTTCGCGAACTGCCCCACATGGTGGCCCGGGCCCAGACCTATCTGCTGACCCTGCCGGCCAAATACCCGGAGCTGTTCAGCGAGCAGCAGGTGAGCGATCTGATCAACTCCCTGCGCGGCGAGATCGGCAACCTGGGCCAGAGTTTTGTGACCTTCTCCATCGCCTCGGCGGGCAACCTGATCACCCTGCTGATTTACATTGTGCTCGTCCCGATCCTGATGTTCTTTATGCTCAAGGACAAGGCGATCATCCTGGGCTGGTTGAGCGGCTTCGCCCCCAGCAACAACGATTTGATCAAGGAAGTCTGGCACGAAGTCGATATGAAGATCGGCAACTATGTGCGCGGTAAATTCATCGAGATCGGCATTATCTGGGTGGTGACCTACGCCACCTTTTCCTTTATGGGCCTCAACTACGCCCTGCTGCTGAGCGCCCTGGTGGGTGTCTCGGTGATCGTGCCCTACATCGGCGCCATTGCCGTGACCGTGCCGATTGCCCTGATTGCCTTTTTCCAGTGGGGCTTTAGTGCCCAGTTTCTGTATTTGCTGATTGCCTATCAGGTCATTCAGGTGATCGACGGCAATGTGCTGGTGCCCATCCTGTTTTCCGAGGTGGTCAAGCTGCACCCGGTGGCCATCATCACCGCCGTGGTGTTCTTCGGCGGCGTCTGGGGCGCCTGGGGCGTGTTCTTTGCCATTCCCCTGGCCACCCTGGTGCAGGCGGTGATCAAGGCCTGGCCCCGGCTGGATGAGCTGGAGCCCAAGGCCAACGATCCGTCAGCGGCCTAAAGCGCCTCGGCGGCGAAGTCCGCCAGTCGCGAGCGCTCGCCCACGGTCAATGTGATGTGTCCGCTGTGCGCCCAGCGCTTGAAGCGGTCTACCGCGTAGGTCAGCCCCGAGGTCGTTCCGGTGAGATAGGGCGTGTCGATCTGGGCCACATTGCCCAGGCACACCACCTTGGTACCGGGGCCGGCGCGGGTGACCAGGGTCTTGATCTGTTTGGGTGTCAGGTTCTGGGCCTCGTCGATGATCAGGAATTTGTTGAGAAAGGTGCGCCCGCGCATGAAGTTGAGCGAGCGGATCTTGATGCGGTTTTTGACCAGTTCGCTGGTCACCTGCCTTTCCCAGTCGTTCTGGTGGTCGCTCTGGGTGAGTACTTCCAGATTGTCCATCAGGGCGCCCATCCAGGGGGTCATCTTCTCTTCCTCGGTGCCGGGTAAAAAACCGATGTCCTCGCCCACCGAGACAGTGGCCCGGGTCATGATGATCTCCCGGTAACGGTTGAGATCCAGTGTCTGGGTCAGGGCCGCCGCCAGGGTCATCAGGGTTTTGCCCGTGCCCGCCATGCCCATGATGGTGACAAAGTCCACCTCCGGGTCCATCAACAGATTAAAGCCGAAGTTCTGCCCCAGGTTGCGCGCGGTCACACCCCACACGCAGTGGTTCTCCTGGCTGTAGTCCCGGGCGTATTCGATCATGGCCTCGTCGCCGTTGACCTCGCGGACGATGGCCTTGAAGTCGCTGTCGTCGTCCAGGTGCAGGCACAGGTTGGGATACCAGTGGCGGACATCCTCGCCCTTGACCCGGTAGTAGGTGGCGCCGTCCTCGTTCCAGGATTCCATCTCGCGGCTGTGGCTTTCCCAGAAGTCGCCAGCCAGTGTCTCGACGCCGTTGTGCAGCAGGTCGAGATCGTCCAAGGCCTGGTCGGTGGTGTAGTCCTCCGAGCGCAGGCCCAGCACCTTGGCCTTGATGCGCAGGTTGGTGTCCTTGGACACCAGCACCACCTGATCCTCGCCGCGCTGCTCGGCCATGAACAGCGCCGATGACAGGATCTTGTTGTCGGCGATGTCGTAGGGCAGGCCCTCGGGCAGGTTGGGTTGGTGATCGTGGGTCTGAAAGAAGAGCTTGCCGCTGAGGGCCTCGCCCTCCAAACGCACCGGGGCGATGCCGGCCAGCTCGATGCCATCGTCGATGGCGGCATCGCCCTGGCTGCGGATCAGGTCGTCGAAGAAGCGGCTGGCCTGGCGCGCGTTGCGCGACACTTCGGAATGCCCCTTCTTGCTGGCGTCGAGCTCCTCGAGCACCATCATGGGTATGTAGATGTCGTGCTCTTCAAAGCGGAACAGGGCGGTGGGGTCGTGGATGAGGACGGAGGAGTCGAGTACAAACAGCTTTTTTTGTCGGACCATGATGGCCTCCCCGGTAGTGCGCCCCGCTGTCGGGGCCAAAAAAAAGGGGCTCGTTTGAGCCCCTTGCTTTACAGTGCCTTGGCGGCCTCGAGGACTTCCTCGACATGGCCTTTTACCTTGACCTTGCGCCACTCTTTTCGCAGTACGCCCTCGGTGTCGATCAGGAAAGTACTGCGTTCAATGCCCTCGAACTCCTTGCCGTACATCTTCTTGAGTTTGATCACATCGAAGGCGCGGCAGAGGGTTTCGTCTTCATCCGAGAGCAGGTCGAAGTTGAAGTCCTGCTTGGCGATAAAATTGTCGTGGCGGCGGACGCTGTCCTTGGACGCGCCCAGGATCACAGTATTGCAGGCCTCGAAATCCGACTTGTGGTCGCGGAAGTCCTGGCCCTCGGTGGTGCAACCGGGGGTGCTGTCCTTGGGGTAGAAGTAAAGAACCAGGTTCTTGCCCCGGTAATCGCTGAGGGCAATCTCTTTGCCGCCGGAGGCGGGCAGGGTGATGTCGGGGATGGTTTGACCAACCTCAATGCTCATGGGGTACTCCTGAGTAAGGTGTGCTGAGAGTCATATTGAAGGGTGTCGCTGACAGGCAAGCGAGAGAACCGCTTGTCTTTGGCCGACTGGCAATGCTTCGGCGCTTTTCTGGCGGGGTTGCCATCAGATTGGTTTCAATCTCGTTTCCAGCAAACACGCTTTGAGTGTTACACGAGCGCCGGGGGAGTGCAAACGGCTTTTCCCGGGGGCAGAAAGGGCGCCGTTTGCTTGATATGACGGGCACCGGCGATTTATCATCGCCCGACGGGGACACTCTCAACGATACCGGGATTACTTATGTTTCAAGGCAGTATGGTCGCATTGGTCACGCCAATGCACAGTGATGGCGCCATCGATTACGGCACGCTGGAAAAGCTGGTCAAGTTCCATATAGACAACGGCACCGATGCCATTGTCTCCATGGGCACCACCGGCGAGTCGGCCACGGTGGGTTTTGAGGAACACGCCGAAGTCGTTCGCCAGACCGTGGCTTTCGCCGATGGCAAAGTACCGGTGATTGCCGGCACCGGCGCCAACGCCACCTCCGAGGCCATGCACCTCACCAAATCGGCCAAGGCCGCCGGTGCCGACGCCTGCCTGCTGGTTACCCCCTACTACAACAAGCCCAGCCAGGAGGGCCTGTATCAGCACTTCAAGAAGATCGCCACGGAAGTGGACATTCCGCAGCTGCTCTACAATGTGCCCGGCCGCACCGCCATCGACATGTTGCCCGACACCGTCGAGCGCCTGGCCGACATCGACAACATCGTGGGCATCAAGGAAGCCACCGGCGACCTCGCCCGGGCCCGGGAACTGCTCGACCGCGTGGGTGACCGCATGGTATTGATCACCGGTGACGACGCCACTGCCATGGAGTTCATGCTCCTCGGCGGCAAGGGCGATATCTCGGTCACCGCCAATGTCGCCCCGGCCCAGATGCACGCCATGTGCGAAGCGGCCATCAACGGCGACCGCGCCAGGGCCCAGGAACTGGACGCCCCCTTGCGTGGTCTGCACTCCACGCTGTTTCTGGAAGCCAACCCCATTCCCGTGAAGTGGGCGCTGGCGGAAATGGGAATGATCGGCCCGGCTCTGCGCCTGCCGATGACCGAGCTGAACGAGACTTACCACGAAGAAGTGCGCGAAGCCCTGCGCGCCGCCGGAGTACTTTCATGAACCTGACTCGACTGGCCCTGTGCCTCACCGCCGCCGTACTGCTCACCGCCTGCGGCGGCAAACACAGCGCCAAAAACCCGCCGCCCTACTACCAGGCCGAGCCCGGCCAGACGGTGGTCGACCCGCAAAGCGAAGCCGGCAGCAATGCCCTGGTCATCCCCAAGGCCAACCAGCCCCTGGGCGAATACAACCCCAAACTCAAAGAACCCCCGGTCATCGTCGAAGTCCCCGAACAAATCGAAGAAGACGAAGACTGAACCATGTCATTCCGGAAGCCGCGAAGCGGCTATCCGGAATCTCAATTCGGCAACCACCCTCTCCCCCAGCAGGAGAGGGGCCGGGGGAGAGGGTGCGTCAGCCCGTAGGAGCGGCGCCCCCGCCGCGACCGCCACAGCAACCACAACACCGTCATTGCGAACCCCGCAAAGCAATCTGCCGGAATCCCCCTTCGGCAACCCCTTCTCCCCTTGTGGGAGAGGGCCGGGGAGAGGGGGCGTCATTCCGGAAAGCGCACCGCGCTTATCCAGAATCTCTCCCAAAACACACAAACCCTGTGCTAACTTACACTCGCAACAAACACAGGGACGCGTCAAAATTGCCTCAGATCTCCAAAGAAATTTAATAAATTCAAAGGATTGGAAAAATATAACGAAGAGGTGTGCGGCTCAATGCCCCTGATGTAACTGTTGGGCATCTATCCACACCCTGATATCCAGAAATATGTTGAGCAAGTAATCTAATATGGCAATCAAGAAATCCGAACTTTACAGCTCCCTCTGGGCCTCCTGCGATGAATTGCGCGGGGGCATGGATGCATCCCAGTACAAGGACTATGTCCTGTTCATGCTGTTCATCAAGTACATCTCGGACAAGTACGCCGATTACGACGGCTTCAAGCCGCCGGTGGTTATCCCCGAGGGGGCCGGCTTCGCCGACATGGTCAAGCTCAAGGGCAAGAGTGATATCGGCGACAGGATCAACACACAGATCATTCAGCCGCTGATCGATGCCAATGAGCGTCTGGCGCGCAGTGACTTCCCCGATTTTGACGACCCAAACAAACTGGGTGAGGGGCCAGCAAAGGTACATCGTCTCACCAATCTTGTTAGTATTTTTCAAAAGCCGGAGCTGAACTTCGCCAAGAACCGCGCCGAGCACGACGACATCCTCGGCGATGCCTACGAATACTTGATGCGCCACTTCGCTTCGGAAAGCGGCAAGAGCAAGGGCCAGTTCTACACCCCCTCCGAGGTCAGCCGGGTGATTGCCCAGGTGATCGGTATTTCGCCGGAGACCGCCGTGGCCTCAACCACCGCCTACGATCCAACCTGCGGCTCGGGCTCGCTACTGCTCAAGGTCGCCGCCGAGGCCGGCAAGCACATCACCCTGGAAGGGCAGGAAAAGGACGTGACCACCGCCGGTCTTGCCCGCATGAACATGATCCTGCACGACTTTCCCACCGCCAACATCGTGCAGGGCGACACCCTGTCCAACCCCAAGTTCAGGGATGGTGAGGGGCTCCGCACCTACGACTATGTGGTGGCCAATCCGCCGTTCTCCGACAAGAGCTGGAGCACCGGGCTGACCCCGGCCGAGGACCTCTACCAGCGCTTTGCCTGGGGCGTGCCGCCGGCCAAGCAGGGCGACTACGCTTACCTGCTGCACATCATTCGCTCACTGAAAAGCACCGGCAAGGGTGCGGTCATCCTGCCCCACGGCGTGCTCTTCCGTGGCAATGCCGAAGCCGTCATCCGCAAGCAGCTGGTGCGCTCCGGCTACCTCAAGGGCATCATTGGCCTGCCCGCCAACCTGTTCTACGGTACTGGCATTCCCGCCTGCATCCTGGTGCTGGACAAGGACAACGCCCAGGCGCGTAAGGGCATCTTCATGATCGACGCCTCCAAAGGCTTCATCAAGGACGGCAACAAGAACCGCCTGCGCGAGCAGGACATTCACCGTATCGTCGATACCTTCAACAAGCAGGCCGCCATTGCGCGCTACGCCCGCATGGTGCCTTTCGACGAGATCGCAGATGAAAAGAACGACTACAACCTCAACCTGCCGCGTTATATCGACACCAGCGAACCGGAAGACCGCCATGACATCCACGCTCACCTGAATGGCGGCATCCCCGAGCGTGATATCGATGGCGACGAAGCCGCTATCCCGCCGGTGCCGGGATTGAGCGCCTACTGGCAGGTCTTTCCCGCCCTGCGGGAGACCCTGTTCCGCGCCAGAGAGCCGGGCTACGCCGATCTGGCCGTCGAGGCCCAGGACATCAAGCCCGCCATCCTCGAGCACGACGAGTTCGCCGCCTTCCGCGCCCGGGTCACTGAGTTGTTCCAGCAATGGCGCGAGCGCAACACTCCGGTGCTGAAGGGCTTTGATGTGGACGGCCAGCCAAAGGCACTTATCACCACCATCGGTGAGGATCTGCTGGAGACCTTCCGCGCTGCACCGCTGCTTGACCCCTACGACCTCTACCAGCACCTGATGGACTACTGGTTTGAGGCCCTGCAGGACGACGCGTACGAGATCACCGCCGACGGCTGGGTGGCTGAACCCCGCCGGGTGCTGGAAGAGATCAAAACCGGCAAGAAAAAGGGGCAGATGAAAGACAAGGGCTGGACCTGCGACCTGATTCCCAAGCCCTATTTGGTCGCCCGCTACTTCGCCGACGAACAGGCCGAACTCGAAGCCCTGCAAACCGAGCTGGAATCCCTGGCCGCCGAGCAGACCGAACTGGAAGAAGAACACGGCGGCGAGGACGGCGCCTTCGCCGAGCTGGACAAGATCAACAAGGGCGAAGTCAGCAAACGGCTCAAAGAGATCAAGGGCGACCCGGACGTCGCCGACGAGGCCCGGGTGCTCAAGCAGTGGAGCCAACTGGACAAAAAACAGAGCGACCTCAAGAAGCAGATCAAGGAGCGCGAGGCCGCTCTCGACCTGCTCGCCTACGACAAATACCCGCAACTGAGCGTGGATGAGATCAAGACCCTGGTAGTGGACGACAAATGGCTCACGGCCATGGAAGCCGCCGTGCAGGGTGATCTGGAACGCGTCTCCGAGACACTCACCGGCCGCGTGCGGGAATTGGCCGAACGCTACGCGACACCGCTGCCAGAATTGACCGAGCGCGTGGAAACGCTGTCGGCGCGGGTGGACGAGCACCTGAAGCAGGTGGGGGCGACATGGGCGTAAACCGGGAAGGAACGGTAATGCATGATGCCTCGGCGGAGTATGACCTGCAGATGGGCCAGACGACGGTGCCGATTGGCTACAAGCAGACTGAAGTGGGGGTAATTCCGGAGGATTGGGATGTGAAGCCGCTCCACAACCTTTCGATCATTTCCCGCCTTGCTGGGGCTGAATACACCTCATTATGGAAAGAATCACCGGATGGGGAGATCATAGCACTGCGCGGGTTCAATATTGGTCAAGGGAAAATTATCGAGCGGGATGTTGTTAGAATTTCGAATAAACTTTCACTGAAATTAAAACGCTCACGTTTATGCAAAGGTGATGTGGTCTATCCATGCGTAGGATCGATCGGCAATGCTGTCGTGATCAACGACGACAATAAATATCATATCCAACAAAATATCGCGAGAATCACCCCCGACCCAGAGTATATAAGCCCTCACTTTCTTGCGAATTTTCTCATGAGTTCTCTCGCTAATAGGGAGGTCGAGCGATTTTCATCAAGTTCCAGTCAACCGAGTGTGTTGGTTGGAAGTTTAAGGCAATATCGTGTCCCGCTTCCTCCTCGTATTTCTGAACAACGCGCCATCGCCACCGCCTTGAGCGATGTTGATGCCTTGATCGAGGGGCTGGACCAGCTGATCGCCAAAAAGCGCGACCTTAAACAGGCCGCCATGCAGAAACTCCTCAACGGCGAAACACGCCTGCCGGGTTTTGAGGGGGAGTGGAGGGTGAAGCAGCTTGACGACCTTGCTCATATTGTCATGGGACAATCACCGAATTCATCTAATTACAATTTAAGCGGGGATGGTCTTCCGTTGATTCAGGGAAACGCGGACATTGATGGGCGAAAAACGATTAAACGAGTGTTCACAACCCAGATTACTAAGCACGGTCGAGCAGGGGATATCCTTATGTCGGTCCGGGCTCCAGTTGGCGAGATATCGCGCGCCACGTTTGAAGTCTGTCTTGGTCGCGGAGTTTGCGCACTTCGGTCTACGAATGAGTTTCTTTATCACTATCTAATCTATCTTGAGCCAAGTTGGGCGAAGCATTCGAAAGGCTCGACTTTCGATTCCGTTAATTCCGCAGACATCAAAACTGTTGAAGTCTGGCTACCGAGTGATCCTGACGAGCAATTTGCCATCGCCTCCATCCTTTCCGACATGGACGCCGAACTCGAAGCCCTGGAACAGCGCCGCATCAAGACTGCCGAACTCAAGCAGGCGATGATGCAGGAGCTGCTGACCGGAAGGACGCGACTGGTATGACCGCCGCCAGTCCGCTCAACAAAGGCCTGCTCAGCGTCCGGGAGTTGCTGGCGGATGGCGACTTGGCCATTCCCGAGTACCAGCGGCCCTACAAATGGACCGGCAAGCATATCAATCAGCTGTTTTCCGATATTGCCCTGCACAAGGACAAGGGCGCCTATCGGCTGGGCACGGTTGTGTTTCATCAACACAAGGGCAAACGCAATATCGTGGATGGTCAGCAGCGAACCATCAGCCTGATGCTGGGCGTTTTGGCTTTGGTCAATGAGCGCCTGCCTGCGCGAGCAGGCGAAAATTCGATTAAATGGCCGGATCTGCGTAAGCAGCTCAATGAGTTGTATGCTTGCCTGCTGAATTTCAATCCTCGGTTTGACAGCGCTATCTCACAGGCCAATATCCATAACAACTACCTGGCGGTCAGTCGTATTGTGTCACGGCCGGATTTCACCGAGGAGATGGTTGATTTCCTGCTCAACAAGTGTGAGCTGGTTTATTTCGAGCTGGATAATATCTCCGAGGCGTTTCAGTTTTTCGATTCCCAGAATGCCCGGGGCCGCGATCTGGAGCCACACGACCTGCTGAAGGCCTTTCATCTACGCGAGTTCTCAGCCGAGGACGAACCCCGAAAAGCCGAAGTGGTCAGTCACTGGGAAAGCTGCGAAACCGATGAACTGGCAAAGCTTTTTTCCCGTTATCTATTCCGCATCCGAAACTGGTCCCGTGGTGCCTCGGCGCGTTATTTCGGCAAGGAGCATACGCACCTTTTCAAAGGCGTCAATATAGATCGCATTCATCACTTTCCCTATGTGGAACAGCTTCGCATGGCCCATCAGTTTGTGGACGACTACAACAAGTATGATCGCCAACTGGAATTTCCTTTTAATCTGAATCAAATCATTATCAATGGTAGGCGATTCTTCGAAATGGTTGCCCACTATCAATCTAAGATCGGGCAGTTTCAGGGAAACAACCTTCTTCCACTGGAAGGGTTCTCCTCCCGGATTATGATAACCCTTAGGAAGTACGAGGGTAAGCATCGCATGGGGGATCGCTATGTGCGGTCCCTGTTTGACTGCGTGATGATCGCCTATATCGACAAATTCGGTATGGTGGAGATTCCGAGAGCGATAGAGAAAGCCTTTATCTGGGCTTATAGCCTTCGCCTGAAAATGAAGGCCGTACAGCTGGCCACCATGGACAATTATGTGCTTGATAAAAATATGTTCTTGCTGATTAAGGAAGCGACCCGGCCGGTGGATTTTCTCGGCGTCGATTTGTCCGTGTTACAGGCCTCGAATGCGACCAAAGTTGAGGATATCGAAAAGCTGTTCAGGGAGATGCGCTACTGTGAGTGATGGCATCAGTCAGCTTTCGGTCAGGGGCCTGTTCAGCGATGAAGCAGATTATGTTATCCCCATGTACCAGCGCAATTACGCCTGGGGCGAAGGGGAGGTCACCCAGTTGATTCAGGATGTGCTGGACGAGATGCCAGGCGAACCGGCCCATAGCAATGCCGAAAAGCCCTATTATATCGGCACGCTGGTGGTGTTCCGGAGAACGCAGCAAGCGAGTGAGCGCCCGTTGTATGAAGTAATTGATGGCCAGCAGCGCCTCACGACCTTGTGCTTGCTGGCGTCGTACTTTCGTAGCAGAAAAGATGAACTCGCGGACGCGCAATGGTTTGATCGCCAATGTGTGCGCTTTGAAAGCCGCCCGAAATCAGACCGTGCATTGGCAGCGATCTTTGAAGGCAAGGCTGTGGGAAAGCATGCGGACCGGTTTCATACCGATGAATACAACAGCGATATCATTAACGGCTACCAGCTTGTTCAGAAGCTTCTGCCCAGGTTGATTGAAAATAGTCCTCAGGCCACCCTTCCCGCTTTTGCTAAATACCTATCAGGTCAGGTGCAGATCATGCGCGTGCAGGTGCCGGATGATACCGACCTTAACCACTATTTCGAGATTATGAATAACAGGGGCGAGCAACTTGAAAAGCACGAAGTGCTCAAATCCCGCCTTATGAGCGTGCTTGATGAGAAAGATCACCCGGTTTTGCATCGGGTCTGGGAGGCTTGTTCCAACATGGGGCGCTATATCCAGATGGGCTTTACCCGGGATCAGCGAGATGGCCTTTTCGGCAAGGAAGATTGGGGGCGGCTGGTGCCGGGCAACTTTGCCGAGCTTTCGTCACTGCTCGCGAATGCCCATGAGAACTCAGATTCAGGGAAGGCGTTGCGGTTGACTGACATCATCAAGCCGGGTTTTCATAAGGGTAAACGCAAAAGTACAGAGCGTGGTGACGATGAACCGCCTGAACGCTTCAATACCGTAATCAACTTTCCGAACTTTCTTTTGCAGGTGCTGAGAGTTTCGACCGGACAGGATATTACGCTGGATGACAAGCGTTTGATCAGCGTCTTTGAGAAACATGTGCTTCGTACGGGTGACGCTGAGAAGCGGGTGAAACACTTTGTTTACGATTTGCTCAGGTGCAAGCTCCTGTTCGATCACTACATTATCAAAAGGGAGTTTGCCGGGAATGTCGATGCCTGGAGCTTGAAGCGCCTGAAATGGCAGTCTTCAAGCAAGAGCAATGATTATGTCAACACTTTTGGCGATGAAGATCAGGGTGACGACGCTAACCGGCGGATATTGATGCTGCAGTCTGCCCTGCATGTCTCGGCGCCAACCATGGTCTACAAGCATTGGCTTAATGCGGTCTTGCACTTTCTCTATCAAAGCACTGAGGTAAAATATCCCGAATATCTGGAGAGGCTGGAATCAGTTGCCCGCTGTTTTGTGTATGACCGGTTTCTCGCGCAAGGTTCCGGTGCGGAATATTACGACATGATTTATCAAAATGAGGGCGCTCTGAAGGCTTGCGACTGGGGCGATGTTGATGAATCGAGATTGCGTTATGGAAATATTGTCAATAACCTGGTGTTTAACTACCTGGATTACCTGCTGTGGCTTGAGTACAGAAAGAAGAAAGGTCGAATTCGTGACTATGAGTTTTCATTCCGTAGTTCGGTAGAGCACTTCTACCCTCAGAATCCCATGGAAGGCCACGCCCGGCTCCAGGAGGAAGTTCTTCATTCATTCGGCAATTTGTGCCTGATCAGCCATAGTAAAAACTCGACTCTGAGCCGTTACATGCCCAAGGCGAAAAAGGATCATTACGAAGCGGGGGGGCTGGACAGCATCAAGCAGTGGCTGATGATGCAGCCAGACGAGTCGGGGAAGTACGAGTGGGGGAAGGACGAGATCAGGCGCCATTATGACGCGATGATAGACGTGTTCAAGGCTGACCTGGCCAAGGGGGCGGTTGCCAATGACTAATGTGGCCCGCCCCGAGCGCCTGACCCAGAACCGTGTGGTGGATCTGTTCACCGACGGCAATCATCCGGATGGCCTCGGCTACCGGTATCTGGGCGACTGGCACCAGCGCGAGAACAACCGGGCTATCGAGGTCGAGCTGCTGCGTGCTAACCTGCATGAGCGCGGCTACTCCGAGGCGCATATCGCCGCCGCCCTGCAAAAACTCGAGGCAGCAGCCGATGTCACCGGCGTAACGCTGTATCAGGCTAATCTCCGCACCTACAACCTGCTGCGCTACGGGGCGCCGGTGCAGATAGCCGTCGGGCAGGCACACGAAACTGTTCACCTGATCGACTGGGACCACCCGGAAAACAATGATTTCGCGCTGGCTGAAGAGGTCACTCTCAAGGGTGGGCACGAGCGCCGGCCCGACCTCGTGCTGTATATCAATGGCATCGCCATCGCGGTGATCGAGCTCAAGCGCAGTTCCGTGGAGATTGCCGATGGTGTGCGCCAGCTGATCACCAATCAGGAGCCGATTTTCAATCAGGGCTTTTTCAGCACGGTACAACTGCTTTTCGCCGGCAGTGATTCCCAGGGGCTGCGCTACGGCACCACTGGTACACCGGAACAGTTCTTTGTGCAGTGGAAGGACGAGGAGGAAGGCGGCGCGCTGACCGAGGGTACGCTGCTGGACCGGCCGTTGGCTCAGATGTGTGGCAAGGCACGTTTGCTGGAGCTGATTCGCGATTTCATTATTTTTGACGCTGGCCAGAAGAAAGTGCCCCGGCCGCACCAGTACGCGGGCATCAAGGCCGCCCAGGCGCGCATTGCCCAGCGTGAGGGCGGGGTCATTTGGCACACCCAGGGCAGCGGCAAAAGCATTCTGATGGTACTGCTGGCCAAATGGCTGATGGAGTACGACCCTGAAGCGCGCATCCTGGTGGTGACCGACCGCGATGAGCTGGACAAGCAGATAGTGGGGGTGATGCATAATGCCGGGGTGGTGGGCGAGGATGCGCCGTCGCCACGAATCACCTCAAGGGCGCAGTTTGTGGAAAAGCTCGGCGCGACCACGCCGCGACTGCTGTGCGCGCTGGTGCACAAGTTTGACCCGGGCAACCTCAAGGGCGATCCGCCGCCGGTGCGCGGGCGCTTCTATGTGTTCGTGGACGAATGTCACCGTACCCAGGGCGGCGCCATGAACCGGCAAATGAAACGCTGGCTGGCGGATGCGATCTTTATTGGTTTTACCGGCACGCCGCTGCTGCGCAAGGACAGGCAGACCACCCGTGGCGTCTTCGGGAAAAATATTCATACCTATAAATTCCCCGAGGCGGTGGCGGACAAGGTGGTTCTGGACCTGAAATACGAAGCGCGCGATGTACCCCAGCGGCTGACTTCACAGCGGGCCATCGACACATGGTTTGAGCAGAAGACAAGGAACCTCAACAATTTCCAGAAGGCGGTGCTGCGCAAGCGGTGGGCAAACCTGGAAGAGTTGATGAGCGCTGCCGAGCGCAAGCAGCGCATCATTGCCGACATTATCGAGGACTTTAGCCTCAAGCCGCGGCTGAACAGCGACCGTGGCACGGCGATGCTCGTGGTGGCGAGCATTTACGATGCCTGCCACTACCTCCGCCTGTTCCAGAATACATCCTTTGGGCAGTACTGTGGGATCATTACCTCGTTCGAACCGAATCACAACGCCATCTCCCGAGAGCCGGCCAATAGCGATGAGCGTTACAAGTTCGACACTTATACGCAGTATGTTCTCAAGGATGGCCAGAGCACGAAGCAGTATGAGGACGAGATGAAGCGTCGCTTCAAGGAAGAGCCGGCCAACTGCAAGTTACTGATCGTGGTGAGCAAGCTGCTCACCGGTTTTGATGCACCCTCCTGCACCTATATCTACCTGGACAACGAGCTGCGCGACCACAACCTGTTTCAGGCGATTTGTCGGACCAACCGGCTGGATGGCGATGACAAGGACTACGGTTACATCGTTGATTTCAAGCAGATGTTCGGGGACGTGCAGCAGGCCATCGCCGTATACAGCTCGGATGAGCTGGATCAGGAGGACGGCGGCGCGGCCGAAAACAATGTCGAGCTGAAGAACTGGCTGGATGAGGGCAGAAAAAAGCTGGACACCGCCCGCGAGGCGTTGAAGTACCTGTGCGAGCCGGTGCCGCCGCCCCGCGAGATGGAACAGTACCTGCACACTTTCTGCGGCTACGCGGGCAACCCGGAGGCATTGGATGACACCGAGGTTTTGCGTATCAGCTTCTACAAAGGCACTGCCAGCTTTGTGCGCGCCTTTTCCGCCATTTCCCAGAATCTGGAGCAGGCCGGCTATTCCACCCGCGAGATCGCGGCACTGAATAGCGAAGTAGCTTTTTTCAGTGAGGTGCGCGACGCTATTAAGCGCCACTCCGGCGAGGAGTTGGATATCAAGCCCTATGAAGCCGACATGCGCCACCTGATCAATACCTACATCCAGGCCGACCCGGCGGAGGATCTGGGCGCGGTGGATAGCTATTCGCTGATGGAGCTGATCATCGAGACCGGCGTGCATGACGCCATCGCAAAGAAGCTGAATATGAGGGGCCGATTGTCGAATAACGCGGTCGCCGAAGGCATTATCAATAATGTCCGCAAGACCATTATCCGTGACCAGCTCACCGATCCGCGTTTCTACGAGCAACTGTCCAAACTGCTGGAAGACCTGATTGAGGACTGGCGTACGGAAACAGTTTCCTACCAACAGTTTCTGCAGCGGGCCGAGGCGCTGGTCAAAAACATGGCGGCTGGTCATGGTGACGAGGATACGCCGCCGGAGCTGGTAGATCGCCGTGAGGCCCAGGTGATCTATAACAACCTGCCGGACATTCTGGCCGCCTCTCGACCCGCGCACGAGGTCCGCGAATCCGCACCGGACGAGGATCAGGCACGACTGGAGATGACGCTGAAGATTGACCGTGCTATGAGTGAGCAGGCCCCGGCTGGTTGGAAGGGTGACGCTGCCCGGGAAAGCCAGGTGCTCAATGCGCTCTTTCCGATTATGGGGCGGGATCGTGAGGCCACGCAGGCGTTGTTTGAGCTGATCAAAAATCAGGCGGGCTACCAATGACCGAGACCATTCAGCTGGGTGTGCTGTCGATTCAGGTCACCCGTAAGGCGATCAAAAATGTGCATCTTTCCGTGCATCCGCCCGACGGGCAGGTCACCTTGGTCGCGCCCTCCAACACGCGTTTGGATGTGGCCCGGGCCTACGCAATCTCCAAGCTGGGCTGGATACGCGACCAACAGGCAAAGCTCAGGGAGCAGTCGCGCGAAACACCCCGACACTTTGTGGAGCGCGAGAGCCATTATCTGTGGGGCCGCCGCTACCTTTTGAATGTAATTGAGCGCGATAGCCGACCAGGGGTTTCGCTTAGTCACAAGCACATTACGCTGAGCGTTCGGCCGGGGAGCAGCCGAGAAAAGCGTGCCGAGGTGATGCACAAATGGCACAAACGCTTGCTGCATGAGGCCGTACCACCGCTGATCCGCCGGTGGGAGCCCAGGCTTGGTGTGAGAGTATCCGGCTACTATCTGCAACGCATGAAAACCAAGTGGGGCAGTTGCAATTACCGGGTCGGCAATATCCGCCTGAATACGGAGCTGGTGAAAAAACCAAAAGACTTACTTGAGTACATCATAGTCCACGAAATGGCGCACCTGATCGAGCCTACGCACAATGAGCAGTTCGTTGCGATGCTCAATGAGCATTATCCGGGCTGGCAGGAGGCTAGAGATGAGCTAAATGCACTACCTTTGAAGGCAGAGAGTTGGTGAAATAAGATCTTCTGTGCACGAGCTTAAAATCGTGCGCCTCCCATGCATTTTTTAATCATCGAAACAGTAAAAAATTTATGGATTCAGTAACAGGTTATGTTTTAGGTTGCAGGTAAGCCTGTCAGAATAGGGCTTTCTATATTCTTAAATCATTATACGGACCTCATATGATAAAAAAGGACAGTCTATGCCTCTTCGTTACATTCCCGCCCTGATTATCGTTTTGGCTCTGGCGGGCGCCAGTATTTATTTCTACCAGGTCGAGTCTTCTTATGTGGATGGAATGGAGGTTGCCTCGGGTGAGGTCGTTGGTCTCGGGAGTGGCAGTACTTCTTCCGTAACGACGAACCGGGACAAGACTACTTCCAATACCCAGGCGATTGTGGATTTTGAGGTGAATCAGTCCACTTTTACCGTAAAGGGAAGGGCGATGGGGATGCCCGCATGGAAGGTGGGTGAGTCGGTGGAAGTCTATTACTCCAAAGCCAATCCGGAAATAGCCAGAATCAAGCGCTGGGATGAGCTTTATTTCTTTACTTTGATCTGTGCTTTCTTTTTGATTGCCAGCCTTGTCTTCGCCGCGATTAATTTTGCCGTCTACAAGGTAAGAGGTCGTCCACTGTCGTGAATGGCTGGGTGCTGTGCATTTTGTCGCGATCGTTTTTGAATTTCGATTCAGTGCAAGGCTGACTTATTTTGCTTTTCCTTAAGTACATTTCCGTCGTTTTTGTCGCTACTTTTTTATGCGTCTTCCTTACCAATTTTGTGTCCGGCGGGTTTTCCGGTCTTTCGGGCGATGTGGGTGTTGAAGGGGCGGTGCTGCTGCTTGTTTTGTTTGGTTTCCTTTTTTCTTTGGTGTCATTTTTTGGTTTCCTCTTTTCGGTGCTGATTGGTGATGTGTTTTCATTGCCATTCCCCAGTATTTGGGTTGTGTTCTTTTCAGCCGTTCTCGCCTCAGTAGCTATATCCTGGGTGGGGATGGTTGGTGACGGCGAACTCTCCCGGTTCGTTCTTTATGGCACGCCAATAGCCACTCTGGTTTATTGCGCGTCTGCGTTGTTGCAAAAGATCTTTGGTTGGCTCCGGGTGCGCTTTTCTTGACTATAATTTCTGAACTGGTTTTTTTCAGGGGAGTTTTTTATGTCTATGCAACGCCACGGCCTGTCGGTGGGGATTGAACGCACCGGCGATACCTTTTTTCTCTCATTGAGTGCCCAGGGCAAGTTGACCCACGCCGACTACGAGAAGATCACGCCCATGATCGACTCGGCTCTGGAGGGCGTTAAAGACCCCAAAGTCTACGCCCTGATCGATGGCAGTCAGCTGGAGGGTTGGGAGCCGCGTGCGGCTTGGGACGATTTCAAGCTGGGGCTCAAGCACGGTGGCGAGTTTGAGAAAATTGCCATCTACGGCCAAAAGCATTGGCAGGAAGTCCTAGCCAAGGTCGGTAGCTGGTTTATTTCCGGCGAGGTGCGCTATTTCGAAGACGAGACCGAGGCGTTGGCCTGGCTGAATGAGGGGTAGGGCGGCGATCGCCACCGTGGGGATTCACGGTGGCGATGCGGTTCCGTTGCCTTAGAAGCGTCGAGCGATGCCCATCATGGCGACCACGGGGTCAATGCCTACATCCACGGTGGTGGCGGTGGCGCCGTCTACGACGACATCCGCATCGGTCTCAATATCGATGTACCAGAGTGCGGCGTTGAAGTAGAGGTTGTCGCTGATCTTCCAGTCGGCGCCTACCTGGGCCGCCAGGCCCACGGAGTCGTCCAGATCCAGTTTGACATCGTTGGTGCCCAAGGCGGTTTTCAGCTCGCTGTCGGCCTTCTCATCAAAGAACAGCGTGTAGTTCAGACCCAGGCCCACATAGGGGCTGAAGCTGTCGGAACCGCTGTTGGGGTAGTACTGCATGGAGACCGTGGGCGGCAGGTGCTTGGTCTCGCCAATGGCGATGCCGTCCAGGCTGCCGGTGCCGTTGATATCGTGAGTGAAGGGCAAAGAGGCCAATACTTCCACGCCCCAGTTGTCCTTGAGCATCCAGGTACCGCTGAAGCCCAGGCTGGTGCCGGCATCCACAGACACGCCGTCGTCGGTGCCCAGCACATTGGAGCTGTCGTCGTTGGGGCTGACATGAGCGGCACCGACGCGGAGAATAAAGTCGCCCTCTTGCGCGAAAGCGTTGGTCGCACTGAGCGACAAGCTCGCGCCAATAGCGACTGCAGTAGCTGTTTTGAGAAATGATGTCATGGTGGTTACCTTCCTGTCTGTTCAAGTCAGAACAAAGGTAATCCACTTTAAACTTTAAGACTTGATCTGGGTCAATCGTATTGTGCCGTAGAGACTGGTCTCGGTTTTTATTGATTCAGGTCAAGTTCGTGGTGTGCCGCTTACTCGTCTCCTGGGTAGCCAATTGGCCATCCCGATTCTGTCTTTTTGAACCAATTTTTCAGCCGTTTCGGGTGGTTGAAGGAGTGTGTCCAGATGTTACGGTAAACATGAAATGCCCAAAAACGGGAAACGCTCGACAGCAACGGTAAGGAGTACTTATGAGCCGCCCCCGACTTTTCTTCGCCGCCTTTCTGGCGGTTTCCGTCGGTTTACTGGCCGCCTGCGGCGGTGGTGGAGGCGGATCGGCCGACGACCCGGTTACTGACCCGCCCATCGATGACACCGACGACACGACGCCCCCTGCTGACAACACCCTCAGCGATGCCGAGTTGCAAGCGTCTTTCAACGAGGTGGCCGAGCAGACGGCCTTTGATGTCGAGCGCGAGATGGGCTTTCACACCGTGGAGGCGTTCAACTGTGACGCTGATGGTGTGATCGATGTTCAGGGTGAGGGCAAGCGCCGCTTCTGTATAGTGGTCAAGGACGAGGCCGAGCGCGCCGGCGCCCCGGCGGTCAGTCCGGACGGTCTGGACTTCTATCTGGAGCTGCCGCCTGTGACACAGGCAGATTTCGAGACGGTCCTTACCCGGTTGCAGTCCGGCCAGTACGATGGCGAGGCCCTGCCATTTACCCCCGTACTCGCCGAGCGCATCGAGCGTGAAGCCGAGATTGGTTCGCTGGTGGATTTGACCTTTACAGTCGCCCAGGCCGGCTACGGTTCCTGCGATGTGAACAATGCAGCCGACGAGCCGGTGACCAGTATCGATTCTCTGAGCCGGAGTGGCGACCAACTGTCGGGCACCTTGCCCGCCAACCTCTCCGCCGGCAGCTATCAGGCCGACTGTGAGTTCACCAATAACGACGGTACTTACCCGGGGGGCAGCTCAGAGGCCGAGGGCGTGCCTGCTGCGGCGAGTATCGAGATCACCAGCACTACCGGTAGCAAGCCAGATATTACAACATTCTATTTTGAACCGGAGAGCGCTGTCCTCAGCACGGAGGCGCGCGCAACCCTCATGGATTACGCCACTTACCTTGAAAATAATCCGGGTGTGGATGTGCGCCTTGAGGGACACGCCGACGACGGTGAAAAGGATAGCCGTGAAGAGAATATGGTTCTGGGGGAAAACCGAGCCAATGCTGTCAGGGACTTTCTGATTATTAATGGAGTTGGGCGGTCACGAGTGCAGGCCGTTTCCTATGGTGAAGAGCGCCCGGTAGAAGAGGGCGACAGCGAGAGTGAAAAGGCCCTGAACCGGCGAGTGGAAATTTTTATGTAGAGTGGCATGTAAGGTGCCCTCCATTGGGCCGGCTAGCGGCTGATCAGCACCAAGCCCAGCACCATCAACGCCGCGCCGCTGAGGCGGGTAAGGTCGACGGGGTGTTGTGGCACGCCGAACCAGCCGAAGTGGTCGATGGCCAGGGAGAGGATGATCTGGCCGACGAAGGCGCCGAGGACCATATTGGCCACGCCGATCCTGGGGATCAGCACGATGTTGGTGGTGACGAAGATGGCGCCGAGAAAGCCTCCGATGTAGAGGTAGAGCGGTTGCCCGGTGATGACCTTGAGGCTGGGCAGCTGGCTGGTGGTGGTCAGCACCACGGCGGCGAGCAGGGCAGTGCCCACGCTGAAGGAGATCAGGGAGGCCAGAACCGGTTGCTGCAGGGCCTTGCCCAGCTGGGCGTTGATGCCGCCCTGGGTAGCCACCAGGCCGCCCGCCAATACGGCAAACAGCACCAGCAGGGATTTATCCAACGACGCGATCACCCCACTCGATCAGCGCGTAGGCGGAGTGGTTATGGATGGACTCGAAGTTCTCGGACTCCACCATGACATAGGCGCAGCGCTCGTCGTCGATAAAGCGACTGGCGATGTCCCGCACCATGTCCTCGACAAACTTGGGATTGTCGTAGGCTCGCTCGGTCACATATTTCTCGTCGGGGCGCTTGAGGGTGGCCCACAGTTCACAGGGCGCCTCGGCCTCGACCACTTTGGCGATCTCGGCAATACCGATGGCCTGGTCCAGGTTTTCGTGGCGAACGGTGATGGTCACATGGGAGCGCTGGTTGTGGGCGCCGTAGTCGGAGATTTTCTTGGAGCAGGGGCACAGGCTGGTCACCGGCACTACGACCTTACTCAGAATACGGGGCTGGCCATTGTGCAGTTCGCCGATCCACTCGACATCGTAGTCCATCAGGCTGGTCTCGCCGGAGACCGGCGCGGCCTTCTCCACAAAGAAGGGAAACTTCAGGTGGATGTGGGCGTAGTCGGCGTCCAGGCGCTGTGCCTGGGTGGTCAGCATGTCGCTGAGTTCGGCAATGCCGAAGGCCTGGCGCTGCTCGTTGAGCAGGCTGATAAAGCGCGACATGTGCGTGCCTTTCAGATCGTGGGGCAGGTCCACATACATGCTGGCACTGGCCACGCTGGGGACGCTGTGACCGTCCTGATCGCGAACGATCATGGGGTGGCGCAGGTCCTTGATACCGACGCGGTCGATAGCCAGACGGCGGATGTCCGCGCTGCCCTGCACATCGGGAATGGTCTCGGCGGCGCAGTCGGGCAGCTCTCGGGTTTGGGGATCGAAGTCGTCGGTCATTGCGAGATGGTATCCGTGACGGGTGAAGAAACCGTCAAGTGGTCAAAAACGGCTCACGATATTAGGCTTTTTTGCGAAATATCACAATTTTGCTGCAGCCAGTCGCGTATCTGCTTCTCGATGCCGGCTGCATCCAGGCCAGCGTCGGCTAGCATTTCCTCGCGTTGGCCGTGTTCGATGTAGCGATCGGGCAAGCCGATGTTGAGCACCGGGGTGCGCACACCGGCCGCGCTCAAGTACTCATTAACGGCTGATCCGGCACCGCCGGCTACGGCGTTTTCTTCCACCGTGATCAGCAAATCGTGGGTCTCGGCCATGGCCAACACGGTGTCACCGTCCAGCGGCCGGATAAAGCGCATGTTGACCAGCGAGGCGCCGAGGTTCTCGGCCACTTCGCCACAGTCGGCGAGTACCGCGCCAAAGCCCAGCAGGGCGATGCCGCTGCCCTTGCGCCGCACTTCGGCTTTGCCGATGGGCAGGGTGTCCAGCGTCGGCTCCACCTCCACGCCGGGGCCCTTGCCGCGAGGGTAGCGCACGGCGGCGGGACCCTTGTGCTGGTAGCCGGTGCTGAGCATCTTGCGGCACTCGTTCTCGTCGGCCGGGGCCATTACCAGGGTGTTGGGCAGGCAGCGCAGGAAAGTGTAGTCAAAGCTGCCAGCGTGGGTGGGGCCGTCGGGGCCTACCAGACCGGCGCGGTCGATGGCGTAGAGCACATCGAGGTTTTGAATGTCGACATCGTGTACCGTCTGGTCGTAGGCGCGCTGCAGGAAGGTGGAGTAGATGGCCACTACCGGCTTGACGCCGTCGCAGGCCATGCCCGCGGCCAGGGTTACTGCGTGTTGCTCGGCGATGCCGACATCAAAATAGCGGTCGGGGTACTGTTTCTCGAATTCTACCAGACCGGAGCCCTCGCGCATGGCCGGGGTGATGCCGGCCAGCTTGTTGTCCTCGGCCGCCATGTCGCACAGCCACTGACCGAACACCTGGGTGTAGGTGGGGCCGGAGGGCTTGCCCGCGGGCACGATGCCCTCTTCGGGGTCGAACTGGCCGACGCCGTGGTACTTGACCTGGTCCTCCTCGGCGCGCTCGTAGCCCTTGCCCTTTTTGGTGACCACATGCAGCAGGCAGGGACCGCGAATGTCGCTGACATTGGCGATGACTTCGCGCAGGGAGTCGATGTCGTGGCCGTCTACCGGGCCGAAGTACTGAAAGCCAAAGGCCTCAAACAGGGTGCCCGGAGTGAGCATGCCTTTGACATGCTCCTCGGTGCGCCGGGCCAGCTCCTTGAGCTGGGGCATGGGCGTCAGAGCCCGTTTGCCGCTCTCGCGCACGGTGCTGTAAAAGCGGCCGGAGAGCAGTTTGGTGAAGTATTTGTTGAGCGCGCCGACATTGGGCGAGATCGACATTTCGTTGTCGTTGAGAATGACCAGCAAATCGGCGGCCAGGTCGCCGGCGTTGTTGAGGGCTTCAAAGGCCATACCGGCGGTCATGGCGCCGTCGCCGATGACGGCCACCGATTTGCGCCGCTCGCCATTGATCCGGGCGGCCATGGCCATGCCCAGAGCGGCGGAGATGGAGGTGCTGGAATGGCCCACGCCGAAGTTGTCGTATTCCGATTCCTTGCGCTTGGGGAAGGGCGTCAGTCCACCGTGTTTGCGGATGGTGCCCAGCTGGTCGCGGCGACCGGTGAGAATCTTGTGCGGGTAGCTTTGGTGGCCCACATCCCAGACCAGGCGGTCGTAGGGCGTGTTAAGCACATGGTGTAGGGCGATGGTCAGCTCCACGGTGCCCAGATTGGCGCCAAAGTGACCACCGCTTTTGGAAACGGACTCAATCAGATAGTTGCGCAGCTCGGCACTCAGTGGCTTGAGCTGGCTCTTGTCCAATTTTCGCAGATCGGCCGGGGCTTCGATCTGGCTCAGCAGCGGGTATTTTGAACGATTCATAGCGTCTTCGTATTTGGCGTAAGCCGGTCATTATCCAAATTGCCGCGCGCGGCGACAAGTGGCGCAGGTCATACCGTGCGCGGCCTAGTGGGCGCGCTCGACGATGTAGTCGGCGATCTGTTTTAGCAGCTTGGCCCTGTCGCCCAGAGGGGTCAAGCACTCGATGGCCTCGGCGTGGGTCTCACGGGCCGCCTTTTTGGCGCCTTCCAGGCCCAGTAGCGAGGTGTAGGTGGGCTTGTTGTGGGCCTGGTCGGCGCCCTGGGTTTTGCCCAGAGTGTCGGTGTCGGAAATCACATCCAGAATGTCGTCGCGGATCTGAAAGGCCAGGCCAATGCACTCGGCGTAGCGGCTCAGGCGGCGGTAGAGGTCGCCGTCGGCGGTTTCACCGGCCACGGTGGCACCCAGCTGTACGGCGGCCCGGATCAGGGCGCCGGTTTTCAGGGAGTGCATGTGTTTGAGTTGTTCCAGCGTCAATTGCTGGCCCTCGGCGGCGATGTCGATTGCCTGGCCGCCGACCATGCCCTCGGCACCGCTGGCGCCGGCCAGTACCTTGATGGCGCCGAGGCGACACTCGTTGTCGCAGGCCATGGTCGGGTCGCTGGCCAGAATGTCGAAGGCCAGAGTCTGTAGGGCATCGCCGGCGAGGATGGCGGTGGCCTCGTCAAAGGCGATGTGGCAGGTGGGCTGGCCGCGGCGCAGGTCGTCGTCGTCCATGGCCGGGAGGTCGTCGTGAACCAGCGAGTAGGCGTGGATCAGCTCCAGTGCAGCGGCCGGACCGTCGACCTGTTCGGCACTCAGGCCCAGGGCCTCGGCGGTGGCGTAGCAGAGCAGCGGGCGCACGCGCTTGCCACCGCCGGTGGCGGCGTAGTGCATGGCCCGGTGAAGCGCCTGGGGCTCGCTGTCAGCGGCGGGCAGATGGTGTTCGATCGCGCGGTTAACGCGATCCTGGTAGTGGCTCAGGGCTTGTTGGAAGTCCATGGGGCTCTTGGCGGGCGTGATGGTTAAAAGGGGGCGTCTTCTTCGTCGTCTAACGGGGCGGGCTGATCGTCACCGGGGGACAACTTGTCGACGGTTTGCTCGGCCCGGTTCAGGGCCTTTTCACAGTCCCGCGCCAGGGTCACGCCCTTTTCAAAGTGTTTGAGGGCGTCTTCCAGCGGCAGATCGCCGCTTTCGAGTTGTTCAACCAGCGTTTCCAGAGCGCCGAGACGCTCCTCGAAGGGAATCTTTTTTTGAGTAGCCATATCTGAGTTCTCAGCGATGATGGGCTACCTTACCCGAGCTTGTCGGAGGGTTCAACGCGCGCGTTTCACTGGATGTCCCATTGGCGGATCGCTCGGTCGATGCGCTCGAGGTCGGCGCCTCCTACCCACTCGGCGCCGATGTAGGTGAGGGGGTAGCCGGTGCCGCCGAGGACATCGTAATAGCTCTTGCCGCGCGCGCTTTTTTCCACATCGATTTCGGTAAAGGGCACGCCTTCGTCCTGCAGGTGTTCGCGCAGCTTTTTGCAATAGGGACACCAGTCTGTGCCGTAGAACACCAGACGGGGTTCGCCGTTGTCGCCGTAGTGGGATTTGAGCACCCGGCGCACGGGGCCGCTCGCCGCTTCCCAGCCGATCTCCTGGATCAGGGCACTGCGCAGGGCCTGTTTGCGAAAGCCCTGTATTTTGCGCTCGCCCACCACAATGCCCGGCAGCCCGTTGGTGGAAATGTCGTAGTAGTCGAGCAACTGGTCGGCCTCGGACTGGGGCAGCTCGTCGAGGACATGTTCAGTGTAGGGCTGACCGGCGCGCTCAATGACCTCGATGGCCTGGTCGCAATAGTGTCCGCACTGACTGAAGGTAAAGACCACAACGGCGGGGTTGCCCTGTTCGTCAAAAGCGCCGTTGCCGGAGAAAAAGCGCTCCGAGATTTGCGGGTAAAAGTGATACAGCCCAAAGCCGAGCAGGGCGATGACGAGCCAGGTTTTCATGGTGCCCCCGAATGCGGTTAATGGCCGTAGCCTAACGGAGGAAGTTGCAGCCGGCCAAGAGGCTTCCGGGTGGTTTACGAAAGGTGGTCGAAAATCTGCGAGATCCGGGTGATGGGAATCACTTGAAGTCCGTCAACCTGTCCGCCTTTGGGGGCGTTGGCCTTGGGAATGATGGCCCGCTTGAAGCCGTGTTTGGCGGCGGTTTTGAGGCGCTCCTCGCCGTTGGGTACGGGGCGCACCTCGCCGGCTAGGCCGAGCTCGCCGAAGACCACCAGGTCCCCGGGCAATGGCTGGTTGCGCAGGCTGGAGAGGGCCGCCATCACCACCGCCAGGTCCGAGGCGGTCTCGGTCACGCGCATGCCGCCGACCACATTGATGAAAACATCCTGGTCGAACATGGCGATGCCGCCGTGGCGGTGGAGCACGGCCAGCAGCATGGCCAGGCGGTTTTGCTCGAGGCCGAGCGTGACCCGGCGCGGGTTGCCCAGGTGGGATTCGTCGACCAGCGCCTGAACCTCGACCAGCAGCGGCCGGGTGCCCTCGCGGGTGACCATGATCACGCTGCCCGAGACCGGCTCCTCGTGGCGCGAGAGGAAAATGGCCGAGGGGTTGGTAACCTCCTGAAGACCGTTCTCCGCCATGACGAAAACGCCCAGCTCGTTGACGGCGCCAAAGCGGTTTTTCATGGCCCGCACCACGCGGTAGCGGCTGGCGGTGTCGCCCTCGAAGGAGAGCACTGTGTCGACCATATGCTCCAGCACTCGCGGCCCGGCCAGCTGCCCGTCCTTGGTCACATGGCCCACCAGCAGGAGGGCGGTGTTGGACTGCTTGGCAAAGCGCACCAGCTGGGCGGCGGACTCGCGCACCTGGGCCACTGAGCCGGGCGCCGACTGCAGCAGTTCGGTGTGCATGGTCTGAATGGAATCGATGACCACGACCTGGGGCTTTTCGCTGCCGGCCAGATCGATAATGCGCTCCACCTGGGTCTCCGCCACCAGTTTGAGGTCGGGGGCGCTGACGCCCAGCCGGCGGGCGCGCATGGAGATTTGGTGCAGGGACTCCTCGCCGGAGACATATAGACAGCCGGTGTTTTGGTTGATGCTGGCCAGTGCCTGCAGCAAGAGGGTGGATTTGCCGATGCCCGGATCGCCGCCGAGCAGGGTCACGGAGCCCTCGACCACGCCGCCGCCGAGGACGCGGTCGAGTTCGGAGATGCCGGTGGGGCTGCGGCGTTCGACGCCCGCCTCGACCCGGTCCAGGGTGGTGACGCCACTGGCCCCGGCGTAGTTGCGTACCCGCGGGTTGGAGCTGTCACTGCTGGTGGCGACGGGGCGGTGTTCTTCCAGGGTGTTCCAGGCCTGGCACTCGCCACACTGGCCGGCCCACTGGGGCGTGACGGCACCGCAGGCGGTGCACACATACTGGCGCTTGTTGCGAGCCATCAGCTTTTGCGCGCGGCGCGGCGCGAGCGCTTGTGGTTGGTGGGGAAAAGCCGGGCCGTCTTGATGGCGTTGTTTTCCGCAATCACCACTTCAATGGTGTGGCCGTGCAGCTGCAGGCTGGTGCCGGATTCGGGGATCATTTCCATATGCTCCGTAATCATGCCGTTTAGGGTTCGCGGGCCGTCCGTGGGCAGGCTCCAGTTCAGGGCCTTGTTGATGTCACGCAAGTTGGTGCCGCCGTCGACGATAAAGCTGCCGTCGTGCTGGGGGAAAATCTCCTTGGTCGACAGGGGGTCGGTAGTGAATTCGCCGACGATCTCCTCGAGAATGTCCTCAAGCGTGATCAGGCCCTGGATGTCGCCGTATTCGTCCACCACCAGGCCCACGCGGCGTTTCTCCAGCTGAAAGGACAGCAGCTGTTTGGTCAGGGTGGTGCCCTCGGGCACATAGTAGGCCTCGCGCACCAGGGATTCGAAGTTCTCCCGGTTGAAGTCCTCCTTGTGCATCAGAAAGAGCACCTTGCGCAGGTGGATAAAGCCGATGATGTTGTCGATGCTCTCGCGGTAGACCGGCAGCCGGGTGTGCTGGGACTGGGTGACCTGTTCGACAATGTCGTCCCACTCGTCTTCCAGGTCGATGCCCACCAGCTCGTTGCGCGGCACCATGATGTCGTCCACGGTGACTTGCTCCAGGTCCAGCACATTGCCCAGCATTTCCTGGTGGGTGCGGGGGATCAGGCCGCCCTCGTTGAGGACGGACTTGAGTTCGTCGGCGTCCAGTGCCAGTGAAGTCTGGGCCGTGGGGTTGATGCCCAGCATGCGCAACAGGCCGTTGGCCACCAGATTGATCACCCAGGCAATCCAGGTCATCGGCGACCAGCGGCTCATCATGATGCGGTAGGCGTAGGAGGCGGGGTAGGCGACCTTTTCCGAGTGAACGGCGGCCAGTGTCTTGGGTGTCAGCTCGGAGAAAATCAACATGACCACCACCAGGGCGCCGGTGGCCACGGCCACGCCGATTTCGCCGGAGAGGCGGTAGCCGATGTAGGTAGCCAGCTGGGTAGCCAGGATATTGGCCAGGTTGTTGCCGAGCAGGATGACGCCGATCAGGCGATCGGGTTGCTTGAGCAGCTGTTGGGCGTAGCGAGCGCCTCGATGGCCGCTTTTGGCGCGGTGGCGCAGGCGGTAGCGGTTGAGCGCCATCAGCGCCGTTTCAGAGCCCGAAAAGAACGCCGAACAGAGCAGCAACAGCCCCAGCGCTACAAACAGAGCGCCTGTATTTATATCGTCCAAAAGTGTTTATCGCCCCAGAATGAACTCGAGAACGAGTTTACTACCGAAGAATGCCAGCATCAAAAAGCTGATGCCCGCCAGAGTGAAGCGAATGGCCTTGCGACCGCGCCAGCCGGCGACCCAGCGGCCGACCAGAAGTACGGTAAAGATGAGCCAGGCGATGATGGAGAAAAGGATCTTGTGCGACCACCAGTCCTCGACCACATAGAAGCCGCTGATCAGCGACAGTGTGAGCAGCACCATGCCGATCTCAATCAGACGGAACATCAACCGCTCCATGGTTTGCAGCGGCGGCAGGGCGAGCACAAAGGGGCTGGTTTTGTGGTGGTGCAGGTGGTGGTCCTGTAGCGCCAGCAGGCAGGCCTGAAGGGCCGCCAGGCTGAGCATGCTGTAGGCAAAGACCGAGACGGCAATGTGGACTTCCACCGCCGGCGCCAGGCTGACGGCTTCGACACTGCCGCGGGTGGCGGCGGCAAAGCCAAATCCCAGGGTGCAAAGGCCGGCCACCGGGTAGACCATGACGCCCAGAGCGCTCAACGGCCAGCGCAGGCTGGCGAGCAGCAGCAGGGCGGCGATCAGCCAGGCAAAGATGGCCAGACTGTTGAAAAAGCTGAAGTTGAGGCCGTTGGCGGCCATTTCATTGACCAGCATCACGGCGTGGGCAAAGAGGGCGAGAATCGCCGGCACCTGAATGGCCAGAGCGCTTTCCTCGCCGGTGTTGGCTTGGCGGCGGTGGCTCTGCTGCAGCTGCACCGCCAACAGGAAGGCGGCAATAAAATAGAGGATGGCGGTTACGAGGCCAAGTAGTGCGATATTCATTCGGTCCACTGAGAAAACTGCCGATCGGAAGCGAGATGATGACACAGGCGGGGCGGAGTGGGTAGGGGGCGGTTTTGTGAGCTTATTCACATTTCGGCTCACTCCCGCGGGGGGTGTGGTCCAATCGCCTGTTGCTGCGGCCAGCGCGTGCTAACATGACCAAAACGCCTCGGGGCGGCGCCATAAAGCCACCGGAAGAAGGATTGGGGAGAACGATGAAACTGCGTGTATTGGGCTGTAGCGGAGGCATTGCCTCCGAGTTGGAGACGACCTCTTATCTGGTGGACGACGATGTTCTCATCGATGCCGGCACCGGGCTGACCACGCTGTCTATCGAAGAGATCACCCGCATTCGCCACATCTTTCTGACGCACTCCCACCTCGACCATATCGCCGGTTTTCCCCTGATGGTGGATACCCTGTTCGGCCATCAGGAAGTCCCCTTGCAGGTGCACGCCCACCCCGAGACCATCGCCGCGCTCAAGGAACACATTTTCAATTGGGTGATGTGGCCCAATTTTGAAGAACTGGAATTTCAGGGCATCCCCGCTTTCGAGTGGTGCCCCATGGCTCACGGAGAGCGTCGCCGCCTGGGCGCCCGCCTGTTCGAGATGATCGGCGTCAATCACACGGTTCCGGGGGTGGCCTACCGGGTGACAGGCCGGCGGCAATCCTTTTGCTTCAGCGGCGACACCACCACCAACGACAGCCTGTGGCAGGCGCTCAACGCCGGCGCGCCGCTGGACTTGCTGGTGGTCGAGTGCGCTTTCCCCGACGAGGGGCTGGAGATTGCCCGGGTTTCCAGACACTACACGCCCCAACTGTTGGCCGAGGATCTCGACAAGCTCGACCACCGCCCGCCCATCGCTATCAGCCACCTGAAACCCGGGCAGGAGCGGCAAATCATGTCCGACCTGCGGCGGGCGCTGCCGGACGACGAGGTGATTCACCTCCGCGGTGGCGATGTGTTCGACTTCGACTGAAGGCGCCATTGAGCCTCCAATAACCCCTCTGGCGGCTGTGGTCGGGCGCCGACTCTGGTATTCTTGCGCCACCTGAAACAGCGATTGGGACGACACAGCATGTTTGACAATCTGAGTGGCCGCCTCGGGCAGGTCGTCAAGAATATGACCGGTCAGGGACGCCTGACCGAGGACAACATCAAGGACGCCCTTCGCGATGTTCGCATGGCGCTGCTCGAGGCGGATGTCGCCCTGCCGGTGGTCAAGGATTTTGTCGCCCGGGTCAAGGAGCGCGCCGTCGGCACCGAGGTGATTCAGAGCCTCAAGCCCGGTCAGGCCTTTATCAAGGTGGTCAACGACGAACTGGTCTCGCTCATGGGCGAGGCCAACGAAGGCCTGGATCTGGCGGTCAAGCCGCCGGCCACGGTATTGATGGCTGGTCTCCAGGGCGCGGGTAAAACCACCACCGTGGCCAAGCTGGCCAAACACCTCAAGGAGCGGGAAAAGAAAAAAGTCATGGTGGTGAGCTGTGATATCTACCGCCCCGCCGCCATCGACCAGCTGCAGACACTGGCCGAACAGGTGGGCGTCGAGTTTTTTCCCTCCAGCTCCGATCAGCGCCCCGAAGACATCGCCCGGGCGGCGGTGGAACAGGCCCGCAAGCAGTTTATCGATGTTCTGTTAATTGATACCGCCGGCCGCCTGCACATCGACGAGTCGATGATGGGCGAAATCCAGACCCTGCACCGGACGGTGGAGCCCGCCGAAACCCTGTTCGTGGTCGATGCCATGACCGGCCAGGACGCCGCCAATACCGCCCGGGCATTCAATGACGCCCTGCCGCTGACCGGCGTGGTGCTGACCAAGGCCGACGGCGATGCCCGCGGCGGTGCCGCGCTATCGGTGCGCCAGATTACCGGCAAGCCGATCAAGTTCATCGGCAGCGGCGAAAAGATCGAAGCCCTCGATCCCTTCCACCCCGACCGCCTGGCCTCGCGCATTCTCGGCATGGGCGATGTGCTCTCGCTGGTGGAAGAGGCCGAGCAGAAGCTGGATGTGCAGGAAGCCGAAAAGATGGCGAACAAGCTGCGCAAGGGCAAGGCCTTCGATCTCGAAGACCTTCGCACCCAGCTGCAGCAGCTCGACAAGATGGGCGGCATGGGTGGCTTGATGGACAAGTTGCCGGGCATGGGGCAGATTCCCGAAGCCGCGCGCCAACAGGCCATGGACAGCAAGCCTACGCGGCAGATGGTGGCCATCATCAATTCCATGACGCCCCAGGAACGCCGTCACCCGGATGTGATCAAGGGCTCGCGCAAACGCCGCATCGCCGCCGGTTCGGGCACCCAGGTGCAGGATGTGAACCGGCTGCTCAAGCAGCACCTGCAAATGAAGAAGATGATGAAGAAAATGAAAGGCGGCGGCATGAAGAAGATGATGCGCGCCATGGGCGGGCAGGGCGGTATGCCCCCCGGTGGTGGCCGCCCGCCCTTCGGCTAGGGGAAACACTGCATGACCGAAAAGCATCTGGTGTTTTCCCACGGCATGGAAAGCGGTCCCTGGGGCACCAAGATCACCGCCATGGCCCGGGTGGCCCGGGCTCTGGGCTGGACCGTCGAGAGCCTGGATTACTCCCACACGCTGGATCCCGATGAGCGCGTCGGCCAGTTGCTCGACTACTGTGCCGGCGAGCGCTGGCGCCGCGCCGCCAGACGCGTATTTGTTGGCTCCAGTATGGGTGGCTATGTGGCCACCGTCGCCGGCCAGTACTTGCCAGCAGCGGTTCGCCCCGACGGCCTTTTTCTATTGGCGCCGGCCTTTTACATGGGGCCCTGGGCCGAGCAGTGGTTGACCGACCCGGCGCGCTGCACGACGATAATTCACGGCTGGCGCGACGATGTGGTGCCGGTGGACAACAGCCTCCGTTACGCCCGGCAACACGGCTGCGATTTGCAGTTGCTGGACGACGGACACCGATTGATTGACAGCTTGCCGGCCATTGAGGAACGCTTGCGGGCTTTTCTGGCGAATGTGGAGCGCCAGTAACAGGAGAAAAGACACAATGCATAAACGCTGGCAGTGGTGGCTGTTTCAGCCCTACAAGTGGTTGGTAGTTATCCCCTTTTACTTGCTCGATACTCTGGTGATGTTCACCGTATGCATCGTGGTGATGTTTTTTCTCGGGCCCAGCGCCGGTTCGCAGTTTGCCGGCACGCTGTGGGGGCGCTTCATGGCCTACATCGCCTTAGTACGCGTGACCGTGGAGGGCCGCGCGCACATCGAGGCCGGACGCTCCTATGTGGTGGTGGCCAATCACCAGAGCGCCTACGACATTTTTGTGGTCTACGGTTGGCTGGGGATCGATTTCAAGTGGGTGATGAAACAGGAACTGCGCAAGGTGCCCTGCATCGGCTACGCCTGCGACAAGATGGGCCACATTTTTATCGACCGCAAAAACAACGCCGCCGCCGTCGAGGCCCTGCAGGGGGCGCGGGAGAAATTGACCGGAGGCACATCGGTTTTCTTCTTTCCCGAGGGCACACGCCACGGCGGCGGCAACGACCTCAAGCCCTTCAAAAAGGGCGCTTTTCGCATGGCCATTGATCTGCAATTGCCGCTGTTGCCGGTGACCCTGGTGGGCGCCGACCGGGTCATGCCTGCGGGCAGTCTGGATCTGATGCCCGGGCGCATACGCATGATTTTCCACGAGCCCATCGACACACGGGGCATGAGCCCCGAAGATGTTGAATCACTGATGGCGGAGGCCCGCCATCGCATCGCTGCCCCGCTGGGCCAACAGGAGATCGCTTGATATGACACGCCGAGACGCCATGCCCGCTATTGACGGTTACCGGGCCTACCGTTTTGTCCACGGCGGGCTGACCCATCCCCTTTATGTGGGTGGCAGTGGCCCGGCGGTGGTGGTGATCCACGAAGTGCCGGGCATTACGCCCCAGGTGGTGTACTTTGCCGATCGTTTGCGCGAGGCCGGCTACACCGTTTATATGCCGTCCCTCTTTGGCACCCCGGGCAAGCCCATGGGGCCGGTCAATGTGGCCAGCGCCTTTGCCGTGGCCTGCATTCGCCGCGAGTTCAAACTGCTGGCGGCCGACAAGAGCAGCCCGGTGACCGAGTTTCTCAAGGCCGTCTGCCGCCGCGCCCACGCCGAGTGTGGCGGCCCCGGCGTGGGCGCCCTGGGCATGTGCCTGACCGGCAATTTTGCCCTCTCGCTGATGCTTGATGACAGCGTGCTGGCGCCGGTGCTGTCGCAGCCCTCCCTGCCGGTGGGGCGGCCCTCGGGTCTGCACATTGGTGACGAGGATCTGACCCTGGTGCGCCAGCGCTGCGAAGACCGCGACAGCCGTGTGATCGGCCTGCGCTTCACCGGCGACCCCCTGTGCCCCAGGGCGCGCTTTGACCGGCTGGAAGAGAAGCTGGGCGATCGTTTTGAGCGCGTAGAGATTGACTCCACCCGCGGCAACGAATTCGGTATCCACCGCTTTGCCCACTCGGTGCTGACTAACGATCTGGTCGACGCCGAGGGCCACCCGACCCGGGCGGCACTGGATCGGGTACTGTCCCACTTTGAGCAGCAATTGCGGAGTGAGGGCTGATGTTCCGCTGGCTGATGCGCCAACTGGGCAAGCGCGTCGCGCGCTACCTGGAGCGCCCGGCCCAGGGGTACTTTCCGCTGGTGGTCAACGACATGGCCCATCTCAAACAGGTCATGCGCCCGGGTGATGTCTTGCTGGTGGAGGGCAACCTGCGCATCAGCAGCGCTATCAAATACCTGACCCAGTCCACCTGGTCGCACTCGGCCCTGTATGTCGGCCAGCTCGGCGACCGTGGCCACATGCTGATTGAAGCCGATATGAGCGAGGGCGTACGCGCGGTGCCGCTGGATTTCTACGCCAGCTACAACACGCGGGTTTGCCGCCCGGTGGACCTGGTCGAGGAGGATGTGTCGGCCCTGATTAACTACATGGCCAGCCGTCTGGGCCACACCTACGACCTCGACAACATCATCGACCTGATTCGCTATTTGATGCCCAATCCGCCGGTGCCCTCGCGCTGGCGGCGGGGGCTGCTGGAGATCGGCAGCGGCGAGCCAACCAAGGCGATTTGCTCGACACTCATTGCCCAGGCTTTTCACAGCATTCGCTATCCGATTCTGCCGCGAACCACCCACAAACTTTATTGCAGCATAGACGACCGCAAGTGCGCCCCCCAGGCGGTGATCCGGCGCCGGCACCACAGTCTGTTTGTGCCCCGGGACTTCGATCTCTCGCCCTATTTTGAGGTGATCAAACCCACGGTGAAAGTCGGCTTCGATTACCGCAAGACGGTCTGGAGCGACCACTGATGGCGATGTCGCCACAAGCCGCTTTGGAAGAGGTGTTCGGCTTCAGCGAGTTTCGCGGCCTGCAGCAGGCGGTGATCGACACCGTCGTCGATGGCGGCGATGCCCTGGTGCTGATGCCCACCGGCGCCGGCAAGTCGCTGTGTTACCAGGTGCCCGCGCTGGTGCGCCCCGGCGTGGCGGTGGTGGTGTCGCCGCTGATCGCCCTGATGGAAGATCAGGTGGAAGGGCTGAAGCAGCTGGGTGTCAGAGCGGTCTTCCTTAACTCGTCGATGGACCTGGATCGCCAGCGCGAGATCGAGCAGCAACTGCTGGCGGGCGAGGTGGACTTGCTCTATGTCGCCCCCGAGCGCTTGCTGTCGCCGCGTTGTCTGCAGTTGTTGCAACAGTGCCAGAGCCGCCAGGGACTGGCGCTGATCGCCATCGACGAGGCCCACTGCGTGTCCCAGTGGGGCCACGACTTCCGCCCCGAGTACCAGCGGCTGGGCCAATTGGCGGAGCACTTTCCCGGCGTGCCGCGCATCGCCCTGACCGCCACCGCCGACGAGCAAACCCGCGAGGACATGGTGCGCAATCTCGGGCTGGATTCGGCCCGGCGCTTTATCAGCGGTTTCGACCGCCCCAATATCCGCTACAGCATCTGTCTCAAGCAGCGGGCCAAAGAGCAGCTGTTGCAGTTTATTCGCCAGCACCACCGCCAGGGCGGGCGCTACGACGCCGGCATCGTCTACTGTCTGTCGCGCAAGCGGGTCGAGGCCACGGCCGAGTATCTGCAAAAGCAGGGCATCGACGCCTTGCCCTATCACGCCGGTCTGTCCGCCGAACTTCGCCAGCACCATCAGCGCCGGTTTATTCGCGAGGACGGCGTGGTGATCGTCGCCACCGTGGCTTTCGGCATGGGCATCGACAAGCCCAATGTGCGCTTTGTCGCCCACCTCGATTTGCCCAAGAGTCTGGAGGCCTACTACCAGGAGACCGGCCGCGCCGGCCGTGACGGCCTGCCGGCCAACGCTTGGATGGCCTACGGCCTTCAGGATGTCATCAACCTGCGCCAGATGCTCGACGGCTCCAACGCCCCCGAGGTGCAAAAGCGCATTGAGCAGACCAAGCTGGAGGCCATGCTCGGCCTGTGCGAGGTGACCCGCTGTCGCCGCCAGGTGTTGTTGGGCTATTTTGGCGACGAGCTGCCCGAGCCCTGCGGCAACTGCGATAACTGCCAGTCGCCACCGGAGTCCTGGGACGCCACCGAGGCGGCGCAGATGGCGCTGTCCTGTGTCTACCGCACCGGCCAGCGCTACGGGGTCAATTATCAATGCAAGGTGTTGATGGGTGAACGGGGCGAGGACATCGAACGCCGCGGCCACCAAACGCTGAAACTGTTTGGCTTGGGCAAGGATTTAAACCAGGCCCAGTGGCGCTCGGTGTTTCGCCAATTGATCGCCCACGGCCTGCTGCGGGTGGACATGGAGCGCTGGGGCAGTTTGCAGCTCACCGAGCGGGCGCGGCCGGTGCTGCGCGGCGAGGAGCGCCTGCACTTGCGCCGCGATCCCGAGCGCGAGCGCAGCGCACCGCTGCGCCAGAGGATGGCCAATCGCTGGCAACACGCCGGGGACCAGCGCCTGTTTGAGGCCCTGCGCGAGTTGCGTCGGGAGCTCAGTCGCGAGCAGGACATAGCCGCCTACCGGGTGTTTAACGACGCCACGCTCACCGAGATGGTCGAAACCCGCCCGTCCAACCTCACCGAGATGGCGCGCATCAACGGCGTCGGCGAAAAGAAGCTGGACACCTTTGGTAGCGCTTTTCTCGAGGTGATTCGGCACCAGGAAGAGGTCGAGGCGGCGGCCGGGGGCGACAGTGTCGGCCCGGAGAGAAATTGCGTGGAGTTGTTCCGTCTGGGGATGGATGTGGCGGCGATTGCCGTCCAGTCCGGCCTCAGCGAGGCGGCGGTGAGCAAACACCTGGCCGGAGGCGTCGAGCGCGGTGAGGTGGAGATTGAGGCCATTACCGAGCTGCCGCGCCGGGAAATTGACGAGGTTCAGGCCCGCTTTCTCGAGACCGATCCCGAGGCACTGCCGCTGAAGCCGGTTCACCAGCACTTTGCCGAGCGCTACGACTGGGCCACCCTGGAGTGGATTCGCGCCGATCTGAAGCGCCAGATCGGCGCTGCCGCCTGATCGCGATAATCGCGACAAGGCCTTTCATTTTGCTGATAATTCCGTACAATCTCGCGCCTTTACTATTATCGCAGTCAGTGCGCGGACGCCACTGGCACAACATCGACAGAAGGTAAGAAACGCATGGTCGTTATTCGTTTGACTCGTGGTGGCTCCAAGAAGAGACCCTTTTACCACTTGGTCGCTGCTGACAAGCGCCGCGCGCGCGACAGCCGCTACATCGAGCGCCTGGGCTTTTACAACCCCTCCGCCCGCGGCCAGGAGCTCAAGTTGAACCTGGATCGGGAGCGCATCGAGTACTGGATCGAGAAGGGCGCCCAGCCCTCGGATCGCGTAAAAGCGCTGTTGAAGCAGTCTGCCAAAGACGCAGCCAGCGCCTGATCAGGCGTTGTTGAGGCAGCTTTTGCATGTCGGCCGATAAGCTCGTCGTCGGCAAGCTGGGCGGGCCTCACGGGGTGCGCGGCTGGATCAAGGTGTTGTCTTACACCGATCCCCGCGAGAACCTCTTTGATTACGCGCCCTGGCAGCTCGAGCGCGATGGTCAATGGCGACACTTCGAAGTGGAGGCCGGCAAACCCCAGGGCAAGGGCTGGATCGTCAAGCTGGTTGGTGTCGACGATCGCAACGCGGCAGAGGCATTGATCCACTGCCGTATCGCCATTGAAGAGCGCCAGCTGCCCGAGCTGGACGAGGGCGAGTACTACTGGCGCGACCTGATCGGCCTGACCGTCGTCACCGAGGGCGGCCAGGCGCTCGGTGAGGTGAGTGGTCTGATGGAAACCGGCGCCAACGATGTACTGGTGGTGCGCGGCGAACGCCAGAGACTGGTGCCCTACATCGACCCGGTGGTGCGGTCGATCGATCTCGAGCGACGCGAAATTCGCGTCGACTGGGATCCGGAGTTTTAAGCGTGCGCTTTGATGTCATCACCATCATGCCGGAGATGTTCGAGGCCATCAGCCAGTACGGCGTGACCTCCCGGGGGTTGGAGCAGGGGCAGATCGAACTGCACTGCTGGAACCCGCGCCGCCACACGGCGGATCGCCACCAGAGCGTGGACGACCGGCCCTACGGCGGCGGCCCCGGCATGGTGATGAAGCCCGAGCCGCTCAGGGCCAGTATCGACGAAGTTCGTCGCGCGGCCCCCGAGGGTAGCAAGGTGGTTTATCTGTCGCCCCAGGGGCGGCGGTTTGATCAGGACGCCGCCCGGGATATGGCCGGGTTGCCGGGACTGATTCTGCTCGCCGGGCGCTATGAAGGCGTCGACGAGCGATTGATACAAAGTGCCGTCGATGAGGAGTGGTCCATTGGTGACTATGTTCTCAGCGGCGGCGAACTGGGGGCGATGGTGATGATTGATGCCATCGCCCGCTTGGTGCCCGGTGTACTTGGGCACGAGGATTCGGCCCGGCAGGACTCCTTCATGGAGGGTCTGCTGGACTGTCCGCACTTCACGCGCCCCGAGGTGTTTGAAGGCGAGGCAGTGCCGAGTGTGCTGCTCAGCGGCAACCACGCTGAAATTGTGCGCTGGCGACGCCAGCAAGCACTGGGGCGAACACAGCAGCGACGCCCCGACCTGCTGCAGAAATGCGAGCTAAGTGATGAAGATCACCTCTTGCTCGATGAATACAGACAAAACAGTCAAGGTGACAAACAATGAGCAACATCATTCAACAACTGGAACAAGAGCAGCTGCGAAGCGACTTGCCCGAGTTCAATGCCGGCGACACTGTGACCGTCCAGGTCAAGGTTCGCGAGGGCAATCGCGAGCGACTGCAGGCCTTTGAAGGCGTGGTGATCTCCAAGCGCAACCGGGGCATCAACTCTGCCTTTACCGTGCGCAAGATCTCCTATGGCGAGGGTGTGGAGCGTGTCTTCCAGACTCACAGCCCGCAAATTGACAGCGTTCAGGTCAAGCGCCGAGGTAAAGTTCGCCGCGCCAAGCTGTACTACCTGCGCGAGCGCTCCGGCAAGTCGGCGCGCATCAAGGAAAAGCTGGCCACGCGCTCTTAACAGCGCTCCGCCAGTTACAGCAAAAAGGGCAGCCACTGGCTGCCCTTTTTTATGCCCGCCGCTGTCGGCCGGGAAAAGTTGTGTGAAGCGGACTGGCTTGCGGGCGTTTCCCGTCGTTTGAAGGTGTATCATTGCGTTTCATGAAATGTCTTTCGCTTTTTTTGCTGGTCGTTTTGCTCGCGCTGAGCGCGAGTGTTCGTGCGGCCAGTCCCCTTGAGACCATGGGCCAACTGGCTCGCGACGGCGCTCCGCAACTGGCGTTGGCCATGCTCGACCGCGCCCAGCCCGGGGCCGACGACAATATCGGCGGCTGGATGTTTTTTGAGCGCCAGCGGATAGCGATTCTGCGCGACTGGCAGCAGTGGCGCGAGTTGGCCCTGCGCCTGGAATCCCTTCCCGACAACGCTCCGGCGGACTTTGTCCACTGGGCCACCCTTCAGCGCGCCGACGCCTACCTCGCCCTGGGGCAGAGCGACTGGGCCCTCAGCACCCTGCGAGACCTGATCTGGCGCGGTGAATCGGTACCGCGGGAGGCGGATCTGGCGCTCTATCAGCGCCTGATCGTGCGCGCCTATTTGCAGCAGGGACGCCTGGAAGACGCCCGCCGGGGGCTGATTCGCTATCGCGGCGATGAGCCGGCCTGGGCGTTGTTGAGAGCCCGTGTCGCACTGCGCAGCGGACGCCCCGAGGCGGCGCTGCAGGCACTGGAAGCTCTGGAGGGAGAGGCGGTGTCGGTCTTGCGCGCCCTGGCCCGGTTGCGCCGTGGCGATGCCCCGGGGGAGATTCTTGAGACGGCCGATGGCGCTCTGGCGCGTCTGGCGGATGAGGAAGAGCCGGGCCCGGCCCGGCAGCGCTGGCAGTGGGTCCGCGTCGAGGCCCTGGCGGCGCTGGGTCGTCGAGCCGAGCAACTGGCGGCCAGTGAACAACTGCTTCAGTGGACGACGGCGGTGGACGATGGCCTGTTTGCCTACCGCGCAGAGGATTTGTGGCGCGATTATCTGGATTTGGGTCTGGCCGAAGGCAACCGTCGACAGTTGCTCGCCGGCGACGCCAATGGCTGGATGAGTGCCGCCGAGCAACTCGAGTCGGAGGCCATGCGGCGCGCCTTTCAGGTGGTGACGGCCGAGCACGCCCACAGCGCGGATGTGCGTGAATTGGCCCTGCTGGATTTCGACGATGCCCTGGCCGACAGCGAGGACGGCGACGACCTGCGCTGGCAGCTTTGGACGCACGCCGAGCCCGTTGCTCGCGGCACCCCGTTACCCGCCAGCCTGCGCTATCGCCTGGTCAACCTGGCCCTGGCGCGGCAGGACATGAAGCGCGCCGCCGAGCTGGTGGCGGGGCTCGATGAAGCGCCCGATTCGGTCTCCGACTTTCAGTGGCGGCTCCAGCGCGCCCGGGTGTTGATCATGGCCGGCCGGGCCGACGCCGGTGCCGATGAGCTCGACGAATTGCTACGCCAGCGTGAAGAACTCGACCCGGAGAAGGTCGATCAGTTGCTACAGGTGGTGTTCGATTTGCAATCGGTGGCCGCTCACCAGCGCGCCATCGATCTGTTGCAGCGCTTGCTCAAACGGCCGCTGCCGCCCAAAATGCAGCGCGAGCTGCTCTTCTGGCTGGCCGACTCCTGGCGCGCCGAGGAGGACACCAACCGCGCTGCGGCCTACTACCTGCGTTCGGCAACCCTGGTCGACGGCGTCGGCAATGATCCCTGGGGCCAGACTGCACGCTACCGCGCTGCCGAGGTGCTTCTCGAGGCCGGCTTTTACGACGACGCCGAGCGGCTCTTTGAACGGTTGCTGGCGGTCACCGCCGAAGCCGGTCGTCGGGCCATGATTCGAAACCAGCTGCAGAGCGTTCAACTCAAACGAAATCACAGCAAACTGTCTGAAACCCCATGAACCACGATTATCAAACCATTCTGACCACGCCCTTCCGCCGCCTCGGCCTGCGCTTTGAGGATGAGGCCCTGGCGGGCGTCGATTTTCTCGCCAGCGACGACGAGGTGGAGGACAGTACCTCGCTGGAGATTCCCGTCCTCCAGGCGGTGGCCGAGATCAAGCACTACTGCCGCGATCCCCACCATCGCCCGGATATCCCGCTGGCACTCCACGGCAGCGAATTTCAGCAGCGGGTGTGGCAGGCGATTGCCGATATTCCGGTGGGTGAAGTGCGCTCCTACGGTCAACTGGCCGAGCAACTTGAGAGTTCCGCCCGGGCCGTGGGCAACGCCTGTGCCGCCAACCCGGTGCCGGTGGTGATTCCCTGTCACCGCGTGGTCGCCAGCAACGACCTCGGCGGCTACTGCGGCGAGACCCTGAAAAAGAGCCCCCGCGGCCTGATGCGCATCAAGGCCTGGCTGCTGCTCCACGAGGGCGTCCTCCAGGCCAAGGTCGACGGCGAACCGGTCAGCGGCGGGGAGTCCTAGTACTCGTCGGGAGTCGATGACACAGAGAGCGCAGAGAACACAGAGCACACAGAGCACACAGAGTTTTTTGTGGGGTTTGTAGGAGCGGCGACCCCGCCGCGACCCAAGACAAGGTCGGCCCGAGGGCGGGCCTCCTACGATGCACCTGTTTGTGCAGATTCCGGATAAACGCTCTGCGCTTTCCGGAATGACTCAACAAACTCCGTGCTCTCTGTGTTCTCTGTGGCTAAAACCCTTGAAATTGAGTGAGCCGCCCCCATTGTTGGGGCATCCAGTCATTCAAGAGGAAATTGTGGTGGAAGACACAGTCAATACTCAAAACGCCGAATCCCATGTTTTTGAGGCGGAAGTCTCGCAGATTCTGAAGCTGATGATTCACTCCTTGTACTCCAACAAGGAGATTTTCCTGCGCGAGCTGATTTCCAACGCCTCCGACGCCTGCGACAAGCTGCGCTTCGAGGCGCTCTCCAACGACAGCCTCTACGAGGGCGACAGCGATCTCGCCGTTCGCGTGAGCTTTGACAAGGAAGCGCGCACGCTGACTATCAGCGACAACGGCATCGGCATGTCCCGGGACGAGGTGGTCAACAACATCGGCACCATCGCCCGCTCCGGCACCAAGTCCTTTCTCGAACAGCTGAGCGGCGACCAGAAAAAGGACGCTCATCTGATTGGCCAGTTTGGCGTCGGCTTCTACTCGTCGTTTATTGTCGCCAGCCGAGTCGAGGTGATTACCCGCCGCGCCGGCGAGTTGAGCGCCACCTACTGGGCCTCCGAGGGCACCGGCGAGTACACCCTGGCCGAAACCGAGCGGGACAATCGTGGTACCGATGTGGTGCTGCACCTGGCCGAGGGCGAGGACGAGTTTCTCGACGAATGGCGCCTGCGCAGCGTCATCAAACGCTATTCCGACAACATTTCCCTGCCGGTGCAGATGCTGTTGGAAAAGCCGGCGGAAGAGGGCGAGGAGGACGCCGAACCCGAGCGCGAGTGGCAGACAGTCAACGCCGCCCAGGCACTCTGGACCCGTCCCAAGAGCGAGATTGAGGACAGCGAGTACGAGGAGTTCTACAAGAACATCGCCCACGACTGGAACGCGCCCCAGACCTGGGTACACACCCACGCCGAGGGCAAGTACGAGTACACCTCATTGTTTTACATCCCCGCGCAAAAGCCCTTTGATTTGTACGACCGCGACGCCAGTCACGGCATCAAACTCTATGTTCAGCGCGTCTTTATCATGGACGACAACAAGGAGCTGATGCCCAATTATCTGCGATTTGTTCGCGGCCTGGTGGACTCCGCTGATCTGCCACTCAATGTCTCCCGCGAGCTGCTGCAGAGCAACCGCGTGATCGACAATATCCGCGGGGCCTCCGTCAAGAAGGTACTGGGGCTGATTGAGGGCATGGCCAAAAACGAGCCGGAGAAATTCCGAACCTTCTGGGCCAACTTTGGCCAGGTGCTCAAGGAGGGCATCGTCGAGGACTTCGCCAACCGCGAGCGCATCCTCAAAATCTGCCGCTTTGCCTCGACCCACCTGGACACCGCCGAGGAATCGGTGTCGCTGGAGGACTATGTCGGTCGCATGAAAGACGGCCAGGAGTCGATTTACTACATTACAGCCGACGGTTTCAGCGCGGCCAAAAACAGCCCCCATCTTGAGGCCTTCCGGGCCAAGGGCTATGAGGTGTTGTTACTCAGCGACCGCGTCGATGAGTGGGTGATGTCCCATGTCAACGAGTTCGACGGCAAGCCCTTCGTCTCCGTGGCCAAGGGCGATCTGGAGATGAGCGACGAGGAGAAGGCAAAAAAGGAAAAGGCCGCAGAGGAGTCCAAAGACCTGACCGATCGCATCGGAAAGGCTTTGGGTGAGAAAGTGGAGGCGGTGCGTCCGTCGACCCGCCTGACCGAGTCTCCCGCTTGCCTGGTGATGGGCGAGCAGGACATGGCCCTGCACATGCAGCAACTGCTCAAGCAGGCGGGGCACGAAGTGCCCGCCGGCAAGCCCGCCCTGGAGATCAACCTGAACCACGATCTGGTGCAGCGGCTGGAAGGGGAGAGTGACGAGGCCCGCTTTGCCGACCTGGTCGAAGTGCTTTACGGCCAGGCGGTGATCGCCGAGGGCGGACAGCTGGAGGATCCGGCCGGTTTTGTGAAAAAACTCAACACCCTGCTCACCGCCGCCTGAAGGCGAAACGCTCCGCACGAGCCAACAAGCCCGCCCTCCGGCGGGCTTTTTTTATGCCTTATTGTTGACAATAGCAAATAAGAATCACTATCATTCGCGTCCTCATTAAGCAGAGCGAGTTTCCGTTTCTGTACGACTCAGAGAGGATGAATTGTGAACAAGACAAGACGATCACCATTGGCCGGAGCCCTGGCATTGGCTTTCTCCACTACCTTGCTGTCGCTGGCGTCCCCGTTGTGGGCCCAGGAAAATGGCGTGACAGAGCCGGACACCACTGACGGTTCCTCCGGCCAAAACGCCGAAGGCATTGAGCTGGGTAAAGTGAGTGTTACAGGCAGCCGCGAGAGCGGCAATACCGAGGACACAACCGCCTACACCAGTGGTAGTGCCAGCACTTCCACGCGCATGGATTTGAGCCTGCGCGAGACACCGCAAAGCGTTTCGGTGATGACGCGCACGCAAATGGACGATTTCAACCTCAACGACATCAATGAAGTGCTCGACAGCACCCCCGGGGTCAAGGTGGAGCGCGTGGAAACCGACCGCTTTTACTACACCTCGCGCGGTTTTGATATCACCAACTTCCAGATCGATGGCGTCGGCATTCGCCTGCCCGATGGCAATGTCAGTGGCGGTATCGATACGGCTATTTACGACCGCGTCGAAGTGGTTCGCGGGGCCAACGGCCTGATGGCCGGTGCCGGCAATCCCTCAGCCACAGTGAACCTGATTCGCAAGCGCCCCACGGCGCAACCCCGGGCGACAGTGAAGCAGACGCTGGGCTCCTGGGACGCCGAGCGTCTCGATGCGGATGTCTCCGGTGCCCTGACGGAGGACGGTGCGGTGCGCGGTCGTCTGGTGTTCGCGAAGGAGAACACGGATTCCTATCTGGATCGCTACGCCAAGGACAAGACCGTTTTGTACACAGTGGTCGAGGCCGACTTGAGTGATCACACGCTGCTGACACTCGGCCGCACACAGCAGAGCGACAATGCGGACAGTCCCATGTGGGGTGCACTGCCGCTGACCTACAGTGATGGTACGCGAGTGGACTACGATGTCTCGGCCAGCTCGTCGCCCGACTGGTCCTACTGGGATTCGCGGGATGTAAACACTTTTGCCGAGCTGTCCCACCAGCTGGCTAATGGATGGGAAACCACGGCCATCGTCTCGCAAACCAAACACAGCGAGGAGGCGGATATCTCCTTCATGATCGGCAGTTGGGACCGCCAGTCGGGCACTGGTCTGGGCACCTACGGCAGCCGTTATGATGAGGATCAGGAAATTCTGACCGGCGATGTCTACGCCAGTGGCCCCTTCAAACTCGCCGGCCGCGAGCACGAGGCCATGGTGGGTGCCAGCTGGGCCAAGGGCGACATTGAGAACTTCTCCTACGCCGTCACTGAAATGTTCCCCGCGGTGCAGGACTTGAGTGCCTTTATGGATACTTACAAACAACCCGATCTGGAGGCCACCGTGCGCGGTGCCGCCGACTACGAGGACAAGCAAGCTTCCATCTACGGTGGTTCGCGGTTCAGTGTCACGGATCGCTTGTCGACGGTCGTCGGCGCGCGTCTCACCAACTGGGAAAGCGAGGGGACATCCTACGCCGTGAGCAAAACCACGGAGCACGACGAAGTCGTCACGCCCTATGCCGGTCTGATGTACGACTTCAATGAACGCTTCAGTGTCTACGCCAGCTACACCGAAATTTTCAATCAGCAGACCGAGACCGATATCAACGACGAGCGCATCGGTCCGCTGGAAGGCGTGGCGACCGAGGCCGGTATCAAGGGCAGCTTTGCCGAGGGTCGCGTGAACACCACCCTGGCCGCCTTCGAGATCAAGCAGACCAACCGCGCCGTGGCCACCGGAGACACCAGTGCTTCCGGTGCCCCCGCCTCGCGCGGTGCCGATGGCATCACCAGCGAAGGCTTTGAAGTGGAAGTGGCCGGTGAGGTATTGACGGGCCTTCAATTGAGCGCCGCCTATACCTATCAGGACCTGGAGAGCGATGACCCCGCCGACGAGGTGGTGGAAGAGTACACGCCCAAGGCACTGGTCAAGATTTCCTCGGTTTACCGCCTGCCGCAAATGCCCGACCTGAAGGTGGGCGCGAGCTTGAACTGGCAGGACGATACACAGCGCGATTTCGGTGGCGGGGTGGTGGTCGATCAGACCGCCTATACCGTGCTCAATCTGATGTCGCTGTATGACATGGGGGAACACTTCACGGCGGCCGTGAATGTCAACAATGTCACCGACGAGAAGTACCTCACCAGCCTGTACTGGGATCAGAGCTACTACGCCGCCCCGCGCAATGTCAGCGCTTCGTTGACCTGGCGCTACTGAGTCCATTCAATTGCCTTTCAGCGCAAGGGAGCTGCCCTGGAGCAGCTCCCTGTGCCGTTAAAGTGAGAGCCCCCTATGAACAAGAGAAAACTGTGGAAGGTGCATTCGGTGATTGGTCTGGTGGTGGCCTTGCCTCTGCTGCTGATCGCCATTACCGGCAGTGTGCTGGTGTTCAAACACGAATTGAGAAGTGTGTTCTCGCCGGAGGAGGTCCGCGTCAGCCCCACTGCGCAAGGTCGCCTGGACTGGGACCGGTTGCACGACTCGGTGAGAGCCGCCTTTCCCGATTACCATGTGGTGGGTTGGCACCGCATGGAGTCACCTCGGCAAGCCGATGAAGTCTACTTGATTGAAAAGGGCGACAGCGAGTGGCTGAAAATGACGCTGAACCCCTATACCGCAGAAGTGCTGGCAGCGCCTCAACCTCACGACGCCATTGGCAGTTATTTTCTCGACTGGCTGGTGGGGCTGCACTACACCTTTCTGGCCGGGCACCTGGGGATGTTGGTTGGCGGCATCATAGCCATCCTGCTTTGCGCAATGGGTATTCTGGGTTTTTGCATTTACCGCCAGTTCTGGGTGGGTTTCTTTACTTTGCGCTGGGGCAAGAGCTGGCGGGTTCTGATGGGGGACATGCACAGTCGCCTCGGCGTGTTGTCCAGTGTGGTGTTTCTGATTCTGGGCATCACCGGCGCCTACTGGAATTTGACCCACGCCTGGCACGACATCACCGAACACGGGCTTTTTGAACACGAGGAAGAGCCACTGGGCGGCGATAGTCTCTACCCGAACACCATTTCCCTTAGTGAATTGGTCGATGACGCCCAAACAGCGATTGAGGGTTACGAGCCCTACTATCTGTCCTTTCCCCGTGAAAACGGGACAAATTTTAATTTATACGGCGCCGTGCCCAGTGTGAATTTTTTGCGCAGCCCCTACGGCAGCGTGGTGACTTACGACCACGAAACCGGTGAGCGCCTGGCCAGCGCGGATGTGCGCGACGCCGACGGACTGACCCAGACCGTGGACACTTTTTACCGCTTGCACTACGGCACTTTTGGCGGTCTTGCCATCAAGGTGTTGTGGTGTGTGCTGGGGCTGGCACCGGCGCTACTGGCTCTGTCGGGTGGCTTTGTCTGGTGGCGGCGACGCCGGCCATCGCGTCGCCGGGTGGGGCGATGATCTCAGGGGCTGGCAACGGTGGTGCCGGAGCCTTTCATTTGCGGCGGCAGCCACCACAATTCCTCGCGCTCTTTGGGCGTGGCCTCTGGCAACAGGGGGTTGTCAAAGCGCAGCATGCGCCGCTTGACCAGACCGGCGCGGTCAAAGGCCCGGGCGTTGATGGGGTGATTGTGAAACAGCTTGTCGAAACTGCCGTCCGCTACGGCGCGCTCCAGTCCTCGTTCAATGCGCTCCGCCAGCGCCCGGTTTTCCCGATGGACAAAAAAGTAGTGGGCGCTGGGGTAGTAGAGGAGCAGGGATGAATCGACCGCAAACCCCTGGTCGGGGTAGTCCTCGAGTTCGCGCCAGGGCTCGTTGACCCCCCGTGGAATGTAGTCGATTCGCTCCAGAGCCAGCATGTCGAAAAGGGCTCGATAGTTGGTCGGGGTGGCCACTTCTAGACCATTGGCTTTAAGGATGTCGGCGTCCGGCCAGCCCTCGCCCTGTCCGGCGGTCAGTTCGGCCAACTCCTTTTTGTTTCTGATTTGCTGAAATCGCTCCTGGTCCTGTTCGCGGATGATCAGCAGGCGGAAGCCCATCAGGCCCTTGAGAAGTGGGATGCGCACCGGCCGCATTTGCGCTTCGCGTTGCGGGGTGGTCATGGACCACATCACCGAAAGCTCCGGTGCATTGCCACTGAGCATCCTGACGGCGCGATTCTGGGACAGCGTTTCGGGATAGGGCTCAAGGGCCAGAGCCCCCTCTTCGGCCGTCTTGTCGATCGCCAGTTGCAATACCTCGAGGTAGTATTCGTTGCGGGCGTCCTGGTGCAAAACCTGGGGGTAATAGAGGATCGGCCCGGCCAGCGCGGGCAAGCCGAGGGTCAGTAACAACAGGCACAGTCCGATGCGATGCCGTATTTCCATGTCGGGTCTACACGCTCCTGTGAGACACATGCGCCAAGTATAACCATAATCGAGGCAAAATCTGAACGCTTGTGGCTTGTGAGCGGGTGGGAGTAGCATGGACGGATGAATCTGAATCGCGATACTTCTTGGTACGAGCTGGTCAGACGGGCGACGGCCTTGCGTCGCGACTTGCACCGGCAGCCCGAGCTGGGCTGGTCCGAATACGCCACTGCCGAGCGCATTCGCAGCGAGCTCGATCGTCTGGGTATCGCCTGGCGGGCCTGCGCCGACACCGGTACCGTGGCCACGCTGGCGGAACGGGCACCCGGTGAGCACATTGCCCTGCGCGCCGATATTGATGCGTTGCCGATTCATGAAAACTCGGGGGTGGATTGGCAATCCCGCAGCGAGGGCTGCATGCACGCCTGTGGTCACGATGGCCATACGGCTACTCTCGTGGCCACCGCCGAGTGGCTGAAAAGTCACGAGGATGCACTGCCCGGTCCGGTCACGCTGTTGTTTCAGCCGGCCGAGGAGGGCGGTCACGGGGCCAAACGCATGATTGAGGAGGGTGCCCTGGAGGGCGTTCAGCGCGTTTTTGGCTGGCACAACTGGCCGGCCATCCCCCATGGGCGCGCCGTGTGCCCGGACGGTCCGGTGATGGCGGGCAATGGCACTTTCCGGATTACCGTCACCGGTGCGGGCGGCCACGCCAGCCAGCCGGAACTGTGTCGCGACCCCGTACTCGCCGCCTCGGCCATAACCCTGAACATGCAGCAACTGGTCAGCCGTCGTATTGCCCCCCAGGAGGCGGTGGTGGTCAGTATCACTTCGGTTGAGGCGCCCAGCGGCGAGACTGTGATTCCCGACCGCGCGGTACTCGCCGGCAGTATTCGTCTGGCCAATACCGATTTGCGCGATCGGGTGGAAAATCTGATCAGCGACATCGCCCGGGACACCGCGCGCACCTTCGGCGTCGAAGTCGAGACCGAACACTTTCCCCGCTATGGTGCGACCGTCAACCACGCCGGTGCGGCGCACCAGTTCCGCACCGCCCTTGAGGAAGAGCTGGGTGTTCACTGGCGCGATGGCGAGGTGGCGGTGCCGATCATGGCCTCGGAGGATTTCAGTTACTACCTGGCGGCCTGTCCGGGGGCCTTTGCTCTGATCGGCAGTGGCGTCGAGGGCAGTGATAATTTTCCCTGTCACAGCTCGCACTACGATTTCAATGACGAGCTGATTCCGGAGGTTGCCCGCCTGTATTTGCGATTGGCCGGCGCGCCGCTGCCGGAATGACCGATTGGTAAAACGCGCCCCGTCTTTGCCAGCTGAAAAATGTCGGTGATATAAGCCTTTTAGAGACAGTCGTTAAAGGCGTTTATCACTGCCATCTGTGTTCTTTATTTTATTTTTCTACCCCGATGTCAGGAGGGTGTCAGATGCAAGTGTTTGAGCAATGGGAATCCGAAATTCGCGGTTACTGCCGCGCCTACCCCACCGTTTTCAAGAGCGCGTCCAATGCACGCCAGGTCGATGAGGACGGCAAGTCCTACATCGATTTCTTTGCCGGTGCGGGCGTACTCAACTTTGGCCACAACAACGCCAATATGAAACGCGCGCTGATTGAGTACATTGAGTCGGATGGCGTTGCCCACAGCCTCGATATGTACAGCACCTCCAAACGCGACTTTATCCAGGCGTTTGTCGATACCGTGCAAAAGCCCCGCGGCTGGCAGTACAAAATGCAGTTTATGGGGCCCACAGGCACCAACGCGGTTGAAGCGGCGCTCAAGTTGGCCCGTCGGGTGACCGGTCGCCGCAATGTGGTGGCTTTCAGTCACGGTTTTCACGGCATGACCCTGGGCTCCCTGGCTTGCACGGCCAACTCGGTGTTTCGCAATGCCGCCGGTGTGCCGCTGGAAAATGTCCTGCGTCAGCCTTTTGGCTGCGAATCGCCTTGCAAGGGCTGCCAACTCGGTTGCGGCGTCGATTCGGTCAATGCCCTTCGCGCCAGCTTTGAAGACTCATCCAGCGGGCTCGAGGCGCCTGCGGCCTTTATTGTCGAAGCCATTCAGGCCGAGGGCGGTGTCCATGTTGCCAGTGAGGAGTGGCTCAAGGCCGTGCAGGAACTGGCCCATGATCTCGGCGCTCTGTTTATTGTCGATGATATCCAGGCCGGTTGCGGTCGCACCGGTCAGTACTTCAGCTTTGACGGTATGGGGCTCGACCCCGACATCATCTGCCTGGCCAAGGGCATTGGTGGCTTTGGTACGCCAATGGCGATGAACCTGGTCAAGCCCGAGCACGACAAACACTGGAGCCCCGGTGAGCACACAGGGACATTCCGCGGCCAGAACCTCTCCTTTGTCGCCGGCCGCGAGGCCCTGCGCTACTTCGACAACGACGAGTTGATGAAGGCCGTGGTGGAGAGGGGTGCCCGGATGCGCAAGACCCTTGACGATCTGGCCGCCCGCTACGGCAATGGTGATTATCAGGTTCGCGGCAAGGGGATGATGCAGGGCATCGACCTGGGCGATGGAGCCGTCTCCAAGGCTCTGGCCAAGGCCTGCTTCGAGAGCGGCCTGCTGGTCGGTCCCTGTGGCACCGGCGGCCGGGTGATCAAGTTGATTCCGCCGCTGACCATTCCCGACCAGGACCTCGATGCCGGTCTGGAAATTTTCAAAGAGCAATTCGGCAAAGTGGCAGGTGCAGCATGAGAAAACGCGATGATATGACCTTCCCCTTTGAGGAATACGAGCGTCGCCTGAGCGAGTTGCGGCGGCGCATGGGTTATCGCCTGCTCGATGCAGTGGTGATTACCGATCCGGAAAACCTGATGTACCTGACGGACTACCAGACCACGGGCTACTCCTTTTTCCAGGCTCTGGTGGTGCCACTGGAGGGCGAGCCCTTCATGATTACCCGGAATATGGAGGAGTCGAACATCCATGCCCGTACCTGGGTGGAATTGACCCGGCCCTATCCGGATACTGGCGATGCCATCCAGATGCTGGTGCAAAGTCTTCGCGAGTTTGGCCTGGACAACAAAAGCATTGGTTACGAGCGCAACAGCTACTTCTTCCCGGCCTATCACCAGGACTACATTCACACCACCTTTACCGATGGCCAGTTACTGGACTGTTTCGGCATCGTCGAATCGGGGCGTATCTGCAAGTCCCCGGCGGAAATCGAGGTAATGAAAAAGGCCGCCCACGCCACCCAGGAGGGCATGAAGGCGGGCTTTGAGGCCTGCAAGGCGGGCGCCACGGAAAACGACATCGGCGCGGCGATCTGTTCGGCCATGTTCCGCGCCGGTGGCGAGCCGCCGGCCGTGCTGCCCTATGTGACTTCGGGGCCGCGCAGCATGATTGGTCACGCCACCTGGGAGGGGCGCGTGGTGCAGCCCGGCGAGCATGTCTTTCTCGAAGTGGGAGGCTGCTACCGGCGCTACCACACGGCCATGATGCGCACGGTGATTGTGGGCGACCTGAGCGACTCCATGTACAAGGCCCAAGAGCGGATGAAAATGGCCTTGCACGAGATCAAGCGCGCCATGCGCCCCGGGCTGACGGTGTCCGATGCCGATAATATCGTGCGCAAGATCATTACCGAGAACGATGTCGGCGCCCGCCTGATCACCCGCTCGGGTTACTCCATTGGCATCGCCTTTCCACCGAGCTGGGACGAGGGCTACATCATCAGCCTCAAGCAGGGCGAGTCGGCCGTGCTCGAAGAGGGCATGACTTTCCACATCATTCCCTGGATGTGGGGCGTCGACGGTGACAAGACCTGCGGTATCTCGGATACGGTTTACATCACCGACCGGGGCTGCGAGTCATTCTTTGATCTCGATGAAAACTTCGTCTGCAAACCCGGCGCCGAGATCGAGGGCTTCTCCTCGTCGGCTCCCACTCCGATTGATCGTGCTGGGCAAACCGGCAAGAAACCGACTGAAGCTGAAAAAGAAGCCGCGAAATCCAGCGAAGCGGCAAAGAGAGGAGGCCAGTAATTATGCTCAAAGCCATAGACCCCGCCAGCGGCGAGGTGATTCGCGAAGTTGTGCCACTGAACCAGAAGCAGTGTGATGCAGTGCTGGCCCAATCCCGGGAAGCTTATCTCGATTGGCGCGACTGGTCCTTTGAGCGTCGAGCCGATGTACTCAATGCGGTCGCCACCGCCCTGCGCGAGGATCGAGAGCGCCTGGCGCTTTTGATGACCGAGGAAATGGGCAAACCCATCAAGGAGGCCCGGGGCGAAGTGGACAAGGCGGCCTGGTGCGCAGAACACTACGCCGAGCATGCCGAGGCCTATTTGGCCCGGGAGGAGATCGAGTCCGACGCCACCATCAGCTATGTGCAGCATCGCCCGCTGGGGCCGGTGCTCGGTATTCTGCCCTGGAATGCGCCTTTCTGGCTGGCCTTTCGCTTTTGCGCGCCGGCCCTGATGGCGGGCAATACCTGCCTGATGAAGCACGATCCCCATGTGCCCGGCTGCGCCGAGGCCATTGCCGCTGTCTTTGACGAGGTCTGCCGTCAGCAGGGCGCGCCCCAGGGGTTGTTTAAAAACCTCGCCCTGGAGACCCCTGAGGTTGAGGCCGTGATTCGCGATCGCCGCGTTCAGGCGGTCTCGTTTACCGGTTCGGAGCGCGGTGGCAGCGCGGTGGCTTCCGCGGCCGCCTCGGAGATCAAGCCGGCGGTACTCGAACTGGGTGGCTCGGACCCCTGTATCGTGCTCGCCGATGCCGATCTCGATCAGGCCGCCGATATCATTACCCTCTCGCGCATCATCAATGCCGGCCAGTCCTGCATCGCCGCCAAGCGGATCATTGTCGAGGCCAGCGTCTACGACGAGCTGGTCGATAAATTGCACCAGCGCCTGGCGCGCCTGACCGTGGGCGATCCCCGCGAGGAGAGCACCGATGTTGGGCCTATTGCCCGAGCCGATCTGCGCGACGAGTTGCACCGACAGGTGCGCGATACGATTGAGGCCGGAGCGCGTTGCCTGCTGGGTGGCGAGTTGCCCGAGGGTCCCGGTTTCTTCTATCCCGTGACCATGCTGGCCGATGTCACCCCGGACATGGCCGCCGCCTGCGAGGAAACCTTCGGCCCGGTGATGGTGGTGATGAAGGTTGCCGACGAGGCCGAGGCGCTGTCGTTGGCCAATGACACGGTCTACGGTCTGGCCGCGAGTGTCTGGACCAGTCGCGAGCGCGGCGAGTTAATGGCGGCCCGCATCGAGGCCGGGCAGGTGTCGGTGAACGGCATCGTCAAGACCGACCCGAGATTGCCCAGTGGGGGCATCAAGCGCTCGGGGTTCGGTCGGGAGCTGGGGCCCCACGGTATCCGCGAATTCGTCAATGCCCAGCAGGTCTGGGTCGGTCCCAAGCGCGATGGTTGAAGGGAGAGCGTATAGCCCATGGCCGGCCTGATGGATGTGGTGGCGGCCTCGCTACCCAGCGCGGCGAGGGCGCTGTTTTCCGGCAATCGCGGTCGCAGTCGCCGCGCCGAGTTTGTAGCGGGACTCAGCGGTCGTTTGTTGCGGCGCTCAGTCGGCCGACCCATTGCCTGGATGCGCCAGCGCCAGGACTGTCTGCCGATTCTCTCCCGGGATATGGAGCGGGTGCAGTTTGAGGCTGCCGAGTTTGGCGGTGTGCCCTGTTGGGTGGCGACGCCCAAGGGGATGGATCGACCACCGCGCACTATCGTCTACTGTCACGGCGGTGGCTATGTCGTCGGTTCTGCACGCGGTTATCGCGCCACAGTGTCAACTCTGGCGCGCCTGGCCGAAGCCCGGGTGGTCGCGGTGGAGTATCGCCTGGCACCGGAGCATCGCTTTCCCGCAGCCCACGAGGATTGTCTGTCGGCCGTCAGGGCCGTGCTGGCTGTTAGCGAGCACCCCGTAGGCCTGGCCGGGGATTCCGCCGGTGGGGCGCTTTGCCTCGATGTGCTCGACCGGCTTCATCGCCAGGGACAGGGTGGTCCGGATGCCTGTGCCCTGATCTCTCCGTGGGTGGATCCTGCCAGACAGTTGCAAGAGGGCGAAGCCGGCGATCGCGATATCCTTACTCCCGAGTTGGTGGCTCAGTGGATCGATATCTACGCCGGTGATGCCGGTCGCGAGGATCCCCGGTTGCGTTTTGATCACCGCGATTTAAGCCATTTGCCACCTTGCTGTATACAGGTGGCCGGTGACGAAATTTTCTACGCCCAGATTGCGGATTTTTACCGCCAATGTCTCGCCCAGGGCGTTTCCATCGAGTGGCGCGAGTTCCCCGGCCAGTTCCATGTCTTCCAGACTTTTGGTGTCTACCTGCCGGAAGCCCGCCCGGCTTTGGCGGAGCTGGCCCAGTGGTTGCGCCGCCATTTGTAGAGACTTATAAGCATTTTTTGAAATGTTTGAGACGCTCAATCAAAACCTGGAGCAGATGCCCTCGGCTCACTCCCTGTTGGTGATCGGTTTGCTTCTGGGCATGACCCTGGTGATCAAGGGTCTGTTGGTTCGCAGTCCCCTACCACCGCTTTTGATTTACCTGCTCGCCGGGCTCGCACTGGGTTGGGGGGGTGAACGCTGGCCACTGCTGGATGCAGAGTCGCTCAACGGCCTGAGTCTTTTGGCCGAGGCCGGCCTGGTGTTACTGCTGTTTAAAGTGGGGCTGGAGAGCGACCTCAATGGTTTGCTGAGCCAGTTGCCGAGCGCCTTCTGGATCTGGTGGTGGAACATTGTGGTGAGCGGCGGTACGGGCTTTGCCGCTGCCTACTGTCTGCTCGATTTTGATTTATTGACTTCGATTTTTGTCGCTGTCGCTTTGACCGCGACCAGTCTCGGGGTGACCGTCGCCATGTGGCAGTCGGCTCTGAAAAGCCGCCGTGGCCAGCTGCTGGTGGATGTCGCCGAGCTCGACGATTTGAGCAGCATTGCCCTGATGGCGGTCGCTGTGGCCCTGGCGCCGCAGTTGATGGCCGAGGGCGGGGTCAATGGTGGCGAGGTCCTGCTCACGATTGGCCGGGTGGTGGCGGTGCTGACGGCCTTTGCCCTGTTTTGCTGGCTCTTTTCCGTGTTTCTGGAACACCCCATTACCCGCTTTGTCGAGCGGCGAAAAACGGATCAGGAACCGATGGTGCTGATTCTGGCTATCGTTTTTGTCATGTCCGCTCTGGCCGAGTTGAGCGGCCTGTCCCTCGCCGTGGGGGCGTTTATGGCTGGCTTGGCCTTCAGCCGCGATACCGAAGCGGCCAAGGAGCGAGTGGTCTTTCAGGGCCTTTACGACTTCTTTACCCCGTTTTTCTTTATTCATTTGGGCTTGCTGGTCGATATCAGTGCCTTTGAAATGGCGCTTTGGCCGGGTCTGGTCTTGTTGGCGGCGGCGGTCGCAGGCAAGCTGATCGGGGCCGGCTTGCCCGCCTGGCGACGACTGGGTTGGCAGGGCGGTGCGCTGGTGGGCCTGAGCATGGTGCCCCGGGCCGAAATTGCCATGGTGGTCATGCAGAAAGGGCTCGCCGCCGGTGCCAGCTCCAAGGCGCTGTCGGCCATGGTGGTGGTGAGCGTGGGCAGCATTGTGGTGGTATCCCTGATGCTGCCCTGGTGCCTGCGGCGCGCGGGGGTTGTGCCCTCTCAACAAACGGAGAGTAAAGAATGAGATCTGTTGAAGTGTTGGCCGGCCTGGCAATGGTGTTCTCGCTGGCTCAGGCCCAGGCAGCGCCGGCCCGGGAGGTGGTGACGGTCACCCCGCTGGGTTCTCACCAGGGGGAGTTTTGCCCCCTGGACCGGGCCCTGGTGTTCGAAGACCCCGACGGCACCCGGTTGCTTTACGACGCCGGTCGCACCGTGGCCGGGGGGGACGATCCGCGGCTGGGCAACATCGATGCAATTCTTATCAGTCACCTCCACGGCGATCACCTGGGCGATCGACGCATCGAATCGGTGGCCGAGGGGCCCTGTGAGCCCCTGGATTTCCCGGTAGACACTACGCCCAATGGCAACAGTGTTGAGATTGCCGTCGCCAAGGAGGCCCAGGTGATCAGCGGCAGCGAGATGGCGTCGTTCCTGGGCAACAAGCTTCGCGCCGCCGGTGGCCGGGCGGAGCAGTCGCGGCTGGTTCGCTTTGGCGCCAGTGTCGCGGTGGGCGGCGTTGAGATTACCACCGTCCCCGCCGCCCACAGCAACGGCGTTTCACCGGCCTTTATCGGTGGGGCATTGGGGGAGCAAATGGCCGACGCCGGGCTCACCGCCTACGCCGGGCCGCCTACGGGCTTCGTGCTGACATTCAGCAATGATCTGGTGGTTTACCTCTCCGGGGACACCGGCATCACCGCCGAGCAGGAGAGTGTGGTGAACGACTACTACGGCGCCGAGTTGGTGGTGATAAATATTGGCGATACCTACACCACCGGCCCCCGGGAGGCCGCTCATGTGATCAACGACATGATCCGGCCGCGTTCGGTGATTGCCTCCCACGCCAACGAAGTGGCGACCCGCCGGGGCCGCCTGGTCGATGGCACTCGCACGGCGGCTTTTGTCGAGGCCAGCCGAACCCCGGTTTACATTCCCCGCAGTGGCCAGCGGATGCGCTTTTTTGGCAATGGCCAGCGCGCCGACTAGCGCCGGCCCCGGGCCTTGCGCTCGGCGGCCAGTCGCTCGGGGGTGGGGCGGTGGATAAACACCGTGACTTCCTCGCGGTCGTGGTAGAGGTGTTTGACGCTCAGGCGGTAGTCCTTTTCCTCCAGCGTCTCCTCGATGCGCTCCAGGCAGCGCTGGATTTCCTCGTAGCGCTTTTTCATCGGCAGCTTGAGATTGAACAGGGCGAATTCAGCCCGGCGTTTGAGCAACCAGCGGGCCATCAGGTCGGCGACGCGAATGGGCTTTTCCACCATGTCACAGACGACCCAGTCGACCTTTTTGTCGGGCCAGTATTTAAAGCCGTCCTCGCGCACATGCTCCACCAGGCCGCTTTCCATCAGGGCTTCGTCCATGGGGCCGTTGTCCACGGCGGTGACCCGGATATCGTGTTGCACCAGTTGCCAGGTCCAGCCGCCCGGCGCCGCCCCCAGGTCTACTGAGGTCATGCCGGGACTGAGGTAATCCTCCCGTTCCGCAGCGGTCAGAAAGTGCCGCCAGGCCTCCTCGAGTTTCAGTGTGGAGCGGCTGGGGGCACTCCTGGGAAATTTCAGCCGGGGTATGCCCATGGTGTCGTCAGCGCGGTTGCCGGACGGGCTGTAGCCCAGGTAGCCGGTGGTGGAGTCGAGCAGGAACAGGTGCAGGGTGGGGGCGCGGCGGTCTCGCCCCAGCAGCCCTTCGCGTTTGAGGGCGCTGGCCAGCGGGGCGGTAAACTTGCGGCAGAAACCGAGCAGGGGTTTGGCGTCCTCGGTGTCGGCGGTCTCCACTTCCAGGTAGCCAAAGCCCCGCTTGAGGCCCAGGGACTGAGCCAGTTGTTTGGCCCGCTCGAGCAGCGGCGAGACACGGTTGCCGCCGGGCAGGTCGTCAAAGCGGCCGTCGCTGACCAGCCACTGGCGGGCAAAGGTCCACTCGCCAAAGCGGCTGCGCTCGACCAGGCGCGCGGCAGCGCCCGGCTCATAGGTTTGAAATACCACGAAGCCCTGGCCGCGCTCGGTGCGGGCAAAACCGAAGCACTCGGCGGCATTGGCCCGGTCCTGGGCCTCCTGGGCACACTCGGCCTCGAAGCCGGAGCGGCAGTAGAGCACCAGGTGATCGAGTCCGGCCTTGGGAGCGCTGGCGTCGGACATCAGTGGTAGCGGCTGTCGATGGGGCCGTCGAGGCGCACTTCCTCGGGCATTTGCAGGTGGAACCCGTGCTCCGCGAGGTTCTGGAGCACCGTTTGCGGGTCCTCCTTGGCCAGTTTGCGCTCGGGGGTGAAGGTGAACTCCAGGGTAAAGACGGGCTCGCCAAACTTTTCCTTGAGCGGATCCGGCAGACATTCGAAGTTGTCCTTCTCGGCCAGGTAGATGTACATGTCTTCCTGTTTGCGGCTCTTGTAAACAAAGCACTGCATGAATTGATCTCTCTTTTCTCGGTGCGCGGATTGGGGCGCGGTGTTTTTTGCGCTATTGTGCTCACTGGTCAGGGTGCGCCCTGGGGCAGTCCCAATAGCGACGAGGCAGGCATTTTATATGAAATCGAGATTGGCCGCGTGGTATGAGGCCACGGTTTTTCGCTTTCCCACCGCAGTGATCATTTTGCTGCTCCTTTTGCTGGCGGGGAGCAGCTGGTACGCGCTGCAGTTGCGCATGGACGCCTCGGCGGATTCCCTGGTGCTGGAGAATGACGACGATTTGCGCTACTTCCGCGAGGTGGCCGAGCGCTACGGTGAAGGCGACTTTCTGGTCATCGCCTACCGCCCCGAAGATGCCGACCTTTTTGCCCCCGAAACCCTGGAGCGGATCGACACACTGAGCGAGGACTTGCTCGCGGCGGTGCCGCAGCTGGACAGCGTTTTTACCCTGCTCGATGCGCCCCTGATCGACAGTCCACCGGTGGGTCTGTCCGACCTCGGCGACGGTTTACCCACCCTTCGCGATGAACGGGCCGACCGCGAGATGGCCCGACAAGAGTTGCGCTACGGTCCGGCCTACGGCAACAACCTGGTCAGTGAGGAAGGTGATGTCACCGCCATGCTGCTCAGTTTCAAGCGCGATCAGCGCTACTTTGAACTGCTCGACAAACGCAATGAATTGAGAAAAAAGGCCCGCAATGGGCAGCTGGAGGAGAGTGGCCGGGAACAACTCGAAAAGGTGGAAAGGACTTTCACCGAGTACAAGACGGCCTACAACGATCAGCGCAGTGAGGATATCAAAACCATCCGAAGCCTGATGGAGCCACACCGCGAACACGGCAAGTTGTTTCTCGGTGGTGCTTCGATGATTGCCACGGACACACTTCAGTTTATTCGTGACGATCTCAAGATTTTTGGCCTGGGCATTTTTGTTTTGCTCGTGTTGACCATGGCGGTGATATTCCGCAAACCGCGCTGGGTAGTACTACCGCTTTTCAGTTGTGCCATGACGGCCCTGGTCACCACCGGTTTGCTGGGCTTGCTCGACTGGCCGATTTCGGTGATTTCATCCAACTACATTTCCCTGTTGCTGATCATCACCCTGTCCATGAACATTCACCTGGTGGTGCGCTACCGCCTGTTGCACGCTGAAGAGCCCGAGCGGCCCCATCGTGAGCGGGTGCTGGAAACCATGCGCCAAATGGCGCGGCCGTGTTTTTTCATGACCATCACCACTATGGTCGCCTTCGCCTCGCTGGTGGTGAGCGGCATTCGGCCGGTGATCGACTTTGGCTACATGATGGTCTGCGGCGTGGCCATCGGCTTTGTCATCAGCTTTTTGGTATTTCCCCTTATTTTATCGATGCTCAAGCCGGGTGAGCCGACTTCCCCCCACGATCACACCGAGGCCTTTACCCTGGCCGTGGCGCGCACGACCCTGCGCCACGATCGCTGGGTGATGATTCTGTTTGTCGCTGTGGTAGCGATTACCGCTGTGGGTATTACTCGCCTGGAGGTGGAGAATCGCTTTATCGACTACTTCAAGGACGACACTGAAATTCACCAGGGCATGTTGGTAATCGACCAAAAACTGGGTGGCACCACGCCGCTGGATGTGGTGATTCAGGCCCCCGAGTCTTTCTACCAGAAGCCCGGGGAGGAGGCGCTCTCGGATGAGGAAGCCATCTTTGGCGACGAGGCCGCGGCCGAAGACGACGAGGACGCCTGGCTGGCCGATGCCTACGCCGACGAGGATGAAAGCGAGCTGCCCGAGAGTTACTGGTTTACACCCCGCGGCTTTGAGGAGCTGGAGCGGGTGCACGACTACCTGGACAGCGTTCCCGAGATCGGCAAGGTCATGTCCCTGGCGACGGCGGTCAAGATGGTGCGCAGCGTCAACGGCGGCGATCCCCTGGGGCCCTTTGAAACCTCGATACTGCGCAAGAACATGCCCGAGGCCATGAGCAGCAATCTGGTGGAACCCTACTGGAGCATCGAGGGACACGAAGTGCGACTGACCACCCGGGTGCGTGATTCCAACCCCTCGCTGCGGCGCAATGAACTGATTCAGCGCGTGCGCGAGCACCTCACCGGCGAGATGGGTTACTCCGAAGAACAGGTGCGCCTGTCGGGTATGTTGGTGCTCTATAACAACATGCTGCAGAGCCTGTTTGATTCGCAGATTCAGACTCTGGGCGCGGTGTTGCTGGCCATCTTCCTGATGTTCCTGGTGCTGTTCCGCTCGGTGGCGGTGTCGCTGGTGACCATTGTGCCCAATGCCCTGGCGGCGGTTTCGATCCTCGGCCTGATCGGCTGGCTGGGTATTCCCCTGGATTTCATGACCATTACTATCGCTGCGATTACCATCGGCATTGCCGTGGATGACGCCATTCACTACATCCACAATGTACGCGAGGCGCTGTCGGAAAACGGCATGCGCTACCGCGAGGCTATTCCCCGGGCCCACGGCAGTGTGGGCAAGGCCATGTTCTATACCACGCTGACCATCATCATGGGCTTCTCCATTCTCGTCCTGTCCAATTTTGTGCCCTCGGTCTACTTTGGCGTGCTCGCCGGCATCGCCATGTTTGTCGCCCTGGTGTGCAACCTGGTGCTTCTGCCCAGCCTGGTGGTATGGCTTAAGCCCATGGGCCCCGAGGGTGCCGGGGAGGAGTCGGAGAGCGCCGCATGAGTTTGAATTCGGTGGCCATCATCGGCGCCGGCATGGCCGGTGTGACTTGTGCCTCGCGCTTGATGCTGGAGGTGCCCGAGGTCGTGGTGTTTGAAAAGAACCCCAAGCCGGGCGGGCGCATGACCTCGATTGCCTTTGACGAATTTCAATGCGATTTGGGGGCTCAGTATTTCACCGCCAGCGACGAGGAATTTGTTGCCCACCTGGCCACCTGGGAAGAGGAGTGGCTGATCGATCGCTGGTCCGGCTGGTTGGTGGAGCTCGAGGACGGCCAGGCCATGACCCGCGACGACGAAGTGGTGCGCTATGTCGGCCGTCCCGGCATGGACGCCATTGTCGACAAGCTGGGGGAGTTTTGTTCGCTTCGCTGTGGTCTGGAGATCGTCGATCTGGAGCGCCGCGGACAGCTGTGGTTTCTGCGCGATCAAACGGGCGCCGAGCACGGTCCCTTTGATGCTGTGGTCAGCGCAGTCCCGGCGCCACTGGCAAAAGACCTCTTGATGGCCAGTCCGCGGCTGGCGACGCTGGCCGGCGAGGTCGAAATTCAGCCCAACTGGGTTGTCATACTGGGCTATCAGAACCCACTCAACCTGGGCTTCGATGCCGCCAATCTGGTTGGCTCCGACATCACCTGGATGGCCAACAACGCCAGCAAGCCGGGACGAGAGGGCTGGGATGTGTGGCTGTTACAAGTGGGAAATGAGTGGTCGGCGCAACACACCGAAGCCTCGCCCGAGGCGGTGATCGCTGAAATGTTGGCCGCCTTTGATTGCGCCACCGGGCGCGAAAACCCGGTTCCCGATCTGGCCAAGGCCCATCTGTGGCAGCACTCCCTGGTGATCAACCCGCTGGCCTGCGGCCATCTTTATCACGAGCGCCTCCGCCTGGGCGCCTGCGGCGACTGGTGTCAGGCCTCGCGGGTGGAGGGCGCTTTTCAAAGCGGGGCGTCCATGGCCGAGCGCCTGCTCGAGGAGGTCGAGTGACCATGGCACAAGAACCGGGCAAACCACTGCGCCTGGACAAGTGGCTGTGGGCGGCCCGCTTTTACAAGACCCGTTCCCTGGCCACCGCCGCCATCAATGGCGGGCATGTCCATCTTAACGACGAGAGGGTCAAGCCCGCCAAGGTGGTGGCGGTGGGCGATCGCGTGCGCATTCGCCGTGGACAGTGGGAGGCCACGGTTGTCGTCGAGGCATTGAGCGAGCGTCGCGGTCCGGCGCCGGTGGCCCGGACGCTCTACAGCGAGACCGAGGCCTCGGTGCAACAGCGCGAGGAGCGACAACTGCACCAGCGCGCCGCTCGGGCGGCCATGCCGACCACCCCGGGACGCCCCGACAAACACACCCGTCGCCAATTGCAGCGCATCAAGAAAGGGCAAGAGCAGCCATAACGCACAATTACTGTGCATTTTATAAAAAATGTGCCATGGAGGGGCGGATGCACCATTGAGGGCGCTTCATGCCTGTGCATAATTTTCGCACTTTTTTCCGTGACAATGAGGTCGGGTGCGATGAGTGAGTTGCAACAGGGTTCCAATGTTCTCTTTATTTTGCTGGGCGCCATCATGGTGTTTGCCATGCATGCCGGTTTTGCTTTCCTGGAAGTGGGGACAGTACGGCACAAGAATCAGGTTAACGCGTTGTCCAAAATCCTGACCGATTTTGCCGTGTCGGCGCTGGCCTATTTTTGCATTGGTTACTACCTCGCCTACAACGCGCATTTTTTCAGTGCCGCAGAGGTGCTGGTTCAGGGGCAGGGCTATGAGTTGGTGAAGTTTTTCTTCCTGATGACTTTTGCCGCTGCGATCCCGGCGATCATTTCCGGCGGTATCGCCGAGCGCGCCCGCTTCTATCCCCAATTGGTGGCCACGGCCGTGTTGGTGGCGCTGGTCTACCCCCTGTTTGAGGGTGTGGTCTGGAACGGTAACTTTGGTTTCCAGGCCTGGCTTGAGGCCGAGTTCGGGGCCTCCTTTCACGACTTTGCCGGATCGGTGGTGGTTCACGGTGTCGGTGGTTGGTTGGCGCTGGGAGCGGTTGTCATGCTCGGTGCACGGCGCGATCGTTACGGTGCCCGGGGCGCGGCTCACCCGCCCAGCAGTATCCCCTTTTTGGCTCTGGGGGCGTGGATACTCTCGGTGGGCTGGTTCGGCTTTAATGTGATGTCCGCGCAAACCGTCGAGGGCGTTTCCGGTTTGGTCGCCCTTAACTCGCTGATGGCCATGGTGGGCGGTATTGTCGTCGCGGTACTGCTGGGCAAGAACGACCCCGGCTTTTTGCACAACGGGCCACTGGCCGGTCTGGTGGCTGTCTGTGCCGGTTCCGATGTCATGAACCCGGTGGGCGCCCTGATTACGGGTGGGGTGGCGGGCGCGCTGTTTGTATTCCTGTTTGAGTTCGTGCAAAACCGCCTGAAAATCGACGATGTGCTGGGTGTTTGGCCCCTTCATGGCATTTGCGGTGCCTGGGGTGGCATTGCCGCCGGTATTTTTGGCCTTGAGGCGCTCGGGGGGCTCGGTGGTGTCAGCCTGATCTCCCAGGTGATTGGCACCCTGGCGGGGGTGATTTTTGCCACCGTAGCCGGCTTTTTGGTCTATGGTTTGCTGGCAAAGACCATTGGCATCCGTCTGACTGATGAGGAAGAGTACAACGGTGCCGATTTGAGCATTCACAAAATTGGAGCGAATGCAGAGTTGTAATCGGTTCCCTGTGCCGCAGGCGGTGAGCTTCAGCCCCGCTTGCGGTACAATCCGGTGTTTATAATCGTGACAGACCAGTGATTCGCCAACACAATTCGCCCAAGAGGGCAGAGTGAGTTATGAAGAAAATCGAAGCCATTATCAAACCGTTTAAACTCGACGATGTGCGCGATGCGCTTTCTGACATCGGCGTTTCCGGCATGACTGTGATTGAAGTGAAGGGCTTTGGTCGCCAGAAGGGGCACACCGAGACCTATCGAGGTGCCGAGTATGTGGTGGATTTTTTGCCCAAGCTGAAGCTCGAGATCGTGGTTGCCGACGCGGATGCCGACGCCTGTGTCGAGGCCATTTCCCAGGCGGCCAAAACCGGCCAGATCGGAGACGGCAAGATTTTTGTCAGTGGCGTCGAGCGCGCCGTGCGCTTGCGCACCGGCGAAGAGGACGAGTCGGCCATCTAGTCTCAGCAGCGGCCGGGGCCGGCGGCTGGCGGCTTTTCTGAGGCGGTCAGGCTGGCATCCCGCGCCGCGAGTGCTATTATGCGCCACTTTACCGCCCGCCGAGGAGCTGTACTATCGTTACACCCGTACGCATAGCGAGCGCTGACCACCCGATTGTCAGCGGCGACATTCCCAGATCCGTGAACAACATTCTCGAGCGCCTCAATGGCGCCGGTTTCGAGGCGTATCTGGTCGGCGGTTGTGTGCGCGATCTGTTGCTCGGCATACGGCCCAAGGACTTTGACATCGCCACCTCGGCAACGCCCGAAGAGGTGCGCAAGCTGTTTCGCAACTGTCGCCTGGTCGGGCGCCGCTTTCGCCTGGCGCATATTCTTCTCGGTCGCGATTTTATTGAGGTCGCCACTTTTCGCGCCGGTACCCCGGACGGGGCCGGCGACGGTGTCGATCACAGCGATAGTGGTCGCATCTTGCGCGACAATGTCTACGGCAATATGGAAGAGGACGCCTTTCGCCGGGACTTTACCGTCAATGCGCTTTACTACGACATTCGCGATAATGCCATCGTCGATTATGTCGGCGCCATGGACGATATTCGCGCCCGTCGCCTTCGCTTGATTGGCGACCCAGAAACCCGCTACCGCGAAGACCCCGTGCGGATGCTGCGGGCCGTGCGCTTTGCCGCCAAACTCGGCTTTTCCATCGACGCCCGGACCGAGGCCCCGATTACTCATCTGGCCTTTCACCTCGAAGATATCCCGCCCGCGCGTCTGTTTGATGAAGTGATCAAGCTGTTGCAGTCGGGGCACGGCGTAGCCTCGCTGGATGGCCTTTGGAAGCACGATTTGCTGCGCTATTTGTTGCCCATGACATTCGGCAGCCTGTTGACCGAACGCGGTGATCACTGGCGTCGCATGCTGGAGCGAGCACTCAACAATACCGACACCCGGCTGGCCCAGGGCAAGTCGACCAACCCGGGGTTCCTGTACGGTGTGTTGCTGTGGCCGCCGCTGCGGGAGTGGTTGCTGGAAACCGGAGGCGCGACCCTGGAGGATGGCGCACCGCCGGTGATGCAGGTACAGCAGGCGGCCAGTGAGATTTTCGATCGCCAGATTCACTACACCGCCATTCCCCGCCGCTTTAGCCAAATGATTCGCGAGGTCTGGGTACTGCAGTACAAGCTGGAAAACTTCGGTGGCGAGCGCGCCCATGCACTGCTCGGCGACAAGCGTTTCCGCGCCGCCTATGACTTTCTCCTGCTGCGTGAGGAAAGCGGTGAAAACACCCGCGATCGCGGCGCTTTCTGGACCGAAATCCAGACGCTCGAGGACGAGCAGGACCAACTCAAACTGGCTGCTACCCAGCCTCACCGCGGTCCGCGTCGCCGCCGTCGCCGCCGCTGAATATGCCCGCTGTGCGTTGTTATATCGGGCTCGGCAGCAATCGCTGCCAGCCGCGCCAGCAGATTGAACGCGCCCTGGAGCGGCTTCGCCATCACCCGCAGTGGCAAATCGTCGCCCAATCCCCTCTCTATCGCAGTGCTCCCATGGGGCCACAGGATCAGGACGATTACATCAATGCCGTGGTCGCCATCGATACGCCGCTCGCCCCCGGAGATCTGCTCGATGCCCTTCAAGCCATTGAACGGGAGCAGGGCCGGGAGCGCAGTCGGGAGCGCCGCTGGGGGCCGCGCACGCTGGATCTGGATATTCTGCTCTACGGCGATCGGGTGATCGACAGCGAGCGTCTCACCGTGCCTCATCCCGGGCTGACTGAGCGCGCCTTTGTGTTGTATCCTCTGGTCGATATTGAGGCGGATATCGCGCTCCCCGACGGCCGTCGCATCGGCGACCTGCTGTCCCGGTGCTCCGGGCGGGGCTTACAGCGGCTGAGCGCCGGTGACGCAGTAGAGAAGTAACGAGGCATGGCCGAAACCCCCAATTACATCGTCGTCGAAGGCCCCATCGGAGCCGGTAAAACCAGTCTCGCCAAGCGCCTGGCCCACAGTTATGGCAGCGAGCTTTTGCTGGAGGCCGCCGAGGCAAACCCCTTCCTGGAAAAGTTTTACCGCAACCCCCGGCAAAACGCCCTGGCGGCGCAAATGTTTTTTCTGATGCAGCGCGCCGGCCAGGTTCAGGATTTGCGTCAGGGCGACATGTTCGAACCTGTGCGGGTGGCGGATTTTCTGGTGGAAAAGGACCGCCTGTTTGCCGAGCTGATTCTCAATACCGACGAACTGGCCCTGTACGAGCAGATGTACCAGCACTTGACTCTCGACATGCCACCGCCGGATCTGGTGATTTATTTGCAGGCGCCGGTGGATGTTTTGCAACAGCGCATTGCCCGCCGCGGCGTGCCCATGGAACAGGGTATATCCGGCGACTATCTGCAGTCGCTGTGCGAATCCTACACGCGCTTTTTCTTTGACTACGATCGCGCGCCGCTTCTGGTGGTCAATGCCGAGTCGCTCAACTTTGTCGACTCCGAGGCCGACTACCGATGCCTGTTGGAACAGATTCCCCAGGTCACCAGTGGCCGCCACTACTTCAATCCCGAACCGATAGGGTAGACCGATGAGTGTTCACAGCCAGCGCAAGAGCGTGACCGTCAACCAATTGGGCAAAATGAAGGCCGGGGGTGAAAAGATCGCCTGTCTTACCGCCTACGATGCCAGCTTTGCCGAACAGCTTGACGGCGCCGGGGTCGAGGTAGTGCTGGTGGGCGACTCCCTGGGCATGGTTGTCCAGGGCCTCGACAGCACCGTGCCGGTGACCATGGACGATATGGTCTACCACACCCGTGCGGTGGCGCGAGGTAATCGCAGTGCGCTACTGATGGCCGATATGCCCTTTATGAGTTATGCCACCGAGGAGCAGGCCTTGGTCAATGCCGCCCGACTGATGCAGGAGGGCGGGGCACAGATGGTCAAGCTGGAAACTACCGAGGGCCAGATCGGCATCATTCGCCGCCTGGTCGACGCCGGTGTACCGGTGTGTGCCCATCTGGGGCTGCGGCCACAGTCGGTGCACAAATTGGGTGGCTATCGTGTCCAGGGGCGCGACAGCGAGGCCGCCGCGGCCATGCTGGAGGAGGCCCGCGAACTCGAGGCGGCGGGGGCCGATTGCCTGCTGCTGGAGTGTGTGCCGGCCGAGCTGGCCCGGCGGATTACGGAGGCGGTGGGTATTCCGGTGATCGGCATTGGCGCCGGGCCCGATACCGACGGCCAGATTCTCGTGCTCTACGATATTCTCGGTATTTCCAAGGGCAAGCGGCCCAAATTTTCACGCGATTATCTGACCGGGCGCGGCAGCATCGGCGAGGCCATTGAGGCCTATGTGGCCGAGGTCAAGCAGGGCCAGTTTCCGTCCGTCGAACACAGTTTTGAGTAGCGTCCATGTGGCAGGCTGAAACCATCAGTGACCTTCGTCAGTCGCTGGCACCCTGGCGACGCCAGGGCGAGCGCGTGGCTTTTGTACCCACCATGGGTAATCTTCATCCAGGGCACATGGCGCTGGTCGAGCGCGCCCGGGCCTGTGCCGATCGCGTGGTGGTGAGTATTTTTGTCAATCCCATGCAGTTTAATGATGCCGATGACCTGGCGCGCTATCCGCGAACCCTCCAGGCGGACCGGGAAAAACTGGAAGCGGCCGGCGTCGACGGCCTGTTTTTGCCCTCGGATGCCGAACTCTATCCCCGCGGTGACAAGGGCGTTACCCGGGTAGAGGTACCGGGGCTGTCGGATATTCTCGAGGGCGAACACCGTCCCGGCCACTTTACCGGTGTCACCACTGTGGTCTGCAAGCTGTTCAATTGCGTTCAGCCCGATGTCGCCGTCTTTGGGAAGAAGGATTACCAGCAGCTGATGCTGATCCGGCGCATGGTTCGCGACCTCAATATTCCGGTAACGATTGAGTCGGTGCCTACGCGGCGTGAGGCGTCGGGCCTGGCAATGAGTTCGAGGAATGGGCTTCTTGATAATAATTGCCTTGATCTTGCGGTTAAAATCAGTGAAATTCTGAAAAAATGCAGGGAAGAGGTTCTTTCAGGTGTGTCTCTGGAGGAAGCCGAATCAAGGGCCTGGCAATCGCTGGAAGCGGCGGGACTGGCGCCGGAGTACTGTGTGATCCGGCGCCAGGAGGACCTGGCCGAGGTGGGCCGGGATGACAAAAAGCTGGTTATCCTGACAGCGGCGCGAATTGGTGCTGTGAGGTTGATTGACAATCTTGAGCTGGAGAGACTCTAGGCTATAATGCGCCCCCTGTGCCCGAAGTGGTACAATTGATAAATTGACGACACTGCGCAAGCAGACGAGAAAAGCGGAGACAGTTTTATGGAGCTCACACTCCTGAAAGCCAAACTACACAAGGCTGCGGTGACGCATTCGGAACTCGACTATGAGGGTTCCTGCGCGATCGACAGCGATTTGCTCGACGCCGCCGGCATGCACGAATACGAGCAGATTGAAATTTACAACATCACCAATGGCAATCGCTTTTCCACCTATATTATCCGTGCTGAAGCCGGTTCGGGTGTGATTTCCGTCAATGGTGCCGCCGCGCATTTGGCGGACCCCGGTGATCGTGTCATTATTTGTGCTTATGCGCGTCTGCCCGCACATGAAGCGCCCATGCACAAACCCGCACTGGTGTATCTCAATGAGCACAACGAGATTCAGCGCACTGCCAATACCATTCCCGTTCAGGCGGCCTGATCGTCGCGGTGTCTCCGGCGGTTCGGCCGCCGGAGACTGCCCCGTTGCGGGCGGGGTGTCGTAATGACCACAAGCCCGTACAACCAGGTTGATCCCCAGCTGCTCCTGCAAGCCAGTCGCGAACGCCTTGCGGAGGTCACTCTGCGCAAACTGTTCGCCGACGATCCCGGTCGTTCGGATCGGTTTTCCATCGAGGCCTGCGGCCTTCTTCTCGACTACTCAAAAAACCGCGTCGATCACGAAGTGATGGAGCAGCTTCGGGCCTGGCTGGAGTCATCTGGATTCGAGCAAAGGCGTCGCGACCTGCTGCAAGGTGAGACGGTGAACACCAGTGAGGGACGCGCTGCCGGCCACTGTGCACTGCGCGCCCTGTCGAGCAGACACTACCGGGTAGAGGGCAGGGATGTCATGCCGCTGGTCCGCGACCAGCTCGAGCGCATGGGCGCTACCGCTGATGCCATTCGCAGCGGACAGTGGCGGGGGTTTACCGGCCGCCCTGTACGCCAGATAGTCAATATCGGTGTCGGTGGTTCCAGTCTCGGTGCCAAAATGGCCAGTGAGGCGCTGCGCCCCTACCACGCCGAGCAGCTGGAGGTGCACTATGTCTCCAATGCCGACACCAGCCAGATACACCAGGTGTTGCAGTGCTGTGAGCCCGAGACCACCCTGTTTGTGGTTTGCTCCAAAAGCTTCCAGACTCGCGAGACCCTGAATAACGCCAATATTGCCCGGCGCTGGTTTTTTGCCGCCGGCGGCAGCACCGCCGTTCTCCACAGACACTTTGTCGCGGTGACTTCCAACCATCCCGCAGCCAACCGCTTTGGCATTCACCCGGACCAGCAATACGAGATGTGGGACTGGGTGGGTGGCCGCTATTCCCTGTGGTCGAGCATTGGCCTGAGTACGGCCATTCTCATCGGCATGGAGAGCTTCAAGGCCTTGCTGCGCGGCGCCGAAGCCATGGACCAGCATTTCGAGGCGGCCCCGCTTCACCGCAATATGCCGGTGACCCTGGCGCTGCTCTCGGTTTGGTACAGTCGTTTCTGGGGCGCCCAGACCCACGCCGTTTTGCCCTATGACCACTATTTGCGCTATCTGCCGGAGCATCTGCAGCAGTTGCACATGGAGAGCCTGGGCAAGTCTGTTGCCGCGACTGGAGAGCCCCTCGACGGGGACAGCGGAAGTGTGATTTGGGGTACAGCGGGCATACAGGGTCAGCATGCCTATTTTCAGTTGCTGCATCAGGGAACGCGGCTGGTGCCGGCGGACTTTATTCTGGTCAAGACCAGCCACAACCCCTACGGCAATAGCCAGAATTGGTTGCTGGCCAGCGCTATTGCCCAGATGGAAGCGTTGATGAATGGCAAAAGCGAGCGCGAGGCCGCCGTGGAAATGGCCGATATGGGTTACCGCGATGAGCAGATTCAAGCGCTGCTGCCATTTTTCAGTTTCGAGGGGAACCGGCCCTCCAACGCGCTTGTTGCCGACCGGCTCACCCCCGAAACGCTGGGGGCACTAGTGGCGCTCTATGAACACAAGACCTTCACCGAGAGCGTGCTCTACGGGGTTAATGCCTTCGACCAATGGGGTGTGGAGTACGGCAAAACGCTGACCCGCAATATACTCAGGGAAGTGGAGGGCGAGGCCCCGGAGTCAGAGCACGACGCTTCCACCCGGCAACTGATCGGGCGCCTTCTCGGAGATCAGTAGCCGTTTCCGCTATTGGTTTCGGGCCGTCTCAATCACCCGCTCAATCAGGGCCAGTTTTTCCTCCAGCTGCTCCTTGCTGGGTGAGGTGGTGGTAACATGACCGAGTTTGCGTTTGGCTTTGGGCGCTTTGCCGTAATCGTGGAAATGGCAATCGCTGATCTTGAGCACATCTTCGGCCAGGGGCATTTGTGAAATGCAGTTGACCATGGCGGCGTAGCCGTCGACGCGAGTGCTGCCCAGGGGCAAGCCGGTGATGGCCCGCAGGTGATTTTCGAACTGGCTGCAGATGGCCCCCTCAATCGACCAGTGGCCGGAGTTGTGAACCCGGGGCGCCATTTCGTTGGCGATGAGTTCGTCGCCAACCAGGAAGAACTCCACCGCCAGTACGCCCACATAATCGAGTTTTTCCAACAGCGGTGTGATCAGTTTTTGCGCCTGCTTCTGGAGCGCCTCGCTGGCGTAGGGCACCCGGCTGATATGGAGAATACCGCCGATGTGATCGTTGGTGGCCAGGGGGTAGAATTCGGTTTCCCCCGCGCGCCCGCGCACGCTCAGCAGGGACAGCTCACAGTCAAAGGGCACCATTCCTTCGTAGATTGCGGCCTGGCCGTTCATGGCCGCCATGGCCTCGGTCATTTGCTCTTTACTGCGCAGGACGAATTGCCCCTTGCCGTCGTAGCCCAGGCGGCGGGTCTTGAGAATGCCGGGGAGACCGATGGCCTCCACCGCTGTTTTGAGATCGCTCTCGCTGTCCACGGCGCGGTGCGGCGCGGTGGGTATGCCCTGGCTTTCGAACAGGGCCTTTTCTTCCAGTCGATCCTGAGCGGCCCGCAGTGCCGCGCTGGGCGGGTAGACGGCGACTTGCTGTTCAAGATCGGCCAGCGCAGCGGCGGGGACATTCTCGAAATCAAAGGTCACCAGATCGCAACTCCCGGCCAGTTCACGCAGTTTTTCACTGTCGTCGTAGTCGCCAATGATGTGTCGGTTAGCGACCCGTCCGCCGGCCGCCTCCGGGGAGGGATCGAGGACGACAAACTCCTGGCCCAGGGGATAGCCTGCCAGAATCATCATCTTGGCCAGTTGGCCGCCGCCGATGATACCGATTTTCATGGGGCTTACACCTCTCGCGGGTCGGGGGTGGCGAGGACCTTGTCGGTCTGCTGCTGGCGAAAGGCCTGGTAGGACTCGCGGATCTGCGGGTAGTGATTGCCCAGCATGGCGGCGGCGAGCAGGCCGGCGTTGCGGGCACCGGCGTCGCCGATGGCCAGTGTGCCCACGGGCACACCGCCGGGCATCTGCACAATCGAGAGCAGGGAGTCCTGGCCACTCAGGGCCCGGGATTGCACTGGCACACCGAGTACCGGCAGGCAGGTTTTGGCGGCGACCATGCCCGGAAGGTGGGCGGCGCCACCGGCGCCGGCCACAATCACCTCGAGTTGTCGCTCGGCGGCCGTGGCGGCGTATTCAAACATCAGGTCGGGGGTGCGGTGGGCGGAGACCACCTTGACCTCATAGGGTACACCGAGCTGGTCCAGCACCTCGGCGCAGTGGCTCAGGGTGGGCCAATCCGATGTGGAACCCATTATGATCCCGACGAGTGGGTGCTCAGGTGTTTTCATGGTCGTAGTGACTCGACTGGCTGCTGTGAAAAGCTGAACATTATAGCAGAAGTTCCCGCCCGGAGAGTGCCGCGGCACTCAGCGGATGTCGTTCAGCGCCCAGTCGTAGTCGTGGTCATCGATCTTGTCGACGGCCTCGAGTTTTTTGATCAGGCTGGGTGTTGCGTAGCGTTTCAGGTGGGGCAATATCCCATCGCGCCCGCCAAAGTCCTCGGCAAACCAGTAGTAGATGCTGGAGACCACCAGATCGCTGTCGTCTTCAAAGTGCGCGCCGCGCCGGTGGTTGATGAAGTCAAAGGCGGCCTGGGTCATCAGGGCGCGGGTGTTGTCAGCGGTGAAAGCCTGCCTCTGAAGATTGGGGCAGCCCAGGGCGGCGCAGTTGACGGCATAGTGAATCAGTGGGGTGCGCCAGATGGGGCGCAGTATGCGGTGTTCTATGTCATCCAGTGTCAGTGTCTCGCCCTCGACACTGAGCAGCTCAGCGCCCCAGGGGCCGTTGCTGAAAAAGCCGCTGATATCGATGTCGCGGATGCTCTCCACCGGGTAGTGTTCGAGCACGGTGTACAGGGTCTGCGCGTTATAGAGGTTGATCCAGAAAGCGAGTTGTTCGGGGCGGTTGAGCTGGCTGACGGGAGTTGCCTGCAGGTTTTCCAGGTATTGACCGAGGTTGTTTTTCGCCTGGTCGTCGACGCCCGCGTAGTCCACCCGGTTAACCCCGTTTTCACCGGTTTCGACAAAACGGTCGAGAAAGGCCTGCCAGGGGGCATGATCGACGCTCATTTCACTGTCCGGATCGTGTGCTTGCCAGCGGGCCCAGAGTTCGGCTTTGGGCGCCGCCTGGGCAGTGCCCGCCGCGAGGCACAGCGCCAGCGCGATGAACGGCGCATGCAAAAGCTTGTGTGGCTTGCCATGGTGTGTCGGTTGCATCTCGCCCTCCGGTGTTTGGCATTGTCGGGCGGGGACTATAGAATTTCCCCGCCATCTTCGGCCGCTCAATGGGTACCAAAATAGCATGAATCAGAGCAAAGCAAAGCGATGTGAAGACGAACTGTGTCTGGGAACGGCGCTGTCTCCCGGCGCCCACAAAATGCTGCTTCTGGGCAGTGGCGAACTGGGCAAGGAAGTGGCCATTGAAGCCCAGCGCCTGGGTGTCGAGGTGATTGCCGCCGATCGCTACGCCAGGGCACCCGCCATGCACATTGCCCACCGCAGTCATGTCATCGATATGCTCGACGGCGAGGCCATTAGACAGGTGGTGGAGAGCGAGCGCCCCGACTGGATTGTTCCCGAGATCGAGGCCATACACACCGAGACCCTGCTGGCGCTGGAGAAAGAGGGCTGGAATGTGGTGCCCACGGCCCGGGCCACGCGCCTGACCATGGATCGCGAGGGCATCCGCCGCCTGGTGGCCGAGACCCTGTCCCTGCCCACTTCGCCCTACCGCTTTGCCGAGACCCTGGAGGACTACCGCACCGCAGTGGAGGCCATTGGTTTGCCCTGTGTGGTCAAGCCGGTGATGAGCTCCTCCGGCAAAGGACAGAGTGTGATCCGCCAACCGGGCGAGATGGACGCCGCCTGGCAGTACGCCCAGGCTGGAGGGCGCGCCGGCGCCGGGCGTGTGATTGTCGAGGGCTTTGTCGATTTTGACTATGAGATCACCTTGCTGACGGTGCGCCATCGGGGCGGAACCAGTTTTTGTGCGCCTATTGGCCACCGTCAGGAGGGCGGCGACTATCGGGAGTCCTGGCAGCCGCAGGCCATGTCTGATCGGGCGCTGTCCTCGGCCCGGGAGATCGCCGAGCGGGTGAGCGCGGAGCTTGGCGGCTGGGGTGTCTTTGGCATGGAATTTTTTATTCGCGGCGACGAGGCGATTTTTTCCGAGGTGTCGCCGCGCCCTCACGACACCGGCCTGGTGACCCTGGTGTCCCAGGATCTGTCGGAATTTGCCCTGCATGTGCGGGCCATCATGGGATTGCCCATACCGTTGATTGAGCAGTTCGGCCCCAGTGCCTCGGCGGCCTTTTTGCCTGCCGGAGAAGGCGAGGACCTGTATTACCGGGGTCTCGAGGCGGCGCTGGCCGAGCCACAAACGCAGTTGCGTCTGTTTGCCAAGCCCGATATCCAGGGACAACGGCGAATGGGTGTCTCTCTTGCTCGAAGTAATGCACTGGATGATGCAGTGGATAAGGCCCGCAGGGTCTGCGACGCATTGCGTATAGCCACGAAGGACTAACTGGAAGTGTTGTCCAGAACAGCGCAGTTCCTTCCTCTGGCCTTGGCTTCGTAAAGGGCCAGGTCCGCCCTGTGAACCAAGTCCTGAGCCAGCGCTTCTAGCGTTTGATTGTCCGAATCAGGCGAGGGGCAAAGAGAGGCAACGCCAAGGCTGGCGGTGATCCGGGTTTCCAGGTCATCAATGTTTTCAATCGATTGCCGGATGCGTTCAGCCACAGTTAACGCAGTTGCTCCGTCGGTGTGGGGTAGGAACATTGCAAATTCCTCACCCCCGTAGCGCCCGGGCAGGTCATACTCTCTGGAGAAGGATGTGAGGAATCCTCCTATCCTGGCCAAAGCTTTATCACCTGAAATATGGCCGAATCGATCGTTGTAGGCTTTGAAAAAATCGAGATCAAACAGAATGTAGCTAAAAGACTTCTGGTGACGTCGGTCGAAAGCGAGTGAGGCCATCATCCTCTCCATAAAATACCGGCGATTTGCCAGGCCGGTTAGCGGATCTGTGCGAGCCAGGTCGGTCAGCTGTAAATTGGCGGTTTCGAGCTCTTCCTGTTTCTGCTGGAGAGCCTGCTCGGCCACAACCCGTTGGGTGATGTCCTGGATTTGAGACACGAAATACAGCGGGGCATTGGTATCGCCCTGGCGAACCAACGATACAGACAATTGCCCCCAGACAATCTCGCCATCCCGGCGAATGTAGCGTTTGTCGATGGTATAGGTGCTTTTCTTCCCCTCAAGCAGTGCCTGTACGTTGCCCAGGTCTTTGTCCAGGTCCTCTGGATAAGTCAGTGTTTGGAAGTCTGTTTTGAGTAACGTCTTTTCAGGGTATCCCAGCATCTCACAGAGGGAGCGGTTGACCCTCAGCCAGGCTCCTTCCAGGCTGACCAGTGCCATGCCAATGCTGGCATCCCGGAACGCCCCCTCGAATTGCTTCACACTGTTTTCAAGGTCCGCAAGAGCTTGGTTTCTCTGCCGTTCTATCAAATCTCTTTCGAGCGTGTGTCCCAGGGCTCTGGCCATCAGTTCAATCCAGTCAATATCGTCCTGGGTGAACGGTACTTCTCGAGGTTGTTGGCTGCTGAAGTTGAGCGTGCCGAATCTTTTTCCCTCTACCCAGATAGAGGTGGCGATGTAGCTTTCGAGTTTGGCACTCTGGTAAACGGGGTGTTGTCGCATTTTGGCATTGCTACCGACATGGTCCAGGGCAATACTGGTGTTTCGTTTGACCACTTCGTGACAGAAGGTATCGCCCAGGACATATTCTGTGCCGACGGGTATGGCGTTACTGGCAATCACGCTGTAGGCGTCGTCATCTATTCGACTGATAATGCCGAGTTCCAGACCAAAGATGTCACAGCCCAGTCGTAGATAGTCCTGGTAAAGGACATCAAAGGACTCAAACGGCTGTAGTGCCAGCTTGTGTAACCGGTTGTGGATGCTTTCCCGAGTTGGTTGTACTCGTGTCATAAGCTTCTCTTGAATGCACTGATTGTGGTTATATTGTCATAGCATAGCATTCGGCAAGGTTTAATCGCCGCACAATTCGGCAGGAGACAAGATGCCCTCAACATTGAATTCAGAATTGACGTTACCTTGTGGTGCCGTATTACCCAACCGCCTGGCCAAGGCCGCCATGACGGAAGGGCTGGCGGATGACCGCGACCACGCCACCCAGTCACTGGCCAACCTCTACCAGACCTGGTCGAAAGGCGGCTGCGGTTTGTTGATCACCGGCAATGTCATGGTTGATCATCGCTTCCTTGAGCGCCCGGGCAATGTGGTGCTGGAGGACGAGAGTGGCATGGCAGCGCTGCGGCGCTGGGCGGCGGCGGGCACAGCGGCAGGCAATCACCTGTGGATGCAGATTTCCCACCCCGGCCGCCAGTGTTCGCGCCTGGTGTCCTCTCAACCGCTGTCACCCTCGGATGTGCAGCTAAAGATGCTCGGCAATTTTGCCCGTCCCCGGGCCATGACCGGGGCGGAAATCGAGACGGCCATCGAGGGTTACGCCCGCACTGCCGCCCTGGCCAAAGAGGCCGGTTTTACCGGTGTCCAGATCCACGCCGCCCACGGCTATTTGATCAGTCAGTTCCTCTCTCCTGTGACCAATCGGCGCGGGGACCAGTGGGGCGGCTCCCTGGAAAACCGGTCCCGCTTCCTGATGCGGACCGTGGCAGCGGTACGCGAGCGAGTGGGTGCGGACTTTCCCGTTGGCGTCAAACTCAATTCAGCGGACTTTCAGCGAGGCGGCTTTTCCCTGGACGACAGCGCCCAGGTGGCGGCCTGGCTCAGCGAGGCGGGTATAGACCTGTTGGAGATTTCCGGTGGTACTTACGAGCAGTTGCGTTTGCTTGGTCACGGCGACGACCACAGCCAGGATCGCGATGTCCGCGAGAGCACCCGCCGTCGCGAGGCCTATTTTCTGGATTACGCACGGCGCATCCGCCAGGCCTGTACAGTGCCCCTGATGGTAACCGGTGGTTTCCGCTCGCGTCTGACCATGGAAGAGGCCGTTGCCGGGGGGGAAATTGAAGTGGTGGGCCTGGCTCGGCCGCTGTGCGGGGAGCCGGGGATTGCCCGCTATCTTCTGCGGCGACAAGTGGACTACGCACCGGCCTACGAGAGGGATCTCAAACTGGGCAGCGGCCTGTTGGGGCCGGCGAGTCCAATTCCGTTGATCAAGGTGATTAATGTGCAGGGCGAAGTCGCCTGGTTCTACCACCAGATACTGCAGCTGTCGCGGCAGAAGTCCCCGGAGTTGGGGCTGACGGTATTACCGGCTTTCCTGCGCCATATGGCAAGGGAGTACCGCATCGGTCTGCGCCGTCGCTGGCGCCTGCGACGGGATCAGTCGTAGAAAGGCTTTTCTCCGGGGTTGGGGCGGCGCTTGAAGCGTTTGTAGTTCCAGGAATATTGCTCCGGGCACAGCCGAATCATATTTTCATAAGTTTGGTTGAGGGCGCTGGCAGCGGTGATTTTGTCGTCGCTGTCGAGTCCCGGCTGGGGTTCGCCAAAGCACAGTTCGTAGCCACCTCCGGGGCGCCGCAGCATCGTTGCAGTGATGACCTCGGCGCCGGTTTGGGCGGCGAGGTCCTGAATCAGCACGGTGGTGAGTGCCGGCACATTGAAGAAGGGGGCAAAGACGCCGTGACGCCGCTCCGGTTGCTGGTCGGTGAGCATGGCGACCAGCCCGCCTTCGGTGGCGGTCTGGTAGATATTTTTCAGGCCACTGCGGCTGACATACTCGACATGGCCGCCGGCGCTCTCCCGGCCCTCTGTGACCAACCGGTCCAGTGCCGGTTTGCCGAAGGAGCGGGCCAGAAAGGTCCCCCTGAAGTGGTGGCCCAGATAGGTGGCCAGAACTTCCCACTGGCCCAGGTGAGCGATCATGATGATGACGCCGCGGCCACTGTCCAGGGTTCGGGTGACGCGTTCGTGGCCCTCTACGCGGATGACCTGCCCTAGAATTTCATAGGGCGGGTGGGTCCAGACCCACAGCCCTTCAATGGCGTTACTGCCCAATTGCACCAGGCTTTCACGGGTGAGCCGCTTTTGCGCCCGCTGATCGAGCTCGGGGAAGCAGGCTTCGATGTTGCGGCGGGCAATCTTTCGGTCGCGGCGGCTCGCCAGATAAAAGCACCAGCCCAGCAGTCGGCCCGTGTGGACGATGAGCCGGTAGGGCATACGCCGGACGCAGGATGCGAAAAAGAGGCCAAGTCGTTCGTCGAAGCGCATTACAATGGTTACCCGATGGAGGCCGGGAGCCTCATTTTTACTGTGGTTGGGAATGGTCCGATACTATCAGCGTGCGCAAAATTATTCACATCGATATGGACGCCTTTTTTGCCTCCGTCGAGCAGCGCGATGCCCCCGAGCTGCGCGGCCGACCGGTGGTGGTGGGTGGACAGCCCGGTCGCCGGGGCGTGGTGGCCGCCGCCAGCTACGAGGCGCGGCGCTACGGCATTCGCTCGGCCATGCCTTCGGGACAGGCCCTGAAGCGTTGCCCCGAGGCGGTGTTCGTCACACCACGCTTTGAGGTTTACCGAGAGGTTTCGCAGCAGATACAGGCGCTGTATCGGCATTACACCGAGGTGGTCGAGCCGTTGTCTCTCGATGAGGCCTATCTCGATGTCAGCAGCAGCTCTGCCTTTTGCGGCTCGGCCACGCGGATGGCTGAGGCACTGCGCCGTGAGATTTTTGACCAGACCGGACTGACTGCCTCGGCCGGGGTGTCCTACAACAAGTTTCTCGCCAAAATGGCCTCCGACCGCAACAAGCCCAATGGCCAGTTTGTAATCGAGCCATCCCGGGGCGAGGCCTTTGTCGCCGAACTGCCCATCGGGGATTTCCACGGAGTGGGTCGTGCCACGGAGGCCAAAATGAAGCGCCTGGGTATTCACAGCGGCGCCGATTTGAGGCGCAAGTCCAGGGAGTGGTTGGCGGCCCACTTCGGCAAATCCGCCCACCACTACTACCAGATCGCCCGGGGCATCGACGAGCGGCCGGTGAAAACCCACCGCGTGCGCAAATCCATTGGTTCAGAGACCACTTTCGAGAGCGACCTGTCCAGCGCGGAGGCCATGCTGGCAGTGCTCGATCGTCGTCTGCAAAAAGTGCACGAAATGCTGGAGCGGCGTCAGTTTGATGCCCGGACACTGACACTCAAGGTAAAATATGCCGACTTTGAACAGGTCACTCGCAGCCAGAGCCTCGACGATTTCAGCCATACTCTGGGTGAGTTTCGGCGCCTTCTGCCGGGCCTGATCGAGCGAACCGAGGCGGGCAGCCGCCCGGTGCGCCTGCTGGGGGTGACCCTGTCCAACCTGCGCCAGCGTCCCCGCCAGGTGTCCGAACCGCCGGACCAGTACAGCCTTTTCTAGTTGTCGCGTTGGCCGGTGGCCTGGCCGGGTCATCCTGCGGCGATAGCGGTTACAATAGCCCCCGATCAGAGGAGCCCATATGGATTACAGCAAAGACAACAACGAGCCGATTCACGGCCCCCACCACTATCTTGAGGTGGCGGAAAAGTTCGTCGACGATGTTCCGCATTGCCGCGATCTCGGCGTTTCCGTCGTCGAAGCCAAGCACGGTCAGGTGGTGTTGAAGATGCCTTACCAGGAAGCGCTGCTCGGTGACAGCGAGCGCGGACTGATTCACGGTGGGGTGCTCACTACCCTGATCGACAGCGCCAGCGGTCTCTCTGTGTTTTGCTCCCTGGAAAAAATGCAGGCCATCGCCACACTGGACTTGCGCATTGATAATATGCGTCCCGGGGTGGCCGGCGAGGATATTTTTGCCTGGGCGCGTTGTTACCGCCTGACCAGTCAGGTGGCCTTCGTCCGTTCGGTGGCTTACCAGCGGCGGGATTTGCCTCTGGCGACCAGCAGCTCGGCCTTTATGCGCGCTTCCAGTGACAAGTCCTTTATGACGCGGGGAGGTGCCCGATGATTCGTTTGACCCAGGCGGTACAGCAGGCCCGCTCCACGGACGATTTTCAGGACATGCTCGACGCCGTGCCCTACGCCCGCTATCTCGGGATTGCCATGGAGCGACGGGAGGGCAGGCTGGAGTTTCACCTGCCGTTTCAGGAAAAGACCATCGGCAATCACCTGCTGCCGGCTCTTCACGGCGGTGTGATTGCCGGGTTTATGGAACACAGTGCCTTGCTGCATCTGATGGTGGAACAGGCGCAAAATCGACTGCCCAAAACCGTGGATTTTTCTCTCGACTACCTGCGCTCGGCGGGCCCAAAGGACACCCACGCCCGCTGCGAGGTGACGCGTCAGGGGCGGCGCGTGGCCCATGTGCAGATACTCTGCTGGCAGGACTCCCCGGACAAACCGGTGGCCACGGCGCGGGTTCACTTTGTCCTGGAGGAAATGGACGAGAGCGACGCCGCCAACGCCAACCCGCTCTAGGCGGGTCGGCGCGGCCAATGCACCCGGTCAGGCCAAATTTTGCTGTGGCGCTGGCGTCGATGCCATGCGCTGACGGGAGCGCCGGGAAAAGAACTGTCGCACCAGTTTGGCCACGGACTCGGGCGCCTCGATGTGCGGGTAGTGCCCCACAGTGGGCAGCCGGACAATGCGCGGTTCGGGGACTTCGCGCTCGTACATGGCGACCATCTCACTGCCCGAAATCGGGTCGAGCGTGCCGTTGACCATGGCCAGGGGAATGGTCGCGTGCTTCAGTGACTCCGCCCAGCGGTTTTTCTGGGTGATGCGCTCGTTCATGTAGCGGGCCAGTCGGTGCACGATGCGCTTGCCTCTGTTGTACAGCAGGGCTTCCCACCAGCCGTCAATGATGTCGGGGTCAGGCGGGTTGTCGACACCGGCGATTACCTGCATGGCCTTGGCAAAATGCGGTTTTTGCATGTAGAGAGCAGCGATGAACCCGAGCGAACTGCCCAGCCATTTTTGCGATGGCAGCGGGTTGTGGGCTTCGGGGAAGAGGCCGCCGTTGAGCATCATGGCCTGGGGAATGTGGAAGCCCAGACGGCCCTCCTGTTGGCGGGCCAGAAGTTCCTGCAGCACGCTGTCGCCGTAGTCGTGGGCGAGAACCGCACACTGGGTCAGCCCGCGATCCTCCACCAACAGCTCGATGATGTCCGCCTGCTCGAAAATACTGTACTCGTGCCTTCGGGGCTTATCGGAAAAACCCAGGCCGAGAAAGTCCGGCATGATAAGGCGGAACTCGTCGGTCAGTAGTGGCGCAATTCTGTGCCAGTCCCAGGAACAGCTGGGAAAGCCGTGAAGTAATAGAAGCGGGATGCCCTGTCCCTCTTCGCGAACAAAGATATTGTGGCCGAGAACGGTGTGCCCAGCACCGCCCTCGCGCCATGCGTCCATCTGTGTCATATCCATACCTGATTGTTTGCAAGCCTTAACATTTTCAATTTACTCGGCATCAGAGTCGTGGACAATGGCATTAAACCCGTATAAAGGCGCCAAAAATGATCAAGCTCAAGAATTTGCGCAACGATGCCACCCCCTACTACTTTGTCGTCGACTTGTTGATGATTGTACTGGTGGTGGTCAACCTGTGCTGGATTGTCTTTGACTGGGCCTTTGCCGTGCCCTGGGTTCAGACCGCCCTGGGCTGGGTTTCAGGGGATTTTGTGACCTTTTACGGGGAGCGGGTTCACCCCAATTTCTTTAACATCGATTTGGTCTTCGTGTCGGTGTTTATCACCGAGTTTCTTTTTGGCTGGTATTTGAGTGCCCGCAAGGGTCGCTACGATCGCTGGTGGTTTTATCCGATTTTCCACTGGTACGACTTGCTCGGCTGCATTCCCGTCGGTTCCTTCCGCTTCCTGCGCATTTTGCGGGTGATCTCGATCACCTTCCGCTTGCAGCGCCTGGGTGTCATCGACCTGAGCAACACGGCGCTCTATCAGTTTCTGGCCCGCTACTACAATATTCTGGTTGAGGAGGTTTCGGACCGGGTGGTGCTGAATGTGCTCGAGGGGGTACAGGCCGAGGTGCGCGAGGGCAGTCCGCTGCAGGAGCGAATTCTCCACGAGGTTGTCCTGCCCCGGCAGGAGGTGCTGGCCAGGGAGATTGTCGTTCGTCTGGAGGTCGCACTGCAGTCTCTGATGCGGGTTCACCAGCCCGCAGTTCGGCGCTATATCGGTCATGTAATCGAGCGGGCCATGCGCGACAATCCCGATCTCAAACTGGTGGGTTCGGTGCCGGTCATTGGCGGCGTGGTCAATCAGCGCCTGGACAGTGCCGTGGGCGACATTGTCGCTTCGGTAGTGGAGGATCTGATCGACGATTTGAGTTCAGAGGAGTTCAATGCCCTGGTTAATAACACGGTGTCCGTGAGCCTGCGGCAACTGGCTGAAGACCCGCAAACCGAGGAAGGCATCAATACCCTGCACATGATTGACGATGTGGTGGAACTGGTAAAGGATCAGGTGAAGGTACAGCGCTGGAAAGAGCAGGTGGATGGCGTGTAATTGTCACAGGGCGTTCACAAAAGGGCCACTATCCTGTCATTACCCGCTGTCAACCTGAAAGGGAATGAAAAGAAGGAGGTCGCTATGGACGACTACATTGAAGAGCTGCTGTTGCAGCACGAGGCAGAGGCCGATTGGCTGGAAATGCCGGAAGACGCCGAAGAGATGTAAATTCTTCGGCGTTTTTTTTACCAGCCGTAGATGGCTACATCGACGATTATGGATACCGCGACGATGGCCAGTATCACCACCGACCAGGCGGCGGCCATCTTCCAGAAACTGAACTCTCGAGGTCGCGAGGTGGTGGTGATGGTAATGGTATTGGGTTCTTCACTGTCTCTTTGTTTCTCTTCGGGTTCGCCGTTCATGGTCTTTAAACCTCTTTGATGAATTGCTCGCGGGGCAGACGGAACTGGGGGTGGTAGACGCCATTGTCGGCACGCCGCCCGGCGCCCAGCATCATGACAATGTGCTCATCGGCTCCCAGACCGAGCAGTTTTTTCATACCGGCTTCGTCAAAGCCCTCCATGGGACAGGAGTCGAAGTCGTGGGCGCGCAGCGCCAACATCAGATTTTCCGCCGCCAGAGCCGTGCTTTTGACCGCCCAGAGTTTGATTGTATCCCGGTTGTAGTGCATGTCGGGCGTACTTTTTTTAAAGCGTCTCAAGGCCACTGCGCCCCGTTTGAACGGCCCAAGGGCGTGGAGCGGGCCGAGTCGGAAGTTGAGGGGGACCAGCTGGCGGTAGTAGCGGGTGACGATATCGGGCACGGGTTGCACTGGCCAGTGTTCGAGCACTTGCTCGGCGTTGTCTCTCCATGTGTCGCTGTGGGCGACGATGGCGATCAGCTCGGCGGCGGTTTTGGCTGCATTCTGTCCCAGACAGAGTTCGTTGGCACGGCGGCGGGCATCCTCGCTGACGATGCGGATAAAGGACCAGGGCTGCAGGTTGCTGGAGTTGGGGGCCAGCATGGCCAGGTCCAGACAGTCGTCCAGTACGGCCTTTGGGATGGGGTCGTCGGTAAACCGTTTGACCGAGCGTCGACTGGTGACCACCTGGCGAAAGTGTTCGAGGGTTTCCGGACTCATGGGTTCTCCCGTGTCTGTATATGGCGAAATGTCAGGTTGAGGCGCGCAGCGCCAAGGCGGCGTCGGCGGGGCAGGGCGTGTTGCCAGTGCCGTTGGGTCTCTCCCGCCATCACAAGCAGGCTACCATTTTCCAGGTGAAGGCGGCGTGTGTCGCCACCGTTGCGGGGGCGAAAGGCAAAATCGCGGCCGGCGCCGAGGCTGATGGAGGCGATGACCGGCCGCTCGCCCAGCTCGCTTTCGTCATCGCTGTGCCAGCCCATGCTGTCATTGCCATCGCGGTAGTAATTGGCGAGGACGCCGTTGAAGCGGCACTGGCAAAAGTGCTCGAGTTGGTGCCGCAGTCGGGACAGGGCCAGTGGCCAGTTTTGCCTCGGTGCAATGTCCCCGGAATAGCGGTAGCTTACCCCGGGGTCGCCGCACCAGGCCACCAGGCGCGGGGTCAATACCCGGCGACCGTAAATCATCAGCACCCGCTGTTCCCAATTGAGGGCGCCGATGAGTTCGCTGGCCAGAGCCTCAGGCTGTACCAGCCAGCCGGGCCAGTAGCGGACATCGGCGCTTGGGAGGTCGATGACCTCGCCTTGTTCGTCGCTGGCAAACAGAGAGGTTTGCATGTCTAGGGCCTGTTAACACGGTTTACATGGTACCTGCTGGCGCTGTTTTTTCGTCCAGCAAGGCAACCGATGTGCCGTGTAGTGACACTACATAAGCAGAGGTTAACGCCGCTGGGCGGAAAAACAGCACCAGCCCTTGGGGTTGTGGCTGAAAAAGCGCCACTCTGCGTTGCTCGTCGTTCATTTGGAGCCACCAAACTTCACTCCTCGCGCCTTGATTGGCGCTTTTTCAGCCGCAACAGGCGCTATGTAAACCGTGTTAACAGGCCCTAGCTGAGAAAATCCCGCCAGTGACGGGCAAATTTTGATGATTCGGTGACCATCAGCAGGTGGCCGCTGTCTTCAAATACCTCGGTATGGGCGCCGGGCATCAGGTCAGTGACGGCAGTGGTCTCTTCCAGTGGGAACAGGGTGTCGTGGGTGCCCACCAGATTGGTCACCGGAATGTCGATGGACGGCAGGGCCTCGCGGGTGTCGTACTGGTTGTCATCGATGGATTCGATCAGCTTGAGGACGCTGAACCAGCAGCCCTGGGAAGTGAATCGGGCTATGTTGTTGCGCAAAAGGGGGTTGTATTCCACCGACAGCGCCAGGGCCCGTTGCCAAGGCATTTTCAGCGAGTTGCGCAGGACGCCAAAAATCATCTTGTGGTGCATTCGCTGGTAACTCGCGGGCAGGCGGGTCAGGGGCGTGTTGCGATCGAAATAGCGCGCTTCCTCGAGCATTTTCAGGCCGGTGTCGATCAGATCCGGTGTGACCACCCTGGGGTTGTCCTCGCGTATCAGGTGAGCCGGTGCATCGATGTGCATGTAGCGGTTGATGCGATCGCCGCCGTGGCGCTTGAGGTACTCCAGCCCGATCAGGCCACCCATGGACAGTCCCACCAGGGTGACTTTGGGAACGCCGATTTTGAGGATCAGGTCGTGAATGTCGTCGGCCATTTGCGCGATGTAGTGATCGCCGATGGGCAGATGGCGGGACTTGCCCCAGCCGCGTTGGTCGGGAATGTAAAAACGCCGATTGTTGAGGTGCAGTCCTGCAAAGGGGAGCCAGGAGAGCGAGTCCAGCGCCAGTCCGTGGAGCAGTACCACTGGCTCACCGCGGCCAATTTCGCGCACGAACAGGGGCTGCTTGTCTCTCAGGGTGTAGGTGGGCATATAGCGGCCTCGCTGGTTTCAATCGGGCCATTCTAGCCCAGGGCGCGCCGGCATGGCATGGGGTAGAATGGTCGAATGAGCGTACGCGAAGCGCAAAAGCGACAAACCCGCCGGCGAATCATGCGCGCTGCCCTGGACTGTCTGGACAGCGACCGCAGCATCGCCACCCTGAGCCAGCGCGAAGTGGCGCGCGAGGCCGGCATTGCCTCGTCCTCTTTCTATCGCCACTTCGAGGACATGGAGGCCCTGACTCTGGCCCTGGTGGAAGAGGGAGCACACAAGTTGCAGTTGATGATGAACCTGGGGCGCAAGCGGGGCCGCGACAAAAATCATACCGTGGTGACCTCGGTGGACACTTTCTTTGATTTCGTCCGCAATCATCCCAGCCACGCTCGTCTGATGTTGCGGGAAAAGACCGGCGGCACCCAGAGCTACCGGCGACTGATCAAGGCGGCGATACAGGGTTTTACCGACGCCATGGCAGTGGAGATCGGCCGTATTGCACAGCGGCGAGGCGAGCCAATGGTGCGTTCCGACCTGGTGGCCGACGCCATGGTCTCCCTGCTTTTCAACAGCGGCAGTGAGGCGCTGGATGTCCCCGAGGGCGACTGGGGACCGTTGCGCGAGGCTCTGATTGTCCAGATTCGTCTGGTGATGCTCGGGGCCTACGCCTATCCCGGAGCCTTTCCGGGGGACCAGCAGTGGTTTGAGCAAAACCGTTGACGCTCCGGCTATTGGCAGCGGATCGAGTCGGGGTTACATTGCAATAAATAACCATTGGGGATGCTATGAAACGGGAAACACTGACGCTCGACCTGGAAGGCCGGGGCGCTTATGAAATCACGGAAGAACTCGATGGCATCATTGCCGGCCATTCGATGCGCCGGGGCTTGTGTCATGTGTTTATTCACCACACCAGTGCCTCGCTGGTGATTTGCGAAAACGCCGACCCGGTTGTGTTGTCTGACTTGGAGACCTTTCTCTCCACCTGGGTGCCCGATGGCCACAGAATGTTCAAGCACATGGACGAGGGTAATGACGACATGCCGGCGCATATCCGTACGGTGATGACCCACTCCAGCCTCACCCTGCCGATAGAAAACGGCGCCCTCGATCTGGGTAACTGGCAAGGGGTTTTTGTCTACGAACACCGGGCGGTTCCCTTCACTCGCCGCTTGACGGTGACGCTGCAGTCCTGACTGGCTGAGCCCAGGAATGTGGGCGTTGGTTTGATGTGGCTGGACTGGTTGATCAGGGCAGGCGGTCAGTGTCCCGGCGATTTTGTGTCATCAGGTAACCTTGTTCATCCAGCATCGGGTAGGTCTCGTTGCGCTCCCGGCAACGCCGGGCGATGTCCGGATAGCTCCACTCAAACAGCAGCCGCCGACGGGTCTCCCCGTCGAGTTGTGGCGTGTCGTAGAGGCCGGCCAGCTGGCGTTGGCGCTGGGCTTCAAACAGTATCAGGGCAGTGGCCACACTGACATTGAGTGACTCGGTCAGGCCGAGCATGGGAATGACGATGGAGTGATCGGCGAGTTCTGCTGCGCGCTCGCTGATGCCGTGCAATTCGGAGCCCATGATAATGGCCGTTGGTCTTGTGTAGTCGACCTGGCGAAAGTCCACGGCGCTGTCGTCGAGGTGAGCGGTGAGCAGTTGGAAGCCCTGTTTCTTGAGGTCTCGACAGGGCTCATCAATGTTTTGGTGGGTGGCTACTTCTACCCATTTGTGGGCGCCAACCGTGGTGCCGGCATTGCGGCCGATGCCGCCCTCCGGGTACACCGCATGGGCCCGGTGTACCCCCACCGCTTCGCAACTGCGCACAATGGCAGAGAAATTGTGCGGTTTGTGTACATTTTCCATGACCACCGTCAGATCGGTCTGGCGGCGGTTGAGTGTGTCGACAAATCGTTGGTGGCGTTCGGGGGACATACCGGTCAGTGCGAAGTGGGCAAGCGGCGCATTATAGCCGATTGCGGTTTACTCTTGTGACTTGAGGTGATCCCGAAGTGCTTTGGCCAAATCGCACCGGGGGTTGATCCACACCTGCAGCGGGTATTGGGAAATCAGCGACTCGGAGAATTGATAATCATCGGCATTCAGATTCAGTTGATCCAGATAGTAGTGGCCGGCCTCTTCGGCGGAAAAAACATAATCAACCCGTTGGCGGCGCAAAAGGTCAAAGGCCTGACGGAGGGAGTGGACTTCGGCCAGGTCAAAACCGGCTTCATGCAACTGGTGGCTCTCGCGGGTTTGGCCCTGGGCGAACTGGCTGGTGATGCCGATGGTTTTGCCCTTGAGGTCACTGAGCTGGTCCCAGACAAACGGAGATTCCATCCGCTGGCGAAAGAGCCCGATTTTGGCAATCTTGCTTCTCAGAGGCACCGTGTCGTAGGCGGCGGAATCGGCCGGTGGTGGGTAAAAACTGGCGCACCAGCGTCCCTCGGCGATGTGCTTGCTGACCCGGGCCGGTGGCAGAAAGCTGGGCTCGATGGTGATATTGCTGCCCCTGGATCGCTCGACAAGGGCGGCGAAGCTCAGACCGTGGTCGGGCAGCTCAGTGGAGGTAAAGGGTGGGTAATCAATGGCCAGAACCGGCAGGCCGTTCTCCGCTGAAACCATTGCGGGGTACAGGGCAACGGCCCACAGAAAGGCGAAAACCGATAAGGCGATGCGCATGAACCGGGTACCTGTAGAAGTGAGTCGGTATTTGCAGCCTTCATCTCCATTGATGGCGGTTTTTTGTTGTTTTTATGACTTCCTAAAATACGGTTTTTCCCGCCTCTTGCCAAGCACTGTTTGAGGGCGCTTCAGTTTGTCTCATTTACCTTGATCACGGCCTCGGACCAGCCGTCGAGCAGCCGCTGGCGCAGCGCCGGATCTATTTGCGGTGCAAAGGCCTTGGCGCAACGCCATTGCTGGCCAATTTCGTCCAGCGAGGCGTAAAGCCCCGCGCCCAGACCGGCGAGGTTGGCGGCGCCCAGGGCGGTGGTCTCGGTCACTTCGGGCCGCTCCACCGGCATGTCCAGCACATCGGACAGACACTGTAGCAGCCAGTTGTTGCTGACCATGCCGCCGTCGACGCGAAGGGTCGCCAGGTTGGCTCCATCCCGGGCCATCGCGCCCATCAGGTCGTTGGTTTGGTAGCACACCGACTCCAGCGCCGCGCGCACAATGTGGCCAATGCCGGTGTCCCGGGTAAGGCCAAACAACGCCCCACGGGCTCGCGGGTTCCAGTAGGGGGCGCCCAGGCCGGTAAAGGCCGGCACCAGGTAGACATTGTGGTTGTCGTCCAGGGCGCTGGCCAGCACTTCGGTCTCGCTGGCGCTGCTGATCAGTTGCAGTCCGTCGCGCAGCCATTGTACGGCGGCACCGGCGACAAAGATCGAGCCCTCCAGGGCGTAGGTCGTTTTGCCGTTGATGCGGTAGGCCACGGTGGCCAGCAGCCGATTCTGGGATTTGACCGCCCACTCGCCGGTGTTGAGCATGACGAAGCAGCCGGTGCCGTAGGTGCTCTTGATCATGCCCGGTTCAAAGCAGGCCTGGCCGACCATGGCCGCCTGCTGGTCGCCGGCGACCCCGGTGATGGGCAGCTCCCGGCCCAGAACTTCGGCGCAGGTGCGGCCGTAGTCGCCGGCGCTGTCGCGCACTTCAGGGAGTACGCTTTCGGGCACATTAAAGGTGCGTAACAACTCCTCGTCCCAGCGCTGTTTCTTGATGTCAAAGAGCAGGGTGCGCGAGGCGTTGCTGGCGTCGGTGGCGTGCACCCGGCCGCCGGTCAGGCGCCAGATGAGGAAGCTGTCGGTGGTGCCAAAGGCCAGGCGACCCTGTGCCGCCAGTTCCCGGGCACCCTCGACTTCGTCGAGAATCCAGGCGATTTTGGTGGCCGAGAAATAGGGGTCAATCAGCAACCCCGTCTTGTCCGTAATGCGCTCGGCATTGGGTTCGCCTCGCAGTTGTTCACAGGTGCTGGCGGTTCGCCGGTCTTGCCAGACAATGGCGTTGTGAATGGGCCTGCCCGTCTCGCGATCCCAGATTACCGTGGTCTCGCGCTGGTTGGTGATGCCAATGGCCGCCACCTCTCCCGGCATTTGGTCGCTGGCGGCCAGCGCCGCGCGGCAGGTCGACAGGGTGGTGTCCCAAATGTCTTCCGGGTCGTGCTCCACCCAACCGTCCTCGGGGTAGTGCTGGGGGAACTCGCGCTGCTCGGTGTGCAGGATTTCGCCCCTGCGGTTGAAAATGATGCTGCGCGTGCTGGTGGTGCCCTGGTCGATGGCCAGAAGAAGTGCGTCGCTCATGATGCAGTGCCTTGATTTTTTGTGTTTCGGGTTTGTGTTGCCGTTATAGCTGACTGTTCAGCCAGCGATCAACATCATCGATCACCCCGTCGCGGCCAAGGTCGTTGAAAAGCTCGTGGTAGCCGCCGGGATAGCGGTGGAAAGTGAGCGTTTCGCGCGGTATTGCCTCGGCCAGTTTGCGACTGCCGTCAATGCTGCAAATTCTATCCGCTTCCCCGTGTATTAGTAGAGTGGGGCAGTCGAGTGTATGCGCCCTGCGGTGGATGTTGTCGACGGTCTTTTGAAGTTCCATGCCCAACCGAGGTGTGCCCCGGCGGTGGTAGAGCGGATCCCGGCGCGTGTGTTCGCGCCACTCGGGGTCGCGTGAAATGTCCTCGATGTTCAGACCTGTGTTCATACCCAGGCGGGGCAGGCTGTGATTCAAAACCCGGGCCAGCTTGAGCAGAACGGGAGGGATACCCAGTTTGCCGATGGCCGGAGCACTGCAAATGTAGGCGGCCACATCCCTGTTGCGGTAGTGCAGCAGGTAGTCCAGGGTGATGGCGCCACCGAGACTGTGCCCCAGGAGGAACACAGGCACCCCCGGTGTCTCTCGCCGTGCAGCCATCAAAAAGTAGTGCAGGTCTCCGCGCAGGTCGCGCCAGCGTCTGATAAAACCGCGTTGGCCAGGGCTTTGTCCGTGGCCACGGCTGTCCCAGGCGGCTACGCTGTAGCCCTGCCGGTTGAAATGCTCGGCCAGGTCGCGGTAGCGGCCGCTGTGTTCGCCGGCGCCGTGCACGATAACCACCAGTGCGGAAGCTGGTTCCACTTGCCACAGTCTGTACTGAATGCGGGTATTGTCGTGGGAGCGGAAGCTGCGTTGAAACGCTTGTGTTTGAGGCATGACTAACGGGCATATTGGCTGGTTGAACAAGCCGCGAATGATATCACTGCCAATGCTCTCAGGGGCGTGATCCGGTTGAATTTTCAGGCGTTTTACCTGTCTTGCCCGTGCCAATACTTGACCGAACTCGCCGGACAAGACACAGTGTCTCATCAGGGGAGTGGTACCCGATTGAGTTGTTTATCGAGGGGCTCGGGAGAGCAGGGATTATGGTTCAGGCGCAAATTTATCTATTTCTCGACGCCGTCGGGCGCAGGGCCTACCCGGGCTGGTTGCGCTTTTTTGGCCAGGTGGTGCGTCAGTTTGACGGCTTTGTGAACATCCAGATGCTGGAGCTTGAGGGCAAAAGCAATTTGGGCATGGTGTTGATTTTTGAAGACCGCGAACACCTGGATGCCTTTTTTGCCAGCGCCGTTTTTGGCCAGCTGATGCGCCGTATGAAACCGCACTTTGAGAAGCCCTACCGCCGATTAATTGTTCGCGCTCGCAACCTCTACGATTACAAAAAGCCCGTCGCCGAGAACAAGAGCTTTGTTGAGACCCGGCCCGACCAAATGCAGTCACCGGCCAGGGAGGCTAGTGAGGCAAAGAAGTCAGACGGGGTGGCCAGTGCCCCGGCCACGGAGGAATCGGGAAAGAACAAGGTGGTAGAGATTAAGGGTTACCAGCAGGCCCAGTAGATTTTCCGAGGTTAAACCGCTCTCAGACGCTGGCGTTGCTGTCGAGACTGAGCCTTGACCTGCTTGATGCATTCATCCAGCGTTGCGCTGACCATGGTGGCATTGCGTATTCGCTCGATGTTGGGCCAGGTTTGGCGTTCCGCCGCCAGCATGTAGTCGGCAATTTCCGCCGGTGACGGATTGGAGAGGATGCGGGCATAGCTCTGCAGGCGAAAGCGCGGTATCAGGGTGATATCGCCACGGTAGTTCTGTTTCATCATGGTGTGCAGACCGCCGATGGCCCTGCCCATCCCCTTGTTTTTCATGTTTTGCTGCGCGGTGTTGAGCAGGTGCTCTGTATTGACCCGCGCCGTATTGGCGGCAAATCGTGTGACAGGGGTATTGAGACCGCTGCGGTCCACCACATTCTGGAACTGCATGAAGGGCACGACATGGGGGTTGGTCTGGCTGACGATGTAGTGGTTTACATCGAAGTAGCGGCTCAGGCGCAGTCGCGGCAGGTCACTCTTGAGGCTGCCGTCCGCCCATTTCATCGAGGGCAGGTAGGGGACAATGCGTCCGTGGTAGTCCTTGGCCAGCAGGGTCACGGGCGGGAAAACGCCCGGAATGGAGCAGGAGGCCAGAGCGGCCTGGCGAACCAGCACATTGGGCGCGGTCAGGTAATTGAGCAGGCGCGGTTGCTGGTTTTGTTCTACCGGTGAGACAGTGATGTTGAGGATGCGCCCGGTGTGTTCGAAGGCCTCTTCAAAGGTCATTTCGCCAATGTTTTCCTGCAGGCAATCCTGCAGACGGTTGCCGTCCATGAGTGTCCGCTGGCGCAGTGCTTCCTTGACCCCCAGTGCCTGGAAGGCGTGGGTGTAGATGTACTCGGGGTCGTAGAAGTTGATCAGGTCCTCAGTGGGCGTGGTGCCCACCACACCGCCAATAATCGAGCCGGCACTGGAGCCGGACATCACCCGCGGCAGAACCCCTTCTTCGTGCATGGCCTTGACCACGCCAATGTGCCACATGCCCATGGTGGCACCGCCGGAGAGCATCAGCGCCGAGCGGCCGTAGACGATGCCCAGACGCTTGAAAAACTTGACCTTTTCACCCAGCGGAAAGTCGTCAAAATCATGCTTGGCCAGGTAGGTGAGGGTGGCGCACAGTTCGTTGATGTAATCGCTGATCAGTTCCTTGGTGTTATAGCGGGCAATACCGTACAGCGCCGGGTTGGCGATGTTGCCGATATTGCCGTGCAGCCCCTCGTGCAGCCAGAACACCAGTTCCCGGATGTCGCCCTTGGCGCGCAGGGCACGCAGCTTGCGCAGGCGGTTGCGTATCAGAAGAAAGTTGTAGTCGCCGCAGCGGTCGTCGGCGCGCCAGTCATCCAGACCATCAAGGCGATCGAGTTCACGGGCAATGCCCTTCCACTCGCTGTAGGTTTGCGCATGGCGCAGGTCGCGCTCCAGCCTGCGCGCCTTGTTGTTGATGCCGATGATCATGCTGTGCCTCGGGGAGCGCCTTGAGACGCCACTATCTAATAATGATGATATCTCACCTTATCCGCGGATGCCCGATTGTGCAATGCAGTAAAGCGAAAAACGGTAGGGCTTTTGTCGCCTTCTGTACCTTTTGTGTACCCCAAAGGAAGGCGAACACGCACCGTCGTTGTAAGATTTGGCTGAAATGAGGTGAAAATGAATCCCTTGCTTTAAAGAGAGCGATTTTCTGCTTGTTTCCGCCTACTCGCTTGCGCTAGTCTAATAGCCAATAAGCCATTATCCATTACATAAGCAACGATAGGATTCCGGGGGATGATCAATGCATACTCTTAAGAAGGCATTACTGCCAGTAATGTTGGCTGCCGCTTTTGTCGGCTGTTCCAACGAAAACAACACATACGAAGACACCGACGCGTTCAAGAACAAGGACGATCGCAATGTTCAGGGCGCGGCCGTGGTGCGCTTCTCTCCTGCCAACTCCGAGCTGCCGTTCCCGACAGATATTCTGTTTTCGGGTACCAAGGACGGCTCCCTGAATATTCCCGGCACAGCAAACAACGGGAAAGTGACAGCGCCGACCAATGCCCAGGCGAGCGATCCCCAGGTGGCGCTCAATACACTGGACGGTTTCTCGACGACTTCTCCGGCCACCTTTACCGTGACCAGCGAAATCGATGCGTCAACACTGGCCGACAATGTGCTGGTTTATCGTTCGGATAGTTCCCAGGCTCAGCAACAGGCTTTTGCCACTGCCAACAACAATGGCTGTTTGCTGACGGAGGCCGTTCCCTGCGTGGGTTACGATGTTTCCTCCAAGACCACCTGGTCGCTGGACGGCAACTCCGAGGCGCTGACGGAAGGCGTGGACTATGTCGTCAATGCGTCGCCCAACGGCAATGGCGGCACCACAGTGGCCATTCTGCCTCTGGCGCCGCTGGATTCCTCCAGCACCTATGTAATCGGTGTTAAAGACGGAATCGCCCTGGCCGCAGAGCCGAACAAAACCGTCGGCCCCGATGTGGAGTACCGACTGCTCGAATCGGCCTCACCGGTGCACTATCTCAGCACTGACATCGCAGCTGAATTGGGCGACGCGGCCTTGACTCAGCTTGCAACTGCTACGAGCACTCCCAAGGCCGTTTTGGAAGCCAATCTCAGTGTCGATCGCGATCCCGGCACCGAGGGCGTTCAGCGCAACTCCTGCACCATTAGCGGCGGATTGATTCAAAAGATCAATGCGGCCGCTCCCGGCACCATTGATTTCAGCCCGGCTGATGACTGTGCTCCCGGTGTGAGTTTGCTCACTACCACGGAACAGGCGGCGTCCTTTGAAAGCCTGCGTATCCAGGTCAATGCCCTGGAGGGTGCTTTGGCGAATGCCGAAGGCATCGACACCGATGAGCTGGTAGCGGCATTCTCCTACAGTACTCAAAACATTGGTGGTGCATTGCTGCAAGCCAAAGCAGTGACTACGGAAACCGTGGTCACCGCAGTTGGCATGGAAGCGGGTGGTGCCCCCGGTGCTACGCCGGTGCTGTCTGAAGATGTCACTCTGGACGACAGCGTTCTTCCCCAGCTGGCCAATCCGTTGCCCGAGTTTGATCCCGATGGGCCGGGTACAGGGGCACCCAGTGCCAAATACGCCGATGTGGTACTTGGTTCCTTCAATGTGGCGCCCCAGTTTCTGAATCCCAACAATCCGTTGACTTCCATTTGGAAGGGCGACGCCAATGCCTGGGCGGATGCCACGGTGCTGGGTCAGGCCCTGGGTAGCGCCCCGGCGGGTTCTGCAGCGGCGTCGGCCTGTGAGCAGAACTTCGGTGCCGATACCGATTCGGAAAACCTGGTTCAGTGCAACGCCTACCGGCCGGCGGTTAATACCGTTGCCCAGGTACCGTTTGTGGCTGTGGTGCCCAACACCAACGCCGAAAATATTATTGGGTGTACCCCGCCCTACGGCGTGGTGATCTATCAACACGGCATCACCTCCAACCGCGGGACACTGCTGGCCATGGGCAATACCCTGGGTGCCTCGTGTAAAATCGGTATCGCTATCGACATGCCCCAGCACGGTATTGCTGATGATGATGCCCAATTTGGCGCACTGGCCCAGGCGACATCTGCAGATGAGCGCCTCGTGCCTGGCCTGACTTCCGGTGAGGGCTTTATCAACCTTACTAACCTGGCCAACGCCCGGGATTCGATTCGTCAGGCGACAACGGATCTCAACGCCCTGTTTGCCGCGGTGGCGCCTGATGCCGCCGCCCAATCATTGGGGCAACCAGCACCAAACCTGCCCAGCGCCATTGAGCTGGTAGCAGGTGAGGCTCCCGGTGCTCTGATTGATCAGACCGATATCAATTTTGTCGGTATTTCTCTGGGTGCCATTGTCGGTACGCCGTTTGTAGCTCAGTCGCCCACTCTGAACTCTGCCGTGCTCAACGCTGGTGGCGGCGGTATCGCCAAAATTCTGGACGGTTCCCCCAGGTTTGAGCCGGCTATTACCGAGGGTCTGGCCGAACAGGGTATTGCCAAGCCTTCCGGTGACTACGAGAGCTTTATCGTGGCGGCTCAAACCATGGTTGACAGTGGTGATCCGATCAACTTTGCCGCTGCAGCATCGGGAAGCACTGATGTTCTGGTTCAGCAGGTGATGGGCGATCAGGTGGTGCCCAACAATGTGCTGGGTAATACTCAGTTGGCCGAGGCTTTTGGTGTCGTGCATGCGACTGGCCAAACCGGTTTCCTGAATGGCCAGAATCCGGTCACAGTACCCAGTGCTCTGGCGGGTACCGACCCGCTGGCCGTAGGTACGGACTTTGTAGCGGTTGCCGCTTCTTCAGGTGCACAGAGCTGTGTCGGTTTCACTGGCATGGGCCTGGCTCCTGTGGGTCCCACCGGCGCGGCAGTGACCGATGGTTGGGTCCGCTATGTCTCGGGTAGCCACTCCTCTTTGCTGGATGACACCAGCGACGAGGATGTGACGACTCTGATGCAGGCTCAGATGATCAACTTTATTACTGGCAACGGTGTTATTGCCGAATCGGACATCGGCCTTAATGGCCTTGTGCTCGACCCCAGCGCGGGCGGTGCCCCGGGTGACCTGGTTTACCCCTGCGCCATCTAATTGGTCTGGCATTAAGCAACCCCAAGGCGGCCCATCGGGCCGCCTTTTTTATGCGCATCGTCAACTGACGCCGGTCATGTTTTTGCGCTTTTGTCTCCGGTGCCGGACGCGGGCCTGATAAAATGCGCGAATGAATTACTACTCGCCCGGCGCCCTGTTTCTGGTTGGATTGTTGAGCTCCGTCCACTGCGTCGCCATGTGCGGCGGCATTATGGGCGCCCTCAGCAGCCAGTTGTCACAGGAGGTTCGCCAGTCCCGCGCCAGAACGCTGATGTATCTGCTTTCCTACAACGGCGGGCGAATACTCAGCTATGTGTTGATAGGGATCGTCCTGGGCGCAGTGGGCGGCTTCTTGCTGGAACAGTCGCTGTGGTCGGGCGGACACGCTGTATTTCGGGTTCTGGGCGCTGCGGTGATGATGGCCATGGGGCTCTATCTAGCCGGACTCTGGCCGTCTTTCAGAAAGGTCGAGGTCATTGGCCGTCCGGTGTGGCGCAAGCTGTCGCCGCTGGCTCAGCGCCTGACCCCGGTTCGCTCTCCCGCCGCCGCGCTGGCCTACGGTGCCGTTTGGGGCTGGTTGCCCTGTGGGCTGGTTTACGCCGTAGCACTCTATGCCGCCAGTCTGGCCTCGCCCACAGAGTCCGGTGTCGCCATGCTGGCCTTTGGCCTGGGGACGATGCCCAGCCTGGTGGCTGTCGGTTGGTTGTTCCAGCCAATACTGCGGCTGACTCGCTCGCCCCGTTTCCGCCTCCTGGGCGGCCTGAGTATTTGTCTGCTGGCGGCAATGTCGCTATTCTTCAGCCCCCATCAGGCCCATTCACTGATGGGGACGGAGGCGCCGCAACCGGCCAGTGAAAACCAGGAATCCAGTGGAGCCCATTCCCACCATGGACACTGATATTTTTACTCCCCTGATGTCGGTCAACCGGTCGCCGGAAATGGCCTCCTTGCTGGATCAGTTGGCGCTACTGGCGCCCCTGCGCCAGACCGTTGTGCTTGAGGGTGAGACGGGCAGTGGTCGAAGGGCGCTGGCTTGCCGGCTCCACCGGCAAGCGGGCGAGGGAACCTGGCTTGAGGTAGACGGCGCCAACCCACAACAGTCGGCCCGCCTGCCAGGGTACCTGGCCGAGTGCATCAGGGGGACGCTGTGGCTATGCAACTTACCCTATCTGAGCGAGCGCAGCCTGGATGCTCTGCTGGCCTATCTGCGTGGCGCGCCATCGGATTTGAGGTTGGTGCTCGGGGTGACCCCGGGACAGCTGTCAGAGCTTTCTCCGCCGCTGTCGGCGGCTTTGTCGGCGCTGGCCGTGCCGGTGCCGGCTTTACGCCAGCGGAGTGAGGATATCCCGGTGCTGTTGCAACGAATGGCGTTACTGCTGGCCGAGGGCAGGAATGGCCAACCGGTGCGTTTTTCCGCCGCTGCAGTGAAGCCGCTCAAGCGCTATCGCTGGCCGGGCAATTTGCTGGAAATGAAGGCACTGTGCGAGCGTCTTAATGCACTGTTGCCCGGTGCGGTGGTCACCGCCGAGAACTTGCCGGCGGCGTTCCGAGCGTCACAGGTTCGCCCGGGGGAATTTGATTTGTTGACTCGGGAGATCGAGACGATTCGCCAGGCCCTGGAGGTTGCAGAGGGCAACAAAAGCTTGGCCGCCCGCCTGCTGGGTATTTCCCGGGACACCCTGAATTACCGTTTGCGCAAATACGCTCTGCTGTAAGAGCGGCGCCCCCGCCGCGACAGACTGGGTGGCTTCGCCGCATCGGCTTCTGGTGGAGCATCCGCCTGCAGCTGAAAAACAGAGCGTGCAGAGCCCCACTGAGATTACAGGGTGTTATCTATCTGTCGGCCCGAGGTCGGGCCTCCTACAATCTTTAGAAAGCTACCTGGTAGCCCAGGGTCAGCAGCTGCGCGGTGCCCATTTGCGGTCCGTCCAGGTCGTGAGCGAAAGTGTCACCGACTTCTATGGCCAGGCGCTGGTTGCCCTTTTCGTTAAGTCCTTTGAAGATGTAATTGATGCCCAGAAGCGCCTGGGTGTGTTCGCCGGCCTTGCGCCCGGTGTCGGCGGCCAGGGAGGTGGCGGGGTCGGCCTGCAAGTCCTCGTCGCTGCCATCAATATTGTCCCAGTGCTCGTAGGCCAGGCGCGCCGATACGCTCCAGCTATTACCCAGGGGCTTGGCAATCCAGGTGGTCAGTGCCTGGCGGTCGCCCAGGGTGTAGCCGTTGTCGTTCTCTCCGGTGCGAAGCGTGGCCTTGACCTGGCTGCCCCAGGAGTAGCCTTCATAGGCGGCGGTGTAGGTGAGGCCCGGCATCAGGTCGACCGTGCCTGAACCCAACTGCATGGGGTAGGCCAGTTGCCTTTCGCCCATCATGGGGTTGGCCATCAGACCCTCTTCATCAATGGTCCCTGTGGGCAGGCTGACCATGGCGTTGAGCAGGAGGTTCTTGCCCTCCTGGCTGTGCAGTACATAGAGGCCGCCGATTTTCATATCGCCAATGCCGCGGGTTTCCGTCTCAAAGGCCGCTCGCGCGTTCATCAAGTTTTGGGTCATCTGGCTGCTGCGGGCCGACATGGTTTTGGTGACATGGGGCACCATGGCCATCAGAGTAATGCGGTCGGTAGGTGCGTACATGCCACCGATCATGTGCATTTCCATGTCCATTTCTTCCGGCGCTGTGTTGTAACCGAAGCCGAGCACATCATCCGAGCTCAGCTCGCCGCTGCCGTTGTAGATCTGATCCATGTTCATGGTCTTGTAACGGTAGGAAAACATCCACTCTCCGGCCTTGTGAAAGTGGTCACCGCTGACGCCGATGGGGGCGTGGGCATCGGCTCGGGGCAAATCGTGGGCCAGAGCACTGGAAGTCATCAGGGCGCCGACCAGTACAATCGGGAGACGGTTTATGTGCATGCTGTTACTCCAATCATTGTGACGAATGTCGGCATTCTATTTTGTCGTCGACACTCCGTGTGTGTGAAATCACACACTCAGCCAAAACGGGGTAGCACATAGGCCAGAGCCAGCGGCAGAGTGACAATCGCCATGATGTTGCCGATCATTACGATGGAAGCCACCTTCTCCGGTTCCTGGTTGAAGCGCTCGGAGAAAATAAAGTTCATCACCGCCGGGGGCAGGGCGGCGAACAACAGGAGATTGCCTTTCAGGGCGTGGTCCATCGGGTAGAAGGCGATAAAGCCGGTGGCAATGATCAAACCCACCACCGGGGCGGTGATGCCGGCGATCACGCCGAGTTTGACATCGTTCAGCTCCGCGGTCGTCAGGCGTACACCCAGGGAAAACAGCATCAATGGCACGCAGACATCGCCGAGCATGTTGATGGGCGTAGCCGCCGCCGAGGGCATTTCCCAGCCCAGCATTTTAAAAGCAATGGCGGCAATACCGGCGATAATCACCGGCTGTTTGAAGGTGTTCAGCCAGTGGCTCTTGTGGTCGAGAATGTAGATGCCCAGGGAGAAGTGCATCAGGTTAAACATCAGGAGCATGACGACGGCAGCCGGCAGGGCCTGGTCGCCAAAGGCCAGTACCTGTAGGGGCAGGCCAATATTGGCGGCATTGGAAAACATCATCGGTGGTACAAAGGTCTTGGCCTGTACCGGGGTGCGCGAGACAATGGGCCAGAGCAGGGCGCCCGACCCGAGAATGACGGCCAGGGAGCCGAGTACCAGCGGAATGTAATCGCCCAGGCCGAAGTCGCTGCCCACCAGTTTGGCAAACACCAGGGCGGGTACAAACACATCCATGATCAGGTGGTTCACCGACTCCATGGAGCGGTGTTTGGCTTTGCCGTAGACAAAGCCGAGCAGCACAATCGCAAAGATGGGAAAGACAATATCGAAAATGCGAAGTGACAAGTCGAACATGTTGGGCCTGGCCCGTGCGGGGCTGCGAGTGAACGGGGCCGCATTGTACCGCGAGGTGTTGCCTCGTGCAGTTTGATTCCCCCGACTTTGGCGCCATGACTCTCGAACAGGTGCAGAGTCATTTTGCCGCCGATCCCGGCGGGTCGCTGGGGTGCGCCACTGCCGAGGCCCACGCCGCCCTGCGGCTGTCCCGGGACGGTGGCGATTGCCGTCCCAGCGGACTGGCCGTGCTTTGGTTATTGCGCCAGCTGCAGGTGGATGAAGCCACGGCCACGGCCTCGGCGTTGAGTGACCCGCGCTTGCGCGATGGCTTTGATCGCCAAAAAGTGGCCAGTCAATACGGCGAGACCGTGTCCGAACTGGTGGCCAGTGTCCACTGGCTCAACACCTTTCACGATCCGACCGGTCATCGCGAACCGGCGCCGGAGCAGAGCGAGCGACTTCGCCGCCTGCTGGTTCAGGCGGTGTCGGATGTCCGCGCCATACTGATCAAGCTGGCCTTTCGCGTCGAGCGTCTGCGGGGCATTGGCCGAGAGCCCGAATCGGTGCAGCGGGTGATTGCCGACGAGACCATGCTGCTCTATGCGCCACTGGCCAATCGCCTGGGGGTGGGGCAGCTTAAGTGGGAGCTGGAGGACCTCAGTTTTCGCTATCTCGAACCCGATACCTACAAGCGCATCGCCCGCAATCTGGAAGAGCGGCGCAGCGAACGCGAAGCCTATCTGCGCGAATTTGTCGATGAGGTGACGGCGGTGCTCCGGGAGGGCGGTGTTGAGCATGCCGATGTCGCGGGACGCCCCAAACACATCTACAGCATCGCTAAAAAGATGCGGCAAAAGTCGCTCAACTTTGAGCAGCTGTTTGATGTCAGGGCGGTGCGCATTATTGTCGACACTTTGCCCCAGTGCTATCTGGTATTGGGCTTGCTGCACAACCGCTGGCGCAATATCCAGTCGGAGTTTGACGACTACATCGCCCAGCCCAAGGCCAATGGGTACCAATCCCTGCACACCGTATTGGTCGGGCGCGAAAACAAGGCCGTGGAGGTGCAGATTCGCACCCGCGCCATGCACCAGCTGGCCGAGTCTGGCGTCGCCGCACACTGGCGCTACAAGGAGCAGCACCCGGGGGAGCAGTCCCTGGATCGAAGCATCAACGCCCTGCGCAAATTGCTGGAGCAGGGTGAAGAGGACGAGCCGCTGCTCGAGGCCTTCCGCGAGGCGGGACACAGTGGCCGCGTCTATGTGTTTACACCGGATGGCGATGTGGTCGATCTGGTGGCCGGGGCTACTCCGGTGGACTTTGCCTACGCCATACACACCGCCGTGGGTCACCGCTGCCGCGGTGCCAAGGTCAATGGTCGCATCGTGCCTCTGGGCTATCAGTTAAAAGACGCGGACCGGGTGGAAATCATCACTGGCAAGGAGGCCTCGCCTACCCTGGAGTGGCTCAATCCCCGCTCGGGTTATCTGGCCTCTCCTCACGCCCGCGCCAAGGTGCGCAACTGGTTTAACCGCCAGAACCGGGAACAACACCTGGCCACAGGACGCGGGCTCTTTGAACGCGAGCTCAATCGCCTCAACGGACGCATTGTCAGCGATGCTGCCTACGCTCGTCACTTTGGTCTGGACGATGTGGAAGAGATGTGGGTGCGCCTCGGGCGGGGACAGATTACCCAGACACAGCTGATTCACGCGATCCAGCAGCTGTGTGAGCCGAAAACCGGCGGAGCCGGGCCCGTCGTCACGGAGGCGAGTCTGGCGGGACAGGGCGAGGAAGTACGCGTGCTGGGGGTGGGTAACCTGATGACGCACCGCGCGGCCTGTTGCAAGCCGATCGCCGGTGACCCGGTGGTCGGTTTTATTACCCGCGGGCGCGGCGTCAGTATCCATCGCAGCGACTGCAAAAACATACGCCACTTGCGCCCTGAAGAGACGGCCCGCTTGATTCCCGTCGAGTGGGCCGAGGGCGATGAAGGACGCCGGGGTCAGGTGGACCTGTACCTCGAGGCCTATGACCGCGAGGGGTTGTTGCGCGATGTCAGCGCCGTTCTGTCCCAGGCTAAAGCACATCTTAATGGCTTGCAGACTCGTTCCGACCGCAGTGAAAGCATGGCGGTTATGGAGCTGAGCCTGGAGCTCAGGGATACCGCCTTGCTCAGCCAGTTGATTGACCAGTTGCAGCAAGTTCCGAACATGCTCGAAGTGCGACGAGTTTCCAGCTGAAATGAGCAGTTTTCATGTTAAAACCGGGAATAGGCGCCACACAGATCGGGAAAAGGCGACAAATGAAAATGGTTCTCATGTTTGCTTGTAAGTATTGGTTGATTTAAATCATTTGCCTCGATCAGGGGCGATTCTGTCTTGCCATGAGACGATTTGCTAGGGTATAAAGCATACTAAGAACTAGAGCTTTTGCTCTATGTGCGCCAGACACAATATGCAATAGACACAGCCATACCTTCTTGGGGGGAAATATGAACATTACGCCAGCCAGTGCGCTATCGACCTGTGGTCGCGCCTTCAAGGTGTCGGCACTTGCCGCAGCAATGAGTTTTGCGGTCAGTACGCCTTCACAAGCCTATATTCTCGAGCTGGATAACGGCTGGAACGGGAGTTGGGATACCACGCTGACCTACGGCATGGGTATCCGCATGGAAGATCCCGATGAATCCAATATCGGCCGGGCCAACGGCGGAACGGCTTACTCCGTCAACGGTGACGACGGCAACCTCAACTTCGATAAAGGCGATATGTTCAGCAACGCCTTCAAAGTGAGTTCCGAGGTGTTGGTGGAGAAAGGCGGCTACGGCGCTTTCTTCCGGGTTAATGCCATCTATGACGATGTGCTCGCCAATGACCGCTTTGCCGATCGTCCCCTCAACAACCGCAACCAGGGGTTCCCGCGCAACACCAGCGGCAGCCTGGAGGATGGGGTAAAGCCCTTTTCTGATGAAGCAGCCGATCTGGCCGCCGAGCGCATCGAACTGTTCGACGCCTACGCCTTTGGCGGCTTTGACCTCGGCGAGCGACTGGTTACCTGGAAAGTCGGTAACCATGTCTTGAGCTGGGGTGAGTCCACCTTCATTCAAAACAGCATCAACCAGGTCAATCCTTTTGATGTCTCCAAGTTGCGCGTTCCGGGCTCCGAGTTGAAAGACGCGGTGATCCCTGTGCCGATGGTGTCGGCCACGGTCGACATTACCCCCAACAGTACTCTTGAAGCGTTTTATCAGCTCAAGTCCGAGCCCTTCCGCATTGATCCCACGGGTTCCTACTTCAGTACCAACGACTTTGCCGGTGAAGGCGGTGGCGATCACGGTGTTTTCCTGAGCTTTGGCGACGCCCACGACAGTGGCAGCGATGCCTTGCCCTTCCGCGTGTCCCGCGATGAAGATCGCGAAGCCGAGGACGATGGCCAGTTCGGTCTGGCCTTCCGCGTCTATGCGCCGGAACTCAACAACACCGAATTCGGCTTCTACTTCATGAACTACCACAGTCGCCTGCCGGTGATCAGTGGTCGCGCGCCGGATGCTGCCACCGTTCAACAGGCTTCTGCTGCAGCCGATGCGACCTTTACTGCCACTGGCGACACTTCTGCTGCTGTGGGTGCCTACATCAGTCAGTTGGGCGTCGACGGAGCCAACAACAGCCCGGCGCAGTATTATCTTGAGTACCCTGAAGACATTCAGTTGCTCGGCGTCAGCTTTAACACCAACCTCGCGCGCACCGGTGTCGCACTCCAGGGCGAGATCTCTCACCGCCAGGATGTGCCGGTTCAAATCGACGATGTGGCCCTGTTGATTGCCGCCATTGCCTCTTCACAGTCCGAGGGCTGTAACAATGTGGCTGGCGTCGGCTCTGCCGCTGCCTGTCAGGCGATGACCGACATCTCCAGCGCGGTTCAAATGGGGTCGTTTAACGCCGGTGATGAACTGCCCGGTTATGTACTCCGTGACATGTCCCAGTTCCAGACGACTGCGACCAAGGTGTTCAGCCGAGTGGCTGGCGCCGACCGCATGGTGCTGATCGGTGAAGTGGGCTTCAATTATGTTCACGACCTGCCGAGCAAGGACGACCTTTTGTTTGAAGTAAACGGTACCTACCTGTCGGGCAATACCACAGAGGGCCAACTTGGTCAGGCACCCGGTGAGTATCTGCACCCCGACGATGCCAAGGATCCGTCCAACTTCCAGTCCAAGGGTGACTTCGCCGACGATTTCTCCTGGGGCTACATCATTGGTGGTCGTCTCGAGTACTCCAATGTGTTCAATAATGTGAACCTCAAGCCCAAGTTCTCATACAAGCACGATGTGTCAGGCAACTCGCCCGGCCCCGGTGGCAGCTTTGTTGAAGACCGCAAGGCGGCGACACTGGGTGTCGACTTTGACTACCAGCAGGCCTGGTCTGGCGGCGTCAGCTACACCAGCTTCTTCGGTGCCGGCGATCTCAATCTGTTGCGCGACCGCGACTTCCTGTCCATGAGTGTCCAATACGCGTTCTAAAAATTTAGGGGATGAACGAAATGATTCAATATACAGCCAAAGCGCTCTGTTCAGCGGTTTTGCTGGCCAGTGTCAGCACGGCCGCCAACGCGGCCATTTCCGAGACCGAAGCCAGCAAGCTGGGCAAACAGTTGACCCCCATGGGGGCCATCCAGGCCGGCAATGAAGACGGCACAATTCCCGCCTGGACAGGTGGTGTAAACACGCCGCCGAAGGGTTTCCGCTCTGGCGGACACCACCCGGACCCCTTTGCCAATGATGAGGTCCTGTTCAAAATCACGGCGGACAACTATCAGGAGTACGCCGAAAAACTGACCGAAGGCCAAAAGGAAATGTTCGAGCTGTACCCGGACACTTTCTACATGAATGTCTACCCGACCCGCCGCAGTGCCGCTTACCCCGATCGCATTTACGATGCCACTCGTGAGGCCGCTACTTCGGCAGCTCTGTTGCCCGAGGGTAACGGTGTCACCGGTTCCGACAACTGGGCGGGCATTCCCTTCCCGATTCCGGAAACCGGCGTTGAGGTGATCTGGAACCACATTCTGCGCTACCGCGGTACTGGTGCGGCCAAGCGCCAGATTGTTCAGGCCGTGGTCAATCGCGATGGCGGTTATAACCTGGTCAAGTTCGAGGATGAGTTCTATCCGGTTTACGCCGATCCGGGCATCACCGAGGATCAGCTGGACAACATCATTATTTACTTCAAGCAGCATGTGATTTCTCCGGCGCGTTTGGCCGGTGGCATCCTGCTGGTTCACGAGACACTGAACCAGGAAAAAGAGCACCGTAAAGCCTGGGTGTACAACCCTGGTCAGCGCCGTGTTCGCCGCGCTCCCAATGTGGCTTTCGACAATCCGCGTGAAGCTTCAGACGGTCTGGCGACTTCCGACCAGTTCGATATGTATAACGGCAGCCCCGAGCGCTACAACTGGGAGCTGAAGGGTCGTCAGGAAACCTTTATTCCCTACAACTCGTACAAGCTTCACAGCGATTCTGTGACTTACGATGATGTTTTGTCACCACTGCACATCAACCCCGAGTTGGTTCGCTACGAGCTCCACCGCACATGGGTTGTTGAGTCGACACTGAAGGAAAGTCAGCGACACATTTACAAGCGCCGCACTTTCTATGTGGATGAAGACTCCTGGCAGGTGGCCTCGGTGGACATCTACGACAACCGTGACGAGCTGTGGCGTGTGTCCAATGGCCACATCATCACCTACTACGACATTCCGACCGCGTGGACCACGGTGGAGGAGCATGTTGACTTGCAGTCTGGCCGCTATCTGGTCATTGGCATGAACAACGAAGAGCCTTCTACCTATACATTCGGTCTCGACCGCACGGCGGCTGACTACCAGCCGAGTTCACTGCGGCGTGCCGGTCGCCGCTAAAGCGACCAGTGCAAGTACCTGCGGCCGACGCTCTTGTCGGCCGCACGATCGACGGGCCCCTGCGGCCCTCCCCAAGACAATAATTCACATCGGGAACAGCCATGATTGATAAGCTAAGTCTGACAGCGCTGGCCGCCGGGCTGGGGCTTCTTTTTGCCTCTGCTGCGACCTGGGCGGAAACCGCCGACACCAGTGTCGAGTACGCCGTGGAGGCGAATTTGGCCGATGACAGTTTACTACTGGATATCGAGAGAACGGGCGATCGCCTGGTGGCCGTTGGCGGCTATGGCAATATCGTCCTGTCCGATGATGCCGGCAAATCCTGGCGACAAGCCGAGTCGGTTGAGTCGCGCGTGACGCTGACATCGGTCGACTTTGCCACCGACCAGATAGGCATTGCTGTCGGGCACGATGCCATTATTCTCAAAACCGGGGATGCTGGCGAAACATGGGAGAGAATTCACTACGATCCCGAAGAAGAGCGTCCGCTGCTTGAGGTCAAGGTGTTGGATGGTGGTGAGACCATTCACGCCTACGGGGCTTATGGCTATCGCTTGATTTCCCGGGATGGTGGAGAGTCCTGGAATTCCCTGAATATGGTGGAAGAGGAAGAAGATGAGGATGGGCGCATGCCTATCGATTACCACCTTCACCATGTGAGAGAGGGGGAAGACGGCACCTGGTACATGGCGGCAGAGGCCGGTATGGCCTATCGCTCAGAAGATCGTGGAGAAAGCTGGGAACCCATTCAGCCACCCTATGACGGCTCCTTTTTTGGTGTTTTGCCTCTCAAGGGTGACAGCGTTCTCATGTTCGGCCTTCAGGGCAACATCTTTCTCTCGCGGGACGGCGGGGAAAACTGGACGGAAGTGCCTAACAGTTCCTCGGCCACTTTGAATTCCGGGGTTGTGCTGGAAGATGGCACCGTCGTTCTGGTGGGCAACGATGGCGCTGTGCTGACCAGTAAAACCGGCGGACAGAGTTTCCGTGCCAACAACCTCAAAAACCGCAAGTCCATTGCCGATGTGATTGCCACAAAAGCGGGCGACATTCTGATCGTGGGTGAAACCGGCGTCAGAGTGCTGGACTTTGACCAGCTTGCGGAGGACTTCTGATATGTTGAATAAAATGATTGGTGCCATCGAAAACCTGATTTTCACACGCCGCAAGCTGGTCATTGGCATTTTTGCCGTACTGACGGTTCTTATGGCGGCATCGGCTACTCGCCTGGAAATCAAGGCCGGCTTTGACAAACTGCTGCCGCTCGAACACGAGTACATGCAAACCTATATGGAGCACCGCGACGAGTTCGGTGGCGGCAACCGTATTTTGATTGCCTTGATGACCAAGGATGACACTCCCGGGAGCATGTTTACCGGGGAGTATCTGACGGCGTTTGATGCCCTGACGAACATCGTCTATGCAATGCCGGGCATTGAAAAGGCCAAGGTTAAATCCATCTTTACGCCCAATGTGCGGTTTACCGAAATTACTGAAGACGGGATTGATGCGGGCAATGTGATTCCGCCCAATTACGACGCCGATGAACCCGGCGAAAGTGCCGAGCAGATTCGCAAGAACATTCTCAAAGCGAATATCGTTGGTCGCCTTGTGGCCAACGATTTCACGGGTGCTGCAGTGACCTCGGAAGCGCTTGAGGTCAATCCCGAGACACAGCAACCCTTCAATCAGGTCGACATCGCCAAAAACCTCTCGCCGGAGAAAATTCTCAAAGAGATTGAATCCCGGGTTAAGGAAAGCGGTCACAGTTTCGATCCGGAAAAGTACGAAGTTCGGGTGATCGGTTTCACCAAAGTGGTGGGCGACATCACCGAGGGTGCCGGCAAGGTCGTGCTGTTCTTTGGCGTGGCTTTCTTTATTACGGCCATCCTGGTGTTTTTGTACTCGCAGTCGCTCAAGGTCACCATCGTACCCCTGGTGTGTTCCCTGGTGGCCGTCGTTTGGCAGTTGGGTATCCTGCCCCTGATCGGATTCGGTATCGACCCCATGTCGATTCTGGTTCCGTTCCTGATTTTTGCCATCGGGGTCAGTCACGGCGTGCAAATGATCTCGGCCATCGGCTCCGAAGTGTATGACGGCAGCAATATGTACGACGCTGCGCGCAAAAGCTTCCGGACACTGGCCATTCCAGGCGGCATCGCCTTGGCCAGTGACACCATTGGCTTTATCACCATCCTGTTGATCGACATTGGCATTATTCAGGAAATGGCCATCACCGCCAGTTTGGGTGTGGCTGTGATCATCCTCACCAACCTGATCTTGCTGCCAGTACTGATTTCCTTCCTCAGTGTCGAAGACGGACTGCGTGACAAGTTGAAAACGCGCTCCAGAGCGCTTCGCAAAGTATGGCAGCCGGTCTCTGCGGTGACAGAGCCCCGCAACGCCCTGATTATCGTTTCTGTCATGCTGGCCCTTTTCGCCTTTGGTTTCTGGAAAGGACAGGACATTCAAATCGGCGACCTGCACCAGGGTGTGCCCGAGTTGCGTGCGGATTCCGAGTACAACCGGGATACGGCAGTGATTACCGAGAAGTTCTCCATTGGCGTCGATGTTCTCGCCGTTATGGTGGAGACGACTTCCGGGGCCTGCAGTGAATACGACACCATGACCACGATTGATCGCTTTGCCTGGCACATGGCCAATGTCGAGGGCGTTCAAACCGTCGGTAGCCTGGCTCAGGTTGCCAAGGTGATTAACGCCGCCTGGAACGAAGGTTACATGAAGTGGCGAGAGCTACCGCGCAATCAGTTCATGATGAACCAGAGCACCGGCCGGGTGGAAACCACTTCGGGCCTATTGAACAAGGATTGCAGCGTCATGCCCGTGTACCTCTTCACCGAGGATCACAAGGCCCAGACCATTAACCGAATCGTCGAAGAAGTTAAGGCCTTTAACGCCGAGCACGGCACGGAGGATCTGCAGTTCGCCCTGGCCTCCGGCAATGTCGGCGTAATGGCGGCGACCAACGAAGAAGTGGAAGCGGCTCAGTTCATGATGCTGGTCTATGTCTTCGGCGCCGTTATCCTGATGTGCCTGATCACCTTCCGCTCGATTCGCGGAACCCTGTGCATTGTGATTCCGCTGTCACTGGTTTCCCTGCTGGCTTACGCACTGATGACGATGCTGGACATTGGTCTCAAGGTGAACACCTTGCCCGTTGTGGCACTGGGGGTCGGTATTGGTGTCGACTACGGCATCTATATCTTCAGTCGCTTCCAGGAGTACTACCAGCGCGGTGGAATGTCACTTCGCGAGGCCTATCTGAAGACACTCAGTATTACCGGTAACGGTGTGGTGTTCACCGGTCTGACACTGGGTATCGGTGTGGCCACCTGGATTTTCTCACCACTCAAGTTCCAGGCCGACATGGGCATCCTCCTCACCTTCATGTTCGTGGTGAACATGCTGGGCGCCATCTTCATCCTGCCGGCACTGGCCCGGCTGATGTTCAGAGAGCGGTAATTATAAAGGGGCGCATCGCGCCCCTTTTTTTTGCAAGCGTTTCACAGCGCGCTATTATCGGGACTTCACTATCGGCAGATTAAGCGCCAAGGTAGATACCGGCCCATGAAAACCAAAGAGCGGATTCTCCAAACCAGTCTGGACCTGTTCAATCGTTACGGCGAACCGTCAGTGACGACGAACCATATTGCCGACGAGATGGAAATCAGCCCCGGCAACCTCTATTACCACTATCGCAACAAGGAAGATATCCTGCTCTGTCTTTACGAGCGCTTTGAAGAGGCGGTACTGGAGGCTTTGCAGACGCCGCAGCCTGAGGAAGTGAAACTGGAGAATATGTGGCTGTTTCTCCACCTGTTGTTTGAGAATATCTGGCGCTACCGTTTCTTCTACCGCGACCTCGACCACATCCTTTCCAAAAGCGACCGCATCAAACGGCGCTATTCCCGCGTTCTCGGCAAAAAGATCGAGACAGCTCGACTGCTCTGCGAGGGTTTGGCCAGTCGAGGTATTCTGGTTGCCAGTGCCAATGAAATTGATGCCCTGTCACACAATATGGCCCTGGCCGCCAGTTATTGGCTCAACTTCCAGTCGGCGCTGAAAAAATCCCATGAAGACGAAATGAACGCCCGTGATATCAGTTTGGGCGTGTACCAAATCATGGCCTTGATCGCTCCCTACCTGCGCGACGAAGAACGCGGCATGCTCCAGTCCCTCAGCCGAGTCTACCTCGGCGACACCCTGGCCAAGAATTGAGTTTCCCGGTTCAGCACAGGTAGATGTAACACAGAGGCCTCAGAGCGCACAGAGAGCTCAGAGTTTTTATTGCTGCATCTACTTGCATATTAAACTCTGTGTGCTCTGTGGCCTCAGTGATCCCTGTGTCTTTTCGGCCGGGCTTATCGAGGTTGGCAACTTAGGCATTGGAGAAAAAAACAGGCAGCCGTGGCTGCCTGTTGGTTTTGCCCGTTTGTCTTCTGAGGGTTTACCAGTGAATGCCCTTGGTGAGTTGGGCGAAGGCCATTTGTTCCGCGGACACCTCGGATTTCCCCTCGTTCTCTTCACCACGGGCGGCGGCGGAGTCGGGGAACAGGGTGAATGCGGTGTTGAGGACTACCTCAGTCAGCTTCGGCGCCAGTGCGTGCATCACAGAGGCGGTCGTGCCAAGGCGGGTCGCGATGCGCTTGGGCCGCTTGATGATCGCCTCGGCCACCAGGTCTGCCGCTTCTTCGGGCGTGTAAGTCGGCACATGGTTGTACATCTTGGTGGGGGCAATCATGGGCGTCTTTACCAGCGGCATGTTGATGGTGGTGAAGCGCACATTGTCACTGGAGTACTCCGAAGCCGCACACTGGCTGAAGGCATCCAGGGCCGCTTTGGAAGCGACATAGGCTGAGAAGCGCGGTGAATAGCTAAGCACCCCGATGGATGAGATGTTGATGACATGACCGTCGTGCTTGCTGGCCATACCGGGCAGAAAGCCCAGGGTGAGTCGCAGGCTGCCGAAATAATTCAGCTGCATGGTCCGCTCGTAGTCGTGGAAGCGATCGTAGGACAGTGCCACGGAGCGGCGGATGGAGCGGCCGGCGTTGTTGATCAGGACATCGACACCGCCGAGGTCTTTGGTGACGGCCGCCACCAGTCGATCACAGTCCTCGAGGTCCGAGATGTCGCAGGTGTAAATGTGCGGCTGTCCGCCCAACTTTTTGATGCGTGCGGCGGTGTCCTCGAGCTTGTCGGCGTTTCGGGCGACAATCACGATCTTTCCTCCGGCTTCAGCCAGCTTGAGAGCGGTGGCCTCGCCAATGCCCGAAGAGGCGCCCGTGATCATTACCACTTTGTCGCGAATGCGGCCACCCAGGCTGCGGTCGACGAAGAGGTCGGGGTCCAGGTGGCGCTCCCAGTAGTCCCACAGACGCCAGGCGTAGTCTTTCAGGTCAGGGGCTGAAATGCCGCTCCCCTTGAGCGCCTTGAGCGTCTCCCGGTTGTCGAAGCGGGTAGGGTGGTTGACCAGCGCGAGTACATCCGGGGGAATGCCCAGATCGTGGCTGACGGTGTTGATGAACCGCTCTACCGGTGGAATCTGTGCCACACCGCTGACGATGTAGGAGGGGATGAAAGAGAACATCTTGGCATTGATGCGCATGGTCATCTGTGGCGCATGAGCGGCCTCGGCAAAGATGTTCATGACCTCGCCGATGCGGCGGGGTTTGGATTCTGTGAGGTGGAAACACTGGCCATTGAGACCGCGCTGGTGGGAAATATGCACCATGGCATCGACCACAAAATCCACCGGCACAATGTTCCAGACGCCGCCCTCGAGGCCTACCAGGGGCAGCCACTTGGGCATATTGTTGCGCAGTTTCTGGATGGTTTTGAACAGGTAGTAGGGACCGTCAATCTTGTCGATTTCGCCGGTTTTGGAGTCGCCGACCACCACGCCGGGGCGGTAGACGCGCCAGGGAATCGGGCACTCCTTGCGCACCACGCCCTCGGAATCGTGTTTGGTGCGGAAGTAGGGGTGTTTCAGCCCCTCGGCCTCCTCGAACATGTCCTCGCGGAAAATGCCGTTATAGCTGCCGGCGGCGGCGATGGAGCTGGTGTGATGGAAGCAGCCGGCCTTGATGGCTTCGGCCAGCTCAATGGCGTTTCGCGTGCCATCGACATTGGCGGCCTGTTGGGCCTCGTCGCTGGCCGTCAGGTCGTAGATCGCCGCCAGATGGTAGAAGTGTTTGACCTTGCCGTTGAGGGCCTTGATGTTGGCAGAAGTGACACCCATGCGCTTTTTGGTCAGGTCGCCGGTAATCGGCACGATGCGGTCACTGTTACCCCATTCGGCCAGCTGGGCCTTGAGTTTTTTCTTCGACCCGCTGCGGGTCAGTACATAGATCTTGCCCCGCTTCTCTTCGAGCAGCTTGTGGACCAGTCGTTTGCCAATAAAACCGGTGGCGCCGGTAACAAAGTAAGCCATATTTCCATCCCCTTATGATTATCTTGAGTGCAATTGGGCCATAGCGGGGCCGAGGAGGCTCCGTTCTGGCAACTACAGGCGGGGTGCATGGTGTCACAAAGGCACCGCACCCTCTTGAATAATATGGCTGATTTAAACAGCTGTATGAAACGACTGTTTGAATCAGCTTTTTGGGCTGTCTCCATCGATGGCTTTATCCAGGCCTTCGTGGATTTTTTGTTCAATCGTATGTTTTAGCGGGGCCAGCATCATATTGAGTTTGAGCTTGACCTCCAGGCTGTCCGGATAGAGCTGGATTTGCCCGCGGGCGCCGCGCCCCTGAATCTCCAGCCGATCGCCCTGCCAGCGCGAGTCGATGCCGGCCCTGTCGCGCAGGCGGTCGCGCAGGACTTCCAGGTGGGATTTGGCCTCTTCCGTGGTGAAGGGGTGCTCGCGAACGATGTTGATCTGGCTCATTACCTTTCCTGTGTGGGTCCGGGATTAGTATGTTTATTCTAGTGCCTGCGTTTTACAATGTCGCCACTTGAGACGCAATTCCAGAAGGTAATCCGACTATGACAGCATTTGACGATATCAAACAACGGGCCCGAGCCGTTACCGATAACGAGATTGCCAAGAAAATTCAGGGTTCGGCCAACAATATATTGCAGGCGGGGCTGGGGTCACTGGCCAAGCAGCAGGAGGAGACCGGCAAGGTTTTCGAGGCACTGGTCAAACAGGGCCAGGACATCGAGGGTCGCGCCCGTGATGTGGTCAAACAGCAGATTCGCACCACCGAGGGGCGTATCGAGGGTGTTCGCAAGGCGGCACAGGATCGGGTAGACACCGTCCGTGGTCGCGCCACGGTGTCCATCGACAAGGTCGAAACCGCCATTCAGGAAGGTGTCAGCCAGGCGATTGAAAACATCGGCATGATTACCAATGAGCAAATTGCTCGCCTGAACCGCCGCATCGACGAGCTCGAGACGGCACTGGACAAGGTCGAGAAGAAGTTCAAGAAGCAATGAGCGAGCCCCTCAGCCCCAAGCAGCGCAACGCGCAAAAGCTCTACGAACAGCTGAGTGCCGCCATCGAGCGGCATCGCTTCCGCAAGCAAAACCCCGAGCTCGACCGCCAGGTGCGTGAGCTGGCCTATTTTCAGGCCAACCGCCTGCTCAAAACCTACGCCGACCTCTACCGCAGCGATTCCTACCGCAAGGCCGTGCTGTTTTTTACCGACGACATGTACGGCCCCAAGGATTACAGTCAGCGCGACATGGACGCCAAAAAGGTATACCCCCTGATGTCCCGGGTGCTGCCGGCCTCCATGATCGGGACCCTGGCGACGGTCATGGAGTTGAATTCCCAAACCATGGCGCTGGACGAGGCCATGGTCAAAGAACTCAACCAGCTCGGCGGGACGGATGACATCAACGAAGAGAACTACGCCGAGGCCTTTCGCCGCTGCGACAACCGCGAGGCCCGGGACCGCCAGCTCAAGCTGGTGATACAGGTGGGGAAGGAGCTGGAGCGCTATGTGCGTATGCCCTATGTCTCAGGTGCCCTGAAACTGGCGCGCAAGCCGGCCCACCTGCTTGGTCTGGAGGCCCTTCAGGATGTCCTCGAGCGCGGCTACAGCTGCTACAAGGACATGGGCAAGGCTGATGAATTCCTGTTCCAGATCGAGGACCGGGAAAGCAAGATCATGGACAACATCTTTGCCGGCCGGGAACGCCCCTTTGACATCGAGTTTGTGCCGATAAAAGCCTCCTGAATGCCTCTGGCGGCATTCATTGGTAAAGCCTATCGGCCCTATTGACAGTCATGGGTGGACTCTCCCGCCACGCTTCCTATAATGCAATCACACTGAGCGGCTCCAATGGCCGCCACAGAATGTGATTTCAACCGACAAAAGAGGAATGTCTCATGTCAGTACTAGTAGGCCGCCCGGCCCCCGACTTTACTGCCTCTGCCGTACTCGGCAATGGCGAAATTGTTGACGACTACAACTTTGCGAAAAACACCAAGGGCAAGTACGCCGTACTGGTGTTTTACCCCTTGGACTTCACCTTTGTGTGCCCCTCCGAGCTGATCGCTCTGGACAAGCGCACCCAGGAACTGAAGGATCGCGGCGTGGAAGTGTACTCCGTCTCCATCGACTCCCAGTTCACTCACAACGCCTGGCGCAAGACGCCCATCGACCAGGGCGGCATTGGCGAAGTGGGTTACACCATGATCGCCGATGTGAAGCACGACATTGCCAAGGCCTATGATGTCGAGCACCCCGAAGCCGGTGTCGCCTTCCGCGCCACCTTCCTGATCGACAAGAACGGCGTCGTTCGCCAGGAAACGATCAACGACCTGCCTCTCGGCCGCAACATGGACGAGCTGATTCGTCTGGTCGATGCCCTGCAGTTCACCGAGGAGCACGGCGAAGTGTGCCCCGCAGGCTGGAACAAGGGCGACAAGGGTATGGAAGCATCACCCGAGGGCGTTGCTGCCTACCTGTCGGAAGAAGCCGACAAGCTCTAAGTCCCCGCGGACAGCAGAGCCAAAAAGCCCGCCACCCGGCGGGCTTTTTTTTGGCTGTCACTCAGGAAAGCGCGTCTGGTCATTGCGAACGCAGTGAAGCAATCTGCCTGAATTGACAGGTCGCCGCGTCGCTTCGCTCCTCGCGAAGACGAAAGGGACAACAGCGGCGCCCCATTGGGTTTTGCTCCACACTGGTGCATCGGGGAGCTGGTTTTATGGAATTCGCGACAGCCGGGGTCGCTGTCGCGTCGGCTCATTTTTTTGCCGCTTGAATAGCGCTAGTCTCGATTTCAGGAGGTGTCCTGTCGATGACCGTTATTCATTTGCGAAGCCGCCGTGGCGGCCCCACAGAACCAGGCCCGATTCCCGTGGAGCAACGCCTGGCGACCTACTGCCGAATGATCGAGGCACTGGAGCGGGATGATTTTGACTTCATTCGTGGCCTCTACAACTACCGCGTTCACTACTCCAGCCCGCTGTGCGATGTGCGCGGCGTGGATCGAATGGCACTGATGCTTTCCGACCTCTTCGAGCGCTGCGAGAGCCCCCGCCTGATGATCTGTGACAGTGCGGTCAGCGGTCAGCACGGGTTTATCTACTGGAAGTTTCTGCGCGACGACCGGCGTGCGGACTGTCCCGCCGTGGTGGGCATGAGCCGCGTCCTGTTCGATGGTTACGGACGGGTGGTGTCGCACCGGGATATCTGGGACGCCAGTCATGTGCCCCGTCGCCCGTTGGCGGGGTTGCGCGATCGCTTGCGGCGCTGGTTCGGCCGCGACGATCGCCCCCGCCACTACAAGGCCAAGCCCTTTCAGGGCAGTCCGCCGTTTTAGTGGTCCTGGTCCTTTAGACTGGCCTTTGAGGGCTTGAGGTCCAGCGAATCGAAATCCGCCTGGCGCTTGCCGACAAAGGCGTCGATGCCCTCGGCAAATTCGCTCTCGCGACTGCCTTGAGCGAAGTAGCGGGCCTCCATGCGCAACTGCTCGGACAGTGTTTGATCAAAGCTGGCGTTCATCAGCTCCTTGCTGCGAGCCAGGGCGTGGACGGGCAGGCTGATCAGGCGTTTGAGTATTTTGTGCAGTTCGCCCTCGAGTTCGTGATCGCTGACGACAAAATTGACCAGACCGATGTCGAGCGCCTGTTGCGCGTTCAGGCGGTCGCTCAACAAGACCAGCTCCATGGCCTTGCGCAGACCGACAATGCGGGGCAGGTGCCAGCTGCTGCCGCCATCGGGCGTGATGCCGATGGTGGGATAGGCGACGGTAAACAGACTCGACTCGGCGGCAATTGCCAGGTCGCAGCCGAGCATGTAACTCAGGCCGATGCCGGCACAGGCGCCGTGGACCTTGGCGATCATTGGCTTGGGCATGGCCCGCATCTTTTCCACCACGCCGTGGATTTCCCGAAACATGGCCTCGCTGACCACTTCGCCGTTGTTGTCCTCGCGCTGTTCGATCAGCCCCTTGAAATACTTGAGGTCGCCGCCGGCCATAAAGGCCCGGCCCTCGCCCTCCAGTACTACGGCGCGAACGCTGTCATCTGCGCTGACTTCATCGAGTGCATCGCAGAGATCGAAGGGCAACTGCGCGTCCAGCCCGTTGAGCGAGTCGGGGCGGTTAAAGCGAATGCGGGCAACACGGCCATCGCGCTGCAGGGTCACGGTAGCTTGCTCTGTCATGATCTCTCCTGGTTGGAAAACCGAGGATAAACCATGGCGCTCGATTCGTCACAAAATGAGTTTGCAATTGACTAGATTGTTTGCTCTAGAAAACTCCTGAAAAATCCGCTTCAAGTGTTAACCCGATTGCGGTTAACCGTTTTTAAACAAACAGAAGGGATGGAACATGGCTAAAGTAATGAAAGAAATTGAAGCGTTTATTCAGAAAGGCGAACAACAGCTTGAAAAGCTGACCCAGGACCTGAAGAAGCAGCAGGAGACCCAGCGTCAGCGTCTGATCAAAGAGATCGACAAGTACAAGGCCCAGCTGCACCAGTACAGCGACAAGGCCGCCGCGTACCCCTCGCAGCTGCGCGACCAGGTGAACAAGCGCATCGAGCCGGTTCTCCACTCCCTGAACGAAATGCTGGATGATGTGCGCAAGAGCCTGGACGAAGTACTCGATCAACTCGAGGCCAGCGTGCCCGCCCTGAAGGACCGCCAGAAGCTGTCCGCCGCCATCGAGCGCGCCAAGGGCGAGCTGGAAAAGCAGGCCGACAAGCTGCGCGCCCAGACCGGCACCAGCAAGAAGAAGACTTCCAAGAAAAAGCCCGCCACCAAGAAGAAGTCGACGGCCAAGAAGTCAACGGCCAAGAAAAAAGCCGCCAAGAAAACCGCGGCCAAGAAGAAGACCACCAAGAAAACTGCGGCCAAAAAGACCGCAGCCAAGAAGACGGCCGCGAAAAAGAGCTGATCTGAGCTCAAACGGCTGAAAGCAAAACGGGGCGCCCATCGGGCGCCCCGTTTTTTTTTGGCTACAGAGTTGCGGAGAGCACGGGGGGTGTCATCGCGAGCCGCGCAGCGGCGTGGCGATCTGTCGAATGATTGGTACGGATTGCTTCTCTCCGCTCGCAATGACGATTCCTGTCATCGCGAGGAGGCGAAGCCGACGCGGCGACCAGCCAAATCGTTCCCGCAGATTGCGTTGCTGCGCTCGCAATGACCGGTCTGTAGGAGGCCCGCCCCCGGGCCGACTGGTCGCGGCGGGGTCGCCGCTCCTACGCGTAATGACAGTCCAAAAAACCTCCGTGCTCTCCGAGGCTCTGTGGCTAACTTTGCATGCGACCGAGTTCGTCGAGGGTGGCGATGATCAGGCTGGCGGTGCACTCGTCCAGGGTCTGGGTGAGGCTGTCGGCGTGGCGCTCGCCGTTGAGCATGCGCCGCAGCACATCGGCAAAGGCCTCGAGTTCTGGGGCGCCGCTTTGGCGCATCTCGGTGTCCATGCGCGCCAGCACTTGCAGGGCGTTTTCCTCGCCCCGGGCGGCCTCGCTGATAATGCCGGCCAGACCGCCGGGGGCGAGCATGGGGTTGAGGTTCTGTGAGGGGTCGGGCAGGTAGCTCGGGTCCTCCAGCGCGGCGAGCATGGCGCGGACGATGGCCTCATCCTCCACATCCATCGGCCCCAGCGCGTCAAAATCCCGCACGCCATCGAGCAGCTGGTAAACGGCTCGGCAGAGATTGCCCCAGCCGTTTTGCTCGGCCACCTTCAAATCCTCGCGCAGCCGCGCGGCCAGGGTCTCATCGCCACAGGCCTCCACCACCTCGACAATCAGGGAGGCGTGTTCCTGAATCAACTGGTCCTGAATGGTGCTGTTAGTCATGGGTTTGCCTTGTTCGTGTTAGCCACAGAGAGCACAGAGTACACAGAGATTCTGTAGTGTCATGCCGGAAAGCCCGCAGGGCTTATCCGGCATCTCCCGGTAGGAGCGGGCCTGCCCGCGAACGAGGCGTCAGCCCCGGTATGTATTCGCCTGTAGGCAGGCTCCTACGGGGGCGGTCATTGCGAGCGAAGCGAAGCAATCTACGAATTGTTTAGCAGGTCGCCACGCCGCTTTGCGGCTCGCGATGACAGTACATCTCTGTGCGCTCTGTGTCCTCTGTGGCTGATTTTACAACGCCGCGATTTTGTCGCGTTGCTGTTTGAGTTTGTCGATCTGCTGTTCGATGTCGGCCAGTTTGTCGCGCTCTTTTTGCACCACGGCCTCCGGGGCCTTGTCGACAAAGTTGGCGTTCAAGAGCTTGCCACCAGTTTGCTGTTGTTGCTTCTCGAGTTTCTGCAGTTCCTTGTCGAGTCGCGCCAGTTCGGCATCCTTGTCGATCAGGCCGGCCAGGGGAATCAGCAGTTCCATATCGCCCACCAGGGCTGCGGCGGCCTCCGGGGCCTCGCCATCGAGGGCCTCCAGGGACTCGAGGCGGGCGATCTGGCGCAACAGGGCCGCGTTGTCTGCGGCGCGCTGGCGGTCCGTCTCGCTGCCGCCCTGGTAGAACACGGGCAGGGGCTTGCCGGGGGCGATGTCCATCTCGGCGCGGATGCGGCGGATGCCGAGAATAAAGTCCTGCACCCAGCCCAACTCGTCGAGCGCGCTCTGGTCGATCAGTGATTCATCGGCCTCGGGGTAGGGCTGCAACATAATGGAATCGCCGCTGACGCCGGCCAGGGGAGCCACCTGTTGCCAGATCTCCTCGGTGATAAAGGGCATGGTCGGGTGGGCCAGTCGCAGCAGGGCCTCGAGCACGCGCACCAGGGTGCGGCGAGTGCCGCGTTTCTGTTCGGCGCTGGCGCTGTCGTCATTGAGTACGGGTTTGGCCAGCTCGATGTACCAGTCGCAGTAGTCGTGCCAGGTGAATTCGTAAATCTCCCGTGAGGCCAGATCAAAGCGATAGGCCGCGATGTGTCGGCCGACTTCGTCGGCCACCTGCTGCAGGCGCGAGTTGATCCAGCGATCGGCCAGCGACAATTCAACCGCGGCGCTGTCGTCGGCGCCGGTGTCCTCGCCCCGGGTGTTCATCAGCACGAAGCGGCTGGCGTTCCACAGCTTGTTGCAGAAGTTGCGGTAGCCCTCCATGCGGCCCAGATCGAATTTGACATCGCGGCCGGTGGAGGCCAGCGAGGCCAGGGTAAAGCGCAGGGCGTCGGTGCCAAAGGCCGGGATGCCGTCGGGGAAAGATTTGCGGGTAGCCGCTTCGATCTTCTTCGCCATTTGCGGCTGCATCAGACCCTCGGTGCGCTTTTGTACCAGCGCCTCCAGGTCGATGCCGTCGATCAGGTCCAGCGGGTCGATGACATTGCCCTTGGATTTGGACATCTTGTCGCCGTTCTCGTCGCGCACCAGACCTGTGATGTAGACATCCTTGAACGGCACTTCGCCATCCATAAAGTGCAGCCCCATCATCATCATGCGGGCCACCCAGAAAAAGATGATGTCAAAGCCGGTGACCAGCACGCTGGTGGGGTACCAGGTCTTGAGTGCCTCGGTCTCGTCGGGCCAGCCCAGGGTGCTGAAGGGCCACAGGGCCGAGGAGAACCAGGTATCCAGCACATCCTCGTCCTGCTGCAGGTCCACTTCATCACCGAGCTGGTACTCGCGGCGCACTTCGGCCTCGTCGCGGCCGACATAGACATTGCCCTCGGCGTCGTACCAGGCGGGAATGCGGTGGCCCCACCACAGCTGGCGGGAGATGCACCAGTCCTGGATGTCGCGCATCCAGGAGAAGAACATGTTCTGGTACTGTTCGGGGACAAAGCGGATGCGCCCGGATTCCACCGCCTCGATGGCCGGCTTGGCCAGGGGCTCGGCGCGGACGAACCACTGGTCGGTGAGCAGCGGCTCGATCACCACGCCGGAGCGGTCGCCGTAGGGCGCCTTGAGGGTGTGGTCCTCCACCTGTTCCAACAGACCGGCGGCGTCGAAGTCGGCGACGATTTTCTTGCGCGCCTCGAAGCGGTCGAGGCCGGGATAGCCCTCGGGCATGGCGGTGTCGACATCCTCGAGCGCCTGGCCGGTAAAGTTAAAGGCCTGGCCTTGCTCGAGCAGGGCGGCGTCGACATCGAGGATGTTGATCAGCGGCAGGTCGTGGCGCTTGCCCACCTCGTAGTCGTTGAAGTCGTGGGCCGGGGTGATCTTGACGCAGCCCGAGCCGAATTCGCTGTCCACATAGTCGTCGGCGACGATGGGGATGCGGCGGTTCACCAGGGGCAGGTCGACAAAGCCGCCCACCAGACTCTGGTAGCGCTCGTCTTCGGGATGAACGGCCACCGCGGTGTCGCCCAGCATGGTTTCGGGCCGCGTGGTGGCGACCACAATGTAGTCCTTGCCCTCGGCGGTTTTGGCGCCGTCGGCCAGGGGATAGCGGAAGTGCCAGAACTTGCCCTTTTCCTCCTTGTTCTCCACCTCCAGGTCGGAGATCGCCGTATGCAGTTTGGGGTCCCAGTTGACCAGTCGCTTGCCGCGGTAGAGCAGCCCCTCCTTGTAAAGGCGAACAAAGGTCTCGCTGACCGCTTTGGACAGGCCCTCGTCCATGGTGAAACGCTCGCGCTGCCAGTCCGGGCTGGTGCCCATGCGGCGCATCTGGCGGGTGATGGTGCCGCCGGACTGCTCCTTCCACTCCCAGACTTTTTCCAGAAAGGGCTCGCGACCGAGGTCGTGGCGGGTCTGGCCATCGGCGGCCAGTTGCCGCTCCACCACCATCTGGGTGGCGATGCCGGCGTGGTCGGTGCCCGGCTGCCACAGGGCGTTGTGGCCCTTCATCCGATAGTAGCGGGTGAGGGCGTCCATGATGGTCTGCTGAAAGGCGTGGCCCATGTGCAGCGTGCCGGTGACATTGGGCGGCGGCAGCATGATGCAGTAGGGATCGCCGCCGGCCTGCGGATCGCTGTGGAAATAGCCGCGCTGTTCCCACTGGTCGTACCAGCGCTTTTCAATGGCGTCGGGAGCGTAAGTCTTGTCCATACGGGCCTTGTGGTGGTGGCGTGGTGGCAAAAAGGGCGCCAATTATAGCGTTTCGGGGGCCATCTGGCACCCACCCGGCGGCTATTGATCCGGCTTCCGCAGGCGCCATGCCACCGGTTATTTCTTTTGTCTGCGGCGATTGGATCCGCACTGGGTCTACAGCAGGGGAGATAGCGCTTCCCAGATATTCTCCAGCACCAGAGGCTGAGCTTTGGCGGTGGGGTGGACGCCGTCTTCCTGCATCATGCCCTCGCGGTCATAGATGCCCTCGAGCACAAAGGGCACCACGGCAATGTCGTGCTCTTTGGCCAGGTCGGGGAAGAGGGCGCGGAAGTCCCGGTTGTAGCGATCGCCTAGGTTGGGTGGCAGTTCAATGCCCACCAGTAGCACTTTGGCGTCGGCCCCTTTGGCATGCTGAATCATCCGGCTCAGGTTCTGCCGGATCAGTGGCGGCGGAAAACCCCGCAGGCCGTCGTTGCCGCCGAGTTCGATCACCACCACTTCGGGCTGGTGCTTTTCGAGAAGACCGGGCAGGCGCCGCAGGCCGCCGTCGGTGGTCTCGCCGCTGATGCTGGCGTTGGCCACCGACCAGCCGGGATTTTTTTCATCCAGGCGCTGTCGCAGCAGGGTGACCCAGGCCTCCTCAGTGGCAATGCCGTAGGCCGCGCTCAGGCTGTCGCCGACGATCAGTACCGTGGCATCGTCACTGGCTGCCGGGTTTTGCGGCTCGCCAGCCATTGCCAGCGGGGCCAGCGACCACCACGCAACCATCACGAGAATTCGGTAGACTCTTTTCATTGTTTTACGCATTCCACTGGATAACAAAAAACATGCCCCACTCGGCCAGCCAAGACTACGACCCATCCCGTGACGGGAATGTTCACGCTCTGCAGGTGGAAAACCTCGACTACCGCGTCACCGTGGGCGATGAGACGCTGACGATCTTGCGTGGCGTCCATCTGGAAATCAAGGCGGGGGAGTCTGTCGCCATCGTCGGCCGCTCCGGTTCGGGCAAAACCACCTTGCTGGGTTTGCTGGCGGGCCTCGACAGCCCCAGTAGCGGACGCATCTGGCTGGCGGAACAGGAGCTAACCGCCATGGATGAGGATCAGCGCGCTGCCCTGCGCGCCCGCCGCGTCGGCTTTATCTTCCAGTCCTTTCAGTTGCTGCCGGCCCTGAGCGCGCTGGAAAATGTCATGCTGCCCCTGGAGCTGGCCGACGGCGAACACCCCGAGCAGAAGGCCCGCGAGTTGCTCGAACGGGTCGGTCTGGGCGAGCGCCTGAATCACTCGCCGCGCCAGCTCTCCGGCGGTGAACAGCAGCGGGTGGCCATCGCCCGGGCCTTTGCCGCCTCGCCGCAGATTCTGTTTGCCGACGAACCCACCGGCAACCTCGACGCCCACACCGGCGAGACGGTCACCGAACTGTTGATGGCACTCAACCGGGAGCAGGGGACGACGCTGGTGCTGGTAACCCACGACTCCCAGCTCGCCGCGCGCTGCGACCGCCAGTTTGAAATCGAGGCCGGCGAGCTCAGCGAAACCCGGCTCAACGCCAGAGCGGAACTGGGGCTGTGATGTTGCTCAGAGATCTGCGCGAGCGCAGCGTGCGCGTGGTGCTGGTGTCTCTGGTGATCGCCGTGGCCACGGTGGCCTCCATCAACCTTTTCTCCGGTCACTTGCAGCGGGTGCTGGTGACTTCCTCCAGTGCCTTTTTGGCCGCCGATCGCCAGCTAGACAGCGAGAACGGTGAGCCCATCGATCCGGCCTGGTTCGAGCAGGCGCAATCTCTGGGACTGGAGACGGCCCACATGGTGCGCTTTTACACCATGCTCTACCCGGTCGAGTCCGATCCCGAGGCGGCTGCCTATCAAATGGTCTCGGTCAAGGCGGTCAGCCCCGGCTACCCCCTGCGCGGCGAGGTCGAATTTCAGTCCGACCTGAGCGCCGAGGTCGAGCGCATCGTCGGCGGCCCGGAGCGCGGCGAGATCTGGCTCAACCGCCGCCTGTTTGCCCTGCTGGGGCTGTCCGTGGGCGAGCGGGTGGAAGTGGGCAATTTGCAACTGACCGTCTCCGGCGTGCTCGTCCGCGAGCCCGACGCCGGCTTTGGCTTTTCCTCGCTCAACCCCCGGGTGCTGATGCACGCCGACGATGTCGAGGCCACCGGGGCGGTGCGCCAGGGCAGCCGGGTGGAGTTTATCGGCCTGTTTGCCGGTGAGGAATCGGCCCTGGAAGACTACTACACCTGGCTGGAGCCGCGCATGGGCCCCAGCCACGAGTGGGACAGCATTCGCGAGGGGCAGACCCTCTCCGACTCTCTGGCCCGGGCCGAGCGTTTTCTGCTGCTCGGCGGCAGCCTGGCGGTATTGCTGGCCGCTGTGGCCGTGGCCGTGGCCAGCCGCCAGTACGCCCTGGGCCAGCGCGACGCCGTGGCCCTTTTAAAGACCCTGGGCCAGACCGGCCGCCGCATTCGCCAGCTCTATCGCCGCCGCCTGCTGGCCTGGGGCGTCTCCGCCGCCGTGGCCGGGCTGGCCCTGGCACTGCCGATCTACTGGGGGCTGGCGCAGCTGGCCAATCGGATGATGGATCGCACAGTGGCTATGAGCCCGGACTGGCTGGGCCTTTGGCCAGCCGTCCTCACCGCTCTGGTGGCCCTGTTTGCCTTTGCCTATCCGCCGTTGGCCCGCCTGCAGGCGGTGCCCGCCATGCGCGTGCTCAGAAGCAGCACCGCCGAGCACAGCGAGGGAGTGGGCCGTGATATCGCCCTGGGACTGCTGGCGCTCTTGGGCTTGCTCTGGGCCTACGCCGGTCAGATCGAGCTGGTACTGGCCCTGTTCGCCGGGCTGGCCCTGTTGTTGCTGGCTCTGGGCCTGGTGGGCTGGGGCATTGTCGTCACCCTGCGCCGGGTCAGCGGCGGCGCCAGCGCCTGGCGCCTGGCTCTGGTCTCGCTGTTTCGCCACCGCCGCGCCAGCCTGGCCCAGCTCACCGTCTTTGCTTTGGTACTGACCCTGGCCTCGGTGCTCTATCTGGTGCGCAGCTCGCTGCTGGCGGACTGGCAGATGCAACTGCCCGACGACGCGCCCAACCACTTTCTGATCAATATCGCCCCCGAGCAGCTGGACCCGGTGGAGGCCTTTCTCGACGAGCACGCCGCCGGTGACGACATCGTGCTCTATCCCATGGTGCGCGGCCGCCTGACCGAATTGAATGGCGAGCCGGTCAAGGAGGCGGCGAGCAAGGAGCGGGAAGTGGAAGCGCTGAATCGCGAACTCAACCTCACCTGGATGGCCGACCTGCCCGCCGACAACGAAATCCTCGAGGGCCAGTGGTGGCCCGAACTGGGCGACGAGGCCAGCGGCGGTGTCTCGGTGGAGTCGCAACTGGCCGAGCGCCTCGAACTGGCGCTGGGCGATCAGCTGACCTTTACCATCGGCGCGGAAAAAATCGATGTCACGGTGACCAGCATTCGCAGCCTGCAGTGGGACAGCATGAAACCCAACTTCTACATGGCCTTCGCCCCCGACGGTGCGCTTACAAACATGCCTGCCACCTGGATCACCAGTTTTTACCTGCCCGAGTCGCGCAAGAATGTGCTCAACGATTTCGCCCGGCGCTTTCCCACCATTTCGGTGCTGGAGATGGATCACCTGATCGACAATGTGCGCGACATCGTCGTCCAGGTCAGCCGGGCGGTGGAGGCCATTCTGGCCATGGTGCTGGCCGCGGCCCTGGCGGTGATGGCCGCCGTGGTCACCGCCACCCTGTCCGAGCGCCAGCGCGAGGGCGCGCTCCTCAGAACCCTGGGGGCCCAGCAATCCCTGATGGTGCGCAGCACGCTGCTGGAGTTTGCCATTCTCGGCCTGCTGGCGGGTGTGCTCGCGGTGGTCGCCGCCGAGGGCGCGGTCTACGCCCTGCAGTACCGCATGTTCGAGGGCACCTTCCGCTGGCACTGGCCCCTCACCCTGATACTGCCACCCCTGAGCGCCGCGTTACTGGCCCTGATGGGCCGCTGGCAACTGGGCACCGTACTCACCGTCAGCCCCATGCGCCTGTTAAGGCGATTGGAGTAGGGCCGAATTTACCCGCACAGTGATCTGCGGTAACTTGCTCGTAGACAAAAACGACTGAAGAGGAACTCACCATGACAAGGATGTTGTTTGCACTGTTGTGCATTGTATTGGCCGTGCTCATCGCTACCGGGGAAGGCGATAAGTTCGTGAACCTCTTTGAGACGGAGCCCTCCGTGACCTCTCAAGGCGAAATGGAGCCTGTGGCTGTTCGCGACCCGGATACTGAACAACCCCCTATTCATGAAGGGGCCAGAGACTTATTGCCTGAATTGGAGGTGCTCAAGGTTCGGGATCTGTTTTTGGAAAAACGCTTTGACGAGCTCAACCAAATGCTCGACCAGCGATTGCACGAAGTTCTGGCAGATCCAGTTCAGGAGAAACATCTCTACAAACTCTATGATGTCTTCGGGGAGAACGACCCCCGAGCCAAAGCGTTACTGGACGAGTGGGTCGCGGCCTATCCTGATCATTACCAGCCGCTGGTGGCGCGTGGTTCCTATTTTGAAGGTGCTGGCTGGAACGCCCGTGGCGTGGCCCGGGCGAGTGAAACGAGGGATGAGCAGTTCGCCAGGATGTACGACTTGTTTGACAGCGCCCGGGAGGAATTTCGCAAGGCCCTGGCACTGGAGGAAAGGGCGATTATGGTTTACTCCCGCTTGATGGACATGGGCCGAGCCAGCAAGGAACAGGAGGAACTGCGTCAATATCTGAGGAAGGGACTGGCAGTGGCGCCCGCCAGTTATCGCATCAGAGCCAGTTACCTGAGTTCACTCGAGCCCCGATGGGGTGGTTCATTTAAAGCGATGGAAGCCTTCGCCAGCCAGGCGCAGCGATACGCCGACGACAACCCCAAAATGTCGTTCCTGATCGCCAGTGTCTGGATTGAGGCTGGTCGTGGTTTGCGGCATAACAGTCAGAGTAAAGCGGCATTGGAAGCTTATGAGAATGCGCTGAATTTTGGTGAGCGGTCAGCGCCTTATTACGGCATGGCCCGCGTGTATATCAACGAAGAACAATACGAAAAAGCCATTAAAGTTCTGGACAAGGCCATAGACATCGATCCTCATGCCGGTGGGTACTATCGCTGGCGCTCAGTGACCTACCGCAATCTTGGTCAACTGGAAAAAGCCTATGAAGAGCTGCAAAAGGCGTTGGTGATTCACCCTTTCAGCGACTCTATCCTGATGCAGAAAGAGTACTTGGCCTACGCCTACTCGGAGCGTTCAAAAGAGCACGAAAGCGTGGGTCGATACCGTGAAGCACTGGCAGATAGCAATAAGGCGGTCCGTTTGCACGGCGACAAGGCTTACTACCACTATCGAAACGGGCGCATGCACGGCTTCCTCAAGCAGTTTGATCAGGCTGAGAGAAATTTGGCCCGGGCTATCACACTCGATGAAGACAATGTGGACTACTACCAAATGATGGACTGGACGCTGTTCCAGCGGCAAAAGTACGATGAAATCATCGCCTACTGGGATCAGTATCTGGAGCTGGTGCCGGAAAACCCCGTCGGCTACCACGAGCGTGGGGGCGCGAAATACCACAAGGGCGATTACCCAGGCGCCTTTGAAGACGCCAAAAAATCCCGCGACCTTGGCCACCCGAATGGCGAACAGGTCTACCAGAAGATGAAACGACTGGTGGACTGACTCGTTCGTTTAGAAAAACCACCCCGCCGTCTGGATGCGATGGTAGAGCTCGATGCCGATGATGACATTGAAGGGGAAGGTCACGCCCAAGGAGGCCAGCATGGCCAGGCCGATGTCGGCGTCCTTGACAGAGCTTTTGATGGCCGCCGGCGCGGCGATGTAGGAGGCGCTGGCGGTGATGGTGGCCACAATCAGCGCGGTGCCGTCTTCCATGCCCATGGCCTCGGCGGCGAGTAAACCGAGCACGGCCAGAACCACCGGGGCGATCAGGGCAAACAGCACCAGCCGCCAGTGGTGGGCCGGGAAGGGGCGCAGGGTATTGGCGGCCACCAGGCCCATCTCCAGCAGGAAGAAGGCCAGGAACAGCTGGAAGGCGCCGGTGAGCAGTTCGGTGACCGGTGCGCCATTGGCCGGGCCGTAGATAAAGCCGATGATCACGCCACCGGCCAGCAAGACCACGCCCTTGTTGGTCAGGGATTCGTGCCACAACTGGGCCACAGAGGGGCCGGGCTCGTCGGTGTCCAGCTTTTGCCGCCGCGCGCGATAAATCAGCAGGGCGGCGATAATTGCGGGCAACTCCATCATCACCAGATACAGCGTGCTCTCCGGCGCCACGGTCATCTGGCGGCTCTCGGTAAAGGCCATGACCACGGCAAAGGTCCCGGCGCTCACCGAGCCGTAGTGGGCGGCAATGCTGGCGCTGTTGGGCAGATCCAGCCCCACCACCTTGCGCAGCACCGGCACCAGAAACACCGGAATCACCGCGCCAATCGCCGCCACGCCCAGCAGCTGGGGCACCATCCCCCAGTTGAGGTGGCCGTACAGCGCCATCCCGCCCTTGAGGCCGATGGTCAGCATCAACAGCAGGCTCAGGGTCTCGTAGGTCGCCTTGGGAATCCGCAGATCCGAACGCAGCAAACCCGCGAGAAGCCCGAGGATAAAGAAACTGACGACAATATCTGGCATGGAAGCTCCGGAAAGCGCGCTTAAACGGCGCCCAAATTAACCATAAATGGGCTGAAAAACCAGCCGGGTGATAGATAATACACAATGTGATATCGTTGATATCAATATTGAGAGGGTTTGTTTGTGGCCAATTTGATTGTTCGCAACATTGATGAAGAGATTGCCAGGGCACTGAAGGCCCGCGCCGGTGAGCACGGAGTCAGCGCCGAGGCAGAGCACCGGCGTATCCTGGAGGAAGCGCTGCTTCGCCCTGCCAAACAGCCATTGGCAGAAGTGCTAAAGGCGATTCCACCCGTGGGCAAAGAAAGTGATTTTGAGCGTATTCAGGACGAAGGCGCCCCCGATGTATTTGATTGATACCAATGTCATTAGTGAGTTGAGAAAGGGGAAGAACGCCAACCCCGGCGTGATTCGTTTTTTTGATACTGCAGCGCAAGCAGGTCGTCGCGTTTATCTGAGCGCCATTACCATCGGAGAGCTGCGCCGGGGCGTTGATTTAATTCGGCATCGCGGTGATCAGCAGCAAGCTCAAATACTTGAATCCTGGCTGGGACGGGTACACAGAGAGTACTCGGATTATATTCTGCCCTTTGATAGCGATGTCGCGATAGCCTGGGGGCGGCTCAGAGTACCCAACCCGCACAATGCCATCGACAAACAAATCGCCGCCACGGCACTAGTCTATGGCTTGACGCTGGTTACTCGAAATACCCGCGATTTTGAAAGTTCTAATGTCCAGCTTCTCAATCCATTTAGTTAATTTATTTATTAACCACTTGCCCCAGCTCATATGCGAGATGGAGCCTATGTGGCTGGGGTGATGTTGCACAGCCATGTTGAGGATTCCTCGGGTGTCACTCTAGAGAATGATATTCAGTACCTACACCGAGATCATCTGGGATCGGTTGACGTGATATCCGGTGAAACGGGCAGTGAGACGGTGGCCTATAACTCGTATAGCCCCTTTGGTGGGCGTAGAAATGCGACCACTTGGTCGCAGGACAGCTCGGTCACCTCTGACCTGAATCGCGGCTTTACCGGCCATGAACACCTGGATGAGGTGGGCTTGATTCATATGAATGGCCGTGTCTACGACCCCGTGCTCGGTCGTTTCCTCAGTGCGGACCTGGTGGTCCAGGCGCCGCAATTCTCTCAGAGCTATAATCGTTATTCGTACACATTAAATAATCCGCTAAGCTTTACTGATCCAACTGGTTATTTTTATGAACGAGGCCCTGACGGTACTTGGATTGATAACGGGCTCACTAGTGACCCTCAGCAGGGCATGTACTACGATTTGTATCTTTCGCACGATGCGCAGAAGTTTGTTGGCGGAGTCAATTATTTAGGTAATGATGTACTTTTTACAGAATACTCAGGAGCAGTTTACTCATTCGATGGAGTTGTTAACTCGACCCGAGAACAAATGAATAATATGCGACTCTCAGTCCCTGAAACAGGCATTCCTATATCCAGCATTGAGCACCAATTTAATGATGCTGGAAATCGTGAGTTTTTCTGGGCGTTAAGAGATTTTAGGGGAGATCCGGTTGGGGAAGTTGCTAGGGATATAATCTATAACCGAACGGCAATGGCAATGGCGACTAATTTAAATTTAAAGGCAAGCCTCCTAATCACTAACTCTGACTTGAATCTTAATGATTTTGGTATAAAAGTAATGAATGAGCATGTTTTTGCAGTCGGTAGGGACTTTAGGGGTAATGTCGGTTCCATTCCAGGCGCGCTAAACCCAGACCAGATTGACGCGTATCATTATGAACTCTTTAAAAGTGAAGGGCTTTTGGATTTTTCCTACGGCGGTTCATTGTATCAAAATAATCTACCAAAAAACTCGTTGTATCAGTCAGGGCCCAATTTTATACCTGGTGAGTATAGAAGGAGTTTACGGTCACCAATTGGTTACTGCGGTGTTAATTGTGATCAATAAATGTGCACTATTCTTTTTGATCGTGTTTATTCTGGGGTGCTCTAATAGGTCAACGGAATATATGGATCACTCCTGTTTGGATCTGGGTAATTGGTATGCAATACCCGACGAATATTTGAATAGTTCCTATCTGGAAGCAGAAGCAAACGCTGCCTCATCAGGCAGCTTATATGATCCGGTAACATTTTTCGCATCAATTGATAGCGCACAGCTGGAAAAAATGTTGTGTGAGGAATATAAGGTCAGGTGCTCTTCTGAAGGGGGGGGATGGATAGGTTCATGGTATTTTTGGGCTTATGATTCTTATACCCCGTGGGCGAATACAGAGAACATGGATTATGATTTATATGGCTATTTTGAGCGGGGAAATTTAAAGGCGGAATATATTAGCAGTGAAAAATTTGCGAAGATGGCAAGTGATCGAGTTATCCATGAGCTAGATGCTACTAAAGGGTCACTTTTTGTTTGTGACAAAAGCACTGAAAAATGCTTTGCAGCATTTTCAAGTAAAGATTTTGTTGTAGAAGTGAACTTTCCTATTGAATTAATTCATGATTTACAAAGCATAAAAAACACTTTGATATCAGAAACTGAAAGTTGGAGGTCGGACTCAGAGAAGTGTTCTTAGCTTTTATTTACTGCATAACCAAAACACAGTTTTCAACCTTCTTGATCTCTGTGCGCTCTGTGGCCTCTGTGTCACTTCTACCGGGTTATCCAGTATTATAAATAATCCAGAGGCAGTGCCGATGTGTCGATTACCCGTCGCATGACAAAGCTGGAATGCACGCCGCTGACGCCTTCGATGCGGGTGATCTTGTTAAGCAGGAATTGCTGGTAGGCGTCGATGTCGGGGACGACGACCTGTAATAGATAGTCGGCTTCCTGTCCCGTGACCAGGTAACACTTCTGCACTTCCGGGCATTGCCCCACCTGTTCTTCAAAATTGGCAAAGCGCTCCGGTGTGTGTCGGTCCATGCTGATTTGAATCATCACGGTGAGGTCCAGGCCGAGCTTGCGGGCGTCGAGCACGGTTTCCCGCCGGACGATGATGCCGGCTTCCTCCATTTTATGTACCCGCCGGGAGCAGGGCGACGGGGACAGCCCGACCTGTTCGGCCAGCTCCTGGTTGCTGAGGCCGCCGTTCTTTTGCAGGGCGGCGAGGATGCGCTGGTCGGTTTTGTCGATGGCGGCGGGCTGGGCTCGGGACATGGCTTAAATTCCAATAATTTTGTTTATATGGAATAAAATAGCTTATAAATGGATTTATATGAAATAAAATCGCGAAAAATGGCTATAAAGGCCAAAAAAAGCAAACACATTGCGCCCTTTCTTGCCTAGAATAAGCCCATGGATCGAACACCGTGACGCCCGCCAGTCGCCACAAGCGCAGGGCAAACGGCCACAAGCCGTGCGGTGGAAGGCTCCACAAGAGCCGAGCGACACAAACAAATCGTCGGGTTGAAACCCGACCTACAAGAGACACACAGGAGCCGGACATGGCCTTTGATCACACAAAATACGCCCCCGCCACTTATTTCGACAAGCCGGACCGCAAATGGCCCAGCCGCCGCATCGAGAAGGCGCCCCTGTGGGCGGCCGTCGATCTGCGCGATGGCAACCAGGCGTTGATCAATCCCATGTCGGTGGCGCAGAAGCGCCGCTTCTTCCAGTTGCTGGTGGAGATCGGCTACAAGGAAATCGAGGTGGGCTTCCCCTCGGCCAGCCAGGTCGATTTTGATTTTTGCCGCGCCCTGATCGAAGAGGACCTGGTGCCGGACGATGTGCGCATCCAGGTCTTGGTACAGGCGCGCGAGGATTTGATCAGCCGCACCTTTGAAGCGCTCGAGGGCGCCAAGCGGGCGATCGTCCACATTTACAACGCCACTTCGCCGACTTTCCGCCAGAAGGTTTTCCGGGTGGATCGCGACGGCTGCTGCGATATCGCCGCGCGCGCCGCCCAGTGGGTCAAGGACTACGCCGAGAAACAGCCGGAGACCGACTGGACTTTCCAGTACTCCCCCGAGACCTTCAGCGCCACCGAGGTGGACTTTGCCATTGAGGTGGTCAACGCGGTGAACGCCGTGTGGCAGCCCCAGAACGGCCAGCGGGTGATCATCAACTTGCCCGCCACCGTGGAAGTGAGCACGCCCAATGTGTTCGCCGACCAGGTCGAGGCCTTCTGCGAGGGCATCGACAACCGCGAGCATGTGATTGTCTCGCTGCACACCCACAACGATCGGGGCTGCGGCGTGGCCGCCGCCGAGTTGGGCCAGATGGCCGGCGCCGATCGCGTTGAGGGCACCTTGCTCGGCAACGGCGAGCGCACCGGCAATATGGATCTGGTGACCTGCGGCATGAATTTGTACAGCCACGGCATCGATCCGGGTATCGACTTCTCGCGCATGCCCGAGATCGTCGAGTTGGTGGAAGACATCACCAACATTGTCACCCACCCGCGCCACCCCTACGCCGGCGATTTGGTGTTCAGTGCCTTTTCCGGCAGCCACCAGGACGCCATCAAGAAATGCTTTGCCATTCAGAAGGCCGGCGAGCAGTGGGATGTGGCCTATTTGCCCATCGACCCGGCCGATGTCGGCCGCCGCTACGAGGAAGTGGTACGCATCAACTCCCAGTCCGGCAAGGGCGGGGTGGCCCATGTGCTGGAGCGCGATTACGGCGTGGACTTGCCGCGCTGGTTGCAGCAGGAGTTGGCCGTGGTGATCCAGGCCGAGGCCGAGTCCTCCGGGGGCGAGATCACGGGCGATCAGGTGCACGAGATCTTCGAGCGCGCCTACCTCAACCCGCCGGTGGGCTGGCGCCTGAGCGGCTACGATGTGAAGCGCGAGGGCGAGACCGTGACCGTCAACGCCGAGGTCGATGGCCAGGTCATCGAGGGCAAGGGCGAGGGCGCCGTGGGTGCCCTGGTGGCCGCCCTCGAGGGCAAGACCGGCCGCCGCTTCAGCGTCGAGGGCTTTGAGGAATCCACCCTGGGCGACAGCACCGAGGCCAACGCCATGGCCGCCGTGCGCGTAAGCAGCGACGGCCAGGTGCAAAGCTCGGTGGCCACCGCCAAGGACACCACCTCCGCCGCCCTGCAAGCCGTGCTCAGCGCCGTCGGCCGCCTCACCGGCGCCCAGTCCGCCGCGGCGTAATCACCCACAGAGCCGCGGAGAGCACGGAGGGACTGTAGGAGGCCCGCCCCCGGGCCGACTTGTCGCGGCGAGGGCGCCGCTCCTGCAAATTCAGGTGGCGTCGGCCCGGGGTCGGGCCTATGCCGCTTCCGCTCTACCCCTTGCTGGTGTGGTGTTTCAGCAAGTAGTGGGTGAGCAGGGGCACGGGGCGGCCGGTGGCGCCTTTTTGGGCGCCGCTGTCCCAGGCGGTGCCGGCGATGTCCAGGTGGGCCCAGGTGTAGTTTTCGGTGAAGCGCGAGAGGAAGCAGGCGGCGGTGATGCTGCCGGCCTCGCGGCCGCCGATGTTCTGCATGTCGGCGAAGTTGGAGTTGAGCTGGCTCTGGTAGTCGTCCCACAGGGGCAGGCGCCAGACGCGGTCGCCGGCTTCCTGGCCCACGGCCTCGATCTTGCCGGCCAGGCGGTCGTCCTGGGTCATCAGGCCCGAGGGCACTTTGCCCAGGGCGATCAGGCAGGCGCCGGTGAGGGTGGCGATGTCGATGACTACCGAGGGGTTAAAGCGCTCGGCGTAGGTCAGGGTGTCGCACAGCACCAGGCGGCCCTCGGCGTCGGTGTTGAGGATTTCCACCGTCTTGCCCGACAGGGTAGTGACGATGTCGCCGGGCTTGCTGGCGCGGCCGTCGGGCATGTTCTCGGCGGCGGCCACCAGGCAGACCACATTGATCGGGGCGTTCATGGCGGCCAGGGCCTTGAGGGTGCCGAATACCGAGGCGGCGCCGCACATATCGAATTTCATCTCGTCCATACCGGCGCCCGGCTTGAGGGAGATGCCGCCGGTGTCGAAGGTGACGCCCTTGCCCACCAGCACGGCGGGCTTCTGGCCCTTCTTGCCGTTCATGAACTCCATGGCGATCAACTTGCCGGGCTCTTCACTGCCCTTGGACACCGAGACAAAGGCGCCGGCGCCCATTTCCTCCAGTTCCTTTTCGTCGATCACATTGACCTTGATCTTGCGGTGCTTTTTGCCCAGCGCCTTGGCCTGTTCGGCGAGGAAAGTCGGCGTGGCGGTGTTGCCGGGGTGGTTGCCCAGGTCCCGGGCCAGTGAGGTGCCCTCGGCCATCGCCGCGCCCTGGGCGATGGCGGCCTCCAGGCCTTTCTGGCCGCGGCGGCTGGTGTAACCCAGGTGCCACTTCTCCAGCGGTTTTTTGGGCGCCTTGGCCTCGCTCTTGTGGGCGTCAAAGCGGTACAGGGCGTGACCCACGGCGGCGGTGCTCTGGCTGGCCTTCCAGGCCTCGTCGCGGTCGACGACTTCGGCTTCGTGGAGGTAACTCAGGGCCTCGGTGGCGGTGCCCTTCTGCAGGGCTTTGGCCGCGGCGGCGTTGACGCTGCCAAAGTGAACGGCGGTGAGCTTTTTCTTGTCGCCCAGGCCCACCAGCAGCACGCGCTTGGCGGTGATGTCGGGCAGATCGTAGAGAAACAGCGTCTCGCCGCGGCTGCCGTCAAAGTCGCCCTGGCGCAGGACTTTCTTGATCGCACCGCCGCTGGCTTCGTCGACGGTCTGGCCCGCCGGGGTCAAGCGCTTGTTGGCGTAGACGCCGATCACAAGGCACTGGCTGCGAGCGGACTCGGGGCTGGCAATTTTGAGGCTGTACTGCATGTTTTCTCCGTATTCTGTATACACTGATATAATCGCGAGCTTATCAGACTTTGGGCTGCTTGCAGCAGCGCGGGAACACTTTGTCCATGCACATCACCGATCGCTACCTGATCCGCGAAGTGGCCAAAACCGGTGCCGCCGTGCTCCTGGTGTTGCTGGTGTTGATGGTGGGCAACACTCTGGTTCAGCTGCTCTCCGATGCCGCCGATGGCGAGATGGCCTCGCAGTACATCTGGCCGCTGCTGGTGATCTCCCTGGCCAATTATCTCGTGCTCTTTATGGGGCTCAGCCTCTATCTCGGCGGCATGCTGGCCTTTGGCCGCCTGTACAAGGACGCCGAAATGGCCGCCATGGTGGCCTGCGGCATGGGCCCTTGGGACTTCTTTCGCCCGCTGTTCAAGATTGCCCTGCCGGTGAGTCTGGTGGGTTTGTTGCTGTCGGTGTTTATCCTGCCCTGGATGGCCGGCGTGCAGGCCCGCTTTGCCTCCGACGCCGAGCGCCCCAGTGTGGAGACCCACCTGCGCCAGGGTGAATTCAACCAATTGGCCGGTGGCGTGTTTTTTGTCGAACGGCAAAGCGGTGGTGAACTTCAGGAAGTGTTTGTGTTTACCGACGGACCCTCGGGCGAGTCGATCCAGGTGGCCCGCAGCGGTCGTGTGGATGAGGTTGACGGGGCCTATCGTCTGACGCTGGAGGACGGTCGCTTGTACCAGATTGGCGATCAGAAGCGCATCAGTGAAATCGATTACGAACAGTATCAGGTCAAAATCGAGCCGCCGCAGACGGTGGTGGACGACCAGGTGCTGGCGGCGGCCCCCACCAGCGAACTCATGGTTTCTGACGACCCGATGGCGGTGGCCGAGTGGCAGTGGCGACTGTCGGTGCCCATTGGCTGCTTCCTGCTGGCCGTGCTGGCCTTTCCCCTGAGTTACACCTCGCCGCGCAAGGGCGCCTTCTCCAAGCTGGGCTACGCCATTCTGGTTTACATCCTCTACAGCAACCTGCTCAGCCTCGGTCGCAGCTGGGTCCAGGCCGACGCCGTGCCCCTGTGGCTGGGCATGTGGTGGGCCCACATGCCGGTGGTGGTGCTGATCTTTGCCCTGTTGGTGAAGCGCTACGGCTGGCCCCGGCGATGGGAGGTGGCGACATGAGTCTGTTTGACCGCTACATGGCTCGGCATATTCTCGCCGCCACCGCCATGGTGTTGCTGGTGATTCTTTTCCTCGATGCCTTTTTCGGGTTCCTCGGCGAGGGCAAGTATGTCGCCCGCTACGACGAGTACAGCTACTGGCACGCCCTGGGCTATGTGATGTTGCGCGTGCCCGGCAAGGCCATGGAATTCATGCCCGCCATTACCCTGATCGGCGCTCTGCTGGGGCTGGGCGCCCTGGCCAGCAACAGCGAGCTCACCGCCATGCGAGCGGCGGGCTTGTCCAAGGGGCGGATTGTCTGGGGCGGTATAAAGACCGGCCTGTTGATCGCTCTGGGTGTGTTGCTGCTGAGCGACTATGTCGCCCCGAAAAGCGAGCTGCGCGCCGCCGCCTTTCGCGCCCAGTCCCAGGGCAAGGCGATCACCGCCGAGCTGCGCGATTTCTGGATCAAGGAGGGCAGTGCCTTTGTCAATATTCGCCGCGCCGAGCACGGTCAGCGCCTTCGCGATGTGCGGGTGTTTGAAGTGAGTGAAGGCCAGCTCAACCGGCTCATCAATATCGACCAGGCCCAGTTCATTGGTGAGCGCTGGCGACTCGACGGCGTGACGACCTATCGTTTCGATGGCCGACAGGTAGAGCGCCGCCGCGATGACACGCTCTACCGCAACAGCGTGGTGGATCCCTCCCTGTTTGAAGTGGCGCGCCTGAGCCCCGAAAACATGCGCATGTTCGAGTTGCACCGCTATATCCAGTACCTCGACGCCAACGCCCTGGACGCCACGCTCTATCGCAAGGCCTTCTGGAAGAAAGTGACAGCGCCGCTGTCGATCCTCGTGATGCTGCTGTTGGCCATGCCCTTTGTCTTTGCCAACCGCCGCTCGGGCAATGCCGGCTCGCGCCTGGTGATCGGCATTCTCTTTGGCATGAGTTACTACATCATCAGCTCATTGATTGAAAACCTCGGTCAGGTCTATGGCGTGCCCGTACTGGTGGGCGCCTTTGCCCCGATTGCGGCGTTCACTATTCTTGGATTCTGGCTGCTCAAAAGGAGTGAGGGCTGATGGCCACTCTGGGAGACTGGCTGGACGAAAAGCCCTATACGCTGACTTTGTCCTCGGGGTTCTTTGCCTTTTACGCTCACCTTGGAGTCCTTAGCGTGCTTGAGCGCGAGGGTTTGATGCCGGCGCGGTTGACCGGCTCCAGCGCCGGCGCTCTGGTGGCGGCCGGCTGGGTTTCGGGTCTCGATTGTCGGGATCTGAAGTCGGTGTTTTTCTCCATTGAGAAGCGCGATTTCTGGGACCCCGGTCTCGGTTTTGGCTTTTTGCGCGGCGAGCGTTTCCGCCAGTTGTTGGCCGAGCGCTTCGGTTGCGATGAACTGGAGGCCGGGCGCCGTCCCATTGCGATCTCCACCTGGGATTGGCGCCATCGACAAACCCTGAGCTTCGACCAGGGACCACTGCCCTTGCTGGTCAGCGCCAGTTGCGCCGTGCCGGGGTTGTTTCAGCCCGTGCACTATCAGCGACACTCGCTGCTCGACGGTGGTGTGATGGACCGCCACGGCCTCCACGCCGTGGCCGCCGACGAGCGGGTGTTTTATCACCACATCGTTTCCCGCTCGCCCTGGCGGCGGCGCCACGATCCCGCGCTGATCATTCCCGAGCGCGCCAATCTGGCGGCTCTGGCGATCCACGACCTCGTCCGCAGCGGGCCCAACCGGATGGCCGAGGGCGCTCTGGCCTTTGAACAGGCCTTTGCGGCCACCGAGCGGGCCCTCGAAAGGCCGCTGCCGATGGGCGATAATGGCACTATTGATATCGGCGTTGAGGCGCCATCAGGGGGAATGTATGAGCGACAAACCGAAGCGGGGCAGTGAACGCAGCGGCCTGATTGGCCAGGTTACCGGCCTTACCGGGGATCTGTCCCGATCGGCCATGCGCTCCGTGGGCAAGCGGGTAGGGGGGCTTTCCCTGCGTATCGGCAAGACGCTGATTCTGACCCGCGACCAGCTGCGCGAGTTTTCCCCCGAGCAGCGCACCTGGATGCGACGGGCCGGCGAGGCGATTCACGACGCCCGCGAAGTGGCCGGTCTGACCATCGACGATATCAACGAGGCCCTGGACCTGGAGGACAAAACGCTGTTGCAGGCCATCGAACAGGGCTCGGCCACGGTGTCCTTTGAACTGATCCTGCGACTAACCGCGCTGCTGGCCCGCCACGATCCCGTGCCCTTTCTGATCAACATGATCCGCGGTTTCAACCCCCAGCTGTGGGCGCTGCTCGAGGACTGGGGCTTTGGCCACCTGCCCACCCTCTACGAGCGGGAGCGCCAGTGGCTCAATGTCTACCGCCGCAGCGAGCGCGCGCGCAAGCTCTCGCAGGACGAGTTCGACAAAGTCCTGGATTTCAGCCGCAGCGCTTTCGAAATGGCCCTGGAGTTCATCGACCGGGAAGACCGCGATAAATCCTGATTGTTAGCCACAGAGTTCACAGAGGGCACAGAGGTGTGTAAGAGCGGCGACCCCGCCGCGACCGGGTGGGCGGCTTCGCCGCAAACCAGTGGGGATGTAGGAGGCCCGACCCCGGGCCGACATGATCGCGGCGGGGTCGCCGCTCCTACGCACCTCCGTGCTCTTCGAGGCTCTGTGGCCAACGATTAAATCAGGCTTCGAGGTTGTCGTTCCAGTCGGGTGTTTGGCCGGGCTTGAGGACGCGGTCGCGGTCGACCACGGTGACGGTTTTGCTCAGGCGCTCGTGCCAGCCGAGTTTGGCGGGATCGACCAGTTTGCTGAGGTGGCCCAGGCCGAGCACAGAAGTCACGGCGCGCAGCCAGCCCCGGGCGCTGGTAATGGGGCTGCCGTCAAAGCCGCGCACTTCCATGCGCCAGGCCTGCATGCCGATGGTTTTGCCGTTGACCGTCCACGAACCCACGAAATACCAGTAGCCGGCCAGGATCATGGTGACCAGCTTGAGGATGTCGGGCAGTTGCTTGCCCTGATCGTCGAGGACGAAACTTTCCAGCGCCGCGAATGCGGCAATCAGCAACCACTCGATGGCGAAGACGATCATGAAATCGTAGAACATCGCCGCCAGGTGTCGCAGCAGACCCGCCGGGGGCAGGTGGTCGGTGATCTCGGGTCGGTTCATGCCATTCGCCTACATGCTCGAGGCGAAGTCGAAACTCATGGAATCCAGCGGTGGCGAGATGAAGTGCCCCTGAATGAAGTCCGAGCCAATGGTCCAGATCACTGACAGCGTGGTCGGGTCCTCGACATGCTGGATGATGGTTTGGCGGCCTTTTTCGTGGGCCAGGTTGGACAGGTCGGTCAGTCGGTTCTGGTGTTCCTGATTGTTGAACAGGTCCTTGGTAAAGCTGGCATCGAACTTGATGAACTGGGCCGGAATGGTTTCGATGATCTTTTCCGGGTTGCTGGCCAGACCGAAATCGTCGATGGCAAAGCCGCAGCCGATGGCTTCGATGCCGGCGGCGAAGGCCTTGGCCTGGCTGAGATTTTCCTGAACCGACTCCTCCTTGACTTCGAACACCAGACAGTTCTTGGGCAGGCCGGAGGCGCGCACGCGATCCTTGATCCAGGGGAACAGTTCCTTGTCCTTGATCGAGCTGTCGGTGAGCTTGATCAGGAGAATGGTCTTGTGGCCCTTCTTGAATTGCTCGACCAGATCCTTGAAAGCGTGGGTGATGATCCAGCGGTCGATGTCCCGGGCCTGGCCGGTGAGTTCGGCGGCACTGAGGAACTCACCGGGGCTGACCTCGGCACCGTGCTCGTCGCGCATGCGCACCAGCACCTCGTAGCGTTCGAGTTCGCCGCCATCGAGTTTGACCAGGGGTTGGTAAATGAGGAAGAAGCGGTTTTCCTTGATCGCTTTGTCGATCTTTTCGCGCCAGGCCTTTTCCAGTTGCTGTTGGGTCATTTCGCCCTCTTTGGGGCGATAGACTTCGTAGCGGTTACCGCCGGCCTGGGCGGCCTTTTGGGTAGCCTGGTTGGCGCGGTTAATGACTTCAGAGGTGCGCAGTGAGGAATCGTCCACCAGGCTGACACCGATGCTCACGCTGATCTCGTTCCACTCCTTGCCCTCCGCGGTCACATTGAGTCCCGTCACCAGTTTCATCAGGCCTTCGGCGCGTTTTTTGACATCGGCGGTTCGGTCCTTGATGGGAATCAGGTGAGAGAAAACATGACCGTCGTAGCGGCAGGCCATGGCCTTCTCACCCAGCTTCTCGCGGAATTTCTCGGCCACCGCCTGGATGATCTGGTCACTGCCAACCACACCCATTTCCTCGGTGTACTTGCTGAAATTGTCGATGCTGATGTGGAAGTAGGCGAATTCCCTTTCGTTGTCCTTCATGGCCGCGAGGTGTTGTTCGAATTCCTTGATAAAAGCCTGGCGGTTGAGTAGCCCGGTATTGGGGTCGATGCGGGCCATGGCCGAGAGCTTCTCTTCCAGCTCTTTGGTGTTGCCCGCAGCCTCTTCCTTCTTGCGGATAATGATCTGGGTACAGGCCTCGCCGTCAATACTGGCGCTGCTGAACTCCATGTCCGAGTCCATCACTGACTGATCGGCCAGTTCCAGGTCGGTGCGGTAGTGGACGGCCTGGTCCGAGGTGTCCAGCGTGCGCAGGAATTCCTTGAGTTCGTTCTGCTTTTCGTCGACCACCATGTCCATGATGGGCAGACCTTCCAGATCGTCAAAACTTTCATAGCCAAACAGGTCCAGGTAGGAGCGGTTGGCGTAGACATGCATGCCCTCGTGGACATAGGCGATGGCGTCCCGGGAGCTTTCCATCAGGCTCTGGTTGCGGATTTCGCTCTCTTCGTAGAGTTTTTCCAGTCGTTGCAGCTGACGGTGCATGGAAGCCATGTGGTGTTCGCGGCGGACCACATGACTGAGGTGGTTCATGTCGTCGCCGTCGACCACATCGTCGGCGCCGTCGTGCATCATCTGGGCAATGTCCAGTTGCTCGTTCTCCTCGCGCAGCAGAACGATGGGCAATTCACTGTCCAGGGTGGAAGCGTAGGAGTTGAGGTCCTTGATGCCCACTTCGGCGTGACCGTGGCGCAACAGAACCACATCCGGGTTGTTTTTCTCGATCAGCGTGGTGATGTCGTCGCCAGAGCGGAAATAGGTGCTTCGCACCGCCAGGCCCATGCTGCGGAGTGTGCTGTTGTAGCCCTCTCCGCGGGTGGCGTCCGTTTCAACGATCAGCAGTCGGATGGTGGGTGTGGTACTCAAGTCGACCCCATGCTTATTGTATTTAAGGTTAAGTGGCTCATTGTATGCACCGCGCGGGGCCTTGCAAGCGGCAATATCCCGGTCAGGCGCCAGCGATCGGGGTTTTGGCCCCTTCGCCTTCGATCTCCCGAACCAACTTTGGCACAAGATAGCCGGACAGTCGTTGACGCAGGGCAAGTATCAGCTCGGCGCCACGGGCCTCGTTCACCTCAAAATGGGCGGCCCCGCGCACCCGGTCGAGCAGGTGCAGATAGTAGGGCAGTACGCCGATCTCGAACAGCTTGTCGCTGAGCCTGGCCAGAGTCTCGGCGCTGTCGTTGATCCCGGCCAGCAGCACCGCCTGGTTCAGGCAATGGACACCGGCGCCGCGCAGGCGGGCCACAGCCTCGGCCACCTCGCCGTCCAGCTCCCGGGCGTGATTGGCGTGGATCACCATCACCGTGCGCAGTCGAGATTCGGCGAGTCGACGGCACAGGAATTCGGTGACCCGGCTGGGCAGCACCACCGGCTGGCGGCTGTGCAGGCGCAGGCGTTTGAGGTGGGGAATGGCTTCGAGGCGAGTGATCAGGGCATCGAGGCGCTTGTCGCTGAGACTCAGGGGGTCGCCGCCGCTGAGGATGACTTCGTGGATGTCGTCGTGTCCGGCGATGTAGGACAGGGCCTCGTCCCACTGGCTCTGGCTGGCGCTGGCGGACTCGTAGGGGTATTCCCGGCGGAAGCAGTAGCGGCAGTGGATGGCGCAGACACCGGTGGCCACCAACAGCACCCGGCCGCAGTACTTGTGCAGCAAACCGGGCGCCTTCTGCGCGGCCAGGTCGCCTACCGGGTCAGCGTCAAAGCCGTCCACAGCCTGGTGCTCCTCACCCAGCGGCAAGACCTGCCGCAGCAGGGGGTCGTCGGGATCGCCGGGCGCCATGCGCGCCACATAGGCCCGGGGCACGCGCAGGGGAAACAGGCCGGCGGCGGCCTCGGCGCGTTGCAGGAGGTCGTCGCGGTGGCCGAGACCCACGGCCTCCAGCAGCTCGGCCGGGCTCTGAATGGCCTCGGCCAACTCCCGCTTCCAGCGCGGCATATCGGGCCGTAGCGGCTTTTCCGCAGCGGGTTGTGCAGGTATCATAGCGACCTTCCCAATTCGGCGCCCCGCGCCGGTGCAAAAGACAAGAGGAATCCCATGGCGTCACACAGCACCAACGAATTCAAAAGCGGCCTGAAACTGATGATCGACGGCGACCCCTACAGCATCGTCGAGAACGAATTCGTCAAGCCGGGCAAGGGGCAGGCGTTCTGCCGCGTCAAGGTTCGCAATCTTAAAACGGGAAAGGTCGTCGATAAAACCTATAAATCCGGTGACAAGGTGGAGGCCGCCGATGTCATGGACACCGAGATGGACTACCTCTACACCGACGGCGAGTTCTGGAACTTCATGGATCCCAACACCTTCGAGCAGGTGGGCGCCCCGGAGGCCGCCGTCGGCGACGCCAAGCAGTGGCTCAAGGAGCAGGATACCTGTGTGGTCACCCTGTGGGACGGCGTACCGATTTCGGTCGAGCCGCCCAACCATGTAGTGTTGGAAGTCACCCAGACCGATCCCGGCATTCGCGGCGATACCGCCCAGGGCGCGACCAAACCCGCCACGGTGGAAACCGGCGCCACGGTGCTGGTGCCACTGTTTGTCGACAATGGCGATTTACTCAAAATCGACACCCGCACCGGCAAGTACATATCCAGAGCCAGGGAAGACTAGGGCTTCTAGATAGTGTTAACAGGCTCTAATTGGCAGCCAAGCGCTGCGCTGGAGACCCTGAAGAAGAGGGCGCGGATACTGCAGGGTATTCGCGCCTTTTTTGATGCCCGTGGCGTGCTGGAAGTGCAGACGCCGCTGCTCTCCCGCGCCGCTACCACGGATGTCCAACTGGCCAGCTACCAGGTCGATACCGACGCCGGGCCGCGCTTTCTGCACACCTCCCCGGAACTGCCCATGAAGCGCCTGCTGGCGGTGGGCTTTGGCGACTGCTACCAGATCGCCCCGGTGTTTCGGCCCGGGGAGGCCGGCCGCCACCACAACTCCGAGTTCACCCTGCTGGAATGGTATCGCAGGGGCTTCTCCATCGACGAGCTGATCGACGAGACGGCGGCACTGATTCATCACTTACACGGCCAGCCGCTGCCCCTGGAACAACTGCGTTACGCCGAGGCCTTTGAACGCCAACTGGGCCTGTGTCCGCTGGAGGCCAGCGACGCCGAGATTCAGTCCCTGCTGGAGCGCACCGGGCTGTGGTCGGGCGAGCGCGAAGCACTGCCCAGAGACAGCGCCCTGGATTTGCTCTTCAGTGAGGCCGTGGCCTGTCACTTTCCCGACGACCGGCTCACCGCCATCAGCCACTACCCGGCCAGCCAGGCGGCCCTGGCCCAAATCGACCCCGGCGACCCGCGTACGGCCCGCCGCAGCGAACTCTACTGGGGGCCACTGGAGCTGGCCAACGGCTTCCAGGAACTGGCCGACCCGGCCGAACAGCGCCGGCGCTTCGAGGCCGACAACCAGCAGCGCCGTGAATTGGGCCTGCCCGAGCAGCCTGTGGACGAACACTTTCTCCAGGCCCTGGAACAGGGCCACTTTCCCGAATGCGCCGGCATCGCCCTGGGCGTGGACCGTCTGATCATGCAAATCACCGGCGCACGCCACATCGGTGAAGTCATCGCCTTCGACACCCATCGCGCCTGACTGGGTTAGCCACAGAGGTCACAGAGAACACAGAGGGTTTGTTGTGGGAGGAGTGGTTCCCGTCATTGCGAGCCGAAGGCGAAGCAATCTGCCAAACCGTGAGCAGATCGCCGCGTCGCGGTGCTCCTCGCGATGACAATGTAGCAGGCCCGCCCCCGGGCCGACCTTGTCGCGGCGAAGGTGCCGCTCCTGCGACACAAACCGTCGCAAAGTCCAACTAGCCTGACGGGGCACCGATCCTCTGGCATGCTTTCGGGGCATTGGCAACGACACACCAAGAACAACGGAGAAGGACAGACTATGGCCACTGACTACGCCCGCTTGAAAGAACGCCAGCGCGCCGAGCGCGAGCACCACCCCCAGGGACTGGGCCTGCGGGTTCACCGGGCCCTGAGCTGGCTCAATCGCGCCGAGCAGTGCGAGGACAGCGATGGCCAATTCGTCTTCTTGTGGATTGCCTTTAACGCCGCCTACTCGGCGGAGAACGGCGGCCGACCCACCAGCGAAGCCGATCGCTATCGCCGCTTTCTGATCAAGCTCGCCGATCTCGATCGCGAGAAAAAACTGCACCAGCTGGTCTGGCAGCAATACCCCCAGGCCATTCGCGTGTTAATGGACAACCCCTATGTCTTTCAGCCCTTTTGGGATTATCAGAACGGTCTGGACAGCGCCGAGGACTGGGAAAAAACCTTTCAAAGGGACAAGCAACGCGCCCATCAGGCCCTGGCCAAACAGCAAACTGCCAGTGTACTGAGCGTGGTCTTTTACCGGCTCTACACCCTGCGCAACCAGCTGATCCACGGTGGCGCCACCTGGAACTCCCAAACCAACCGGGAACAGCTGCGCGACGCCACGCGACTGCTGTTTGACTTGGTGCCCACCGTTATCGAGCTGATGCTGGATCACCCCGACGCCCTGTGGGGCGACGCGATGTACCCGCCGGTGGAGACCTGAATATCGGGCCGGGACCCTAGACCCAGACAAAGCCCGCCGCAGAGAGGCGTTGTTCGCCGTCCCAGCGGTAGGCGCACATTTTTCGATCGCCACTGGTGGCCGCCACGCTGTAGTCGACACAGGCGATGCTGTCGCTCAGGGGCGCGGGGGTGCCGTTGAGCCAGTAGTGGCCGACAAACAGCGGCTTGTCGCCGGGGTAGTGGGGCAGGTCGTCCAGCGGTGCCGGTTTGTCGGGTATGAGGTCGGTCTGATGGCTGGGTACCCGCGCCAAATCGCGGTAGGTGGTGGCGCTTTTATCCCACCAGCGGGTGCGGATTTGGCTTCTCGGGTGTTCGTCTTTGTCGGGGAAATGGGCGCCGTCGGGCAGGGCCAGCTCGTAGCCCTTGAGCAACACCTCCAGGGCGTCGAATTCCGGCGTGCCCTTTTTACCCACGGTGTGCCAGGCCTCGACCAGCAGGCGGTTTTGAGCGTCCAGGTACGGGCGCAGCACCTCGATGCTGTCTTCGTGCCAGCAGGCGTGGATGATGCGCAGGCCATCCAGGTCCAGCCACAGGGGCATTTGTCGGAACCAGTCCAGCATCTCCCGGTAGAGGTTTTCATCGTGGCTCACCTCGTGGAGAAAGGCCTTGTGCTGGTTACGGTTTTTATCGTTGTGGGGGCGCAGAAATTCGCCCGGCTTGTCCGGATGGGGCAGGGTCCAGGCCACGGCATTGAATTCGTGGTTGCCCATGACCACCTGGGCTGAACCGGCCTCGACCATTTGCCGGACCACATGGTAGGACGCCCACTGCTGCGGTCCGCGGTCGATGATATCGCCGACAAAAATGGCCTGGCGCTCGGGGTGTTGCCAGGCGCCGTCGTGCTCCCGATAACCCATTTTTTTGAGCAGGGCGGTGAGTTTGTCGGCGTGGCCGTGGATGTCGCCAATAATGTCGTACATAAACGCTCTTGAATGTTATGAAATCAATCGAGTCAGGGGGAAATACGCCCTGAAGGAGCTGCCGGGTTGCTGCTTCTCATCAACGGGGTGTCCCTGTGTGTCCAGCAGTATGGATTCGCCCTTGGTGTAAAGAAAACGGTAGTAGGGTTTAGGACGCGGTTTTAGCCAGGTCCACATCAATGGCGTCTACTGTTGTTTGGCTCGGGAACACAGAGGGCACAGAGAATCTATGACGCCTTCGCCCGATGACGCTGGTAAATGGTGCCCTCGGCAGGAGTCGAACCTGCGACCTGCCCCTTAGGAGGGGGCTGCTCTATCCTGCTGAGCTACGAGGGCGTGGTGGTTTTCCTCACGGCCGCCGATTTCTGGTAAATTAGCGGACTTGCCGCCGGGTTGTCCGGCGGGCGGCAATTCTACCGCGACTTGGCGGTGTCTTCCATTGGCCGCGGGGATTTGAGGGTTTTTGTTATGCGTTCTGTCTTGCTGGTGCCCTTGTTGGCAGCTTCTTTGTTTTTGGCCGGGTGCCCCATGCTCGAGGGTGTGGTGCAGAGTTCCGGCGTGACTTCCAATGCGCCGACGGCGCAGGAGTCGCAATCCGCCACGCGCCAGGCGCTGCTGCAGGGCGTGGATCGCGCCGTGGCATCACTGGGCAAAGAGGGCGGTTTCAGCACCACGGCTTACCGTTTGCCCCTGCCCGAGGAGTTGCGCTCCACCGCCGAGCGAGCCCGCAATATGGGGCTGGGCCGCTATGTTGACGAGTTCGAGTTGAGCCTGAGTCGCGCCGCCGAGGAGGCCGTGCCGGCGGCCTTGCCAGTGTTCAAGAGCGCCGTGGCCGATATGAGCATCGCCGATGCCGTGGCCCTGATCCAGGGCGAGGAAGACGCCGCCACGCGCTACTTCAAGCGCCAGCGCGAGGATCAGCTTCAGGCCCGCTTCAAACCCATTGCCGACCGCGCCCTGGCCGAGGTCGGCGTGGTGGAGCACTACGAAAAGTTGGCCGAGAAAGTGGCCTACTACGGCCGCCTGGTGGGTTACGAGCCACCGGCGCCCGATGATCTCAGCGGCTATGTGGCCCGCCAGGCCAGCGATGCCCTGTTCGACAAAATGGCCGAGGAAGAGGCCCTGATCCGCCAGGACCCCGTGGGCCGCGGCACCGATTTGGTCAAAAAAGTCTTTGGTCACTATTTGGAAACCCCGGAAGACGCGGCCGGGTCGTAGCTTTTTCCGCGGCCACAGAGTGCACAGAGAACGCAGAGAGTTTTAGGTTCGTAGGGCGGAAGCGGTGCAGCCGCATCCGCCGAACAAATGGCGGATGTGCCTCCGGCACTTCCGCCCTACTTGCTCGCGTGCAGGCCCGTCATGGCGAGCGAAACCATCTGCATAACGGTTCGGCAGATCGCTTCGTCGCTTCGCTTCTCGCGATGACACATAATAACTCCGTGGGCTTCGTGGCTCTGTGGCCCGTAATCCAATTCATCAACAGGCATTTATGGCAGGCAAGAAGGCAGCGAGAAAGAAGGCGTCCAAGAAGGTTGCTTCGAAAAAGACCGCGACAAAAAAGTCGGCGCGCAAGGCCGCGGCGAAAAAGCCGGTCAAGCGACGCAAGGCCCCGGCGCCGTCGGCCAGCGGCAAGGGTGGCGGTCGCCGCTGGTTGCCCTGGTTCAGTGCCCTGGTGTTACTGGCCGCTGTGGCCGGGATTCTGGGCAGTGCCTGGCTGGACTACAGCATTCGCCAGCAGTTCGAGGGCAAGAAGTGGTCGCTGCCGGCCCGGGTTTACGCTCGCCCGCTGGAGCTCTACGCCGGCAAGACGCTCACAGCCCGCGCTCTGGAAGAGGAACTGGCGGTGGCCAACTATCGCCCGGTGGGGCGACCGGATCGCCCCGGTGCCTACAGCCGCAACGGCAAGCACTTTCGCATTCACACTCGGGATTTCAACTACTGGGACGGCGCCATTGAGAGCCGGATTGTCGATCTGCGTATCGATGCGGGTCGCGTTGCCAGCCTGGAGAGCAGCGATGGCGAGGACGCCCTGGTGCGCCTGGACCCGGCGCAGATCGCCGCCATCTATCCCCAGCATCAGGAGGACCGCAACCTGGTGCGCCTGGAGGGCGTGCCGCCCAGCCTCGTTCACGCCCTGTTGCTGATTGAAGACCGGGCCTTTTTCGAGCACCACGGGGTTCGACCACTGTCCATTGCCCGTGCCCTGATTGCCAATATCCGCGCCGGGCGCACCGTGCAGGGCGGCAGCACCCTGACCCAGCAGCTGATCAAAAACTACTTTCTCACCCGCGAGCAAACCCTGACGCGCAAGGCCATCGAGGCCTGGATGGCGGTGTTGCTGGAGTTTCACTACAGCAAGCCGGAAATCCTGGAGGCCTATCTCAATGAGGTGTATCTGGGCCAGGACGGCGAGCGCGCCATTCACGGCTTTGGCCTGGCGGCCAGTTACTATTTTGATACGCCGTTAAAGGATCTGGGCATCGAGCAGCAGGCGCTGCTGGTGGCCATGGTCAAGGGCGCTTCCTACTACGATCCGCGACGCCATCCCGAGCGGGCCACCCGGCGGCGCAATCTGGTGATCGAGCAACTGGCGCTGGACGGCGCCATCGAGCAAGCCGAGGCCGCGCGGCTCAAGCGCCGCCCCTTGGGCGTGGTCGACAAGCCCAAGAGCTACCGCCATCGCTACATGGCCTTTGTCGATCTGGTCCGCCGCCAGTTGCAGCGCGACTACCCGGAAGAGGCGCTGCAGAGCGAGGGTCTGCACATCTTCACCACCCTGGCTCCCGGGGTTCAGGCCCGTTTGGAGATGGCTACCACCAACCACCTGGGCCGGTTGGAAGCTCGCCGAGGCATCGAATCGGAGAGCTTGCAGTCGGCGGGCCTGATCACCGATACCCGCAGCGGTGAAGTGCTGGCGGTGGCCGGCGGTCGCGATGCCAACGATGTGGGCTTTAACCGCGCCCTGGACGCACGCCGCCAGATTGGTTCACTGGCCAAGCCGGCGGTGTATCTGACGGCCCTGCGCAAGGGCGACACCTACACTGCGGCCACCCTGATCGACGACGCGCCCTTCGAGTTCACCGACGCCCGGGGCAAGCTTTGGGCGCCCAAAAACTACAGCGGCGAGCACCACGGCGAGGTGATGCTCGCCGATGGCCTGGTTCGCTCCTACAATGTGGCCACCGCCCGCCTGGGTCTGGAGCTGGGCCTGGACGCCGTGGCGGACACCATGAACCGCTTGGGCTTGGAGGTGGAAGGGCCCCATTACCCGTCCCTGCTGCTCGGCGCGGTGGAGCGCTCGCCCTATCAGGTGGCCCAGTATTTTCAGACCTTTGCCGGCGATGGTTTCTACACCCCGTTGCGCACGGTGCGCGAGGTGGTGACGGCCAATGGCGAGCGTCTCCAGCGCTATCCCATGGAAATCGAGCAGCGCCTGCCGGGCAGGGAGATGTATCTGATCAACGGCCTGTTGCAGGCGGTGGTCGAGCGCGGCACCGCGCAGCGCATTGGCCAGACCTTGCCGGCGCTCAGGGCGGCGGGCAAGACCGGGACCACCAACGACGGCCGCGACGCCTGGTTTGCCGGCTTCAGCGGCGAGCACCTGGGGGTGATCTGGGTGGGCAGCGACGACAACCGGCCCACGGCTCTCACCGGTTCCAGCGGTGCGCTGCCCATTTGGCTCAATGTCTTTGAGCATCTCGACTCTTCGCCCTACCAGCCGCGCACGCCGTCGGATGTGGAATGGCACTGGGTGAGCAGTGATGGTCGACTGAGTGCCGAAGACTGTGAAAATGCCGTACAATTGCCCTTTATCAAAGGCAGCGAGCCTGATAAGTTGGCTGAATGCCGCGAGGGCTTCCTGAAGCGCCTCTTCGATTGGTAATCCCTGTATCAGATAAAGGAGTAGGGAGAGAAATGAAAAACACCAAAATGCTGCTGCGCGTTGCCGTTCTGGGTTTCGCTGCACTGTTGCTGCAAGCCTGTGGTTCCAGCCCCAAACAAGAGGGCTCCGAGGGTTTCCAGTTTTCTGAAAGCGATGCCATTTCGGAAGACAGCGGTGTCATTGCCGAGGGCAGCATCAAGCACTCCATTGGCAACGCCGCCGTGGTCGCCATCTGGCAGCGTGCCGAAGAGGCCCGCCTGACCGGGGATACCGAGGGCGCGATTGCCCAGCTTGAGCGCGCCATTCGCATCGACCCCACCGATGCTGTGATCTGGAGCCGCATGGCCGAGCTTCGTCTCGACCAGGGCAACTATGTGGCCGCCGAGAATGTGGCCATGAAGTCCAACCAGCTCAATGGCGATGAAGACGAAGTGCTGGCCTACCGCAACTGGCTGATTGTGGCCAAGGCGCGCAAGGCCGAGGGCAACCTCCAGGGCGCCGAAGAGGCCCAGCGCAAGGCTGCCCTGTTCAAGCCGTAGGGTTTTTGCTGTCATTGCGAGCGGAGCGAAGCAATCTGCGTGAACCGTTCGGCAGATCGCCGCGTCGCTTCGCTCCTCGCGATGACAAGTCCGTCATTGCGAGCGCAGCGAAGCAATCTGCAAAACAGTTAGCCAGGTCGTTGTGACGACATTCAGCCCGCGACGATTGTGTTTCAAGGATGAACCCACGCCACCGGCACCAAGAACGCAGTAACCACTAAATGACACCTTCCGAAATTTTGGGGGCCGATGGCCCCCTTGCTGATTCCATAGCCGGCTACGCGCCCCGCGAGGCGCAGCAGCTAATGGCCGATGCGGTAGCTCAGGCCATTGAGGAACGGGAGGTGCTGGTGGTGGAAGCGGGCACCGGGGTGGGCAAAACCTATGCCTACCTGATTCCCGCGCTGCTCAGCGGCCAAAAAATCATTATCTCCACCGGCACGCGCACCCTACAGGATCAGCTCTACCACCGCGATTTGCCCATGCTGCTCAAGCACCTGGGCGTGCCGGTCAAGCGCGCTCTGCTCAAGGGGCGCTCCAACTACTACTGCATTTACCGCGCTGGCTTTGCCGAGCCCAATCGCGGCGATCGCGAGCAGCAGCGCCAGCTCGAGGCGATTCGCAACTGGTCGCGCCAGACCCGCTTTGGCGATATGGCCGAGGTGGACGAACTGCCGGAAAACGCCGCGATTCTGCCCAAGGTCACTTCCACCGCCGACAATTGCCTGGGCACCGAGTGTGAGTTCTACAGCGATTGCTATGTGGTCAAGGCCCGACGCGAGGCCCAGGAGGCAGATCTGGTGGTGGTCAATCACCACCTGTTTATGGCCGATATGGCGATTAAGGAAACCGGCTTTGGCGAGGTATTGCCCAGTGCCAACGCCTTTATTTTTGACGAGGCGCACCAGGTGCCCGAGGTGGCCGGCGCCTTCTTTGGCCAGGCGGTGGGCAGCCGCCAGTTGCTGGAGTTCGTCAAGGACACCCGGGTGATCGGCCAGAGCGAAATCGCCGAGGGCGAAGCGGTTGGCGATCTCGCCGGGCGGCTGGAGATGGCGGTGCGCAACTTCCGTCTCTCCCTGGGTGTTGAGGAGCGCCGTCTGGCCTGGCAGCCGCTGTTGAGCCACGCTGAGGTGCGACACCAGTTTCGCGAGTTGGCGGCGGTGATCAGTTCCATGCGCGCCGAGTTGGTGGAGCACGAGGAAGAGGGGCCGGGGGTGGAGAATCTGCTCAAGCGCTGTGTGGAGTTTGACCAGCGCCTGACCCTGTTCGAGCACCTCGACGAGGACTACATCTACTGGCTGGAAACCACCCGGCTGGGTTTTGTTCTCAATATGACACCCCTGAGTGTGGCCAAGACATTTCGCTCCCACATGGGGCGCTACGAGGCCAGCTGGATTTTTACCTCGGCGACCCTGGCGGTGGGCCAGGATTTCGGCCACTTCACCCAGGCTCTGGGTTTGTGGGAGCCGCGCACCCTGCAGCTTGAGAGCCCCTTCGACTTTGCCAACAACAGCATCATCTACCTGCCGGAGGACTTGCCCGAGCCCAGCGCGCCGCATTTCACCGACGCCGTGGTCGACGCAGCCAAACCGGTTCTGGAGGCTTCAAAGGGCCGGGCCTTTATGCTCTTTACCAGCTACCGCGCTCTCAACCACGCCGCCGCCCGGCTCGAGCGCGAGGTCGACTTTCCCTTGTTTGTTCAGGGCAAGGCGCCGCGTTCCCAGTTGCTGGACGAGTTCCGGGAGTCGGGCAACGGCGTGCTGCTGGGGACCAGCAGTTTCTGGGAGGGGGTCGACATCAAGGGCGAGGCGCTGTCCTGTGTGATCATCGACAAGCTGCCCTTCGCCGCGCCCAACGATCCGGTGTTGCAGGCGCGCCTGGACGCCATGAAAGAGCAGGGCCGCAATCCCTTTATGGAGCACCAGTTGCCCAATGCGGTGATCGCCCTCAAGCAGGGCGTGGGTCGCCTGATTCGCGATATCCACGACCGCGGCGTGGTGGTGGTCTGCGACATCCGCCTGAAAACCAAATTCTACGGCAAGCGTTTCACCAATAGCCTGCCGCCCATGAAACGCACCCGCACCCTGGCCGACATTCAGCGCTTTTTTGAAGACGCTTGATTGTTAGCCACAGAGGGCACAGAGAACACAGAGCTTTCCTGGAAGGGTAGGGCGGAAGTGCCATAGGCACCTCCGCCATTTTTTCGGCGGATGCGGCTGCGCCGCTTCCGCCCTACGCGCTTAAAACCCTCCGTGTTCTCTGTGCGCTCGGTGGCTAATTAACGCTGGGTTTTCTTTTTGGCCACATTGTTGCGGAGGTAGACGGGCAGGGCGCCTTCGACGGGTTGCCAGGCGCTGTCGGGAACGCGGCGGGCCAGGCTGAGGGCGCGGTCGGCGCGGGGGACGAGTTGTTGATCGAGCGTCCAGCCGTCGGCCAGGGGCAGATCGTCGGGGTAGGCGGCAAAGCCGGTGCCGGTGGCCAGGCCACTTTCATCGGCTGATGGGAATTGCCATTGCCCCGGTGGCTGTACGGCTTCGGCGACGATCATTTCCCAGCCACCGAGTGCGTTTTCCTCACCCCGGTAGGCCCAGGCGGCGCTGTAGACCTCGCTCATGCGGGCGTCGTTGACGGTGGCCACGCACTCGCTGCCGTGCTCCAGGCGCGCGGCCTCGGCCAGCAGCAGCAGGGTGGAGAGTGGCAACACCGGCAGGTCGAGACCGAAGGCGATGCCCTGGGTGATGCCGGCGGCCACCCGCACGCCGGTAAAGCTGCCCGGGCCGCGGCCGAAGACCACACCGTCGAGGGCCGAGCGGGGCGTGCCCGAGTCGGCCAGCAGCTGGTCGATCATGGGCAGAATGATGTCGGTATTGCGCGCCCCCGAGCCGTCAAAGCGCAGGGTCACCTCGCCATCCACGGACAGCGCCGCTGAACAGACTTCGGTGGAAGTATCCAGAGCCAGTAAATTCATGGGCGCATTTTATGCTAATGCGGGGAAATAACACAGCGGCCACAGAGTGCACAGAGAACACAGAGTTTTTTCAGTCATTCCGGAAAGCGCAACGCGCTTATCCGGAATCTGGCGGCGTCGTCATTGCGAGCGCAGCGAAGCAATCTGCGGAACGGTTCGGCAGATCGCCACGCCGCTACGCGGCTCGCGATGACAAAGATCCTCTGTGCGCTCTGTGGCCGCTGTGTCTTTTCGACAAAAGCCCATGCGGCGAAGCCGCCCACCCAGTCGCGGCGGGGTCGCCGCTCCTACAAACCGGCCGCTGAGAGGATGATCTTGACGATCAGGACCAGTACCAGAATAAAGACAATGGTCAGGATTAGGCCGACGACGATGAAGTGGATGGGCTTGCCGCGCTCAAAGTCGCGCTCGCGCACTTCCCCTCGCTGAACGCCGAGGAAAGACATCAGCACACTGGCGACAATTTGCCAAAAGCCGACTTTTTGATCCTGATCCGTTTGCTTGGGTTTGTCCTGTTTGGGTGACGGTTCATTCATCTTTTACTCCGATTGGGTGATGCGTCCGATGGCCTGGCCCATCTTGACCGGGGCGTCGGCGCTGAAGCCGAAGTCCCATTGCACATTGGGGCCGGTGAGCAGAATCACGGTGGAACCCATATTGAATCGGCCCATTTCTTCGCCCTTGGCCAGACGCGGCGCCTGATCTTCGGCGTAGTCAAAAGTGTGAATACTGCGTCCGCGCCCCGGGGTAATCAGGCCGGCCCAGACGGTTTCGATGGCGGCGACATTGATGGCGCCCACCAACACCATGGCCACGGGGCCGTGTGCGGTTTCAAACACGGTCACGACGCGCTCGTTGCGGGCAAACAGCCGCGGTACGGTGCGCACGGTGTGACCGGCCACGGAAAACAGCCGGCCGGGGACATAGACCATCTGCTGAAGCACGCCGTCGGTGGGCATGTGGATGCGGTGGTAGTCCTTTGGTGAGAGATACAGCGTGGCGAAGCGGCCCTCGGCAAAGCGGGCGGCCAGGTCGGGGTCGCCACCGAGTAGCTCCAGTGCCGAGTAATACCGGCCCTTGGCCTGAAAGAGGCGGCCGTCGCGAATGCGGCCCGACTGGCTCACCGTGCCATCCACCGGGCTGGCCAGCACCCGCTGGCCTTCGGCGATGGGACGAGCGCCGGCCTTGAGGGCGCGGGTAAAGAAGGCGTTGAAGGTGTCGTAGTCTTCAATGCGCTCGCCCTCGGCTTCACTGAGGTCGATGCCGAAAATGCGGATAAACAATCGCCCCAGCGGATTTTTCAGGGCCGTGCGCTGGCGGGTCGCCCAGAATACCAGACGCGAAATCAGGTGGTGGGGCAGGGGGTACAGCGGCAGGGATTTGGCGTAGTCCTTGAAGGTACTCATGGCGTTGTAGAGTGTCCGTGTTGGTGTTTTTTCTGGTGCTGATGTTTGTGCTGATGGGCGCCACCTACCCGGCGCTTGGCCACGGGCAGTACCACGGTCTGTGCTTCGCCGTTGTCGAATTCGAGGGTCAGGGTGACTTCATCACCCACGGTCAGGGGTTCGGCGGGGTTGAACATCATCAGGTGCAGTCCACCGGGCTTGAGAGACACGGTGTCGCCGGCGGGTAGCTCGATGGCATCGACGGCGGACATCCGGGCGACGCCGTCGATCACTTCACTCAGGTGCATTTCAATGCGGCTGAAAGTCTCGCCGCTGATGCCGAGCAGCTGGCGGTCGCTATCGCCATCGTTGTGCAGGTCCATATAGGCCGTGAGCACGCTGGCGGTGGGCGGGGCTGCCGGCACCCGGGCGTCTTTGATTTGAATGTCGGCGAACGCGGCGGCGCTCAGCAGGCAAAGCAGGGCGGCGGTGAGTATGCGCATCAGTAGTGCTCCATCATGGTTTTCAGGTCACTGCCCATGGCGCCCGGCATGTGGGGGGCGGACATCAGGGCGTGGCGGCGACCCTCGGGGTTGATCACGAAAATGGCCGCGCTGTGGTTGACCTCGTAATTGCCGTGCTCGTCCGGGGTTTCTTTTTCGAAGAAGATGTTCATTCGACCGGCCATTTCATCCAGGGTTTCCTCATCGGCGGTGACACCCATGAAGTCTTTGTGGAAGTAGCCGACATAGTCGCCGAGCTTGTCCAGGGTGTCCCGTTCGGGGTCGACGGAGACGAACACCACCTGGACATCGCGCTGGTAGTCGCCGAGCTGCTCATAGGCCTCTGCCATCACCGCCAGGGTGTTGGGACAGACATCGGGGCAGTGGGTGAAGCCAAAAAACATCAGCGTCCAGCGGCCCATCAGGTCCTCATTGGAAAAGCGGCTGCCGTTGTCGGCGGTCAGGTCCAGGGGCGGCAGTGGACGGAAGTCGGACGGATAGAGGGTGGCGTTTTCCAGCTCTGGTGCGGTCTTTTGTTGCGACCACTCGCGGGCGAAGAAACCGGTGATCAGGGCCAGGCCGGCGATTGCCATGCCGATCAGGAGTTTGCGCCACAGCGGGCTTTGCGCGGGGTTGTCACTCATGGTGTACGCTACTTTGGGTTGGGCCGCCGGACTCGCTGGACGGGCGCGGCGGGGGTGGCGATAATGCGCCACAGTTTACCACTCAATGGGACGGGACGGCAGTGACCCTGGGGCAAATCATCGAACAATCCGCCGAGCGACTGGACAGCGCCGGGCTGTGTTACGGCCACGGCACCGACAACGCCTGGGACGAAGCGGTTTGGCTGGTGCTCCACGCCCTGGGGCGCTCGCCCGCCGCACCCATCGAGGACGCCGACGAAATCCTGAGCCCCGGGCAGCTGGCTGCCGTGGAGGGCTTGATCGAGCGGCGCATCAGCGAGCGCCTGCCCACGGCCTACCTCACCGGTGAGGCCTGGTTTTGCGGTTTGCCCTTTTATGTCAACGAGGACACCCTGGTGCCGCGCTCGCCGATTGCCGAGCTGGTCGGCCAGCGCTTTGCCCCCTGGCTGAATCGCGAACCGCGGCGCATTCTCGATCTGTGCACCGGCAGCGGCTGTATTGCCGTGGCCTGCGCTTTCGCCTTTCCCGAGGCGGAGGTCGTCGCTACCGACCTTTCCGAAGCGGCGCTGGCCGTGGCCCGTCGTAATGTCGAACGCCACGGTCTGGGCGACCGCGTAATCTGTCTTCAAAGCGATGTTTTTGCCGAGGTCAGCGGCGAGTTCGATCTGATTGTCAGCAACCCGCCCTATGTCGATGCGGTGGACATGGCGATCCTGCCCGACGAGTACCGCCACGAGCCGGAGATCGGCCTGGCCTCGGGGCAGGACGGGCTGGTCGTGACCCGCCAGATCCTCGCCGACGCCGCCGGGCACCTGAGCGAAGACGGCGTGCTGGTGGTGGAAGTCGGCAACTCCGAAGAGGCCCTGGTCGAGGCGTACCCCGAATTGCCCTTCACCTGGCTCGAATTCGAACACGGCGGCCATGGTGTCTTTACCCTCCAACGCCGGGATTTACCCGATTCGAATCGTTAGCCACAGAGCGCACAGAGGACACAGAGTTTTTCCACGCGTAGGGCGTAAGTCTCCATGCGACATCCGCCGGTTTCGCAAGGCGGAAGATGGCTTCGCAACATCCGCCCTACCGTTGCTTTCGCAATGGCGGGTGCTGTAGGAGCCTGCTCGCAGACGAACGAGGCGTACAGGTTCGGTGCCCCCGGTTGAATAGAGATTCCGGATAAGCGCACAGCGCTTTCCGGAATGGCGCTATACACCTCTGTGCGCTCTGTGTCCTCTGTGGCTAACCCCCTGTGGCGCGGTGGTCGAAGTCGTAGTAGATTGCCGGGATGCACAAACATCCACTGACCTTGTTGCGCGAGCGGCGCTTTGGGCCGTTTTTTGCCACCCAGTTTCTGGGGGCGTTCAACGATAATGTGTTCAAGAACGCGCTGGTGATCATGGTCACTTTCCAGGCCGCGCAGCACAGTGAGATGAACTCTCACTTGCTGGTCAATCTCTGCGCTGGCCTGTTTATCCTGCCGTTTTTTCTCTTTTCCGCCATGGCCGGCCAGGTGGCTGACAAGTACGAAAAGAGCCTGTTGATCCGCCGCATCAAATGGCTGGAGGTGACCATCATGTGCACCGCCGCCGTGGGCTTCTGGCTGGAGAATGTCTACTTTCTGATCGGTGTACTGTTCCTGATGGGCACCCAGTCCACCTTCTTTGGCCCGATCAAGTACGGCATTCTGCCCCAGCAGCTGGATGACACCGAGTTGATGTCGGGCAATGCCGCTGTGGAGATGGGCACTTTCCTGGCCATATTGCTGGGGATTATCGCCGGTACCCAGTGGATCGGCATCGAGGGACGCGGCCCCGAAGTGGTCAGTGTGGCGGTGATCTCGGTGGCCTTGCTGGGCGTGGTGGCCAGTCGCTTTATCCCCGCCGCCTCCGCCGCCGATCCCGGTCTGAAACTGCGCTGGAATTTGCTGGTTCAGAGCTGGCGAACCCTGGGCTATGCCCGGGAGAAACACAGTGTGTTTGTCGGTGTGCTGGGCATCTCCTGGTTCTGGTTTTTTGGCGCCACGCTGCTTACCCAGTTGCCCAATTTTACCCGCACGGTGCTCTTTGCCGATGAAGCGGTCTACATCGTTTTGTTGTCGATGTTCTCTCTGGGCATTGGCATCGGCTCGCTGCTCTGCGAGCGGCTCTCCGGGGATGGCGTGGACATCGGTCTGGTGCCGCTGGGCGCCGCGCTGTTGACTGTGTTTTGTGGCGATCTCTACTGGGCCAGCGACTTTCCCGCCCGGGAGACCCTACTCGACTGGGCCGGCTTCTGGGCCACAGAGGGCAGTTTGCGCGTGCTGTTGGATGTGGTGTTGATTGGCATCTTTGGCGGTTTTTACATCGTTCCCCTCTACGCCATGGTCCAGCACCGGAGCGAGCCCAGCCACCGCTCCCGGGTGATCGCGGCCAACAATATTCTCAACGCCCTGTTTATGGTCTTGTCGGCGGCCATGGCGGTGATTGTGCTGGGCGCGGGATTTGGCATTCCCGAGCTGTTTTTCCTGCTCGCCGCCCTGAATTTGCTGGTCGGCTTGAGCTTGTTGCTGGCGCTGCCCGAGTTTGGCCAGCGCTTTATCGCCCGTATCGGTTCACTGTTGTTCTGAAAAAGGCCCGTTTATCGGCGTTTTTCCATCTATTGTCTATGCCAATGGATAAGCTGTCTCACTGTGGCACACTAAGTGCATTCTTGTTTGCAGTTCCACTCCATGAGGTTGTATTGAATGGTGCCGGATTCCACAGCGCAACCCGCCGCTGAGCAGCCGTATACCTTGGCCAGCTTGCGCGAGTTTATAAAAGCCAATGACCTGTCGGCCATTGCCAGCATTCCCGTGCACCTGTTGCCGCGCAATCTTCCCGAGGACTTTGCCGAGGAATTCAGCCCGGCCAAGCGTGATGCAGTGGATGAACTCTTTTTCGAGGCCACCACTTATCAGATGGAGCGCAATATCGAGATCGAGAAGCGCTTTGGTCAAGCGGTATTCAATGCCATTGAAGCGGCCAAGGGCAGGACGGATAGCGGTGACCACCTGTTACTGAAAAAACACATCAAGGACTTGGTGGAAACCTACAAGGAAAAGCGCAAGCTTCCCGTGGTGGAACAAATGGGCATCTACGCGCCAAAGGTTAAGCAGATTGAAGGCCTGCTCGAGCCGGTGCAGGACGAGATGGGTGAGGCGGGGAGGGGCCGTTCCGAGCTGGCGCGGCACATAGATGAAACCAAAAATTTTGCCCTGGATATGCAGCAGGCCATTGACCTTCTGGACAAGCGCTTTGCCTCCATCGAGAAAACCTTGAACCTTTATTATTATGTTCGAATCGTCATGGTTTGCGATGAAATGAATCGGGTTCGCGATGAAGCCAAACGATTAACCGGTCGCGCCCGGGTGATTCAGGTGCAGCTCAACGCCTGCCGGGAGGAGCTCAAGCGGTTGCAGGAACAGCACCGAAGCCTGAGCAAAACGGAAAAAGTCCGAGAGGAGCACCTGCGCTATCAGATATCAGACTATATCGAACAGATGAAGGACTACGAAATCATGATTTCCGAGACTTCACTGGTCAAGTGGCTGGATATCATTGTCGAGGCTTCCCTGAGCGATTATGTGAATAAGCGTGCCGGGCAGTCTATCCGGGCCGCTCGCCTGAGTTTGTTTAATCTGTTGCAAAAGTACTGTGAATTGCAGGAGGCAGCGGCCAAGCAGATTGCCCGCAACCCCTTCGCCCAGTCCGACCCCAAAAAGACCATTGAGTTTATGCTCAAATCCGAGCAGTTCATTCTCGATTACTTTGCCCGCAAAAAGAGCACCATGATGGCCTGGCTGGGCGGCGCCGCCGAGGAAAAAGTCAGCAAGCTCGGTGATTTGCAAAAAGAACTGCTCAAAGAGATGCAATCCAACCGCAAGAAGCTCCATTAGTCTTCTGCCAATATCCCAAGGGCGCCTTATTCGGTTAGAATAGCGCCCATGTCAGGAAATACACTCGGAAAACTGTTTACCGTCACCAGCTTTGGCGAGAGCCACGGCCCCGCCATTGGCTGCGTGGTCGACGGCTGCCCGCCCGGGCTGGATCTCTGTGAAGCGGACATTCAGGGCGATCTCGATCGCCGTCGGCCCGGCACATCGGAATTTGTCACCCAGCGCAACGAGCCGGATCAAGTAAAAATCCTCTCGGGCGTCTTCGAGGGCAAGACCACCGGCACGCCGATTGCCCTGCTGATCGAAAACAAGGACCAGCGCTCAAAGGACTACGGCAATATCGCCGAGCAGTTCCGTCCGGCCCACGCAGACTACACCTACTATAAAAAGTACGGTTTCCGCGACTACCGCGGCGGCGGTCGGGCATCGGCCCGGGAGACCGCCGTGCGCGTGGCCGCCGGCGCCATCGCCAAAAAATACCTGGCCGAACACTTCGGTGTGCGGGTGCGCGGCTATCTGTCGCGACTCGGGCCGATTCGCGCCGAGACCCTCGACTGGAGCGAAGTGCCCAACAACCCCTTCTTCAGCCCCGACAAACAGGCCGTGGCCGAGATGGAAACCTTCATGAAGAAGCTGCGCAAGGAGGGCGATTCCATCGGCGCCGAGGTTACCGCAATTGCCGAGGGCGTACCTGCGGGCTGGGGCGAGCCGGTCTACGACCGCATCGACGCCGACCTGGCCTACGCCATGATGTCGATCAACGCGGCCAAGGGCGTGGAGATCGGTGCCGGCTTTGCCTCGGTGACCCAGCGCGGCACCGAGCACCGCGACGAGATCACTCCCGAGGGCTTCGTCGGCAACAACGCCGGCGGCACTCTGGGCGGGATTACCAGCGGACAGAATATTGTCGTTCGGGTGGCCATCAAGCCCACCTCCAGCCTCCACCTGCCGGGGCGCAGCGTGGATGTCCACGGCGAGCCGATTGAAGTGCGCACGATGGGCCGCCACGACCCCTGCGTGGGCATTCGCGCCACCCCCATCGCCGAGGCCATGCTGGCCCTGGTCCTGATGGATCACATGCTTCGCCATCGCGCCCAATGCGCCGATGTACACACCGAGGTTACCATTCCGGCGGGCACAGAAGACTGATGACCCCCAGCGTTCCCAGGAGAAACACCATGTCACTTTATACCCGTGCCATCATCGCCGTGCTTGCCGCCTTCTCACTCAGTGCCTGTGCCATGCTTCAGGGCGGTGGTGATGGTGGCGAAGCCAGTGAGGCCACCGCTTCGGTCATGGGCAGCATTGTTCAACAGCGCGTCCAGGCCAAGGGCCCGGACATGTTCTGCTCCCAGCCCACCTATCAGCAGTGCATTGGTCTGGAACAGCAGGCCTGTGTCAGCGAGATGCAATCCTTTGCCGACCGCTGCTTTAATGTGGCGCAACAGCAGACCGGCGGCGCCGGTGTCAGCTCGGCCAGCTTTGCCACCTCCTACGCCAGCTGCATGACGCTCAACCACGCGCTGATGCACCCCGAGCGCAGCGAGGCCATCAAAACCTGCGTCGCCGACGCCGACTTCGATTACGCCGCTATGCTGCGCTCTATCCTGTACTGAAAAAACACCAGTGTTTGTTTTTAAACCGGGCATTGCCCGGTTTTTTTGTACCAAAATCGAGCATTTGTAGAAGCTTGTCGCGATTATCCAGTCAACACCGCTCTTTTCCGGTGGCTTTGTGGTAATTTTTCACAACGAATATTTCCCGTTGCCGAGCGTGCTATTGGCAGAGCCTCGGGAGAGGTTCCTCAATTAACCACACAGTACGCTACGCAAAGGGTAATAAAAATGAAACCACAACGCTTCCAAAAGGCGCCTCTGGCGCTGGCACTGGGCTCGGCCATGGCCGCCATGGCCTTTTCACCGTCTGCCATGGCATGTACGCCGGATGGCAGTTCCCAGACTTTTACTGTCACCAATACCGATGCCACGGGTGGGGGTAGCCTGTTTCAGCAGGTGGCAGACGCTTCCGAGAGCGCTGGCTGTGACATCGTCGATTTTGACCTGCCTTCGGGCAGTACAATTACCGTGGATACTAGCGTTACTGCCAATGGACAAGTCAGCATTCAGGGTCCCGGGTCGGATGAATTGACGGTGACCCGCGCCAGCGGTTTCGTGATGAACGCCTCAGGTGGCGATGTGTCGATTTCCGGTCTGACACTCGCAGACGCGACTAGTGGCCTCGGTATTCAGGAGGCGGATGTGTCTCTGAATGATGTGGTGATTGAGAACATGGAAAGCTCGGGAGTTTATGCCAGCTATTTTACTACCTCACCCTCAGAAGCGGACTATACATTTAATGTGAAAGACTCGCTGATCACCGCTAATGGTGCGGACTTCGGCAGTCAAGGCGGTGGTTTATACATCGGTTCTTTTGACTTTAATGCCGCTCCTTACGGTGGCACTGTGGATGTGAATATTGAAAACACGACTATCTCCGGCAATGAGGTATCCGGCTATGGTGGAGGCCTTTACCTCTATTCCAATGGGTACGGTGGCTCACTGGATGTGACGCTTCTGCAAAGCACGATTTCCGGTAACCAGGCATACGCTGGCGGCGCGGTGTATGTTCGAGAGCTAGGTGATCGCAAGATCAACCTGAATGCGTTGCACTCCACAGTGACCAATAATACTGGAACAGGGACGAGTCCTGGTACCGGAGGCATCGTTTCCCTGTCCACGGAGAGTACGATTCTGAACCACACCATCGTTGCTGGCAACAGCAGCGATGTGGATACCGACAACCCCGATCTGGATGGTAACTTTGAGGCCATCTACAGTTTTATTGGTGTGGACGGCCCCAGTGCCACGGTCAGCGATGACGGTAACTCCTGGATCAGCGGCGGCGATCCGCAGCTTCTGGATCTGGCCGCCCTGGCCGAACTTAAAGGCTATACATTGCCGAAAGAGGCCATGGTGCATGTCCCCGACGAGAACAGCCCAGTGATCGATGCCGGTGACATGGCTCTGCAGGCGGGTGAAGGCGGTATTCCGGAAACGGATCAGGCCGGCTTGCCGCGGGTGTCTTTCGATTACATCGATATCGGTGCCATTGAGCGACCCTCGCAGAAAGCCATTGACGATGCCGTGGATGACGCGACGGATGGCAACGGCCTCACATTGCCGTCGCCCAGCTCGGGCGGTAGTGCCATGGGTCCCGGTATTCTCGCTCTTCTGATGTCGGTACTGGCCTTCCGCCGCCGGCGCTGAAGTGTGCCTAAACTAAAAGAGGCCTCTTCGGAGGCCTTTTTTGTGCCAAAAGAAGGCATTTTTTCAAAATTGTCGCCATTCTGCCCAATGGATACTTTTTATTGCGGGCGACTGTGCTAGATTTTACAAAAATGAGGCTTCCTGGTGCCGAGCGCGTCATTGACGGAGCACCGGGGAGAGCTTTCTACTGATTTCAACAAATACGCTTTGCAAAGGGAAATAATATGAAACCTTATACTTTCCAAAAGGCGCCGCTGGCGCTTGCACTGGGCTCGGCCATGGCTGCCATGGCTTTTTCGCCGTCTGCTATGGCCTGTACCCCGGATGGCACGGCCGATACCTTCACTGTGACTAATACCGATGCCACGGGCTCAGGCAGTTTTGATTTCCAGGTCGGAAGCGCCTCCGAGAGCAGTGGCTGTGATATTGTCGACTTTGACTTGCCCGCGGGCAGCACCATCGAGATTGATGATTTTGTCCGAGTTTACGGAGATGGTGTGTCCATCCAGGGCCCCGGGTCCGACCAGCTCACCATCACACCTTCGGCGTCTTCTTCCGGTTACACCTCTTTGAACAGTAGTAACGCAGACTTGTCGATTACAGGATTGACGCTGGATGGCATGGAAGACGATGGCGTCGGTGTCAGAAATGCCTCACTGTCACTGGATGATGTGGTTATCCAGAATTCCGGGCGAAGTGGTGTCGATTTCAATGTTGGTGCCAGTGGTTCCGTCAGCGATTTCACTTTTTCCGTCAAGGACTCCCTGATTACGGGGAATGGTGGGAATATGCCCTATAACGGGGGTGGCGTTTATGTGTATACCTCCGACTACGGTTACGGTGGCACAGTGGATATGGATATTGAAAACACCACGATCGCCGACAATATGGCGACCTACGGTGGTGGCCTCTACATAGAAGGCTATGGCGGTGTTGCGCAGCCCTATGGTGGCACTGTTGATGTCACGGTTCTGCAGAGCACGATTTCCGGCAATGAAGCTTCCGATGGGGGCGCCATCAATGTGCGGGACAACGACAACCGTCCGGTCAGCATGACTGTGCTGCATTCCACAATCACCAACAACACAGGGACTTCGCTGGCTGGTGGTGTCACTTCTGGAGCCTCTGAAGATGTGGTGTTGAACCACACCATTGTTGCCGGTAACACCAGTGACCTGGATACCGACAACCCCGACTTGAACGGGGATTTTGAGGCCATCTACAGTTTTATTGGTGTGGACGGCCCCAGTGCCACGGTCAGCGATGACGGCAACTCAGTGATCAGCGGTGGCGATCCGCAGCTTCTGGACCTGGCCGCCCTGGCCGAACTTAAAGGCTATACATTGCCGAAAGAAGCCATGGTGCATGTCCCCGACGAGAACAGCCCGGTGATCGATGCCGGTGACATGGCTCTTCAGGCGGGTGAAGGTGGTATTCCGGAGACGGATCAGGCCGGCTTGCCGCGTGTTTCCTTCGATGCCATCGATATCGGTGCCATTGAGCGACCCTCGCAGAAAGCCATTGACGATGCCGTGGATGATGCGACGGATGGCAACGGCCTCACTTTGCCGTCGCCCAGCTCGGGCGGTAGTGCCATGGGTCCCGGTATTCTCGCTCTTCTGATGTCGGTACTGGCCTTCCGCCGCCGGCGCTGAAGTGTGCCTAAACTAAAAGAGGCCTCTTCGGAGGCCTTTTTTTTGCAAGGAAGGACTTTGCGTTTATGAAGTATCTTTTTGTCGGTGGCAGTCAGCGTTCAGGCACCACCATGCTGCAAAAGTTGTTGTGCCTGGATCCGGTCACCACACCTCGCCTGGCAGAGGCCAGTTATTTTCGCGCCCTGGTCCAGGCCTATCAATTGGGTTTGAATGATTTTGAGCACGATACTCAAAGCTATTTTGACACGCCCCTGGCTTTCCGCCACTTTCACTCCGGTCTGTGCTATCAGTTTCTCAACCGCACTCTGGCGTCGCATCCCCAGGCGAGCACGCTGGTGTTAAAGGAACCTCACCTGACGCCACTGTTTCCACGGGTGCATGAACTGATCCCCGATGCCCGCTTTGTGGTCATTGTCAGGGATCCGCTGGATATCATCGCCTCCATGATTGGTGTGGGCGAACGCATGGCCGAACAGGGGGATCAGCACTTCTTCCAGCAACGGGATATTCCGGCGCTGGCCAATCACATCAAGTCTTTCTACGCACCGGTGATCAATCACAAGCAACCGGCCTTTCAGGACCGCGTTATGACTGTGCGCTATGAAGATCTGGCCAGTCACCCTGAAAACCTGCGGGATCGCTTGAGCCGCTTCACGGGCTTGCCCTTGGCCACCGACCTCCGCCAGCCGCTGAACCCCGAGGGGGTTAGCGATGCCGGTGAAGCGCAGAAGCGTTACCACCCCTGGCTTACCGAGCTGAACGACGGCGCCGTATCGACGCAGTCGGTGGGGCGCTATCGCCAGGTGTTGTCAGAGGAGGAGCAGACCCAGGCCCGTGAAGCTTGTGCCGATTTCAATACACTCTTTGGTTATCAGACATGAGTGAATTGCTCGAGGCTCTGGAGCGGGCGGTTTTTACCAGTCAGGCGGAAGAAGTCTTGCCCCGCTTGCACGCGGTATTGTCCGATGAAGAGGGAGAGGACATTCCCGCCGGCCAGGGTGTGGCGTACTACAACCGACTGGCCCAGGTGATCTCCCAGTGGCTTCTCAATGAAGACACCCGCATCGATTACTCCGCGTATTGTCTGTTGTGCGCGCACCAGCATCACATGGTTTGTATTTTTGCCTGCAGTGATTTTGGCAATGCCGATCATGTGATTTCGGCCCTGGCCAATATCAGGGATCCGCAAAATATCGGCTTCAGTGGCGAGAACAACTTGTTCAAATGCCTGGCCTGTTACTGGGTGACCAGTCACTACCACTTCAACCTGGAGGCACTGGCTAAAAGCCATCCCTTCCTGGTGATGCCGTTGCTAACTGGAATGCTGTCCTGCGATTTTTTTATTTCGCCGCCCATACTGAAAAAGATCAATGAACTTCTGACCAGTGACTGGTCGTCACTGGAGACACAGGTGCCGGCACTGCCCCAGCAGCTCAACTTGTCCGCCGCCTGGATGGGGTGCAGTTATGCCACCACAGCCAACAAGCACCACATCAAAAAATGGCTCAACCGACTTTGCCGAAATGTGGTGGTAGAGCGAGGCTGGGATCAATACGAGGTGTCTGTGGATACGCCACCCAGAGACCCCGTTGGCGTTGCCGGGAACAAACCGGTGCTGGCTATCGTTCTGGAGCACTTTCACTCCAAACACGCCATGTACCGCTGTTTTTCCGGTGCCATCAGTACCCTCAGGCCCCACTTTTATGTGGTGGCCGTCGTCGCCGATCAGGCCGTCGACGATGTGGCCAGACAGCTGTTTGATCAGGTGATCGAATTTGATGTCTGTGGTGCGCAACTGGATGCCAGTGAGCCGCTCAAGGCGCTCAGGTCACTAGAGCCCGTTATGTTGTACTACCCGAGTCTCGGTATGGCCAACTTCAGTTTGCAGCTGGCCAGTCTCCGCCTGGCGCCGGTTCAGTGCATGGGGCTGGGGCATCCCGCCACCAGCCATATGCCCGCGATGGATTTTGTGGTGGTTCAGGAACAGGATTTTGTCACCGAGCGCGTGTTTTCCGAAATGGTGGTTTTGACCGGCAATGAGACCTCACCGACGATGGACTGGGTTCGCCAGGCCATTCCCGAACCGGGGCGCGAGCGCGGCGGTCCGGTCTTGCGCATTGGCGTGACTTCAAAGCACATGAAGATCAACGCCGAATTTCTCGCACTTTGCCGACAGCTCTGGGACAGGCTGGAGGCCTCGGGACAATTCGAGACCGTGGAATTTCATGTGTTTCCCGGAGTCACCGGCCGCCTGCTCGATTGGGTAGAGCGGGCGATTGTCCGGGTGTTGCCGACGGCTACAGTGTATCCCACGGTGGACTACGCCCGGTATCTCGCCTGGCTGGACCGCTGTGACTTTCGTTTGGGCACCTTTCCCTTTGGCGGAGCCAATACCAATATGGACTGCTTTGGTCTGGGTATCCCTTTCGTCGCCATGCGCGGCGATGAGCCGCACGCCAGGGCGGATATTGCCCAGATGGAGCAGGCTGATTTGCCGGACTGGCTGATGGCCAATAACCGGGAAGAGTACCTGGCCGCCGCCGAGCGACTGGCTGTGAATGCAGGGGAGAGACAGGCCATCAGCCGGGGGATGCAGGCTCTGGACCAACACCATTTCTTCCTCACACCCGAGCGCAAGGGCGCCGGGCACTTTGCCGGCACACTTCAGTGGCTGGCCTTGAACGGGCCGCGCGCGCTGCAAGCCGGGCGTCGGGTTTGGGCTTTGCAAGATCAGGGTGAGGCAGTGGGATGAGAGTTGCTGTGAACTACCCCTATTTTGTGCCCTACGCCGGTTACTTTCGCCTGTTGTCGGCAACGGATGTTCTAGTGCTGTTTGACTGCGTGCCCTTTCCCCGGCGCGGTTATGTCCATCGCAACCAGCTGACGGACTACTACGATCGTCCCGGCTGGCTGACCCTGCCAATCGACAAAGTGCCCAGAAGTACCTCCGTGCGCGATATCCGCCTGGCGCGTCCGGCCGCCGAAGCTTTTGCCGAGCAGGCCCGCCGCTTTCCCGTTTTGCAAGGCCCGGGGGTTGAAGAGCATCCTCTGGTTCAGGCCTGCATGAAACCGACTACGAATCTGGTGGACTATCTGGAAGAAACCCTGAGAGTCACTGCCGATTGTCTGGGCTTGCCCTTCAATGTGATTCGCTCGAGCTCCCTGAACATCGACCCGACATTGCGCGGCGAGGCGCGGGTTCTGGCCATCGTCAAAGCGTTGGACGGAACGGCTTACTGGAATGCCCCGGGCGGTCGCCACCTTTACAGCCAGGAACGGTTTGATCGCCAGGGTGTTTCACTGAACTATCTGGACTACTATCGAGGCTCCAACAGGAGCATTCTTCAGCGCCTTTTGGAAGAAGATGCCGATGATTTGAAGCGCGAGATAGAGAGGCAGGTTCCCCGTGGCTGATGTGATTGTTTTTGGCGTTAACGACACCGCTCAACTGGCACAGTTTTACCTGCGTGAAGACAGTGAGCACCGGGTGGTGGCCTTCACGGTCGATACCGATTACTTGCCGCCCGGTCGCGAGTTCATGGGTTTGCCTGTAGTGCCCTTTGAGCAGCTGGAAAACCACTTTCCTCCCGATCAGTTTCGCTGCTTTGCTCCCATGACCGGCAGCGGAATGAATCGCCCCCGCGCCGATGTGTATCACCGGATCCGGCAAAGGGGTTACCGCTGCATCTCCTATATCAGTTCCAGAGCCACGGTATGGAGCGACCGGATTGGCGAGAATGTATTGATACTCGAGGACAACACCATCCAGCCTTTCGTCACGATTGGCAACAATGTCAGTCTTTGGAGCGGCAATCACATCGGCCACCACAGTCGCATTGGCGATCATGTCACGGTGACTTCCCACGCCGTTGTCTCGGGTCACTGTGACATTGGCGACTACAGTTTTCTCGGTGTGAATTGCACTCTGCGCGACGGTCTCAAGCTGGCGGAGGGGAGTTTCATTGCCATGTCGGCTTCGCTGGTGGATGACACCGAGGCCTGGTGCGCCTACGCCGGCCAGCCGGCCCAGCGGTTGTCGCGACCCAGCGACGAGATGAAGATCTACCACAATGAGCGTTGATCAATGGGTCAAGCGAGGTCTGATCTATGCTCCGCCGGATGGCAGCGACTGGCGCCAGACCCATGCCCAGTTGCCCGTGGTCGACGACGCCCACCCCGACTACTGGCGCATTTACTACAGCAGCCGTGACCGAAGTGGCCAGAGCATGCCGGCCTGGTTTGATGTGGAGGCCGGTCGGCCAGAGCATCTGCTGAGGGAAAATATTGGCCCCCTGTTTCTGCCTGGAGAGGGCGAGGCCTTTGATCGCCACGGCATTATGCCCACGGCGGTGGTCACCGAGGGCAACCGGACCCTGTTGTACTACATCGGCTGGTCCCGGCAGACCGATGTGCCCTATCGCAATGCTATCGGTCTAGCCGTATCGGAATCCGGCGATACTTTTGAGCGCTGGTCGGACCAACCCTTGATCGGCGTCAATGCGGTCGACCCGGTGTATACCGGAACATTGAATGTGCTGCGCGAAGGTGATGACTGGCACGGTTATTACATGAGTTGTACCGGCTGGCATGAGCGGGAAGGGCGGCTGGAACCCCGTTATCACCTGCGCTATGCGCACTCGAAGGATGGCTTTGACTGGCATCGCGATGGCCGGGTTGTTATTGACTTTGCCTCGCCCGGTGAAGGGGGTGTGGTGGCGGCCTCCACCCTGAAGCTGGGGCCCGGCGATTACCGAATGTGGTACTGCTATCGCGGTGCCGGCGATTTTCGCCATGATCCGTCAGAGAGCTACCGAATTGGCATGGCCCGGTCCAGTGACGCGGTGCACTGGCGGCGTTGTGATGAACAGGTGGGTATTGAGCGCTCTGCCGACGGCTGGGACAGCCTCATGCAGTGTTATCCCAATGTCGTGCGCTACGGCAACCGGCTGTATTTGTTCTACAATGGCAACGGGTTTGGGCAGTCCGGCATTGGCTATGCAACGATGGAGATCAAAGGTGAGTGAAACCGATACAGACCGCGTCATTCGCGAAGTGGCCGAGCAGGGCTACGCCAGAATGGCCGGCGTCTTTGAACCGTCTGAAGTGGCGGCCATGCTCACCCGGGTCCACCAATTGGCGGCCAATAATACGCAGGCGATCCGTGACCTGCCGAGACTGGATCAGGGACAGGAAACCGTCTACAACCTGCAAAACAAGGATGTCGATATTCTCAAGACGCTGTTGCACAACCCGGCCATTACCCGTGTGCTGTGCCACTTTTTGAACGACCAGTGGCACAAGGCGATTGATCTCTCCGAGCCCAATTACATACTGCGCTCTTTTTCCGCGCGCAATAACCGGGTGCCGGCGCCGTTGCATATCGATTCTTTTATTCCCTACCGCGGCGAGCATCCACTGTCCATGCAAGTGGCGGTGATACTCGAAGACCAGAGCGAAGAGAATGGCTGTACCGTGGTGATTCCCGGCAGTCACCAGAGTGGCGAGTATGTCAGCCAGGATCAAAGAGAAAACGCAGTGCCAGTGGCCTCCAAGGCCGGTGATGTGGTTTTCTGGGACAGCCGCATCTGGCATGGCACACTGGAAAACCGGACGGATCAGTCCCGCTGGTCCCTGATCGCCACCTTTGTTCGCTGGTGGATCAAGCAGGGCTACCAGATTACCCGCGCGCTGCCCGAGTCGGTCTACCGTGAACTGAGCGACCGCGACAAGGCCGTCATGGGCTTTTGTTCGATGCCGTTGCGAGACGAGACCCGGGGCATTGATTTCAAAAAGGGCTACGACGATTTGTTGCCCCGCGTTTCTGATTACGAACAATAGGAAAACCCTGTGAAAATTTTTATTACCGGTGGTTCCGGCTTCATCGGTTCGGCGCTGATACGCTATCTATTGGCCGAAACCGATTGCGAAGTGGTCAATTACGACAAGCTGACTTACGCCGCCAACCCCGCTGCTCTGGAAGGGGCTGAAGAGAGCAATCGTTACCATTTTGTCCAGGGCGATATCATTGATCGCGAGCGGGTGTCGGACGAGCTGCAGACACATCGTCCGCAGGCTGTGATTCACCTGGCGGCCGAGTCCCATGTCGATCGCTCTATTGAGGATCCCAACCCGTTTCTGACTTCCAATGTGGTGGGAACCCAGAGCATGCTGGACGCGGCACTGGCGTACTGGCGCCATTTGCCGGATGGGCTTCGCGACGACTTTCGCTTTTTGTTTGTGTCTACGGATGAAGTGTTTGGTGGCAGAGAGGGCGATGAGTGTGTGGACGAGTTAGCGCCCTATCGGCCCAGTAGTCCCTACGCCGGCAGCAAAACGGCGGCGACCATTCTCTCCCAGGTGTTTTATCGTACCTACCAGCTACCTCTGTTGATTACCCACAGTTGCAACAATTACGGCCCCTGGCAGAACTCGGAAAAATTGATCCCAAAAACCATTACCCATGCCCTGGCAGGAAAGTCGATCCCCATCTACGGTCGCGGCGAGAATCGCCGTGAATGGATGTATGTGGACGACCATGTTCGCGGTATCTGGGCCGTGCTGCAGCGTGGTCAGCTTGGCGAGGCCTACAACATCGGAACCGGAGAGGAAGTGGATAATCTGACACTGGTCCGCCGTCTTTGCCAGCAGCTGGATCAGCTGCGCCCGAGAGCGGATGGCGAGTCCTACCAGTCGCAGATCGAGTTTGTCACCGACCGTCTGGCTCACGACAGTCGATACGGCATGGACGGTGGCAAGATTCGCCGGTCCCTCAACTGGCGGCCCTTGTTGGGCTTTGAAGAGGGGCTGTCGAGAACGATTGACTGGTACCTGAATCAGGGCTCGCTGCGGTAGGCGTCGAGCACGCTGAGCAGGTGGCTGGCGGCGTTGGAGAGGGTGCGTTCGCGGTGGATGACCGTACCCAGGCCGCGGCGGATGTGCAGTCCCTCGACCTCGGCGCTAATCAGGTCGCCGTCAATCATATTGGTGGGCAGGGCGCTCCAGCCCAGGCCGATGGAGACCATCATCTTGATGGTTTCCAGGTAGTTGGTTTCCAGGCTGACCTGCAGTTCGGTGCCCATTTCCGCGCTCGCTTGCTCGATGATGTTGCGGGTAAAGGTGCCCCGGGCGGGAAGAATCGCGCTGTGTTGTGACAGGGTGGCCAGGGACAGTGGTTGTTTGGCTTCGGCCAACGGGTGGTTGGGGCCCATAACGATGGCCAGGGGGTCGTCCCAGATCTGGTCGGTGAGCAGCTTGGGCGAGGGTGTCGAGGGCAAGGTGACCATGGCCAGTTCCAATCCGCCGGTCTCCACCTGGTAGCAGCCTTCCTCGGAGTCGAGAAAGCGGATGTCGATTTGCACCTGGGGGTATTTCTGAGTGAATTCCCGCAGTACCGGGGCCAGGCGGTGCAGGCCGATGTGATGGCTGGTGCCGATGCTCAGTTTGCCAGTGACCTCGCCGTTGAGATTGGTCAGGGCGCGCTCGGCATCGTCGAGCTGCAACAAAATGGCACGGGCCCGGGGCAGCAGGGCGTAGCCGGCCTCGGTGAGTTGCGGCTGGCGGCCGATGCGGTCGAAGAGCAGGGTGCCGAGTTCGTTCTCCAGGGTGGAAATGCGCTTGCTGACTGCCGGCTGGGTGATATGCAGCAACTCCGCAGCGCGGGAAAAGGATTCGTTTTCGGCTACGGTGACAAAGGCTTTGAGGTTTTGACTTTCCACGCTTGGCTCGCTCTCGTATGCCCTTTTGGAATCGAGGGCATGAAAATTATAAATTTGAGTTATCTATGCCGACAAGGCTACAATTTTTTTCCATCAGACGAAAGTGATTCAAAGGCGAGGCGAAAGCCATGGGCAAGACACTCTACGACAAATTGTGGGATCAACATGTAGTGCGCACCAACGACGATGGCACTGCGCTCCTTTATATTGACCGGCACCTGGTCCACGAGGTGACCTCGCCCCAGGCCTTCGAGGGTCTTCGTCTGGCCGGGCGCGACCTGTGGCGCCGCGACAGTATTATCGCCGTGCCCGATCACAATGTGCCCACCACCGACCGCGACCAGGAGATCGCCGATCCGGTGTCGCGCCTTCAGGTGGACACGCTCAATGACAATGCCCGCAATCTGAATTTGACCTTTTTCAAGATGAACGATGCCCGCCAGGGTATTGTGCATGTGATCGGGCCCGAGCAGGGCGCTACCTTGCCCGGCATGACCATCGTCTGTGGCGATTCCCATACATCGACCCACGGTGCTCTCGGGGCACTGGCTTTTGGCATCGGCACCTCCCAGGTGGAGCATGTCATGGCCACCCAGACCCTGATGATGCAGAAGTCGAAGAACATGCGCGTGACCATCGATGGCCCGGTGGGCCCCGGGGTGACTGCCAAGGACATCGTGCTGGCCATTATTGGCGAAATCGGCACCGCTGGCGGCACTGGCTACACCATCGAGTTTGCCGGCCAGGGCATTCGCGACCTCTCCATGGAGGGGCGCATGACCGTGTGCAACATGACCATTGAGGCAGGCGCCCGCGCCGGCCTGGTCGCCGTCGACGACAAGACCATCGACTATGTCGAGGGTCGCCCCTTTGCCCCCAAGGGCGAGATCTGGAATCGCGCCGTGGCCGCCTGGCGCGAGCTCGTTTCAGACGAGGATGCGGTCTTCGACCACGAAGTGGTAATTCGCGGTGCCGATATCAGCCCGCAGGTGACTTGGGGCACATCGCCCGAGATGGTGGCCCCGGTGGAGGGTCGCGTACCGGATCCGGATCAGGTAGACGATGAAGTCAAAGCCGACGGCATGCGCAAGGCGCTGGCTTATATGGGACTTGAGGCCAATACGCCGATTGAGGACATCTACCTCGACAAGGTGTTTATCGGCTCCTGCACCAACTCTCGTATTGAGGACTTGCGCGCCGCCGCTGCGGTGGTCGACGGCCACCAGGTGGCCGACAATATTACTCTGGCCATGGTGGTGCCCGGTTCGGGCCTGGTGAAAAAACAGGCCGAGCAGGAAGGGCTGGACAGGATTTTCCTTCGCGCCGGTTTCGAGTGGCGCGAGCCCGGCTGTTCCATGTGTTTGGCCATGAACGCCGACCGCCTCGAGCCCGGCGAGCGCTGTGCCTCGACCTCCAACCGCAACTTTGAATCGCGCCAGGGCCTCAATGGCCGCACTCATCTGGTCAGTCCCGCCATGGCCGCTGCGGCGGCGGTGGCCGGACACTTTGTCGATATTCGCCAGTTGGCGCCCCAGCCCGACCGGAAGGAGGCCTGAGATGAAAGCTTTTACCCAATTGAACGGCGTCGTCGTGCCACTGGACCGCTCCAATGTGGATACCGATGCGATTATTCCCAAGCAGTATCTGAAGTCTATCAAGCGCACCGGTTTTGGTCCCAACCTGTTCGACGACTGGCGCTACCTGGAGCCCGGCGAACCGGGACAGGACCACAGCCAGCGCAAGAAGAACCCGGATTTTGTGCTCAACCAGTCGCGCTACGAAGGTGCTGAAATTTTGCTCGGGCGCAAAAATTTCGGTTGCGGCTCCTCTCGCGAGCACGCGGTGTGGGCCTTTATGGATTACGGCATTCGGGCGATTATTGCCCCCAGTTTTGCCGATATCTTCTATAACAACAGTTTTAACAATGGCCTGTTGCCGATTGTTCTCGACGAGGCCAGCATCGACGAACTGTTTGCAGAGGTGGAGGCCGAGCCGGGTTACCGCCTGAATATCGACCTCGAAGCCAAAACCATTACCACGCCCTCGGGTCGCGAGATTGCTTTCGATGTGGACGAGTACCGCCGCTATCGCCTCCTCAACGGTCTGGACGATATCGGTTTGACCTTGCAGCACGCCGATGCCATTCGCGATTATGAGGCCGAGCGCAAAGAGAGCGCCCCCTGGCTGTTTTGAACACGGGAGACACCATGAAAAAGATTGCAGTATTGCCCGGTGACGGCATCGGACCCGAGATTGTCGCCGAGGCGCTGAAAGTCCTGCGCGCCCTGAAAGAGGACGGTTTGGCGGTGGAGTGGCAGGAGGCGCCCATCGGTGGCGCCGGCTATGACGCCGCCGGTTTGCCACTGCCCGACGAGACACTGGCTCTGGCCCGCGACAGCGACGCCGTACTGCTGGGCGCTGTGGGCGGCCCGAAGTACGACACACTGGATCGCGAGCTGCGCCCCGAGCGCGGCCTGTTGGCCATTCGCCAGGAGCTGGAACTGTTCTCGAACTTGCGGCCGGCGATTCTCTACCCGCAACTGGCCGGTGCCTCCAGTCTCAAGCAGGAATTGGTGGCCGGTCTGAATATCATGATCGTCCGCGAACTGACCGGTGGCATCTACTTCGGCCGCCCCCGTGGCATTCGCGAGCTCGACGGCGGAGAGCGCCAGGGCTACAACACCATGGTCTACAGCGAGAGCGAGATCGAGCGCATTGCCCGCTCGGCGTTTGATATTGCCCGGGCGCGCAACGGGCAGCTCTGCTCGGTGGACAAGGCCAATGTTCTCGAAGTCTCCGAGCTGTGGCGCGAGACGGTGGATCGGGTGGCCAAAGAGTACCCCGAGGTGTCGGTCAGTCACATGTATGTCGACAACGCCGCCATGCAGTTGGTGCGGGCGCCGAAACAGTTTGATGTGATGGTGACCACCAACCTGTTTGGTGACATTCTCTCGGACATCGCGGCGATGCTCACCGGCTCGATCGGTATGTTACCCTCGGCCAGTCTCGACGCCCGCGGCAAGGGCATGTACGAGCCGGTGCACGGCTCGGCGCCGGACATCGCCGGCCAGGACAAGGCCAACCCTCTGGCGACTATCCTCTCGGTGGCGATGATGCTGCGCTACAGCCTTGGTGAGCCGGCCGCCGCCGACCGCATTGAGGATGCCGTTGGCAAGGTATTGTCCCAGGGCTTGCGCACCGCCGATATTGCCGGCGAGGACGATCATATACTCGGTACGGTCGCCATGGGCGACGCCGTGGTTGCCGCTCTTTAGGCAACCGGAAAAACAGACAATGAACCGGCGGGTTGCGGCTATCAGCGCACCCGCCCCACCAAGAGGAAAGCAAATGTCAGACAAGAAATACGATGTAGCAGTAGTCGGCGCCACCGGTGCCGTGGGCCAGACCATGATGGAGATCCTGGCCGAGCGCAATTTCCCTGTGAACAAGGTCTATCCGTTGGCTTCGGCCCGCTCCGCAGGCAAGAAAGTGCCCTTTGGCGACAAGTACCTGACGGTGGAGGATCTGGATACCTTCGATTTCAGCAAGGTGCAGATCGGCCTTTTTTCCGCCGGCGGGTCCATCTCTGAGAAGTACGCACCCCGCGCCGCCGAGGCCGGTTGTGTGGTCATCGACAACACCTCTCACTTCCGGCGCGACGAGGACATCCCTCTGATAGTGCCCGAGGTCAACCCCGCTGCGCTCAAGGATTACACCAACCGGAACATCATCGCCAATCCCAATTGCTCCACCATTCAGATGTTGGTGGCCCTCAAGCCGATTCACGACGCGGTCGGCATCGAGCGTATTAATGTGGCGACCTATCAGGCGGTTTCCGGCAGCGGCAACTCTGCCATCAGCGAGCTGGCCGCCCAGACCGGCGAGTTGCTCAACGGTCGCGATGCCAAGGCCGAGGTGTACCCCAAACGCATCGCCTTTAACGCCATTCCCCAGATCGATGTCTTTATGGACAACGGTTACACCAAGGAAGAGATGAAAATGGTCTGGGAAACCCAGAAAATTTTTGGCGACAAGAACATCAAGGTGAACCCCACCGCGGTTCGCGTTCCGGTGTTTTTCGGCCATTCCGAGGCTGTTCACATCGAAACCCGCGACAAAATTACGGCCGAGCAGGTGCGTGAATTACTGCAGAAAAGCGAGGGTATTGTGGTCGTGGACGAGCGCGAGGACGGCGGATACGCCACAGCGGCCACTGAAGGGGCAACACAAGATCCTGTGTTTGTCAGCCGTATCAGGGACGACATCTCGCATGATCACGGTATTGACCTGTGGGTTGTGGCCGACAATGTGCGCAAGGGCGCAGCCCTCAACAGCGTGCAAATTGCCGAACTTTTGATAAAAGAGTACCTGTAAAGCCCTGTTAAAACATATTGTTAATGTTTTACATTTAAAGTACATTCTTAAAAAACCGCGCAGGTAATGGTCTTATAAAGGTTTTTTCTGCGCTCGCCGGGGCGGCCATGGCCGCCCCACAGAGTGCCCGGGACCAGCCTGCATCACGAGATAGGCAGCTAAGGGCATCTACTGTGCAAAAAAGAACTCTGACATCCCTGCTACTGGCTTCTGCACTCCCGCTCAGCGCCCATGCGTTGGGACTTGGCAATATTGAAGTTTATTCGGCGCTCAACCAGCCGCTGGATGCGGAAATCGAGATTACCGCCGCCAAGCCGGGTGAAACGGAAAACCTGATTGTGCAACTGGCCTCGGAAAAGGCCTTTACCAGGGCGGGCGTACAGCGACCCTACCTGCTGAATAACCTCGACTTTGAAAGCACCATGCGCGAAGACGGCACGCCGGTGGTCAAGGTGACCACCAAAAAGCCCGTTCGCGAGCCCTTTTTGAATTTCCTGGTGGATGTCGAGTGGCCACGCGGCCATCTGGTGCGCGAGTTTACTCTGTTGCTAGACCCCCCCAATTTTGCCCTGCAACAACCCAAGCAGGCTTCATCGGCCCCCGAGACCAGCCGCCCTTCTGAGCCGAGCACCGCCGGTTCCGCGCCGATTGAGCGCGAGCCCGAGCCCGCCCCGGCACCCGAACCGGCGCCTGAGCCGCAAGCTGCACCTGAGCCGACACCTGAGCCGGCACCCGAGCCCAAGCAGGCGTCACAAAGTGAAGTGGTCGCGGCACCGGTCGCGGCCGACGAAAGTGATGCCGACGATTCGCAACAGGCTGAGGCCACTGCGCCGGAAGACGAAACCGTTCAACCCGCCGAGCTACCGCCTGAAAGTACGGGTGAAGAGGACAGCCCCTTTGCCGATTTGTTGAACGACCTCGAGGGCGACCAGGAGGCCGCTTTTGACGATTCGGGTTACGCGGCGACAGCGCAGCCGGAGACGACTGAGTCCGCTGAATCCGAGTCATTGCCCTATGATGACACCGCCGGTGATGTCGATGTGTCGGGGCTGGATGGCGAGTCTTTGCCGGCCATTGATGTTGAGCTCGACCCTACCAAACCGTTTAACGCCGAGGCCATTGTCGCCGACGACGAAGCCTACATTGGCCCGGACATCGAGCAGTTGTTCAAGGCCAAGCAGGAGCGACTCTACAGTCAGCCGGAACCCCGGATGGCCGAGCCCGAGCCAATGCCTGAACCCGAGCCGGAGCCCGAGCGCCCCAGCGAATACGCCGTTCAGCAGGGTGATATCATGCTCGAGGTTGCTGAGCAGTTCCGCCCCCAGGGCGTGGACATCAATCAGGCCATGCTGGCGATCATGCGCGCCAATCCCGAGGCTTTCATTCAGGACAATGTGAACCTGGTCCGCGAGGGTCAGGTCTTGCGCATTCCCGATACCGAGTCCATGCAGAGCATGCCCACGGGTGAGGCGCTCAACGAAGTGCTGGCACAAAACGCCCTGTGGCGGGAGTACAAGGCACAGGTAGCGGGTACCCAGACGGCTTCCCGTGAAGCCGAAGCAGATGCTGAAACAGATGCCCCGGCCGAGTCGGCTGACGCCGCGGAAACCGCCGCAGACAGCGAGCAGACGGGCGACGGTACGCAATTGTCACTGGTCGCACCCGACGAGGGCGAAAGCGGTACCAACTACAACGCCGCCGGGGAAGAGGGTGAAGCCGGCAGTGAAGGTCGTTTGCGCCGCGATCTGTCCCTGGCCAGGGAGTCCCTGGAAGCCAGTAACCTGGAAAAGGACGAGATCGAGTCCCGTATTTCCGAGCTCGAAGACATCGTGACCCGTTCCGAGGGTCTGATTGAGCTCAAGAGCGAAAAAATGGCCCAGGCCCAGGAGGGCGCTGAACAAGCCAACCAGGCCGCAGCAGAGTACGAGAGCGGCGAAGCCGAGAGTGATGAGTCCGCTGCCGCGGAAGAGGGTGGCGAAGAGGCCGAAACCGCCGCTGAAGATCAAGCACAAGAGCCGACTTCCGCTCGCCCGACGGGCATTGGCGGGGTGATCTATGACCTCCTGCCTGAGGGCCTGCGGCCGACCATGCAGCCCCTGCTGTCCGGCCCGCTGGTCTGGGTAATTATTGCTCTGCCGGTGATCATTCTTTTGGGCCTGCTGTTTGCCTTGCGCCAGCGTGGGGGGAAATCGGATGACGCCCTCGAGAACATTGTCTTTGATGACGATGACGACCAGTCTGGTGAGGGTCAATCCGCTGAAAAAACTGGTGGCGACGAAGACACCGAGGCGACGCAGACCCAGGTGGGTGACGGCGACTTCGACAGCGACGCCACCATGGTGGTCAGTCCGGAGGAGCGCGAGGCTGCCATGCAGTCCGGCGAGGCCGAACAGAGCGTCTCGGACGAGAGTGAAGACGACGAAGAAGTGCAAAACACACTGGCCGAGGCCGATGTGTATATTGCCTACGGCCTGTTTGACCAGTCTGAAGACTTGCTCAAACAAACCATCGAAGACAACCCGGATGTGCCCGCCTACCGCGGCAAGCTGCTGGAATCCCACTTTAATGCTGGCAAGAAAGACGAGTTTGTTGCCACTGCCGAGGCCCTGAAAGAAAAGGTCGATCCGGAAACCAGTCGCGTCTGGCAAAAGGCCGTGGTGATGGGGCAGGAGATTGCCCCCGAGAGCCCGCTGTTTGCCGGTGCCGAAGTCAGTGGCGACCTGCAGGCATCGGACTTCTCCCAGGATCGTCCCGATACCCCGGATGTGGATCTGGGCGGCGATGCCGACATCGATTTGTCCTCTGCGGACATCAGTGACGATGAGGGTGAGAGCGCTGAGTCGGGACAGGACAATGTCGAGCTGGAGGACGATTTCAGTCTGGGCGATGTCGTCGCCGAGCTGGACGACAACGACGACTCTGCTCCCTCCGCTTCTGTCGAAGAGGAAGAGGACGAAATCGACTTTGATGTCGACAACTTCCTCAGCGATACCGGCGCCGATGATGAGGAAGCCCAAGCGCCCGCCGAGGATGATGACAGCGACGAGCCGATTGCCGATATCAGTCTGGACCTCGGCGACGAGGAAGAGAATGCCGATAAAGGCGAGTCCGCCGAGGCCGCTTCAGACGATAGCGCCGACGATGACTTTGGTGATCTTGGCGACTTTGACCTGGACGATGACAGCGGTGAGGACAAGGGCGAGACATCAGGCGAATCGGATTCTGACTCACTCGACTTTGATCTTGGTGACAGCGAGGACGAAGTGTCTGCGGGCGACAGTGTCGCCATGGACTTCGACCTCGATGACGATTCCCCTGAGCAAGACAAGGAGGACGAGGCGTCAGGTGATGACGGCTTTGACCTCGACATGGGGGCCCTGGATGACTCCGACGAGGGGACAGCCAGCGACACGCCGGAAGAAACGCCTTCCGGGGATGAAGCGTCCGACGACTTCGCCTTTGATCTGGACGATTTTGGCACAGAGGAAAAAGACGATTCGAGCGACAGCGGGGAAGTGGACCTGGGTTCAGACGACTCCGGCGATGACGGCTTCGACCTGGATTTCGACACGGGCGACGATGATGAAGAGGATGATGCCGCCTCTGAAACCAGCATGCTCGATGACGACGACCTCGATACCATGATCGATGACATCGGCGAGGAAGGGGAAATTCCCGAGGGCGAGGACATGCCCGACAACCTCGACGAGGTCGGCACCAAGCTCGATCTGGCCAAGGCCTACATCGACATGGGTGACACCGAAGGTGCCAAGTCGAGTCTGGAAGAGGTCATTGAAGAGGGCAGCGATGAGCAGAAGAAAGCCGCTGAGGAGTTGCTCTCGCAAATCTGATGAGCCGCACAGCTTTTCGCGATCAGGGCCGGCTTATGCCGGCCTCTTTTTTTGTATCTGTCGAGTGGCCAGGGGCTTTCTTTTGGGCGAACATGTGGGTTCGGATGTGAGGTGGCAAATTGAGAATTGCTCTGGGGATTGAATACGACGGCACCGCCTACCACGGTTGGCAGCGCCAGCAAAATGGCATCAGCGTCCAGCAGGTGCTGGAAGAAGCTCTGTCCCGCGTGGCCGATAGCGAGGTGTTGTTGCACTGTGCCGGTCGAACCGACACCGGCGTCCACGCTACCCAGCAGGTGGTTCACTTCGACAGTGAAGCCCGGCGCAGCGAGCGCAACTGGGTGCTTGGCGCCAATGCCAATCTGCCGCGGGATGTCTCGGTGCGCTGGGCGCGCCAGGTCGGCGATGACTTCCACGCCCGCTTCAGCGCCGAGAGTCGTCGTTACCGCTATGTCATTCTGTCGCGTTTCGCCCGCTCGGCACTGTGGGCCAACCGCGCCACCTGGACACACAAGCGCCTCGATGGCGAGCGGATGCAGCGGGCTGCGCAGCATCTGGTGGGCCGTCACGACTTTTCCTCCTATCGGGCCGTGCACTGTCAGGCAAAATCCCCGGTCAGAACACTGCACTCACTGGCGGTCAGCCAGCGCGGTGGATTTACCGTCATCGATGTCCACGGCGACGGATTTCTGCACCACATGGTGCGCAATATCGCCGGCGTGCTCATGGCCATAGGCGCCGGCGAGGCCGAGCTGGACTGGAGCCGCGAGGTACTGGAACACCGCGATCGTCGCCTGGGGGGCGTGACGGCTCCACCCCGGGGGCTTTACTTTGTCCACGCCGCCTACCCCGAGCGCTTTGAATTGCCCAATTCACCCCGTTGGCCAGAGCTGGGTGAAGGCGAGGGCGTCTAGCAGCCCGCCAGCCAATAACGGAAGGCCTCTTTGTGTCCTTTGTGTTAAGCTCGCGGCTCGACGATCACTGATCCCACTGCGTACTGTCAGCATGTCTCACTGCTCCAACCAGCGCCGTATTCGCGTAAAAATCTGTGGCATTACCCGCCTGGAGGATGCCCTGGATGCCGTCGACCTGGGCGCCGATGCCCTGGGTTTTGTTTTCTATCGCCCCAGCCGCCGCTTTATCGAGCCCGCCGAGGCCGCCGGGATCATCGAGCGTCTGCCGCCCTTTGTGACCTGCGTGGGACTCTTCATGGACGCCGATCCCCGCTTTGTCACCGACGCCCTGGGCGCCGCCCCGCTCGATTTATTGCAATTTCACGGCCGCGAGTCCGCCGCGGAGTGCCGTCGTTACCAACGCCCCTATATCAAGGCCGTGCCCATGAATGAGGACATTGACCTCGAAGTTTATGCACGCCGCTTTGACGACAGCCGTGGTCTACTGCTCGATAGCACCCGCTTTGGCCACGCCGGCGGCAGTGGCAAGACCTTTGACTGGTCCGAGGCCAGGGCGCTGGCCCGGCCCGGCCGGCCGATCATCATGGCCGGCGGCTTACGCCCCGACAATGTGGTGTCCTGCGTGGAGCAAACGGGCTGCTACGGTGTCGATGTGAGCAGCGGGGTGGAGACTTCGCCCGGCCTCAAGGACCGGCATAAACTGCAACAGTTATTCAGTGCCCTCGGGGCACGACAGGTGTAGAGAAATGAGCGAAAGCAAAGACTATCATCGGTTTCCCGACGCCCGGGGTCGCTTTGGCGATTACGGCGGCCGCTTTGTGGCCGAGACCCTGATCGAGGCCCTCGATGAACTGAGCGAGGCCTACGAGCGCTACCGCAACGACCCCGATTTTGTCGCCGAGCTGGCTGGCGATCTCAAAGACTATGTGGGGCGCCCCAGTCCCCTGTACCACGCCAAGCGCTGGTCCCGGGAGCTGGGTGGCGCGCAGATTTACCTCAAGCGCGAGGACCTCAACCACACCGGGGCCCACAAGATCAACCACGCCCTGGGTCAGGGGCTGTTGGCCAAACGCATGGGCAAAACCCGTATTATCGCCGAGACCGGTGCCGGCCAGCACGGTGTGGCCACGGCCACCGTCGCCGCTCGCCTCGGGCTCAAGTGCGTGGTTTACATGGGCGCCGACGACATTCAGCGCCAGTCGCCCAATGTTTTTCGCATGCGTTTGCTGGGCGCCGAAGTGGTACCGGTCAACTCCGGTTCGCGGACGCTCAAGGACGCCCTGAACGAGGCCATGCGCGACTGGGTAAGTAACATCGATGACACCTTCTACATCATCGGCACGGTGGCCGGTCCCCACCCGTACCCGGCCATGGTTCGCGACTTCCAGTCGGTGATCGGCCGCGAAGTGCGCCAGCAAATGGACGAGAGTCTGGGCGTTCAGGCCGATGCCCTGGTGGCCTGTGTCGGCGGTGGCTCCAATGCCATCGGCCTGTTCTACGAGTTTCTCAACGATCCCGACATCGCCATCTACGGCGTCGAGGCCGGCGGCGATGGGGTGGAGACCGGCCGACACGCGGCGCCTCTGCAGGATGGTCGCCCCGGCGTTTTGCACGGCAATCGCACCTATCTGATGGAAGATGAAAACGGCCAGATTATCGAGACGCACTCGATTTCCGCCGGCCTCGACTACCCGGGTGTGGGTCCCGAGCACAGCTGGCTCAAGGACAGCGGCCGGGTCCAGTATGTCAGTGTGACCGATGACGAGGCTCTGGCGGGCTTCCACGCCCTGACTCGAATCGAGGGGATCATCCCGGCGCTGGAGTCCAGCCACGCGCTGGCCTATGTCGCCAAACTGGCTCCCACCATGCGGCCCGATCAGCGAATTGTGATCAACCTCTCTGGCCGTGGAGACAAGGACATCAACACCGTGGCCCAGCGTGAGGGCATCGAACTATGAGCCGTATTGAAAAGACATTTGCGCAGTTGCGCGAGGCCGACAAAAAGGCACTGATACCCTACATCACGGCCGGTGACAGCGAGCCGGCCTGGACGGTGCCCCTGATGCATGCCCTGGTGGAAGCCGGGGCCGATATCATCGAAGTGGGCGTGCCTTTCTCCGACCCCATGGCCGATGGCCCGGCCATTCAGCAGGCCTGCGAGCGGGCCCTGGAGCACAAACTGGGGCTGGGGCAGGTGCTGGACATGGTGGCCGAGTTCCGCCGTGAAAACCAGAATACGCCTGTAGTGTTGATGGGCTATCTGAACCCCATTGAAGTAATGGGCTACGAGCGCTTTGCCGAGCGCGCCGCACAGGTGGGTGTCGACGGTGTTCTGACGGTGGATCTGCCGCCGGAAGAGGCCGACATGCTGACCCGCTACCTGGCGCAGCTCTCGCTCGATCCGATTTTTCTGGTGGCTCCCACCAGTACGGACAAGCGCATTCGCTCCATTGCCAGTCAGGCCAGTGGTTTTATTTACTATGTGTCCCTCAAGGGCGTGACCGGTGCCGCCACACTCGACAGGGAGGCGGTTAAAGCCAAGCTGTCGGAGATTCGCTCTGTGACCGACTTGCCCCTGGGGGTCGGCTTTGGCATACGAGATGCTGAAACTGCGGCGGCCATGGCCGCCTGCGGCGACGCCGTGGTGGTCGGCAGCGCCCTGGTCAACCGGATTGGTGCCAGCGAGGGCGACCTGGAGCGGGCCAAGGCGGACATTGTCGGACTGCTGTCAGAGATGCGCGAGGCGATGGATGCCTAGCCATTCACTCCACGGGCGACTGGGATTACACTGCTGACATGAGTTGGTACGAGAGACTGATGCCCGCCAAGGTGGGTTCGCGCAATAAAAGCCCAGTGCCGGAAGGCGTCTGGGTTCAGTGCGAGTCTTGCAAGGTGACGCTCTATCGCAACGAGCTGGAAAAACACCAGATGGTTTGTCCCAAGTGTGGTTTTCATCACCACATTTCGGCAAGACAGCGTCTCGACTGGTTCCTCGATGGTCCCCGTCGCGAGGCCATTGGCGAAGCGCTCAAACCGAAGGACATTCTCAAGTTCAAGGACAGCCGCCGCTACAAGGATCGCCTGGTCCAGCAATACAAAAAGTGTGGCGAGGATGAGGCCCTGCTGGCCAGCAAGGGCGAAGTGGATGGTCGCCCGGTGGTGGCCACGGCGTTCGAGTACGCTTTTATCGGTGGCTCCATGGGGGCGGTGGTGGGTGAGCGCTTTGCCCTGGCCGCCGAAATCGCACTGGCCGAGCGCCGTCCCCTGATCAACTTCTCCGCCAGTGGCGGCGCGCGCATGCAGGAGGGACTGACCTCACTGTTCCAGATGGCCAAGACCAGCGCCGCACTGGGGCGCCTGTCCGAGGCCGGCGTGCCCTATATCTCGGTGATGACCGACCCCACCATGGGCGGCGTTTCGGCCAGCCTGGCCATGTTGGGTGACATTAACCTCGCCGAGCCCGGCGCCCTGATTGGCTTCGCCGGTCCCCGGGTGATTCAGCAGACCGTGCGCGAGACTTTACCCGAGGGCTTCCAGCGCGCCGAGTTTCTGCTCGAACACGGTGCCCTGGATCAAGTGGTTCACCGGCACCGTCTCAAGCAGACCATCTCGCGCATGCTTGAGATGCTCGGCTCGGCGCCTTGATGTCGCCCCGCTTCGAGACGCTTTCCGACTGGCTGAACTGGCAAGAGCAATTGCACAGCTCGGCGGTGGATCTCGGTTTCGATCGCATCCGCGCGGTGCTCGAGCGCCTTGCCCCCGACCTGTCCTCCGCCGTGATCATTACCGTCGGCGGCACCAACGGCAAGGGGTCGACCCTGGCCTTTCTCGATGCCATTTACCGCCGGGGCGGTTACCGCACGGGCCTGTTTACCTCCCCCCACTTTATCGACTACTGCGAGCGCATTCGCATCGACGGTGACAAGGTGACCGAGTCCGATCTCTGCGCCGCCTTTGCCGCCATCGACGAAGCCCGCGGTGACACCAGTCTGACTTATTTTGAATTCAGTACGCTGGCCGCCCTGTGGCTGTTTGCCCGCGAGCAGCTGTCTGTGGTTTTGCTCGAGGTGGGTCTCGGCGGCCGCCTGGACGCCAGCAATGTGGTCGATGCCGATGTCGCCATTGTCGCCTCCGTATCCATTGATCACCGCGACTGGCTGGGTGATACCCGCGAGGATATCGGTCGCGAAAAGGCGGGGATATTTCGCCCCGACTGTCCGGCGATCAGTGGCGACCGACAACCACCGGCGACGCTTCGCGAGACCGCTGGAGCACTCGGCAGCCAGTGGTACGGGCGCGGCGAGCAGTTTGATGTACAGGTTCACCAGAGCCTGAACCGCCACGATTACTGGTCTCTCCAGTGGGGGGCGCTGTCTGTGGACCTGCCCTGGCCGAGTCACCTCAAGGCACCGGTGCAACTGGATAACGCTGCCTGTGCAGCCATGGCCGTGTTATTGCTTGAGGAGCGGCGACCGGTACCGCGCGAGGCTCTGGCGGAAGGCATACGCGACGCCCGATTGACAGGGCGCCTGCAGGTCTGGCGCGAGAGGCCCAAAGTCATTCTCGATGTGGCCCACAACGAGGCCGCCGCTCGGGCCCTGTTTGGCGCGTTGGCGGGTATTCCCCGCAGCGGTCTGCATCTGGTTCTGGCCATGTTGAAAGACAAGGAAGTGCGCGACACAGGTGCGGTGCTGGGCGCTTTGCAACCCCGGTGGCACCTGGCCAGCCCGGCCGTGCCCCGGGGTATGTCGGTGGCGGATCTGCGCGAGCAGCTGCCCGGTGCCGCGCCGGAGGAGACCAGTGAGTACGCCAGTGTGGCCGATGCCTATCGGGGCGCTTTGGCGGCGGCTTCGGAGGACGACCTGATCGTGGTAACAGGGTCGTTTTTTACCGTGGCCGAGGTCATGGGATTACCCGCGGAAGGTGCGTTATAATGCCAGCGCTTTTCAATGGTGTGGCGGCAGACGATCGGCCACCGCGCCGCGTCGGCGAGGCAGGTAGCGACGGTGGATGAACTTTTGAAACAACGCTTGGTAGGCGCCTCGATCTGGGTGTTGCTGGCGGTGGTTTTTTTGCCCTCGATACTCGATGGCAGTGGTGTCGAGGGCCAGGCCGATGAAATTGCCCTGGGGCTGCCATCGCAGCACGCCACCACGCTGATTCTGCAGCCGGATGCCGAGAGCGCCGAGGTGGTAGCGGTGGAAAAACCGCTGGAAGTGCGCCCCGATACCCCCGCACCCGCGCGCCCGGCACCCGAGGCGCCGCCGGTTGAACCGGCACCCGCTCCGCAGGAGCAAAGCACTTCCGATCCCGACCCCGTTCCCGGAAAGACCGATGTCGACAAGGGATGGATTGTCCAGATTGGCAGCTTCAGCAGTCGCGACAATGCCGAGGGCCTGAGCGATCAGTTGGGCGAGGCCGGTTACCACAGTTTTGTCGAGGCCAGTGGCATCGGCAGCAGCCGCGTCTACCGCGTGCGCATTGGCCCCAGTGAGACCCGGGATCAGGCCGAATCGGTGCGCAAGCGACTGCAGAGTGACGAAAAGCGCGACGGCCTCGTCATGGAGTATCCCTGATGCACTGGATAGATGTCGCCATCGTTCTGGTTGTCCTGGTCTCGACGGGCGTGGCGCTTTTCCGCGGCTTCGTCAAGGAGGCCATCTCCCTGATCAGCTGGATTGCGGCGACAGTCATCAGTATCCAGTTTGCCCCCAAACTGGCTACGCTCTGGCCCGAGGCCATCACGGGCGGCTGGCTGCGCCAGGGCATCGCCCTGATCGTCCTGTTTGTCGCCACCATGATCGTCGGTGGTCTGGTCAATTTTATCGTTGGCTCGCTGGTGGAAAAGACCGGCTTGAGCCACACTGACCGCGCTCTGGGTGGTCTGTTTGGTTTGATTCGCGGCGTGGTGATTGTCTGCGCCCTGATTCTGTTCGGCGCCTTTGTCGAACTCAGTCGCGCCGACTGGTGGCAGGAGGCGGTTCTGTTGGCTTATTTCCAGGCGCTTTGTGAATGGTTCGTCTCGCTGATGCCCGGCGATGTGGCGGCCAAGTTTGTATTTCCGAAATAACGATAAGGTGAAAGTCCATGTGTGGTGTGATCGGTGTCTACGGTTCGAACTCCGTTAACCAGGTACTTTACGATGGTTTGATATTGCTTCAGCACCGCGGCCAGGACGCCGCCGGGATCATGACCTGCAACGAGGAGGGGAGGCTGTTTCTGCGCAAGTCCAACGGTCTGGTGCGAGATGTCTTTCACACCCGACACATGATGCGCCTCAAGGGGAACCTGGGTATCGGTCATGTTCGCTACCCCACCGCCGGTTGCGCCTCCAGTGCAGAAGCTCAGCCCTTCTATGTCAATTCGCCTTTTGGTATTTCACTGGGCCACAACGGCAACCTGATCAACGCCGAGCAACTCAAGCAGGAGTTGTTCGAAGAGGACCGCCGCCACATCAACACCTCTTCCGACTCGGAAATCCTGCTCAATGTTTTTGCCCACGAGTTGCAGCGTTACAGCACCGGCAAGCTGCTGCCCGAGGATGTTTTTTCGGCGGTCAGGAATGTCTTTCGCCGGGCCAAGGGCGGCTATGCAGTGGTCAGCATGGTGGCCGGTCGCGGCATTCTCGCCTTCCGCGACCCCAATGGCATTCGCCCCCTGATTTACGGCAAGCGCGAGACCCCCGAGGGCACCGAGTATATGGTGGCTTCGGAGAGCGTGGCCCTGGAGGGCAACGGTTTTGAAGTGATTCGCGATATCGAACCCGGCGAGGCCCTGTTTATCGACAAGCACGGCAAGGTGCACACCGCCATGTGTGCCGAGCACACGACCAAGACTGTGTGCATTTTCGAGTATGTCTACTTCGCCCGCCCGGACAGCATTGTCGACGACATCTCGGTGTACAAGTCGCGCATGCGCATGGGTGAGAAACTGGGTGACCGAATCCTTCGCGACTTCCCCGATCACGACATCGATGTGGTCATTCCCATCCCCGACACCAGCCGTACCTCCGCCGCCGAGCTGGCCCAACACCTCGGCGTCAAATACCGCGAGGGCTTTATCAAGAACCGCTACATCGGCCGCACCTTTATCATGCCCGGACAGAGCGAGCGCAAGAAATCCGTGCGCCAGAAACTCAATCCCATTTCGCTGGAGTTCAAGGGCAAGAATGTATTGCTGGTAGACGACTCCATCGTCCGCGGCACAACCTCTCAGCAAATTATTCAGATGGCCCGGGAGGCCGGCGCCAAGCGCGTCTACATGGCCTCGGCGGCACCGCCGGTGCGCTACCCCAATGTCTACGGCATCGATATGCCCACCGCCAAGGAGTTTGTCGCCTACGAGCGCAGCGAGGAGGAGATCGGCAAGGCCATCGGCGCCGACCGGATTTTCTATCAGGAACTGGACGATCTGGTGGACGCCGTTCGCCAGGGCAATCCGTCGCTGGAAAATTTTGATTGCTCCTGCTTTAACGGCGTATACCCCACCGGCGATGTAGACGACGAGTATCTGGCGTTCATCGACGGCCTGCGCAACGACAGCGCCAAAAACAGGGACGCCAGTGTCGATGTCGAGGACATCGAGGTCTGATGAGTACCGCTAAAGCCATCGACAGTGCACGGGCCCGCGCCTCCGAGCTCGGTATCGATCTCGCCGGTGACTGGTTGTGGGTCGATGGCGACAGCCAGACCCTGACGCTGTTCCAGGGTGAAGAGCCCGTGCGTCGCTATTCCGTATCCACGGCCCATCGTGGTTTCGGTTGCTTTGACGGCTCGCTGCAGACCCCCACCGGATGGCACCGGGTGTCCGACAAAATTGGCAGTGATGAAGTAGCCGGTCGCGTGTTCAAGGGGCGTCGTCCCCAGCCCGAAGTGGTGGCCATCAGTTACCGCCAGGCCTCTACCGGGCGGGACTGCATTACCAGCCGTATCCTCTGGCTCGACGGCCTCGAGCCGGGTCACAACCGCGGCGATGGCGTGGACAGCCACAGCCGCTACATCTACATTCACGGTACCCATGAAGAGGGGTTGATTGGTCAACCGGCCTCGGTGGGCTGCGTGCGCATGAAAAACGCCGATATCATCGAACTCTACGAGCGTGTGGCCGAGGACACACCGGTCTGTATTCGCGGTGAGTAGTTTCGCGGCTTGAGAAGGCCGGGGCAGGGGAGTATTATTGAGTCAGCGCCGATTTGACCCCCTGAAAGGGCCAGCTTGCGGGCGCTTAACAAATGCCGCTAAAGCGAGAGCCTCTCGACATGATTCGGAAGCCCGCTTTAGCCCAGCGGGTTTTTTTATGCCCCGCCGCAAACGATACAGAACCGGAGTCGACCATGAACACCTTTGACTGGAGCGAGTACCAGGATCAGACCATCGCCGTTCGCGCCGGCCATGAACGCACGGCCTTTCGCGAGCACAGCGAGCCGGTATTCATGACATCCAGCTTTGTCTTTGACTCGGCCGAGCAGGCCGCCGCCTGCTTTGCCGGCGAGGAAGACGCCTGCATCTACTCGCGCTTTACCAATCCCACGGTGTCGACTTTCGAGCAGCGCCTGGCGGCCATGGAGGGCGGCGAAGCCTGCGTGGCCACCGCCTCCGGCATGTCGGCGATTCTCGCCACCTGCCTTGGACTGCTTGAACAGGGCGATGAAATCGTCGCCTCGCGCAGTGTGTTCGGTTCCACTTCCGTGCTCTTCAACCAGTTTCTGCCGCGCTACGGCATTACCGTGCACAGTGTCTCCCAGACCGAACTGAGCGAGTGGGAGGCGGCGATCACTCCACGCACCAAACTGCTGTTTCTGGAGACGCCTTCCAACCCCCTGACCGAAGTGGCCGACATTCAGGCGCTGGCGGGCCTGGCCCATCTTCACGGCTGTTGGCTGGCGGTGGATAACTGTTTTTGCACGCCCGCCCTGCAAAAGCCCCTGGATCACGGTGCCGACATCGTCATTCACTCCGCCACCAAGTACCTGGACGGCCAGGGCCGCGCCCTGGGCGGCGCCGTGGTCGGCGATCGCGAGACCGTGGGGGAAAAAATCTACAGCTTTTTGCGCACCGGCGGACCGGCCATGAGCCCCTTTAACGCCTGGGTTTTCCTCAAGGGGCTGGAGACGCTGAGTTTGAGAATGAAAGCGCACAGCGAAAACGCCCAGGCCCTGGCCGAGTGGCTGGAACAACAGAGTGCCGTGGAGCGGGTCTACTACCCCGGTTTGCCGTCGCACCCCCAACACAAGCTGGCCAGCCACCAGCAGACCGGCTACGGCGGCATCGTCAGCTTTGTGCTCAAGGGCGGCCAGGCTGCGGCCTGGGAGCTGATGAACCAGACTGAGCTGCTCTCAATCACCGCCAATCTCGGCGACACCAAGAGCACCATCACTCACCCGGGTAGCACCACTCACGGCCGCCTGAGCGAGGAAGAGCGCGCCCTCTCCGGCGTGAAGGATGGCCTCGTGCGCATCGCCGTGGGTCTCGAGGACATCGAGGACATCAAGGGCGATTTGAAGTTCTCGCCAGCCCCTTCATAAACACCCCGACACCCATGCCCCAGGCGCCATTGAGGATAAGGCCACCCACCCAGGTCTGGGCGCTGACTGGCAGGTCCTTGAGCGGGAACACCACCAGCATGGCCACGGCGGTGGGGCCGAGTGCGCCGAAGACGGTGGCGATCGACCAGTAGGCGCCGGCGGCCTTGCCGCGAATCAGAGCCCAGACGGGCAGTCCCCACAAGCCGCCAAAAAAGGCCAGAGAGATCACGGCGGGCACACCCAGGGGCGGCACGGGATCGAGGTTGAAGGGAGGCTGAGGCACGGCGCCGGCCAGATAGAGCAGGCCGAACAGGCCCTGGTGAAAAATCAGTGTGGCCAGAAAACCACTAATAAACGCCTTGAACCATTGCATAAATCCTTTCTCCTGTTTACAAATCTCTCGAAGCGGGGAGAGATTCTTTCAAGCCCTGAGTTTACGCCAGGACTGTCAACTTTTTGTCAGGAACGGTCATTTCTGAACCGATGCAAAGGCACTGCCGAGCAAAAGCGTGACCAGTTCGTGTTGTTTGTGCGTGCCGGTTTTTTGAAAAACGCGTTTGAGGTGGGTGCGCACGGTTTCGGGTTGGCGACTCAGTTGCCCGGCGATTTGCTGGACGCTGAGGCCGTTGGTCAGGCCGATGGCTACATTGGCCTCGGTGGGCGTCAGCCGGTAGATCTGTTCCAGGGCTTCACTCGTCAGGTTGTTTTCGACCCGGGATGAAGACAGGTAGAGTACGGCGCCCCCCGGTTGGGTAAAGGCCAGGGGCATGGTATCCGCCGTGGCGGTGGCCACGATAGCGCTGAGAGGATGCGCCTGATCGGGGTGATCAAAGCCCAGGGCCTGGCGGCCGCTCTGTAGTGTCCCCGCGCGCGAAGTGGCGGCCCGGTCGATGGCCTGTAGCAGGGCCGCCTGCTGGTCGGCGCGGTGGGCACAGATCAGGCCACTGTCTTTCAGGGCCAGTCCGCCGTGTTGTCGGCAAATGCTGTTGGCGACCGGGTTGGCGTATTGCACATTGCCTGCCGGGTCGACGAGCACTACACCCAGTGTCAGTTTTGACAGGGTTTCCTCCAGGCTCTGTTTTTGCTGGCGAAGTCGGGCGAATTCCTTGTGAATGCGAATGGCCCGTTTCAGGTGGGGGTGGAGTTGCTGTAAAAACTCAATTTCCCGCCGGGAAAAGGGTGGTTTGTCCATTCGACGCTGAAAGGCGATGCCGATCATCCACTCATCGTCATTAATGACATTCATTCCGGCGATAAAGCCACACTGGTTGGGCGAGAGCAGCAAGCGGTAATAAGTGGGATGGGATTCCCGCATCTCGCGGTGGTCGACAATTTGCCGGGCCATGCCCTCTGGCTGGTCTTTCTGTGCCTGGTAGGGGTAGTCGTGTTTGGCCAGGCCCAAACGAAAGGCCGCCTTGTAGGCAATGGGCAGGCCGTAGCCGGCCAGGATGTAGCGCTCGCGGTTGTGGTGATCCTCGACAAACAGGGCTCCGCCAAAGGCGTCCATGGTCTGACAGAGTTTTTCAAAAAAAACCGGCCACTCTTTCGGTCTATAAGAGGCTTCGTAAATGTCGCCGATGAGATCCAGTAAACCGCTTTGCATCGCCTAGTCTGTCTTCTAATTGTTTTCGTCTTCGCTCCCGATGTCATTATCCTGTAAAGAGATTACCTGATTTGACTGTACTGGGGGAGGGTGATCAGGGTTGCTGGGCGTCAATGTGTCGGCCGTTGTCGTCGCCGTCGGAATCAAAGAGGGCCAGGTAGGCGGGGGTGACACTTTCCATGGGCGGCAAAGCGTAGAGGTCATCGCCCGGGTGGCTGCGCGAGCGCATGGGTGAGATCAGCGGACCGGGGCGCAGGCCGTTGACCCGGGGTTTGCCATCGAGTTCATGGGCCAGGCTGTCGACCAGGTGGGCCACGGCGGCCTTGGACTCGCCGTAGGCGCCCCAGTAGGCGCCCTGACAATCGTGTTCGGTAAACACCACGCTGCCGTTGTCACTGGCCTGCAGCAGGGGCAGGCAGGCCTGCGTCAGGAAGTAGGGTGAGTGCAGGTTGATGCGCCAGGCCTTCATCCACTGATTGGGGTCGTGGAGGGTCAGTGGAGTCAGCTCGCCAATGTCTGCGGCGTTGTGCAGCAGACCGTCGAGCTTGCCGAAATGGTCTTCAAGTACCTTGGCCAGATCGAGAAAATCCTCGGGGCTGGCGCCGCTGAGATCCAGCGGGTAGATGGCCGGCTCGGGGCCGCCGTCCGCGACGATCTCGTCGTAGACTCGCTCCAGTTTGGGTACCTTGCGACCGAGCAGGACCACGGTGGCGCCGGCGGCGGCGCAGGCCTTGCTCACTACCTCTCCCAGGCCACCGCCGGCGCCAGTGACGAGAATAATGCGATCTTTAAGGGAGGGCGTGTCAGACATGTGCTTCCTGGCGGCGAAAAGCCGGTCTAGCGTTGGGTAGGCAGGGCGTGAATCATCTCGGCGCAATTATACCCGCTGCGCACGGCTCCTTCGAGGGTGGCGGGAAAACCGGTGCGGGTGTAGTCGGCGGCCAGCCACAGGCCGTCGACATCGGTGCGATTCTCCGGGCACTGCTGGAGCACGCCCACGGTGCAGCGGTAGGTGGCGCGGGCCTCCTTGAGCACCAGGGTGTCGCGGGGTTCGGGCAGTTCGACGCCCATGGGCTTCAGCGCCCGGCGCAATTCGTCCAGCACTTCGCCAGCCAGTTGTTTGCGGCTGAGTTGGCTGTGGGGGCCGTCGGCGCTGATGACCACCGCCAACAGCCCCGGCTGGCCGACGATGCGGCGGTCAAACAGCCACTGGGCGTGACCGCCGAGCAGGCCGAGCATGGGGTAGTCGGGCAGGGCGACGGATTCGTCGAACTGATAGTAGAGGGTGTAGATGGGTTCGTCGGCAAAATTTGCCAGACGCTCGCCCAGTGGTTGCGTGAGCTCGTGGCCGGCCAGCAGTTTGCGGGCCTGGGGGTAGTTGGCGGCGACCACGGTATGGTCGGCCAGCAGGCGCTCGCCGTCTCTGGTTTCCACACCGGTCACGCGGCCGTCTTCGATAATCGGTCTGGCGGCCTTGCAGTCGAGTCGCAGTTCGGCGCCCTGCGCCTTGAGGTGCACCGCCGCCGGTTCGGGCAGCAGGGAGCCGAGGTCGGCAATGGGAATCAGAAAATCCGAGGCCGCGCGACTGGTCTTGAAGGCCTCACGCAGCACATTGACGAAGATGCGCCCGGAGGCCTGCTCAGGGTCGGTATTGAGGGCGGCAATGCACAGCGGTATTTGCAGTTTTTGCTGAATGTTTTCCGGTACGCCGCAGCGCTTCATCAGGGTGAGCACATCGCAATCGTCATCGCCCTTGAAGCGCGTTCGCATCATGCGATCCATGCTCAAGAGGCCGCGCAGTTTGTCGCTCCAGCCAATGCCCCGGCAGCGCAGAAAGGCCACCAGCAGATTGAGCGGGGCCGGCAGTTTGGGTGCCCTCAGCCCCAGTTCGCCGCCGCTGGCCAGGTCGCGCACGCGCAGATCGAGGGGGGTGCGCAGGAAGACATCGTGCTCCTCAATCCCGACGGCGGACATCAGGTCGAGCATGCCCTTGTAGGCGCCGAGCATCAGGTGCTGGCCATTGTCGACTTGCATGTCGCCCATGGCGGTGGTGCGCGCCCGTCCGCCCCACTGCTTGGCGGCTTCAATCACGGTGACGGGGTGGCCGAGTCGCTGGAGCTTGCTGGCGGTGGCCAGTCCGGCCCAGCCGCCGCCGACGATCAGAACGGGAGACGGTGTCATGAGGCGACCTGTGTGCTGTGCTGGCGGGCGCGTTTTCTTTCCGCGCGGGCGGCTCGCCAGGCGATGAGGATTTTCTGCCATTTGGACAGGTTGGGGCGGCTCTCGAGGATGCGGTAGTCGCACTCCCCCATGCGCTGGAGCAGGCGGTGGTAGACCGCCGCCATGATCAGGCCGCTGCGCTGGTTGGTGCGGTCGCACTCGGGCAGTGCGGCAAAGGCCTGCTGGTAGTAGCGCTCGGCGCGCTCGGCCTGAAAGGCAAAGAGTTTTTGCGCCTCGGGGGTGGTTTGGTCCAGGTGCAGTTGGGCCGCGGGCACGCCGAAGCGCTCGAGTTCGTCCAGCGGCAGGTAGATGCGGCCGCGGTGGGCGTCCTCGCCGACATCGCGCAGAATATTGGTGAGCTGAAAGGCCATGCCCAGATCGTGGGCGTATTTGAGGGTGCCGCGGTCGCGGTAGCCAAAGATTTCCACGGTGAGCAGACCCACCACGGAAGCGGCGCGGTAACAGTAGAGCGCCAGTTCGCTGAAGTTGGCGTAGCGGTCCTGGTCAAGATCCATGGCCATGCCGTCGATCAGTTCGAGGAAGTGTTCCTTCTTCATGTCAAAGCGCTGGAGGTCGTCGGCCAGGGCTACGCACACCGGGTGCTCGGCGCGGCCCTGATAGAGGTCCTCCACCCGCTGGCGCCACTCGTCCAGTTCGTGGCGGGCGGTGGCCTCCTCGGGGGTTTCGTCGACCACATCATCGACCTCGCGGCAGAAGGCGTAGAGGGCAATCATGCCCAGGCGCTTGTCGCCGGGCAGGAAGCGAAAGCTGTGATAAAAGCTGGAGCCGCTGCTGCGGGTTTTGTCCAGGCAGTAGCGGCGGGCCTGTTCGAGCGACACCTCGCTCATGAGGCGTCGGCCTGATCGCGTTTGAACAGGGCCGCGAAGAGAATGCGCAACCAGTCGCCCCGGGTCAGACGGGGTCGGGAGTAGAGGTCTTCCTGCTGGCTCAGGCGATAGCACACCCTGAGGCCACCGGCGACAATCAGGCGAATTTCCAGACCGAAGCGACCGCTCAGGCGCTTGCCCAGGCCGGCGCCGTCGCTCAGCATTTTCTGGGCCCGGTGAATCTGGAACTGCATTAATGCCTGCATCGCGGCGCTCTGGTTTTCCATACGGATATCCTCGGGTCCGAGCTCGTAGGATTCGAGTTCGGTCAGGGGGATGTAGACGCGGTCGTTTTCCCGGATGTCCTGCTGGATATCCTGATAGAAATTGATCAGCTGCAGGGCAGTACAGATTTTGTCCGAGTCGTTAAGGTTTTGTTCGCTGTCATTGCCACTCAGATGCAGCATCAGGCGGCCCACCGGATTGGCTGAGCGGCGGGCGTAGTCCAGCAGTTCGTCGAAGTCGTTGTAGCGGGTTTTGGTGACATCCTGCTTGAAAGCATCGAGCAGATCGCGGAAGAGCCGGGTAGGCAATTGGTGATGGGCGATGGTGTCGGCCAGGGCGATATAGATGGGGTCTTCGGGCACATTGCCCAGCTCCAAACCCTGAATCAGTGTGTCCATCTGTTCCAGCTGGCGCAGTCGGGTGTCGGCATCGGCGTCGCCCTCGTCGGCGATGTCATCGGCCACCCGGGCAAAGGCGTAGATCGCCGCCACGGGCTCGCGCAGACGGGCGGGCAGCAGCTTCGAGGCTACCGGGAAATTCTCGTAGTGGTTGCGCGCCATATCCAGACAGTGCTGGTAGGCGTCGTCGATGGATGGACTGCGCTGGGCCATGAATTCAGTAAGCTTATTATTGGCGTCCGCTCATTCTATCAGGCCTTCGCAGGATAGCCACAGAGAACACAGAGCGCACAGAGATGCCTTAAGCAAGTCCTTCCTGCAGGGCGGGAGATTCCGGATAAGCGCTGCGCGCTTTCCGGAATGACGCCCAAAACCTCTGTGTTCTCTGTGCCCTCTGTGGCTCAATCAATATCAATTCAGATCATCGATAGCGTCGAGGAGTTGGCGGGTGTCGTGGACGATGCCCCGGGTGCCCCAGGTGGCGGGGTCTTCGCCCTCGGGGATGAAGTCCCAGGCGGCGACCAGGCAGGGCATGCCGGCGGCGAGGGAGGCCTCGGCGTCGCGGCGGTCGTCGCCGACATAAACGCAGTCGGCGGTTGGCAGTCCGAGACGACTGGCGGCCTCGATCAACGGTGCCGGGTCGGGTTTTTTTACCGGCAGGCTGTCACCACCCAGCCAGACGGCAAGGCGCTCGGAGAGCCCCAGTGCCTCCAGCAGCGGCTCGGCAAAGCGGTCGGGCTTGTTGGTGACTACGCCCCAGGGCAGGCCGCGGGCCTCCCATTGCTCGATGATATCCATCAGGCCGGGGTAGAGGGCGGGGTTCTCGTACAGCGCCTGCTGGTAGTGTTGCCACAGGCGGTCGCGCAATTCATTGGCCGCCGATTCGTCGTCGGGGAAGTGTTCGCCCATGGCGGCCGCCACCAGGGCCATGCTGCCATTGGGAACCTGGGGGCGCAGTTCGCCAAAGGGGCGCCGGGGCAAGCCCCGGTCGTCGAGGACCCGCTGGGTGGCCTCGATCAGGTCGCCGGCGGTGTCGGCCAGGGTGCCATCGAGGTCGAAAAGCAGGGCTTTCACGCGCGGGCCTTGACCGTGTGCATCAGGTAGTTCACATCGACATTGTCGGCCAGCCAGTAACGGCGGGTGACCGGGTTGTAGTGCAGGCCGGTGGCGTGGCGGGTGTCGAGCCCCGCCGAGCGGGCCCAGCGCGACAGTTCCGAGGGACGGATAAACTTGGTGTACTCGTGGGTGCCACGGGGCACCAGGTTGAGTACATACTCGGCGCCGATGATGGCAAAGAGAAAGGATTTCGGGTTGCGGTTGAGCGTGCTCATCACCACATCGCCGCCGGGCTTGACCAGCTGTGCGCAGGCGCGGATGACGGACTCGGGATCGGGTACATGCTCGAGCATTTCCATGCAGGTGACCACATCGTATTGTCCGGCGCGCTCCTCGGCCAAGGACTCCACACTTTGCTCCAGATACTCCACCGGCTCGCCGCTCTCCCGTGCGTGCAGACGGGCCGCGCGCAGGGCCTCGCTGCTCAGGTCGAGGCCGCTGACATCGGCGCCGGCGGCCGACAGGGCCTCGGCCAGAATACCGCCGCCGCAGCCAACATCGAGCACGCGCTTGCCGGTCAAGCCGCCGCAGCGCTCTTCAATGTAGCCCAGGCGAAGCGGGTTGATTTCGTGCAGGGGTTTGAACTCGCCCTCCCTGTCCCACCAGTGTTCGGAGGAGGCGTTGAATTTGTGGATTTCAGCCGGGTCGACATTGCTCATTGACTTTGCTCTCGCTGTTGGTCGGTGCTCTGAATGCGTTGGCGCCATTCCCCGGCGCTCTCCATCAGGTGCCGGGTGTTGAAGTGATCCAGGCGCCCCTCGGTCAGCTGGGGTCGACCTTGTACCCAGACATCGCTGACCTGATCGCGGCTGGCGGCGTAGACCAGCTGCGACACCGGGTCATAGACCGGCTGGGTGGCCAGTTGGCCGAGATCGATGGCGGCGATGTCGGCGGACTTCCCTGCCACCAGGCTACCGCAGTGCTCTTCGAGGCCCAGGGCCCGGGCGCCGCCCAGAGTGGCCATTTTCAACACCTGGTGAGCGCTCACCGCCGTGGCCTCGGCGGGGCCGTGTTCGTTGGGCAGCTTGCCCAGCAGGGCGGCGCTTCGCATCTCGCCGATCATGTCCAGATCGTTATTGCTGGCAGCACCGTCGGTGCCCAGGGCGACATTGATGCCGGCGTTAAGAAGAGCCTGAACCGGACAGATGCCGCTGGCCAGTTTCATGTTGGACTCGGGGCAGTGGATGACATGGCTGCCGGTAGCGGCCAGGCGTTCGATCTCTGCGTCGGTCAGTTGCGTCATATGCACGGCCATAAACTGGGGCGACAAAAGGCCCAGGTCATCCAGTCGCGCCAGGGGGCGCCGACCGTCCGCTGATTCGGCATCGGCCACTTCGCCGGCGGTCTCGTGAACATGCATCTGAATCGGAATGTTCAGCTCATCGGCCATCATCCGCGCCTGTTGCAGGGGACCGTCGGAGACGGTGTAGGGCGCGTGGGGAGCGAAAAAAGTGCTGATCAGGCTGTCGTGTCGCCAGGCATCGTGGACCTCGATGCCCTTGCGCAGATAGGCGTCGGGGTTCTCCGCCCACACCGTGGGAAAGTCGATCAGGATCAGGCCAACGCTGGCACGCATGCCGATGCGCCGGGCCTCCCGGGCGACCACATCGGGGAAAAAGTACATGTCGGAGAAGCAGGTGGTGCCCGAGCGCAGCATTTCGGCCATGGCCAGTCGCGTGCCCTCGGCGACAAAGGCGTCGCTCACCCACTGGCCCTCGGCGGGCCAGATGTGCTCCTGCAGCCAGGTCATCAGTGGCAGGTCGTCGGCGAGGCCCCGGAACAAACTCATGGCGGCGTGGCCGTGAGCATTGATCAGCCCCGGTATCAGCAGGTGATGGGACAGTTGTCGATGAGTCTCGGCGCGGTAGCGCTGGTGGGCGCGCTCCGTGGGCAGCACGGCGACGATTTGGCCCTTGTCCACGGCCACGCTGTGATTTTCCAGAACCCGTTCGTCGGGCTCCACCGGTGCGACCCAGGCGGCGTCTATCAGAAGATCAATTTGGCTCATGGCGGCAAGGATACTGCCATTCCCGGTACAGGCCAATTGGAATAGTATCTAATCGTGCTAAGCTCAAGCGCTAAACCAACACTTAATAAGGACATCACCATGCCATTGTCAGCGATTAACTCCCATTCCAGCCGCCTGTTTTCACTGTTGTTGATGGCCTTTGCCGCTCTGGCCCTGAGCGCCTGCGGTGGCCGTACCACCATCGAGAGCGACCTGGGTATTGACGGTGCGCCGGATTGGGTCAACGAAGGTACTCAGGCGGTTGAGGACGATGACGGCCGCCTGATTCAGGGCGTCGGCATGGCCCCGGCCATGGGCGACTTTTCCCTGCAGCGTTCCACCGCCGACAACCGCGCCCGTGCCGAGATCGCCCGGGTGTTGTCGAGTTACATCGATGCCACCATTGAAGACTTTAGCGCCCACAGCGGTGGTCAGACCGATGTCGACATCGAGCAGACCCTGAAAAGTGAAACGCGCCAGTTGCTCAGCGGTGCGCGCATTGTCGGCCACTGGAAGAACCCCGAGAACGGTGACATCTACGCCTTTGCCGAACTCGATATGGAAGCGGTGGAAGAAAACCTGAAGCTGTCCAAATCACTGACCGGCGCCTTCAAGGAATACTTTGAAGAGCGCGGGGGGCAAACCTTTAAACAAGTCGTACAGGAGACAAAATAATGACCAGCCAGTGGATGAATAAAGGATTGATCGTGGTGTTGGCCACCACTCTGGCCGCCTGTGGTGGCACCAAGGTGCAGCGCATCGGCGTGGATGAAACCCGCGACCTCAGCGGTGCCTGGAACGACACCGACTCGCGTCTGGTGTCCGAGGAAATGATCAGCGATGCCCTGGCCCGGCCCTGGGTCTCCGACCATGTGCGCCGCGAGGGCGAGCGCCCGGCGGTGATCGTCGGCACGGTGCGCAACCTTAGCCACGAGCACATTAATGTAAATACCTTTATCAACGACATGGAGCGAGCCCTGATCAACTCCGGTCGCGTCGACTTCGTGGCCTCCTCCGAAGAGCGCGATGAGATTCGCGACGAGCGCGTCGATCAGGATCTCAACGCCAGTGCCGAGACCCGCAACGCCGCCGGTCGCGAGCTGGGTGCGGACTACATGCTCAAGGGCGAGATCAACACCATCGTTGATCGCGAAGGCAAGCAGCAGGTGCGCTTCTACCAGATCGACCTGACCATGATCAGTCTGGCCGATAACCGCAAGGTGTGGATTGGTCAGAAGAAGATCAAGAAGTACATCAAGAATGCCAACCTGCGCTTCTAACGGCGCTCGGCCGTAATGTTCCGCATTGGCGTTTTCCAGCGCGCACGGTCTGTGCGCAAGGTGTGGCGCCCGGCACTGTTGCTGGGCGCTGCCTTTCTCGTCCAGGGCTGTGCCCAGCACCAGTGGAAGATGAACGAGCTGTCGCAGCAGGTCGGGCAGACATCTCCCGATGTGTTGCTGCGCCAGCTCGAAATGACGAAGGTGCCCGACCGGGACCGGGTGCAGTTGCTGCTCAATCGCGGCATGTTGCATGCACTCAATGGGGATCTTGAGGCCGCCCGCGAGGACTGGGACGAAGCCAAGCGCGGTTTTGAGGCCCTGCGAGCGGCCAGTGTCAGTGAAAATGTTGGCGCCGGCACGGTTAACGAAACCCTGCGCGCCTACGACGGTACGCCCGGGGAACAGGTCATTCTGCAGGCGCTGCTGGCGCTCAGCTATCTGGCCTCGGGTAACCTCGACGGCGCCCGCGTCGAGATGTTGCAGGCGGATACCCTGGTTCGCGCCCTGCAGGATGAGGATGAGATGAACGGCCAACTGGCCATTACCCGCTATGTCAGTGGTCTTGTCTACGAGCTCGGCGGCGAGTGGGACAACGCCTACATTGCCTATGACAAGGCACACAACATCATGCAGGCCCGGGATCAGTCGCCGCCGTCGGCGCTCAAGCTCTCGTTGATTCGCACCGCCGAGCAGTCTGGCCGCCGGGACGCCGCCGGGCGCTGGCGGGAGAAGTTCGGTGAGCCCCCGGCACTGGATAGCGGGCAGGGCGAGCTGGTCGTCGTGGCCATGCAGGGTACGGTCAGCGCCCGCACCCAGGTGGCGGCCTCGGTCTATGCCCCTGGACTGGAACAGTATGTCTCCCTGGCCCTGCCCAGTTACCCGCCAAAACCCATGGGCTACGAGCGCCGCACGCTTCAGCTGCACGGTCCAGTGCGCCGGGATGTGCAAACCGGATTGATTGAGGATGTCGAGGCAGTGGCTCGCGAGGACCTGGAGGCGGAGAAGGGCAAGCTGACCGCCGCCGCCCTGGCGCGTATGGTGGCCAAACACCGCGCTGTAGAAGAGGCAAAGAAGAACAGTCCGCTGGCGGGTTTGGTGGCCAATATTGCCGGCATGGTGTCTGAAGTGGCCGATGTTCGGAGCTGGAACACCCTGCCGTCGAATATTCAGGTCAGTCGCACGGCATTGCCGGCGGGCACTTACCACTATTTGATGAGTCGGCAAATTCAACGCATCGGTGACAGCAGTCGCAGTGGCGAAGTGAACATTGAAGCTGGCCGCACCACCGTATTATGGCTGCAGCAGGCGGCCACAAGGGCCTACGCCTACCCGCCGTTGGCGCTGCCCGCACAAGAGGAAGAGAGCGATGTTGAAGACACAGAAAGCGAAATGGAAAGCCCCGCTGAATAAACTGTTGCTGGTCCTGACTGCATTGGCCCTGGTGGGTTGTGCCGGCAGCGGCAGCCGCCCGGACTGGGTCGACCGCCCGGCCAGCGCCTACAGTGAAGATGAATACATGAGCGCCGTGGGCAGTGCCGACAACCGCGAGAGCGCCAACGCCTCCGCCCTGGCCAATTTGGCCCGGGAGTTTGAGGTCAGCATCAGTGACAGCAGCCAGGACACTGCCACGGCCATTGTCCGCCAGAGTGGCGAGGGCCGGCAGGTGGAGAACACCCAGCGTGCCGGCCGCAGCGTGACCGCCTTTGCCAAACAGGTGCTGGAGGGGGCCGAAGTGGTCCAGCACTGGCGCGAGCGCGGCGACCTGGGCGATACCCACTACAGTCTGGCCGTGCTCGAACGCGATCCGGCGGCCCGCCGCTTGCGCGATGAAGTGCGCCAACTCGATCGCCGCATTGGTGACGCCATGGACTACGCCCGTCAGCACAGCGACCGCCCGGTGCGGGTTTTCAGCGCCTGGGAACAGGCCCGGCAGTGGGCCCTGGAGCGCCAGGCACTCAACCGCAATCTCGCTACGGTAGCGGGCCAGGGGTTGCCCGCTCGCACCTCTGCCACCGAGTTGCTGCAGAGCATTCGCAGTGGACTGGCGGCACTGTCCGTGGTCGGCGTGGCCGACAGTGCCGAGTGGCAGAGCGTGTTGAGTGGCGGTCTTGAGGCTTTGGGTGTGGCAGACCGGGCCGATGAGGAGGCCGAGTACCGCTTGTTGCTGGAAGTCGATTCCTCGCCGGTGGAGTTTCGCCAGCAGTGGCACTGGCTGCGCGGTGGCATTGAGCTCACCCTGTTGCGCGGCGATCAGGTGATGGCCAAGCAGCGCCACAGTTTCAAAGTGTCGGCCACCGAGGCCCATGTGGTCGAGCAGCGCGCCCGGGAGCAGATGATCGATCAGATGCCCGGGCACCTGTACGCCCTGTTGACTTCCGCCCTGGGCGAGGTGCCCTCCGGCCGCTAAAAAATACCGCAGAGCGGGCAGGGGAGACAGACGGCCCGCGTCTGAGGCAGTATGAACCGAGTCATTTTGTGATTGTCACAAGGCGCCATGGCGATAGAGCAAAATAATTATTACAGCGACAGTGCCGCCCGGGAAATCCGCCGACTTGAGGGCATCTCCGAGCATGGCGTTCGGCTGTTGCGCTTTTCCGATGTCCTGGAGCGCCGGTTTGTTCGCGCCCACAACCGCCAGGCTTTGCTTTATCGCCGCCTGTGCCTGTTGGTAGCCGCTCTGGCCATTGGCGCTTTTGGTTTGCTCGATTATGTGCTCTTTGGTGAGGAGCTGAAACACATTGCCCCCATGCGGCACGGGGTTGGCTTTACGGTGGTCCTTGTCGGCGGGATTCTGACGATGTCGCCCCTGTTTTATCGCTATCAGCAGGAATTTCTATTCCAGCTCACCTTGTGCACTGTACACATGACGACCCTGGTGCTTTTGGTCGCGCCGGATCGAATCTTTATGCACTATCTGCCTTCCTACATGCTGGTCATGATGTTTGCTGCGGTGATCTGCCACATGTTTTTCCTGCGCGCCCTGATGATAGGCGCCATGGTTCTAATCAGTGTCAACCTGGTGCTCTTTCCCTTGCGGCCACAGCCTTTTGAGGTCATCGCCTCTTTCAATATCACTTTTTTCTGCACGGCACTGATTACCTGGGTCGCCAGCTATTACCTGGAGTACACCGCGCGCAAGGACTTTCTGCAGCAGCGTATCCTCGAGCTCGAACGCCGCCAACTCAGCGCCGCCAACGAGCAACTGCAGATGATGGCGACTACCGACCCGCTGACCGGGCTCTTTAACCGGCGGGAACTGGAGCGGCAGCTGCAAGCAGAGTGGCGCCGGGCCAGCCGCTCGGCCTGCCTGGTCAGTATCATCCTGATCGATATCGACGACTTCAAACCCTACAACGATCACTTTGGTCACCAGGCCGGTGATGCCTGTCTGGAAACCGTCGCCGCGCTCTTGCAGGAACAGTTTCAGCGCGTTTCCGACTGTGCCGCCCGCTACGGCGGCGAGGAGTTTATCGTGCTGCTGCCCGACACCGATGGCGAAGCGGCCCACCAACTCGCCGAGAAATTTCGTCACGCACTGGCCGAGCGCAACATTCCCCACCCCCACGCCAGGGCCGCTGACCATGTCACCGCCAGCATCGGCGTGGCCACTACGCGGGCCAGCAGCGAAGGGCACTACGAGCATTTGATTCACGCCGCCGATGAGGCGCTCTACCGGGCCAAGGAATCGGGTCGCAACCGGGTCGTCTCCGCCGGCGATTGATGCGATAAGCATCGCACTGGCTCCCCGCTCTGTGCGAAAATTGGTCATGCTTCGCGTACCGGCTTTTATCCGTGGCCACCCCGAACTGGCTTTGTTCGCCTTGCTGGCCACAGCCAGTTCCGGTTTTGGGCAGACCTTTTTTATCGCTGTCTTTGGCGATGGCATCCGCAACAGTCTGGGCATCGGTCACGGTCTTTACGGCGCTCTCTACAGCGGCGCCACCATTACTTCGGCTCTAATGCTGCTCCACGCTGGCGGCTGGGTCGATCGCTGGCCCCTGCACCGGGTTACCGGTCTGGTGATGGCTTTGCTGGCGGCGGGTTGTCTGGTTCTCTGGCAAAGCCACCACTGGCTGATGCTTTTGCCCGGTTTTTTTCTGGTCCGCTTTGCCGGCCAGGGGTTGATGGCTCATGTCGGGCTGACCACCGCCGGGCGCTATTTTGACAGGCAGCGCGGCAAGGTTATGGCACTCACCGCTGGCGGCTTCCCTCTGGCCGAGGCCCTGTTGCCTCTGGGGGCCGCCCTGATTATCACCCGTCTGGACTGGCACAGCGCCTGGCTGGTCAGCGCCCTGGTAATTGTTCTTTTCCTCTGGCCGCTCCTGCACATACTCAGTCGCCGGGCGCCCCTGCCGCCCATGGGTCGGGAGGATCGCGACGAGGGCCAGGTGGCGGACATGACCCGGGGACAGGTACTGCGCGACAAGGGTTTCTATCTGCTGCTGCCCGCCGCCCTGGCTGTGCCATTTACCGTCACCGCCATTCTCTTTCACCAGGGTGCCATTGCCGGCGAGCGCGGCTGGTCTTTGCCGCTGATGGCCGGGGCCTTCAGCGGCTATGCACTGGGGCACCTGTCCATGTTGCTGTTTGCCGGCTCTGTGGTGGATCGCCTGGGGGCGCAGCGGGCCTTGCCCTGGATGTTATTGCCGATAGCCGCCGCCATGGCGGTGTTGTCCCTGGGCCACGCCGAGTGGATCCCGGCGCTCTATTTGACCCTGGCGGGTATCAGCCAGGGCGGAATCTCCACCGCCGGTGGCGCGCTCTGGCCGGAGCGCTACGGCGTCACACACCTGGGCGCCGTGCGTGCGTTGGCCCAGGCCACCATGGTGGTCTCCACTGCCGCTTCGCCGGTGGTGTTTGGCGTATTGCTGGACTGGGGCGTCGGGGTGACCGCGCTGGCCGGGGCTCTGGCGGCGGCCATTGCCGTCGCCATGTGTCTGGCCTGGATGGCGCCCCTCTCTGCCGGTGGGGTCGAATAATTCAATGAAACGGTGTCCTGTATGAAAAACGCTTTGCCCCGAGTAATCGACTGGCGTGACGATGCCCTGTTTTTGCTGGACCAGCGCGGTTTGCCGCACCGCATTGAGCACCGTCGCTGTGTCACTGCCGCGGAGGTCGCCGAGGCGATTCACAAGATGGTTGTGCGCGGGGCACCGGCCATTGGCATCGCCGCCGCCTGGGGTGTGGTGTTGGCGGCGCGCGCCGTGGACTGGCGGGCCGGATCGGTGGCGCGCTGGCCCGAGGTGCTGGCGGAGGAGCTGTCTCTGTTGCGGGAGTCGCGGCCCACGGCGGTCAACCTCAACTGGGCGCTTGAGCGTCTCCAGCGCATTGAGTGCGACACGGGCGAGGCCCTGGTAGCGGCCTTGGAGACCGAAGCCGGGGATATTGCCCGGGAGGAGGTGGCGGCCAACGCCGCCATGAGCGCCTACGGCGCCGGGCTGATTGAGCCCGGCAGTAGCGTAATCACCCATTGCAACACCGGTACCTTGGCCACCACCGGCATGGGCACGGCGCTGGGGGTGATTCGCCAGGCCCATGGCGAGGGTAAACTCCACCGCGTCTACGCGGGCGAGACCCGTCCCTGGCTGCAGGGCGCCCGGCTTACCGCCTGGGAGCTGCAGCAATCCGGCATTGATGTTCACCTGATCTGCGACAGCGCCGCCGCCAGCGTGATGGCCCGGGAGAAGGTCGACTGGGTTATCGTCGGCGCCGACCGCGTGACCGCCAATGGCGATGTGGTGAACAAGATCGGCACCTACTCGCTGGCGGTGCTGGCCCGTCACCACGGCGCCCGGGTCATGGTGGTGGCGCCGCAGAGCACCGTCGACCCCGACATGCCCAGCGGCCGCGATGTACCCATCGAACAGCGCCCGGCGCGGGAGATCACCCACTGGTTGCAGCTCGACGACGAGGGCGGCGAGGGTCATGCCCCCGAAGGAATCAGCGTCGACAACCCCGCCTTCGACATCACCCCCGCCGAGTTGATCGACACCTTCGTCAGCGAAACCGGCGTCCAGTACTACCGCTAGTGTAGGTTAGCCACCGAGGACACAGAGGGCACAGAGTTTTTGGGGTGTGGGGGGCGTTGCAGGAGCGGGCCTGCCCGGAGACTTTCCGTCATCGCGAGGAGGCAAAGCCGACGAAGCGATCTGCCGAACGGTTCTCGCAGATTGCTTCGCTACGCTCGCAATGACGGGAGATTCCGGATAAGCGCTGCGCGCTTTCCGGAATGACCAGGAATCTCTGTGTTCTCTGTGCCCTCTGTGGCTAGCAACAAAAAAGCCAAACGAAGCCACTCAAACCGCCCTGAAATGCGCTGAGAGCGTATAGAGAGCTTGAGGAAGCGGCCAAAAGCGCTTGTTTTTTAAGACGAAAGGCAATCAGGCGCTCTCAGGCGCTTTCTGAGCGGCGATTTTTTCTTTGTCGTGATCCCCACAGGTTGTGCCAGTTTGTTTCCTTCTGTGGTAAAATCTCGCCTTCAAAAAATGTGGGCAACCACGCTCCGTCTGGGGCAACAGGGATATCGAAATGGCCGATTTTGCCAAAGAAGTTTTTCCAATCAATCTAGAAGACGAGATGCGCCAGTCCTACCTGGACTACGCGATGAGCGTGATCGTGGGTCGGGCCCTGCCCGATGTACGCGATGGCCTCAAGCCGGTGCACCGTCGCGTGCTCTTCGCCATGAGCGAGCTGGGCAACGATTGGAACAAATCCTACAAGAAATCCGCCCGCGTGGTCGGTGATGTCATCGGTAAATACCACCCCCACGGTGACTCGGCGGTGTACGACACCATGGTGCGCATGGCCCAGGATTTTTCCATGCGCTACATGATGATCGACGGCCAGGGTAACTTTGGCTCGGTGGATGGCGACGCCCCCGCCGCCATGCGTTACACCGAAGTGCGCATGTCCAAACTGGCCCACGAAATGCTGGCTGACATCGACAAGGAAACCGTCGACTTCGCCGACAACTACGACGGCTCCGAATCCGAACCCACGGTCTTCCCCACGCGCCTGCCGGCCCTGCTGGTCAACGGCGGCAGCGGCATCGCCGTGGGCATGGCCACCAACATCCCGCCCCACAACATCAATGAAGTGATCAACGGCTGTGTGGCCCTGGTCGACGATCCCGAGCTGGATGTCACCGGTTTGATGGAGCACATTCCCGGTCCCGATTTCCCCACCGCCGGTATCATCAATGGCGCCCGCGGCATCCGTGAGGCCTACCGCACCGGTCGCGGCCGCATCTACATGCGCGCCCGGGCCGAGGTGGAGCACGAGGACAAGAGCGGCAAGCCGCGCATCATCGTTACCGAGATTCCCTACCAGGTGAACAAGTCGCGCCTGCTCGAGAAAATCGCCGAGCTGGTCAAGGAAAAGAAAATCGACGGTATCACCGGCCTGCGCGACGAATCCGACAAGGACGGCATGCGCATCGTGATCGAACTGCGCCGGGGCGAAGTCGGCGAGGTTATCCTCAACAACCTCTACGCCCAGACCCAGTTGCAGACGGTCTTTGGCATCAACATGGTGGCGCTGGACAAGGGCCAGCCGCGCCTGATGAACCTCAAGCAGGTGCTCGAGGCCTTTATCGCCCACCGCCGCGAAGTGGTCACCCGTCGCACGCTCTACGAGCTGCGCAAGGCCCGCGAGCGCACCCACATCCTGGAGGGTCTGGCCGTTGCCCTGAGCAACATCGATCCGGTGATTGCCCTGATCAAGGCCTCCGACAACCCCGCCGATGCCCGCCAGCAGTTGATTGCCAAAGCCTGGGAGCCGGGCGTGGTCAGCGGCATGCTCGAGCGCGCCGGCGCCGATGCCACGCGCCCCGACAGCCTGGACGAAGGCTTTGGTCTGAAGGACGATGGCTACCACCTGTCGCCGGCCCAGGCCCAGGCCATTCTCGACCTGAAACTGCACCGCCTCACCGGCCTGGAGCAGGACAAGATCGTCGAGGAGTACGGCGAGCTGCTGGACAAGATCGCCGAGCTCTTGAACATCCTGCGCAACCCCGACCGCCTCACCGAGGTGGTGCGCAACGAACTCACCGACTTGCGCGACGCCTACGGCGACGAGCGCCGCACCGAGATCTACCAGGATCAGTCCGACCTGACGGTAGAGGACCTGATCAACGAGGAAGACGTGGTGGTGACCCTGTCCCACGCCGGCTACGCCAAGGCCCAGCCGCTGGGTGACTACAAGGCCCAGCGCCGGGGTGGTCGCGGCCGCGCCGCCACCAAGATGAAGGACGAGGACTTTATCGAGAAGCTCTTCGTCGCCTGCACCCACGACACCCTGCTGTGCTTCTCCAGCTTCGGCAAGGTGTACTGGAAGAAGGTCTACGAGCTGCCCATCGGCAGCCGCGCCGCCCGCGGCAAGCCCATCGTCAATCTGTTGCCGCTGGAAGAGGGCGAGCGCATCAGCGCCGTTCTACCGGTGCGCGAGTTCACCGAGGACGAGTTCGTCTTCATGGCCACCGCCAACGGCACGGTCAAGCGCACGCCGCTGTCCAACTTCTCGCGCCCGCGCTCCAACGGCATCATCGCCCTGGACATCCGCGAGGGCGACCGCCTGGTGGGCGTGGCCCGCACCGACGGCGAGCGCGACATCATGCTGTTTGCCGACAACGGCAAGGCCATCCGCTTTAACGAGCAGGCCGTTCGACCCATGGGCCGTACCGCCGCCGGTGTGCGCGGCATTCGCCTGAAGGACGGCCAGAACATGGTGGCCCTGATCATCGTGGAAGAGGGCGATATCCTCACCGCCACTGTGAACGGCTACGGCAAGCGCACCGCCATCGACGACTACCCGATTCAGGGTCGCGGCGGCAGTGGCGTGCTGTCGATCAAGACCAGCGACCGCAACGGTGGCGTGGTCGGTGCCGTACAGGTGGCCGAAGAGGACGAAATTATGCTGATCTCCAACGGCGGTGTGCTGGTGCGCACGCCGGTGGAGGACATTTCCGTCATGAGTCGCAACACCCAGGGTGTGCGCCTGATCCGCCTCGACGACAAGGAACAGCTCGTCGAACTCGAGCGGATCCCCAACCTCGGTGACGAGGAAGGCGAAGGCTGCGACGACTCCGATGACGGCGCCGACGAAGAGGCGTAATCCCCGGTTTTGTTTTTTATTTTTGTTTTGGAGTAATCATGTCTCGAGTATTCAACTTCAGCGCTGGCCCCGCCATGCTGCCCGAACCGGTCCTCAAGCAGGCCGCCGACGAAATGCTGGACTGGCACGGCAGCGGCGCCTCCATTATGGAGATGAGCCACCGCGGCAAGGAGTTCGTCTCCGTGGCCGCCGAGGCCGAGCAGGATCTGCGCGATCTGATGAAGATCCCCGACAACTACAAGGTGCTGTTCCTGCAGGGTGGCGCCACGGCGCAGTTCTCCGCCGTGCCCCTGAACCTGCTGCGCGGCAAGACCACCGCCGACTACATCAACACCGGCAACTGGTCGAAGAAGGCCATCGCCGAGGCCAAGCGTTTTTGCGATGTGAATGTCGCGGCCTCCAGCGAAGATCAGGGCTTTAACACCGTGCCCGATGTCAGCGAGTGGAACCTCAACCCCGATGCGGCCTATGTCCACTACACGCCCAACGAGACCATCGGCGGCGTCGAGTTCGACTTTATCCCCGACACCGGCGATGTGCCCCTGGTGGCGGATCTGTCCTCCACCATCCTGTCGCGTCCCATCGATGTGAGCAAATTCGGCGTGATTTACGCCGGCGCCCAGAAAAACATCGGCCCCGCGGGCGTGGCCGTGGTCATCGTTCGCGACGATCTGATCGGCGACCTCGACCCCCGCGCCCCCGGCAGCTTCGACTACGCCAAGCAGGCCGAGGCCGACTCCATGCTCAACACCCCGCCGACCTACGCCTGGTATCTGGCCGGTCTGGTATTCAAGTGGCTCAAGGCCCAGGGCGGTCTGGAGAAAATGGCCGAGATCAACAAGGCCAAGGCCGACAAGCTCTACAACCTGATCGACGGCTCGGACTTTTACGCCAACCCGGTGGAGCCGCGCTACCGCTCGTGGATGAATGTGCCCTTTACCCTGGCCAACGACGAGCTGGACAAGCAGTTCCTGGAAGAGGCCGAAAAGCGCGGTCTGACGACCCTCAAGGGCCACCGCTCCGTGGGCGGCATGCGCGCCAGCATCTACAACGCTATGCCCGTGGCGGGCGTCGATGCCCTGGTTGAATTCATGAAGGAGTTTGCCGAGCAGCACGGATAAGTGCGCCGCAAACTCCGCCATTTTTAAAATACGAAGTGAGTAGTGAACCATGCATAAAGTACTGACCCTCAACAACATTTCGCAAAAGGGCCTGGATCGTCTGCCCGGCAACCTCTACGATGTGGGCGACAACATCGAGAACCCGGACGCCATTATCCTGCGCTCCTACAAGATGCACGACATGGACATCCCCGACAGCCTGCGGGCCGTGGGCCGCGCCGGTGCCGGCGTCAATAACATCCCCGTGGACAAGATGACCCAGAAAGGCATCCCGGTGTTCAACGCCCCCGGCGCCAACGCCAATGCGGTCAAGGAGCTGGTGATCGCCGGTATGCTGCTGGCCGCCCGCAACATCTGCCAGGCCTGGGACTACACCAACAAAATCGACGAGCCCGAAGACGACAAACTCAACAAGGAAGTGGAAGCGGGCAAGAAGAAATTTGCCGGCTACGAGCTGCCCGGCCGCACCCTGGCCGTGATTGGCCTGGGCGCCATCGGCGTCAAGGTGGCCAACGCCGCCGCCTCCCTGGGCATGAATGTGGTCGGCTACGATCCGGTGATCACCGTGGAAAACGCCTGGCGCCTGTCGGCCGATGTCGAGCGCGCCGACTCGCCGGAAGAGGCCATGAAGGCCGCCGACTTTGTCACCTTCCATGTGCCGCTGATTGATGCCACCCGCAACATGCTCAACGCCGTGCGCCTGAAAGAGATGAAAGACGGCGTGGTGGTTATGAACATGGCCCGCGGCGGCATCGTCGACGACCGCGCCGTGCTCAACGGCCTCGAGTCGGGCAAGGTCAGCTGCTTTGTCACCGACTTCCCCAGCAACGAACTGCAGGGCAAGGAAGGTGTGATCGCGCTGCCCCACCTGGGTGCCTCCACTGCCGAAGCCGAAGAAAACTGCGCCATGATGGTGGCCGATCAGGTGCGCGACTATCTGGAGCACGGCAACATCGTCAACTCGGTCAACTTCCCCCAGGTGCAGATGCCCCGGGCCGGCGACCAGCGACTGGCCATTTCCAACCTCAACCGCCCCGATATGGTGGGCCAGATCTCCCACCTGCTGGGCGAGGCCGGTATCAACATCTACCACATGGTCAACGAGTCGCGCGGCGAAGTGGCCTACACGCTGGTGGACATCGACAGCCGTGCGGACGATAGTGTGGTTCAGAAGCTCTGCGCCATCGACGGCGTGATGACCGTCCGCGCCATTTAAGCGGCCACGACCCAAGCGAGGAACCATCGGTGTCTGATTCCCGGGAATTGCAAACCATACGCGAAGAGATCGACGCGCTGGATCTCGAGATCCAGCGCCTGATCAACCGCCGCGCCGAGTGCGCCATGCGGGTGGCCGGGATCAAGCGCGATGTGGAGGGATCGGACCAGTTCTATCGCCCCGAGCGCGAGGCCCAGGTCTTGCAGACGGTGGTCGATCGCAACGAGGGTCCATTGGCGGGCGAGACCGTCGCCCGCCTGTTCCGCGAGATCATGTCCGCCTGCCTGGCCCTGGAGGAACCCATGACTGTGGCCTATCTGGGCCCCGAGGGCACCTTCACCCAGGCGGCGGCGATCAAGCACTTTGGCCACGGCGTCAACGCGGCGCCGCTCTCGGCCATCGACGACATCTTCCGCGATGTCGAGTCCGGCAGCGTTCACTACGGCGTGGTGCCGGTGGAAAACTCCACTGAGGGCGTGGTCACCCACACCCTCGATACCTTCATCAACTCGCCGCTCAAGATCAGCGGCGAGGTCGCCCTGCGCATTCACCACAACCTCCTGAACCGGAGCGGTGAGCTGCAGGGCATCCGGCGCGTCTGCGCCCACCAGCAGGCCCTGGCCCAGTGCCGCGAGTGGCTGGACGAGCACCTGCCCGGCGTCGAGCGGGTGGCGGTCTCCAGCAATGCCGAGGCCGCGCGCCTGGCCAGCGATGACGACAGCCTGGCGGCCATCGCCAGTGACATCGCCGCCGAGCTGTATCAACTCGAGGCAGCGGCGCGCAACATCGAGGACGAGCCCGACAACACCACGCGCTTTCTGGTGATTGGCCGCGACGATGTACCGCCCTCGGGCAATGACAAGACCTCCATCATGGTCTCCATGCGCAACGAGCCCGGCGCCTTGGCCAAACTGCTGCAGCCGCTGGCGGAGCAGGGCGTGGACATGACCCGCATCGAGTCGCGCCCCTCGCGCCGCGGCAACTGGGAATATGTCTTCTTCCTCGACCTCCTCGGCCACCAGAGCGAAGCCCCGGTGCAAAAGGCCCTCGAGGTCATCCGCAGCGAAGCCGCCGTCCTCAAAATCCTCGGCTCCTACCCGCGAGCGGTTCTTTAACCACCTGGAGTCAAACCAAAGGCTGGGAACAGTTTTTGACTAAAATCCGGATTTTTCGTAAATTACGGAACTAAGCTGTTCGCTGTTGAGTGAGTGATTATGAAAACCATGACTGCATCTTTGGCCAGCAAAGCCTTTGGCCGGTATCTCGATACCGTCCAGCGCGAACCGGTGGTGATAACCAAGCAAAACCGGGCCGTGGCCATCACATTATCTATCCAGGAAGCGGAAAAACTGTTTCAGGATCAAATTGACCAGGGTATTGAGAAGGGATTGTCGGATGTAGACGCTGGTCGCGTCGATCCGCTCACTTCCGAGCATATTGCCCAGATTAAGCAGGTGTTTAAATCGTCCCTTGAGTAAAGCATATGGAAGTGAGTATTACCCCCAGCGCAACGGAAGCGCTCTTCGGGATCTACGCCTACCACTACGAATATAGCGAAGAGTACGCCGATCTTTTCTATGATTCGATCATGGCTTTCATGGTTTCGAACCTCTCCGAATTCCCTTTTATGGGCCATGAGTACAACGCCAGCCGGAATCTGTACCGCCTGATCTTCCAGAAGCGCTACAACATTTATTACCAAATACGCCGAAATCAGGTGTTTGTCCTGTACATCAAAGACGGCAAGATGTTGTTTAATAGCGAATTACTGCATCCCGATGTCACGTTGCCAGACATTGATTGAGTTTTGCGCGGGCTGGAAACCGGCCCCTTAATTCCAGTGGTACAATGGCGAATTCGTTTTCCATCTTTGAACAAGTGTGAATCAGACTGTGTCAAAACCCGATTTTCTCTCTCTCGCCAATCCCGGTGTGCAAAAGCTCACGCCGTATTCCCCCGGCAAGCCGCTGGAGGAGCTGGAGCGCGAGTACGGCATTACCGAAGCGATCAAGCTGGCCTCCAATGAAAACCCCCTGGGCCCCAGCCCGGCGGCGGTGGAGGCGGTTCAAAAGGCCGCCGGCGAGTTGCACCGCTACCCCGACGGCAACAGCTTTGAGCTGAAAACCGCGCTGGCGCAAAAGCACGGCGTGAACACGAGCCAGATCACCCTGGGCAACGGCTCCAACGATGTGCTGGAGCTGATCGCCCGTACCTTTGTCATGCCCGACGAGGAAGTCCTGTTTTCGGCCCACGCCTTTGCGGTCTACCCCATCGTCACCCAGGCGGTGAACGGCGTGATGAACATCGCCCCGCCCACCGGTCCGGACAGCGAGCAGCCCTATGGCCACGACCTCGAGGCTATGGCCGCGCGCATCACGGATAAAACCCGCGTGGTGTTTGTCGCCAACCCCAACAACCCCACCGGCACCTGGCTCAAGCGCGACGCCCTGCGGCGCTTTGTCGAGGCCGTGCCGGCCAGGGTGATCGTGGTGGTCGACGAGGCCTACTTTGAGTATGTGGACGACCCGGACTACCCCAACGCCAGCGAGTGGCTGGACGAGTTCCCCAACCTGATCGTCACCCGCACCTTCTCCAAGCTCTACGGCATCCCCGGCGTGCGCATCGGCTACGGCCTGTCGCACCCCGACATCGCCGATCTGCTCAACCGCGTGCGCCAGCCCTTCAATGTGAACAGTCTGGCCCAGGCCGCCGCCGTGGCCGCCCTGCACGACGACGACTACCTGCAGCGCAGCCTGGACAACAACCGCGACGGCCTCCGGCAGATCGTCGCCGCCTGTGAGGAGAAGGGCTGGGGCTACATTCCCTCGGTGGCCAACTTTATCTGCATTCGGGTGGGCGAACAGGCCGAAGCGGTCTATGAGGGCTTGCTGCGCGAGGGCGTGATCGTGCGCCCCATCGGCGGTTATCAATTGCCCGAGTATGTGCGCGTGACCATCGGCACGCCCGAAGAAAACGCCCGCTTTATCCAGGCCCTGGACAAGGTCATGGCGGCTCAGGCATGAGCGCGGGCAAGATCAACACAATGGCGATCATCGGCGTGGGCTCCATCGGCGCCTCCCTGGGCCTGGCCCTGAAAGCCGCCGGCGCCGTGGGCGAGGTAGTCGGTTGTGGCCGCAACGAAGACAACCTCAAAACCGCGCAAAACAGCGGCGCTATCGACCGCTACACCACCGACCCCGCCGAGGCCGTGCAGGGCGCCGATGTGGTCTTTCTGGCCGTGCCCATGGGCGCTATGGGCAGCGTGCTTCAGCAGATCGCCCCGGCTCTGGGTGAAGAGACCATCGTCACCGACGGCGGCAGCAGCAAGGGCTCGATCATTCGCGAAGTGCAAAACACCCTGCAACACCCCAACCGCTTTGTGCCGGGCCACCCCATTGCCGGTACCGAGCGCAGCGGCGCCGAAGCCGGGCAGGGCGATCTCTATCAAAATCGCCGGGTCATCCTGACGCCGCTGGATACCACCGACGCCGACGCCACCGAGTGCGTCACACAAATGTGGCAGGCCGCCGGCGCCGAAGTGGAAACCATGAGTCACCAGCACCACGACGATGTGCTGGCCGCCACCTCCCACCTGCCGCACATGCTGGCTTTCGGCCTGGTGGACAGCCTGGCCCGCATGGACGATGTCGACGAAATCTTCCGCTACGCCGCCGGCGGCTTCAGAGACTTTACCCGCATCGCCTCCAGCGACCCGGTGATGTGGCGCGATATCTGTCTGAATAACCGCGAAGCCTTGCTCGATGCCATGCAGCGCTACGTCAAAGACGTGCGAGACATCTACAAGGCCGTCGACCAGGCCGACGGCGACACCCTCCTGGAAATCTTCACCCGCGCCAAAACCACCCGCGACAAATTCTGCGGCTGAGTGTTTTTATTCCGTAGTTAGCCACAGAGATCACAGAGTACACAGAGGATGTGGGTCATCGCGAGGAGGGTAGCGACGCGGCGATCTTTGTCCAAAACTCTCAATTTAGCCACAGAGCACACAGAGAGCACTGAGTTCTTCCGGTCATTCCGGAAAGCGCAAAGCGCTTATCCGGAATCTCCTCGAGAGCTTTCCCAGTGGGGTAGAGGTTTGATGATTTCGCTATTGCCCATGAGCTGGCTACACACCCTTGTGAAATCGGTTATGCTGCGTTTTAAAATCTACTGAATTTAGGAGAAGGCGAGTGAATCCAGTTTGGGTAAAAAGGGGCCTGGTTGCAGCGGCGTTGATGAACATTGGCGGGGTGTTGTTTTTCTCGCGGGCGTTTACCAATACCGCCATCAATGAAGCCGACCCGGTGGTTATGTCCAACTTCGGCCTGTTGATGATTGTGGTGTGGGGTCTGGCGTATCTGGGCGCCGCGTTTATACGCGCCAATATCCAGTGGCTCGCCGCGGCTTTTGCCATTGAGAAGCTCGTCTATGTAGTGGTGTGGGTGCTCTGGATCACGGGGAACAGTCTTTCGGACTTGTATACCAAAGATCTTTTTGCCGGGATTTTCTACAGTATTTACGGCATTAATGACCTGGTGTTTATGCTGTTCTTCATTTGGGTGTTTTGGTCACAATATTCTGAACGACAGTAGAAAGCCCTGAGGATTGCAGCTTCTCCTTTAGCGCTTGTTAAGCCCCTATTGGGGTTCAATATCCACGCTGTCATATCCATTAATCACCAGCGCAAATTCAAAGCCGTTTTCCGGGTTTTTTAGCCGGGCTTCTGCCTGCAGTTTGTCGGTTTTTTTGTAGCTGCTGATTTTGTAACCGCTGGTCTGGCGGGAGTAGTCCAGGTGTTGGCGGATGGTTTCTTTTGTGGGGACTTCACCGCGGGTCGAGATGTATTCCATCAGTCCTATGCGAAGTCTTGAGAGTTTGGCCAGTTCGTTGGATTGCAGGGCGCGGTTCATGTAGTGGCCCATGTTTTGCAGCTGGTCTTGTTGGCGCTGGGCCTGGAGGACGCGCTCCGGGTTGTCGGGATTGGCGTCGTTGATGTGTTCCAGTTTATTTTTGATTTTCTCCTGTAGCTTTTTGCGTTCCTGTGGGCTGAGTGACGGGTTGCTCCACTGCTGGGTCCAGACTTCCGCCTGCATCATCGGAAGGCCGTAGTTCAGCTCGTCTTGTGCCAGTTCCCGCCAGTTTTCCGTGCCGGGGCCTTTTTGTTGGGTGAGTTGAACGAGCAGCTTTTCCGCTTCCTCAAACTGGTGCTGGCGTTTGAGGGCCTGAGCCTTTTCGTATTGGGCTTTGGCTTCGGCGTTGCTGTAGCGGTCTTTGTCCTCGGGCTTTGTGGCTTTTATCTCCAGTTCCCTGGCGGTTCGTTGCAGGGTGTCGATGGTGTCGTCCAGTGAGCGCTGGACTTCGGCCTCGCGCCCGGCGGTCTGTTGCAGGCGCTTCAGGAGTTTTTGCGCGCTCTGTTGGCCGATGGCTTCAAACTGGCGTCGAATGGCCTGGTAGTCGCGCTGGCTGAGGTCGGCGGAGGCTTGGGTGACATAGGTGGACTGGTGCCCGGGCAGATCCAGGCTGAGCTGGATCTGGGCGGTTTGTGCACGCTCCACCAGAATCAGTTCGATGTTCAATGTGCCCGACTGGCTACTGTCCTCGGCGGCGCCACCGAGCAATTTCAGGTCCCCGTGGCTGGTGAGTACATCCAGTGCCGCACTGGCTGCGGCGGCTTTCATTTCGTGGCGTTCCAGGGGAAACCAGCTGTCATTGGTCAGGGTAACGCGGTACTCCACCGGCGTGACCGCCAGAGCGATGCTGGTGCAAAAAACGCTGCATAGAAAGGCAAAAGTGCGATAACGGTGCATGTCGGGGCCGGTGTGTTGAAAGGCGTCAGTGTACGGTTTGAATTTTGTCGCGCCAAGCCGGTCGGCGCGATTGACGCGGCGAGGCGGGCGTGGAACGATAAAAAGGAAATTAACAAGAACAGGAGAAAAGCCATGTACGCTCTACTCAAACAGTGCATGCGGTTGGTGGCCTTGGTGTCGGCTACGGTGTTGGTGATGGGTTGTGATGTGGATACCAGTTCCTCGGATTCCGGGTCATCTTCCGGTTCCAGTACTTCGAGTTCGGCTTTGGGCTTTGGCGGTTACAGCTTTAGCTATGAATGTGCTTCAGGTGTCAGTAATACGAC
>JBNJGD010000004.1:0-157070 GCA_051747425.1 Pseudomonadota bacterium
CTGGTGCATATCGCCTATGGCGTACTCAAGCACCAAACCAGCTACTGCCCTCAAGGCGCAACTTGATCCTTGAGAGCTGTAGGGACAGATGGTATCTACGCAGTGACTCCGGTGTCAGCTGACGGATTGGAGGTAGGCGCGGCGTTGTTTTTCGGCTTCGATGTGGTTGAGCCACTGTTTGGCGGCCTTGGCGGTTTGTTCGTCTTCTTTGGCTTTGCGGAAGGCCTGTTGGGCCTGGTCGAAGTTGTCGCGGTTGAATTCGATCATGCCTTTTAATACATGGGCCGAGGCGGTCTGGCGCAGGCCGCCCTGCTGCAGGGCCTTTTCCACATGTTGCGCCGCCCGGTTCCACTCGCGGCGGTCGACAAAGATCTGGGCCAGCTTGTAGTGGTTCTGACCGTTTTCCGAGACCTTGGCGGCGCGCTCCAGGGCCTCGATGGCGCGGTCGTACTCCTTGGCCATCATCCAGCTGTCGGCCAGCAGTGACAGGTTGCGCTCGTCGGCTTCCACCACCTCGCTGTCCAGCCCCTTCTCCAGCACGCTGGCGGCCTTGTAGGGGATTTCGTTGGCCAGCATCATCTGGGCCAGGGAGACATAGTGCTGCTCCTTGTCCAGAAAGTCCTGTTCATAGGCGGCTTCCATGGCGGCCAGTTCTTTCTTGTCATCGCCCAGCTGGTTGTACACCGCCGCCAGCTGCACCCAGTAGCTCGCCTTGGGGTACAGCGCGATCAGGTCTTTGAGGGCCCGCTCCAGCCCCTGGTAGTCCTTGTTTTGATAGTAGACGGCGCGCTCCAGCAACAGCCAGTTCTCGCGCATGGTCTTGCCCTTGCTGCGGGCAATCTCGCCGGCGGTGCGAATTTCGGGCAGGGCCTGGTTGTACTGTTCCAGCTGGAAGTAAATCTGGGCGCGCAGCATGTGGGCCTCGGCGCCGGGTGATTCCGTCAGTTCAAACCATTTGTTCAGCGGTTCCAGGGATTTCCGGTACTGCTCCTGAATCAGGTAGAGCTTGGCCAGGCTGTAGAGAGTGTTCTCTTCCAGGCTCACCGGGATGCGATCGGTTGCGATCACTTTTTCATAGGCCTGGGCCGCCTGGGCGTATTTTTCCTGATTGAAATACACATAGGCGTACATGTTCCAGGTCATGGCCTCTTCATAGGAATTGCGGCGAATTTGTTCGAGTTTTTTCAGCTGACCTTCGGCTTCGCTGTAATTCTGCTCGTCCGCCAGCTCCCGTGCGCGGTCCAGCATTTTGAAGATGTTGGGACGCAGGGTCGGCGTGCGCCGAACACGGCTGTTCTGTTCGGCGGCGTGGACTTCGGAGCCGACCACCGGCACCACCGCCGGGGCGATACTCAAGGCCAGCGCCAGGCAAAGCGTGGAAAGAATCGTGGCATGTATTTTCATGGCGTTACTTCTCCAGCTCGAAGCGGATGATGGTTCTCACCCCGGGCACGGCCTGGGGCTTGCCGTCGACGGTGCGCGGCTTGTACTTGTACTTGAGGGCCGATTGAACGGCGGCGCGGTTGAAGATGCCCGGCGGGTCGGCCTCGATCACCACCGGATCTTCCACCGTGCCCTGTGTAGTAACGGTGTACTCCACCACCACATAACCCTCGATGCCCTTTTGCGCGGCGCGGCGCGGGTAGATCGGCGCCACTTTGACGATGGGCAGGAAGTCGCCGTCGCCACCGGCGCCGCCGAGACCGGCGTCGACGCTCAGGTCATTGCCAATGCCGGCACCCGAGATATCAAAGGCCGCACCGGGGTCGATGTTGGTATCGAGGTTGGTCTGCGGCGTCTCCGGCGGCGGTGGTTCCTCCGGCGGTGTCGGCGGCTTTTTGGGTTTGCGCTGGTCGGTTTCCACATCGCTGTCGCGACTCATGTCGATAAAGTCGGGAATGCGCTGCTCTTCCAGTTCGCGCTCTACCGAACCGCCCGCGCCCACCAGGGCCTGCATGCCCCAGAAGACGATAAAGGTGACGACGACGCCGGCGGCAATGGCCAGTGCATAGCGTTGTATGGCTACCCCTTTCATCACAGTCTCTAGCGCTCCTCGGTGGCGAAGGAGACATTGCTCACGCCGGCCAGCCGGGCGGCGTCGGTGACCGAGGCGAGCAGTTTGACCCGGGCCTCTTCATCGGCCTGGATCACCACCGAGCCCTGGGGGTTCTCGGCGTGCAAGCGCTCGATCACGGCGCGCACGGAGTCTTCCTGCACCTTGCGCTTGTCGATCCAGATCTCGCCGCGCTCGTTGATGGCGATAAAGATGTTGGCCTTGGTCTGTTGTTCGGCCGTGCTGGCCTCGGGACGATTGACCTCAATGCCCGACTCCTTGACGAAGGAGGCGGTCACGATAAAGAAGATCAACATGATGAACACCACATCCAGCATCGGCGTGATGTCGATCTCGCTCTCTTCCTGGCTGTGGTGCTGTTGTGAAAAAGCTCGTCTCATTGGGGTTCTCCGCTACAACCACTCTTCAGTGGTCGAATGTCAGTTGGTCTTCGATGTGGATCTTTTCCATTTCGATGCGGCGCTGGAGCAGCGAGTGGGCAAAGATGCCGGTGATGGCACCCACCATGCCGGCCATGGTCGGCAGCATGGCCTTGAAGATGCCGGAGGCCATGGCCCGGGGGCTGCCGCTGCCCATAAAGGCCATCACATCAAACACTTCGATCATGCCGGTCACGGTGCCCACCAGGCCCAGCAGGGGGCAGATGGCCACCATCACCTTGATCAGGCCCATATTGGCCTCCAGGGCAATCTCCACCTGGGCCACCAGATCCTGGCGGATGTTGTGGGCGTACCAGGAGGTGCGCTCGCGTCGCGCCTCCCACTCGCCCACCACATCGCTGAGGCGGCGGCGGTGTACAAAGAAGAAGTACACCAGCCGCTCGACGATCAGCACCCAGAGCACAAACACCACAAAGAGGATGGCGTAGAGGACGCTGCCGCCGCGCTCCATAAACAGGTAGATCTGCTCGTAGGGATTGGCAAACATGGCGGCTCCCCTATTCGGCGCTCTGGTGATGGCGCTCGGCCTGACGGGCGAGAATGCCCGTGGCCCGCTCTTCCAGCGTGAGAATCTGCGTGCGGCTGATGCTGGTGCACAGGGCGTGCATGAACAGCGCAGGCACCGCCGCCACCAGACCGAGCACCGTGGTCATCAGGGCCTGGGAGATGCCACCGGCCATGTCCTTGGGATCGCCAGCACCCGAGAGGGCCAGGGTCTCAAAGACCGAGATCATGCCGGTGACCGTACCCAGCAGACCCAACAGAGGTGCCACCGCGGCGATCAGCTTGATCCAGTTGATGTAGCGGTTGAACACCGGCACCTCGTTGGCGATGGCCTCGGAGAGGTGCAGTTCCAGGGTCTCGGTATCGGCATCGCGGTTTTTCTCGTAGGCCGCCATCACGCGACCCAGCGGGTTGCCAGTGTCGGCCTTGTCGCTGCCGATCTGGTCGTTGATCTTCTTGCCCAGCCCGGTCAGTACGATCACGCGCCAGATACCCAGGGCCATACCAATCGCGCCGAGGACGATAATGATGTAACCGATCACACCACCCTGCTGCAGGCGCTCGCCCAGTGCGGGGGACTGCACCATGATCTCCAGCAAAGTGCCGCGGGAGGGGTCCAGCCAGACGCCGACGCGCTCGCCGGATTCGGCTTCGGCCAGATCTTCGTTGGGGCCGGTGTAGCGACCGGCGGGCTGCTTGGCCAGCTCGATCAACTGGCCGGTTTCGCTGTCCCACTTGAGGAACTGCTCGCCGGCCACGGCGCCAAAGCCGCCGATGCGTACCACTTCGCGCACTTCGCTCTCGCCGTCGGGAGAGACCACCGGGGCCTGGTAGCTGGCCACTTGTCCGGTGAAAGTCATCTCGCGCTGCATCTCGTACCAAAGGCGCTCCAGCTCTTCGACGCTGGGCAGCTGGCTGGAGGAACCGGTCTTGCGAATCAACTCCTTGAGAAAGGCGCCGCGATCGTCCACCTGCGAGCTGGTCACCGAGTTCTCGAATACGCCCTGGGTTTCACCCGAGACCTGCTGCAGGACACCAAAGAGCTCTTTGAGACTGCCCAGTCGTTCATCCAGGCGGGCCTGGGCTTCAGTCAGTTGCTCGTCGTTTTGTGCATACTTTTGCTCCAGCTGCACGCTGAGGCGTTGCAGACGGTCGCGCTCGGCCTCGGCCTCACGCGTCAGTCGCGTTTGTTCGGAACGCTTTTCCTGGAAAGCCGCCAAACGCTCGCGATGGGTTTGGGCATCGCGGGTCTGGCCCTGCTCGACCAGCTTGAGCAATTCGTCCAGGCTCTGGGCCTGAGCGGGAAGCGAGGGCAGTGCCAGCGACAGGACAATGCCGAGTATCAGAATTGTGCGTTTCATTATTGCTGGGCCTCTTTAGCTGCTGTAACGGGGGCGGGAACCGGCACCTTGATCAGGTTCGGTGCGGCCTGTTCGCGGGCAATGCGGATAGCCTGGCTGATGCGGCTGCGGTACTCGCCGTCCAGCTCGGTCCACTCGCCGGCCTGCTGGTCCCAGACGCCAACGGATTTGCCATCCAGGCTTTGGTACATCAGGGCCACGCGACCCACGCGCAGGAAGTCCACCGCGCGTTGCTCGCCGTCGAGATCAAGCTGGCCGCGGTAGGCCTTGATGGTGCGGCCGTAGCTCATTTCAGTTTGGTAGGCTTCCATGACTTTGCGGAATTTTTCCGCCGCAGTGACATCGGCGCGATCCATCAGGTCATTCAGTGCGTCCACACGGACGCGTCGGTCATCCATCATGAAAGGCATGTCGGCCTCGACGAAGCGGTCGATGCTATCGATCATCTTGAGCATCAACGGCACCACCTGGCGCTCGATCAGGGTCACTTGCTTGATGCTGTCCTCGATCTGCACCATCTCCTCCTCCTGGGATTCGATCTGGCGCTGCATCTGTTTGACATAAACGGAGAGGCCGTCGATCTCCTTGATCAGGCGGTGGTAGTTGCGCGTCTCCTCGCGAATGGCCTCGTCCACCTGGTCAATCTGGCCTTGCTGTGACTGTGCCTTCTGGTTGCGCGTCACTTCCTTGTCGATGGCCTGATCCAGTGATTCGGACATCACTGAACCGGAAAATAACATCAGCGCTACTGTGGCTGACATCGTTAGCTTGAATCTGATCATAAACGGGCTCCGGCATGTAATAACGAAGGATTGGCGGGCAATGTAACGATCTTGTATGACATCTCCATGACACATCTGTAACGCGGGGATTAAGTTCGTCACACAGACAAAAAAAACGGCGCCCGGAGGCGCCGTTCTAAGGTTCTGGTGATTAATGAATCACTGAACAGGGTCGGGGAGGCTGCCGGGGATGATCCAGCCAGCCCACCATGCATCGCCTGCTGCTGTGCCAGGCTCTACAGCACCGACATAGTCAGTGGCATCAAAGAAGCCAGTGGTGTCGTTAGCTGAAGGTGCGGTAACGCTTGTAACAGTTGCTTCCGCTTCGTTCAGCGCGTAGGCGGCGTCGATGCTCAAGGCTACATCGGTAAAGTCGAAGTCACCGGCAGTCTTGGTGTTGCCATTACCGTTGCCAATCTGATTGGTGCAATCCATCAGTACATTGGTGTCTTCCAGCTCACCGCCGGCCTGGTTAGCCGTTTCCAGATCGTCGAGACGCAGACAGGTGTCGCCGCCATCCACGAAGGCACCGTTGGTCATAAAGGCACCGGTACCACGGCGCAGGCGAGCCATATAAGAAGCCGAACCCGCAGCAGCTTCGTTGACGAAGGTGAAGTTGGCCAGGCTGGGCTTGGAGATAGGCATTGCATCGTTGGAGGGACCGGCATTGTCAGCTTCAATCGCCTCACCAGCACCATCTACACGACGCACCACCACATACTGGATGTTACCGCGATAGCCTTCGTCCCAGTCGATGCTGTCGTCGAAGTTTTCAGTGAGCACCAGGTTTTTGACATTGACTGCGCCACCGAAGAACTCGATGCCGTCGTCCTGGTTACCGTGGATCTGGATGTTTTCCAGAACGGTGTTGTAACCCACAGAGAACAGGGTCAAACCGTTGACTTCGTTGTCTGTAGACACTTCAAAGCCACCCTCGGCGATGCGCAGGTACTTGATCACGCCGCTGTTGTCGGCATTGTCGTTGCCGCCGTGGTTTTGAGCACCACCTTCGGCCTCCAGGTTACAAACGGCGTCCTGAGAGTTGTTGGGGCAGAGATTGTTCTCGGCAAAGCCCATAACAATCAGGCCGCCCCACTCGCCCTGGCCATCAAAGTCGCCATCTTTGGAGCTCATGGTAATGGGCTCGGCTGCAGTACCTTCGGCCATGATTTTGGAGCCACGGGTAATGATCAGCGTATCCGCTTCTGAAGAGCGGAACTCAACGCCCGGGTCGATAGTCAGCGTTACACCGTTATCCTTGACTTCCTGGATATCAGCTTCTGAGGTGATTTCACGGTTACCCGTACCCACTGCTACAGCGCCATCGAGTTCATAGATGAAGTTGGTGCTCAGAGTGAGATCCTGATTGATCACACCGGAGAGCACACAAACATCTTTTCCATCGAGCTGGTTGGGCGATACCTGACCCAGCTCACAGTCTACGGCAGCTTGTCCGCCGTTGTTGTTGTCGTCATCGTTGCTGCCGCCACCGGAACTGCCGCCACAAGCTGTCAATACAGCTGTGGAGAGCACCAGTGCAGTCAATCCAAATGTATTCATCGGTTTCATGTCTTACCCCATTAGGTTTGGTTTCAAATTCCATTGCGAGCTTACGCAACAGTTGTTTCAGTTTTTTGAAGCTTTCTTAAAATTGATATTTCATTCCAAAGCTAAGGGCTACACCCTTTTCATAGCGATCGAATAAATTGTTACCAATCTTTCTTTCCACCTTTTCATCGGTGATATTCTCGATTTCAGCAGTTACTTGGAGGCTGTCGCCTACCAATTGTTTGAACCTGAAATCGAGCTCTCCGCGAGCTTCTCGAGTGACATTGTCAACGCCGCGCTGTGACACAGAGTCAACACTTTCGCCTTCTCGGCTATAGACCAATGTGTATTCGCGTCCCGCTTCGAATTCATCCAGACCGACCTGCAAGTTAAACAGGCTGTCAGGCTGACCTTGAAGCCGCTGGACTCGCACTTCGGTATCCACATCAACCGTCGCTTCAGAGTCAATAAAGCTGGCGTTGCCGCCGACGAAGAGCATGTTGTTGCCCCAGTCAAACTCTTTTCTGAAATCGATTTCGAGACCGGAAGCCGTACCGTCTTCGGCATTCTCAAAGGTGAAGAAGTAGTTGTTGCTGGACCCCAGCGCCACGGTCTTTTCAATCGGCTGATCAATAGACTTGTGGAACAGAGCCAGTGACATACTTTCGGTTTCAGAGAAATAGTGCTCGACACGGAAATCGAAGTTATCTACCAGCGTGCTTTCCAGGTCGCTGTTACCATTAATGGTGTCGCCGGTTTCGATATCGACATACTGCGCCTCAGCCAGCTCCCGGAAATCGGGCCGGTTAATCGTCTGATAGAAACTCAAACGATATTGAGTGCTTTCGGTAGCGTAGTAAGTACCCGTTATGGAGCCATAGGTGTCATCGTCCTCGGACAGACCCTTGGCCTGAAGGCTCGGATCGCTGTTAACCGCGGCAAAGGAGAATCCGGGCTCAGCCGTATCAACTTCAATGGTTGAGTCTTCGAAGCGCAGACCGCCGCTCAGTTTGAAAGTGGTACCGAAGTCGATGTCGCCACCCAGGTACCAGGCCATGTACTCCCAGTTTGCCTGATAGATGTCGGAGGGTTGTGTCTTGCTGACAATCCGGTAATCACCATCCTCAATGGACTGTTGATTGATGTTTTCATCGACTCGGAAGGACTCTGAATCCTGTGTCGGGAAACTCGAACCGTAGCCAAAGCGCAGGTTGGTCGCATCGCGATCCCTTTCAAAGGCAGACACGCCGTAACGAGCACGCGCCATGATTTCGTCGCCCGCGAACACCAGCGTTGACAAATCGAGACCGAAATCCAGGCTGTCCTCGTCGATTTCCGAGTAAGTCTTGTCAACCGTACTGGTTCTCAATTCAAAGGGTCCGGTTTGTCCCTGGAGTCGCTGGAAGCTGTAGCTGGCCCGATTGGGCATATCCAGGGCCGCATTGGCAAAAGTCAAACGCCATTGGGCCTCACTTTCTGCCCACTCATAAAGGTCATGCCGACCGCGAAACTGTTGTACCAACAACTGACGCTCGTACCAGGCCGTCAAATAGTCACGACGGTCGCGACTTTGCTCTGTCTCAAAACCGGACTGTATTTCTGTCTCGGCAGTCGACTGGCGCAGGATCATGGTGTCACTGGTCCATTCATGGGCTCCGGTGATCAAGCCCAGTGACAATGAAGTGCCAACATCAATATTGTTAAGCGTTCGCGTATAGTCGTAGTTGAAAGTCTCTGCCAACTCACCACTTTGTGCATTGGCCAAACGATAGGAAATGTCCTTGCCGTTTTCTTCTTGCTCCCACTCGTTTTTGTACTTGAAGGTAACCTTGTAACCGAGCTCACCGATTTCCTTTTGATAACTGTTGCCCTGGGTGTATTCCAGGGACACATCGGGTGACACAGTTTGGGAACTGACATCAACCGGTTGAGCTACCAACGCCTTACCGGCTTGCAGGTCCAGTGCTTCACGCTCACTGTTGGGCAGAATCTCGCCAGACTGGGAAACGCGTTCAAATTCGGCGACCGAACCGGGCACATCGCGCTCGGAGATTCCCATACCCCAAAAATCCCCGCTTTCATCGGGTCCGAGATTGCGACTTTTGCCTGTCAGGCCCAGCGTGCCACCCAGGGACAAGGAAATTTCACGCTCTGCTTCGGCGGGAAAATTTTTCGTTCCCACATTGATAACAGCACCGGTCGAATCGGAAGGCATGTTCGGTGAACCGGACTTCTGCACACTGAGATTGTTAATCACCGCAGAGGGGAAAGTATCCAGCGGCGTGACCCGCCGACTGGGGTCGGAACTGGGAATGTTTGCCCCGTTGAGAAGCACCGTGTTGTAACGGGGGTTGAGCCCTCGAACCACCGCGTAGCGACCGCCTTCAACGGAGACGCCAGCCACACGCTTGAGTGCCGAGGCGGCATTGGAATCGCCAAACCGCGAAAGTTGCTCGGCGCCAATGGCATCAAGTACTGCACTGGAATCGCGCTCGGAGGCGGTGGCGGTGCTGGGGATGTAGCTGCCCACGGCGACCACTTCCTCAATCACGCCGTCTCCGGACATGCTCATCGTCAGGTTGAGCTGGCTGGAGACATTGGAAATAACCTGAACGCCGTCGACATCCCGGTTGCCGTACTCGGGGTGCGCCACTGTGAGGTCGTAGCTGCCGCGCGGCAACTCGAGAGAGAAGAAACCGTCCTCATCCGTCTCGACGGCCGTTACGCCATCGCCAACCGAGACGCGGGCACCAACGACGGCACCGCCGGTCTCTGCGGAGACCATCATGCCGGTGACCTGTCCCAGAGCCGGCTCTTCTTCCGCCCCCGGCACATAGGTTTGCACATCGGCCATCGCTTCGCCGGCAATCAGCTCCACCTGCACCTCGGCATTCTGCTCGGGCACCAGCTCAAAGCCGACTTCGCCCACCCACTGACCGAGCTGGGTGAATTCCGCCTGATGCTCACCGGCATCGGCATCGAATACGGCAAAGCCGTTGCTGCCGACGAGCTGGCGCTCACCGTTGAGTGAGACGGCCACATCGTTGACGGGGACGCCCTCTTCACTCACATAAAACACCACTTCCCCGGCGTACAGCGCCGTGGAGAGACACAGCCCGCTCAAAAACAGGGGCAAACTCAAACGATTCATAATGACCTCTCATTCAATGCGACGGTATAGAGCCGGCTCGCCACGAGCAGGCACCGCACACACTAGAGGCCTTGTGTTAAAGCTTGATTAACAAAAAAGAAAAACGAGCCACCGAAAAGTCCGTAAAACCGTTCCATCCGTCACGGTTTTGTCATATAAAAGGCCCTGCCTTTTCGATATAGTGGGCGAGAATCAATAAAAAGCAGGGAGCTCAGACCGGGAGTCTGCAATCAATGAATACTGCGCAACACGAGTCTCGACAGTTCGGCGAACTCGCCGGAGAGGTTTTCTGGTTATCCACCGCCGAGGAAGGCCTGGTCGCCGTCACCCATCTCCCCGCCACCGGTGATGGCCCCGGCAACCCCGTGGTCATGCTGCCCGGCATGTTCAGCAACCGCCGTTTCTGGCTCTCCGACAAGGGCGTGGGTTTTGCCGCCGCCCTGAGCGAGGCCGGCTTTGACTGCTGGATCGTAGAGCGCCGGGGACTCGGTGAGTCGGGCAAGGAGCACTATCACAAGATCGGCCTGGGGCAGTGCACCCGTTACGACCTGCCCGCCGTGCAGGGTCTGGTTCACGCCCACAATGAAAAGCCGGCATTCTGGATGGGCCACTCCTTCGGTGGCGTACTGATTGCCGGCAGCCTGGCCCGCGGCGCCCTCAACGGCGAACTGGTGGCCGGGCTGGTCAACTTCAGCTCCCAGCTTACGGTGGGCAAGCCGTTTCTGAACTGGCCTCTCAGCAATACGATCAAAATCACCACTCGCCTGCTCCAACACTTCCCCGCAAAGCTGTTGGGCATGGGGCCGGAAAACGAGCCGCCCCAGACCATGCGCGACTGCATCAAACTGGTTCGCTCGGCCAAGCGGCGCAAGACACCCAACTACTGGACCGGTTTTGACAAGATCACCGCTCCGGTGCTGGCCATTGGTTCGGTGGGCGATACCGTCGACCCGGCGCCCGGCTGCCGCGAGCTGATGTCCCACATGAACAGCCGCGACCCCAAATTTGTTTTACTGGGCAAGAATCATGGCCATAAACGCGACTACGATCATGTCGGCATGGTCATCAGCAAGGAGGCCCAGAGCGAAATCTGGCCCATGGTCATTGACTGGCTGAAGTCTCACAGCAACCACTGAGTCAAATCGCTCGCAAAAAAAATCCCGGATCAGCCAAAGCTGTCCGGGATTTTTTATGGCCACCAGTTTGAGGTAGCTCAGTCGGCTTTGAGCATTTCCCTCAAGACATAGTGGAGAATGCCGCCGTTGCGGTAGTACTTCACCTCGGAATCGGTATCCAGGCGGCAAATCGCCTCGAACTCGTGGGCCTCATCGCCCTGGTGAATCACTACCTTGACCTTCTGTCCGGCCTTAATCTCGTCGGACAGTTCGGGCAAGTCCACCGTCTCACTGCCATCCAGCCCCAGGCTCTTGCGATTGACGCCCTCGGGGAACTGCAGGGGCAGCACGCCCATGCCGATCAGGTTGGAGCGGTGAATGCGCTCGTAGCTCTCGGTCAGCACTGCCTTGACGCCCAGGAGCAATGTGCCCTTGGCCGCCCAGTCGCGGCTGGAGCCGGTGCCGTATTCCTTGCCGGCAATCACAACGGTGGGCGTGCCGGCCTCGCGGTAGCGCATGGCAGCATCGTAGATGGGCATCTCTTCACCGGAGGGAATGTGACGGGTAAAGCCACCCTCAATGTCCGGCGTCATCTCGTTGCGGATACGGATGTTGGCAAAGGTACCCCGCATCATCACCTCGTGGTTGCCCCGGCGGGAACCGTAGGAGTTGAAGTCGTGGGGCGCCACCTTGTGTTCCTGCAGGTATTCACCCGCAGGGCTGTCGGCCTTGATGGCACCGGCCGGTGAGATGTGGTCGGTGGTGATCGAGTCGCCCAACAGGGCCAGAATGTTGGCGCCCTTCACCGGCTCAATGCTGGGCAAGTCCTTGCTCAGACCCTCAAAGAAGGAGGGGCGGCGAATGTAGGTGGACTCGTCTTTCCAGTGGTAGGTCTCGGAGTCAGTCACCGGCAGGGACTGCCAGGTTTCATCGCCCTCGAAAACGGAGGCGTACTGCTCGCGGAACATTTCACCGGTCACCGAGGTAAGCGCCTTCTGAATGTCGGCACCGCTGGGCCAGAGGTCCTTCAAGTAGACATCCTTGCCATCCTTGTCCTGGCCGATGGGTTCCTTGTCGAACTGAATCTTGACCGTGCCCGCCAGGGCGTAGGCCACCACCAGCGGCGGCGAGGCCAGCCAGTTGGTGCGCACGCTCTGGTGTACCCGGCCCTCAAAGTTGCGGTTGCCCGAGAGCACCGAGGCCACCACCAGATCGCCGTCGGCAATGCCCTTGTCGATGGCCTCGGGCAGCGGGCCCGAGTTACCGATACAGGTGGTGCAGCCATAGCCCACCAGGTCGAAGCCGATCTGGTCCAGGTAGTCCTGCATGCCGCTCTGCTCCAGGTACTCAGTTACCACCTTGGAGCCTGGCGCCAGAGAGGTCTTGACCCAGGGTTTGCGGGTTAGGCCCAGTTCCACGGCGCGTTTGGCCATCAGGCCGGCGGCCAGCATGACGCTGGGATTGGAGGTGTTGGTACAGGAAGTAATCGCCGCAATCACCACAGCGCCGTGGCTGAGAATTTCCCGCTTGCCGTCGATCTCCACTTCCACCTGACCGTGCTCGCTGTTGCCCACGGCAGTCTGGCCGCCCTCGCCTTCGAGCTGGTCGACTTCGGTGGTGTGGGACTCGTGCTCGGCCTGAATGTCGAGAAAAGCGTGCTTGACCTTGTCCAGGGCCACGCGATCCTGGGGCCGTTTGGGACCGGCCAGTGAAGGCACAACCTCGTCGAGATCGAGCTCCAAAAGATCAGAGTACACCGGATCCGGCTGCCCCTCTTCGCGCCACAGGCCCTGGGCACGGCAGTAGGTCTCGGTCAGGGCCAGAGTTTCGCTGGAGCGACCGGTGAGTTCCATGTATTCGATGGTGCGTTCGTCGATGGGGAAGAAACCACAGGTCGCGCCGTACTCGGGGGCCATGTTGGCAATGGTGGCGCGGTCGGCCACGGTCATCTCGGCCAGGCCGTCACCAAAGAACTCGACAAACTTGCCCACCACGCCGCGCTCGCGCAGCATTTGGGTGACGGTGAGCACCAGGTCGGTGGCGGTAATACCCTCGCGCAATTTGCCCTTGAGCTTGAAGCCGACGACTTCGGGAATCAGCATGGACACCGGCTGACCGAGCATGGCCGCCTCGGCCTCGATGCCGCCCACGCCCCAGCCGAGTACGCCGAGGCCATTGATCATGGTGGTGTGGGAATCGGTGCCCACCAGGGTGTCGGGATAGGCAAAGGTGTCTCCGTCCACCTCGCCGGTCCAGACGCCCTGGGCGATGTACTCGAGGTTGACCTGGTGACAGATACCGGTGCCCGGAGGCACCACACTGAAGTTTTTAAAGGCCTTTTGACCCCAGCGCAGAAACTCGTAACGCTCCTGGTTGCGTTCGAACTCGAGTTTGACATTGTCGCCAAAGGACTGGGGCGTTCCGAATTTGTCCACCATCACAGAGTGGTCGATCACCAGATCCACCGGATTGAGCGGATTGATGCGCTGGGGGTCGCCGCCGGCTTCGGCAATGGCATCGCGCATGGCGGCCAGATCGACCACACCCGGCACACCGGTGAAATCCTGCATCAGCACCCGGGCGGGACGGAAGGCAATCTCGCGATTGGCGCGGGCCTTTTCCGGCCAGCGAACCAGGGCCTCGATATCGCCCTCGTCCACCGATTCGCCATCCTGGTGGCGGACCAGGTTCTCCAGCAAAACGCGCAGTGAAAAGGGCATTTTTTCAATATCGCCCCACTGCTTCTCCGCCAGCTTGTTGATATCGAAGTAGTGATACTGTTTGCCATCGACATCCAGTGTTGAACGCGTACCCAGTTCGTCGTTTCCTATGCGAGACATAGCCGCCTCCTCGTTATGATTGGCTGTGCTTTGATGCTAACGCGAATAGCCGCGCCGTGCACAATTGCCTCAAACTATTGCCACGGTATAAGGCAATCATAGTCGATTCGCGCGCACTGGCGAGACAGGACAGAAAAAAGCCCCGCGTGGGCGGGGCTTTGTCAGATCAGGCGAGATCCTTGAGTTTTTTCAGAACCCGCACCTTGGCTTTGTTGTGAGCCGGCTTGGCGGCAATGGTGATTTCCTCGCCAGTGGCCGGGTTGCGCCCCTTGCGCGCGGCGCGGCGCGGTACGCGGTCAATCTTGAACTGGGCCATGCCCAGGAAGTTGAACTTCTGTACACCCTTGGTCTTCAGGTGTCTTCCAATCAATTCTTCCAGCGATTCCAGTACGGCCTTGACATCGTTCTTGGTCAGCCCGGTCTGGTCGGCGATGTAACTCACCACCTGTGCTGTCGTAAATGGTTTTTCAATCTTCATTCTGGCCACAACCGATTACCCCTCATTTAAATCCTGATATGGGCGTATTTTGCCCAGCCCGACGCCCCAATGACAAGGGCTTTTGCCGATTTGCTCAGACCCGGCACTCAATAACGCGAACGATGGGTTCTTTCCGGCTGCGCGGAATGGGCAGCCGATCGTAGTAATCGCGCGGATTGTGCACGGTGACCGACTCGTAACCCAAACGGTGAAAGGCCGATTCCACCGAGGCTCCATCGGTGTAGTGCAGCGCCGTCTTTCCCCGGGCCACCACACTGAGTACGCGCACGCCCCAGCCCACCCAGAAGCTGCTGGCAGAGGCACTCTGCTGACTGACCAGATCGGTCAGGTAGACGCCTGGCTGAAAGGGCCGCAGGCAGGCGGCCAACCGACGCCAGAAGCCTTCAATGATCTCGGTAGGGAAGTAGTTGACCAGGCCCTCGGTAATCACCACCAGCGGCTTTTGCGGGTCGAACTCGCGATCGATCAAGGATTGCAGGGAGTCATTGCCAGCGGTTTCAAGAATGTTCACCGCGTGCACCTGGTGATGCGGGCCCAGCAGCCCTTCGCGTTGCAGCAGGCTGCGCTTGCGGGTGGCCATATCGGGAAGATCGGCCTCTACATAGTGAAGCTCGGGCCCCGGGTAATGGCGCTTGAAGCGCGTGCCCCGGGGCGACAACCCACAGGCAATTTCCAACACCTGCAACTCGCCGTACTCCCGCAGCAAACTCTCGATGCGATGATCGATCAGGTGGTGCCGCTGCAGCAGCATGGTCTCAAGATCGAGACCGAGCAGTTTGCCCGAGAGGCGATCGCCGGCCCACAGGGCGCGGTAACTGGCGCGCCCCTGGGGCGTGACAAAGGCGGGGTCAGAGAGCCCGTGGCGATACCAGACATAGCCGGTGTAGTGAGCGGTAATACTGATTCTCGAGGTATCTTCGGCCATGTAGCTCTCCTGTTGACTGGATTGATCATAGCCCAGCAGTGTCCCCGACCAAAGCCGCAAATCCCGATCGCCATTGCGCTACAATGCCAAAGCCATGAAAACGCGCTCTCTCACTCTGGCCCAGGTCGATTTTGTCGACGGCGAACCGCAATCCCGCGAGTACGGCGATATCTATTTCAGCCGTCAAAACGGGCTGGCCGAAAGTCGCCATGTCTTTATCGATCGCAACCGGCTGCCCGCGCGCTTTGCCGCCGCCCGCCGCGACCACCGCGTGGTCGAGACCGGGTTTGGCACGGGACTCAATTTCCTGGCCTGTGCCGAGTGCTGGCTGCAGCACGCCGACGACTCCCTGTGCCTGGACTACCTGAGTTTTGAAAGACACCCGCTTTCGCAAAGCGACCTCCAGTACGCCCTGGAGAACTGGCCGGAACTGGCCCCACTGGCGCAAGAGCTGATCGGGCACTACGGCGAGCCGACACCCGGCTATCGCCGCTGGCAGCTGTTCGGTGGTCGCGTTCGTCTCACCCTGGTGGTCGACGATATCCGACAGGCCCTGCCCGAATTGGCTCAACACGGCCACGGCCAGGTCGACAGCTGGCTGCTCGACGGCTTTGCCCCGGCCAAAAATCCGGACATGTGGGAGACGGTCCTGTATCAGCAAATGGCCAGGCTCAGCGCCCCCGACGCCCGCTTCGCCACTTTCACCGCCGCCGGTTATGTCCGCCGGGGCCTTCAGGCACAGGGGTTTGAAGTCGAAAAGTGCGCCGGCTTCGGTGCCAAGCGGGAGATGCTCTGTGGCGTTTTTCAGGGGGCGGAGGGAGTCGACTACAAGCTCAAGGACAAACCCTGGTTTATTCACGCCAGTGCTCCCGACGCCCGTCCCCGAGGCGATCGGCGTCAACACCACTGGCTGGTGATTGGCGGCGGCCTGGCCGGTTGCCTCAGCGCCCGCGCCCTGGCCGACCGCGGCTATCGCGTGACCCTGATCGAGCGCGGCAGCGACATTGCCACTCTGGGCTCGGGCAATCGCGCCGGTGTGATCTTTCCCGGCTTCAGCCCCCACGACTCGGCCCAGTACCGCTATTATCAGTACAGTTTCCTCACGGCACTCCAGCGCATTGGCCAACTGCTCGGGCCCGGCGACGGCCGCCACTGGAGCGACTGCGGCGTACTGGTGATGGCCACCGACGACAAGGAGCGCCGACAACAGGCCGAGCTAGTGGCGTCCGGGGTATGGCCGCAGTCCCTGTTTCAACCGTTCGATGCCGACTCGGCCAGCGAACTGGCCGGCACCCGTTTGAAGGCAGGTGGACTGTTTTTTCCCCGGGCCGGTTGGCTACAACCGTCGGCGCTTTGTCGGGCCGCTCTGGACCACCCCGGCATCGAGTGCCTTTTACACACCCGCGCCGGCTCACTGAAGGAAATCGCCGGTGAGCGCTGGCGCGTGGAGGGGAAGCAAAACCGGGAGGCCTGGTCACTGGAAGCCGATGGCGTGATCGTCGCCAACGCCGGGGACGCCGCCGACCTGCTCTCGCCCCTGACAGTCCCCCTGCCCCTCAAGGCGATTCGCGGCCAGATCAGCCAGCCCGCCCAGAGCGTGCAGAGCAAACCGCTGGCCACGGTGGTCTGCCACCAGGGTTACATCACGCCATCCCTGGGGGGTCGCCATGAGGTCGGTGCCACCTTTAACCTCAAGGACGACTGCCCGGATCTGCGCGGCGAGGATCACGCTCACAACCTGCAAGCGCTGGAAACCTGGTTGCCGGAACTGGGGCAAAGCCTGCAACAGCGCACCGAAACGCTGGCCGGACGAGTCGGCTTTCGCTGGCAGACGCCCGACTATCTACCCATGGTCGGCCCCCTGCCCCGGGTTGAAGCCCAGCGCCAGCAGTACCGGGCTCTGGCCGGGGGCATGAAGCACGAACCACTGACCCTGCCCGAATACCACCCGGGGCTGTATCTGAATGTGGCCCACGGCTCGCGCGGCATTACCAGTGCCTGCCTGGCCGCCGACATTCTCGCCAGCTCAATCGATGGCGGCCTGTTTCCGGTGGATCAACCCACCCTGGCGGCCGTTCATCCCGCTCGCTTCCTGATTCGCGCCATCAAGCGCAGGCAACTCAAAGCACCTTGAAAGAGCGCCGGCAATGCGGTCTGATAGCACTGATCACAAAGGAGTCGTGACACCATGTCTTACAAAGCTGCAATCGAAGTCTCCCAATGGCCCGACTGGGCCGAATCCTTCTGGCAACAACTCGTTCCCCTCAAGGATCAGGTCGCCGAACACGAGTTATTTGTCCACATGGCCGGCGGCACGCTGCCCCTGGAGCGCTTTCGCCACGCCTTGCTTAACTTTTACCCGCTGGTGGAAAACTTTCCCAAATACATGGCCCTGAATCTGGCCAAGACACAGCCCGGTGTCTACCCCGGCCACGAGGACGCCAAACGCTGGCTGATTGACAACATCAAGGTGGAACAGAATCACGCCCGCTGGTACCGCGACTGGGCCACCGGTTTTGGTGTGGACGATGCCGCGCTGGACAGCGTGCGCCCCTCCGCCGGCATGGACGCGGTTAATCACTACCTGTGGCAAACCGGTTACCGGGGCAGTCTGGAGCAGGGTCTGGCGGCCACCAACCTGGCCATTGAGTGGGCCACCGGTGAATGGAGTCAAAAAGTGGCCGAGGGCATCACCCGCTACGCAGAAAACCGGGAAGTGGTCCTCAACCAGCGAACAAAGGCCTGGCTTCGCGCCCACGCCAGCTACGACGACGAGCACCCCTACGAGGCCATGGAATTGATCGTGCGCTGTGCCACCACCGATAGCGTCCGCGAGGCAACCTTCCTGGCGGCCCAAAGGGGGCTGGAGTACTACCTGATGGCCCTGGACCACTGCATGGACGCCGACTGATTACTGCCGCGGCAGTCGCCGGTTGACCGGGGGCTTTTCGAAGTTGCTGCGAAAGGGGTTGATGTCGACGCCGCCGCGACGGGTGTAGCGGGCGTAGACGGTAAGCTTCTGCGGCGCGCAGTGCGCCATCAAGTCGCAGAAAATCCGCTCCACACAGGGCTCGTGAAATTCGTCGTGGTGGCGAAAGCTCACCAGGTAGCGCAGCAGTGCGGCGCGGTCGATATGCGGCCCGCGGTAGCGAATCATGACACTGGCCCAGTCGGGCTGGGAGGTAATCCGACAATTGCTTTTCAGCAGATGACTGATCAGGGTTTCCTCCACCTCGGGCCCACCCGCTTCAAGCTGCTCGCCCCGGGGGCCGGCGGTGTAGTCGGTATCGCTGATGTCGATGTCCTGATGGTCGATGCAGTCGCCGGGCCACTGATCGAAACCCTCGCCCCCCACTTCGTCGGGATGGCGCAGGCGACACTCAACTGGTGCGCCCACCACGGCCGTCAGATCGCGAACGAGCGTTTCCTGTACGACGGTGTCGCTGTCGAAACGGGTCTGATTAAAACCGTTTAAATACAGCTTGAGGGATTTGCTCTCGACCATACTGGGCGAGTCGCAGGGCACCACCAGCTCGGCAATGGCCACCCGGGGCAGGCCCCGGGCATTGAGCCAGGACAACTCGTAGGCGGTCCACAAATCGGCGCCGGCAAAAGGCAGCTCCACCCCCTCGTCAAACAGTTCGCTGCGCCCCGCGCTGCGTGCAATCGGGCACAGCAGATCGCGTCGGTAGTGCTCGGGATAGCCCACCTCGCGACCGAGGGGCAGATTGTCGGGAACCGTGTCTTCGCGTTTGCTCATGGGGCCATTTTACCCCATTTACCGGCCACTCAGCGCGCCGGCCGCCACAATCCGCTGAGTTTTAACAGCGCCAGTGAGAGTCCCGGCATGCGCTGGTAGGTGCGCAGGAACAACCACAGGGAGCGCGGGTAGATCACCTCGCGACGGTTCTTCTCGATGGCCCGGACCACTTGCTCACCCACGCTGTCCGGTTGCAACACCGGCAGCATTTTCGAGACGCGAGGGTACCAGCTCATGTCGGCATCGTTGCGCTCGAAGTAGCCAGTGTCGACCTGGGCCGGACAGAACAGGGTCGACCCGGCACCCGTACCCTTGAGTTCTTCATTGAGTGACAGGGCCAGACCCACCATGGCGTGGCGAGTGGCGGTGTAGGGCATCATAAAGGGAAAGGGCACATAGCCGGCGGGGCTGGTCAGGGTGACGATATGACCGCGACCGCGGCGCTTCATCTCCGGCACCACCGCGTGACAGGCGACAATTGCTGCGGTCAGCGGAAGACCGATCGGCAACATGACTTCGTCATCGCTCTGCTGGTCCAGTGGCTTGAAAGTGCCGCCGCCGACATTGTTGACCAGAATGTCCACCGGACCCAGCTTCGCCACCACTTCGGCCAGCGCCCGGCGCACTTCGCCGGCCTCGGCCAGGTTGGCGCTAAAGGCGTGGGTCTCGCCCGCGATGTCGTCGCAGGCCCTGACCAGTTTTTCCGCCGAGCGGGCCACCAGGGCCACCCGGGCACCGCGCGCGGCCAGAGCCCTGGCAATGGCGCGGCCAATGCCCTCAGAGGCGCCGGTGACCACGGCCACACTTCCACTAATGTCTTTCACAGGCTCTCCGTATCATTTTTTTGTCGGATGAATTAGGGTGAAATCTTACAGACTGATAATTTATGACACAAACTCATGTTCTTCCTTCGCCGCTACTACCACAACATCCGCCGCCACTTTGAAATCAAACAAAAACAGCAGCGTTTTGACGAGCAAGTCGAGCTCGTGCGCCAGCTGATGGCCGACGGCGATATCAAGGCCTCCGGCGAGGCGCTGCTCGAAGCCGAGCGCATGCGCAAGGAAATCCAAACCCTCGAAGGCGTCGAGCCCCCCAGCGAAGAGGAAATCAGCGAGGAGCTCAAGCAGGCCCAGGCCGCCGAAGTCGGCGAACAAAAGCCCGCACAGGGCGATTGACTCACCGCCGATCGAGGTCGCGCAACTCGCTGTACAGTGGCTCCAACCGTTTGAACAACTTTTTGTACACCGATTTGTAAAGGTGCTGGTAGGTCTTTCTGGCCGATGCCTCCGGCTCGAAGACATCGCCGCAGCGGGTCATGGCGGCAATCGCCTCGCTGGTGTCCGAATACCACCCCAGTCCCACGGCCGTGACTATGGCCGCACCCAGCCCCGAGGTTTCAAAGGTGTGGGGGCGCTCCACCGGCAGGCCGAAAACATCCGCGGTAATCTGCAGGGCGGCGTCGGACTGGGAGCCGCCGCCGGAGACACGCAACCGGCGAATGCGGTAGTGGCCGCGACGCTCGATACTTTCCTTGCCCTCGCGCAGGGCGTAGGCCAGGCCCTCGAGAATCGAGCGGTAGAGGTGGGCCCGGGTATGGCGGTCGCTGAAGCCAATGATGGCGCCCCGGGCGTCCAGGCTGGGGGCGATATCCCGGCCCCAGTAGGGTTGCAAAATCAGGCCATCGGACCCCGGCGGCACCGCCTCCACCAGCTCGTCAAAAAGCGCCTCCGGGGTCACGCCCTCGCGCTCGGCTCGGTGGCGCTCCTCCAGCCCAAACTCGCGCTTGAACCAGCTCACCATCCAGAAGCCCCGGGGCACGGCCGCCTCCACTGTGTAGCGGTCGGGAATAACCGCCGGGTAGGCAGGCATGTTGGGCACCGCTTCAAAGTAGCGCCGACTGTGAACATTGATGGTGGCCCGGGTGCCGTAACTGAGACAGGCAATATGATCGTCGACCAGCCCCGAACCAATCAGCTCGCAGGCCTTGTCGGCACCCGCGGCCACCACCGGCAAACCGGAGGGCAGGCCCAGGTGCTCGGCGGCGCCGGGCAGTAACTGGCCCAGCAGCTGTCCCGGCTCGACCAGATCGGGCAGCTGCCCGCGGCGAACGGCAAAGGCGTGCCAGCGCCAGTCACCCGGCGAGGCCCAGCGACGGGCCTTGTAATCAAAGGGCAGATAGCCCACCTGGCTGGCCACGGAATCGCGCATCTGGCCGGTGAGCTGGAAATTGAGATAGCCGGACAGCTGAACAAAGTGGGCGGTGTCGGCCCACAGGGCGGGTTCGTTCACAGCCAGCCAGTTGCACTCGGCCTCGGCCCGGGCGTGGGCCAAAATCCCGCCCTTGCCCGTCAGTCCGATGGCCAGCCGCCAGTACCAGGGCATGGGCGGCAGCGTCTCCGCCCGGCGCTGGTCGACCCAGGTAATCGCCGGGCGCAGGGGTTGCCCCTGCGCCCCCAGACACACCTGCGTAGCGCGCTGGGTGGTCACCGAGAGTCCGGCCACGGCGGCCGGATCGTGGCCCTGCTGCCACAGGGAGCGGCAGGCCTCGCCCACCTTGTCCCAGTAATAGTCGGGCCATTGCTCGGCCCAGCCAGGCGCCTCGGAAAACCAGGCCTCCAGCTGAACCTGGGCACTGCCGCGCATCTCGCCACGGGCGTCAAACAACAGGGCGCGAACACTCTGCGTGCCGTTGTCGATGGCCAGCAGCAGCGGCTCGCTCATGCGCCCTCCTCCGGCAAGCTGTAGTAGCGCCGCCAGATAGTTTGGTAACGCTCCAGCTCCTCGCGCCAGCGGTCGTCGTCCCAGCCCAGCTCCTCGTGGCAAATGGCCCGAATGGGCTCGGCAAAGTCCATTCCGCCACGCGGCAGTAACATGCCCAGACGCGTGCGGCGAAGCATCAGATCATCGAGATGCACCACCGCCTCATGGCGGGCCGACCAACGCAACTCGGCCCACAGGTGAAAGCCGCCGGGCACAAAGACACGCTCTTCGGGGCGGGACTCGGCCAGCAGCTGCTCGGCGCGGGTGCCGTAGAATCCAGCCAGTCGACGCTGAACTTCGGGGCCATAGCGAAGGCCGGTCAAGTGTTCGTTTACCGGGGTGAATACGCGGCCGCCGAGGTCTTTGACATCCTCGATGCCCAATGCCGGGGCCGCCGCCTTGAGCACATCCAGAGCGATCACGCGGAAAGTCGTCAGCTTGCCGCCGGTGACGGTAATCAGGCCACTGTCGTCCCAGACGATGTGATCCCGCCGGGCATCCGACGGCTTGATGGAGAGCGGGTCCTTGCCCCGTTCGCCAACGATGGGACGCACCCCGGACCAGGTGCTGACCACATCCCGGCTGGAGAGGTCGGCGATGGGAAACTGGTGATTGGCCCCCTCGAGAATGTAGTCGAGTTCCTCGGCGGTAATGCCCGCCTCGATGTCCAGATCGGCACGGTGATCGATGTCCGTGGTGCCGATGACCGTGGCCCCCTCCCAGGGATAGATAAAGGTAAAGCGCTTGTCCCGGGGATGCTGATAGGCCAGCGCCTGGTGGACCGGCAAACGCCAGCTGGGGACGACTACATGGGAACCGCGCAGGGGCCGCACGCGCTTTTCCGAAACCACTTCACCGCGCAGGCGATCGGCCCAGGCGCCGGTGGCACTGACCACCACCCGGGCGCGCAGAGTCAGTCGCTCGCCGCTGAGACGGTCCTCGAGCTCGGCCCCGGCCACATGACCCTTGTGGTAAAACAACTGACAGGCCTTGATGTAGTTGAGGGCCACACCACCGTCCAAGCGCGCCTCGTCGAGTACGCGCATGACCAGGCGGGAGTCGTCGGTTACCGCATCGGTGTACTGAGTGCCGCCGTAGAGGCCGTCATCGCGCAGGCCCGGCAGGCAAAACGCCAGGGCGCGGCGGGCAAAATAGCGGTAGTCACGGCGCCCGGCAAACCAGTCGTAAAGGCGCAGCATTAAATTGAAACTCCAGCGCCCCGGGAAGCGGCCCTTGCGGAAGGGGTAGAGATACTTCATGGGCTCGACCAGACCGGGGGCCTCATCGAGCATGCGCTGGCGCTCGGTGACCGCCTCGCGGGTGAGCTTGAAGTCACCCTGGGTGAGATAGCGAAGGCCACCGTGAACCATCTTTGAGGAGCGGCTGGAGGTGCCCCAGGCAAAGTCGCGCTGTTCGATCAACAGCGCCTTGAGGCCCAGCCTTGACGCCTCGCGCAAAACGCCGGCTCCGGTGATGCCGCCACCGATGATCAGGATGTCCCAATCGTCTTCCCGGCTTTGCAGACTGCGCCAGTAATCGTCGCGGCTTTTGGCCTGCCAGGGGTCGAGCGCCAGTGACTGTTCACTCGATTCAGTCAAGATCACTGTCCTCCGGGGTCGAGGCATCCAGCAATACACCGGGGTTCATTCGCTGATCGGGGTCAAAGTGGCGAACCAGAGAGCGAATGGCGCCCATGCCCAGCGGCCCTTTTTCCGCTGGCAGCCAGGGAGCGTGATCCCGCCCTACCCCGTGCTGGTGGCTGATTGTCCCGCCGTACTCCACCACCGCGTCCGAGGCGATGTGTTTGAGCTTTCGCCAGCGCGCCAGGGTTTCTTCGTAGCTATCGCCACAGCGAAATATATAAGTGGTATAGGCGCTGGAGCCCTGTGGGTAGAGGTGCGACAGGTGAGTAAAGACATGCACCCGCTCTCCCTCGGCGGCGAGCCCCTGAGCCATGCGATGCTCGACATCCTCGATGTAGCGCGGCACCCGCACCCAGTCCACCGCCGTCTCAAAAGTGTCCACGGCGTAGCCGAGCTGCCACAGTGCGTGGCGCAGATAGGGGAAGCGGAAGCGGCCGTGCTCCCACTTGTCGCCCAGGCGCGAGGCCATGATGCCCACGGCCCCGAACTCGCGAAGTCCCTTCATGGCCTGGCGGTACTGGGCCCTGACCTGGCTGCGGCTGCCTGTCAGGCCAAAGGTCACCATGCACTTGTGCTCTCCAATGCCGCGCAGGCGCAGATAACGGTCGAGCCACTGTATCTGCTTCTCATCCACCGCCAGGCGCAAACCGGTATAGGTTTCCTTCGGGTTACTGAGACGCAGCATGGACAGTCCGGTTTTGGACTGCACCAGTTTCTGAACCGCGCGCACGGCGCGGGACCAGTTGGGGAAAAACAGGGTGTAGAAGTCTTCGCACTCGGGTAGTGGCGTCACCCGCATTTTGACTTCGGTGAGCACGCCCATGCGGCCCTCGGAGCCGAGCACCATTTCGCGCAGATCCGGCCCCGCCGAGGAGGCCGGGATGGTAGGAATATCCAGTGTCCCGGCGGGCGACTCCAGGCGACCACCGGCAAACATCTGTTCAATGCGGCCGTAGCGCAGGGACTGTTGGCCACTGGAGCGGCTGGCCACCCAGCCGCCCACGGTAGAGAGCTCCCATGACTGGGGGAAGTGGCCCAATACATAGCCCTGGGCGCGCAACTGCGCCTCGACCTGGGGACCATTGGCACCGGCGCCGAAAGTGGCAATCTGGCTTTCCCGATCCAGATCGAGCAAGCGGTTCATGCGCGTCAGCGCCAGGGTGACGATGGGGCGGTCGCTCTTAACCGGCGTGATGTGGCCGGCGACCGAGGTGCCGCCGCCGTAGGGAATTAACAGCCAGTTTTCCCGCGCCGCCAGATCGATCAATTCGCGCACTTGCTCGCTGCTCTCGGGCAGTGCCACGGCGTCGGGGAACACACCGAACTCGCCGCTGCGCATGGCCAGCCAGTCGGGCAGGCTTTGACCACGGGCGTGGCGCAAGCGGAGTTCGGGATCGGTGTCGACCAACGGGTAGTCCAGCCCGGCGAGGCGCGACTCTGGCACCTTTGCCAATACCTCTTCCAGAGGCGCATCGGGCAGAGGCTGGCCGGCGCCGATCAACGATTCGAGAATGCGCTCGGCGCTCTCCGGCAGCGCCATATCCTGACGCTCGTCCCCCCAACCATTCCAACGGCGCATAGCCACCTCTCAATTATTACAGGTTTACCACCGGATCCGGCGGCCCCACTATGATAGGGCTTGCAATCGCCCTGTCAGTAGCTTAATAAGTCATAGAGGTTCTCATATCGCGCCAAACAGCGCACCTCGGGGAGGGGAAATGACACCAATTGAACAGGGCTCGGTTTCCGTGCCCGCACTACAGCAGTACTTGGCCTGCGCCAGAGCCTTGGGTTGTGACACGGTCGACATACTCAGTCGCCACGAGATTGGCGAGGAATTGCTCAGCGACAATACCCAGCGCCTGCCCGGCGATGTCTTCCAGGCAATACTCAAAGTCCTGATTCGCGACACCGCCGACCCTCTGTTTGGCCTCAAGACCGCTCAGCATGTGCAGCCCATTACCTACAGTATCTACGGCTATATGGCGATGAACTCGCGCAACCTCGGCGAGGCCATCGAACACACGCCGGAGTACGAAAAGCTGGTGGGCGACATGGGAACGACCAAACTGATTCCCCGCGACGGCAACTCGTTTGCCCGTTGGGACTGCAACATGACCGATCCGCTGGTGCGCCGCCATGTGATCGAGAATGTCCTCGCCTCCTGGACCATCTTTGCCCGCTGGATTACCGGCAAAAACGAGGAGTCGCCCCTGGAAGTTCGCATTGAGCACGAGCCGCCCCGTCGCCGGGAGTTGTTGCCGGAGTACGACAGGCTCTTTGGCTGTCCGGTGCTGTTTGGCCAGGAGGAAACCGGCGTGTTGCTCAGCCCCGAGGCCATGGCCCTGCCCCTGATCCAGGCCGACCAGACAGTGTTTTCCTCGTTGCAGGAAACCGCCAACCAGCGCCTGGCGGCACTCTCCGGCCAGACACCCGTGGCGGTTCAGGTCAAGAGTGCGCTGCGGGCCCTGATGAAGGACGGCATCCCGCGCAAGGACATGGTGGCCGAGCGCATCGGCATGACCAGCCGAACCATGCAGCGCCGGCTCAAGGAAGAGGATGTCTCCTATCAAAACATTCTCAACGAGCTGCGCCACGCCATGGCCATCGATTTGCTGGAAAATACCGAGCTGACTCTGGAGGACATCGGCCACCGCCTCGGCTTCCAGGAGCCGCGTTCCTTTCATCGCAGCTTCAAGACTTGGACCGGACAAACCCCGGGACACTTTCGCCGACATGTCTGAGCGCCGGCTTTGTACAGGTAGATAGAGGGGCTTTCTGCTACCATTCACCAGCGCTCAAACAGGCAAAAACGAGAACAGCGGGCTATGACACCACCTTCATCAGATCAACCACCGGCCTCGGGCAAACGCGTCAGCAAGTACCGTGCCCTGATTGCCGCCGTGGTGGGTTTTATTATTTTTGACATCAGCATTCTGATGCTCAACTTCTATCTCGCTGACGAAATCCGCAAAGAGACGGAAGTCATCGACATCGCCGCCCGCCAGCGCACCACCGCGCAGCGCGTCGCCCGGGCGGTCACCGAATTTGAACTGCTGACCCTCAAACAGGACCGGGACACCCTGGCCAATCTCGACCTGCAGGCAAAACTGAACGGGGAAAGCCTTGACCAGGATGATGGTAGCGCCCCATCGCGCAATGCCTACAGTGACTCCCTGACACGGGAACAAGTCGAGCTCGACAACCGCTATCTGGACCGTCTCGAAGCGCTGCGCGGTGAATTGCAGGATCAGGTTTCCCTGTTTGACTGGACACTCGAGGCCCTGCTTCAGGGTGGCAAAACCATGGACACCCGGGACCGAAGTACCACACTGGCTCCCATTCAGGACGAAGAGGCGCGGGCCCTGTTGCAGGACATGCAGGGCATCTGGAACGAGTACAAATCGCGTCTGGACATTCTACTGACACTGCCCGCCAGCGAGTACCTCAGCCACGAAAAAATGGATGGCGAACTGAGAGAGGCCTCCGCCTACGCCCGCAACAACAACCCGGAACTGTTTACTCTGGCCGGCGAAATTACCCATATCCTGGACGACAACAGTCGCAGCAAGACCGTGGGCATCCGCCTGCTGCAATTCGGTGGCATTGCCGGGGCACTGGCCTTTTTCCTGATCATTATGTACGCCATCATGCTGCGCTTTCGCCGGGCCGATGCCCGGCTCGATGCGGCCAAACAGGAAACCGACGACATCCTCTCCAATGTGGGCGGCGGCCTGTTTTTGCTCGACCGCAACATGGTGGTGTCCTCCCAACACTCGGCGGAACTGACGCGCATCTTCAACAATGTCGAGCTGGCCGGGCAGCGCTTTGACCACCTGCTCGGCGAATTGCTGCCCCGGGAAACCCGGGAGACCGCCATCGACTACATCGAACTGCTGCTGGGCGACCGGGTAAACGAAAAACTCATTGCCGACCTGAACCCCATGTCGGAAGTGGAAATCAATTTCACCGACGGCCGCGGCGGCTTTGACACCAAGTTTCTCGAGTTCAAATTCAGTCGCGCCGTGCGCCACGGGCGAATCGAGTTTTTGCTGGTCACGGTCAACAACATCACTGAAAAAGTGCGTCTGGCGCGGGATCTGGAGGCCGCTCACGAACACCGCGAGGCCCAGCTCGAACTGTTGATGAACCTGTTGCACATCAACCCCCAGGAACTGCTGCTGTTTATCGACGACGCCGAGATGTCGCTCAACAAAATCAACGACATTCTGCGCGAGTCCAATGTCAGCCGCGAGGACAACCGCAACAAGGTAAGCAAAATCTATCGCATCGCCCACGCGCTCAAGGGAGACGCCTCGGCCCTGGACCTGGAGATGTTCGAGACACTGGCCCACCAGTTCGAGGACGAACTCGATGCCATTCGCCGCATCCAGCAACCCGGTGGCAATGATTTCATCCCCCTGGTGGTCAAGCTCGAAGACATGCTCAGCCATCTGCAATCGATCAAGGAAATCGCCCTGCGACTGTCCGATCTGGGTGCCGCCGTACACCGCCAGCTCAGCGAACAGTCTGCCGGGACCTATGTCGAGGAGGACGCCGTCACCGACAACTGGGAGTTCATCGAACCACTTAAACAAAAAGTAGCCAGCGCCAGCGGCGTCGAGGTCGAGGTACACACCAACGGCATCGACGATGGCAATATACCGGACCACTATCGCAAGTTGATCCGGGACGCAATTATCCAGTTTACCCGCAACGCCATCGCCCACGGCATCGAGCCCGCCGAGGAGCGCGCCGCCCGGGGCAAGCCGGAGGCCGGCCAGATCCACATGATCTTCGAGCCCACCGACGACGATGGCTACGAGCTGATTTTCCGCGATGACGGCCGCGGCATCGACCGCCGCGCCCTGATCGATACCGCCGTGCGCCGGGGCCTGATCGACCCGGACAAGGCCAAAACCCTGAGCCCCGGCCAGGCCTACGGCCTGATTTTCCAACCCGGCTTTTCCACCGCCCAGGTCACCAGCGAGCACGCCGGTCGCGGCGTCGGCATGGATGTCGTTCGCGACCGCGTGCGCGAAGCCGGCGGCAAACTGCGCTTTAAAACCTCGGCGGGTAAATACACCGAATTTCGCATTACACTGCCACCCTTGCCATCCGCTGACAGTACCCGGGAGGGTTCCGCACAATGAAGCTGTTGATCGTTGATGATTCCAATATCATCCGCAAGAAAATCGAACGAAGCTGCCGCCTGCCCGGTCTCGAAGTGGTGGGCAGTGCCGCTAATGGCGTCGACGCGCTGGAGCTTTTCAAACAACACAAACCCGACATCGTCACCATGGACATCACCATGCCCACCATGGACGGGATTGAATGCATTGAAGAAATCGACAAGATCAACCACGGCGCCAGAATTCTGGTGATCTCGGCACTCAACGACAAGGCCACAGCGATCAAGGCACTGAAGATGGGCGCCCACGGATTTCTCTACAAACCCTTTAATGACGAGCGCCTCAATGAGGCGCTGGAAGAACTGACACGGGATTAACATTAACAGGCCCTGGAATGGAACACGACGAGGAAAAACTGCAGGTATTTGTCGACGGCATCATCGCTTTCTTTAACGAATTTACCCGCGATGAGGCCAGCGTCGGCATGCCCTACCTGATGGAGACGCGCAATCCGCTATCCTACGACTACAGCGGCATTATCGGCATTTCCGGAGAGCGCAAGGGCTCGATCTACTTCACCGCTCCGGTGAGTTGTCTGCGGGATATTCTCTCGGCACTGGGAGAAACCAGCGACGACAAGGAGAGCCTGATGGACCTGATCGGCGAGATTGCCAATACCCTCGCCGGCAACGCCCGCAAACAGTTTGGCGAGCGCTTTCTGGTCTCGGTGCCCACGGTGGTCAGTAGTAATGACCATCACCACATTCAGCTGCCCAGGGACACTCGCTCCTATGTCATTCCCATCGAGTGGCGAGACCACCAGGCAGCACTGGTCATTACCCTGACCTGAGCGACGACGAGACGCACCGAGAACCCATGGCCAAACGCTACCTCATCATCGACGACGATCCGCTTTTCACCAAGCTGTTGCGCTACCGCCTGGGCGCCGCGGATGAAGAGGCGCATATCGACACCCTCGATCCCAACACCCAGGGCTGGCCAACCAACCGCCGCGCCTTCGATCACTACGACATCGTCTTCCTCGACTATCTGATGGGCGAATACGACGGTCTGCGCTGCCTGGAATCCATCCGCCAGCTCACCCGCAAGACCTACATCGTATTAATGTCGGGCACCTCCAGTGAGCGGGACGCCGTACTGGCCATCAAGGCCGGTGCCGACAACTACATGCCCAAACCCCTGCTCACTCCGGACCGCCTTCGGGAGATCGTCCACGCCAGCAACAACCGGGGCGACTCCAGTACCACTTCGGGGCTTTTCAATGCCTCAACCCGGACCGGGACGCGGCGCCACGGCGGCAAATTGCTGTTTCCCAACATCGATGGCTATCGCGTGCGACGCAAAATCGGCGTCGGCGGCATGTCCACGGTGTATCTGGCGGAGCGCGAGTTCGATCGCGAGTTGCTGGTCATGAAGGTAATCGACACCACCCAGCCCGGGGCGGAACAACTGGTGGAGCGCACCCGGCAGGAGTACGAGCTGTTGTCGCGGGTGGATCACCCCAATGTGGTGGTGATTGACGACCTGGGTGAACACGACGGTCTGCTCTACATCGTTATGGAGCGTTTCAGCGCCGGCGACCTCAAACAGCGCATCGAGCACCGCTTCTCTACCCTGCAGGCCATCCGCTACCTGCGAGAAATCACTGCCGGCCTCATCGCCATGGAGGAACAGGACCTGATCCACCGCGATCTCAAACCCAGCAACATCATGTTCCGCGATGACGAGAGCCTGGCCATCATCGATTTCAGCGTCGCCACGCAACTGGAAAATGCCGCGCGGCTGACCCAGGACGGTGAGATCGTCGGCACGCCCTATTACATGAGTCCGGAACAATCCCTGGGCCAGGCGCCGCTGGACATCCGCGCCGACATCTACAGCCTGGGCATTATCTTTTACGAGATGCTGATTGGCAGAAAGCCGTTCTACGCCAAGGAACTCAAACAACTGATGGCACTGCAGCGCGAGGCGCCAATGCCACCATTGCCCAGCCACCTGGCCAATTTCACACCGCTGCTGGAGAAGATGACCGCCAAGGATCGGGAGGCGCGCTTTGCCAGCGCCGCCGAACTCGGGCAGCACCTGGAACGCTACGCGTGACAGTCCGGTACTAGAGTGTGAACCCGCCCAGCCAGGCGCCGTACAAGAGCACCACAAAACCGCCCAATTCACCGGCCACCAGCGCCCACATAAAGGCGTGAACCACTACCCCCGGGACTTCGCCACGACCCAGTTTGTGGGGCCGTTTGAGCTGGTTACTGGTATCGCCCAGAGCACCGTGGACAATGTAGAGAAAGACCGCCAGGGCAAAAAACAGCACCTGGGCAGCGACCGCCAGCGTATTGATCCAGTTGGCCAGGACACTCATGGCGGCAAAATGCGCCACCACCACACAGGCAAAGCTGTACATCAGTGATGTACGGTGGGCGATGTCCACATAGTAATGGGCCTGACCGCTTTCACTGCGCGCCATCTGTGTGTACTTCCACACCCCGGTGAGCAACCCGATGAGGAAGAAGCCACCGCAGGCCATCCAGGCCAGGGTCGTTGCGGAGAGGGTTTCATTCATGGTCATTTATTCCTGTCGGCTACGGGACCGGCGCTGTCGCCGGACCAATCCGAGGCGATCCAGCCAGTCATCGAGAAAGTTGTAGAGCGCCATGTTGGCCCGGGCAAAACGCGCCGGTGCCGACAACATGTCCTCGGCACTCTGTACATAGCGGCTGCCGTCCATCTCGTCGGCACTGTGTTTGACCAGGCGACGGGCGGTATCCGTCGTAAACTCCAGGTGGAATTGAAGACCCACCACCCGGTCATGCCAACTGAAAGCCTGGTTGGGGCAGGCCTCGGAGCGGGCCAGCCACTCGCTGCCGTCGGGAAGCGAGAAACAATCGCTGTGCCAGTGAAAGGCCAGCATCTCCTCGAAGTGTTTGCCCAATGGGTGGTTGCCACAGCGCTCCAGATCAAACCAGCCAATTTCGCGATACTCGCCGGGCTCGACACGAGCACCGAGCACCTCGGCCAGTAACTGCGCGCCCAGGCAAATACCCAACACCGGCTTGCCCGTTTCTATGGCCTCGCGCAATTGACGCTTCTCATGGGCCAGCCAGGGGTAGTCGTTCTCGTCCTGAACCGACATCGGACCACCCAGGACCACCAACAAATCGACCTCTGCCAGTGGCCGCGGCTGATCGCCCCGATACCAGTTGCAGTGATCCAGGTCGTAGCCCCGCAAGCGGGCCCAATCGCGCAAACTCGCCGGCCCTTCAAAGGGCACATGCTGGTACACCTCAATATTCATTACGCCAGTATAAACCGTTTGTTTTTGCTTTGGGGAGTTAGCCACAGAGAGCACTGAGAACACAGAGAGCTCATGTCATCGCGAGCCGCAGAGCGGCGTGGCGATCTGCCGATCCATTGCTTTCTGTAGATTACTTCGCTAACGCTCGCAATGACCGGAATGGTCTGTCCGAACTTTGTTACCCATTCAGGAGGCCGCCGACATCATCCGGCTGAGGCGTTCGCCGCTGCCGCAGCTCATGGTCCAGCCGAGGCTGCCGTGACCGAGATTGAGCCACAGGTGGTCAATGCCGGCGGGGCCGATAATCGGCCGGTTGCTCGGTGTGGAGGGGCGCAAACCGGCCCACTCCTCCGCCTGTTGGTAACCGGCAATGTCTGGAAAAATGCCGCGCACCCGCTCCACCAGAGCCCTCAGGCGCAGCGGATCGATGGTGTTGTCGTAGCCGCGCAGCTCGGCCATGCCCGCCACCCGCAGCGTATCGCCCAGGCGGGAGAAGACCAGCTTGAACTCGTCGTCGGTGAGGCTGACGGTGGGCGCGGTATCATCGGCCGTCACCGGCACACTGATGGAATAGCCCTTGGCGGGGTAGAGGTTGAGCGCCCGGCCCAGAGGCTGCAACAAGTCATTGGACGCCACACCGAGCGCCACGACCACATCCCGGGCGCTGGCACGCAACGACTCTTCCTCACCCCGACTCGATTGCACCTGCACAGCCATGCCACCGGCCACGGGGGTCAAAGCGGTCGCCTCGCAGTCGAAAACAAACTGTACCCCCATGTCCTCGCAGACCCGGCGCAGCTCGCGGGTGTAGAGGTGGGCGTCGCCGGACTCGTCCTCGGCGGTGTAGGTGCCGCCGACAATGTCCTCGCCAATGGCTTCCAGTGCCGGCTCGATGGCCAATACCCGCTCGCGATCAATCGCCTGTCGGTCGCAGCCCAGCTCGCGCATATAGCGGGACATGGACTCGGCGGCGCGGAAGGCCTTTGGCTGGCGATAGAAGTGGAGGATGCCCTCGCAGCGCTGGCGATACGCCAGACCGTGTTCCTCGCGCTGCTCGACCAGCAAGCGCCGGGAATGCAGCGCCAGGTCGACAATCGCGGCGGTGTTCTCGTGGCAGCGCGCTGGGCTGCACTCGCGCAGCCACTGCAGCAGCCACAGCCACTGGCGACGGTCCCAACGCGGGCGAAAGGACAGCGGCGCCTGGCGATCCAGCAGCCACAGCAGCACCTGCCAGGGCGCGCGCGGGTTGGCCCAGGGTTCGGCGTGACACACCGAAATCTGGCCACCGTTGGCGTAGGAGGTTTCCAGTGCCGGTCCCTCGCGCCGCTCGACCACCGTCACCCGGCGGCCGCGGCGGGCCAGCCAGTAAGCGCTGTTCATACCCACCACGCCGGCGCCGAGAACCAGTACATCGTGGTCGCGCCCGAGGCGCTGCTCAAGGGTTGTCGTCATGTCGCCATCTTACTGGCTGGGCTGTCGATCCACCAAGAGCAGCAGCACCGGCAAAAGCAAAAAGTCACAGACCAGGGCCATGGCGATGGTCATGGCGGTCATCACCCCCATGGAGGCGTTGGGCTCGTAGTGCGACAGGGCAAAGGCGCCAAAGCCCGCCACCAGCACGGTCGAGGTGACCCACAGAGCCGTGCCCACGGTAGAGAAGCTGTAGCGCAGACTGTCCGCCGGAGAGTAGCCGCGCTCGCGGCGGGCGCGCAGGTATTTGCTGAGCAGGTGCACGGTGTCGTCGACCACAATGCCCATGGTCATGCCCAGCACCACCGCCAAGGACAAACCGACCCGCCCCACCAGCATGCCCCAAATGCCGAAGGCCATCAGCGCCGGCAGGATATTGGGCACCAGGCTGATCAGACCAATCTTGAAAGAGCGCAGGGCAAAAATCAGCACCATGGAAATGCCCACCAGGGCCAGGATGGCACCGACGACCAGGCTGCGCACATTTTCCTGACCGAGACGGGCGAACATATAGGGCGTGGCGCCGATGCGCACGGCGATATCCCCCGGCATGTTCCGTTCCAGCCAGGCCTCGCTGCGGTCCTTGAAGTCACTGACCGTCTGAGTCGAGGAGATATGCATATTGGCGAAGACGCGGCTGCCGCTCTTGTCCATATTGATCTGGTTGGTCAGGTCCAGGCCGTAGGGCAGCGACATTTCGTACATCAGCAAATACTGTGCAGCCAGGGGCTGTGACTCGGGAATGTGATAGTAGGCCGGATCATCGCCGTGCATGCTCTGGTTGAGCTGCTTGACCGTATCACTGTAGGTGCTGACAAAGCCGGTCTCCGGCTGGGCCCGAAGCCACTCACTGTAGCGCGCAATAAAGGCGAGAAAGTCCGGATCGCTGATGCCGTTGCTCTGACCGGTTTCAAAGGCGAAGTTGAGCGGGAAGATGCCGGTGAGATTGGCGTCTGTGTAATCGGCGTTCTGGCGAAACTCGATGGTTTCGTCAAAGTAGTGGGCGTAGGTGTCATCCAGCCGGTTTTGAGTGGCAAAGGAACTGATCACGGCGGCCACCAGAATAAACACCACCGTCAGCCAGCGGCGGTGCCGGATCACGCCGTTGGCCAGAGCCACCATGGCGCCACTGGTGTGGTCGCGGCGCGGGTGGGGCCGCATGGGCAACCACTGGGCCAGCGCCGGCAGGGCGACCACCGAATAAATCCAGGAAAAGAACACCCCGGCGGCCACCAGATTACCCAGCTCGCGAAAGGGCGGGGAGTCACTGAAGTTCATGCTCAGAAAGCCCATGAAAGTGGTAATCGAAGTGATGAAGATGGGTGAGCGGTTGATCCGCATGGCCTCGGCCATGGCGGCGGCGCGATCGGGGCGGCGTTTGGAGGGCAACTCGTCGAGGTAAGTCACCAGAATGTGCACGCAGTGAGCCACCGCCAGGGTAAGAATCATCAGCGGCGCGCCCAAGGTGGGCGGGGAAAACTCCAGACCCAGCCAGGCAAACAGGCCCAGTGCCGAAACAATCGACAGGGTAATCACCACCATGGTGGCGACACTGGCCATCAGGCTGCGCAAAAACAGCCAGAGCCCGAAGAACACGGCGGCAAAGAGGATGGGCAGAATGCTCGCCGTATCGTCCCGGGCGACGCTGGAAAAATAGGTGTTCATCACCACCAGACCGGACTGGCGAAGTTCGATGCCGGGATAGCGCTGGTTAAAGCGCTCGGCCAGATCGTCGGCGTGGGCGATCACCTCGTTGTCCTCGGCAATGCGATCCTCGCCGGGCAGGTGCAGGGTGACATTAATGCCGGTCACCGGAGCGTCGTCGGAGACCAGATAATTGACCAGCCGGGGTTCATCGCGGGCGATGCGGGAGATGTTCTCCAAATCCCCGTCGGACAGTGAGCGGGCCTCGCTCACCAGATCCTCCACCACCAGATCGTCACCCTCGGCGCGGATGTGCTGGAAGTTGCTCATGGAATCGACCCGGGTGGCGTAGGGAATTTGCCAACTCTCCTCGGTCAGCCACTCCACCGCGTCCAGGGTGTTGCGGCTGAACAACTGGCCATCGCGCGGCGTGAGCACAAACAGTACATTGTCGTTGGTGGTGTAGTCGGCCTCGATGGCCTCAATAGCCAGCAGCGGTGGAAAGTCCTCGTCGAAATACACCTTGTAGCTGTTGGTCAGACTGAAGTGCTGAAAGCCCGCCCCCAGAGTCAGGGTAATGAGCAGCGACAGACTCAACCACAACCAGGGGCGAGCGATAATCCGGGCGATACTGATGGGCATGCAAAATCCTTGGACCAACGGTAAAAGCGAAGTGGGCAACATACCCAGTGCCGGGGCAGCCATCTTGTACAAGATGGTCGTTAAAGCGGACTTCAATTCCCAAACCGGGTGGGATAAAGTAATCGCCAATTACTATTGATGCGTTTTCTTCAATCACACACAGCTATTCGAGACGCCGACATGAATATTCGCGATCTGCAGTACCTCACTGCCCTGGCCGAGCACAAACACTTCGGTCGCGCCGCCGAGGCCTGCCATGTCAGTCAGCCGACCCTGAGCACCCAGATCAAGAAACTCGAGGCCGAGCTGAATGTGGCCCTGGTGGAGCGCGACAACAAAAAAGTCATGCTCACCGAGGTGGGGCAGACGGTGGTCGACCGGGCCAGCGATGTGCTGCGCGGCGTGGAAGAGATCCGCAGCATCGCCCTGCAGGCCGCCGACCCCGAGGCCGGGCGCCTGGCCCTGGGACTGATCCCCACCATTGGTCCCTACCTGCTGCCCTACGCCGTGCGCGCCATCAAAAAGCGCTTCCCCGATCTCAAGCTGTTCCTCTACGAGGCCCAGACCGCCGATCTGGTGGAGATGCTCAAGGCCGGCAAGATCGACGCCGCCATCATGGCCCTGCCGGTGGAAGACGATCGCCTCGACCACCTGCCCATTTACAGCGAGGCCTTCCTCGCCGCCGTGCCCTTCACCCACGAACTCGCCGGCAGAAAGGACATCGACCCGAACGAACTCAAGGACGAGGAAATCATGCTGCTGGAGGACGGCCACTGCCTGCGCGACCAGGCCCTGGAAGTCTGCCAGAATGTGGGCGCCAGCGAGATGAACGGCTTCCGCGCCACCAGTCTGGAGACTCTGCGCCAGATGGTGGCCAGCGGCGCCGGCGTCACCCTGCTGCCCACCCTGGCCGCCGAGACCAGTCAGAACGAAAACGGCGACATCGCCATCATTCCCTTCAAGGACCCGCAACCCGAGCGCGAGGTGGGCATCTTTTTCCGCCCCTCCAGCCCGCGCAAGGCGCTGTTCAAGGCCCTCGGCGAGGCCATTGGCGAGCGCCTGCCCAAGGGACTGAAAAACCACCTCCGCATCATCTCCAACCCGTAGTAAAACGAGAACCCAATGAGCGAACAAACCCTTTTGCACGAACACCGTCTGGACATCCGCTGGGGCGACATGGACGCCCTGGGCCATGTCAACAATGTGATCTATTTCCGCTACTTCGAGCAGGCCCGGGCCAGCTGGCTGGCCACCATCGGCGATGCCGACAGCATCAACACCGCCAGCGAGGGACCGCTGATCATCACCGCCGATGCCACCTACCTGAAGCCGGTGGTCTACCCCGCCACCCTGATCATCCGCATGCTCGGCGAAGCCCCCGGGCGCAGCAGTTTCAACATCCACTACGAAATCCGCAACGCCGACGACCCGGACACCCTCTACACCACCGGCAACACCAAAGTCGTCTGGGCCGACCAGAAAGCCGCCAAATCCATCCCCGTCCCCGACCACATCCGGCAATTGCTGCCCGATTCTGAAAAATAGCCACAGAGCGCACAGAGAACACAGAGTGTGTTTTGCGTGGAAAGGGCATGACTTGTGTAGGGCGGAAATGCCGGAGGCATCTCCGCCGTGTCTTTGGCGGAAGCGGCTTCGCCGCGTCCGCCCTACGAGCTCTGTGCCCTCTGTGAACTCTGTGGCTAACATTCACAAGCCAATCACAGGGCGCGATTAGTCTGTCGTAATAAACGAAAGAAAGTGATTGAATCGGGGTATGAAGAGCGCAGAAATGGAACCAGGCGAAAAGATTCCGGTGGGCATCAGCCAGTGCCTGTTGGGGGACAAGGTGCGCTATGACGGCGAGCACAAGCGCTCGCGCTTTTGCACCGATGTCCTGGCACCGTATTTTGACTTTGAGCCCATCTGCCCCGAGGTGGCCATTGGCCTGGGAATTCCCCGCCCGCCGATCCGCCTGGTGGAGGACGAGGGCGAGGTGCGCGTCAAGGGAGTGAAGAAGGCCGATCTCGACCCCACCGACGACTTGCGCGAATACTCTGAAAAGCGAACCTCGCAACTCGATCACCTGTGCGGCTACATCCTGATGCAAAAATCCCCCAGCTGCGGCATGGAGCGGGTGGCGGTCTACCACCCCAACGGCAACCCGCTGCACCACCAGGGCGTGGGGGTGTACGCCGAAGTGCTGAAGCGCAACCACCCTCTGCTGCCCATCGAGGAATCGGGGCGCCTTAACGACAGCACCCTGCGCGAGAACTTTATCGCCCGGGTCTACGCCTTTTACCGCTGGAAAAAAATCGAAAACAACCTGACGCCCAAAGTGCTGATCGACTTCTATTCGGATTACAAATATCTGGTAATGGCCCACGACCCGCAGGCCTATCACAGCATCGGACAACTGCTGGCCGACATGAAAGGCGATGACATCGATACCATTGGTGAGCAATTCATCGAACTCCTGATGAACACCCTGAAAATTCCGGCCACGCGAAAAACCAACACCAATGTGTTGATGCATATCCAGGGCTATTTCAAAAAGCAATTAAGCAGCGACGAAAAGCAGGAATTGGCTCAAGTCATCGAGCAGTATCGACAGGGCATTATTCCCATGATTGCCCCCATGGTATTGATCAAGCACTTTTTGAAACAACACCCCAGCGAATACCTTGAGCGACAGGCCTTCCTCAACCCCTACCCCGAGGCACTGAGCCTGCGCAATGCCATCTGAAGTCATCGCCATCTGGTTTCGCAGCGATCTTCGCTGCCACGACAACCGGGCGCTGTCGCAGGCCGTGGCCGAGGCCAACCAGCGCGGCCTGCCCCTGGTGGCGCTCTACTACGCGACACCGGATCAGTGGCGTTCCCACGATGTCTCGGCGGTTCAGGTGGATTTTATCCTGCGCCATCTGCCGCCTCTGGCCTCGTCACTCAAAGCGCTCAACATCCCCCTGCGGGCAGTGGTTCAGCCCAACTTCGCCGCCATTCCCGAACATTTGTCCGATTTGTGCCGGGATCACGGCATTTGCAAAGTGTTCGCCAATCGCGAGTACCCGGTCAATGAGATCGAGCGGGATCGTCAGGTGGCAGAGGCGCTGGAGAAAATCGGCGTCGATACGCAGTGGTGCCACGACTTCACCCTGCTTCCGCCGGGCAGCGTGCGCACCGGACAGGGCGATATCTACAAGGTCTTTACCCCCTTCAAGCGCCAGTACATCAAACAGCTAACCCCCGAGGACTACGCCGAGGCGCCGGTGGCGCCGGTCACAGTGGCCGCGCCAGCCTCATTCGCCACGAAGCCGCCAGAGAACCTGGACGGCTTCAAGCCAACTCAATCACCGGAGTGGCTGGCAAAGCTGTGGCCCGCCGGCGAGGACGCCGCACTGCAACGGCTGGATAAATTCATCGATCACCGACTGTTCGATTACCAGGATCAGCGGGACTTCCCCGGACTCAGGGGCACCAGCGCCCTGTCGGCCTATCTGGCGGTGGGCAGCCTGTCGCCCCGGGCCACCCTGCGCGCCGCCCTGGCCGCCAACGGCGGCGAGTTCGACAGCGGCCAGGAGGGCGCCAAAACCTGGATCGGCGAATTGATCTGGCGGGATTTCTATCAGCATATTCTCACCGGCTTTCCCCGGGTCAGTCGCGGTCTGGCCTTTCAGCCCCACACCGAAGCCGTCGAGTGGCGCGACGACCCCGAGAGCCTGGCAGCCTGGAGAAATGGGCGCACCGGCATTCCCATTGTCGATGCCGCCATGCGCCAGTTGCTCGACACCGGCTGGATGCACAACCGGCTGCGCATGGTGACCGCCATGTTCCTGAGCAAGAATCTGCTGATCGACTGGCGCGAGGGAGAGCGACACTTTCGCCAGCAGTTAATCGACGGCGAGCTGGGCTCCAACAACGGCGGTTGGCAGTGGGCCGCCTCCACCGGCACCGACGCCGCCCCCTACTTCCGGGTATTCAATCCGGTCACCCAGGGCCAGCGCTTTGACCCGCAAGGCGACTTTATCCGCCGCTACCTGCCCGAGCTGAAGTCCCTTGACGATCGACACATCCACACGCCCTGGAAGGCCCCCGACTTCGAAGCCCTGGGCTACCCGGCCCCCATCGTCGACCTCAAGACCAGCCGCCAGCGGGCCATAGAGGCCTTCCGCTCTCTGCCCGGGCGCTAAGCATCAAACGGGCAGAGTAATTCACTTGCATCAGTAAATGAGAATGCATATCATGTACAGACATTTTCAAACCCAGCTCATGTGAGAGACACCGATGAAGCACCTGGCTCGACTGACCCTGATTTCCATCGCCGCTCTGGGCCTGATGGCCTGCCAATCCGAAGAATCCGAAAACGCCGAGCGGGAAGCCAAGTCGAACCCGGTGGTCAATGTCTACTCTTACCGTCAGGAAAACCTGATCAAGCCGGCTTTGGATAACTTCAGCCGCCAGACGGGCATTCAGGTCAACCTGGTCACCGGCAAGGCCGATGCCCTGTTCCAGCGACTCAAGAGCGAGGGCGCCAACTCCCCTGCCGATGTTCTGATTACCGCCGATGCGGGTCGTCTCTACCGGGCCAAGGAGGCCGGACTGCTCCAGGCCATCGAATCGGACACTCTGAACCAGCGCATCCCCACCGAGCTGCGCGATAGCGACAATCAATGGTATGGCCTGTCGCGCCGCGCCCGGGTGGTTTTCTACAACAAGGAAGCGGTCGACCCCGCCGAGCTGGGCAGCTACCTGGACCTGACCGACGAGCAGTGGGAGGGACGCATCTGCATTCGCTCTTCCGGCAATATTTACAATCAGTCGCTGTTGGCCTCGATGATTGCCCACCACGGCAGTGAGGTGGCCAAGGAGTGGGCCGCCGGCATGGTCGCCAATATGGCCCGCGATCCCCAGGGCGGCGATCGCGATCAGCTCAAGGGCGCCGCCGTCGGTGTCTGTGACATCGCCGTCGCCAATACCTATTACTACGGCAGCTGGGTGGATTCCGCCGATGAAACCGACCGCGGATACGCCGCGCGTCTGGGCGTACACTACCCCAACCAGGGTGAAGACGGCCACGGTGCCCATATCAATGTTTCCGGCGCCGGCGTCACCCGCCACGCCCCCAACCGCGAAGCCGCTGTCACCCTGATCGAATACCTCAGCGGCGACGAGGCCCAGCAGTTCTACGCCAGCGCCAACCACGAGTACCCGGTGGTCGAGGGCGTCGCCGTCAGCGATATCGTCAAGAGCTGGGGTTACCCCTTCAAGGCCGACGATCTGTCTCTCAACCAACTCGGCCAGAACAACGCCGAAGCGGTGCGTATCTTCGACCAGGTCGGCTGGAAATAATTGAAAACCCGGGGCCTGTCCTGGCGCGGCGCCACCTGGGCGGTGGCGCTGTTGCTCGCCACGCCGGTGGCGACCCTGTTGCTGTTTGCCTTTGTTCCCGAGAGTGACAGCTGGGAGCACCTCAAAAGCACCGTCTTAAAAGACTATATCCTCAACTCCCTGGTGCTCGGCGCCGGGGTAGCCGTCGGCACCTTTGTGATTGGCACCGGTACCGCCTGGCTGACGACCATGTATCACTTCCCCGGGCGACGCCTCTTTCAGTGGGCGCTGCTCCTGCCCATGGCCATGCCTGCCTATATCATCGCCTTTACCTACACCGGCCTGCTGGATGCCACGGGACCTCTGCAGGAGGGACTGCGCCAGCTCACCGGGCTCGATTACGGCGATTACTGGTTTCCCGATGTCCGCAGTCTGGGTGGCGCCACCGCCATGCTCACCCTGGTGCTCTATCCCTATGTCTACCTGCTAAGCCGCGCCAGCTTTGTCGAGCAATCCCTGTGCGTACTCGATGTCGGACGCACCCTGGGTCTGGGGCCCTTCCAACGCTTCTGGAGGATCGCTCTGCCCCTGGCCCGACCGGGCATTGTCGCCGGTGTGTCTCTCGCCGTCATGGAAACCCTGGCCGACTACGGCACCGTTCAGTACTTCGGCCTGAGCACCTTTACCACCGGTATCTTCCGCACCTGGTTTGGCCTCAATGACCCGGCCGGCGCCGCCCGCCTGTCGGTGATGTTGCTGGCCATTGTGATGCTGTTTCTGTTTATCGAAAGGCGTTCGCGCCAACGCAACCGCTACAATCACACCAGTCAGCGACTCCAGCGACTCCAGCCCACACCGCTCACCGGGTACCGCGCGGCACTGGCCACGGCCGCCTGTGCCGCACCGCTGGTACTGGGTTTTGCCCTGCCAATGGTGCAGCTCGGCCAGTGGGCCATTGCCGAGCGACAGCGCATTGACCCGGCCTTTCTACAGCTGGGCTGGAACAGTCTGTGGCTGGCCGCCCTGACCGCAGTGCTGGCAGTGGCCCTGGCGGCCCTGCTGGCCTATACCCTGCGCCTGCACCAGACCCTGGGGCAACGCATTGCCGTACGCAGTGCCGGACTGGGCTACGCCATACCCGGAACGGTGGTGGCCGTGGGTGTGATGATACCCGCCGGCGAGATCGACCGACTGGTCAATCAGTTGTGGCCCCAGGGCTGGGGCGATTCGCCTGGCTTGATATTGAGTGGCACCTTCACCGCTCTGGTGTTTGCCTATCTGGTGCGCTTTATGGCCGTCTCCCTGCAAACCATTGACAGTGGACTGGGCAAGATCAAGCCCAGCCTGGACGACGCCGCGCAAAGTCTCGGCGCCAGCCGCTGGCGACTGCTCTCGCGCATCCACATACCGATGATGCGCGGTTCGTTGCTCACTGCACTGTTGCTGGTGTTTGTCGATGTACTCAAGGAATTGCCCGCCACCCTGGTGATGCGCCCCTTTAACTTCAATACACTGGCCGTGCGCGCCTTTGAGCTGGCCTCCGACGAACGCCTGGCCCAGGCGGCCCTGCCCGCAGTGGCCATCGTCTTGACCGGGCTCATCCCGGTAATTCTGTTAAGTGTTAGTATTGCCCGGGGTCGACGCCCCGGTCCCGCAGCGACGGGGTCAAACGATGCATCGAGCACTCCCCCCGCAACACGGGCACAGCCGCTATGAGCCAGCACACACAACTGAGCATTGACCAGCTGGACATCCACCTCGGTGGGCAACCCATCCTCGAGGGCGTGTCACTGGATCTGGCCCAGGGCGAGATCGGCTGTCTGCTGGGCCCCAGCGGCTGTGGCAAAACCACACTGCTGCGCTGCATCGCCGGTTTTGAACAACCACTGGCGGGGCGCATCACCCTGGGCGGGCAAGCGGTTGCCGATCACCGCCATACTGTCCCTGTGGAGCGGCGGCATGTGGGCATGGTGTTTCAGGATTTTGCCCTCTTCCCCCACCTCAGCGTCGCCGACAACATCGGCTTCGGGCTCAAGGGGCAAAAGCGGGAACGGCGTGAAGCCAGGGTCGATGAACTGCTGCAGCTGGTGGGTCTGGCAGGTCACCGCCACCACTATCCCCATGAAATTTCCGGCGGACAGCAACAGCGAGTGGCACTGGCCCGGGCACTGGCGACCAAACCCGATATTCTGTTGCTCGACGAGCCCTTCTCAAGCATGGACAATGCCCTACGGGAACAACTCGCCCGCAGTGTGCGCGAGATTCTCAAAACCGAGGGCGTCACCGCCCTGATGGTCACCCACGACCAGCTCGAGGCCTTTGCCATCGCCGATGTCGTCGGCGTCATGAGCGGAGGTGCGCTGCTCCAGTGGGGCACTGCCTACGAACTCTACCACCAGCCCGCCAGCCGTTTTGTCGCCAACTTCGTCGGTCGCGGCACTTTCATTCACGGCGAGACCAGTACCGAGGGACGGGTCCAGACGGCTCTGGGCGAGTTGCCCTGCCCGCCCGGACACTGTCCTGTGGGGCAGGCTTTCGATGTACTGGTGAGACCGGACGACATCATCCACGATGACGACAGCCACTGGCGCGCCACGATTATCGGCCGCAGCTTCCACGGCGCCCATTTCCTCTATCGCCTGAAACTGGACAGCGGCGAGGAAGTACTGTGTTACGCCCCCAGTCACCACAATCACCGCATCGGCGAGGCCATCGGCATTCGCCACGAGGCCGACCACATCGTGGCCTTTGCCGCCAGTCACTGAACTGCCCCCTGCTCTAACGAGATGACCTGCATCAATGCGCCGAGAGGCGTCTTCGGTTAGGGTGGGCAAAAATTGTGGAGGAAGACGATGCAAGACCTGATCAGACACGCGCACATGCTTCTCGGCACCCTGGTGGGTGTGGCCCTGTTTGCCCGCCTGATTCTGGTGGGGGCCCAGTCAACGCTGGTGGCAAAGAAGCCGCTGGTACTCGGCTTTATGGCCATTGATGTACTGACCTTTTTGTTCGGCGTGGTACTGGTCCTTCAGTTGCCGGCCGTGGCCGTCGAAAACGGTTGGTTAATGGCCAAGGTCGTGGCCTGGTTTGCCCTCTTCATCACGGTCTTCTCCGCCATGCGCTTTGTCCGCAACACACCGGTCAAGATGGCAATGCTGGTGATCGGTCTGGCTATCTACGCCTACATCATGGCCGTGGCTCACGGCAAGCAGCCCTGGCCTTTCTAGCCATTCGCGGCGCTGTCGCCAATCGCTATCTCGACCAGTCTCGACTTGTCGAGGATGGTCAGGTGGCGGCGATCGATCTCCAACACGCCCTCACCCTGGAAGCGTTTGAAAAGGCGACTCACCGTCTCAGCCGCCATGGTCAGGTAGCTGGCGATGTCCCGCCGTGGCATGGCCAGGTTGAACTGCTGGGCGGAATAGCCGCGCTGGGCGTAGCGGTCTGACAGTTCCACCAGGAACTGGGCCAGCTTCTGTTCGGCGGCGCGCTCGCCGACAGTCACCTTGTTGGTACACATTTCCTTGCTCATCAAGCGAAACATCTGCTGTTGCAGCGTTCGCACATCCCCCGCCAGGCTAGACAGCTGATCGAAATCGATGTGGCAGACACTGGATGTATCCAGGGCCACCGCCGTGCAGGTATAGCGCCCCGGGTAAATGCTCTCCAGCCCCACCAGCTCCCCGGGCAAATAAAATCCCAGTATGTGCTCGTCGCCCTTCTCGTCGACCGCCACGGTCTTGAACATGCCCGAGCGCACTGCGTAGAGACATTGGAATAGCTGACCGGTTCTGAAAAGGGTGTCGCCCTCGTGACAGGAAGTGCCGCTCTGGACGATACCCTCCAGGCGATCGAGCTCATCGCGGCTCAGGCCCACAGGCAGGCAGAGGTCGCCCATGGCACACTGACTGCAGCTGCGCGGGGACAGGGTGGATTGACTGGCACTGCTCGACGACATGGGTAGCTCCCGTTGTTTGGGTTTACTACACCATTATATAAGGCGGTTGTCTTGAATTATACGGTCGCCGAGAAGCGGGGAGCGCCGCGCGCTGTTTGGCAGTTTCCCTCCAGATAAGCGTCGAAGACCATGGCGATATTGCGCAGGAACAGCCGCCCGCGGTGTGTCACGCGAAAACCACCGGGGTAAAAATCCAGCAAGCCGTCCGCCGCCATGCTCTCCAGGCTGCTCAGCTCGTGCTCAAAATACCGCTGGAAGTCGATTTGGTGGGTCTCGCCCAGGCACTGAAAGTCGACCTTTCCCCGGCACATGATGCGCTGGATCACATCGGCGCGAATGTCGTCACCCTCACTCAGTGCGAGGCCCCGTTCGATGGGCAGATTGCCTCGCGCCAACTGCTGCTGGTAGGTCACCAGATTTCCTTGATTCTGACAGTAGACATTATCGATCTGGCTGATGGCACTGACGCCAAGACCAATCAGATCGCAGCTGGCGTGGGTTGAGTAGCCCTGGAAGTTGCGCTGCAACTCACCACTGGCGCGGGCCTGAACCAGTGGGTCGCCGGGCAGGGCAAAGTGATCCATTCCGATGTACTCGTAGCCGGCACTCTGCAGCCGCTCAAGACTCTGCATAAACAGGCCCAGCTTGACCCCGGGGGTAGGAAGATCTTCGCTGTGAATGCGGTTCTGCGATTTGATCTTCTGCGGCATGTGGGCGTAGCTGTAGAGCGAGATGCGATCCGGGCGCATCCGGGCCACCCGATCGAGGGTTTGGGCAAAGCCCTCGGGGGTTTGCCGGGGCAACCCGTAAATGAGGTCAAAGGAAATCGAATCGACCCCGGCGGTGCGTGCGGCCTGAACCAGATCGGCCACCTGGTCGGCGCTCTGTTGGCGATTGACGGCTCGCTGGACTTCGGGATCAAAGTCCTGAATACCAAAGCTCATGCGGTTGAAACCCATCGCCGCCAGGCGCGATACATCGTTTGCATTCACCGCTCTCGGATCGATTTCAATACCCAGTTCAACATGGCCGGGGGCACCGAGGTGAAAGTGCCGGGCAATGACTTCGAGCACCTCCTCCAACTGGTCGACGGTGAGGAAGTTGGGCGTTCCCCCACCGAAGTGGATCTGCCGGACCAGCCGGTCGTCGGCAATACCCTCGCTGCGCAGGGCCACCTCGCGGTACAGCCAGTCCAGATAGGCCGCTCCTTTGCCGCGATCGGGGGTGACAATCTTGTTGCAACCACAGTAGTAGCAAAGGGAAAAGCAAAAGGGGATGTGCAAATACAGGGACAAGGGCCGCGGCAGTGGGTCCTGGTTACTTTTGGCAACGGCCCGGCGGTAATCCCGCTCGCCAAAACCCTCTTCAAACTGGGGCGCCGTGGGGTAGGATGTGTAGCGCGGCCCGAAGGTGTTGTAGCGGTGAAGCAGTGCTTCATCGCCAAGCTTTCCCAGACACTCTGCTGTCCCCATGTCGACACCCCCGGTTTCATTAACGGCTACAATACCGCTAGACTAATACCGGGGTGTGGGCAGCGACCTTGACACAGGTCAATGCGCTGCCAATTGCACCGAAGGACAATACCTGCTCGGAGACTTTTCACCAGCCATGAGGACATGCTTGCAATGAACTCCATCCCCTACAACGAAAAAGTTGTTCGCCAATTCACGGTCACGACCGTGTTTTGGGGCCTGATCGGCATGCTGGTCGGCGTATTGCTCGCCGCTCAAATGGCCTGGCCGGCGCTCAACTTTGATATCGCCTGGCTCAGTTTTGGTCGCCTGCGGCCGCTGCACACCAACGCCGTGATCTTTGCCTTCGGCGGCAGCGCCCTGTTTGCCACTTCCTACTATGTGGTGCAACGGACCAGCCACGCGCCTCTCTTCGCCCCCAAACTGGCGGCGTTTACCTTCTGGGGATGGCAGGCCGTTATCGTCGGCGCGGTAATCACATTGCCCATGGGCCTGACACAGAGCAAGGAGTACGCCGAGCTGATCTGGCCACTGGATATACTGATTACCGTGGTCTGGGTCGCCTATGGCGTGGTTTTCTTTGGCACCCTGGCCACCCGGAAAGTCAAACACATCTATGTGGCCAACTGGTTCTACGCCGCCTACATCATCACCATTGCCCTGCTGCACATCGTCAACAACCTGGCGATCCCTACCAGCTTGACGCATTCCTACCCGATATTCTCCGGGGCCGTCGACGCCATGTCCCAGTGGTGGTATGGCCACAACGCGGTAGGCTTTTTGCTGACCGCCGGCTTCCTCGGGATGATGTACTACTTCGTGCCCAAGCAGGCCAACAAGCCGGTGTACTCCTACCGCCTGTCGATCGTTCACTTCTGGGCGCTGATCTCGGTGTACATGTGGGCCGGTCCGCACCACCTGCACTACACCTCACTGCCCGACTGGGCCCAGTCCGTAGGCATGATTTTCTCCCTGATCCTGCTGGCACCCTCCTGGGGCGGCATGATCAACGGCATCATGACCCTCTCCGAGGCCTGGCATAAACTGCGCACGGACCCGATCCTGAAGTTCTTTGTGGTCTCCCTGTCCTTCTACGGCATCGCCACATTTGAAGGCTCCATGATGTCCATCAAGACGGTCAACTCCCTGTCGCACTACACCGACTGGACCATCGGCCATGTGCACGGTGGTGCCCTGGGCTGGGTCGCCTTCATTACAGTCGGCGCCGTCTACATGCTGATTCCCCGGCTCTACAACAAGCCCGGCATGTACAGTACCAGCCTGATGAACCTGCACTTCTGGGTCTCCACCATCGGTATCGTGCTCTACATCGCCTCAATGTGGATCGCCGGGGTCATGCAAGGCCTGATGTGGCGCGCCATCAATGACGACGGCACCCTCACCAACGCCTTCATCGAAAGCATTTCCGCCACGCAGCCCTACTACATCATTCGCTTTGCCGGCGGCACACTGTTCCTGGTGGGTATGCTGATCATGTCCTACAACATCATTCGCACCATCTACGGCACGCCGCAGAACTCAGCCGCCAAAACAGCACAGGAGGCCTCCGCATGAAGCACGACATCATCGAGAAAAACACCGGTTTGATGGGTGCCCTGATCGCTGTGGTGGTCAGCATTGCCGGTCTGGCCGAGATTGTCCCCCTGATGTTTCAGGCCGAGACCATTGAGCCGGCCCCCGGGGTCAAACCCTACAGCGCGCTGCAACTGGCCGGGCGGGATGTATACATCAGCGAGGGCTGTGTCGGCTGTCACTCCCAGCAAGTTCGCCCCTTTGCCGACGAGACACTGCGTTACGGCCTGCCCTCGGTAGCGGGTGAGTCGGTCTACGACCGCCCCTTCCTGTGGGGCTCCAAGCGCACCGGCCCCGACCTCGCCCGTGTCGGCGGCCGCTATCCCGACCACTGGCACCGCGTACACCTGATCAATCCCCGGGATGTGGTTCCGGAGTCCAATATGCCCGGCTTCCCCTGGCTGGAGGACAACATGGTGGACGGGGCCGTCATGCAGAACCGCATGCGCGCCCTGAAAACGCTGGGACATCCCTACAGCGATGACCAGATCGAGAACGCCCCCGCCAAGCTGGAGGGAAAAACCGAGATGGATGCCGTGATTGCCTATCTGCAGGTGCTCGGCACCCAGTGGGATCGCTCCGATCTGGAAACGCCCAAGGCACAGGAGATGGCACCATGAGTTACGGCGACTTCCTCGGTGTACTCACCGTTATTCTGTTGATTCTGTTCATCGGTATCTGTGTATGGGCCTGGAGCCGTCGCAATGTCGAGCGCTTTGACCGCATGTCCGAAATTCCGCTAGAGGACGAGAAGTCCGACCACGAGGAGAACCGCCATGAGTAATGCCTGGAGTTTGTTTATTGCCATCCTGGTGCTCGGCAATATTCTCGCCCTGATCTGGCTGCTTTTTGCCACCAACAACAAGCCCAAAGGCCAGGGCGACGGCGACACACCGACCACCGGCCATCAATGGGATGGGATCGAGGAACTGGACACCCCCATGCCGCGTTGGTGGCTGTGGATGTTTGTGATCTCGGTGGTTTTCAGTCTGGTTTATCTGGTACTCTATCCGGGGCTCGGCAATTATGCCGGCACCCTCGGCTGGACCCAGGAAAAGCAGTATCAGGAAAGTCTGTCGGGCGTGCAGCAGCGTCAGCAGGAAGTGCTCGCCAACTACGCCGAGCAGGATGTGGAAAGTCTGGCCGACGACACCTCGGCCATGGCTACTGCCAGCCGCATATTTGCCAACAACTGTTCCACCTGTCACGGCTCCGATGCCCGTGGCGCCATCGGTTTCCCCAACCTGACCGACAACGACTGGCTCTACGGCGGCGAACCCGAACAGATCATGCACAGCATCGCCAAGGGCCGCCAGGGTGCCATGCCACCCTTCGGCCAGTCTCTGGACGACAAGGAAATTTATCAGCTGTCACACTATGTGGTGGACCTGAGCCGCGGTTCCAGCGATGACATTGCCGTTCGTGCGGGCGAGAAGCTCTACGCCACCAGCTGTGCCATGTGCCACGGCACAGAGGGCAAGGGCAACATCGCCATGGGGGCGCCCAACCTGACCGACAACACCTGGCTCTACGGTCGCACACTGAGCCAGATTCAGTCCGTTATACGCGAGGGTCGCAACGGCAACATGCCACCCCAGGAGGACATCCTCAGCGAGGAGTCCATCCACCTTTTGACGGCCTACCTTCTGTCTTTTGACAGCAGCGGCAGCCAGCAGTAACTCGCGGAGAAAAGCCATGAGAGAGAGTGCGCAACCGGGTCGAATCAAGCGCCGCATTTTGCTGCGGCGCGTCGCCGTGGTCAGCTGGATATCCTTTCTCTCGGCGGCCGTAGCCACCATGGTGTTTTTTGCCATGTTCGACCCCGAGGGTCTGGCCCAGGTCACGACCTTTCCCCTGACACTGAGCCGAACCCAGGGCTACAGCCTCGGTTTTTTCCTGTTCTGGGCACTGACCTTCATCAGTGGATCGATGGTAGCCTGGATGCTTTCCCTGCCCATCGCCAAATTACGCAAACCGTCCCGTTCAGACCTTGAGGTCGAAGAAAGCGAGTAGAGGGTCCCCAATATGAGCCAGCAAAAACTCCACCAGATCGAGGACATGGAGTCACTTTATGCCGCCCAGAAGAAAATTTACTCGCGGGAGGTCAACGGCCCCTTCCAGACGCTGAGAAAATGGGCGGTGTGGATACTCCTCGGGCTTTTCTATGTGGTTGCCTGGATCCCATGGGGTGACCGCCAGGCCGTCCTGTTTGATCTCCCCGCACGCCAGTTCCATGTGTTTGGCCTGACTTTCTGGCCCCAGGATTTCATCTTCCTCGCCTGGCTTCTGATCATCGCAGCCCTGGCGCTGTTTTTCTTTACCGCTATGGCCGGCCGCCTTTGGTGTGGCTACGCCTGCCCGCAAACCGTCTGGACCGAGGTCTTTATCGCCATGGAGCGGTGGATTGAGGGCGGGCGCAAGGACCAGATCCGCCTGTCCAAAATGCCCTGGAACCGGGAGAAGATCCGCAAGGTGGTGAGCAAGCAATCCCTGTGGATTGTCTTTTCCCTGTGGACGGGCTTTACCTTTGTCGGTTATTTCACGCCCATCCGCGAACTCGGCGGTGAAATCATTACCACCGTCTCCGGACAGGGTTACGCCCTGGGGCCCTGGGAAACCTTCTGGGTGTTTTTCTACGCCCTGGCCACCTATGGCAATGCCGGCTTCCTGCGCGAACAGGTCTGTCTGTATATGTGTCCCTACGCCCGTTTCCAGAGCGTGATGTTTGACCCGGACACCCTGATCATCTCCTACGATGAAGCCCGCGGCGAGCCGCGCATGAAGGGCAAGGCGCGCAAGGAGGCCGGCGACGCTGCCGGTGACTGTGTCGACTGCAATATGTGTGTTCAGGTCTGTCCCACCGGCATCGATATCCGCGACGGGCTGCAATACGAATGCATTGCCTGCGCCGCCTGCGTGGATGTCTGCGACGATGTCATGGAGCGACACGATTTGCCCAAGGGCCTGATTCGCTACACCACCGAGAACGCGCTCAAGGGCAAGCCGTCAAAAATCCTCAGGCCACGGACCCTGATTTACGGCGTTTTGCTGTCCCTGCTGATCATCGGGCTGGCTCTGGCCATCGGCCTGCGCCAGCCGCTGGATGTCGAAGTCTTGCGTGACCGCAATGCTTTCTTCCGGGTCGTCGACGAATCGCATATTGCCAATATCTACACCCTCAAGGTGCTCAACAAGAGCGACCACGATCAGGTTTACGATGTAAAAATCGACGGGCTTGAAGGTGCCAGCATTGAATGGGTGCGCAGCAACCAGGTAGCGGCCGGCGAGATGGGTACATTGCCGGTACGAATTGTCGCCCCCAACGAATCCGTTAGCGGCGTCAGTCAGGCCGTCACCCTTGAAGTGGCGGAGACCCGGGGCGATCGACCCGGTCATGTTACTCGAGAAACCCGCTTCTTTGGCCCCGAAGCCCGGGGCCTGCGCTAGAGACGGGTGCCGGGGCCTAGCCCCGGCGATGGCGGGCGTAGATGGTGCGAACCCACTCAAGCCCCCTGCTGTCTCGCCACTGGTGGCGCAAGGGTTCGAGACCGGCGCGATAGTCTTCGCGGCTGTAAATGGGGTGCTCGTCGGGGCAGGCAATCGGTGCCAGCAAGGCCGCCGCCGTAACATCGGCCACCGTCAGGCGATCTCCCACCAGATAACCACTCTCAGCAACCTGCTTTTCCAGCCACTCGACGGCATCCTCGATCAACTCTTCTGACCTCGACACCGCTTCTGGACTCAGGTTGAAAACCCGCTTGGCCATTTGGGCCACCAGGGGAAAACTGGTTTTCATCAGACGCTGCTGCCAGGGGTTGGCATCCACCGTCCACAAGCGCAGTACAGTATCGGGCTGTTGAAATGCCGTACCGTAGGCGTAGCGAATAATGTGGCTGCCGATGCGGTCGAACATGGCCTCCACCTCCATGGCGCGGTCGCGCTGGACGCGTTCCCCGGGCATCAGTTCAAAGGGCGGACGATGGCGCTCCAGCCAATGCAGGATGCGCGTGCTGTCCTGAACAACCACGCCGCTGACCTCAATGATAGGCACCGTAGTGGCGCGCCGGGTTTTCAGCAGAGCCGGCGCAATGTGAAGAAAGGGCGTCCAGCGAATTTCGCGGTAGGGGATGTCGGAGGCATCCAGTGCCCAGCGGATTTTTTCGCTGAAATGGGAAATGGAAAAGCTGTAAAGGGTGATGTCGTCGCTCATGGTACTGCTCGTTGCTGACAATGGGGGCAGTATACTGACTTGAGAGCCTCGCCACAGCACCCGGCACCAAAACAACAGTTAAATCACAGGCTTTAAATGGCTATACTGTGCGCCTGTCCGAGGAGGAAATAATGAGCAAACCGTGGACCGTGCGCCGTGCCAATGAAAGCGATAACGACGCCATTCTGGAAATTCTCGAGAGCACGCCGCAAATGGGCTATATCCAGCTCGCCTTCGAGCGACGCCCCAGTTATTTTGCCGCCCTCGCCGTCAGCCACGACGAACCCGAAGTCTATGTTTACGAGGATCGGGAAAAAGAGCGAATTGGTGGGCTGTTCAGCTGCGGTAAACGCAAACTCTTTATCAATGGACGCATGACCACCCTGCGCTACACCGGCGACCTGCGCATTCACCCCGAGTTTCAAGGCACCCGCGCCCTGTTTCGCATGGCCAGAACGCTAAAGAATCTCAGTCAGCCGGGAGAGTGGATGCACACTGTCATTCTCAGTGACAACGCCAAATCCCTGCACGCCGTCAGTACCGGCCGCGGCGGTCTGCCCAACTATTACAAACAGGCGCGTTTCATCACCCACAGTCTTTTCCTCAAACCCAGGCGCTCTGCCCCGGGGCAAAAAGTCAGGCGGGCGCAGGCGAAGGACATTAACGCCATGCAGGACTTGTTTGACCGCGAGGCACCCAACAAGCATTTTACCCCCGCGATGGATTTCAGAGCCCTGAATCGCGGGGACGACCCACACTACCGTGGCCTGTCTCTGGATGACTTTTACCTGCTGGAAGAGAACGACGAGATCACCGCGTTTCTCGGCCTTTGGGATCAGGAGCCTTTCAAACAGACGCGGGTGGTCGACTATCACTGGAGCTTTGCACTCACCCGCCACCTTTACAATTTGTGGGCGCGGGTCGCTGGCGGTTTTGTCATACCGCCGAAGGGACAGACGCTCCGCTATTACTACGCCTGCGCCGTCACTGTCGCCGATAACGATCCCGCGCGGCTGGAGGCCTTGATAGCCAAAATTGCCTCGAAACACAACGGGGAAGTATTGACGATCGGCCTGGACCGGCGCGATCCGCTAAACCGTGCCACCCGCCGCTGGCGCAAACACAGCCTGGGCAGCGAGCACTTTGTCACCAGCTATGAAAGCGACCCCAACGAGCAACTCGACGACCGCCTGACCTGGCCGGAGGTGGCCCGCCTGTAGCGGCGGACCGCGCGCTACGCCGAAACCGGCTGGGGTTGCGCCAGTGAAAAAGCCGACTCGATCGTGTGATCAACCCGCTTGAGCGGTTCCACTTTGATATCGCCCTCAAGCATGCCGCGAGACAGACAGATATCCGTATAGAGCGCTCGCGCGCCATCGCCAATCACACAACGCGGCGATTCCAATTGACCCAGATTGCGGGCCAGCTCGTAGTGAAAGTTTTCAGCCAGCATGCGATCCAGCACGGCGATGCAATGCTCGAGATTGCAATTGGGCTGCCCCTCGGCGAGAAGTAGATAGTGCGGTTTTTCGCCGCTGTCGGTATCCATGACCGCCAACAGAGATACCGGATGACAGGCCGTCTCCCGGGAGAATGCCTCCAGGGTGCGCTGGGCCAGCAGGACACTCATCTTTTCGCCCACCATATCAACCCCGTCATCCCGCCCCTTGAATACGAGACACGGCACGGCCCCCATGAAGCCCTCCACTTCGACGACATCGTTCATGCGGTAGCGCAGCAGGCCGTTGCCGGTACTCAAAATCGGCTTCACTCTCTGCCCGGCATCCAGCTGCCAGGGTGGCAGCACCTCCCCGGTGGAAAGATCTTCAAACTCGTAGACATGGCTCTGGTAAGCCAGCGGAAAACGCTCGCCCCAGGGGATGGTCACTACGCCTTCAGTTGCCCAGAGGCCCTTGCCCTCCACGGCTACGCCCGGCAGCTGCTGGCGCAGCTCGTGAGCCCAGTGGGCAGAGGACGCCGTATCCCAGGATGAAACCAGCGCGAGGCCGGGCCAAAGCTCCGACCAGAAATTGGACAGCTCCTGTCCGTCCCAGTCCATCAGTTTGTCGGCGGCCCGTGCGTTGACAGGCGGCGGGGTTCCCCCCATGCCAGCCGCGCGGTCTCCCCAGTCGCCGCGCGTCAGCACCTCGGCGATTTCTTCGCGGTGATCGCTCAAGACTTCAAACAAGCGCAACCCGAAGGTGGGGCTCCAGATGGAAATCATCGACAAATCATCCGCCGAGGCCAGGTGGGCCACCGTGGCAAAGAAAGAGTCCTCCACGGTTTCCGTCATGGAAACGGACTGCGGCACCGCCTGGGAACTCTTGGCCACGATGCGTTTGACCGGCGACAACAAGTTCATGTCGTCGTTGATGCCCTCGCTCAGTTCCTTGCGACGGCCGTCCGGCAACCAGGACAGGGACCAGTAATGGCGCCCGCCCGCGATGCCGGGGTAATCCTTGTAGAGCTGATAGATCCAGGGCGCAATGGCGCTGTCGAGCTCATTCAGGAAGCTCTGGGTATAGGGGATCAGTTTGTACTTGGAGGTGGAGCCACTGGTCGGCTGATAGCGCATCACGGGATCATTGATCAAACTGCCCCGGCCGTCTCGCTGGGCCTCGATGTCCTCTTTCCAGTAGGCGTAATCCGTAACCGGCAGTTCGCGGGCATAGTCCTCCCAGCCGAGAGCGGCTGACACGCCGTGCCGGGCCCCGCTGGTGGAGCTGCTGACGCGCTCCACCAGGCGGGCCAATTTTTTCCGTTGAACGCTCTCCAGCTCCCGTGACTGGCGCTGGAAGCGACCGTGCCCCCCCTTCAAGGCCCAGCGCATGGCGCTGTGGGCAAAGGGCGTCACCCAGCGACTCATGAGGACTGCTGGGTGGCGCTTTCCTTGGCGGCTGCGGCCACTTTGGCGCGATTGCGTGCACGGGTATCCATGCCCAGGATCTTGCGGAAGAGAAGGCCTACATACTTGACCACCGAGAGGTAGGCCACATCGCCGACGCAGGGCAGCTCCGTGCCACGGCGCCAGGTGGGATTGACGGTTTCAAAGAAGTCGATTTTGGGATACTTATCACGCATTTCCCCACTGATGTCAGCCACCCCGCCTTTGACATTCTGATACTGCTCACCAAAGTCCAGAAGACCCGTTTCACGGTTGTAGTAGCCGGGGAACAATCGCTCGCAGTAGTCTTCGGCCACATTCCGATAGCGCGCATTCTGCGCTTCCGTCAGCGAGCGCGAGGGGAAGTAGGTACCCTCGGGGAAGCCGTTGGCCATGATGAGATAGGTTTTATAACCCTTGGAAATCAGCAACCAGAACAGCGGTGTCAGCGGGTACTTAAGACGCTGGCGCACAACATAGAGGAAAAACTGTACCTGCAGAACCGTGGAACCCCAGTACTCTTTCTCCAGAATGGTGTCGCCACTGAAAATGCCCATCGCCTTGCGGCCGTTGTCGTCAATCCGGCAATTTTTAACGGTGGAAAAACCGACAATCCGGTTGTCCGAGCGACGGCGAATCAGAACGGCACCGCTCTTGTCACTCAAGTCCTTGATAAAAGTCTTCAGATCCGCACCGTCGTAGTATTTTTCAAAGACCTGGTACATCTGTGTGATGTCCTTGACGCTGATCTTTTTGACGGGTTGGAAGTGGCCGCGCAGCGCTTTGGACGCCTTTTCTTTGGTTGACACTTGTTTCATTTCAATCACCCCCCAGTGATTTGATTTTGCAGTTACCCTCCCCTCTGTCGGGGAATGATGAACTCTATTACTACCGTTTGTCGGCGAAAAGGGCCCGGTTGTACTTTGTCGTGTTAAATCAAGCGTTTTAAATAAGTGCTCACATTTTGTTGACACTTGTTAACAATCGGCCGGAGCAATCAATGTCATTCAAAATCTGATGTGACCCCGGTCAAGGCGATGTTTTACAATTCCGGGCACAATGAGAGATATGAAATCATCAGACAAAGACCAAGCCCCCTGGTACCGCTACTTCTGGCCCTGGTTTGCCATTGGCATCATTGCCAGCGGTGTTGTCGGCGGCATTGTCACCATTGTGATCGCCACCCAGAACCCGCCCATACTGATTCGTGACGACATCGGGCGCTTTGGTCAGGTTCAAGAGCAGAAGGATACGCGCGAGCAGCGGAGCGAGCCGTGAAACGCAACACCGCCGGCCAACCAGCCGGCTCTGATGCCACCGGTGCCCCGCGCTGTCACCACTGCGCCGAAGTCATTCCCGAGGGCCAGGCGGTCATCGCCGCTAGCGGGGATAAAACCCGCTCTTTCTGCTGTCACGGCTGCCGCGCCGCGGCCGACCTGATTATCGACAGCGGTCTGGGAGCTTTCTACCGTCTGCGCAATGGTGACGAACTCGACAACCGGATCACCCCGGTGGGCGAGGTTGATACCGAACACTGGCGCGCCTACGACAGCCGCGCGGCACTGGAGAGTTACACCAGCGAACTCGAAAACGGACGACGGGAGATCCGGCTCAGCGTGCCCCAGATCTACTGCAGTGCCTGCTCCTGGCTGCTCGATCGCAAGCTGAGTCAGATTGAAGCTGTTGAAGACATCCTTATCGCCCCCGAGCAGCGGCAAATGCGCCTGCGCTGGCGCGCTGACATCACGCCCCTCTCGGACATCCTGATCGCCCTGGCCGAAATCGGTTATCCGGCGCGCCCCCTGGCCACTGGCGAGTCGGCAAGACTCAACCGGGAAGAGAACCGCAGCGCCCTCAAGCGACTGGCGGTGGCCGGACTGGGCATGATGCAAATCATGACCTACGCCGCCAGTGTCTACCTGGGCGACTACCAGGGGATCGAAGAGGAGTTTCGCCGCTTTTTTCATTTGGTCAGCCTGCTGGTGGCCACTCTGGTGGTTTTCTACGCCGGAGCGCCCTTCTTCAGTAACGCCTGGCGCGACCTCCGCGCACGCCATCTGGGCATGGATGTGCCCGTGGCCCTGGCCATCGGCGGCGCCTACACCGCCAGCGTCTGGAACACGCTAAGCGACAATGGCCAGGCGGTGTACTTCGACTCCGCCGTGATGTTCATCTTCTTTTTGTCCATTGGCCGCTATGTCGAAATGCGCACTCGCCACCGCGCCCAGTCGAGCGCCGATGCCCTGGAACAACTGCTGCCGCCCCTGGTCGGCGTAAAGCGCGGCAGCGAAACACTGACGGTGGCACCTTCGGCACTCAGAAGCGGCGACCGGCTGTCGCTCGGTGCCGGTGATATCGTCCCCGGTGACGGTGAGATAACCGGCGGCGACGGGCGCTTTGACGAAGCCCTGATCAGCGGCGAGTCCCGCCCCCGCTACCGCACTGTGGGCGACGATGTGATCGGCGGTGCCAAACTGGTCGATGGCGCCGTGGACCTGCGCATCATCAGCCAGGGCAAGGACAGTACCCTGGCACAGATGCAGTCGCTGATGGATCGCGCTCGCGGCCAGCGCCCGCGGCTGCAATTGCTGGCCTCCAGTGTGGCGCGCTATTTCGTCACCGGCTTACTGCTGATCGCGGCGATAACGGGTATCTACTGGTGGCACACCGATCCGGATAACATGCTACCCATCCTGATTTCCGTGCTGGTAGTCACTTGCCCCTGTGCCCTGTCCCTGGCTGTGCCCACCGCCCTCACCGCCGCCGGTCAGGGGCTCAGCCACCACGGCATTCTGGTGGCCTCCGGCGACGCTCTGGAAACCCTGCCACGGATCGATCACTGGTGCTTTGACAAGACCGGCACCCTGACCAGCGGTCACATGCAAGTGGTCCGGGTACACCGCTTCGATGGCCCGACACAGGACAGTGAACACGCCCTTCTGGCCCTCGCCGCCCGACTGGAAGCCGGCGTTTCACACCCCATTGCCAGCGCCTTTGTCCAACACGGCAATGCCCCGTTGGAAAGCGCTGAATATTATGTTGGCCGTGGCGTGGAGGCAACCATCAACGGCTGTCGATTCCGCCTGGGCGAGCCCGATTGGGCCGCTGAACTGCGCCCCAAACAACACCTGTTCCTGCCGGACACCACGCGCCCACTGGTCATGCTGACCAGCGAGCGCCAGTGGCTGGCACTGTTTGAGCTCAGCGAGGACCTGCGCGACGGCGCCGCCGAGACCATTCAGGCCCTGTCGCGCCAGGGGCAAGTGTCGATCCTCAGCGGTGACGGGGAAGGCAGTGTCGCCTCGGTATCCGCCGAACTCGGGATTGGCGACTGGCGAGCGCGGCAACAGCCACGCGACAAGGTCGAGGCCATCCGCCAGCTTCAACAGCGCGGGCACAAGGTCGCCATGGTCGGCGACGGCGCCAATGACGCCCCGGTACTGGCCCAGGCCGATGTCACCGTAGCTCTGGCCAATGGCAGCCAGCTGGCGCAGACCGCGGCCGATGTTATCCTCCTGTCACCGCGTCTGGACGCCCTGCTGACACTCAAGAGCAGCGCCCGGCGAACGCGCCGGATCATTCGCCAAAACATGGCCTGGGCACTACTCTACAATCTGACGGCACTGCCTCTGGCAGCCTCGGGCCTGATCGCCCCCTGGATGGCTGCCATCGGCATGTCCGCCAGCTCACTGATTGTGGTACTCAATGCCACCCGCCTCAGACGGGTGGTTCCCCCGGAGGGAAGCGACACATGAACCTGATCTATATGCTGATACCGATCGCCATCATCCTTTTAATCGCCGCCATCGGCGGTTTCTTCTGGGCCGTGGGCAACGGCCAGTACGACGACCTGGACAGCCCCTCGCTGATAGCGCTCGAGGAGGACGAGGACGAGAGCGAGTAACAAAGCCGGTATAAAGGCTTAATTCATCCGACCAGCTGTGTTCTACTCGGCGTATCCGTAAACCCGAGAGACAACAGGATCTGAACATGAATATCGATCGCAACAAGCCGGTGCTGGTCACCGGTGCCAATGGCTATGTCGCTTCATGGTTGACCAAAAAACTGCTCGACGAGGGCCTGCATGTCCACGGCACGGTGCGCGATCCGGGCAACGAAAGCAAGGTTGGCCACCTGAAAAAGCTGGCGGAGCACAGCCCTGGAAAGCTCAGCCTGTTCGCCGCCGACCTGCTTGAAGACGGTGCCTTCGACAAGGCCATGGAAGGCTGCGAGCTGGTATTTCACACCGCCTCTCCCTTTGTCGTTCGCGGGGTCAAGGATCCCGATAAAGAACTGATTGAACCGGCCCGACAGGGCACGCGCAATGTGCTGGATTCCGCCAATCGATGTTCTTCGGTCAAACGGGTGGTTCTCACCTCCAGCGTGGCCGGCATCTACGGCGATGCCGTCGATATTCTGGAGACCGAGCGGGGCGTCTTTACCGAAGCTCACTGGAACACCACCAGCCGCAACGATCACCAACCCTACAGCTACTCCAAGGTGGTGGCGGAAAAACTGGCCTGGGAAATGCAAAAAGAACAGGAGCGCTGGGATCTGGTCGTGGTCAACCCCGGCCTGGTCATGGGCCCCTCCCTGACCACCAGCAGCAACTCCACCAGCCTCAGCACCATCAAGGAACTGGTCGATGGCAGCATGCGCACCGGCGTCCCCGATTTGAGTTTCGCCCTGGTTGATGTTCGCGATGTCGCCCTGGGCCACTATCAGGCCGGGTTTACAGCGAGCGCCAGCGGGCGTCACATCCTGATCAGCGACACCACCACGATGATGGGCATGGTCGAGGCCATCAAAAAACATTTCGGTGCCAAGCGCTTCGCCTATCCGATGATGGTGGCACCCAAGTTTGTGGTCTGGCTGATTGCCCCGCTACAGGGCGTAACAAGAGAGTTCGTCAAAAAGAATGTGGGCTACCCATTGCGCTTTGACAACAGCTACAGCAAACGCGACCTTGACATGAGTTTCCGCCCCGTCAACGAGACCCTTGCCGACCACCTGCAACAAATGATCGACGATGGAGTGGTTCGCTAAGGGTTAGCGCAGGAGCAGCAGGGGCTTTTGTGTGTGGTGGAGCATTTTTGAGGTGAAGCTGCCCAGCACCAGCTCGCGGATGCGCGTGTGGCCGAATGCCCCCATCACCATCAGGTCGACCCCCTGCTCGAGCTGGTAGGCCACCAGGGCATCGTCAACATGGCCCTGCAGGGGGCTGACAGTGAGATCGAAACCGGCCTCCAGCAACTGGCCCTCGGCCTCTGCCAGCACCGCACCACTTCTGCCCACATGTACCAGGTGACAGGGCAAGCCGCGCAGCAAATCACTGCGGAGTACCATGTCCAGGGCCTTTCCCGCCGCCTCACTGCCATCGTAGGCGAGCATGAAGGACTGCGGGGCCACAAAGTCGGCGTTGGCCACCAGAATGGGCTTGTGCAATGAGCGAATCACCGACTCCAGATGGGCGCCCAAGTGCCTGCTGTCGCCCTCGTGGTCCTCGCCGCGAATGCCCATGACTAGTACGCCGATGCTCTCCTCCCACTCGATCAGTGTCTCGGTCAGGCTGCCGTGGCGCTGAACGGTTTCGGCGCTCCCCGCTCCCGCGGCCTGCACTCGCTCGAGAGCGGCCTGCAACATCAGCTTGCCCTGCTTGAGCATCAGCTTGCTTTTTTGCTGTTCCAGCGTTGCCAACTCCTCGAGTAATTCCTCCTGAGCACCAAAGCCGATGCTCCCGGAGAGGTCGGTCATGGCCGCACTGCGCGGGTGCTCGATGTTGTGCAAGAGCTTCAGGGGCGCCGACAGACGCTGACTGATCCAGGCGGCATAATCGCAGACAGCGGCACTGATAGGGGAGCCATCAATACAGGCGAGAACGGTGTCACTACCGGGTGTTTTGTCGCGGGTCATGCTCAGTGTCCCCCCAGGACCTTGTCAATTTCTTCGGGTTTGTCATGAATACCAAAACGGTCGACGATGGTGGCACTGGCTTCGTTGAGACCGATCAACTCCACGTCCGCGCCCTCGCGGCGGAACTTGATCACCGCCTTGTCCAGGGCACCCACTGCCGAAATGTCCCAGAAGTGGGCCCGACTGAGATCAATCACCACTCTATCCACCACTTCTTTAAAGTCAAAGTGGGCCAGGAACTTGTCGGCAGAATTGAAGAATACCTGTCCCACTACGACATAGCGACGGCTATCGATATCCCCTTCGTGGCTGAGCTCGCTTTTGACATACATGAAGTGGCTGACCTTGTTGGCAAAAAAGAGTGCCGCCAGCAATACACCGACAAACACACCAATGGCCAGGTTGTGGGTCCAAACCACCACGACCACCGTCGACAGCATCACCACATTGGACGACAGCGGATGGTGACTGAGGTTGCGTACCGAATCCCAGCTAAAGGTACCGATTGACACCATGATCATCACCGCCACCAGGGCGGCCATGGGGATCCGCGATACCCAGTCGTTGAGGAACACGACCATAAACAGCAGGACGACGCCCGCCATCAGTGTCGACAGGCGACCCCGACCACCGGATTTCACATTGATCACCGACTGGCCAATCATGGCACAGCCGGCCATGCCACCGAGCAGACCCGAACCGATATTGGCAATGCCCTGGCCCTTGCATTCTCGGTTCTTGTCGCTGCCGGTGTCGGTGAGATCGTCGACGATGGTCGCCGTCATCAACGACTCCAGCAGGCCGACCATCGCCAGCGCCGCCGAATAGGGAAATATAATACTCAGGGTCTCAAGGTTAAGCGGCACCTCGGGCCACAGGAACACTGGCAGGGAATCGGGCAAATCGCCCTTGTCACCCACTGTGGGCAGGGACAGCGCTTCAAGTCCCGACCACTGTTGAAACCAACCCACCTGGGTCAACAGGTAAAAGCCGGTCAGGGCAATGATGCACACCAGCGGCGAGGGAATGACTTTACCCACTGCGGGAAGCAGGGGAAACAGGTAGATAATACCCAGCCCGGCGGCCGTCATGGCGTAGACATGCCAGGTCACACCGGTCAGTTCGGGAATCTGGGCCATAAAGATCAGGATGGCCAGGGCGTTGACGAAGCCGGTGACCACCGAGCGCGAAACGAAGCGCATGAGTTCGCCCAGTTTCAGGTAGCCGGCGACCAGCTGCAGTACGCCGGTCAGCAAGGTGGCCGCCAACAGGTACTGCAACCCGTGTTCCTTGACCAGGGTGACCATCAGCAGCGCCATGGCCCCCGTGGCGGCGGAAATCATCCCCGGTCGCCCACCGACAAAGGCGATAACGACGGCGATGCAAAAGGACGCGTAGAGCCCCACCTTGGGGTCCACACCGGCGACAATGGAAAAGGCAATCGCCTCGGGAATCAGGGCCAGGGCGACGACAATGCCGGCGAGCACATCGCCGCGAACATTGCCCAGCCAGTCGCTTTTTGTCGAAGACAAAATCATTTGGACTACTCGGTTTTTAATTGAAAACGAATTCGGAGGAAGCGCGTTAACGACTGGCGAAACGCATTGCATCGGCGGGAACTGTCACGACCGCTCCCGACCCGCCAACCGCTTTGGCGAGTGGCCGGGCCACGGCGCCGTCTGTGCGAGGGCGCGAAGCATAGCGAAAGCGCCCCGACAAATCAAAACGAATGCTTAAAAACTCAGGTGAACGCCCAGGGGAATATGATCCGAGAGCTGGCGCCAGGGTTGCCCGGTCAGCTTCTCAGCGTAGTGCACTGTCAGGCCGCGGGTATAAACGCGGTCCACTTTCAGTATCGGCAACCAGGCGGGAAAGCTGGCTGGAAGACGACCATGGTATTGCTCAAAGGCTTCACTGACTTCGCTGTTCTGTTGCAGGTAGCGATCGCAGCGGTGGCTCCAGTCGTTGAAATCGCCGGCGATAATCAGCGCTTCGTCGTGGGGCACATGGGATTCGATACGATCCGAGAGCAGGCGAATCTGGCGCTGGCGCTCGCTTTCGAGCAAACCGAGATGGACGCAAATAATGTGTAGCGGCTCGCCCGGTACCGGTTCGACCACGCCATGGAGCAAACTGCGGCTGGCGTTGTGGCGGTCGGAGACATTGATGTTTTCCCAGCTGAGAAACGGGTAGCGGCTGAGAATGGCATTGCCGTGGTGACCATGCTGGTAGACCGCGTTCTTGCCATAGGCGGTGTGAGGCCAGAGGCTATCGGCGAGAAACTCCAGCTGTTCCTCGTCGGGCCACAAGTCGTGACGGTTGCGATGGTGGTGATGTTCGCCCTGCAACTCCTGCAGACAAACAATGTCGGCATTGGCCTCGCGCAGTGCCGCGCGCATCTCGTGCAACACCAGTCGGCGATTACCGACCCCGAAGCCCTTGTGCATATTATAGGTAATTAACTTCATTGATCGTCGATTATATCCAGTAGCGGAGCAACAGGACCAGACGCCCGACCAGGCGCTTCCACCAGACCAGCTTTCTGTGTCCTTCGCTTCCGACCTCTTTAGTCTGTCCCAGGTCGCGCAAAAACTGCTCGCCCAGGGCCTCGATATTGTGGCGCTGCCCAAGCACCACATCCACTTCCAGATCGTGGAGCAGACTGCGGTGATTGAGATTGCTCGACCCCACCGTACCCCAATCGTCAATCAACAGGGTCTTGGCGTGCAGAACACTGGGCTGGTATTCAAATACCCGCACTCCGTGACTCAACAACTGCCGATAGAAGTGCGACGACGCCCAGGGAATAAAAAACAGGTCGGAGTGTCCGGGCAGCAAAATTCGCACATCGACTCCCCTTTGGGCGGCGATACACAGCCCGCGCAACAGCCGGGAGTCGGGCAAAAAATAGGCATTGGTAATCCAGACGCGGCGGCGCGCGCGACCAATGTGACGCAACAGGCGGCGATGGTGCAGACGACGCAGCGGGCGGGTGTAGTTGAGCATGAACTGCCCCGACAAGGGCACGCTGCTGCGTCGCGAGACCAGTGAGGGATGCTCCCAGGCACGAGTAAAGGCGCGGCTCAATTCGCGCATATTACTGGTTTCCAGGCGCACCGCCGTATCCCGCCAGCCACCACCCTCGCTGTCTTCGGGCAAGTGGTCGGCGGTGATGTTGTAACTGCCAATCCAGACCACCCGCCGATCAATCATGCAGACCTTGCGGTGGTTGCGACGATTGATCCAGCTGAGCAAATGAAAAATGCGCAGGGGCAAGGCGTGTCGATTGGAAGCCAGGGTCCAGTGCCAGAAGCGCCAGGGCAAGGGGTGATAGATTCGCCCCTGGCCACCCTCGCGACGCAGGCGCTGCAGGAGTGAGGAAACCGACCACGGTGAACCGGCGCCGTCCACCAGCAGGCGAACCTGGACACCGCGCCGGGCGGCCCGGCACAGGGCCTTGATTACGCGCTGACCCACGGCGTCGTCGGCAAAGATATAGGCTTCCATATCAATGCGCGAACGGGCCCGGGTGAGATCGGCCACCAGACCATCGTAGTAATCGTCGGCACGGACCACCAGGCGCTCGCTTGGCGGGTCGGCGTTGGCCGGTGCAGGTCCTCGTTTTGTCATGGCCACAGTATGGCGTCGATCGCCGGGCAAATGAAGCGCAGTGTCACTGCGGTGGCCCCGCCGGGGACGCCCTCAATCGGCGGGTTTGAGACGATCGTTTCGGTTGAGGTAGCTATCCAGGAAATCGGCGATTTGAGCCACATCCTCTCGGGCCTCCCGCAACAGCGGAGTAAATATCGGCCAGACATGAAAAAGACCCCAGCGGGAAATCAGTTTGACTTCACCACCGGCGGCGCGTTGTCGCTCAGCCACCTCGTGGGCGCCGTCGCGCAGACACTCCTCCTCGTCCACGGTCATCACCATGGGCGGAATGCCGCGGAAGTCACCCAGCGCGGGAGACAGGTAGGGGTTGTCGACATCCTCACCAGTGGCGTAAGCCTTCGCGCAGTTGCGGATCATGTCCGCCGAAAGCATGGAATCCAGGTGGTCGTTGCCATCCATACTGGGATTGTCACAGGCCAGATGCCCCGCCGGGGACAAGGCCGCCGCAGCGGCTGGCAGCGGGGTCCCTTCATCGCGCAAGCGCAGCAGCACGGCCAGGGTCAAGCAGCCACCGGCGGAATCTCCGGCCACCGCCAGGGTGGTGGCATCGACGCCGCTCTCCAGCAACCAGCGGTAGCAGGCCACGGAATCGTCCAGCGCCGCCGGATAGGGATGCTCGGGAGCCAGCCGGTAGTCCGGTATGTAAACCTCGGCGCGCAGTTTTTTGGCCAGTCGCCCGGCCAGGTTGCGGTAGGTTTCCGGACGACCGGCGACATAGCCACCGCCGTGCAAATAGAGCACGGTGCGCAGCGGCTTTTTGACCGAGACCCGCAGGGCCGGTATGCCCGCCATGGTGCTGGGTTCACTTTTGACCCCCAGCGGCAACAGCGTCGGCATGGGCGCCGCGTCCAGTTGTCGGCGCATGTGGGCGACCGTTTCTTCCACGCTTTGGCCGTGGCGCTTGATATTGATGCGACTGAAAGCGCGAAAAATGCGTGCGTTGAGGCTGCTCATATGGGCACCTGTGCGTGTTGGTGATCAATCAGATGTCGGCTGATGCCGTGGGCCAGTGTATCCACCAGCTCGACGGGAAAGTCGTGGCCCCAGCCTTCAATTTCCCACAGCTGGGCACCGGGAATTTCAGCGGCACAGCGGCGACCACCGGCGACCGGCACCAGCGGATCGCCGCTGCCGTGAATAACCAGGGTGGGTACGCTGATGCGCTTGAGATCCTCTCTCCACCCGCCCTCGGCAAACAGGGCCATCTGGTGCATGGGCCCGGCGTAGGGGCGCCGCGCCCTCGCCAGCACCTGCTTGGCGTGTGCGGTGAGATCTTCCATGGAGGTACGGTAGGCGGGGCCACTGAGGCTGTCCAGCATCCGGGCAAACGCCCGGGCAATGGCGTCCTCGTCCTTCCCTTTGGGTTGTCGAATGATGCGCCACAGGGTTTTCAGGCGGGGCATGGGCAAGTCGGGATCATTACTACTGGACATGATCGAAGTCAGGCTGATCACCCGCTCGGGCGCGTGAATCGCCGCCAACTGGCTGATCATACCCCCCATGGAGAAACCCACCCAGTGGGCCCGATCAATGTCCAGGGCGTCCAGCAGGGCCAGGGCATCCCGCATCAGCAGGCGCAGGGTATAGGGCGCCTCGACGGGCCGTCCCCGTTTATAGCGATGAAAAGAGCGCAGAATCGGCGGCGGTGTCTTGACCGTGGTTCGGGATGAGAGGCCGGCCTCACGGTTATCGAAGCGAATCACGCGGAAACCGCTGTCCACCAGATGCTGGCAAAGTGGCTCCGGCCATTCGATCAACTGCACCGACATTCCGCAGACGAGGAGGACGGCGGGGTCGCTCTCGCGACCCCAGTCCTCGTAGTAGAGCTCGGCGCCATTGCACTCGGCGCGCCCCGTGCGAATGGCGACCGCCATTAGTAGAACTTGGCGATCAGCTTACGGTAACCCGCGGGCATCACCCGCTGCATGCGGTCGAGAGCCACGGCGTCCATACCCACCAGGACGCGCTCGTGGTTATTTTCCACCGCCTTGAGAATGATCTCTGCGGCCTGCTCGGGCGTGGTGCGAGCGAGCTTTTCATTGAACTCTCTCTGCATGTCCTCAAAGGACTTGCCCTTGGTACCGACGGACTCGGCGTGGCGAGCGGCATTGGCAATGTTGGTCTTGATACCGCCGGGGTGGACACAACTCACGCCGATATTGTCATCCGACATGCGCATTTCCACTTGCAGGCTCTCGGTAAAACCGCGCACCGCAAACTTGGCGGCGTTGTAGGCACACTGATTGGGGACGCCAATCAGACCAAACAGGCTGGAGATATTGACGATGTGGCCCCAGTCATTTTTCTGAATGTGCGGCAAAAAGGCCTTGGTGCCGTAAACCACACCCCAGAAGTTGATGCCCATCAACCACTCGAAATCATCGTAAGTGGTGTGGGCCACATCGGCATTGAGGGCCACGCCGGCGTTGTTGATGATCACATGCACGCGACCGAAGTGCTTGAGCACCGAATCGCACCAGGCTTCGACGGCCTCGCGACTGGCTACATCCACGGTCTGGAAATGCACCTTGGCACCGGCCTTTTCACACTGACTGGCGGTTTCTCTGAGACCGGCTTCGTTGACATCGCTGAGTGCCAGGTTGGCGCCGCGTGCGGCACACTCTTTGGCCAGGGCGCGGCCGATACCCGACCCGGCCCCCGTAATCGCGACGACTCGGTGGTTCAATTTGCTCATGTTATTCCTCTGTGTACTGACTCAATCGGATTTACGGGGCCGTCAGGCGGCGGCCTCGATTTTCTTCTCTAACTCGTAGTGTGCCGCTTTCCAGGCTTCAATCAGACCGCTGTTATCGACATCCCAGGGATGAAAGTCGCGGCGAAAGAACTGCAGGAACGGCTTGCGCAGTTTGCGTACCATACCTTCTTTTGCAAACAAAAATCGAGCGGCCTCGACAAACTCGCCCGGTCGCGGCAGACGCTTGTCCCAATAGAGCAGCGCCGCCTGATAGGCGAGAATGCGAATGACAAACTCGCTGGAGACAATGGCCATTGTTCGGCGCAACAGTTTTCGGTCACCCACGCATTGCATGTAAACATCGAAGGCCACCGCTTTGTGCTCGATTTCCTCCACGGCGTGCCACTCGATCAGCTCGGCCACCGATGGCGCCATGGGTTCGAGTACCTCGGGGTGGGTTAGCACATACTCGGCCATAATCGCGGTGACATGCTCCATGGAGGCCGTGGCCGCAAGCTGCGCCGCCGGTGACATGAAGCGGTTCATCTTGACGATGTCTTTCTTCAAATGCGCCTCAAGGCGCGTGGCAAAGAGGCCGCGCTGATCCAGCTCGCGGTTGGCCTGGCGGTGCTGGTGACTGTGGTGCCCCTCCTGGCCGATAAAACCGCGAATCTGCTCCAGCAACTTCTTGTCGGTGATTTGATCGCGATAGTGGCGGACAGAATCGATAAACTGCTGTTCGCCGGGCGGGAAGGTCGCCGACAGCGCAGCAAAGAAAGTGGTCAACAGGGCATTGCCGTTGTACCAGTACTTTCGGTCAATCTCGTCGAAGGCAAAGTCCATCTTGCGCGGGGGAATGGTCTTGTTGGCACCTGCGTGATTTCTTGTCGCCATAATTGGCCTCCTCGGCTGCCCTTCTGTGGGGCTTTTGCACATCAATTGTCAGTTTATGCCAACACTATCGCGCTTGTGCACCCCGTCAAACAGGTTAGGATGTGACAAACTCTTGGTGATTTGGGGCCAAATGATAGAAAAACGCACAGTTCTGGGAGACGGCGAGTACAGCATCGTTGCCGAATACCTGATCGCCCTTCAGGAGTACGCGGCCGAGCGCGGTGTGCCACCCCAGGCGGCCCTGCGCGACAGCGGTCTTGAGCTCAATGCCCTGGTAAACCCCCAGGCGCGGATTGGACACCTGTCCATGGAGCGCGTCCTGCACAATGTGCTGGACGCCATCAACGACCCATGGCTGCCTCTGGATTACGGTCGACGCCTAAGCTTCTCCACCCACGGTGTGCTCGGCTTTGCCGCCCAGATCAGTGAGACACTACAGGACGCCGCCGAAATGGTCGTCCAGTACAACAAGACCCGCGCCGAGTTTGACGACATGGTGTACTACACCAAGGACGACTGGGGCTGCATCCGCCTGCAGGCACCGGACGAAGGCTATGCCGACCAACGCATCGGCCGGTTCCATGTGCTCTCGGCCTTTTCCAATCTGGAACAGCTGTCCCGCCGCCTCACCGGCACTCTGGAACAAACCGTAGATACCCGCATCCTGTGTACCTTCTCACGCCCCGCCGAACGCGACCCGGAGGGTTTGTCCCCGGGGCTGCAATTGCAGTTTGACCAGGTGGTCAACGAGCTGCGCTTCCCCATCGAGATGATGCGCCAGCCCCTGCCCAAGGCCAACCCGGAGCTGGTCAGCGCCGCCCAGGAGGAGATGGAAGCCGAGCTGGTGCGACTCAATGTGCGCAACGATGTGGCCGCCATGGTGCGACTGCAAATTCAGGGCTGGGAGGGCCGACTGCCGACGCTGGATCAGGTGGCAGAGCGGCTGCACATGTCCACCCGGACACTCAAGCGCCGTCTTCAGGAAGCGGACACCAGCTACCAGCAAATCAAGGACTCGGCGCGCTTCAGGCGCGCCATCCACCAACTGGAGGCCAGTGACGACAGCCTGGAAGTGATCGCCGAATCCCTGGGGTTCAGCGACGCCAGCAACTTCAGTAAGGCTTTCAAGAACTGGGCGGAAATGACCCCAAGCGAGTTCCGACAACGCCTTCATACCGGCTGAAAACAGTAATCGGGCAAAAATTAGAGTAATTATTTAAAACAGCTGCTTTACCCGCCCCGGGATCTTGGTTATAGTAGCGCTGCGTCGGGCCACAAGGCCCCAAAAAAATTGGCGCTACTGCTAATATAAAAAAGTCACCGGGGCGGCGGGCACCCAAAAATCACACGCCCGCCGCCACCCGTGACGCCAAATTCCTGCCCTGCTCAGCTTTCCCCTGTACCGGTTTCACGGGCACAGGCGACCAAAATATCGGCAAAGGTTTTGGTGGCCGGCCCGATGTGTTCGGCATGACCGTACACCAGAAACAAATCCGCCCGGCGCATGCCGCCCTGCTCCAGTTTTAAAGCCACCAGCTCACCGGCCTCCAGGCGGGACTCGACCGCGTGACGCGGCAGCCAGGCAAAGCCCAGACCGCGTGACACCATCTGCACGGAAGTCTGAATACTCGATACCGTCCAGCGCTGGCGCGAGCGCAGCCAGCCGGCATCGGCCTCGCCCCGGCGGGCCGAGTCGCGGATGACAATGTGAGTGTGCTTTTGCAGCTGGCGCGGGGTCAGCGGCTGTCTCGCCCGGGCCAGCGGGTGCTCCGGAGCGGCAACGGCAATGAATTCAGTGGTATACAGCAAATCCCCGCTGCGCCCCGGTGGAATCCGGTAAGACACCACCAGGTCGGCCTCTCCGTCTTCCAGCGCCTCCTCACTGCCCGAGAGAATCGATTCGTGATAGTGGACGCGCGTGCCCCGGCTCAGCGGACCAAAACGCTCAAAGGCGGTCAACACAATATCCAGTGGCATGGCCTCATCTATGAATATATTGAGTACCGGCTCCCAGTCGGAGCTCAGGGGACGCACCAGCCCCTCCAGGGCGACGGCCTCCTCCAGCAACTGCCGGGCATTGCGGTACATGACCTCGCCGGCCTCGGTGAGTACCGCGCGCCGTCCCTCCAGCGCCAGTACATCCAGACCCAACACACTCTGCAACTTGTTCACCGCGTAGCTCACCGTGGACTGGCTTTTATTCAGGGCCTCGGCCGCCTGGGCGTAGCCGCCGCAATCCACCACGGCGACAAAGCAGCGCCACTGCTCCAGGGTAATTCGCGTCTGCACGGTTTTGATATCCATAATATCGATAGGTTTACCCGTTATTTTGCCGTTTCTCATTCAATTATTTAAACGATAATAAAGCAAGTTCCATCTCGGAGGCAGTCATGAGCGAGCAAACCACCAACAGCTGGAAAAACAGCATTGAAAACGGCGAGTACAAGCGGCGGGAATCGCAATTTCGCCACTGGATTACCGCCGATGGCAGCAGCGGTTTCAAGGCCGAGCCCGGTCGCTATCACCTGTATGTGTCCCTGGCTTGCCCCTGGGCCCACCGGGCCCTGATTCTTCGCCGGCTCAAGGGTCTGGAAGACCTGATCGATGTCTCGGTGGTTCACCCCGATTTGCTCGACCCCGGCTGGTCCTTTGACCCGGACTACCCGGGCGCCACAGGCGACCGGCTCTACGGACTGAAACACCTAAGCGACCTCTACTACCGGGCCGACCCCGATTACTCCGGCAATTTCACCGTGCCCACCCTGTGGGACACGCGGGAGCAAACCATCGTCAACAACGAGTCCGCCGAGATCATTCGTATGTTCAACAGTGCCTTTGACGAACTGACCGGCAATACTCTGGACTATTACCCAGAGCCCCTGCGCGATGAAATTGACCGGGTCAACGAGCGCGTCTACCACGCCATCAACAACGGCGTTTACAAAACCGGTTTCGCCACCGAGCAATCGGTCTACGAAACACATTTTGATGAGTTATTTGCAGCACTGGATGAAATGGAGGAGCGACTGTCCGGGCAGCGCTATCTGACGGGGGGACAAATCACCGAGGCCGACTGGCGTTTGTTCACCACGCTGATCCGCTTCGACGCGGTCTATGTCGGCCACTTCAAGTGCAACCGGCGCCGCATTGAGGACTACCCCAATTTGTCCAACTACCTGCGGGACCTGTATCAGCAGCCCGGAGTGGCCGAGACCACAGACCTGAACCACATAAAACGGCACTACTACTTCAGCCACCGCAACATCAACGCCAACGGCATCGTGCCCAAGGGCCCAGCACTGGGCCTGGAGCGACCCCACGACCGCGACCGCTTTAACCAGTAAAGATGCTTGCTTTTCCCATCCATTAGGCCTTCAATTGAGTGTCAGACTTTTGAGCGGCAGCGCATTTTGCGTTGCCCTTTTTTTGCCTGCCATCAAGGAGTAAACAGTGGCCACAAAACCCGACATCACACTATCCAGACTCGACCTCGTCCGGCTTGAAAAACTGATCGACAAACTGCCGCCCCGGCAGGTAACGCTGCTCGACGATCTGCTGGAAGAGTTGGCCCGCGGCCGGGTCGTCGCCCCCGAGGAGATAACCCCGGATACCGTCACCATGAACTCCCGCGTCAGTTACCGCCGCCGCAAGGAGGATCAGCTGCACACATTGACGCTTTGCTACCCCGGTGAAACGGATGCTCACGAAGACGGTGTCTCGGTACTGGCCCCCATTGGTAGCGCCCTGATCGGCCTGCGTGAGAGACAGTGCATAGACTGGACGCTGCCGGACGGCAGTGATACCACTTTGACGATTGAACAGATTCTTTCCCAGCCGGAGCGGGAAGGCCGCTACACGGTATAAACCATGCCGGATTTTCATATACTCGAAGGCATTGCCGGCACCATTCAGCTCGCTGTGGCGCCGGTGTTTCTGCTCACCGGCCTCGGCGCCCTACTCGGCGTCCTCACTGGCCGGCTGGCGCGCATCGTCGACCGCGCGCGCAAACTGGAATCGGAGCGTAGCGGTCTGCGCGGGGCCGCTCTCAGCGCCAGCCGCCGCGAGTTGCTCAACATGATGCAGCGCATCCGCCTGATCAACTGGGCCATTTCACTCTGCACCTTTGCCGAGTTGCTGGTTTGCGTACTCATTGCCCTGCTGTTTTTGGCAGACCTGATGAGCTACCCCATCCAGGACCTGCTGGCCGCTCTGTTCGTCGGCGCCATGGGCTCGATGACCCTGGGCCTGCTGTTCTTTTTACGCGAAATTTACCTGGCCATTGGTATGCTCAGATTCAATGTCGACGACCCCGATATTCGGGAGTCGACCAACAGCAAAGAGGGGTAGCGCCATGAAAACCATCGCACTCACACTACTGCTGCTGACCAGCAGCGCCGTGCACGCCGATGAAGACTATCCGGCGCGGGCGATTTTCGCCGGCGGCTGCTTCTGGTGCATGGAGCCGCCCTACGAGAAACTCGACGGCATCGGCCCGGTGATATCGGGCTACATCGGCGGCGATGTCGACAACCCAAGCTACGAACAGGTGGCCACCGGCGGCACCGGCCACACCGAGGCGGTGGAGGTGCACTACAACCCGGACATTATCAGCTACCCGGAACTGCTGGATGTGTTCTGGCGACAAATCAACCCGACCACGCCCGACCGCCAGTTTGTCGACCAGGGCGATATGTATCGACCCGGCATTTTCTACCTCACCGAAAAGCAGAAAAAACAGGCGGAAAGCTCAAGAAAAGCACTGGCCGAGTCGGGCCGATTTGACGACCCCATCGCCGTGGAAATCACCCAGGCTGGCACTTTCTGGCGCGCCGAGGAATACCATCAGGACTACTACAAGAAACAGCCACTGCGCTACAAGTTCTACCGTTTCAACTCGGGCCGCGACCAGTATCTGGAGCGCGTCTGGGGCGACTAATCGTTGCCCTCTCGCTCGTGCTCACGACGCCGCTGTTCCCGGTGCTGGGCAAAAACGGCAATCACACAAAGGGCAAAAACATCCAGCCACTCCACCGCGTGCAAGAACGGGCGAGTGGGGTCGAAATAAATCCAGATCCCGTGAAACAGAATCAGGGCGTAGAGCCAGCCGCGAAACCAGCGCTCGGCCCGATGGCCGTAGCGATTGACGCAGGCGGCCAACAGGAGCGTGACGGCCATGATCGTCAACATGCTCCAGGGCAACGCCCGCATAAAGACCGCGCCGGCCGAGGCATTACCCTCCAGGCTCAAGGTCCCTACCAGCACAAAAGCGCGCTCGGCCAGAATCGCGTACCAGCCGGCAAACAGGGCAATGTATATAGACAGCTTTTCCTGTGACATCCGGCGATTTTACTCGCTTTCCCCTCTGGTGACAGCCAGTCACCGTTACACCCGATTCGCTTAAGCAGACAAGACACAGAGGCCACAGAGCGCACAGAGATCACTGAGGGGTGTGAGTGTCATTCCAGAAAACGCATCGCGTTTATCCGGAATCTCCGTAAATCAGGGGCAGCGTAGGAGCCTGCTTGCAGGCGAACGAGGCGTCACCCCCGATGGGTGTCGCTTGCAAGCAAGCTCCTACACACGAAGCTCTTTGGCTAAAGTCCATGCTTTCGCCCTACCCACTCCCCTACTAAAAACTCTGTGCCCTCTGTGGGCTCAGTGCGCTCTGTGTTATTTCGGCCAGATTGAACCGAAGCCCGACCGACAGGCTCTGTGGCTCAACTAATCCCGTTTTTTCTGTGAGATGCGCTCGAGCTTGAGGCCGGTGGCGATGACCCGCAGCAGGCGCAGGGGGCTGCGCTCGAAGAGGGCGTGGATGAAGCGCACGACCTGATCGTGCTTTTTCCGGGTGTAGGGATACCAGTTGGCTTCGATCTTGCCGTTGTCGGGGTCCGCAAGAATATGCTTGCTGCGGGTAAAGGCCCGCAGACCCTCGACGCCTCTGGCCCGTCCCCAACCGGTCTCCTTGCGGCCGCCAAAGGACAGCCAGGGGTTGCCCTCGACCATATTCACATTGTTGATCGACACGCCACCCACTTCCAGGCGGTGGGCCACGCGTTCGGCCTGGGCCTTGTCCGGTGTAAACACGCTGGCCTGCAAACCGTAGCGCGAGTCGTTGGCCTTGCGCACCACCTCTTCCTCATCGGCAAAGCGCAAGACCGGCAATACCGGGCCAAAGGTCTCCTCACTCACGGCCAGCATACCGTCGTCCACATCCACCAGCACCGTGGGTTCCATCAGCAGTTTGTCGGCGTCAATTTCCCCGCCGCCGGCGAGTACGCGCGCGCCTTTTTCAAGCGCTTCATCGATATGCTTGCGGGCGATGCGATACTGGAAATCGACCGTGAGCCGGCCGAGGTCGGCATCGCCGTCGTCACCGGGCTTTTGCACCAGTGCCTCGGTGGCTGCTTTCAGGCGCTGTATAAACTCTTCATAGATACTGTCCTGCACATAGAGTCGCTCCACCGCCGAGCAGGACTGGCCGTTGTGGGTGAAAGCCCCCCATACGGCAGCGGCCACGGCGCGGTCGAGATTGGCGCCGGCAAAGACGATCATCGGATCCTTGCCGCCGAGCTCCAGGTCCACCGGAATCAGGTAGTCGGCGGCCTGGCGGGCGATGGCCCGGCCGGTTTTGGTGGAGCCGGTAAAGAAAATTTTCTCGGGCCGCTGGTCGATCAACTCGCGGCCTTTGTCGCCGTCACCATAGACCACGGTGACCGAACGGGACAGCAAGCTGGAAGCGGCGAGCAGGGATTCGTAAATCCCGCGCATGGGTGTGACTTCCGAGGGCTTGTAGACCACCGTATTGCCGCAGGCAAAAGCGGTAAAAATCTGGGTAATGCCAATATGCAGGGGGTAGTTCCAGGGGGCAATGATCAGTACAGGGCCGAGTCCCTCGTAGAAAATCCGCGACTTCTTTCCCATCAGGGTGATCGGGGTGGGCACATGCTCTTCGCGCAGAAAGCGCTCGCCGTGATCCTCCAGCCACTTGAGCCAGTCCACCGTACCGAGAAACTCGATATTGGCGTCGATACGGGTCTTGCCGCACTCCCGCATCAGGGATTCGACCACGGTCTCACGCTGCCGCAGCATTTCGGCGCGCACCTTGCCCAGCTCATTCAGGCGCTGTCGCACCGATGTCTGCTGCAACTGGACAAACACCTGGCGCATCCTCAGTATTTCATCCATTGTTTTCTCCCCGCTTAAGTGATTTTGCGATAATTTATCACATTTTACCCGAGCCCCGCATAACAGCCAATGGCGACAGGAGACACTGCCCATGACCCGACCGAAGCACCACCTGCCCAATGGTTGCTTTCGCAACAACGCCGAGCTGGACAATCACACCAGCCTGCTCAAGGTGTTGCGCTGGCAGTGGCAGAGCCCCCGGGTGGAGCGGCAGTGTTTTCCGGTCACCACCGACGACCACCATCGGCTACATGAGGACGGTGGCGAGAGCCGCCTGACCTGGATCGGCCACGCCACCTTCCTCATCCAGCACGGTGGTCTGCATCTGCTCACCGACCCGGTGTTCAGCAAGCGTGCCTCGCCCTCGCAAGCCGTGGGACCCAAACGCACCACTCCGCCGGGTGTGGCTCTGGCTGCCCTGCCCCGCATCGATGCAGTGCTGATCTCCCACGACCACTACGACCACCTGGACCGGGACAGCGTGCGCGCCCTCTGTGCCCAGCAGGCTGGTGATCCGCCGCTGTTTGTCGTGCCCCTGAAGCTCGGGCGGTGGCTGAGCGCACAGGGGATTCATCACTGGGTGGAGCTGGACTGGTGGGACAGTCATCACTACCGGGGCTGGCATTTCCACGCCGTGCCGGTACAGCACTTTTCCGGCCGCGGCCCGCGACCCAACAACACCCTCTGGGCCGGTTTTGTCGCCGAGGCACCCGCCGGCAATGGACAACCCGCCCGTCGCTTCTTCTTTGCCGGCGACAGCGGCTACAGCGACGATTTCAAAGCCGTTGGCGAACGCTTTGGCCCGCTGGACATTGCCCTGTTGCCCATTGGTGCCTACGCGCCACGCTGGTTTATGCGGGATATGCACATGAGTCCCGAGGAGGCCGTCGAGGCCCATATCGATCTCGGCGCCCGCCGCTCGATCGCCATGCACTGGGGCACCTTTGTCCTCACCGACGAACCCATGGATGAACCACCGAAACGGCTGCGCGCCGCCCTCGGCCAGCAAAACCTCGGGGATCGCGAGTTTCGCGTTCTGCAACATGGGGAGCTTCTCTCAGAGGAGCACCTGTTCGGGGACTAGGGCCCGGCGGAACGACACAGCGGTTCGGCCTCATCCAGATCGCCCGCTTCCATTGCCCGGGTCAGCCGTTCAAAACAGCGTTCCTTTTTCAGCTGGCGAATGGCCCCGGCCAACTCTGGAGCCAGTTGCTTGTGGCGACCGCGAAGATAGTGAAAAGTGTCCACCTCAAGCACCGGAGACAACAGCGGTCTGAGCGGCTGCTCAGAGCGCGCTATCAGACCATCCACCTCCTGTGCCGGAACCGCAATGACATCCACCCGCTGGCGCAAGAGCAATGACAGCAACTGATCGAAGCCCCGGTTGACCGTCTCGGTTTCCTGATCCTTGAGCCAGCGCTCCAATGGTTGAATTCCCTGCATGTGACCCAGACGGTATGAGCCGAAATCGTCGGGCAAACTGTCACGGGGGAAAGCGGCCAGGGCGAGCAACTCAAAACGACTTGCGGGCAAAGCCTCCTGAACGCGGATGACCCGATTGCGAGTCGACTCCACATCGGGTGTGGCCATGAGCAGAGCGTCCACCGCCCCCGAGCCCAGGGCGTAGACACCGCGCCGGGGTGACATCTCATCAAAGACCACGGTGTAACCGAGGCGGTGATAGGCTTCGGCGACAAAGCGTTGGTACAGGCGCACAGTCGCCGACTGTTGATAGGTGGCTACGCGAAAATCGGCTTCCGGCTCAGCCCTCTCCCCGGCCAACAACGGTGCCGTGAACAACAGCCCCCCGGCCAATAGAAAACCACAATAAATCCTTTTCAATGCAAGCCAAGACATACCATTCCCCCCGGACAGGTCGTCTAATACAGTTTATAAACAACTGAATCAAACTGGAACCGCATAAACTGAGCTGAAGGGCCACTCAGTCCGTTTGACTCAATACAAAATCGCACCAGGCCTGCGTACCGCGCTCGGGCACGCCGCTTGAACCGCGAACGCCCAGGCGGAACTCGACCACTGAATACCACTCATCGGAGCCCACATCCGGGCCATGTCCCCGGCCATCTCCGGTGGGTATCTGTTGCTCAATCGTGCCAAGCGTTTGGCTGTCACAGGAACCCTCGCCAACGGCCTTCTCGTCCACTGCACAACCGGCCAGCAAGAACAGCCACGCCGACAGCGTCATCATCCGCATTTTGAACATTGCTTCCTCCCACCAAACGCTAACAGTGAACACCAGATCGGCCGGCATGACCAGAGCCCCGGATTTTTGTTGAAAACTCCGTACAATAGCCGCCGTGTTGGATGCAGATGTCATAGTGATTGGCGCCGGGGCGGCGGGGCTGATGTGCGCGGCGACCGCCGGGGCGCGCGGGCGGCGCGTGCTGTTGCTGGAGCACAACGACCAACCGGGCAAAAAAATCCTGATCTCCGGCGGTGGCCGCTGCAATTTCACCAACATTTACAACGCGCCCGAGCACTTTCTCAGCCACAACCCGCACTTCTGCAAATCCGCCCTGGCCCGCTACACCCAGTGGGACTTCATCGCCAAAGTCGCCGAGCGCGGTATCGCCTACCACGAGAAAACCCTGGGCCAGCAGTTCTGTGACGACAGTGCACAGCAAATCGTCGACATGCTGGTGGACGATTGCTCAGCGACGGGCGTTACCCTGCGCTGCGGTGTGGGCGTCAGTGGTGTTACCCGGCGGGACCGGTGCTTCGCTGTACAAACCGACAGCGGCGAGTATCGCGCTGAGTCCGTGGTGGTGGCCTGTGGCGGGCGCTCCTTTCCGCGCCTGGGCGCCAGCGATCTGGGCTATCGCATCGCCGAGTCCTTTGACCTGCCTCTGACAGCCCAGCGTGCGGCCCTGGTGCCCTTTACCTTTGACCGCCAGCAGCGCACTGTCTACGAAGACTTGGCGGGCGTGTCCCTGGATGTGCAGGTAGAGTGCAGCGGACAACACTTCCGCGAGGCCATGCTGTTTACCCACAAGGGCCTCAGCGGCCCGGCCATGCTGCAGATTTCCTCCTACTGGCAGCCCGGCGATACCCTGGCAATCGATTTAATGCCCGAGGGCGACTTTGCCGCCTGGCTGGCCGAACAGCGACAGCAACACGGCCAACGCCTGGTGACCACGGCCCTGAAAACCATCCTGCCCCGGCGACTGGCGGAACACATAGCCAACGACTGCAGCCTGGCCGAGAGCAATCTGGCCCAACTCAACAAGCAACAAAATGAATCCCTGGCGGCGCGGATTCAGCCCTGGGAAGTGACCCCGGCGGGGGACGAGGGCTACCGCAAGGCCGAAGTCACCTTGGGTGGCGTCGATACCCGGGCCCTGTCCTCGAAGACTATGGAGGCCAGAGGCATTAATGGTCTATATTTCATAGGCGAAGTCGTCGATGTCACGGGGCACCTCGGCGGCCACAATTTTCAATGGGCCTGGGCCTCAGGCCACTGTGCAGGATCTTATGCTTAATCGACATCACTGGATGACCCTTGTCGCCGCCCTTGGCGCCCTTTTACTCACCGCCTGCAGTATCGGGCAGGAACAGGAACGCCGCTTTGCACTCAATCTCAACCAGACACACTCGCAAGTCTGGTGGATCAAGGCCACTGGCGAATGCGCTACCCGCCCGGGTGAGCCCGAGCTTTTCATGAAGCGTCGACAGGACGCCGAGTGGCGCCCCTTCAGCCGCAACATTGAAGGCTTTGACTGCCAACAAAACCGGATTTATCGGATACGCGTGGCGGTGAGCCCCGCCACCGATTCGCGCGAAGAGCGCTATACCCTTCTGGACATTCTTGAAACCCAAACCCTGGAAGAACAACCATGATCGTAATCATCGGCACCGGCCTGGCCGGGTACACCACCGCCAAAGAATTCCGCAAGCACGACAGCGAAACGCCGCTGACCCTGATCACCGCCGACGACGGTGTCAACTACTCAAAGCCCATGCTCTCCAACGCCCTGACCAAGGAAAAGGACCCAGACAGCCTGGCCATGCAGAGCGCCGACAAAATGGCCGAGACCCTGAACGCCACCATCAAGACCCATACCAGGGTGGAAGCCATCAACCCGGCCAAACACACCATCACCGCCGGTGGCGAAACCCTCGAGTACAGCAAACTGGTGCTGGCCACCGGTGCCAACCCGATCATGCCACCGCTGGAAGGTGACGCCACCGACGATGTTCACTCGGTGAACTCCCTGCACCACTATCGCCGCTTCCATCCGGCGGTGGGCGACACCGAGACCATCGCCATCATCGGTCCCGGCCTGATCGGCTGCGAGTTTGCCAACGACCTGGCCAACATCGGCAAGCGTGTCCATGTCGTCGGCCCGGACAGTACCCCGCTCAGCCTGCTTCTGCCGGAAGCGGCCGGCAAGGCCCTGAAGGCCGACCTGGAGCACCAGGGCGTTCAGTTCCACCTGGGCGTTCTGCCCAAGGCTGTCAACAGAAAGGGCAGCGGCTACGAGCTGACTCTGGACAGTGGCGAAACCATTGAGGCTGACTGCGTTCTGAGTGCTGTGGGCCTGCGGCCCAACACCGATCTGGCGGAGATGGCCGACCTGCATGTTGAGCGCGGCGTAGTCGCCAACCGCCTGCTGCAAACCAGCGATCCGGACATCTACACCCTGGGCGACAGCGCCCAAATCGAGGGCCGGGTACTGCCCTACATCATGCCGATCATGCACGCCGCCCGCTCTCTGGGTAAAACCCTCGCCGGCGAGGATACCGAGGTCAAATACCCGGCGATGCCGGTGGTGATCAAAACCCCGGCCCACCCGATTGTGATCTCCGCACCGGAGCCGGGCGCCGAGGGCGAGTGGGACATCGAGGAGCGCGAGGACGGCGTCAAGGCCCTGTTCAAGAACGGCGACAAGCTCCTCGGCTTTGCCCTCACCGGCTCCGCCGTTTCGGAGAAACAGGCCCTGACAAAGGAACTGCCTCCGGTTCTGGCCTGAGAGTGGCCAGCATTCACAAGAACCGTCACCCATTGTAGGTGGCGGTTTCTCCTGCATGGGGCCACACTCGGTGCATACTCAATCAATATGAGGTGCACAATGGCTACACGAGCGACACCCCAACCCCGCCGCATGGACTTCCAGTTCGATCCAAAAATGGAAAAGTACTGGTTCCTCGGCAACAGCCTTCTGAGCACCATGATCAGCGTTATGTCGGGTATGTTCCCCGAGGGCGAGCGCTTTTTTATTCACGCCGTGCGCCACTACCAGGAGCAAATTACCGACCCGGAGCTGCAGCGCGAAATTCGCGCCTTTATCGGCCAGGAAGCCCACCACGGCAACGCACACGAAGTGGTCAACCGTCTCATTACCGAGCGCGGCATTCCCGTCAATGAAGTTGAAGCACAGGTCATCAATAACCTCAAGATGGCCAAGGGCCGCCTCAAGCCCCGTGGCCAGCTGGCCATCACCATTGCCCTGGAACACTTCACCGCCATGCTCGCCAACTGGCTGCTTCAGCACCCCGAGGTGATGGACGATTTGCCCCGGGACATGCAAGAGCTGTTTGTCTGGCATGCGATTGAAGAAATCGAACACAAATCTGTGGCCTTCGATGTTTATCAACAGTGCGAAGGCAACTACTTTGTCCGCTCATTTTTCATGATGACGGCGACCTTCAAGTTTCTCCGGGAAATCGTCAAGTTTCAGATCAAGTTCCTGTGGCGCGACCGCCACTTCCCGCGCTGGTGGGAGTTCCGTGGAGCCGCTCGCTTCCTGTTCGGTCGCGGTGGCGCACTCAGCAGCACCCTGGGACACTACTTCTCCTACTATCGCCCCGGTTTTCACCCCTGGCAGCATGACAACAGCCACCTGATCGCCGACTGGGAGAAGCGCTTCCCCCGAGTGTCCCGAAGACAGACGGCCTGACTCCCCCCCCTTTTTCGTCGGGCGCTCACTGTGAGGCCGGGGCACTTCGTGTTACAAAGCGTCTATGACAGAAAAAACGCTCAACCCGAAACTCGCCGAATGGCTGTGGGACGAGAAGCACCTGGATGACAGCCGGGCCAAGCGCTGGCTGCTGGTGTTTCTTCGCTATCTCTATGTGCTGACCGACGATTTTCTCAGCGGTCAGCTGACCATGCGGGCCATGGGTCTGGTCTACACCACCCTACTTTCCATCGTGCCGCTGATGGCGGTGAGCTTTTCCGTGCTCAAGGCCTTTGGCGTCCACAACAAGCAGCTCGAGCCATTGATGATGCAGTTCCTGGCGCCAATGGGTGAGCAGGGCGCGGAAATTACCGAAAAGATCATCGGCTTTATCGACAATATCAAAATTGGCGTGCTCGGTATCTTTGGTGTGGTGCTGTTGTTTTACATCGCCATTTCCCTGATCCAGAAAATCGAAAGCACCTTCAATTATCTCTGGCGCCTGAACGAGAGCCGCAGCCTGGGGCGCCGCTTTACCGATTACGGTTCGGTCATGCTGATTGGCCCGCTGCTGGTGTTCTCCGCCATCGGCATGTCGGCCAAAGTGCTCAGCGGCTCCTATGTACAGAGCATCGCCGAGTACGCCCTGATCGGCGACCTGATCGACTTTGCCACCAAGTCGCTGCCCTATCTGATGATCATGGCGGCCTTTGCCTTTTTCTACATTTTTATCCCCAACACCCGGGTCAAACTCAGGGCGGGCATTCTCGCCGGGGTCATCGCCGGCTTCCTGTGGCAGAGCCTGGGTTGGGCCTTCGGCAGCTTTATCGTCAAATCCACCGGCAGCCCCACCTACGCGGTCTACTCCGGCTTCGCCATCCTCATTCTTTTCATGATGTGGATTTACATCAGCTGGTTGATCGTCCTGATTGGCGGCAGCATCGCTTTCTACATCCAGCATCCAGAGTATGTGGTGCCGGTGGGTCGCGGCGGTGGGTTAAGTAACCGCCAGCGCGAGCGCCTGGCTCTGCAGATCATGGCCCTGATTGCCGAAAACCACTACCGGGGAGACCGGCCACTGGATGCCAACCAGTTTGTCAGCCGCCTCAAGGTACAGATCCAGGGCGTTCAGCAAGTGCTTGAAGCGCTTGAGGAGGCACACCTGATTGAGGAGAACGGCGAAAACCCGCCGCAGTACCTGCCGCGGGTGCCGCTGGAGGCGACACCCGCCTGGCGCGTGGTCGAAGTCATTCGGGAGATCGGCGCCATGCCTCCCCTGTTTCACCGCGGTCCGAGTCCCGTGGGCCGGGTAAACGAGATGACCGATCGCCTGGAAAGTGCCCAGCAAGAGGCCCTGGAGAACATCAGCATCAAGGATCTCGCCGATATTGAAAGCGGAGAATAATGGTGCACAAAAGGGCACTATTGGTCCGCACTGCGGTCATTGATACTCAATCCATAAAAACGCGGACACCATGGCAGTATTAACCGGTCGTCAAACCCTGCAACGCGCGGGAACAGCATTGGGGCTGGCCCTGTTGACGGCCTGTGCCGGCGTGGAACCCATGCCCGCTGAGGAAGCCCAGATCCCCCAACCCGAAACATTGGCCCACAGCGAATTGGTGGCCCCCGACTGGCCGCAACTGTTCACACAGCCCGCACTGGATGCCCTGATTGAAGAGGCGCTGGCCAATAACCAGGACTGGCGGGCCACCCGGGCGCGATTGCGCGCCGCGGTTGCCGCCACCGGCGACGATCAAAGATGGCCCACACTAAGTGCTGAGATCGATCGCCAGCGCCGGGATGACGACGGCAACCGCAGCGACAGCGCCAGTGCCGCCCTGCGGATGAATTGGGAGCTGGACATCTGGGGCAGACTGGCGGCGCAAAACGCCAGCGAGGATTTCACCGCTGGTGCCCTGGCCGCCGACGCCGCCTGGGCGCGCTATTCCCTGGCCGCCAATGTCGCCAAGGCATGGTTCCAGGCCAGCGCACAACGCGCCCAGTGGGCTCTGAACCGGGAGCGCCACGAAAGCCTCGGCAACAGTCTGGAGACCATTGAAGACGGCTACCGGCGCGGCACGCGACAGGCGCTGGAGGTCTACAGTGCACGCGCCGAGCTGGCCAACAGTGAGAGCCAACTGACCCGAAGCGAACGCCTGTATCAACAGAGCCGCTACCAGCTCAACCTGCTGTTGGGCCGCTATCCCGGTGCCGAGGTAAGCGTTCCCGAGTCGCTGCCCGAACCCGGCGAGCCGCTGCCGGCCCAGCTCTCCTCCGAGCTGCTGGAGCGACGGCCCGATGTGCGCGCGGCTCAACTGGAGCTGGCCGCCAAAGCCGCCGATCTCAAAGTGGCCAGGCGCAACCGATTGCCGCGCTTCTCACTCACCGCCAGTGCCGGCAATGCCAGTGATCGCCTGAGCGAAGTGGCCTCGGGCAACGATCCCTTCTGGAGCGCCCTGGGCAACCTGACACTGCCACTCTTCCAGGGCGGCGCTCTGGCCGCCGAACAAAGCCGCCAGGCCGAACTCTATCAGGCCAAACTGGCGGAATTCCGCGGCACGGCCCTGCAGGCCTTCTCCGAAACCCTCAACGCCCTGGACAGCGAGTCCGCCCTGTGGCGCCAGTGGCTGGCCGCGCGCCGCGCCGCCACCACCGCCGAACAGGCCGCCGACCAGTCCTTTGAGCGCTACATTGCCGGCCTGGAGAACTTCAACACCTGGCTGCAGGCCCAGCGCACGGCCTACGATCGCGCCAGTGCCGCCATCGACCTTCAGGCTCAGTTACTGCAGAACCGCGTCGACCTGCACCTCGCCCTCGGCGGTCGCTTTGACAAAGAATCCACACGGAGTGCTCCGGATGCCTCGTAAATTGCTTCTGCCCCTGATCATTATCGCCGTCGCCCTGGCCGCCGTGGTTCTGCTGTATACCGCCCGCCCCGAACCGGCCCGCCGAGCCAGCGTTCCCGAACCGGTCATTCAAGTCGAGACGAGCCGCGCACAGTTTGGCCAACACCGCGTCACCCTGCCCAGCCGCGGGCTGCTCAAGCCGCTCAACGCCTCCACCCTGGCCGCCCAGGTCAGCGGCGAAATTGTGGCGGTGGAAAACGCCGCCCGCCCCCAGGGCCAGTTTAAAAAGGGCGATCTGCTGCTGCGCATTGACGACCGCAACTACCGGGCCGCTCTGCGCCTGGCCGAAGCCGAACTGCAGGAGGCCGAGGTGGCACTGAGCGAAGAACGCGCTCGCAGTGAGCAGGCCCGCCGGGACTGGGAGCGTCTCAACGGCGATGAAAGCGCCAATCCGCTGGTTCTGCGCGAACCGCAACTGGCCGCCGCCGAAGCCCGCGCCGAAGCCGCACGGGCGCAGCGCGACCGCGCACAGCTCGATCTCGAACGCAGTCGCATCCACGCTCCCTTCGACGGCGCCAGCACCGCCTTGCACGCCAATCTCGGCCAGTATGTCAGCGCCGGTTCGCCACTGGTGGACATCGTCGGCCTGACGGTACTGGAAGTAGCCCTGCCCATCAGTGCCCGCTGGCGACACCTTTTGGCGGAAGACATCCATGGACTGGACATTGCGCTCACCGATGAGAGCGGTGCCCGGGTCGAGGCCCGGGCCGAACGGCTGGCGCCGGTGATAGACGGCGACAGCCGACAATTGCACCTGATCGCCCGGCTCGACGCCAGCGGCGGTAACAGCCTGCCCAGTGGCGCTTTCGTCAACGCCGACATTCCCGGTCGCACCCTCGACGATGTGGTGGTCTTGCCCCGGGAGGCTCTGGTCGATGGCGAAGCCGTTTGGCGCATCGAGGATGAGCGCCTCTACAAAACGCCGGTGCAGGTTGTCTGGCAGAGCCGGGACGAAGTCGTTATCAGCGGCGGCATCGAGGAAGATGACCTGATCAATATTACTCCGCTGGCCAAGGTGGTCAGCGGCACCCGGGTGTCACTGATTGGGGAAGACGACTCGTGATTGCCTGGTTTACCCGCAACCATGTGGCCGCCAATCTGCTGCTGGCCACCATCGTCGCCGCCGGTATCGTCAGCCTCACCACCAGGCTGCCACTGGAGATCTTTCCCGAAATCAAAATTGATGTCATCAACATCACCGTGACCCAGCGCGCTGCGGCGCCGGAAGACATGGAAAAGGGCGTGGCCAGCCGCATTGAGGACGCCATCGCCGACCTGCCGGAAATCGAAGAGCTGACCTCGCGCTCGGCGGAGCAAAGCGCCACCGTGACCGCCGAACTGGTCACCGGGGTCGATGCCCAGGAGGTACTCAACGAAATCAAGTCGCGGGTCGACGCGCTCTCCACCCTTCCCGAGGGTGCCGAGCGACCGCGCATCGAATTGGCCCTGCGCAAGCGCGAGGTGCTCAATCTGATCATCTCTGGAGACATGGACGAAAAGGAGTTGAGCCAGGTCGCCCGGCGAATTCGCGACGATGTGGTGTTGCAACCGGGTATTACCCAAAGTGATGTCGAGGGCATTCGCCCCTACGAGATCAATATCAATGTATCCCAGGACACCCTGCGCCAGTACGGACTGACACTGGACGACATCGGCAGGGCCGTACAGAGTGAGGCCATCGATCTCTCCGCCGGACAGATTCGCAGCGACAGCGGCGAAATCCGCGTGCGCGCCCGCTCCCAGGCCTACACCTACGACGATTTTCTGGCCCTGGTGGTCAAACGCTTTGCCGATGGCTCGACCCTGACCGTCGGCGACCTGGCCACGGTCGACGACGGCTTCGAGGAGGACCCCATCTTCACCCGCTACAACGGCGAGCGGGCGGCGGTGGTCAATATCTATCGCGTGGGCCAGGAAAGCGTGATCGACATCTCCCGTCTCGTCCGCGAATATCTGGGTGAACTGGAGCAGACCCTGCCCCCCACCGTCAGCGTGGAAATCTGGGACGACGACTCGCGCATCGTCAAGGCGCGCCTCGGCACTCTGCTCAACAGCGCCTGGCAGGGGGCGATCATGGTAATGATCCTGCTCAGCCTGTTCCTGCGACCCACCATTGCCTTTTGGGTAGTCGCCGGTATTCCGGTGAGTTTCATGGGTGCACTGGCCCTGATGCCGGCACTGGACATCAGCATCAATGTACTCAGCCTCTTCGCCTTTATTCTGGTGCTGGGTATCGTCGTCGACGACGCCATCGTCACCGCCGAAAATGTCTTTACCCACTACCGCCGCTTTCCCAACGAAAGCGGCGTCGACGCCGCCATCAACGGTACAAAGGAAGTGGCGGTGCCGGTGACCTTCGGCATTCTGACCACCATCTGCGCCTTCCTGCCCTTTACCCTGATGAGTGGCCGCATGGCCACCATCTATCAGCAAATTGCCTTTGTCGTCATTCCGGTACTACTGTTTTCCCTGGTCGAGAGCAAGTTCATTCTCCCCGCCCACCTGAAGAACCTGAAGCGGGCCAGAGAGGACAAGGACAACGCCCTGAACCGCTTCCAGCACCGTTTTTCCCACGGCCTTGAGCGCTTTGTCCGCGAGTTCTACCAACCGGCGTTGGCCGTCCTCCTCAGGCGTCGCTACACCACTGTGATCGGTTTTATCGCCCTGACGGTAGTCACCGTGTCACTGGTCACCTCGGGCTGGACGCGCTTTGTCTTTTTCCCGCGCATTCCCAGCGAGAGCGCCACCGCCGAACTGACCATGCAACGGGGAACACCGGTGGAGATCACCGAGGCCGCGATCGAGCGCATCGAGCGGGCCGCCATGGATCTGCGAAAGAAGTATCGCGATACCAACGGCGACAGCGCCGTTCGCAATATTCTCTCCACCATTGGCGCCAGCGGTGGCGGCAGCAGCGGCCAGGGCAATGTCGGACGGGTGCGCTTCGAAATCACCCCGCCGGAGGAGCGAACCAGTGAAATTGACCCGACGGAACTGGTTAACGAATGGCGCCGTTCACTCGATCCCATTGCCGGTGTCGAATCGCTTACCTTTGACGCCGAAATCGGCCGCAGCGGCCCTCCGATTGATGTCCAGATCACCGGTGACAACTACGCCTCCCTGCAGGCGGTGGTCGACGCTGTGCGCGAGAAGCTGGCCACCTACGACGGCGTGTTTGAAATTTCGGACAGCCTCTCCGACGGCAAGCAGGAACTGATACTAGAGCTCAAGCCACAGGCACAGATGCTGGGGCTCACGCTGGAGTCGGTCACCCGTCAGGTGCGCCAGGCCCTGGACGGTTTTCAGGCCCAGCGAATCCAGCGCGGCCAGGACGATGTTCGCGTAATGGTTCGCTATCCCCACGCGGATCGCCGCTCCCTGGACGACCTCGACGAAATGCGCCTGCTGACCCCGGCCGGCGAGGAAGTCCGCTTTGCCGATGTCACCGACTACCACTACACCCGCGGCCCCTCGGCCATTTACCATGTCGATCGCCGCCGGGCCGTTAACATCCGCGCCGACATCGACAAGACCAGTGTCAACGCCACGGCACTCAATCGGGACCTGCGCGACTGGCTCAGCGATTACCTGCAACAGTATCCCGATGTGCACTTCAGTCTTGAAGGCGAGGCCCGGGAGCAGGCGGACTCCTTCCGCGACCTCAAGATCAGTGGCGCCATCGTGCTGTTTGCCATATACACCCTGCTCGCCATCCCCTTCAAATCCTACGCCCAACCCCTGATTGTCATGTCGATCATCCCCTTCTCCATCACCGGGGCCATTGGCGGTCACTGGCTGATGGGGCACGACCTGTCGATGATGAGCATCATGGGCATGATGGCGCTGGTGGGCATTGTGGTGAACGATTCCCTGGTGCTGGTGGACTTTATCAACCAGAAAGTCCGCGCCGGACACGAGCGATTCGACGCCGTTTTCCACGCCGGCGGCGCCCGCTTCCGGGCCGTTCTTCTGACCTCACTCACCACTTTTGTTGGCCTGGTACCGCTGCTCTTTGAAAAGAGCACCCAGGCCCAGTTCCTGATCCCCATGGCCATTTCCCTGGGCTTCGGCATTCTCTATGCCACACTCGTCACGCTGGTGCTGGTACCCTGTCACTTTATGATACTCGACGACATCCAGCGCGGACTAAAACGCCTGGCGAGAGGCGCCAAACATGCGCTTTCAGCGGGTTGATCAGTTAACTGGCGCCGCGCTCGACCGGGCCTTTCAAGAGGCGGTCGGCTTGCAATCGCCAGTTTGCGCCGGTCTGAGCGATGAGCAAAAGCGCCAGCGGGTGGGCGAGGAGTTCGGCGAATACTGGCCCGTACCCGACGAACTGGTACACGCCAAACAGGAGGAATAAACATGCAATATCTGCACACCATGGTCCGGGTGAAAGACCTGGACGAATCGCTGCACTTTTACTGTGATCTGCTCGGCCTGGTAGAGGTCAGCCGCCAGGAGGTGCCCAAGGGGCGGTTTACTCTGGTTTTTCTGGCCGCCCCGGAGGATCTGGAGCGCGCCCGCCGGGACCGCGCACCGATGGTGGAGCTGACCTGGAACTGGGACCCGGAAGACTACGACGGTGGTCGCAACTTTGGCCACCTGGCCTATCGCGTGGATGACATCTACGACCTCTGCCGGAAACTCCAGGAGGGCGGCGTCACCATTAACCGCCCGCCCCGGGACGGGCACATGGCGTTCGTCCGGTCACCCGACAATATCTCGGTGGAACTGCTGCAAAAAGGCGAAGCGCTGGAACCCCGGGAACCCTGGGCCAGCATGGAAAACACCGGTAGCTGGTAGGACGCGGACTCAGTCGCGAATGGTGATGTCGGGTTCCATATTGATCTCGCCGTCCTCCTCGAGGATAGCGTGCTGATTGCCACTGGGGTCCACCACCACCGGCGTCGGCGACTGAAATGGCGGGCGGCGCACAAAGCGCAACTGCCAGCCAAAGCTGGACACCCGGTTCAAGGCCATCTTTTGTTCCATATTAAGGAACTCATCGAGATTGAGTGGAATCGGGTCCATTCCCTGGCGCTTGTCGTTGTCTTCACTCATGGTCTTATCCTCCCCATATCACCTTTTACCGTTTAAATCGGTCGTTTTCAATCCTTGCCCGATAAAACCCGCTCTCTCCCCTTGAAATCCAGCGGGCCCAATCCTACTGTTTCCATCCCTGGTCAGAGCAAGCGCCACCGAATCCCGCGCATATAACGGACCCTCGCAGCTCTGGCCGATGGACCGATCAACACGACGCAAGTTGACGCAAGCTGAACTAAAATGAAGTCACCGGAAAGACAACAGGAGTCACTGCAATGAGCAGAGAGTTCGATCCAGAGAAAGCCCGAACGGAACTGGAACACCAGGCGAATGCCATGGATGAGGAAGATGTGGGAAAAATGCTCGAAAAGCGCGATGACATCGAGGCCAAATTTCACAGCAAGGGCCCACTGGAGAAATTTGTCGGTGATCTGAAAAACCTGTTCGACATGATTCAGGACTACTGGAGCGGCGCCTACCGTGACATTCCCTGGCGCACCATCGCCGCCGTCACCGGCGCCCTGGCCTATGTACTGATGCCGCTGGATGCCATTCCCGATGTCATCCCCCTGATCGGCTACATCGACGATGCCAGCGTGGTGGCCGCCCTGCTCTCATCCATAGACGGCGATCTGAAAAAATACCTGGCCTGGAAAAAACAAAAGCCAACTCAATGAGTTGGCTTTCAAGACAGAGTTAAATCGAATCGATCTACTTCTTCAGGAATGATGGTGGCTATGGGTGGACTTGAACCACCGACCCCAGCATTATGAATGCTGTGCTCTAACCAGCTGAGCTACATAGCCATGCCAGAATGCCATTTTGGCGAGGCGCGAATTTTGCGTATTTTCCGCCCCCGTGTCAAGACGGTTTCCCAATCAGCTACCTCCGAAAATTAGCCACAGAGGACACAGGAGGGGTCAGGCGTTACTGTCATTGCGAACGCAGTGAAGCAACCTGCAGAAACAGTTCAGCAGATCGCCACGCCGCTGAGCGGCTCGCGACGACAAAAATGCCTCCGTGCTCTTCGTGGCTCTGTGGCAAAAATCACACATTGAAACGGAAGTGGACGATGTCGCCCTCTTTGAGAATGTAGTCCTTGCCCTCGAGGCGCCATTTGCCGTTGTCCTTGGCGCCCTGCTCGCCGCCGTTGTCGACAAAGTCCTGGTAGGCCACCACCTCGGCGCGGATAAAGCCCTTCTCGAAATCGGTGTGAATGCGACCGGCGCCATTGGGCGCGGTAGCGCCCTTTCTCACTGTCCATGCGCGCACTTCCTTGACCCCGGCGGTAAAGAAGGTCTGCAGGCCCAGGAGTTCGTATCCGGCGCGGATCACCCGGTTAAGACCGGGCTCCTCAAGGCCCATGTCCTGGAGAAACTCGGTCTTTTCCTCGTCGTCCAGCAGGGCGATCTCCGCCTCCATGGCCGCACACACCGGCACCACCGTCTGGGCGCCCTCCTTTTCCGCCTGAACGCGCACCGCTTCCAGATGGGGGTTGTTGTCGAAACCGTCGTCGTTCACATTGGCGATGTAAAACATGGGCTTGGCACTGATAAAGGCGTATTCGCGCAACAGGGCCCACTGCTCCGGATCAAAGTCCAGGGTTCGCACCGGCTCGCCTTTCTCCAGCTGCGCCACAACCTGCTCCAGCAATTTGGCCCGAGCCAACACCTCCTTGTTGCCGGATTTGGCATTGCGCTGAGCCTTTTGCAACACATTATCCGCCAGCTCCAGGTCCGCCAGCATCAGTTCGGTGTTGATCACTTCCATGTCGTCCAGCGGGCTGATCCCCCCGGAGACATGCACGATGTCATCGTTTTCAAAACAGCGCACGACATGGGCGATGGCATCGGTCTCGCGAATATTGGCGAGAAACTTGTTGCCCAGCCCCTCACCCTTTGAGGCCCCCGCCACCAGGCCGGCTATGTCGACAAACTCCATGGTCGTGGGGATCACCTTTTCCGGCTTGACGATGTCCGCCAGGGCATTGAGGCGCGGATCGGGCACCGGTACCACACCCACATTGGGGTCAATGGTACAAAAGGGGTAGTTCTCGGCCGGGATCTCGGCCCGGGTCAAGGCATTGAACAGGGTGGACTTGCCCACATTGGGGAGCCCGACAATACCGCATTTGAAACCCATGGTGTTTTCTCGCTCAGTCGTCGTATTGTTGTGAAATCAAGGTGGACCTCTCAGCTGCTGTGCAACTGCATCATGGCCTTTTCCATTTGCCCCCCGAGCACCAGCTCGAGAACAGCATCGACATCCATCAGGCTGTTGTCGATTTTCTGGCGCTCGGCCTTGCCGGCGTTTTTCAGCACATAGCCCACCACCTCATCGCGGTGTCCCGGGTGGCCAATGCCCACGCGCAACCGCCAGAACTCCTTGCCCATGGCGGCGATGGTGTCGCGCAGGCCGTTGTGGCCGCCGTGGCCACCACCGCGCTTGATCCTCGTGGTACCCGGTTCCAGATCGAGTTCGTCGTGGGCGACAAGGATGTGCTCCACGGGAATTTTGTAGAAACGGGCCATGGCCGAGATGGAGCGGCCACTGTGGTTCATAAAGGTGGTGGGCTTGAGCAGGCGAATATCGCGGCCATCAAAGCGGATGGTCGCCGTTTCACCCTGGAACTTGCTGTCCGGGCGCAAAGTGGCGCCGTAGCGGGCCGCCACCTCGTCCAAAAACCAAAACCCGGCATTGTGCCGGGTTTCAGCGTATTTGGCGCCGGGGTTGCCCAGTCCAACGAGCATTTCCATGCCGGGGTTGAGCACTGCGGGGCCAGCCATGGACTCGACTTACTCGTCGCCCTTGGCTTCGTCTTCTTCTTCAGACTGGGTGGGCACTTCGTCAGCAGCCACTTCGCCTTCTTCCTCGTCCTCGTCTTCCTCAGCCACTACATGGGGCTTGGTGATGGAGACGACGCCGTCATCGTGCTCTTCGCCGTGAGACAGGGCCACACTGGCCACGCCCTCGGGGAACTTGATCTCGGACAGGTGAATGGTTTCACCCAGACCCAGCTCGGCGAGATCTACTTCGATGTACTCGGGCAGGTGGCGGGGCATACAGGCGATTTCGATTTCGGTCATCAGGTGGTGAACTTCACCGCCTTCCAACTTGACGCCCTTCGAGGTTTCTTCATTGATGAAGTGCACCGGCACATTCACATGAATTTCCTGACCGGCGACGACGCGCTGAAAATCCATATGCGTCAGCAGGTTCTTGAAGGGGTGACGCTGCATATCGCGAATAATGGCGTTTTCCTTCTTGCCCGCGATATCGATCTCGAGAATGTGCGAGAAGAAAGCCTCGTTCTGCACCATGCGGATCATCTCGGGGTGAGACAGGGTCAGTGAAACGGGCTCACCGGATCCGTAAAGAATAGCCGGGATCTTGTCCGCGCGGCGCAGGCGGCGGCTCGCACCTTTCCCCATGTCCTCGCGAACTTCTGCTTTGATTACAAAATTGTCAGACATAATTGAATTCCTCAACATAAAGTGAACTCCGGGCGATCGCGACCAATCGCCCGAAGGGCGCGGATTTTAGCACACAATAGCGGCAAATGGGGAAGCGCTTTTGCTCGCTGCCGGCGGCCGCAGCGATCAATCGGAAAACAGGGAGCTGACCGACTCTTCGTTGTGGATACGGAAGATGGTGTGGGCCAGCATTTCCGCCACAGAGAGCTGGCGAATTTTGGCGCACTCCGCCGCCTTGGACGACAGCGGAATGGTGTCGGTCACCACCAGCTCGTCGAGTTCGGAACCGGCGATATTCTCGATGGCGGGCCCCGAGAGTATCGGGTGGGTCACATAGGCCACCACACGCTTGGCGCCGTGTTTCTTCAGGGCGGAGGCGGCCTTGCACAGAGTGCCGGCGGTATCGACCATGTCATCGAGGATCACACAGGTGCGATCCTTGACCTCGCCGATAATGTGCATCACCTCGGAGACATTGGCCTGGGGGCGGCGTTTGTCGATGATTGCCAGGTCGGCATCGTTCAACTGCTTGGCCACAGCGCGGGCGCGCACCACGCCGCCCACATCCGGGGAGACCACGATCAGGTTTTCGTAGTTCTGCTTGTTGATATCGGCAAGCAAAATCGGAGAGCCGTAGACATTGTCCACCGGGACATCAAAAAAGCCCTGGATCTGGTCGGCGTGCAGGTCCACTGTCAGCACCCGATCCACGCCCACCGCCTGCAGCATATTGGCCACCACCTTGGCGGTAATCGGAACGCGCGCCGAGCGCACCCGGCGATCCTGGCGCGAGTAGCCAAGATAGGGAATCACTGCGGTGATGCGCCCTGCCGAGGCGCGGCGTAGCGCGTCGGTCAGCACCAGTACTTCCATCAGGTTGTCATTGGTGGGCGTGCAGGTGGACTGGACGATAAACACATCCTTGCCACGCACATTTTCCTCGACTTCCACCGAGACTTCGCCATCGCTGAACTTGCCGACATTGGCTTTACCAATGGGCAGTTTCAGGCCTTCGGCGACGGAATGGGCGAGAGCGGGATTGGCGTTCCCGGTGAAGAGCATCAAACGGTTTTCGAGATTGGCCACAGTGACACCTAGTCGTTTTTACAGGTCTGTCGAACTCTAACAAAAAATCCGCTCACTCGGTAACGAGGTGAGCGGATTTTTACGGGTATGGCTGGGGTGGCAGGATTCGAACCTGCGAATGGCAGGATCAAAACCTGCTGCCTTGCCACTTGGCGACACCCCAAGAATCGTTCAATTTGTGATGAGCGGGAGATTGGTTACAGCCTTTGGCCACAAACCCTCCTGTACTCTTTGGCCGCTGAGCAAACACGGCTCTGGCCTCGTCTTGCGTTTTGAAAGCGCCGAAAACGCAGGCGCCACTACCGCTGAGTCGGGCGGTGGTAAACCGTTCGAGAAAGCTCAAAGCCGCATCTACTTCGGGGCTTTCCGCTCTCGCGACCGGCTCAAAAACATTGGTCAAATCATCAACTTGAGCCACTGTTTCGAGGCCGCGTATTTTCCGCACCGGGCAGTCCCTTGTCAATCCCGGATGGGAAAAAAGTTTGCCGGTATCGAGGCTGACCGGGGGCGCCAAAACGACAAACCAGGGCTCGTCGATTTGAATCGGAGTGATCTCCTCACCCACGCCCTCGGCCCAGCAGGCACGGCCTCGAACAAACACCGGCACATCGGCGCCCAGGGCCAGACCCAGCTCTGCCAGATCATCCTCATTGAGACCGCACTGCCACAGGGCATTGAGACCGAGCAGTACGCTGGCGGCATCCGAAGAGCCGCCACCGAGGCCGCCACCCATGGGCAGCCGCTTGTCGACATCGATATCGGCGCCGAAACCGGTGCCGGTACGGGACTGCAGCAAACGCGCGGCGCGCACCACCAGATCCTGATCTTCGGCAACCCCGTCAAGATCCCGGCAGCGACGAATCTCGCCATCCCCGCGCCGGCGCAGAAGAATCTCGTCGCCAAAATTGAGGAACTGAAAAATGGTCTGCAACAGATGGTAACCGTCATCGCGGCGACCGGTGATGTGCAAAAAGCGGTTGATCTTGGCCGGAGCCGGCAGGCTCAGTTGTTCTACTCCAGTGTCCATTGCCCCACTGCCATTTTGACCTTGATGTAGGGTGACTGCAGGTAGATTTTTCTCGGCAGGGCCAGTTTTTGCCCCTCGAAGTCGACCTCGGTGTAGTCGGGGTACTCGACATACCAGTCGCCACTTTGAAAGGCCATTGTATGACCGTACTGATCCACCTGAATGGTCGGATTTTCGGTATCGGGGACCGCGCCGAGCACCCAGGCTCGCATCTCGGCCACGGGGATTTCCCAGCCGGTGCGCATCCACACCAGCCCCTCGGCGTTGGCGGCGCGAACCTCCTCGCCGTCCTCGCCCTCCATAAAGACGCCGTTCTCATCCGTCTGGACATCCACACTGCCGGCACCGAAGGGGCCGTACATGCGCAGGCGAAAATCGTCGGGGGACTGCTCCCAGAAAAGGCTGGCATTGGCCGAGTCGTCGGCGGTCGTCACCGCCACGCGACCCTCGATTTCCCAGGACTGCACGCGACTGAGCCGGTCCTGCCACTGCAGCCAGCGTTCGCGCACCTGTTCGGGGTCGAGGGGCTCGCCCTCTTTAAAGGACGGCTGACTGGCACAACCGGCCAGCAAAAACAGGCACACCGTGCCCATAAACAGTCGTTGGAACATCAGAGGTACTGCTCAATGGTTTGTTTGAGAACATCGTGATCGGGCGCCCGGTCGCTCGCCTCCTCCCAAATGCGGCGGGCCTCTTCGCGCTCGCCGCGCTGCCACAAGACCTCGCCCAGGTGGGCGGCAATTTCGGGATCCGGGTCTGTGGCGTAGGCCTGTTCGAGAAGCTCCTGGGCTTTTTCCAGCTCACCCTTTCGGTAGTGCATCCAGCCCATGCTGTCCATAATCGCCGCACTGTGCGGTTTTACCTCGTAGGCCTCGCGGATCAGCTTTTCGCCCTCGGCCAGCTGCTCTGTACGGTTGACCAGCGTGTAACCCAGAGCGTTTTTCAAATTGGGGTTGTCCGGCTCCAGAGACAGCAGATGACGCAAGTCTTCAATGGCTTGATCCACCTCGCCCACTTTCTCCGCCATCATCGAATGGGCGTAAAGCAGATCAAAGTGATCCGGCTCGCGCTCCAGCGCCCGCTGTAACAGGTCGTAGGCGCGAGCGTATTCGAACTGCGAGGCCAGTATATCGACCTTGGCCAGGGTATAGGAGGCGTGCTTGTCGAGACGCTCGTCACCCTCGGCCAGCATATCGATAACATCCAGCCCTTCTTCCACGCGGCCCAGCTTGGCCAGCATGCGCGCCTGCCGCAGCATGGCATCGGTACGGTACTCGCCCTCGCTGACCCGAAGGTAGTAGCGCAGGGCGGACTGGTAGTCGCCCCGACGCTCATCCACACGGCCAAGGTAATACAGGGCCTCCTGGCTGTCGCGCCCCGAGCGCAACACATGGTTGAAGTAGCGCTCCGCGGCGTCCAGCTCTTCCAGTTCGAGGGATAGCAAACCCAGGCGAATTGCCAGGTCGGTATTGTGGGGCTGCTCCTGAAACATCAGCTCGTACTGGTAGCGCGCCTCGTCGTAGCGGTGCATCTGCATCAGCAAGCGGGCATAGCTGTGGCGCAATTCGTCGCCACCGCCGCCTGACGAAACGGCCTCACTCAGCACCTCCAGCGCCCGCTCGTCGCGGCCCAGGGCCTGAAGCACCTGGGTTTTGAGAACGATGGCGCCGGTGTCATCGGGGTTCAGGGCCAGAGACTCATTCACACTCATCAGGGCGCGCTCGTTTTCACCGTAGCGGGCCTCGACACTGGCCTTGGCGTAGTAGGCTGCCGACTCTTCGGGGTATCGCCCCGCCAGTGTTTCAGCCACCTTTAGCGCGCCCCTGGCCTGGCGCTCACTGACCAGCACAGCGGCCACTTCCAGCAGACCGCTGCGCGGTTCATCGGCCAACTGCACTCTGGCGTCAAAGTAATCCGTGGCCTGCTCAACCTCGCCAAGGTGCAGTGACGCCAGCGCCGCGTAATGGTGGGCCGCCTCGCTCTCGGGCGAGAGGGTCAGCCATTGCTCGGCCGCCTCCAGAGCACGCTTGTCATCACCGCTGTAGAGAGCGGCTTTGGCCGCCTGCTGGGCCACCTGGGGATCCTTCATCTTGCCGGCGGCGGAGAGCAGGTGGGGCAACGCCAGCTGCAAATAGCTGGTCGCCGTCTCGCTGTCGCCGGATTCCTCGGCGAGACTGGAGTGAACGCCCGCCACCTGCCCCAGCAGATAGTCGTACATCACCTGAGTAGACTCGTCCGGAGCAATACTGCGACTACCCACCACGGACTCAAGCTGCTGGCGCTCGGCGCGCTTGCCTGACAGGGCTTCACAGCCGGTAAGCGCGATCAGGGTGGTGAATAAAATGAAGGTAACGAGTCTTTTCATGGCATTTTGCTTGTTTAAACTGGCTCAACTATACCGAACTGCGATTCAATCCCAAGCCTTTTTGCTCATTAATCGTTAAAATGGTCGGGACTGTGAACCCCATACGAGATCAAGATCATCGCCAATATGCCGCTATCCATTCTCGGCCTCAACCACACCACGGCACCGGTCAGTGTCCGCGAACGCATCGCCTATGAGGGCGAGGCGCTCAATCGCGTGCTCCACGCACTCAGGGAAGCCCCCGGTGTCGACGAGGCGGTGGTCGTCTCCACCTGCAATCGCTCGGAGTTTTACTGCGCCGTCGAGAACGAGCACGCCATCGGCGAGTGGTTGCTTGGGCAAGGCGTCGAGGGGATCGTTCCCGGGGAACATCTCTATCAGTACACCGACGAGGCCGCCGTTCAACATTTGTTCCGCGTCGCCAGCGGGCTGGACTCCCTGGTACTGGGAGAGCCGCAAATCCTCGGCCAGCTCAAAAGCGCCTATCAGGCCGCCCGCGATGCCCGCAGTGTCGGCGGGCAACTGGGGCCGCTGTTTGAGCAGGCCTTCTCGGTGGCCAAACTGGTGCGCAGTGAAACCGACATCGGCGCCAACCCCATTTCCGTTGCCTACGCCGCCGTGCGTCTGGCCCAACAGATCTTCGGCAAACTCGACGACAACCGGGCTCTTCTGATTGGCGCCGGGGAAACCATCGAACTGGCCGCCCAGCACCTGCACAGCAGTGGCATCGGCGGTATTACCGTGGCCAACCGCAGTGTTGAAAAAGCCCGACAGCTGGCCGCCCACTATGGCGGAGAGGGCATCGGTATCCCCGACATTCCCACGGCACTGAATCGCGCCGACATCATCATTTCCTCCACCGCCAGCCCCTTGCCACTGCTGGGCAAAGGCATGGTGGAAACCGCCCTCAAGGCGCGCAAGCACCGGCCCTTCTTTATGGTCGACATCGCCGTACCCAGGGACATCGAAAGCGAAGTCAGCGAACTCGAGGATGTCTATCTCTACACGGTCGACGACCTCGAGCAGGTCATCGAGGAAAATCGCCAGTCGCGCCAGGCGGCGGCCCGGGAGGCCGAGGAAATCATTCGCCACAAGATCGCTGACTTTTGCGAGTGGCAGCGCAGCCGGGTCGCCGTGGACACCATCAGTGAACTTCGGCAGAGTGTCGAGCGCCACAGTGAAACAGCGCTGGCCCGGGCGCAAAAAATGATCGAACAGGGCAGACCGGCCGAAGAGGTGCTGCAATGGCTCAGCCACAGCCTGACCAACAAGTTGCTGCACGGCCCCACCGTGCAACTGCGCCAGGCGGCCAGCGAAAACGACCAAAAATTACTGGAAACGACGCGAAAGCTGTTCGATCTCGATCAACCCGAGTAGCGCCGTCGGCCCCATAGCCTTCAATTCCGTCGGGCCACTGCCCGACCTACAGTGCAGACAATGAAAGATTCGATAAGACAAAAACTGGAAAACCTCGTCGGCCGCCACGAAGAAGTGGCCATGCTGCTCTCGGATCCGGAGGTGATCGGCGACCAGAACCGCTTCCGCGATCTGTCCAAGGAGTACGCCGAGCTCGAACCGGTGACCAAAACCTTTGGCGCCTACCAAAGGGAGCGGGAGAACCTGGAAACCGCCGAGGAAATGGTCGACGACCCGGACATGAAGGAAATGGCCTGGGAAGAAATTGAAAGCGCCCGAAGTGCGCTGGAAAAGCTGGAAGACGAGTTGCAGGTACTGCTGCTGCCCAAAGACCCCCACGACAACAGCAACATTTTCCTCGAGATTCGCGCCGGCACCGGCGGCGATGAGGCCGCCATTTTTGCTGGCGACCTGCTCAAGATGTACACCCGCTACGCCGAGACACGCGGCTGGAAAATGGAAATTCAGAGCGAAAGCGAAGGCGAGCACGGCGGTTACAAGGAGGTCATTGCACGCGTCATTGGCCAGGGCGCCTACTCGCGTCTCAAGTTTGAATCCGGCGCCCACCGGGTACAACGCGTGCCCGAAACCGAATCCCAGGGCCGCATCCACACCTCGGCAGCCACCGTAGCCATCATGCCCGAAATCGACGAGGTCGAGGCCGAGGACATCAACCCCTCGGATCTGCGCGTCGATACCTTCCGCGCCTCCGGCGCCGGCGGCCAGCATGTCAACAAAACCGACTCGGCCATCCGCATCACCCACCTGCCCACGGGCATTGTGGTCGAGAGCCAGAACGAGCGCTCGCAACACAAAAACCGCGCCCAGGCCATGAGCCTGCTTCAATCGCGCATCATTCAGGGCGAGCGCGACAAGCAGATGCAGGAACAGGCCGCCGCACGCAAGTCCCTGGTGGGCTCCGGCGACCGCTCCGAGCGCATCCGCACCTACAACTTCCCCCAGGGGCGGGTCACCGACCACCGCATCAATCTCACCCTGTACAAGCTCGACGAGGTTATCGGCGGTCAACTCGATCAGGTCATCAACCCCCTGATCGGCGAATACCAGGCCGACCAGCTGGCCGCACTGGCCGACTAAACCCGCCATTCACTTGATGGGCATCATTGGCCCATCAAGTCTTTTTCGCTACGGTAATGCCCGCCAGTGCACCAGCCAAGCGGAGACCAAAATGGCTTTTGAACTTTTCAACAAGAACAACCACATCAACATCTCCTTCTCCGATCTCGTGACCGGTGAAGAGGGCGTTCAATCCAACCAATTTCTATTGATCGACGACGGCCACGCGGCCCTGGTCGACCCCGGTGGCGAGCTGACCTACACCCGGCTTTTCATGGCGGTGAGCGACTACATCAACATCAAGAACCTGGACTATGTCTTCGCCTCCCACCAGGACCCGGACATCGTCGCCTCCATCAACCGCTGGCTCCACGGCACCGACTGCCAGCTGATTTGCCCCGCCATTTGGGACCGCTTCATCCCCCATTTCGCCCGCAGCGGCAAAACCGCCGGGCGCATGATCTCGGTGCCCGACGAGGGCATGAACATCACCCTGGGCCGCTCCGTGATCAAGGCACTGCCGGCGCATTTTCTGCACTCCGAGGGCAACTTCCAGTTCTATGACCCCACCTCGAAAATCCTGTTCTCCGGTGACATGGGTGCCAACCTCTGTCCCGGCGTCGCTGACGAGCCGGTGACCGACATCAAGGAAGTACTGCCTTATATGGAGGGGTTCCACCGCCGCTACATGAACAGCAACAAGGTCTGCCGCTACTGGGCGGGCATGGTGCGCGAGCTGGATATGGATTGGATGGTGCCGCAACACGGCCGACCCTTCAAAGGGCGCAAGGTGATCAACCAGTTCCTCGACTGGATCGAACAGCTCGAGTGCGGCACCGACCTGATGTCCCAGGCCAACTACCGGGTGCCGTAACCCCCCGCCGACATTGTCGCGGCGAGGGTGCCGCTCCTACCCCGTAGGAGGCCCGACCCCGGGCCGACCTGTCGCGGCGAGGGCGCCGCTCCTACAACCCGCAGGAGGCCCGACCCCGGGCCGACTTACGCCTCTTCGACCACCGGGATCTTGCCGATTTTGGCTTGCCAGATTTTGGGCGCGGTCTGGTGGACGGACTCGCCCTGGGTGTCTACCGCCACGGTTACCGGCATGTCTTCGACCACAAACTCGTGAATGGCCTCCATGCCCAGGTCCTCGAAGGCCACCACTTTGGAGGACTTGATCGCCTTGGACACCAGGTAGGCGGCACCGCCCACGGCCATCAGGTACACCGCCTGATGCTTCCTGATCGCCTCCAGCGCCACAGGGCCGCGCTCGGCCTTGCCGATCATGCCCAGCAGGCCGGTTTTCTCCAGCATGGTCTCGGTAAACTTGTCCATGCGGGTGGCCGTGGTGGGACCGGCGGGGCCGACCACTTCCTCGCGCACCGGGTCGACGGGGCCCACATAGTAGATAAACTTACCCTTGAAATCGACGGGCAGCTCCTGGCCCTTTTCAAGCATGTCCACCATGCGCTTGTGGGCCGCGTCGCGGCCGGTGAGTACCGTGCCCGAGAGCAGCAGGGTATCGCCGGGCTGCCAGCTGGCCGCCTCTTCCGGCGTCACCGTATCCAGATTGACGCGCTTGGCGGTGCCACCCTCGCGGGTGATTTCCGGCCAGTCGTCCAGGCTCGGCGGCGCCAGCTCGGCGGGGCCGCTGCCGTCCAGGGTAAAGTGGGCGTGGCGGGTGGCCGCACAGTTGGGGATGATGGCCACCGGCTTGTTGGCGGCGTGGGTGGGGTAGTCCTCCACCTGCACATCCAGCACCGTGGTCAGGCCGCCCAGGCCCTGGGCACCAATGCCCAGGGCGTTGACCTTCTCAAAGATCTCCAGACGCAGTTCCTCGGCGCGGTTCTGCGGCCCGCGCTCCTTCAGTTCGTGGATGGTAATCGACTTCATGCAGGCCTTCTTGGCCAGCTGCATGGCCTTGTCCGCCGTCCCGCCGATGCCGATGCCCAGCACGCCCGGCGGGCACCAGCCGGCACCCATGGTGGGCACCATTTTCAATACCCAGTCGACGATGCTGTCCGAGGGGTTGAGCATGGCGAATTTGGACTTGGCCTCGGAGCCGCCACCCTTGGCCGCCACTTCTACATGCACCTTGTCGCCGGGCACCACGCGGGTGTGAATCACCGCCGGCGTGTTGTCCCCGGTGTTCCGGCGCTGGCCGTCGGGGTCGGCCAGGATCGAGGCGCGCAGAATATTGTCGGGCAGTTTGTAGGCGCGGCGCACGCCCTCATTGACCATGTCCTCCACGCCCATATCGGCTTCCCACTGCACATCCATGCCGATCTCGAGAAACACGGTGACAATGCCGGTGTCCTGGCAGATCGGGCGACGGCCCTCGGCGCACATGCGCGAATTGATCAGAATCTGGGCCATGGCGTCCTTGGCCGCGGGGTTTTCCTCGCGCTGGTAGGCCTCGTGTACCGCGTCGATAAAATCCTTGGGGTGATAGTAGGAAATAAACTGCAGGGCGTCCTGGACGCTCTGGATAAAATCATCTTGGCGGATGACCGACATGGCACACCTCTTCTCTGGCTGGTTTCAGTCGCTTTCTGGGGGGCGCATTATACACCAGAGGGCGTCCTCTGAGATGTCGCCCGTTACAGGGCCGGGACGCGTGCTCTCTCTGGTCTAATCCCCGTTCATCCCTTAGACTGCCCCGATAACAACCACATTCAAACTATAAGAACAGGCTCTGTTCCGGGAGAGAAAACATGAGACTGATAGGCATTGCCTGCCTGATGGCACTGATTCTGCCTTTGCCCCTGGCCGCCGCCCCCGCCGGCACCGTGGACTTCGACCAGTGGCGCCCGCAGCAAAACGACAACCACTACATTATCCAGCTCACTGCGGTATCCAAAGAGAGCCGCCTGCCTTCGGACCAGGCCGTGAGTGAGGTCAAGTCGGTCAACCCGGAACTGGATGTCGTCTACCAACGCAAGCTGGTCAAGGGTAAAACCTGGCACGCCCTGCTGTGGGGGCCCTTTGACAGCCCCGCGCGGGCCCAGCAAGCCAATCGCGGACTGCCCGGCTCGCTGCACAACGACAGCCCATGGGTACGCCGAATTGGCCAGCTCCCGGCGGGCAATGCCTCGGCATCCGCCGCAGCCGCCCCCGCGTCCTCCTCAGGCGGCGACGGCAATGGCGACAATCTCGAAGCCTCTCTGGCCGCCATGCTGCTGGGCAAGGAAGCCGCCAGCTCCGGCGGAGGCGACAACACACCCACCCCCAAACCGAAGCCTCAACAAAATCGCCAGCAAACCCTCTCCACCGAGGGGCTCAGCGACCGCCCGCCGGTACGGGGCGACGAGACCCGGGACCCCCGCGATCCGCGCGCCACCAGCCGCCGCCTCGACACCAGAGGCATGGAGTCCGCGCCCCGGGTTCAGCGCGGCGGCAACCGCTACGAGGGCAAGTTTGTTATGCCCAAGGGCAACTACCAGCGTAAAGACCTCCTCAAGATGTACGGCAGCGAGGACGACTTCGAGGACATGACCGGCATCGACACCTACATACCCCGCCAGGGCGTCTATCCCTACGCCCGCTTCAACGCCGGCCAACTCACTACTGAAACCGGCGCCCAACAGGATGTGCTCGGCGGCGGTGTGACCCTCGAGGACGAGGCCACCGGCAATGCACTGGAACTGGCCCTGGGTCTGGATGTGGGTTACTACCTCGCCGTGGAGCTGGGCTACCTGCAAGCCAACGGCGTCGAAGCCGACTTCAGCGACGGGCAAACCCTGAGCACCGACCTTACGGGTCTCAAGTACTCGGGCATGCTCAAGCTGCCCATCGACGGCAAGCTCTACCGCCAGTGGATACCCTACGCCCAGGTGGGTCTGCTTGACTGGGAAGCGGAAACCGAGGCCGTCACTGCCGGCGGCGCCAATATCGGCGGTGGTAAAACCGACGACAGCCACATGTTCTACACCCTTGGCCTGGACTACAAACTGAACCGCCACTGGGCCATCGGCCTCAGCGCCAGTGAGTACGACTTCGACGAGCCCACCCAAAGCATCCAGCTGGGCGTCACCTGGCGCTGGCAGGGCCGCAACTGAATTGTAGGAGGCCCGACCCCGGGCCGACATGGTCGCGGCGAGAGCGCCGCTCCTACAGCTTTTCGCGACTCTGTTGCTCACAAAAAAGGGCCCCGCAGGGCCCTCCTTCTTTCCGGCGTTGTAAAACGCTCAGGCTGCGGTGACAAAGAGCGCCACAATGCAAGCCATGCCCACAGCCCAGATCAGGCTGCGCAACGAGCCCTTGTCGGCGATATAGGCAATACCAAAGAGCACCCGGCTGACCACAAAGGTCACGGCCAGGGCGTCGATTGTGCCCTGCTCGACACCGCCGGCCAGCTGGGCCACAATCACGGCCGCATAAAAGCCGGGGTGCACTTCAAAGCTGTTGAGCTGCGCCCAGTGCGCGCGCTTGCGGCCGCCCTCCAGGCTTTCCAGAAACTCCCGCGGGGCCAGATTCTGGCGCGGTCCGAAACCGCCCTGAAACTTGGCAAAACCGGTAAAGGCATAGGGCAGAAAAATGGCGATCAAGATGCACCAATAGGCAATGGTCATGGAAGTCTCCCGTTGAGATGATTTGGATTCGCGAACATTGTGCCATTTTTTTCGTCTAAGCACTGATTGCTGCGCCTATTGTGAAGTTTCCGGTGCCTGTTGTCCTGTCAAAACAAGCGGTTTCCCACTAGTCTTGAAATCAGGTAAACACCAATGAGGAGTGTGTCCCATGACGCAGTCAGTAAACCCGAACCAAATGACCGACGCGGAAAAATCGGCCCATATCAAAAAGACCGTGCTCGACGCGGGTGCCGAACTGCGCGAGCACCATCCCTGGCTCAAGCACCAGGATCTGATTGGCGCCAGCATCATGGCCTTCTCGCTGCTGGGCATGATCGCCAGCGGTGCGCTGTACATCTACGATGTTATTCCCTGGTATGTCTGCGTGCCGGTCACGGCGTTCTTTGCCTCGCTGATTCACGAGCTGGAGCACGACCTGATCCATCTGATGTACTTCCGCAAAAAGCGCTGGGCCAACGATCTTATGCTGGCCCTGGGCTGGCTGGCCCGGGCCAGCACTATCAGCCCCTTTGTCCGCCGCAAGCTGCACTTCCACCACCACAAGGTCTCCGGCACCGAATCGGACATCGAAGAGCGTGGCATTACCAATGGCGTGCCCTGGGGCATTCGCCGCTTCCTGATGACCGGCGACAACATGCTGGCCGTCTATCTGCGGCCCTTCCAGATGGCCAAGGCCACCCGCGCCTACATCAAGGCCCAGAAACCCAAGAGCAAGGCCGAGGCCAAACAGATTGGCCGCGAGCAATTGCTGAGCTATGTCCCCCTTGGCACCATTTACTATCTGCTGTTCCACACTTGGGTCGTCGCCCACGCCGTATTGATCGGCGCCAACCTCTTCGGCGTCAGCCTCAATGTACCCGAGACCTGGATGACCGCATTGGGCTACCTCGATGTCTTCGCCGTGGTTTACATGCTGCCGTCCCTGCTGCGCACCTTCTGCCTGCACTTCATCAGCTCCAACATCCACTACTACGGCGATGTCGAGCCCAACAATGTGATGCAGCAGTGCCAGGTAATGAACCCCTGGTGGTTGCTGCCCATGCAGGCCTTCTGCTTCAACTTCGGCAGCACCCACGCCATCCACCACTTCGCGGTAAAAGAGCCCTTCTACATCCGCCAGTGGACCGCGCCCACCGCCCACAAGGTGATGCGCGAAATGGGCGTGCGCTTCAACGACTACGGCACCTTCCTGCGCGCCAACCGCATGAACCGCAAAAGCGAAGCCCAGCCCCAGGAGGCCTGACCTCCGGGGCGGCTTCGCCATTTTGGTGATTAGCCACAGAGCGCACAGAGAACACAGAGTTAAAGATACGTAGGAGGCCCGCCCCCGGGCCGACACCGCACCGGTCGCGGCGGGGGCGCCGCTCCTACATATCTCCGTGCGCTTCGTGGCTCTGTGGCCAGTCCGGCAAATCGGCTACACTACGCGCCATGAGAGACATACGCGAAGAGTACAAGGCCGAGGTGCTGCGCGCCGGGGATATGCACAGCAACCCGCTGGCCCAGGCCCAGCGCTGGGTGGACGAGGCCATTGAAACCGATCTGCCCCTGCCCAATGCCATGACCCTCGCCACAGTGGACGCCGACGGCCAGCCATCCAGCCGGGTCGTTTTGCTCAAGGGCATCGACCAAAAGGGGCTGACCTTCTTTACCGACTACGAAAGCGACAAAGGCCGGGACATGGCGGCCAACCCGAAAGTGTCAGTGACCTTTTTCTGGCAGCCCTTTGACCGCCAGCTGATCGTCAAGGGCCGCGTGGAGAAACTCTCCGAAGAAGAATCCACCGACTACTTCCACTCGCGCCCCTACGCCAGCCAGATCAGCGCGGCCATCTCGCCCCAGAGCGATGTAGTCAGCCGCGAGTGGCTGGAAGCCGAGGTGGAGCGCCTGCAGGGCGAGTACCCCCAGGCACCGGTACCGCGCCCCGAGCGCTGGGGCGGCTACCGCATTGTGCCGGTGGAGTTCCAGTTCTGGCACGGCCGCCCCAACCGTCTCCACGACCGTCTGCGCTACACCCCCAGGGGCGACGACTGGCTTATCGAACGCCTGGCGCCCTGATTTTTTAGCCACAGAGGGCACAGAGGTAGGAGCGGCGCCCCCGCCGCGACCGGTGCGGTGTCGGCCCGGGGGCGGGCCTCCTCTGTGCTCTCTGTGCCCTCTGTGGCTAACCCAAAAAACTGGCAAACTGCCTTCATGGATAAACCATCCGCCCTTGAGCTCAGTCACCAACATCCCATCGTGGTGTTCGATGGCGTCTGCCCGTTTTGTCATTTTTGGGTGCGCTTTTTGTTCAAGCGCGATCGCGAGCAGCGCTTTCGCTTTTGCACCGCCCAGTCCCCGGTTGGTCAAAGCCTGCTCAAACACTTTGGCCACAATCCCGACAATCTCGACAGCGTTTTGCTGATTGATCAGGCTCAATGCCACAGCAAAAGCAACGCCGTCCTGGGCATTCTCGCCCGGCTGCCACGACCCTGGCGCTGGGGACGATACTTTGCTTTTATTCCACGCTTGTTGCGTGACGCGGTCTATACTTTGGTAGCAATGCACCGCTATCGCTGGTTTGGCCGCTACGACCACTGCCCGCTGATGAGCGAAAGCCAGAGACAACGCTTTATCGACTCCACGGAGGACACCCCATGAACACCGAATTCTGGATTCCCTTCCTCGGCTACAACCTGGCTTTTAACTACGCCCTTTTACTTTTCTGGGCACTGATGATGTTATTCGCCAGCAATACCGTATACCGGCTCCACAGCCGCTGGTTTCCGATTTCCCGGGAGAACTTTAACGCCATCCACTACGCCGGCATGGCCTTCTATAAAATCCTGATCTTCGTCTTCTGCCTGATGCCCCTGCTGGCCCTTTGGCTGATGTCTTAATCTGGTGGGCGGCTTCGCCGCATTGGCTTTTGCCGAAAAGACACAGAGGCCACAGAGCGCACAGAGAACACAGAGAGTTTCTTGTCAGCGCGAGGCGCGCAGCGACGCGGCGATCTACCGAACGGTTTTGCAGATTGCTTCACTGCGTTCGCAATGATGGGGGCTGTCGGCGCCTGCTTGCGGGCAAATACATTTCGAGGCTGACGCCTCGTTCGCGGGCGGGCCCGCTCCTACGCTGCCCCAGCCTGTAGAGATTCCGGATAAGCGCGGAGCACTTTCCGGAATGACAAGAATTCCTCAGTGCTCTCTGTGATCTCTGTGCCCTCTGTGTTTTGACTACCCAGGTCCCAAAAAACGCGTCGGGCTAAAGCCCGACCTACAGCGGCGCAGCCGGCCCACCCCGGGATTGGCCCCGTTTCACACCTATTTGGCACGCAACCACCTCTGTGGTCTCTGCTCCCGGCCCTATACTGACCTCTGGTTTACAACAACGGCTACTTACAATGACCGCAAAGAAAGCTCTCGTTATCGGCTGTGGCGGCGTCGCCGGTGGTGCCTGGACCACTGCCATGCTCGCCGCCTACGCCGAGGCCACCGGCCACGATCCGCGCACCTTCGATATCATCATGGGCACCTCCTCGGGCTCGGTGATGACCGCCCTGCTCGGCGGCGGCATCGGCGTCGATGAGTTGCTGGCCGCCCAGCGCCAGCCGGTAGTCAATCTCGCCGGTGGCGAGTGGCGCCACGGCGGTGCCGCCCCGCCCCTGCCCCGTGCACAGTGGCCCGCTGCCGGGCTGGTGAAGCTCGGCCTTCAGGGAAAGGTGTCGGCGCTCACCGCCCTGTCCGGCCTGCTGCCCCAGGGGCGCGAGGATCTGACGCCGATGATTCGCATGGTCGAGGGCGTCTGCCGGGGCAAGGACTGGGTCGACCACCCCAACGCCTGGGTGATGGCCGTGGATGCCCAAAGCGGCGAGCGCGTGGCCTTTGGCTCGGAATCGGCCCCGCCCTGCCGCATGGCCGATGCCGTGCGCGCTTCCTACGCCGTGCCCGGCTGGTGCCCCGCCGTGAATATTGGCGGGCGCGACTACATCGACGGCGGGGTCGTCTCCCCCACCTCCGCCGACCTGTTGATCGGACGGGATGTCGAGGAAGTCATCATCGTGCCACCCATGGTCTCGCGAAAACTCGATCACCCGCGCCACCCCTTTACCAAAGTGGAACGCCTGTTGAGAAAGACCATGACCAATCAGGTGAACCGCGAGGAACGCGCCCTGAAACGCGCCGGGATCCGGGTCGCCCGACTGGAACCCACAGTGGACGACCTGAACGCCTTTGGCTACAACATGATGGACCCGGCCCGCCGCCGGCAAGTCTTTGAAACCGCCCTCAAAACCTCGCCCGGCGTAGTCCGGGCCGCCGGACTGGGAGCCTGAACAGCATGGCCAAATCCGCCACCGAACTCGATGCCCTGATCATCGGCGCCGGCCCCTCCGGCATCAGCGCCCTGATCAAACTCCGGGAACAGGGCATTCTCAAGGCCCGCATCCTTGACATGAGTCGCCGCATCGGCGGCACCTGGGCCAACAACGACTACCCCGGCCTGCGCTGCGACATCCCCAGCGAAATGTACTCCCTGGGCTACGCCCCCAACCCGAACTGGAGCCGCACCTACGCCCCCCAGGCGGAGATCCGCGAGTACCTCGAGGGCGTGGCCCGGCGCTTCCGCGTAACCAGTCAGATCCAGCTCAACACCGAAGTCACCCGCGCCGAGTGGCGGGAAAAAGAGCGCCGCTGGCACATCGACACCGCCGACGGCGAGCGCTTTGTCGCCCGCTTTTTCATCCCCGCCACCGGCTTTATCGGCGAGGCCCGCATGCCCGAATTCCCCGGGCAAAAGGACTTCAAGGGCGCCATGTTCCACTCCGGCATGTGGGATCACGAACACGACCTCAGCGGCGAGACCGTGGCCGTGATCGGCTCCGGCGCCTCGGCCATCCAGTTCCTTCCCGCCATTCAGCCGGTGGTCAAAAAAATCATCAACTTCCAGCGCACGCCCAGCTGGGTACTGCCCAAGCCGGACTGGCCGATTCCCCGGCCCCTCAAGGGCTTTTACCAGCGCTTCCCCGGCGTCCACCGGCTGGTGCGGGAAACCGCCCTGCTCGCCGCCGAGCCCCTGCTGCCCACCTTCGAGCGCGAGCCCTTGCTGCGCTCACTGAGCCACCCCATCGGCCGCTTCAATATCCGCCGCAGCGTGGCCGACAAGGGCCTGAGAAAACAGCTCGAGCCCGACCACACCCTGGGCTGCAAGCGCCCCATGTTCTCCAACGACTGGTACAAGGCGTTGGACCAGGACAATGTCGAGGTAGTCTTCAAGGGCGTGGATCGCATCAGCGAACGCGGTGTGATCGACAGCGACGGCCGCGAGTACCCGGTGGACACCATCATCTACGGCACCGGTTACGCGGTCGACGACCCGGCCATCTACCAGCGCATCCTTGGCAAGACCGGCAAAAGCCTGGCCGAGACCTGGAATGGCGAGCCCCGGGCCTACCAGGGCATGGCCATTCACGGCTTTCCCAATATGTTCATGATGCTCGGCCCCAACTCCCACAGTCTGGTGGGCTCGGTGATGTGGACCTCGGAACACCAGGCCATCTACATCGCCCAGGCCGTACGCAAAGTGCTCGACGAAAACCGGGAAAAACTGGAAGTTAAAGAAACCGTACAAAAGCGTTTTAACGACGCCATCGAAAAGCGCCTGGACCGCATGCCCATCCACCCGGATGTCTGCAAGAGCTACTACCTGGACGCCCAGGGCCGCAACCGCTTCGTCTGGCCCGAATACGGCTTCAACATCAAAAAACGCCTCACCCGCGTCGACCTCGGCGACTACCAGCTGTCCTGATGACTTCCTGGCCACGGAGCCACGAAGAGCACGGAGTTTTGTAAGAGCGGCGCACCCGCCGCGACCGGATGGGCGGCTTCGCCGCATAAGCATTTGTCGAAAAGACACAGAGTACTCAGAGGGCACAGAGAACACAGAGTTTTCCTCGACTAAGTGTAGGGCGGACGCGGCGGAGCCGCTTCCGCCAAACCAATGGCGGAGGTGCCTGCGGCACTTCCGCCCTACGCAACAAAGCTTTAAGCCTCTGTGGCCGTTATCTGCTTCAAGGCATCCAGCACCGCCTGGCGGGTGGCTTCGGGCAGGGCCTCGGCGGCGGCGTCAAACTGTGCGGGCAAAGTGGCGGGAACCGCTGTGGATGAACGACCGGCGGTCGGGGCCTCGGGATATTTGCCGGGTTGTTCGCCGCTGTCCACGCGCCAGTGGCTGGGTTGTCCGCCCCGCTCCCGGAAAACCATGTGTTCGTTCTTGTGCCGATCATAACAAAGCTGAAACGCGCTCAAGCCCCGATCGTCTTCCCAGACAAAAAGATCCAGTGTCGTCGATTGATACCAGTGCCGAACCGAATCACCATCCGCCTGATCCCGGGTTTTAATTTTTCTCAACAAATCGGTCATCCTTTTTCCCGGTTTTGCGCCACAGAGGGCACAGACAACACAGAGGTTTCCCGGTCATCGCGAGCCGCGCAGCGGCGAGGCGATCTGCCGAGCGGTTATGCAGATTGCTTCGCCCGCAATGACGGGGGCTACAGGAGCCTGCTTGCAGGCAAACACATATTGAGGCTAACGCCTCGTTCGCGGGCAGGCCCGCTCCTACACTGCTCTGGTCTATAGAGATTCTGGATAATCGCTCCGCGCTTTCTGGAATGATACCCAAAAAACTCTGTGCCCTCTGTGGGCTCTGTGGCTAACCCACTTAATCAGACTTCATCCGCTCTTCGATGTCTTCCTCGTCGGGTTGGCGGGCTTCCATTTGCTCCCGGTATTTTTGTTGCAACTTGTCCCTGTTTTGCTGTTGTTCCTGATAACTTTGCCGCAATTTTTCCGCCGGCGTTTTTGGCTTGGGCTGTTCTTCAGACTGAGCACAGGCCATTACGGTTAAACCGAGCAACGCAATAAAAACAAGACGCATGATGTTCTCTCCCGTTAACGCTAGCGTTTCTTGAACAGGCCCAGGGCAAAGAGCAGGATCCCGGCGCCGATGGTGGCCATAACAATCGAGCCGAGCAGGCCGCCGACATTCACATTAAGCAGGTCAAACACATAGCCGCCGATCACCGCGCCGATCACGCCGACCACGATATTGCCAAACAGACCAAACCCCCGGCCCTTGGACAGCTTGCCCGCCAGCCAACCGGCGATGGCGCCGACCAGTAAAAACGCCAGTAATCCCATGGGTTCCATTATCTGCTCCTCGTTAGCGATCAATGCCCCAAGTTAGCCCCTAAACCGCCGCTACGCAACGGGGTGTTGGCCACGGAGGCACGACGGTCGTTGCCATGGGAGTAAAGACACAGAGGCCACAGAGTGCACAGAGATCACAGAGGTGTTGTCGTGTGCCGTATAGCGGCATCCTGTCCGCCATCGGTCGGCCCGGAGACAAATGCACCAATTTCTCCTCCATGGAGATTCCGGATAAGTGCTTCGCACTTTCCGGAATGACACCCCAAAAACTCTGTGTCCTCTGTGATCTCCGTGCGCTCTGTGTTTTTATCGTCCAAGCCAAAAAGAACTCGTCGGGCTGAAACCCAACCTACAAAAAAAAGCCCCGCGGGTGCGGGGCAAATGGCTAAAGATCTTACGAGGCTTTTCTCAGTTTTGGCGGTGTTTCCAGGCCGCCGTCGCCGGTGGCGGTGAAGCCGGCGGGTTTGCCGTTTTCGCCGTAGTACTCGTCCTGGGTGAACACATCCACTTCAATCGCATCCAGACAGGCGGCATTGGCTTGCTGCAATTGGTCGTGCTCCTGCTGTGAGATCACGCCCTGGGCCAGGGCCTCGTCGACCATGGCCTCGACTTTACCCCGGGGCAACTGGCGCGCCTTTTGCGCCTGTTTGATTTTGAGGCGCACGGGCTCGGCCTCAGAGGTCAGGCGAAAGGCTTCGACCAAACGACCCAGACCGGTGGTCTTGTCCTGTGGAATCCACTGGCCCTGGGCCACGCGCAGGTACTGGTCGCCATAGCTCTGAATGGTGCGGGCGGCGGCGCGGCTCTGCTCGTCGCTGGGCAACTTGCCCAGGCGGTTGATGCTGAGGAAGAAGCGACCCACGGTGCGTAGCATAAAGCCCAGCAGACCGCCGCCGAAGTTGGCGTAGATGCCCTCGTAAGCAGTCTGGGTCTGGGCCAGGGCGTACTCGCAGGCGTACTCCACCAGCGCCAGATCCTCGGGCTTGCGGCCCTCGGCCTCGTAGCGGCGCAGGGCCGAAGTCGCGGCGTACATCCAGGCCACCGCATCGGCGTAGCGACCGGTGAGGTTGCCCTTCATCTTCAGCTTGCCGCCGACGAAGAACATGGCCAGGTTGGTCATCATGCCATAGCGCGTGGCCGACCAGCTCAGGCGGCGATAGTAACCGCGGGTTTTAGGGTCGGCCTTGCGCGGCGTTTTGGTGGTGAAGAGGCCGCGGGTCAGACCGCGCAACCAGCTCATGGCGATGCCGCTGGCAAATTGCAGCATCCAGGCCGTGAGGTTTTTGCGGAAGGCGGCGGTGTCTTCCTGCTCCACGGCCTCGACCACATTGAATGCGTAGGGGTGGCAGCGGGTGGCGCCCTGACCAAAGATCATCAGTGTACGGGTCATGATGTTGGCGCCCTCCACGGTCACGCCCACCGGGGCGCTGGTGTAGAGACGGCCCATTACATTATTGGGCCCCTGCATCACGCCAAAGCCGGCGGCCACATCCATGGCATCGGTACCCAGCAGGCGGCCCTGCTCGGTGGAGTAGGCTTTCATAATGGCCGAGATCACCGGCGGCTGAATGCCGTTGTCCACTGCCGAGCAACCGAACACCCGGGCGGCGTCAAACATGTAAGTCAGCGCGGCAATGTGGCCCACCTTCTGCTCCACACCCTCCATCTGGCCGACGGGGATGCCGAACTGGCGGCGCACCATGGAATAGGCGCCGGCGACCATGGCCGAGTGGCGCATGCCGCAAATACCGGTGGCCGGCAGGGACACCATGCGCCCGCCCGCCAGGGATTCCATCAACATCTTCCAGCCCTGACCGGCATACTCAAGACCGCCGAGCACATCGGTGGCCGGAATCACCACATCGCGACCGACGATGGGGCCGTTGGGGAAGGCGTCACCAATGGGTTCGTGGTGATCGCCGATGTGCAGTCCGTCCAGACCCTTCTCCAACAGGACCACGGTAATGCCCGCGTCCTCACCCTTGCCCAGCAGGTTCTCCGGGTCGTGCAGGCGCACGGCTAGGGAGATCAGGTTGGCGATGGGCGCCAGGGTAATGTAGCGCTTGCGGAAGTTGAGGCGGAATTTGATCTCGCCGTCGCTGTCCCTGAACACCACGCCCTCGGCCTTGATCGAGGCCGCGTCGGAACCGGCGGTGGGTTCGGTCAGACCAAAGCAGGGAATGTATTCGCCGTTGGCCAGTTTGGGCAGATAGTGCTGCTTCTGCTCGGCGGTGCCGTAGTGGCCCAGCAGCTCGGCGGCGCCGAGAGAGTTGGGAATCACAATCAGCGCCGAGATCAGGCCCGAGGCCGGCGTGACCTTGGCCATCACACAGGACTTGGCCAGCGTGGACAGCGGCGTGCCGCCGTACTCTTTGGCGATCTGGAAACCGAAGAAACCGTTTTTGGCCATGAAGTCCATGACTTCATCGGGCAGTTTGCGCGTGCGGTTGATCTGGTAGTGATCGACCATGTTCAACAGCTCTTCCACCGGGCCGTCGAGATAGGCCTGTTCCTCGGCGGAGAGCTGGTCGTAGTTTTCGGCCAGAATGGCGTCGAAGTCGACCTTGCCGCCAAAGAATTGGCCATCGATCCAGACATCGCCGGCCTCCAGGGCCTGGCGCTCGGTGTCGGAAATTTGCGGCAACACCTTGTTGTCGCGCATCCAGTTCATCATCAGTTTAAACATGTTTTTCTCCCCTTCACTCGTTGTAGAAGGTGTCGTTGTTGTTGGCCATATCGACCAGGATTTGCGCCGGCGTAAAGTGCTCACCGTGGCGCGAGGCCAGCTCTTCGAGCTTGGCGACCGAGGCCTTCAGGCCCAGGCTGTCCATGTAGCGGAAGGGACCACCCAGGAAGGGCGGGAAGCCCAGACCAAAGATGGCGCCGATGTCGCCGTGCATGGGCTGCTGGATAATGCCCTCCTGCAGGCAGAAAGCCGCCTCGTTGATCATCATCCAGGTGCAGCGGTCGGCGGCCGCCACCAGATCCGGATTCTTCCAGGGAGTGACATTCATGGCGTCAAAGACTTCCTGGTTGACCGGCTTGCCCTTCACATCTTTTCCGTAGAGGTAAAAGCCCTTGCCCGCCTTGCGGCCGAGAAAGCCCTTTTCGATCATGCGATCGGCGGCGTCGGGCGACTTCATGCGCTCGCCAAAGGCCGCCTCCAGCACCGGGCCCACCTTGGTGCCCACATCGATGCCGACTTCGTCCAGCAAGGTGATCGGGCCCACCGGATAGCCGAACTGCTGCAGGGCCTTGTCCAGCTCTTTCGGCCCAAAGCCTTCCAGCAACAGGCGGCTGGCTTCGTTCAAATAGGGCGCCAGAATCCGGGTGGTGTAAAAGCCGGGGCCGTCCTTGACCACGATCACCGTCTTGCCCTGGGCCTTGCCGAACTCGACACAGCCCTTGGTCACTTCGGGCGCCGTCTTGTCGGTGGTGATGATTTCCAGCAGCGGCATCTTTTCCACCGGGGAGAAGTAGTGCAGACCGATCACATTCTCGGGGCGCTTGGCCGCCTTGGCGATGTCGGTAATCGGAATCGACGAAGTATTGGAGGCAAAGATGGTATTTTCACTGCCGTGGGCCTCGGTGTCCTTGAGCATCTGGTGCTTGAGTCCGAGATCTTCAAAGACCGCTTCCACCACGAGGTCCAGGCTTTCAAAGCCGGTGTACTCGTCGGTGTAGGTCACCTGGCGCTTGGCCGCGTCGGCGTCGAACTTCGACATGGCGCCGATTTTGGCGCGCTTATCGTAGTACTTGGCCACATACTGCACGCCATGGGACAGGCCCTTGGCGTCGCGGTCTTTCAGGCGAACCGGCAGCTTGGCCTTGGCCACGGTGTTGAGAGCAATGCCCGCGCCCATCAAACCGGCACCGAGCACACCCACGCGCTCTATCTTGCGCGTACCCACGCCCTCGCCGACGAAGGTTTCCTTCTTCAGCTCGTTGGTGGCGTGGAAGATACCGCGCAACTGTTTGGAGACATCGCTCATGGCCAGATCGCCAAAGGCCTTGGCCTCTTCGGCGTAGCCGGCCTGGATGCCGTCGGTAAAGCCCTTCTCTACCGCGCCGATAATGCGCTCGGGGGCGGGGTAGTTGCCGTAAGTCTTTTTGGCCGCCTGCTTGCGCGCCTGGTCAAAGACCACCTTGCGGCCGATGGGGTTTTTCTCCAGCGCCAGCTCCTGCAGCGCTTCCTGGGACAACTCCATGGACTTGTCCGGGCGCTTGGGTGAGGACTTCAGCGCCAGGGCGGCGGCGCGCTCTTCCAGCGCCTCGCTGCCAACGATCTGATCCACCAGACCCATCTTGAGGGCCTGCTTGGGCTTGAGCTGTCGGCCGGTAAGCATCAGGTCCAGCGCCTTGGGAATGCCCACCAGACGCGGCAGTCGCTGGGTGCCGCCGCCGGCGGGCAGCAGACCCAGCATGACTTCGGGCACGCCCAGGGCGGTGCTCTTGTGGCTGGAGGCCACGCGGTAGTGACAGGCCATGGCCAGTTCCAGACCACCGCCCAGGCAGGAGCCCTCAATCGCCGCCACCACGGGGATTTTCAGATCCTCCAGCGACTGGAAACCGCGCTGGCAGACCCGCGACAGGTCCACCACCTCGGCGGCGGTTTTGACCTGGTCGAACAACTTGATATCGGCACCGGCGACAAACGAACCCGGCTTGGTCGAAATCACGACCACCCCTTTGAGTCCGGGCTGGCGCCGGATCTCGTTCATCACATTGTCCATCTCTTCGGCGAACTCGGCCTTCAGCGTATTCTGACTGTCACCGGGCACATTGATTTCCACCACGCCCACTTTGTCGTCGCGAACCCGCAACTGAAAGGCGCTGGTGTTGGCCGGTTTCGACGCGTTTTTGCGCGTGGCCGTTTTCTTGCTGGCCGTTTTTTTTGTCACTTTCTTCGTCACTTTTTTGCTCGCGCTCTTTTTGGCCGCCGACTTTTTCGTCGCGGCCTTCTTGCTGGCTTGTTTCTGTTCTTCGCTCATTACAGGCTCCTTATTCGGCTTCGAGTACCATGGCGGCACCGATGCCGCCGGCGGCACAGGCGGTGGTCAGGCCAATGCCGCCACCGCGTCGCTTGAGTTCGTGGATGGACTGGCTGATCACCCGGGTGCCGGTGGCACCGAAGGGGTGACCATAGGCAATGGAGCCGCCGTTCACATTGAGGATGTCGCGGTTGACCTCGCCCACGGCCTTCTTCAGGCCCAGGGTGGATTTCGCGTACTCATCGGACTCCAGCCCGCGGATATTGCAGGCCACCTGGCCGGCAAAGGCCTCGTGCATATCGATCAGGCTCATGTCGCTCAGTTTGAGACCGGCGCGCTCCAGCGCCACCGGCGCGGCCAGCACGGGGCCCATCAGCAGGTCTTCCTTGGGCGTCTTGGCGGCGAAGGCGTAGGAGCGGATATAACCCAGGGGCTCGTAACCCAGGGCCTTGGCCTTTTCCTCGCTCATCAGCAACACCGCCGAGGCGCCATCGGTGAGCGGGCTGGCGTTGCCGGCAGTGACCGTGCCCGTCACCCGGTCAAAGGCCGGCTTGAGTTTGCTGTAACCACTGCGCTCGGAGTTCTTGCGCACCAGGTTGTCGTCCTTGAGGGGCGTGGCGTCCGGCGGCAGGAAGGCGGTCATCACCTGGCTGTCCAGATAGCCCTCGGCCCAGGCGCGGGCAGCGCCGCTGTGGGAGGCGTGGGCGATGTCGTCCTGCTCTTCGCGACTGACGCCCCACTTCTTGACCATCTTCTCGCAGCTCTGGCCCATGGTTTCACCCACCGAGTACTCGGTAATCGACGGCGCCTGGGGCAGGATGTCCTTGCCGCGCAGCTGGCTCAGCAGCTTGATGCGCTGCTTGGCGGTTTTGGCAAAGCTGACATCGCGCATGATCTTGGAGAACTTTGCCGACATGGGCAGACGCGCCGACGAGGTGGAGTCGGTTCCGCCGGCGATCACGATCTCGGCATTGCCCGCCAGAATCGACTCGGCGCCGTTGGCCACGGTCTGGAAGCTGGTGGCACAGGCGCGGGTAATGGAGTAAGCATCCAGGTCGTCCATGCCGCAGGCCAAGGCCACTTCCCGGGCGATAAACGGCGCCTCGGGGATCATCACGGTCATGCCGTAGACCAGCTGGTCCACATCGTCCTGGGAGAGGTTATTGCGGGCCATCAGCTCGGACACCACCATGGCGCCCAGATCGATGGCATTGAGATCATCAAAGTGCGTGGCAATGCGCGCAAACGGCGTACGCAAACCATCGACAATAGCGATGCGCCCGGTGCGCGAAGAAGACAGTGTGTTCTTTGGCATAACAACCTCAAGGGGGTAATAAAAACAGTAAAACCCACAAACGGAACCTGGCCCCGCTTGTGCGCTGCACAAAACCCTACTTTGTGCCGCACAGCCCCCATCGACAATGACCAAAACTGCCACCCCAACCGGCAAAAACCACCAAACCCCAAACACACACGACAAACCCTCACCAAACGCGCCAAAGCACTCTTCCCTGTCATTGCGAGCCCAAGGCGAAGCAATCTGCGTAAGACAAGCGGTAGGGTGCGGTAGGAGCGGCGACCCCGCCACCCACGTAGGTCGGACTTCAGTCCGACAGTGCCCCGTCATCGCGAGGAGGAGAAGCCGACGCGGCGATCTGCCGAACAAAGAATTTACCTGCGGGAATAAAACACAGAGCCCCCAGAGGCCACAGAGCACACCGAGTTTTTCCGGCGTCATCACCGGAAGCCGCAAAGCGGCTATCCGGAATCACCCACGACCTTGCCTAAAGTACACATCGTGTGTATATTTAACCAATGGATAGCCGAACGCTTCTCAAGGAACTGAGAAAGGACGGGTGGGTTGTGGTGCGCTCTCGAGGCAGCCACCACCAGCTAAAACACCCGATCAAGAAGGGGCTTGTCACGCTCCCCCACCCCAAAAAAGAGCTTCCGAAGGGCACCGTGGCAAGCATTAAAAGACAAGCCGGTCTGCAGGCCCGGAGGTAAGCATGTTAATTCCAGTCGCCATTCACAAAGAGAAAGACAGCGCCTACGGAGTCATCGTGCCCGACCTGCCCGGCTGCCACTCTGCCGGAGACACACTGGACGAAGCCATTGAAAACGCCCGGGAGGCCATCGAGTTTCACATCGAAGGGCTGATTCTGGAGAGCGAGCCCCTGCCGGAATGGCATCCACTCCAACACCACAAACAGTCCGGCCAGTACGAAGACGCCGAAGCCTGGGTCCTCATCGACCTGGACCTCACCAAATACTCCAGCGCCATCAAGCGCATCAATATCACAGTGCCCGAATTCGTACTGAACCAAATCGATCAATACTCCAAATCCGTCGGCAAATCCCGCTCCAGCGTCCTCACCGAAGGCGCCCTGCAACTGGTCACCCGCAAACAATAATTCGAACCTACCTGTAGGTCGGACTTCAGTCCGACAAGGTACTGGCCTACAAGAATAAAAACACAGAGCACCCAGAGGCCACAGAGAGCACAGAGTTTTTCGGCGTCATTCCGGAAGCCGCCCAGCGGCTATCCGGAATCTCCCCTCCAATGCCCGGCGAAAAGCCGAAACCACCTATCCCTCCCCTCTCCCATTTCGGGAGAGGGGCCGGGGAAGAGGGCAAACGACACAAACTGACGCAAAGCCGTCTAAACTGGAACAAAACGGGAGGAAACGCCATGAACGAACTGGAAACCCTCAAACTGAAACACTTCCAAAGAGCCATCGCCCGCGCCCGGGAAGAAATCGGCGACACCTACAGCACCGGCAGCTTCAGCGACGCCAAATCCGCCATCTACGCCCTGCCCAATGTGCTGGACAGGCTGGGCCTGGCCGACTTCGCCCTCCACGACGAACTCAAGGCCCTGGCCCGGGAATGCTGGGACGCCATGCACCGCACCGAAGACGGCGGCGACGATGTCTACGCCAGAGCCGGCCGCTGCGGGCAGGCAGTAGGCGTGTTAATGAGAAGAGTCGAAGCGATACTGGAAGCCGGATAACCTCCACTCCCTTGATTCATCAACAGCACCTCCTGTGCTAAATTAAAACCTGAATGGCAGGGAAACACCTGAATTACAGCACTTCCCCAAAATATTTCGAATAAAAACAAGACACTACGGAAAATGTACTCCCTACTTTAACGGCCTGGCGGCCGCGAACTTAACTGTTATGTACTAATCACCACCAAATGGAAATGAATATGAAAGAGTCAAAGAGCTACAACGACCTACCCTCTTACATTCTTGTCATATTAGGCTTTTGCTCAACATTTGTTGCGTCTTATAGCGGGTGGATTCTTGGCAAGGGTACGCCTATGTTTTACGAAACGGCCGTTCAAGCTCAGTCTCTAGGTATTAAGGGTAGTGTCGTTGCCTTAATGTTGGTAAGCGTATTTTTAATATTTTCTTGCTTTTCATTTATTGCAAATACATGCCGTAAAACTCTACAAGAGCGGCATTTTGCTTAGCGCATAACAACTGGCTCAATTTTTCCGGGCGCATTAACGCGCCATTCGCCGGACAGCCCACACTACGTTTCGGCTGCCGTTTAGCAAATCGTTAGATTCTTGGGTATGTCATGGAGTTATCTACAGCTCAAATAGGCAAATGCGGTGAACTTCTAGTTCAGTACCGTCTCCTTTTATGCGGGATAGAGTCTGCTCCAATGAGCACCGACACAGGCGTTGATCTTGTTGCTTTCTCACCCAAGGATGGAGACGCTCGAACAATACAGGTGAAGAGCAATCATAAAGCGAAACCGGGTGGTGGCGCCGGTAAGGCCGCTCTTGATTGGTGGCTACGTGAGGATTCTCCCGCTGAGCTTGTCGCTTTTGTTGATCTATCTAGCGAACAAGTCTGGCTAATGACCCACGCAGAGGTTGTGCAATTCGCACAACAACGATCAGGAGGCCGTTTTCATTTGTATATGTATACTGACCCAACGGCACAACCAAGGAAGAAGGAGCGTCTGAGCCATCAATGGGAATTCCAGCGATTTCTTCTTGAGAATCATGTGCACAACACATTTAAAATTTAACCAGTACAGGGCAAGCCAGTGATACTTATCACATCGCACACCTGCTGCTTGCACGATACATACAACTAGAGAAAACAGGGTAAACATTGAATAAAGAACAATTGAAGCAACTGGAAGACGACCTCTGGGCCGCGGCAGACAACCTGCGCGCCAATTCAGATCTCAAAGCCTCGGAATACAGCACGCCCGTACTGGGGCTGATCTTCCTCAAGTTTGCCGATATCAACTACCGGCGCCATGAAGAAGCCATTCTCAAGGAATACCAGAAGCTCAAAGGCGGTCGCCGGGAAAAGTCGCTGAATGAAATCGCGGTGGCCAAGTGCGGCTTTTACCTGCCGGATCATGCCCGCTACAGCCACCTGCTCAACCTGCCCGAGAGCCAGGACATCGCCAAGGCCATTGAAAAAGCGATGGAGGCCATCGAGGAGTACAAGCCCGAGCTGCAGGGCAGCCTGCCCAAGGACGAGTATTACCGGCTGACCCGCACCCAGGAAACCAAACTGCTGCCCTTTGATCTGCTGCGTCAGTTCGACAATATCCCGGACGACGCCACCGGTGATGTTTTTGGGCAAATCTATGAATACTTCCTGGGCAAGTTTGCCCTGTCCGAGGGCCAGGGCGGGGGGGAGTTCTTTACCCCGCGTTCCGTGGTGCGGCTGATGGTGGAAATCATCGAGCCCCACGGCGGCACCGTGTTCGACCCCGCCTGCGGCTCCGGCGGCATGTTTGTGCAATCGGCGCAGTTTATTGAAAAGCACAAAGAAGAGTACGAAGCCCAGGGTGAAGACACCAGCGTGTTTGTCTCCGGGCAGGAAAAAAGCTCGGAAACGGTCAAGCTGGCGCGCATGAATCTGGCGGTCAACGGCCTGCGCGGGCAGATTCTGCAGGGCATCTCCTATTACGACGATCACTTCGATTCTTTCGGCCATTTTGACTACGTACTGGCCAATCCGCCGTTCAATGTCGATGAAGTGTCGCTTTCCGGGGTGGAAAAAGACCCGCGCTTCAACACCTACGGCATCCCGCGCAAAAAGACCAAGGCGAAAAAATCCGAACAGGGCAAGGAGACGGTGCCCAACGCCAACTATTTGTGGATCAACCTGTTCGCCACTTCGCTGCGCGAGCCGGACCACAAGCACCCCGGTGGCCGGGCAGCACTGGTCATGGCCAACTCCGCCTCGGATGCGCGCCACTCCGAGGCGGATATCCGTAAGACGCTGATCGAAAACAATCTCATCTACGGCATGCTCACCCTGCCGTCGAACATGTTCTACACCGTCACCTTGCCTGCCACTCTGTGGTTCTTCGATAAGGGCAAGACGGACGAGCGCATCCTGTTTATCGATGCGCGCAATATCTTTACTCCTATCGACCGCGCTCACCGCGAATTCTCGGAAGAGCAGATCCAGAACATCGCCATGATCAGCCGCCTGCACAAGGGCCGCCGCGAAGAGTTTATTGCGCTTATCGATCGCTATTTCGAGCAGGGCATGGCGCGCCTGGCGGAGAACCAGAAACAGGTGGAGTCGGTGGCCGAACAACTATTGGCGGTTTTAGATGATAAGGCTGGTGAACAAGCCGTGGCCAGTTTGGTGGACACCTGGAAAGGCCTCGCGCCCCTGCAAAAAGCCTGGGCCGCCTACCAGAAAAAACACACGGCCAAGGCAACGGCCGATAAAAAGAACTGCGCCCAGCACGAGCTGCGAGCCACCTTCGATCCCTTCTTCACCGCCCTGCACGACAACCTTAAACAGATCGACAAGGCCGTGCGCCGACACGAAAAAGCCCAGGCGGAGGCCGCCAAACAGGCCAGCAAACGCCAGAGCAGTGATCGCGCCACCCGGCAACTGAGAGCCGCGCTGGAAGAACTGCATAAGGAAGTGAAAAACGCCGAAAGCAGCTTTGGCCATATTCTCTGGTTGCAGGAACGCTTCCCCGAGGCGCAATACGAGGATGTGACCGGTCTGTGCAAACTGGCCGATCTGGACGAAGTGAAAGAGCAGGACTATTCGCTGAATCCGGGGCGCTATGTGGGGGTGGTGATTGAGGAGGACGGTAAGACGGAGGAGGAGTTTGTGGATGAGTTTCTGAGCTTAGAGACTCAACTAAATGAACTGACTGAATCCGCTAAGGGGTTAGAGAATATAATCTCTGCTAATATTAGATCAATCACGGGCGAAGCATGAATACTTGGAACACATTGACCATCGCGAGCCTGGGCAAAGTCGTAACCGGAAAAACTCCTCCTAGCGCTAAACCCGAGCAATTTGGTGACAAGTACCCGTTTGTTACCCCGTCAGATATTAAATTCGGAAACAAGAGTGCTGCGACAGAACGGTTCCTGTCTGGCCGCGGAGTTGAAGCGCACAAACGTATCCAACTCCCGAAGAAGACTGTATGCGTAGTCTGTATCGGGGCGACGATTGGTAAGGTCTGTTTTACTGACCAGCTCTCAATCTCAAATCAACAGATTAATTCAATTATTGTTGATTCAAAAAAACATGATCCAGACTTCGTGTTTTATATTGCTTCCCTTTTACGGGGTACCTTGGAGGCATACGCTGGCGGTGCTGCCACCCCGATTGTAAATAAGACTGCTTTTTCGAAGATCAAGCTACGGGTACCCAATCGTTACGCCCAACGCAAAATCGCCGCCATCCTAACGGCCTACGACGATCTGATCGAAGTCAACAAGCGCCGCATTGCGCTGCTGGAAAAAATGGCCGAGGAACTTTACCGCGAATGGTTTGTGCGCCTGCGCTTTCCCGGTTATCAGGGCACCCGTTTTGTAAAAGGTGTGCCGGAGGGGTGGGAGGTTCTCGAGCTAAAAGAGTTGGTTGAAGATATTATCGACTATCGTGGATTGACGCCGAAAAAGCTCGGAGGACACTGGACGGACGATGGCATTATTGCTCTCTCTGCTTTGAATGTGAAAGCAGGAGAACTCATTCGTTTGGACGACTCAAAACGCGTATCAGAAACACTTTACGAACGATGGATGCGTAAACGGCTTCAGGCTCACGATATTCTCCTGACATCCGAAGCTCCGTTAGGTCAAGTCTACTTTCTGGTTGATTCCGAGCAATACGTTCTAAGCCAGCGTCTGTTTGCAGTCAGAGCAAACCAAGCTAAAGTGACGCCAGTCTACCTATATCAATATCTCCGTTACCCAATTGGTCAAGGCCAACTGCAGGTAAGAGCCACTGGCTCAACCGTTGGAGGAATAAGGCAGGCACTGCTTAAAAAAGTTGAAGTAATTGTTCCTACAGACACTTTAATGAAGAAACATGAAGAGTATGCACTTCCAATAAAGGAAGAGATTCATGCTCTTTGGAAGACAAACAATAATCTCACCAAAACCCGCGACCTCCTCCTCCCGCGCCTGATCTCCGGCAAGCTGTCCGTGGAAGACCTGGATATCCAGTTCCCGCCCAGCATGCAGGAAGGCACGGCGGAACAGGAGTCTCTGGCGGAGGCCCGCCATGCCTGAGGCTGCCGTAGATATCAGCCCAGAACACCGGCCGACCCCGGTGACTGTTCAAAACAACGGAAATCTGAGAAGATGCCGTATGACCTGCTCAAAACAACCAAATATTGAGCAGGTTTGCCGCTAACCGTAGGAATCCATGCCATGGTTCTGACCATCCGCGAACACTTTCCGCCCCGGGGGCCGCTGGAGACACCGGCGGTGCTACGGGCGTTGGTGGCGGCGCACCGGCATCTGGCCGAGCTGAAAGGTGTGGCGCGCAGCATCCCCAACGAGCGGCTGCTGGTGTCCACCCTGTCCCTGCAAGAGGCGCAAAGCAGCTCGGAAATCGAGAATATTATCACCACCCAGGATGCTCTCTACCGCTATCAGGTACAGCCCGGCTCGGTGGACCCGGCCAGCAAGGAGGTGGCCTGGTATGCCCAAAGCCTGGAGGTGGGTTTTCAGGCGGTGCGTGCCTCAGGGCTGTTGCGCCTGAGTACCATCCTTGAGGTGCAGGCCACCCTGGAGGGCAACGACGCTGGCTTGCGCCGCACGCCCGGCACGGTGCTGAAAAACGAGCGCACTGGCGAGGTGGTGTATCAGCCGCCCTCGCCGGAGCAGCTGCCCGCCCTAATGGAAGAGCTGGTGAGCTGGATTCATGCCGCTGATACCCCTGCTGAAAATGGCTTGGACCCGCTGGTGCGCATGGCGGTGATGCACCATCAGTTTGAGACCATTCATCCTTTCTATGACGGCAATGGCCGCACCGGGCGCATTCTCAATATCCTGTTTCTGGTGCGCGCCGGGCTGCTGGACTCCCCCATTCTGTATCTGAGCCGCTATATCAGCCAAACCAAGGCAGAGTACTACGCCGAGTTGCAAAAGGTGCGCGAAACCGGTGAATGGGAAGGTTGGCTGCTCTACCTGCTGAACGGAGTGGCGGTAACGGCGCGCCATACCACTGCCCTGGTGGAGCAAATCGCCCGCCTGCTGCAAAAACAAAAACACGAGATTCGCTCCCATTACCGCTTTTACAGCCAGGATCTGATCAACAATATTTTTTATCACCCCTATACCAAAGTGGCTTTTGTCGAGCACGACCTGGGCGTGTCGCGGGCCACCGCCAGCCGTTACCTGGATGAGCTGGCCAAAGGCGGCATTCTCGACAAGCACCGGCTGGGGCGCGAGAACTACTACATAAACCGCGAGCTGGTGAAGCTGCTTTTCAACCTGCCGCCCCTGGGCATGCCGCCTTTGGATAAAAAGGGAGCGCCCTGATCCATGCCGAACTTCCTGTCTGAAGACAACATCGAGCAGGCCATGGTGCAGCGTTTGCAGCATCTGTATGGCTATGATGTGCTGGACTGCTACACCAGCGATGCCGCGGACCTGAATGATGGCTCTGGGCGCACGGACAAGCGCCAAGTGATCCTGCGCGATCGCCTGAAAGCCGCAGCGGTACGACTAAACCCGGAGATTCCCGAAGCCGCCATCGACGATGCGCTGGATCAGGTCTGCGACCAGCGCCAGGCCATGGCCACCATGGTGGCCAACCGCGAGCTGGACAGTTTGATCCGTGACGGGGTGCGAGTCGAGTTCAAGGACAGCGAGGATCGTAATCGCAAGGAGCGGGTCAAGCTGATTGATTTTGAGCAGCCAGAGAACAACCACTTTCTCGCTGTGACCCAGCTGTGGATTCAAAGCACCGGCGCGGCAGCGAAGGCGGCTTACCGCCGGCCGGACATTCTGCTGTATATCAACGGTTTGCCACTGGTGTTTATTGAGTTAAAAAACTCCAATGTCAAACTGCGCAGCGCCTACGACGACAACCTGACCAATTACAAGGCCGACATTCCGCAGTTGTTCCTCACCAATGTGTTTTGTGTATTCAGCAATGGGCTGGAAACGCGCCTGGGTAGCCTTAGCGCCGAGTGGGAGCATTTTTTCCATTGGCTGCGCCCGGAGGATGAAAAAGAAAAAATACGTCGCGACCAGATTCGCGAGCAAGGCACCAGTACTGAGCGCTTTTTGCAGGGCCTGTGCGCCAAGGACAAGCTGTTGGACTATGTGGAAAACTTTGTCATTTACCACAAGGGCACGCAGAAAATCATCGCCCAGAACCACCAGTTTATTGGGGTGAACAAGGGCTTCGACAAGTTTCTGCGCCGGGGTGAGTTCGGCGGCAAGCTCGGCGTGTTCTGGCATACCCAAGGCTCTGGCAAGAGTTTTTCCATGATCTTCTATGCGCGCAAGATCATCCGCAAGGTGCCGGGTAATTACAGCTTTGTGGTAGTGACCGACCGTGATGATCTCGACCGGCAGATTTATCGCAACTTCCTCAATACCGAAACCGTCAAGAAGGCCGATGCCGCCCAACCAAAAGACAGCGAGCAAATGCGGGCCTTTCTCGGCCAGAACAAAAAACTGGTGTTTACCCTGATCCAGAAGTTCCGTTGGCCCAAGGGCAAGCGTTACCCGCTGTTGTCGGATCGCGACGACATTATTGTGATTGTGGACGAGGCTCACCGCACCCAGTACAAATCCCTGGCCGAGAACATGCGCGCCGGTCTGCCCAATGCCCAGTACCTGGCATTTACCGGCACACCGCTGCTGGGGCGCGAGCGCAAAACCAATGAGTGGTTTGGTGATTATGTCTCGGAGTACAACTTCAGCCAGTCCATGGACGATGGCGCCACCGTGCCGCTGTTCTACAAGAAGCGTGTGCCGGAGGTATTGAACCAGAATGAGGACTTGAGCGATGAGTTCTACGAAATTCTGGAAGACGAGAATCTCGACGAGGCACAACAGGAGAAACTGGAGCGGCGCTTTGCCACCGAGCTGCAAGTCATCAAACGCGATGACCGACTGGAGACCATCGCCCGGGATCTGGTTTATCACTTTCCGCGCCGGGGCTATCTGGGCAAGGGCATGCTGATTGCGGTGGACAAGTTCACTGCCGTAAAAATGTACGACAAGGTGCAGCGCCTATGGAAAGAGGCCACCAAGGGGCTGCGCAGCGAGATAAACAATACAAAAGATGCACAGCACAAAGCGCGTTTGCAAAAGCAGTTGGACTGGATGCGCAAGGTGGAAATGGCGGTGGTGGTCAGTGCCGAAAACGGTGAGGAAGAGAAGTTCGACGCCCAGGGGTTGGACATCCGCCCGCACCGCAAACGAATGGACAAACTGGATGAACACGGCCACGACCTGGAATACAACTACAAGGATCCGGAACACCCTCTGCAATTGGTCTTTGTGTGTGCCATGTGGCTGACCGGCTTTGATGCGCCGACCGTATCAACGCTCTACCTGGATAAGCCACAGAAAGATCACACGCTGATGCAGACCATCGCCCGTGCCAATCGGGTGAGTTCGCACCGCATCAACGGCGTGGAAAAGACCAACGGTGAAATTGTTGACTATTACGGCGTGATCGGCCGCCTGAGAAAGGCCATCAAGGATTATGGCCAGGGTGCTGACGGGGGAGATGAGCCGCCGGTCCAGGACAAGGACGAGCTGTTCACCCTGTTAAGCGACGCGATTGAGCAAGCAAGACAGTTTTGTGCCGAGCGCGATATCGTTATTGACCAGGCATTGGCAGCCGACGATGTGTTCAAGCAGGTGGGTCTGTTTAACGAATGGGCAGATAAACTTCTTGCAAAAGACGAGTGGCGACAATCCTTCAAGGTGTTTGAGAACACCATTACAGCACTTTATGAAGCCTGCAAGCCGGAAATTTTGGGTGACCCTGTTGTCCGCAAGGTGGCCCTGTTTCAATACCTGCGCGGTGTTCTGGACAGCATTGTCGAGCAACAGGATATTGACTCTGCCACCCGAAAAATCAACGAGCTTCTTGATGAAAGCCTTATTGTCGATGACCAGAAGTTTGATCAGGTCAAACAGACTCCAGCAAACTGGAAAATCGAACAGAAAGGCAGGGACTGGGATCTCAGTAAAGTCGACTTTGACAAACTCAAAGAGGATTTCAAGCAGGCCAAGTACAAAAACATCGAGATTGCCGACTTGCGTGCCTTTCTGGAAAAGAAACTGCAGGACATGCTCAACCAAAATCGCACCCGCCGCGATTTTGCCGAACGCCTGCAGGAAATCATCGATAACTATAATGCGGGCAGTAGCTCGGCGGACGAATCTTACGCACAACTAATGGAAGAGATGGCGGCCCTGAAGGAAGAGGAAAGCAGACATGTCCGTAAAGGCCTTACTGAAGATGAACTGGAAATATACGACCTGCTCTGCAAAGCAAAAATGACCAAAGCTGAGGAAAAGAAAGTGCGCCTCGCTGCCAGAGCTTTACTCAAGCGCCTTACCGAGGAAAGACCCAAAGTACTAGTGCAGGACTGGTATAAGGACATGCAGACCAGGCTTGCGGTTCGTGATGAAGTGGGTGCGGTGCTGGATGAACACCTTCCCGAAGAAAGCTATGACAAGGAGCTATTTATCCAGAAGCGTGACCGCGTTTTTGAATTGACTCTCGACCTGGCTATCAACCATCAGCGGTGGGCGGCTAGTGGGAACCTCTACGCCTAAAAGATAGTTAAACAGCCTAAAAAGCCATAGACTTGGTCGCCATATGGCAGAGGTTAAGCCGACCTGTAAAACTTTTTCCCTTAAGCCTTTTGACCTAGATCCCTGCGCAGGCCTCTCCTACTATGGAGGGGCCTGCTTTGGTTGGCTTGGCGGTTACTCGCTTTTTAAAGCACCTTTGAATGCATCGACCAAGCTGCTGTTGTGGTCTTTGACCGCTTTGCGCGGGAAGCGCCTGATAAGTGCATAACGCTTGTCGGAATGACCCACTAGCGGGGTTTGTGGATGGTGAGGAAGAAGCCGATGGCGATGGCAGCGGTGCCGGCGATGTAGCGTTGCAGGACATCGTTGTTTGGTTTTCCGGTGAGATATTCCAGCATCTGGTTGGCCACGCCCTGGGCTTCGAGGTGGCCCCAGTAGATGTAGCCGACGCCGACTGCGATTAGCAGGAGGCCTACCAGTTTTTGCCAGAGGCGGGGTTTCATTTACTCCCCCTCTCCCCTAACTCCCTCGCTTCGCGACCCCGGCCCTTCGCTAGTACGCGAAGGGCGCTACAGCGGGCGAAGTGTACTTCGCTTGGTCCGCTTCCGCCCCACAAGGGGAGAGGGGGATTTAGATTCCGGATAAGCGCTTCGCGCTTTCCGGAATGACGGGGTGGGTGTTGCTTTCCCTGATTCATTTTCATGGGTTATTCGACGGCGATGCGTTCCAGGGCCGTGTGCAGGGCGTCGGGCAGGGGTACGGGTTTGTTGCTGGTGCGGTCGACGTAGACATGGATAAAGAAGCCTTCGGCGCTGGCCAGTTCTTCGCCCTGGCGGAAGACGCCGATTTCGTAGCGCACGCTGGAGTTGCCCAGCTTGGCCACGCGCACGCCGATGTCGAGCACCTCGGGAAAGGCCACCGGGGCGCTGTAGCGGCAGCCTGTTTCCACTACCAGGCCGATCACCCGGCTGTTTTCAATGTCCAGCGCGCCCTGGGCGATCAGGTACTCGTTTACCGCTGTGTCGAAGTAGCTGTAGTAGGTGACATTGTTCACATGGCCGTAGACATCGTTGTCCATCCAGCGGGTTTGCAGGGTATGGAAGTGGGGGTAGCTGTCTCGCGTACTGCGCTCTCTGCTCATGGTCTGCCTTCAGAGTATGGATTGATAGATGTCGTAGGCGGCCTGGCGGGTCATCTCGCGGGGGTTGTTGACCAGCAGGCGCTCGATTTTCATGGCATCGTCGGCCAGGGTGTCCAGGTGCTTTTCCTCCACGCCCATGTCCGACAGGCGTTGTTCAAAGGGCATGTCCCGCACCAGGGCGCTCATGTGATGGACAAAGTGCTCGCAGGCGCCGCCCTGGCTGAGGCCGCGGGTTTCCGGCCACAGGTAGTGGGCCAGCTCGGCGTATTCGCGCTGGGCCTCGGGGGCGTTGTACTCCAGCACCGGGCCCAGGACCACGGCATTGGAGTGGCCGTGGGCCATGTGGAAGTGGCCGCCCAGGGGATAGGCCAGCGCGTGAACCGCCGCCACGGGGGCATTGGCAAAGGCCATGCCGGCCAAACAGGAGCCCAGCAGCATGGCGCTGCGCGAATCCACATGCTCGGGCTGTTCCAGCACGGCGGGCAGGTTGCGGTAGAGCAGACCCAGACCTTTAAGCGCCAGCGCGTCCGACATCGGATTCTTCTTGATCTTGCTGGTGTAGGCCTCGGTACAGTGGACCATGGCGTCGATGCCGGTCATGGCGGTAACGGCGGCAGGCAGGCTGAGCGTGGTGTGGGCGTCCAGCACGGCCACATCCGGGTATAGCATGGGCGAGACCACGCCCTTTTTCTCGTGGCTGGGGGTGGTGACGATGGCAATGGGCGTGACTTCCGATCCGGTACCGGCGGTGGTGGGCACCTGAATCAGCGGCAATCGCTTGCCGCGCGCCAGACCGATGCCGTAGACATCTTCCAGACACTGGCTGGAGTGGCACAGCAGGGCAACGAGTTTGGCGGTGTCCATGGAGCTGCCGCCGCCAAAGCCGATAATGGCATCGGCCTCGGCATCCCGGGCAAACTGGATGGCCTGCTCGACGCGCTCCTGGGGCGGATCGGCCATCACATCGGTGTAGACTTCAACGCTTTTATCGGCGCCTTCCAGGGCCGCCAGCACGGGCTCCAACAGGCCGGTTTGCAGCAGACCTCCGTCGGTAATCAATACCACCCGGTGGGCGTCCTCGGGCAGGAAGTCCGCCAGGCGCTCGCTGCTGCCCGGCTCGCAGTGAATTTTGGGCGTGGTTTCAAAGGTGAAACTTTGCATGGCGGTTCCCCCGGTTCGTGCAATGGTCAAATACTGGCACTGGCTGACGGGGGGTGCAATGGGTTTTCGGTCATAGCCGTGACCGCACCCGTCATGGCGAGCGCAGCGAAGTCATCTGGGGAACCGTTTGGCAGATTGCCGCGTCGGCTGGCGCCTCCTCGCAATGACGGTGGCTGTAGGAGGCCCGACCCCGGGCCGACCTGTCGCGGCGGGGGCGCCGCTCCTACAACCTACCCCGGGCCGACCTGTCGCGGCGGGGGCGCCGCTCCTACAATACATTTTCATAAAAAACCCCGGCTTTGCCGGGGTTTTTGGTGGTTGCTGGTGGCGTTTAGCCGCCGAAGTCGTCGAGCATGATGTTTTCGGGCTCGACGCCCAGGTCTTCCAGCATCTTGATCATCGAGGCGTTCATCATGGGCGGTCCGCACATGTAGAACTCGCAGTCCTCCGGCGCCGGGTGATCCTTGAGGTACTCTTCGTAGAGCACATTGTGGATGAAACCGGTGAGCCCTTCCCAGTTATCTTCGGGCTGGGGATCGGAGAGGGCCACATGCCACTCGAAGTTATCGTATTGCGCAGCCAGCTCGTCGAAGTCTTCGCTGTAGAACATTTCCTTCTTGGAACGGGCGCCGTACCAGAAGGTAATCTTGCGGTCGGTCTTGATCCGGCGCAGCTGGTCGAAGATGTGCGAACGCATGGGTGCCATACCGGCGCCACCGCCGACGAAGACCATCTCGGCCTCGGTGTCCTTGGCAAAGAACTCACCAAAGGGCCCGGAGATGGTGACTTTGTCGCCCGGCTTGAGGTTGAAGATGTAGGAGGACATCTTGCCCGGGGGAATGCCCTTGCTGCCCGGCGGCGGTGAGGCCACGCGGACATTCAACATGATGATGCCCTCTTCCTCGGGGTAGTTGGCCATGGAGTAGGCGCGCATGACCTCTTCGTCCACCTTGGACTCGTACTGCCAGAGGTTAAAGCGATCCCAGTCGCTGTGATATTCCTCGTTGATGTCGAAATCGGAATACTTCACATGGTGGGGCGGGCACTCGATCTGGATGTAACCGCCGGCGCGGAAGTCGACTTCCTCACCCTCGGGCAGCTCCAGTATCAACTCCTTGATGAAGGTGGCCACATTGTCGTTGGAGCGCACGGTGCAGTCCCACTGCTTCACACCGAAGACATCCTCGGGCACTTCGATCTTCATGTCCTGCTTCACGGCCACCTGGCAGGAAAGCCGGTCGCCCTCGCGGGCTTCACGCTTGGTGATGTGAGTCTCTTCCGTGGGCAGGATGGAACCGCCGCCCTCGAACACCCTGACCCGGCACTGGGCGCAGGTGCCACCGCCGCCACAGGCGGAGGCCACGAACAGGCCGTTGCTGGCCAGGGCACCCAGCAACTTGCCGCCGGGTTCGGTCTCGATGGTTTTTTCACCGTTAACATCAATGGTGACTTTGCCCTGGGGCACCAGCTGTCGGCGGGCAGCCAGGATCATGCCGACCAGCACCAGTACGATGCCGATAAAGAATGAGACGCCGAGAATGATTTCTTGCATGGATTCCCCCGCTTACAGCTGCACGCCCGAAAAGGCCATAAAGCCCAGCGACATCAGTCCCACCGTAATAAAGGTGATACCGAGCCCCTGAAGGCCGTCGGGCACATCGGAGTATTTGAGTTTTTCACGAACACCGGCGAGCAAGGTAATGGCCATAGCCCAGCCAATGCCCGATGAGATGCCGTAGGTGACGGATTCAGTAAAGTTGTAGTCGCGCTCCACCATGAACAGCGAGCCACCCAGGATGGCGCAGTTCACCGTAATCAACGGCAGGTAGATGCCCAGGGCGTTGTAGAGCACGGGCACATACTTGTCGAGAAACATCTCGAGAATCTGCACCATGGCGGCAATCACGCCGATGTAGGAGATCAGGCCCAGGAAGCTCAGGTCGACTTCGCTCATGCCGGCCCAGTCCAGGGCACCGTCCGCCAGCAGGTACTGGAAGATCAGGTTGTTGGCGGGCACGGTGATGGCCTGAACGACAATCACCGCCACACCCAAACCAATCGCGGTGCTGATCTTCTTGGACACGGCCAGGAAGGTGCACATGCCCAGGAAGAAAGACAGGGCCAGGTTTTCTACAAAGATGGCCTTAACGGCCATAGACAGGATATGTTCCATCAGGCGTGCTCCTCGTGACCGTCTTTGATTTCAAACTCCGGCTCTTCCACTTGCTCCGGCTTCCAGGTGCGCAGGCCCCAGATAAACAGGCCGATCAGGAAGAAGGCACTGGGCGGCAGGAGCATGAGGCCCACCGGCTGGTACCAGCCGCCCTCGGAGGCCAGCGGAATGATCTGGTAGCTGAACAGCGAGCCGGAACCAAACAGTTCGCGGAAGAAAGCCACAAACATCAGGATCAGACTGTAACCCAGGCCATTGCCCAGACCGTCGAGAAAACTGGGGATCGGCGGGTTCTTCATGGCGTAGGCCTCGGCGCGACCCATCACGATGCAGTTGGTAATAATCAAACCCACAAACACCGACAGCTTCTTGCTGGTTTCAAAGGCGTAGGCCTTGAGCACCTGATCGACCACGATCACCAGTGAAGCGATGATCACCATCTGCACAATAATGCGGATGTTGTCGGGGATCTGGTTGCGAATCAGCGAGATGAAAAAGTTGGAACTGGCCACCACTGATGTCAGCGCAATACACATGATGAGCGCGGTCATCATGTTGGTGGTGACCGCCAGTGCTGAACAGATGCCCAACACCTGAAGGGCGATGGGGTTGTTGTTGAACAGCGGGTCCAGTACCACATCTTTGGTCTTACTCATGGCGATACCCTCAAGATTTCTTCAAACGATCGAGGAAGGGGCCGAAGCCGGCCTCACTCATCCAATAACGAACCAGGTTGTTAACCCCGTAGGTGGTCAGCGAGGCGCCCGCCAGGCCATCGACCTGGTGCTCTTTCTTTTCCTCTTTGACCTGACCACTCTTGACCACCTGAATGGCCAGTTCACCCTGCTCATTAAACAGTTCCTTGCCCTGCCACTGAGCTTTCCACTTGGGATTGTCGACTTCGCCGCCAAGACCGGGTGTTTCGGCGTGGTCGTAGAAACTCAGGCCGTACACCGTATCGGCGTCCGGCTCCAGGGCGATAAAACCGTAGAGCGTCGACCACAGGCCGTAGCCGTGGACCGGTAAAATGTAGTGGCGAATGTCCTCACCGGCGTCATCGCGAACGATGTAGACCGGCGCGTAGTGGGCGCGACGCTTGATGCTGGCAACATCCTCTTTCCCGCTGAGGTTTTTGCTCATGTCCGGGTTTTGCGAGGCGGCGCGCTGATCGTAGCTGGCGGGGTCCACTTGGTCCGTGTATTCACCGGTGCGCAAGTCGACGATGCGCGTGTCGATGCGCTCGTCGTAGAGGTCGGCCACTTCGCGGGAAGTGAGACCGGCCACATCAAAGCCGGCTACGGCCAGAATGTTGCTTTGCTTGTCGATCTGCTGATTGAACTGCTGAGCGGGGCGCAGCTGCACGGCGGCCACCGAAACGACCACGGCGCACACGAAGCATACGGCCACCGCCACGAACAGGGTTCTGCCAACGCTGTCTTTTTTGCTAGCCATTGCGCTGCAACCTCCGTTTGATGTTCGCCTGCACGACGAAGTTGTCAAAAATCGGGGCCCAGAGGTTGGCGAACAGAATGGCCAACATCATGCCCTCGGGGAACGCCGGATTGGCGACGCGAATCACCACACACATAAAGCCAATCAGCATGCCGTAGGCCCAGCGGCCCTTGTTGGTCATGGCGGCGGAGACCGGGTCGGTGGCCATGTAGACCATGCCAAAGGCAAAGCCGCCCAGGCTCAGGTGCCAGTACCAGGGCATTTCAAACATCGGGTTGGTATCGCTGCCAACCCAGTTGAACAACCAGGTGGTCAGCACCATGCCGATGAAAACGCCGAAGATCACGCGGTGCGAGGCGATTTTGGTAAAAATCAGGAAGGCCGCGCCGATCAGGCAGGCCAGCGTTGAAGTCTCGCCCAGGGAGCCGGGAATGGTGCCCAGGAAACTCTCCTGCAAGGTGAAGCCTGCCTCCTTGATGGCCTCCATACCGCCGGTGGCGCCGATGCCCAGCGCGGTGGCGCCGGTGTAGCCATCCACGGCCGTCCACACGGTGTTGCCGGAGAGGTGGGCCGGATAGGCAAAGTAGAGGAAGGCGCGACCGGTCAGGGCCGGGTTGAGGAAGTTTTTGCCGGTGCCGCCAAACACTTCCTTGCCCAGTACCACACCGAAGGAGATACCCAGGGCCACTACCCAGAGGGGCGCATCCGGCGGCATGGTCAGGGTGTAGAGCATGGAAGTGACGAGGAAGCCCTCGTTGACTTCGTGGCCCCGCACCGAGGCGAACAGCACTTCCCAGAGGCCGCCCACGACCAGCGTGGTCAGGTAGATCGGCACAAAGTAGAGGAAGCCATGGAACATATTGGCCAGCAGACTGCCGGCGGCATCGCCGCCCTGGGCCACGCCGAACATGGCCATCAGGTCACCGCGCCAGTTATTGATCTGGCCCATGCCCAACTCGCCCATGGCGGTGTTGGCCTGCATGCCCGTGTTGTACCAGGCCATCAGAATACAGGGCAGTGTGGCGATCACCACATAACTCATGACCCGCTTGAGATCGATGGCGTCGCGCACATGAGTGCGGCCGGAGGTCACTTCCGGCGGCGACCAGAAGAAGGTGTCGACCATTTCATAGATCGCGTAGAACTTCTCGTATTTGCCGCCCTTCTCGAACTGGGGAGCGATGTTGTCCAGGAATTTGCGCATCGGTTAACCCTCAATCTCAATCTTGGTCAGGCACTCACGCAAAGCCGGACCGTAGTCGGCTTTGGATGAGGACACATAGGTGCACAGCGACAGGTCCTCTTCTTCGAGTTCCAGGGCACCCAGTTGCTGAGCCAGCTCGGTATCGATGGTAATCACCGCGCGCAGCAATTGCGTGGGCAGTACATCCATGGGTATCAGCCGCTCGTAGTAGCCCACGGGCACCATGGCGCGCGGACTGCCGTTGGAACTGGTGGTCATGTTGAAGCGGCGCAATTTGCTCAGCGAAGAGAACAGCACATTGAGCACTGACGGCTTGTCCAGACCGGGACGCACATAGTGAAGCATGATGCGCTCGCGGTCTTCCTCGAGGGCACAGACCTGGCTGTGGTAGCGACCCAGGTAGCCCATTTCATCGGCGGCCTCGTGCCCCTGCAATACGGAACCGGAGACCAGGCGGGTCTCGCCTTCGACCACTTCGCCGCGGGTCAGTTCAGGCAACGAGGCGCCCAGGCATGTGCGCAACAGGCGCGGCTTTTTGATCATGGGGCCGGCCAGGGAAATCACCCGATCGGTAAACAGCTCACCCGTGGTGAACAGCTTGCCGATGGCGATCACATCCTGGTAATCGATCTGCCAGACCGTCTTGGTCGGACCGACCGGATCGATGTGGTGAATGTGAGTACCGGGGAGTCCGGCGGGGTGCGGGCCGTCAAACTCGGCCACTTCCACGGTTTCCATGCCCTTGCCGGGGAAACCCGCGCCGGGCTTCTGACAGACATAAATGGGGTTGGGGGTGAGACGGGCCAATACTTGCAGACCGTCTTCGAAGGCCTCGAGCTGACCCTCGGCCACTACCGTTGGATCGGCCGCCAGCGGGCGGGTATCGATGGCGGTGACAAAAATCGAATGGGGCTTGCCGTCGACCGCGGGCACCTTGCTGTAGGGGCGTGTGCGCAGGGCGGTCCACATGCCGGACTGAATCAGTTGCTCGCGCACCTGTTCGCTGCCGAGAATTTCCAGATCCTCGCGCTTCCAGCTTTTGAAGCTTTCCTGTTCGTCGCCATCGACTTCGATGACCACAGAGAGCAGGCGGCGGCGCTCGCCACGATTAATCGCACTGACAGTACCGGCGGCGGGCGCAGTGAAGAGCACTCCGGGGGTTTTCTTGTCTTCAAACAGGGCCTGGCCCTTGGACACCCGGTCGCCCTCTTTGACGAACATGGTCGGCTTCATTCCGATGAAATCGGGGCCGAGCACTGCAACCGTCTTGATTTCGGGACCGTCATGGACGACTTGTTCAGGCGCGCCGGTAATGGGCAGGTCCAAACCTTCTTTCGTCTTGATCAGCATGCTAGATCTTCTTTGTACAGTTGATGGATCGAGCCGCCTTGCGCAGCTCCGAATACTACCTGGTAAAGCCTTTCCGGCGGGGGTAGAGAAGCATTTTCTCCACAGTCAGCTCAACGCCGCGTGAAAGCGGGGCCGGATTGGGCTGCGCGGATTATATCGGAAATAAATGATTTTTGCTCGCCCTGAGGGCAAGAACTTTTGCTCGACTTTTGGCTTTTGGTGCCACTCGCAGAGTGCGAGCGGCGGCGCTATTGTCGCTGAATTCCGGGGATCAGGATTCCGGTGTTTTGCTCGATAATCTGCTGGATTCGCTCGAACTGCTCGCCGGGTTCATTGGGGTTGGGACCGGGCTGAAAGCCGATGGTCTGGATGTCGCGGTTGTAGTCCCGCTCGCGTTCGATTACATCGAAAACCGAGGGGGTATTGTCGCCGTCACCACGGGGCAAGGCCCGGCGCGTCACATCCGCCCGGCTTTCCTCGGTGGCACGGGCCATGTCCTGGGGCGACAGTGGCTCGAGCTCGGCGGCGGCAGAACCGGCCAGGGCCAGTGCGAGGATCGATATCAGTTTATAAGCGCTCATACCTTATATTTAGTGTAAGCCGGCGCAATTACAAGGGAATGGCGCGGGAAGCGAAGCAATCTGCGGAACCGTCATGCAGGTCGCCGCGTCGGCTTCGCCTCCTCGCGACGACGGATGCTATCAACCGGCCGCCTGCTCCAGGGCCTCGCTGGCCTCCATCCATTCAGTTTCGGCGGCTTCCTGCTGCTTTTTCAGCTCGCCCTGCTTCTGGGTCAGCCTTTTAAGTTCTTCCTTGCGCCCGGCGTCGGTGTAGAGCGCTTCATCGGCCAGCGTTTCATCCAGGTCCCGCGCCTCGCGGTTGAGCCGCTGCAATTGGGTTTCCGCCGTCTTGATGCGCTTTTTCAACGGCGCCAGTTGCTTTCTCCGCTGGGCCTCGCGCTGGCGCTGGGCCTTGCGGGTTTCACCGCTGTTGTTTTGCCTGGCTGCCCTTTCCCCGGGGTTTTGCTCGGCTTCACGGCGGTTTTGCAGCCACTGCGGATAGTCGTCGACATCGCCGTCAAAGTCCCGGCAACGCCCGTCGGCCACCACCTTGAGCTCGCCACACAGGCTGCGGATCAGGTGGCGATCGTGGGAAATCAGTACCACCCCGCCCTCGAAGGCCTGCAGGGCGCGGCTCAGGGCGTAGCGCATCTCCAGATCGAGGTGGTTGGTGGGTTCGTCGAGCAGCAGCACTGTGGGCCGCTGCCAGACCAGCATGGCCAGTACCAGCCGCGCCCGCTCGCCACCGGAAAATGGCGCCACCGGCTCCAGGGCGCGGTCGCCGTGAAAGCCAAAACCGCCGAGGAAGTTGCGCAGGGCCTGTTCCGTGGCCTTCTCGTCGAGTCGCTGCAGGTGCGCCAGCGGACTGGAGGCGTCGTGCAACTGCTCCAGCTGGTGCTGGGCAAAGTAGCCAAAGCGGCAATCCGGGTGCGGATCCCACTCTCCCTCCCGCCAGGGCAGCTGCCCGGCCAGGGCCTTGATCAGGGTGGATTTGCCGGCGCCGTTGGGGCCCAGCAGGCCGATGCGCTCGCCCTCGCCCAGGCGTAGCTCGACATCGGCCACCACCGGCTCGTCGCCGTAGCCCACGGCGCCGCCCTTGAGGCTGAAATAGTGACTGAGCGCCTTGTGCGGCTGGAAAAACTCAAACTCAAAGCCGCTGTCGATATGGGCCGGAGCCAGTGAGGCCATGCGCTCGAGGCTCTTGATGCGGCTCTGGGCCTGCTTGGCCTTGTTGGCCTGGGCGCGGAAGCGGTCGACAAAGCGCTGGATGCGGGCGCGTTCGCGTTCCTGCTGCTCAAAGGCCGCCTGCTGCTGACTGAGGCGCTCGGCGCGGGTGTGTTCGAAGGCGCTGTAGTTGCCATTGTAAAGCGTCAGCTCGCCGCGCTCGATGTGGGCGATATGAGTGCAGGTGGCGTCGAGAAAGTCGCGGTCGTGGGAGATCAATATCACTGCCCCCTGGTACTGCTTGAGCCAGGACTCCAGCCACCAGATGGCCTCCACATCGAGGTGGTTGGTGGGTTCGTCGAGCAGCAGCAAATCGGAGCGGCACATCAGGGCCTGGGCCAGATTCAGGCGCACCCGCCAGCCGCCGGAAAAATCGCTCACCGGGCGGGCGTGGTCGGCCTCGACAAAACCCAGACCGCTGAGCAGGCGCCCGGCGCGGGCCGCCACCGTGTAGCCGCCCAGGGTCTCGTAGTGGGCCAGCAGGCGGCTGTGGCGCATGGGTTCGTCGATGCTCGCCTCGATGTCGCGCTCCACCTGGCGCAGCTCGGCGTCGCCGTCGATCACAAAATCCAGGGCACTGCGTTTAAGCGCCTCGACCTCCTGGGCCACATGGGCCACCACGCTGCCGCCCTGCAAGCTGATTTCCCCCGAATCCACCGGCACTTCGCCGAGAATCGCCAGCAACAGGCTGGATTTGCCCGTGCCATTGGCCCCGGTGAGGCCGATGCACTGCCCCCGGTGGAGGGAAAAGCGGGCATTTTCAAACAGGACCTGGGGGCCGCGGCGGAGGGTAACGGACTGGAATTGCAACATGGGCGGGGATTCTACGGCGCCGGCAGGCCCTTGCCTAGACTGTCTTCTTTACCCCTTAAAACGACCTGAAAAAACAAAGACTCCCTCGCATCCCTGTGACAAAATGCCCGGATAATTAAATACCAAGGCACTGCAAAACGCTGGCAAATCAGCGCACTGCAGGGGGATTGTACAAGTTGAAAGACAAGGCTTACGGCGGACTGTTCCGCTTTTACAATCGCGTGACCGGCTGGTTTTTGTCGCCGCGCGCGCTCCAGTACGAGCTTAATGCCCGCCGTGGCCGCATGAGCGTGGTCGGCGCTGTGCTGGCGATTATCGTGTGCCTTGGCCTGCTCACCCGCCTGTACATCCAGCAGGGCGAATTCACCCGCCCCGACCTGATGGTCGCCGGCCTGATGAGCCTGCTTATCTGCACCCTGCTGCTCAACCGCTTTGCCCAGAGCACAATTCCCCTGGGCGCCATTACCGCCTTTGCCATTCTGGCCATGCTCACTCTGGCCGGCTATACCTACGGCGGCGCCTTTTCCTCCACCCTTCACTGGTTTCCGCTGGTTCCCCTCTTCGCCACTTTTATGGGCGGCCGGCGCCTGGGCATTCTGGTGGCCGTATTTACCGCTGCCAGCGCCCTGTTGCTCTACTTCAGCGAAATCTACGGTTACACCAGCCCCCACCGGATGAGTTCCGATGAGTTGCTGCGCATCAGCCCCTATCTCACTGTGGGCGCCGTGCTGGTGGCCGCCCTGGTGGCCGAGACCTACGAATGGGTCAACGACGAGTCCCGGATGGTGCTGATGGAAGAGCAGCGTCAGCGCAACCAGGCCGAACGCGCCCTGGACGCCCAGAAGGAGCAATCCCTGGTGACTCTGGAAGCCATTGCCGACGGCGTTATCGCCACCGATGAAAGCGACCGCATCACCTACATCAACCCCACCGCCACCCAGCTCACCGGCTGGCCGGGGGACAGCGCCCTGGGACACTCCCTGAGCGAAGTATTCATGCTCTTTGACGAGCAGACCCATGAACCGCGCGGACACTTTATCCAGACCTGCCTGGACGACGGCTACGCCAAGCCGGTGCGCCACCATATTCTGCTCAGCTATGACGGGCACGAGACCATCGTCGAACACAAGGCCAGCCTGATTCGCGGTCGCAAGGGCGAGGTAAAAGGCGTGGTGGTGATTTTCCACGATGTCACCATGGAGCGAGAGCTGACACTGCAGCTGCGCTACCAGGCCACCCACGATCCGCTGTCCGACCTGCTCAACCGCCACGAGTTTGAACACCAGCTGCAACAGCTCGTGAGCCAGCCCAACCCGGATGATCACCATGTGCTCTGCACCCTGGACATCAACCAGTTCAAGGTCATCAACGACACCTGCGGCCACAGCGCCGGCGACGACCTGATTCGCCAGTTTGCCGATATGGTGCGCGACGAGGCCCGGCCCGGCGACATTACCGGCCGCCTGGGCGGTGACGAGTTCGGTATTTTGTTCGTCAATACCAGTAACGATGAGGCACTGCCGCGCATCCAGGCCCTGCGCGAGCGCGTTGCCAACTACCAGTTCAACTGGGAAGACAAAAGCTTTGCCATTTCCGCCGCCATCGGCGTGGTGGAAGTGGACGGCAACACCGACTACCTCGCCGACCTGATGAACGACGCCGACGCCGCCCGTCACACCGCCAAGGAAAAGGGTCGCAACCGAATCCATGTCTTCGAACCCGACGATCACGAGCTGCTGCGCCGCCGTGGTGAAATGCGCTGGGCCGCCTATCTCAACGGCGCGATTGCCGAAAATCGCTTCCTGCTCACCCGCCAGTCCATCGTGCCGCTCAATGCCGAAGAACAAGGCGAGCACTACGAAATCCTCTTGCGTGCCATCGGCGAAAACGGCCAGATGACTTCGGCCGGCGACTTCCTCAATGCCGCCGAGCGCTACAACCTGATCTCGGAAATCGACCGCTGGGTGGTCAAGAATGTGGTCGACTGGTTTGTCAGCTGCCCCGAGTCCATGGCCAGCACCCACACCGTCTCCATCAATCTCTCGGCGCGCTCCATTGTTGACAGCCGTTTCAACCAGGATCTGCGCCAGCAGTTGATGCGCCTGCCCGGCCTGGCCTCCAAGGTCTGCTTCGAGATTACCGAAACCGCCGCCATCGCCAACTTCAATCAGGCCCGACAATTCATTGTCAGCATGCGAGCCCTGGGTTGCCGCTTTGCCCTGGACGACTTTGGCAAGGGCATGTCTTCCCTGAGTTATCTCAAGCAATTGCCGGTGGACTATCTCAAAATCGATGGCGACTTCGTGCGCGACATACTCAACGATCCCATTGACCGCTCCATGGTCGAACACATCAACCAGATCGCCCATTTGATGGGCATGAAGACCATTGCCGAGTACGCGGAAAGCGAGGACATCATTGCCACGCTTCGGCAAATCGGCATCGACTACGCTCAGGGTTTCGGTATCGACAAACCCCACCGTTTCTACTGCCAGACGCCGGAAGCCAGCCAGTCCAACCGCACCAGCCATGCCGGCTAGTCGCTGGTGGATTTACACTCTGCAGTGCGCTGATGGCACGCTCTACACCGGCGTCACCACCGACCCCGCCAGGCGTTTGAACGAACATAACAGCAGCCCCCAGGCGGCGCGCTACACCCGCGCCCGGCGCCCGCTCAAACTGTGTTACCTGGAACCCGCCGCAGATCGATCCGAGGCGCTGGTGCGCGAGGCGGCGATTAAAAAACAACCGCGCATCGACAAGCAAAGGCGCATCGCCAGCGGCTGGCCGGACACCCGCCGCCACGCCGAGTGCTGCGGCGTGGCCACCGTCGACTGTGCTAACATCGAGTCCCACGAGGATTCGCCATGACCGAAGACCAACGCGACGAACTGCTGGCCCAACTGAGGCGCCTGCGCGAAGAGCACAGTGAGCTCAACGAGCAGGTGGACGAATTGACGCGTCTCGGTACCGGCAACCAGATGCAGCTGACGCGATTGAAAAAGCGCAAACTGCAACTCAAGGACGCCATTCAACGCGTGGAAAGTCGCATTATTCCCAACCTTCACGCCTGAGCCCCGCCACTCGCGCCCAGGGCCTGGAAATGATATTTTGTCACAAAATTAAACAACCCTGCGACCAACCATGACCCATACACTGCAACGCTTCCTGATCACCCTCACCGCCCTGCTCTGGCTGATTCCCGGCCACACTGACCTCAGCGAAATGCGCGTCAACCACAACCCGGCCAGCGCCACCCCCGAAACCGGCAATCTCATGGCCGGCGCCGGCACCGTGGACATCACCCCGCCGCCCGGCGTACTCCCACGGGCGGGCTACTCCACCTGGTCCACCATCGGCGAAGGCTTCCGCACGCGGCTCTATGCCCGGGTCTATTACATCCGGGACGCCGAGGGCGACAGCCACCTGCTGGTGCAGACCGACCTGGCCACCGGCTCCCGCGTACTGCAAACGCGCCTGGGCGAAGTGCTCGCCCCGCACACCGATATCGATGCCAGCCGGATCACCGTGACCGCCACCCACACCCATTCCGGGCCGGGGCAAATCGTCGGCAGCCAGTTCTACAACAAACACATTTCCCACCAGAGCGGCTTTGCCGAGGGTTACTTCAACTTCCTGGTCCAGCAAATCGGCGCCACCGCCATTGAGGCCTTCCGCCAGGCGGCGCCCGCGCGGATCGCCAGCGGCAGCACCCAGGTCTGGGGGCTGACCCGCAACCGCGCCATTGAGGCCCATGTACTCAATGAAAACCAGGACAACAAAAGCACCGCCGACAACCGCACCTTCCACACGGTCAATCCGGACCTGCACATGGTGCGCATCGACACACTCGACGAGGGCGGCCGCTATCGCCCACTGGGGGCCTTTGCCAGCTTTGCCATCCACGGCACCGCCCTGCCCGAGCGCGAGCGCCTGTTCAACGCCGATGTCTGGGCCTATATCCACAAGGACTGGGAGTGGGCCATCGAGAGTGAATTGGAGGGCGAGCGGCCGGTGCACTTCAGTGCCTTTGAGGGCAATCACGGCGACATCGCCCCGGCCAACCGCTTTGGCATGCTCGGCTACATTGAGGCCCGCCGCGTGGGTCAGGGCATCGCCCGCCACGCCATCCGGCTCTATCGCGAACTGGGCGATGAGCTGAGCGACGACATCGACATTGAAAGCGCCGCCCGCCATATCGACATCCGCCAGCAAAACCGCATCGGCGATGTGGCCATCTGTAGCGAAGCCGCCGCCGGCACCACCCTGGCCGGCGCACCGCTGGAGCACACCTCGCCGGTGATTGGCCACATCCCGCCCTTCAAGCCGGGATCGCGGCGCTGGGGCGCGGAAGAGGACAACTGCCAGGGGCGCAAGCGCATTCTCGGCTTTGACCTGCTTCAGCCCCTGCTGGAACCCAAGGACAGCTTCCCCGACCATGTGATGTTCCAACTGGTGCGCATTGGCGATTTTCTGATGATCCCCCTGCCCTTTGAACTGACCACCGAATCCGGCGCACGCATTGCCGACGAGGCGCGACGGGCTTTCGAGGCGGCGGACAAGCCCGTCGACCACATCATGACCACCAGTCTGGCCAACGGCTACACCGGCTATGTGACGACGCCGGAAGAGTACGGCCGCCAGCTCTACGAGGGCGGACACACCATTTACGGCAAGCACACCCTGCCCTATTTGCGCGGTCATATCGCCGCCCTCAGCCGGGACATGTTAAGCAGCGATACACGCATCAGCGAGCTGCCCGAGGGCTGGACCTACCAGTTCGAGACCCGGCGCTTCCTGCCCGCAGAAGTCATCGAGGCCAGGGGCCAGCGGAAAATACTCGAAGCGCCAAGCTTCCACCACGCCCAGGTCAACACCGAGGGGCACTGGGTATTCCGCTGGCGCGATGTCAATCTCAGTCAGATCGAACTCCACAAGCCGCTGTTGAGCATTGAAACCCGGGTCGACGGCGGCGAGTGGCAGCCGCTGGAAATCGACGGCGTCCCCGTGGACGACGGCGGCTACGACCTGGCCGTGCGCATTGTCGAAAACGACGCCGACGACGGCATGGCCGAGTACGAAGGCTACTGGTACAACCCCCTGTTCGACGGCGAGCGCCGGGAATACCGCTTCACCATCCAGCCCCGCGGCGACCAGGAGACTCTCCACACCGACGCATTTAATTGATGGGCTGTTAGCCACAATGTAGGAGGCCCGCCCTCGGGCCGACATGGGTGTCATCTTTTGTCGCGGCGGGGGCGCCGCTCCTACAGAATCTCTGTGCTCTCTGTGCCCTCTGTGGCTAAAAAATCAATGGACCTCTTCGCTGCCCGGGGCGGTGTCGTCGCTGAACAGGGCGGCGACATCGACGGGGTCGAAGCGGTAGGCGCGTTGGCAGAACTGGCAGGTGACTTCGATCTGGCCCTGTTCCTCGACGATCGATTCGGCCTCTTTTTGCCCCAGTGACACAATGGTGTTGGCGATGCGCTCGGTGGAGCAGCTGCAGCGAAAGCTCAGACGCTCGCCCTCGAACAGGCGCAGTTCCTCCTCGTGAAACAGCCGGTGCAACATCTCCTGCACCGACAAATCGAGCAATTCGGCGGGCTTGACGGTATCGGCGAGTTTCAACATGCGCGGCCACAGATCCTCGTCGCCCTCGGTTTTATGACCCGGCAACTTTTGCAGCATCAAACCGGCCACGGCCTCGTCCGAAGCGGACAGCCACAGTGCGGTGGGCAACTGCTCGGAGCGCTCGAAGTAGACGCCCAGGGCATCCTGCAGCCGCTCACCCTCCAGCGGCACTACGCCCTGGTAGTTTTGTCCGGCGCCACCCTGCTCGATGTTCAGCACCATCTGACCGTGGCCGAGTAGCTCGGCCAATGGACCCTCGCTCACCTCGGTCTCGCACTTGGCGGTGGCGCGGAAGCTTCGCTCGGAAGTGACCTGCACCACCAGCAACTTGACCGGTCCATCGCCCTGGGCCTGCAGTGTCAGCGTGCCGTCGAGCTTGATGGTCTCGGCCATCAACACCGCGGCCGCCGTGGCCTCGCCCAGCAAGCGCTGCACCGGCGCCGGGTAGCTGGTGCTCTCCATCATCTGCTGCCAGCTGCTGTCCAGATGCACATGCTCGCCGCGCACATCGGAGTCATCAATCATAAATCGGTGGAGTGTGTCGTTAGTCATGGTGTCTGCATTATCCAATTCGGGTGTATTTGCATAGCGTAGGGAGTTAAAACACAGAGTGCACTGAGAGCACAGAGCCCACTGAGATTTTTTGTCTCAATAATCGCGCTTTGAGGAGAGCGTAGGACGAATGCGGCGGAGGCATCTCCATCCTACACGCTCTTTCGCGGGCAGGCCCGCTCCTACGCCGCCCTGGTTTGTGCAGATTCCGGATAAGCGCAGTGCGCTTTCCGGAATGACCGGGAACTCTCTGTGTTCTCTGTGAGCTCGGTGGCCTCTGTGTCATTTCACCCCGGTTTGAAAGGCTCACCCGTCGAGTTTTTGTTTGAGGAGCTGGTTGACCTGGCCGGGGTTGGCTTTGCCCTGGGTGGCTTTCATCACCTGGCCGACGAAGTAGCCGATCATCTTGCCGCGCTTGTCCTCGGGGGCGGCGCGGTAGTTGTCGACCTGCTCGGCGTTGTTGGCCATGACCTCGTCGATGATGCCCTCCAGTGCGCCACTGTCGGTAATCTGTTTAAGCCCCTTGGCTTCGATGATTTCGTCAGCGCTTCCCTCGCCGTTCCACAGACTTTCAAACACTTGCTTGGCAATTTTGCCGGAGATGGTGTCGTCGGCAATGCGCGCCAGCAAGCCGGCGAGCAGGGACGGCGTCACCGGGGATTGGTCGATTTCCAGTTCGTTTTTGTTGAGCGCCGCGGCCAGTTCGCCGTTGACCCAGTTGGCCGCCAGCTTGGCCTCGGCACCGGCGGCCAGGGCCGCCTCGTAGTAGTCGGCCACGGTTTTGCTCGAGGTGAGCACGCCGGCATCGTAGTCGCTGAGACCCAGCTCGCTGACATAGCGCTGGCGCTTGGCATCGGGCAGTTCCGGCAGGGTGGCGCGGATGCGCTCGATGTCCTCGTCGGTCACCGCCACGGGCAGCAGGTCCGGGTCGGGGAAGTAGCGGTAGTCGTTGGCGTCTTCCTTGCCGCGCATGGAGCGGGTTTCGTCCTTGTCCGCATCGTACAGGCGGGTTTCCTGAACCACGGTGCCGCCGCCTTCGATCAGGTCGATCTGGCGCTCGACTTCGTAGTTGATGGCGCGCTCGATAAAGCGGAAGGAGTTGAGGTTCTTCAGCTCGGCGCGGGTGCCGAACTCGGCCTGGCCAACGGGGCGCACCGAGACATTGGCGTCACAGCGGAAGGAACCCTCCTGCATGTTGCCGTCGCAGATGCCCAGGTACTGCACCAGGGCGTGCATTTTTTTCATGTAGGCCACCGCTTCTTTGGCACTGCGCATGTCGGGCTCTGAGACGATTTCCAACAGCGGCGTGCCGGCGCGGTTGAGGTCGATGCCGGTCATGCGGGCAAAGCCCTCGTGGACCGACTTGCCCGCGTCCTCCTCGAGGTGCGCCCGGGTCACGCCGATGCGCTTGGTTTCGCCGTCCTCAAGGTCGATATCCAGGTAGCCCTCGCCGACGATGGGTAACTCGTACTGGGAGATCTGGTAGCCCTTGGGCAGATCGGGGTAGAAGTAATTCTTGCGCGCAAATACCGAGCGGCGGCCGATCTCGGCGTCGATGGCCAGACCAAAGCGCACGGCCATCTCCACCGCCTGCTTGTTGAGCACCGGCAATACACCGGGCAACCCCAGATCCACCGCACAGGCCTGCGAATTCGGCGCCGCACCATAGGCCGTCGACGCCCCGGAGAAAATCTTGCTCCGCGTCGCCAACTGCGCGTGAATTTCCATACCAATGACCACTTCCCAGGACATGTTCTTTACCTCGTTTTTGTTAGCCACAGAGCCACGAAGAGCACGGAGTTTTCAATGTCATGTGACTTGGTTGCATTACAAGACAAATCGTTTGATGCCGTTCTTGAGCAGTTTGGTATTAAAGTTCAACAACAATCCTACCGGATACTGCCCGAGCTTCATGTAACTCAGTATTTGTGCGTCGAACACGCTTTCGAAGCGTTCAACGCTTTTTACCTCTATGACCAACCTGTTATTTACCAACAAATCGATACGATGTTCACCAATGCGTTCTCCCTTGTACAACACCGGCATTACTTTTTGTTGTTCACAATTAAATCCTCTGCGATACAACTCGGCACACAATGCCTTCTCATACACCGACTCCAGCAACCCTGCTCCAAGTTCGCGGTGCACCTCAATCGCCGCACCAATGACTCCCTGACTCAGATAAATTTCCTTATCCATCTCCGTCATCCTTGATGTACTTTTCCTAACTCACTCCGTGCTCTCCGAGGCTCTGTGGCTAATCCCTTCTGATGGCCACTACCTGTTTGCCGATGGGGAACAGGGAGATTTGGACAAATTTGATGTGCTGGATGGCGAAGGGGATGCCGATGATGGTGATGAAGAAACCCACGGCAGCCACCAGGTGGCCGATGGCCAGCCAGACGCCGGCGATGATAAACCAGAGGATGTTGCCCAGCAGGCCCAGAGGGCCGGTGCCGATGTCCTCGGTGGAGCGCTGGCGCACATCGTAGCCAAAGGGCCAGAGGATGAGACGGCCGATATTGAAACAGGCCCGGGCCCAGGGCAGGCCGACGATGGAGATGGCCATCAGCACGCCACCCAGGAACCAGGCCAGGCCCATCAGGCCGCCGCCCAGAATCAGCCACAAAATATTGAGAATAATGTTGATGACACTCATGCAAACGCCTCCGGTGCGGCCTTGTGGTAGTCGGTCTGTTGCTGGAACTGGTGCGCCGCCGCCAGCAAACGGCCCTCGTCAAAGTAGTTGCCGATCAGCTGCAGGCCCACGGGCAGGCCGTCCACCGGCTCTGCCGGCAGCGACACCGCCGGCACGCCGGCCAGATTGATGGCGATGGTGTAGATGTCCGAAAGGTACATGGACACCGGGTCGCCGCCCTTGGCGCCAAACTCGAAGGCGGTCTCCGGGGCGGTGGGGCTGAGCAACAGGTCGACCGACTCAAAGGCCTTTTTGAAATCGTCGGAAATCAGCTGGCGCAGCTGCTGGGCCTTCAGATAGTAGGCGTCGTAGTAACCTGCCGACAGGGCGTAGGTGCCGACCATGATGCGGCGCTTGACCTCGTCGCCGAAGCCCTCGCCGCGGGACCGGGTGTAGAGGTCCTGGAGATCTTTGGGGTCGTCGCAGCGGTGGCCAAAGCGCACGCCGTCCATCCGCGAGAGATTGGAGGAGCACTCGGCCGGGGCGACCACATAGTAGACCGGTACGGACAAATGAGCGTTGGGCAGGCTGACCTCGACGATCTCGGCACCCTGAGCCTTGAACACCTCTACCGCCGCATCCACCGAGCGGCGAATGGCTTCGGGCATGGTTTCATCGAAAAACTCTTTGGGCAGGCCGACCTTCATACCTTTTAAAGACTGGCCCAGCGCGGCGACATAGTCCGGCACCGGCTCGTTGGCGCTGGTGGAGTCGCGGCCATCGTGACCGGCCATGGCGCCGAGCATCAGGGCGCAGTCCTCGGCGCTGCGGGCCAGCGGCCCGGCCTGGTCGAGGCTGGAGGCAAAGGCGATCATGCCGTAGCGGGACACCCGCCCATAGGTCGGCTTGAGGCCGGTAAGGCCGCAAAAGGCCGCTGGCTGGCGAATCGAACCGCCGGTGTCGGTGCCGGTGGCGCCGGGCACCAGACGCGCGGCCACCGCCGCCGCCGAACCACCGGAGGAACCGCCGGGCACGCGACCGGTGTCCCAGGGGTTCTTCACCGGACCGTAGTAACTGGTTTCATTGGAGGAGCCCATGGCGAACTCGTCCATATTGAGCTTGCCCAGGGACACCATGCCGGCGTCCGCCATGCGCTCGACCACCGCGGCGTCGTAGGGCGCAATAAAGGGGTCGAGCATTTTTGAACCGCAGGAGGTGCGCACGCCGTCGGTGCAGAAAATGTCCTTGTGGGCCATGGGCACGCCGGTCAGAGGGCCGGCCTTGCCCTCGGCGCGCAGGGCGTCGGCGCGGCGGGCGGCCTCCAGGGCCTGCTCGGGGGTCACGGTAATAAAGGCGTTGAGCTCACCGTTGTGGGCCTCGATGCGCTTTAAAAAGTGCTCCACCAGCTCGACGCTGGTGAAATCGCCGCGCTCGAGGCCGCGGGACAGTTCGGCAATGGTCATCTGGTGCATGGGGGTATCCGTGGCGTTCATTCAATCACCTTGGGCACGAGGTAGTAGCCATCTTCGGTGGCCGGGGCGTGGGCCTGGAAGTGCTCGCGCTGGTCCTGCTCGGTCACTTCGTCGGCGCGCAGGGGCTGGGTCATGTGCAGCGGGTGGGCCATGGGCTCGACCCCACTGGTGTCCACGCTGTTCATCTGCTCGACCAGAACAAAAATGCTGGACAGCGTCTTTTCGTACTCGCCGAGTTCCTCGGGGCGAATCTCCAGCGCGGCCAGGCTGGCAATCTTTTTGACATCGTCGGTGCTTAGCGACATCGCGGTACTCTCGCTTTGGGCTCAATATCGAGGCATGAAATCTACCACAAAATGGCGCTCGCGGCAGTGCCCGCACTACCTGCTGTCAGACAATGCTTGCCCAGCCCATGCGCCGTTGCTAAAGTTGCGCCTTGCAATTCAATCTGAACTTCTAAACTGGAAAATACCGTGTTCGGCAGATTCTTCTCCAACGACTTGTCCATCGATCTGGGCACCGCCAATACTCTTATCTACTCGCGTGGAGAGGGTATTGTGCTCGATGAGCCCTCCGTGGTGGCGATCCGCCGCGACTTCGCCACCGGCGCCTCCAAGCTCGAGGCCTTCGGCACCGACGCCAAGCGGATGCTCGGTCGAACCCCCGACAACATGGAAGCCATCCGGCCGATGAAGGACGGCGTGATCGCCGATTTCACCATCACCGAGAAGATGCTCCAGCACTTTATCCGCAAGGTGCACTCGGCGCGGATGTTCAAGCCCAGCCCGCGGGTACTGGTCTGTGTGCCCTGCGGCGCCACCCAGGTGGAGCGCCGGGCCATTCGCGAGTCGGTGCTCGGCGCCGGCGCCCGCAAGGCCTATCTGATCGAAGAGCCCATGGCCGCCGCCATCGGCGCGGGCATGCCCGTGGACGAGGCCCGCGGCTCCATGGTGCTGGACATCGGCGGTGGCACCTCCGAAGTGGCCGTGATGTCCCTCAACGGCATCGTCTACTCCGCCTCTGTGCGCATTGGCGGCGACCGCTTTGACGAGGCCATCGTCAGCTACATACGCCGCAACTACGGCATCCTGATCGGCGAAGCCACCGCCGAGCGGATCAAGCACACCATCGCCACGGCCTACCCCGGTCGCGATCTCAAGGAGATGGAAGTCAAGGGCCGCAACCTCTCCGAGGGCGTGCCGCGCAGCTTTACCGTCAACAGCAACGAGATTCTCGAGGCCCTGCAGGAGCCGCTCTACGGCATTGTCGCCGCGGTCAAGACGGCCCTGGAGGCGACTCCGCCGGAACTCGGCGCCGATGTCGCCGAGCGCGGCATCGTCCTCACCGGCGGTGGCGCCCTGCTCAACGACCTCGATCGCCTGATCATGGAAGAGACCGGCCTGCCGGTACTGATCGCCGAGGACCCGCTGACTTGCGTGGCCCGTGGCGGCGGACGCGTCATCGAGCTGATTGACGAGCACGGTGCCGAGTTCTTCTCACTTGATTGATGGTCGCGGCGCGGTATCCCCGCGCCCCGTTCCCCTGGCCTGAGCCATGCAAGGTTCTCTCTTCCAGCGCAACAGCAGCCTGACACTTCGACTGGCATTTTGCCTGACGCTGTGTCTGGCGCTGATGTGGGTGGATCATCGCTACAACCACCTCGACCGGGTACGCCACACCCTGGACTATGTGGTCGCCCCCCTGCGTTTTGTCACCAACATGCCCTTTGCCATGTGGGACTGGACCTCCAGCCAGTTTCGCAGCCACCAAATGCTCCTGACGGAAAACGAGCAACTGCGCGAGGAAAACCTGGCCTTGCACAGCCGTCAGCAGACCATGGACATCATCGTCAAAAAGAATCAGCGGCTGCGCAAACTGCTGGGCACCTCGCAGCGCATTCGCGAGCCCACCGTGGTGGCCGAGCTGGTGCGCGTGGCCTTTGACCCCTACAAACAGGAAGTCACCCTCAACCGTGGCAGCAACGATTGCGCCTACGACGGCCAGCCCCTGCTGGGCGCCGACGGCATTTTGGGCCAGATTATCCATGTCGGCCCCTTTACCAGCACGGCCCTGTTGCTCAGCGATGCCAGTCACGCCATCCCCATCCAGTCCAACCGCACCGGACTGCGCACCATCGCCCGTGGCACCGGCCGAATCGACGAACTGGAACTGCTCCACATCCCCAACAACGCCGATATCGAAATGGGCGATCTGATGATTTCCTCGGGCCTGGGCCAGCGCTTTCCGGCCAACTATCCGGTGGCCTATGTCACCTCTATTGAACGCGACCCCACCCAGCCCTTTGCCCGGGTGAGCGCCACGCCCACGGCCGCCCTCGACCGGGTCAGCGAAGTGTTGATGATGTGGCCCAGTCACTTGACCGACGACGATCCGGTGATCGCCAACTGTCTGGCCGAACGGCCGGAACTGACCAGCGAGGAGGCCCTCGACGATGAAGAGTAAACGCCCCACCGCCGGCCTGGTGCTCACCTCCCTGCTGGTCGCCTTTCTGTTCAAACTGGTCCCCCTGCCGGAGGCGGCGGCATGGTTCCGCCCCGATGTGGTCACACTGGTATTGATGTACTGGTGGCTGGCATACCCCGAACGCATCGGTATCTATACCGGCTTTGGCATCGGCCTCTTGCTCGATGTGATCGGCGGCTCCCTGCTGGGGCTCAACGGCACGGCACTGATCCTGATCGCCTGGGTATTTTTGAAAAACTACCAACGCATCCGCGTCCTGCCCCTGACCCAGCAAAGCGTGATTGTGTTCCTTGCACTGATGGTCAAACAGTTGATCGTATTCTGGGTGGAGAGCGAACAGATCACCGGCACCACCGAGTCGCTGCTGCACTTTGCCCCGGCACTCACCGGCGCCATCCTGTGGCCCTGGCTGTTTATACTGCTTCGCGACCTGCGCCGCCGCGCCGGCTGAGGCAGGCTACCCAAGGGGAATCCCTCATGAGTCATTCCGAACAGCGCATCGATGATCTGGAGGTCAAACTGACCTTCCTCGAGTCACAGCACCACGAACTCAACGAAGTGGTGACGCTTCTGCAACTGGAAAATGCCAGTCTGAAAAAACAGCTGGGGGCCCTGCGCGAACAGATGGAGGCGGTGGCACCCAGCCTGATCGCCCAGGTCTCCGAGGAGACACCCCCGCCCCACTACTGAAGACAGTGGCTCAGCGGCGGGGCGGTTTTTCGCGCACATACAGGGTCTTGTGCACCCGGGCCACCAGCTTGTCCCGCTCGTCGAGCACCCTCACCTCAAACTCGGGGAACACCGGCTTGCCCGAGGCCGCCTGGCGGCGAACCTCTTCCACCCGCTCGGGCGTCAGGCGAAACTCGGCGCGCACTTCCCCGCGACCCGGGGAGACAAATTCGATGTTCGCCGCCTTGTCCCAGGTGATGTAATCCCGGCCCAGCTGCTTGGCCAGCATCAGGCAATAGATCGGATCGGTCATGGCGTAGAGGCTGCCGCCGAAATGGGTGCCGAAATAGTTTTTGTTAAACCAGCGCAGCCGCAACACCATGTCGATCTCGGAAAAATCCTCCGACACATGCCGAGTGCGAATGCCCGCCCCCACATAGGGTGGGTAGGCGTTGAGAAGCGCCTTGAACTGGAGCATTTGGGATCTGGGGTGGCTCAGCAGTTTGGACAAAATCGGTGGCATACAAACTCCGGAAGGGGCGACACATTGCTCTGGATCAAACGAGCGCAAAAGAGTCGCTTTTTTACCACTTGTCGATGCACTTTCACAGGGCATTGGGCGGGCGAGAGCGGGAATTTTGTGATAAATTTGCGCCCCTTCCAAGCACGACCCCAGGTGAAACCATGTCAGTGAGTACTCTGATCGACCGCACTCGCGCTCAAAATTGGGGCTGGTACGCCCTCGCCGCCACCCTGATCGCCCTGTTAAGCGGCTTTGCCGCCCCCGTCTGGGCTGCTGTGGCCGGCGATGCAGGTCAAAAGCTCGATCTGACCAACCACGGTGTCGGCTATGCCGCCCTGGTCGTGTTCACCTTGGCCTACATCCTGGTGATGCTGGAAGAGAAGCTGCACCTGCGCAAATCCAAGCCGGTGCTGGTGGCCGCGGGCGTGATCTGGTTCATGGTCGCCGCCGTCTATGTCCAGCAGGGCGACACCACCACCACCGGCGTCGCCCTGCGCCACAACCTGCTCGAGTACTCCGAGCTGATGCTGTTCCTGCTGGTGGCGATGACCTACATCAGCGCCATGGAAGAGCGCAAGTTGTTCGACGCCCTGCGCGCCTGGCTGGTCAGCCGCGGCTTTGGCTACCGCAGCCTGTTCTGGATCACCGGCTTTCTCTCCTTCTTTATCTCGCCCATTGCCGACAACCTGACCACCGCGCTGCTGATGTGCGCCGTGCTCCTCAAGGTCGGCGAGGGCAACGCCAAGTTCATCAACCTCGGTTGTATCAATATCGTGGTGGCCGCCAACGCCGGTGGCGCCTTCTCGCCCTTTGGCGATATCACCACCCTGATGGTCTGGCAGAAGGGCGTGGTGACCTTTACCGAGTTCTTCGACCTGTTTCTGCCTTCCCTGGTGAACTTCCTGATTCCGGCGGCGATCATGCACTTCTTCATTCCTACCGAGCCGCCCAAACAGGCTACCGAGACAGTGATCATGAAGCGCGGCGCCCGCCGCACCGTTGTACTCTTTTTGCTCACCATCATCACCGCAGTCTGTGGCCACAACTTCCTCCACCTGCCGCCGGTGCTGGGCATGATGACCGGCCTCGGTTACCTGCAGTTCTTTGGCTACTACCTGCGCAAGACCTTCGACCGCGGCGTCGCCGAGGAGCGCGCCCTGGCCAAGAAACTCGGCGACCACGCCCTCCTGGAGCGTCTCGACAAGGCCCTGCCCTTCGATGTCTTCAGCCGCACGGCCCGCGCCGAGTGGGACACCCTGCTGTTCTTCTACGGCGTCGTGCTCTGCGTGGGTGGTCTGGGCCACATCGGCTACCTCGCCGAGGTTTCCAACATCATGTACTACGAGTGGAACCAGACCATGGCCAACGCCACCGTCGGCGTTCTCTCGGCCATCGTCGACAACATTCCGGTGATGTTTGCCGTGCTTTCCATGGAGCCCGATATGTCCCACGGCCAGTGGCTGCTGGTCACCCTTACCGCCGGCGTCGGCGGCTCCATGCTCTCGCTGGGCTCCGCCGCCGGCGTGGCCCTGATGGGCCAGGCCCGCGGCTACTACACCTTCATGAGCCACCTGCGCTGGACCCCGGTCATCGCCCTGGGCTATGTCGCCTCCATCTACACCCACCTCTGGCTCAACGCTCACTTGTTCTAGGGTTGGCCACGGAGGGTATGGGGCTGTAGGAGCGGCGCCCCCGCCGCGACTCGGTGGGCGGCTTCGCCGCATGGGCTCTGGGGCGGCTCGAATGTTTTGCGTTTTAGCCACAGAGTTCACAGAGAACACAGAGGTTTTGTGTGAGGGGTTGTAGGAGCGGCGCCCCCGCCGCGACAAGTCGGCCCGTGGGCGGGCCTCCTACAGCCACAGTGGTGGGAATTGCCACCCATTCCCGTGGCCGCGCCGAGAAGCGCAAGGTAAAAACGGAAAAGGCCGAGGACGTGTTTGAGCGAAGTTTACCGACAGGTAAACGAGGGAGTTCCGCAGGCCCCGTTTTTACCGAGCATCGCAGGGAACACCGACGCAGTCGGTGCGCGGCGGTCGGGCGGCGTTTTGACCGCCAGGGAAGGCGGGAATGCAGACTGCGCAGGAGCAGCTGTCTGCCTTTGGCTACTTTCTTTTCGCTGGAGAAAAGAAAGTGGCTGCCCCGTCGGGGGCATTCCCGACATTCAATGGACGCCGGCGAAGCCGGCACGGGTGTCGGGCTGAAGCCCGACCTACAGTGGCATGGGAGATTCCGGATAAGCGCTTCGCGCTTTCCGGAATGACCCGAAAACCTCTGTGCTCTCTGTGTCCTCTGTGGCTAACTACCAATACGCCGAAGCCGCGCCCACCACCGTGGCATTTTCTCCCGGTTTATTGCCGTTAAAGACAATGCCCGTGGCCGGGCTGTGTGATTTACTGGGTCTACGATTCATTACAAAAGACAGCCCATGCCTTATTACAAGAGCCGCGACGGCCATACACTCCACTATCACGAAATGGGCCGGGGGCCCGTCTGCATACTGATCCACGGTTTCGGCATGCAGGCCGCCCTGTGGAAGACGCTGGTCTGGCCACTGCGCCGCCGCTACCGCTTCATCATGCCCGACCTGCGCGGTTTTAACGGTTCACGCCAGGCAAGCTTTGCTGACGATCAGACGGTGTTCGAACACTTTGCCGACGACCTGGCCGATCTGATCGACCACCTCGGCGAGGACACCGTCAGCGTCGCCGGCTACTCCATGGGCGGCTCCACCGCCATGACCTATCAATTGCGCCACGGCACCGAGCGCATCCGCTCCTACGCCCAGATCGATCAGGTCGACACCGTGACCAACCACGAGTCCTGGCAATGGGGCATCTACGGCCCAAACCAGGAGGAAAAGCTGGCCCACTTTCGGACTCTCTTCGATGAGCTGGACCGGCTTAACTACCCCGAGCACTGGGACCGACTGCCCCGGTCTTTTCGCCAGAACCTGCTCTCCCACTTTACCGACTTTATCGCCAGCACTGCAGCGCGACCGAGCTGGAAGCGGGCGATCCAGCAAATGGGGCAATGGGGCTTGGTAGAGCGCTCTCTACCGGCCGACCAGTGGCCGGCCTTTGCCCGCTGCATGCGCGACTACACCTGCGAAACCGTCGATTTCAGTGCGGTTTTTGAAGATTACGACCGGCCACTGTGGGTACTCACCGGCTCCGAGTCCGAGCTCTACGACGCCCGCGGCCAGACGCTGATGGCACAGAAAGTGCCCGGCAGCCGCCAGGTCATGTTCGACGGCTGTGGCCACCTGCTGATCTTCGAACGCCCCCTGCGCTTTATCAAAACCCTCGATGCCTTTATGCGCACCGCTGTGTGATTTTGGGGTGTTGTTAGCCACAGAGCCACGAAGAGCACGGAGGTTTGTAGGAGCGGCGACCCCGCCGCGACTTGGTGGGCGGCTTCGCCGCATTGGCTTTTGGTGGGTCGGATGTTTTGCGTTTTAGCCACAGAGGGCACAGAG
>JBNJGD010000005.1:0-71749 GCA_051747425.1 Pseudomonadota bacterium
ACAATCACCGTATTGCGAAAGTCCACCGTGCGACCGTGGCCATCGGTGAGGCGCCCGTCGTCGAGTACCTGCAAGAGGATGTTGAAAACATCCGGGTGCGCCTTCTCGACCTCGTCGAGCAGGATGACCGAGTAAGGCTTGCGGCGCACGGCCTCGGTCAGGTAACCGCCCTCCTCGTAACCGACATAACCGGGGGGCGCACCAATCAGGCGAGCCACGGAGTGCTTCTCCATAAACTCCGACATATCGATGCGCACCATCGCCTCTTCGGTATCGAAGAGGAACTCGGCCAGCGCCTTGGTCAACTCGGTCTTGCCCACACCCGTGGGCCCGAGAAACAGGAAGGAGCCGTTGGGACGATTGGGGTCCGACAGCCCGGCGCGGGAGCGACGCACGGCGTCGGATACGGCGGCAATCGCCTCGTTCTGGCCGACTACGCGCTGATGCAGGGCCTCCTCCATGCGCAGCAATTTGTCCCGCTCGCCCTCGAGCATTTTGGACACGGGAATGCCGGTCCACTTGGCCACCACTTCGGCGATTTCCTCTTCGGTGACCTTGTTGCGCAGCAGGGTGAACTCGCGCTCCTCGTCCGTTTCACTGGCGGCCAGGCGCTGCTCGAGTTCGGGGATCTTGCCGTACTGCAACTCCGACATGCGCGACAGATCGCCGGCGCGGCGGGCGGTTTCCAACTCCACCCGGGCCCGGTCCAGCTCCTCCTTGATGCTGGTATTGCCCTGTACAGCGGCCTTTTCCGCCTGCCAGATTTCCTCGAAGTCGGCGTACTCTTTCTCGAGCTTGTCGATTTCGCTTTCGAGATCCTTCAGGCGTTTTTTGGAGGCCTCGTCGGACTCCTTGTTGAGTGCCTCGCGCTCGATCTTGAGCTGAATCAGGCGCCGCTCGAGGCGATCCATCGACTCGGGCTTGGAGTCAATCTCCATGCGAATGCGACTGGCCGCCTCGTCGATCAGGTCAATCGCCTTGTCGGGCAACTGGCGGTCGGTGATGTAGCGCTGAGACAACATGGCCGCAGCGACGATGGCCGGGTCGGTGATATCCACGCCATGGTGCACCTCGTAGCGCTCCTTGAGGCCGCGCAGGATGGCAATGGTGTCCTCGGCACTGGGCTCGTCCACCAGTACCTTCTGGAAGCGGCGCTCCAGAGCGGCGTCCTTTTCAATGTATTTGCGATACTCATCCAGAGTGGTAGCACCGATGCAGTGAAGCTCGCCGCGCGCCAGCGCCGGCTTGAGCATATTGCCCGCATCCATGGCGCCGTCGGCCTTACCCGCCCCGACCATGGTGTGAATCTCGTCGATGAACAGAATGACCTGCCCCTCCTGCTTGGCCAGGTCGTTGAGCAGCGCCTTTAAACGCTCTTCGAACTCGCCGCGGTATTTGGCACCGGCAATCAAGGCCCCCAGGTCGAGGGACAGCAGACGCTTGTTCTTGATGCCCTCGGGCACCTCGCCGTTGACGATGCGCTGGGCCAGCCCCTCGACAATGGCCGTCTTGCCCACGCCGGGTTCGCCGATCAGCACCGGATTGTTTTTGGTTCGGCGCTGGAGCACCTGGATGGCGCGGCGGATCTCGTCGTCGCGGCCGATCACGGGATCGATCTTGCCCTGCTCGGCGCGCTCGGTCAGGTCGGTGGTGTACTTGTCCAGGGCCTGGCGATTTTCCTCGGCATTGGCGTCGTTGACACTCTGTCCGCCGCGCATCTGTTCGATGGCGCGCTCCAGGGCCTTGATCTCCACGCCAGCCTGCTTGAGCAGCTCCGCGGCTTTGCCCTTGGCCTCCAGGGCCGCGAGGATAAACAACTCGCTGGAGATAAACTGGTCATCCCGCTTTTGCGACAGTTTGTCACTGATATTGAGCAGTTTGCCGGTGTCCTGGGACAGCTGAACATCGCCCTCGGCACCGCTGACCTGGGGCAGGCGATCGAGGGCTTCACCCAGTGCCGAGCGCAGGGCGTTCACATTGGCGCCCACCTGAGCCAGCAGGTGGCGCACCGCACTCTCCTGCTGGTCGAGCATGGCAGTGAGTACATGTTCAGGTTCGATAAACTGATTGTCGCGGCCGACGGCCAGGGACTGAGCATCGGCCAGTGCCATTTGAAACTTGGTGGTCAATTTGTCCATTCGCATGTGCGAACTCCTCTATTCGTTGTCTATGTCTCCATAGATAAGGGAGTTTAGTCCGCTTTCAATGGCCGGGGGCAAAATGACCAAAACCCGGAGTCATGACACAGAGCTCACTGAGAACACAGAGGGATATTTATCGCTCAGGGGGAACGCCGGACTGCTGTCCTCTCACAAGGCCTCTGTGCACTCTGTGGCCTCTGAGATCTCTGTGTTTTCACTACCCAAGCCTCTTTAGAGTGACTCAAACCAGATCAGGCTGGCCATGCGGCCGGTCTGGCCGTCGCGACGGTAGGAGTAGAAGCGTTCGGCGTCGCTGTGGGTGCAATAATCACCGCCGTAGATGTAGCCAATGCCGGCGGCTTGAAGACGCAGGCGGGCCAGCTGGTAAATATCCGCCAGCCAGTGACTCTCATCACGCTGCTTGAAACAGGCCTCGGCCGCGGGCTGCCAGGTGACAAAGGCCTCGACCACCTCCGCCCCCACTTCAAAAGCCGCGGGGCCAATGGCTGGGCCCAGCCAGGCCATGAGCGTTTGAGGGCGGGTGTTCATGGCCGCCACCGTGTTCTCCAGCACGCCCGCCGCCAGGCCTCGCCAGCCGGCGTGGGCGGCGCCGATCGCCCGGCCCTTCTGGTCGCACAGCAACACCGGGAGACAGTCGGCCGTGAGTACCGCACAAGCGCCCGCTTCAAAGGCGACGGCGGCGTCGGCCGGTTCACCCTCATCTATCTGGGCAATGTTCACCACACGCTGGCCGTGTACCTGGTTGAGCCAACGGGGTGGCAGGGGCAGGCCCAGTTCGCGTTCCAGCCAGGCCCGGTGATCGGCTACGATCCGGGGGTCGTCCCCCACATGGTCGCCGAGGTTAAAGTCGTCAAAAGGCGCTGCACTTGCCGTGCCCAGGCCCTGTGGGCGGCGCGTGGTAGTCACCGCACGAACACCCCGGGGCAACGGCCAGTCCGGTTTTATCCAGTCACTACTCATCGGTGTAGACCACCTCGACATCGTAGTCGTCTTCGTCCCAATCATCCCAGTCGTCGTCTTCGCTCTCCGTGTCGGGAATTTCCCCGGCGTCCTGTTCCAGCAGAAACAGCAATTCGTCCATGTCTTCGGGCAGGGGCGCCTGCCAGCGCAGGGACTCGCCACTGTCGGGGTGAATCAGGCCCAGTTCCGCAGCGTGCAATGCCTGTCGATCGAACTGTTCAAGGCACTGGTACAGCTCGTCGTCAATGTCCCCCGGAAGCCGCCGGCGACCGCCGTAGACCGGGTCGCCCACCAGCGGGAAACCGATGTGGGCCATGTGTACGCGAATCTGGTGGGTACGCCCGGTTTCCAGCTGGCAGCGCAAATGGCTGTGGTGGCGAAAGCGGCCCTCGACGCGATAGTGGGTCACCGCCGGTTTACCTCCAACCTGGCGGACCGCCATTTTCTTGCGGTCCCCCGGATGGCGGCCGATATTGCCCTCGACGGCGCCGCCGGCAATCACCCGGCCAAAGACTACGGCGTCGTACACCCGACTTACCGTGCGCGCCTGCAACTGCTCAACCAGGGATTTATGGGCGGCGTGGTGACGCGCCACCACCAGCAGGCCCGAAGTCTCCTTGTCGAGCCGGTGAACAATCCCCGAACGCGGCACCGAGGCCAGGCCGGGATCGTAATGCAAAAGGGCATTCTGCAGGGTCCCGTCGGGGTTGCCGGCGGCGGGATGCACCACCATACCGGCGGGCTTGTTCACCACCAGCAGTGCCTCGTCCCGGTAGACAATATCCAGAGGAATGTCCTGGGGCTCCACCGAACCGCTCAGGTCCTCCTCCTCGGGAAACTCGGCGGTCAGCCGCTCGCCGCCATCGACTTTTTGTTTGCCTGGCCAGACCTGGCCGTCGATGTGCACGCAGCCCTCCTTCAACCACTGTTGAAGGCGACTGCGGGAAAAGTCGGGGAACAGCTTGGACAATACCTTGTCCAAGCGCTGCCCGGCGAGTTCTTCTGGAACTGTGAGATCGTGTTCTGTCATGGGGCCGCTTTCGGTTACAATGTTCGCTTGGTTTGAATTCATCCACCATTATATAGAAGCCGGACACATGACGCCGACCACCCGACGAACCCCGACCCTTCTGATCGCCCTTTTGGCCCTGTTCGCCCTCGGTGGCTGCGCCTCGAGCATTGACGAACTCGACCGCTGGGACGAGGTCCGCCTTTACCAGGAAGCCAAAAGCGCCCTGACCCGGGGCGAATTCCAGACCGCTATTCGCCGTTTGGAAACGCTCAATGCCCGCTATCCCTTTGACGACTACGCCATTCAGGGGCAGCTGGACTTGATGTACGCCTACTATAGGGCCATGCGCAGCGAGGATGTGATCTCCACCGCCCAGCGCTTTGCCCGCCTCAACCCCACACACCCCCGGGTGGACTACGCACTGTATATGCAGGGGCTGGCCGACTTCGATCGCAACATTTCCTTTCTTCAACGCTGGTTTCCCCGCGATCCCAGCGACTACGAGCTGCCCGTATTGGAGCGCTCCCTTAACGCCTTTTCGGAACTGGTGCGCCGCTTTCCCGAGAGCGAGTACGCCGCCGATGCCCAGCAGCGGAGTCTCTACCTGAGAAACCAGATGGCCGAGGCCTGCATCGATCGCGCCCACTGGTACATCCGCCGAGAGGCCTGGCTCTCTGCCAGCCAGCGAGCCCAACAGTGCATTCAGCGTTTCAACGGCGCCCCCTCAGTGGAGGCCGCCCCAGCCATCATGGCTGAAGGTTACCGCCAGCTGGGCATGGACGACCTGGCCGCCACGGCCGAAGGCCATGCCCTGGCACCAGTGCCATCCGGAAAACCTGAGTAAGTGAGCCTGCCACTCGCGGTAATACACGCACCTGGGCCTAAAAAGACTAGCGCCAGAAACCGCTGGTGATGGGGTAGCGGCGCTCGCGACCAAAGGCACAGGGTGTCACCTTGGGACCGGGGGCGGCTTGGCGGCGCTTGTACTCGTTGAGATTGACCCGGCGGACAGTGTCCTTTACCGCCGCCTCGTCAAATCCTTTGGCGACAATATCCGCCGGCGATTGGGCCTGTTCGATGTAGAGCGCCAGAATTTGATCGAGCACTTCATAGGGCGGCAGGGAATCCTCGTCCTTCTGGTCGGGCGCCAGCTCCGCCGAGGGCGGCCGGTCAATGATTCGTTGCGGAATCGTTTCGCCGTCGCGGTTGCGCCACTCACACAATTCAAACACCCGGGTTTTGCTGACATCCTTGAGCGGGGCATAACCACCCACCATATCCCCGTAGAGCGTCGAGTAACCCACCGCGTACTCGCTCTTGTTGCCGGTGGGCAACACCAGCCAGCCGCGCTTGTTGGAAACGGCCATCAACAGCGTGCCGCGAATACGCGCCTGCAGATTCTCCTCGGCGGTGTCCACCGGCGCGTCTCCAAACAGGGGCGCAAGGCCGTCGAGCATGGTGTGAAAGCTGTCCTCGATGGAAACCCGGTGGCAATCCACACCAAAGTTGGCGGCGATGCGGTCGGCGTCCTCCAGGCTCATCTGCGATGTGTAACGCGAGGGCATCATGATGGCATGCACGCGCTCACTGCCCAGGGCGTCCACCGCAACCGCCAACACCAGTGCCGAGTCGATCCCTCCGGAGAGGCCGAGCACCACACCGGGAAAACCGTTTTTATCGATGTAGTCGCGCAGACCCGTCACCAGGGCTGTATAGAGCTCCTCACACCCCCCCGGTGCCGGCGCCGGAGGCCGATCGCATTGCCAGCGGCCGCCATTCAAGCTCAGGGACAAACGGGCATCGGCGCAAGCCGGGGCGCGGGCCACCAGCGCGCCACGCTCATCGGTGGCAAAGCTGCCGCCATCAAACACCACTTCGTCCTGGCCACCCCACAAATTCACATAGGCCACCGCCAGCCCGGTCTCTTCGGCCCGCTGACGGGCCGTAGTCTCGCGCTCGGCCTGCTTGCCCACATGAAAGGGCGATGCGTTGAGGGAGAGAATGGCCTCGGCGCCCGCCTCGGCGAGGTCGGCGCTCGGCTGGGGCCGCCAGAGGTCTTCGCACAGACAGAGGCCAATACGGCGCCCGCCGACATCGACCAGGCCGGGCTCCTGACCTTCACTGAAATAGCGGCGTTCATCGAATACACCGTAGTTCGGCAACACGCGTTTGCGGTAAACCGATTTCAATTCACCCGCCTGCACCAGTACCGCAACATTGTATAGTCGGCCCTCGGCGCGCCGGGGTACCCCGACCAGAAAGGTTTGCTGCGGACAGCGCCGGGCCAGAGCCTCGAGCCGCTCGTCCACTTCGTCGAGAAAAGCCGGGCGGTTGAGCAAGTCCTCGGGCGGGTAACCAGTCAGGGCCAACTCGGGGAAGACCACCAGATCGGACGCCACACTCTGCTCCAGGGCCTGAACGATAGCGTCTGTATTGGCCTGCAAGTCGCCCACTTTGGGGTTGAACTGGATCAGCTCTATGCGCAGGGGCAAGGGTTCGTTACGCGTGTTCATGGGGCTTATTGTCTTGCCACGGGGGCGGTTGTAAAGTGATGCGCTATTGTCTTAGATAAACCCGGGCGAGGCAAAATGCCAAGACTGATTCTGTTAGTACTGCTCGTGGGCGCCGGTTGGTGGCTGGTACAAAGCCTCCGCCGCCAGCTCGGGCAGAGCGATCGCGAGCCGCCCAATCAGGGGGGCGAGGGGAAACCGCCACAGGGCGAGAAGCTGGTGGCCTGCGAGGAGTGCGGGCTCCACCTGCCCCTGGGCGAGGCCACCCGGCTGCAACAACCAGGCCCCGATGGCGACGAAGTGCGCTATTTTTGCGGGCGGGAACACCAGCTGAACTGGCAACGACACCATGATTAGCCCACCCAGTACGCCCTGGCACTCGCTGCGGTTGCTGAGCCTGTATCGACTGCTGGTCAGCCTGGTGCTCCTGGCCGTAGCCCCCTCGCAATACACCTTTGACCTGATGGGGCAATCCCAGCCCCTGATGTACACCGGGGTTGCCATCAGCTACCTGGTGCTCAGTATCTTCTGGCTGGCCGCCACACACTATTACCGCTACGGCTTCCACCTGCAGCTCTACTTCCAGTTCGCCACCGATGTCGCCCTGATAACGGCGATGATGCACGCCAGCGGCGGCCTCTCCAGCGGCCTGGGAATTCTTCTGGCCGTCAGTATCGCCGCCGCCAGCACCCTGGTGCGGGGCATCATGCCCTACTTCCTCGCCGCCATTGCCACACTGGCCATGCTGTTCGATACCCTTCTGCTCGGCGGCGAGCCCTCCAGTGCCGCCTACACGGCAAGCGGCGCCCTGGGCGCCGGCCTCTTCGGCGTGGCCCTGATCGCGCGCCTGCTCAGCCGCCGCCTGGAGGAGAGCGAGGCCCTGGCCAGCGCCCGCCAGAGACAACTACTCAGCCTCGAGCAGCTCAATGAAAAAATCATCGAACAGTTTGAAAACGGAGTGATTGCGGTCGACGCCGACCACCGGGTGCAATTGATCAACCACACCGCCGAATCCATGCTCCAGTTGCCATCCCAGTCCCGGGCACACCTTTCGGCACTCTCACCAGCACTCGATGAGGCGCTGAAAAGCTGGAAGCAATCATCAAAATCGCCGCCCGAGCGTTTGCAGTTCATTGGTAGCCGCTACGAAATCCAGCCCAGTTTCATGACTCTGGACGAAACAACCCGGGATGTATTGATTACGCTCACCGACACTTCCGAGCTGGCCAAGGAAATGCAGGACCAGAAACTCGCCTCCCTGGGTCGCCTGACCGCGAGTATTGCCCACGAGATCCGCAACCCGCTGTCGGCCATCAACCACGCCGCACAATTACTCAAAGAATCGCCGGAACTCGGCGCCGATGATCACCGGCTTACCGATATTGTCACCCAGCAGTCCAGGCGTCTGAATGCCATGGTGGAAAACATCATGCAGCTCTCGCGCAAAAACAAGTCGACACCGGAGCATATTGATCTCGACAGCTGGCTGGGGACTTTCCGCATCGACTTCTGTCGCGACAGCGGCCTTTCAGGACGGCATTTTTTTCTCAATATCGCCACCCCCCACCAGCAAACCCTGTTCGACCCCGGGCAACTGCACCAGGTGCTGTGGAACCTCTGCGCCAACAGCGTCAAATACGGTCAGAGCGCGGATGGCCACACCCGCATTCACATTGATTGCCTCAGGGACAAGGAGGGCATCCTGAAGCTCCATATTTACGACGAGGGTCCCGGCATACCGGGAGAAATCGCCGGGCACATTTTTGAACCCTTCTACACCACCAGCAGTGCCAGCTCAGGCCTGGGGCTCTACATTGCCCACGAGCTGTGCGCTTTCAACCACGCCCAATTGTCGTATCATCTGAACCACAAAGGCGGGGGGTACTTTGCCCTGCGTCTGCCCTAGAGAGTATGTAATTGAATATGAGCAAAGCGACCGCCCTGATCGTTGACGACGAGCCCGATATTCGCGAGCTGCTCGAGATCACCCTCGGCCGCATGGGCCTCGACACCGACTCCGCCGCCACCCTCAAAGCAGCCCACGAGGCTCTGGAACAACGCGAGTTCGACCTGTGCCTGACCGACATGCGCCTTCCCGACGGCAACGGCCTGGATCTGGTGGACTTTATTCAGGCCAGCCACCCCAGGCTGCCCGTGGCGGTAATCACCGCCCACGGCAATATGGACGCCGCCGTGCGGGCCCTTAAATCCGGTGCCTTCGACTTTGTCTCCAAACCCATCGACCTCGGCCAGCTGAGAGAGATGGTCAACAGCGCCCTGCAGCTCCCCGACGAGTCCAGCCAGAATACAGGGACGACCACCCAGGGCCAGTCGCCCCGTTTGCTGGGCCACTCAGAGCCCATGCAACAACTGCAAAGCGATATCGCCAAGCTCGCCCGAAGCCAGGCGCCGGTCTTCATACACGGCGAATCCGGCACCGGCAAGGAGCTGGTGGCACGGGCCATCCATAGCCTCAGCGCTCGCAGTTCGGCGCCGTTTGTGCCGGTCAACTGCAGCGCCATTCCGGGCGAGCTGTTGGAGAGCGAGTTTTTTGGCCACACCAAGGGCAGCTTCAGCGGCGCCACCAGCGACAACCCGGGCCTCTTCCGGGCCGCCCACGGCGGCACCCTGTTTCTCGACGAAGTGGCCGACCTGCCACTGACCATGCAGGTCAAGCTGCTGCGCGCCATCCAGGAAAAGGCCGTGCGCCCGGTGGGCGCCAATAGCGAGGAGAAGGTCGATGTCCGCATTCTCAGCGCCAGCCACAAGGACCTGGAATCGCTGGTGGCCAGCGGAGACTTCCGACAGGATCTCTTTTACCGGATCAATGTAATACGCCTGGATGTCCCGGCCCTGCGAGAGCGCCGCGAGGACATTCCCGAACTCGCCGATTACATTCTCGACAAACTGGTCCGGCGCGACGGTGGTCGCTCACTGTCCCTGAGCAAAGGCGCGGCAGAGGCACTGTGCCACTACCGCTTTCCTGGCAATGTGCGCGAATTGGAAAACATTCTCGAACGGGCAGCGGCCCTCTGCGAAGGCACCACCCTGTCGACTAAGGATCTCGACCTGCCCGAGGCCAGCCAACCGGCAACCGCTCTCCCCGGGAACACAGGCCTGACAGAGCAACTCGAACAATCCGAGCGTCAACAGATTGAGCAGGCGCTGGAACAAACCCGCTGGAACCGAACGGAAGCGGCAAAATTACTCGGGCTCAGCTTCCGCCAGTTGCGCTACCGGATCAAAAAGCTGGGCATCGACTAACCCCCTATATTGCCACTTATTGTCACACTGTGACACTTTTCGTCAGTCACCCGGCTTACAATACGAGAGCGCAAGACACAAAAAGCCGGTTTGAGCGGTTTTAAGCAAATGTAAAAAGTTGGCACGGCTTCTGCATTTATTGCAGACAAGGTCGCCCGAGGTGGCCAACCCCTTGTCAGGCTACTGACAAATTACAAACTTAGGAGATCTAGACATGACAAAGAAAGCACAAGCAGGTTTCACCCTGATCGAACTCATGATCGTAGTTGCCATTATCGGTATTCTGGCCGCGATCGCCATTCCCCAGTACCAGGATTACATCGCCCGTACTCAGGTTAACCGCGCCTACGGCGAACTGTCTGCCTACAAGACAGCCATTGAAGAGCGTCTGATGCGTGGTGAAGGAACCGACATGACTGACGCCAATGACCTGGAGTCAATCGGCTACACCACTTCCTCCATTGCAACCGTCAGCGGCAGCATCAGCAATGCCGGCGCAGGTACAATCACTGCCACACTGAGCGGCGTAAGCCCTGAAGTGACTGGTGGCACCATTAACCTGGAGCGCAGTGGCGGCGAATACATCTGTACACTGAGTGGCGTTGATGCCAAGTTCATCCCCCAAGGCTGCAGTTAATTTGACAGTCGCAGCTATTAAAGGCCCCGATCGCAAGATCGGGGCTTTTTTATGAACGCAAATTCCAACATTATTTATCCTGGGTTCTGGTTTGTACTAACCGGCCTGATACTGGCCTGCTTTCTCAACGGGGCCCTCTACACCCCCCTGCTTTACACATTGACGATACTTCTGGTCAGCCTGCCTGGACTGGCTATGCTCGCACGCTCGGGCACGCTGCCTCCATGGACCACAACATGCACTCTCATCGCGGCTTATTGCGCGTGGGCATACATCTCACTGTTCTGGAGCCAGGCCAAGCTCAGCTCTGCAATCGCTGTAGCGCTCCCTCTGGCCCTGATAGGCGCCTTTTTTTCGACCAAAGCCCTGATCACAGGCACTGACAAAACCGCACCGTGGCATCCCGGCGCCAAAGCTGCCTTAGCAGGCAGGCTTATTTTCACTGCCACGGTGATCGCCACGCTGCCACTTGTGGAATTCTTGATTACCGGTAACACCAGAAACGGCGGCGCTTTTTTGGACGACAACACCGCTGTTTCCATTTACTCACTACCGGCTTTTTGGGCCACTTTTACACTGCTCTCCAGCCAAGAGAGGGACCGGCGGACACTCTTGGCCAGCGCAGTATTATTTATTGCCTGCCTCGCCATTCTTTTCAGCCAATCCAGGGCAGGTATTGTAGCCATTGCCCTGAGTTTTGTTATTTCCTGCCTTTTTATGTTCAGGGGTGATATCACCGGAAAAATACAGCTGCGCGGCGCCCTGCTGGTGGCCTTGGTTTCCATGGCATCGCTTCTGACCTTCGACAAAATGACAGGAGATGGGATATACAGTTACCTGGATCGCGCAGGGAGACTCGTTGGAGAATCCTCTGAGCTCAACTACACCCCGAGAACAGCCATGGCTCAAGGGGCCCTGAGGGCCGCGCAAGCACACCCGTTACTAGGCACCGGCTATGGAACATACAACTCCGCCTACAAAAAATTTCGCCCTCGTGATGAACTCATTCAAGTAGGCGCCCATGCCCATAACGATTATGTCGAGCATCTGGCTGAAGGCGGCCCGGTTTTTCTGCTACTCCTGCTGAGCATCGGTGGAGTGCTGATATTTCGACTACTGCAACAAACAAAGTCCCCCACCGGCATGAGCGCCACACTGGCTCTCAGCGCCTGGGGGCTCTATCTATTGATTCACGCGTTCTTCAACTTCCTGTTCTACATCATCCCCACGATGATTGTTCTGGGCATAGTTCTGGCTTTGTTGGACCACACGCCTGAAAAACCGGGCAAGAAGCTGGGACGGCTGTACGCATTCATATTACTATCCTTGACCACCCTCCACGGTCTGGACGCTTATCACTTTGCCTATACTGAAAACCAGTTACCCCCTGTGATAGCCCCTGACTTCGAGTCCGACTCTGCAGAGAGAGGGTTCAACCTGTTCTACAAGGCTTTCACCCCCTTGCGTACAGGCGCGTCCCAGCACCTCTCCGCCCAGTTCATCGACACAGCCCGCTCAACTGCAGAACCCGGTCTCAGAAACTACTACTACAACGAAGCGCAGCGTGAAATCTGCTACCAGGCGAGGCTGGGGGAGAAGGGGAAGCAACTATTCGCCAGATTGGCCACTGTCTACCATGAAGCACCAACGGTACCTCCACTGTGCCCGGACATTATGCCAACCGACAAGGAAACAGCTCTGGCACTATCCATTGCCGAGGCCCCATATGAAGACCTCGTGAACTACAAACTGTTAATCGACTGGTATCGTACCAAGGGACAGGAGGACCAAGCCGGGGAACTGAAGGAGACATTGGGCGACATTCGCTATGCCTACGGAGAGCAATACCACTTTTTCCTGAACAAACTCCGCCTGGAAGGGGCAACAAACCCGGAATTTCTTCCCTACATACTATTTGCCAACAACACCGAAGCCCGGCAAGCGACTGAAAGACCCTGACACCAGACTCCAAAACGAATTATGGGCACGGTTCTTGCAACCAAAAATATACCGAATAGAACGACCCATTCCAGCAAGAATCGGTATAAACCGCAAAGCCTGAAAACGGGTCGAGACCCGCATAAAACCAATGACAAAAGGGGAGCATACAAAATGAACACAAGGGCATATCACCATAGCAACAAAGGCTTTACTCTGATTGAACTCATGATTGTTGTCGCAATCATTGGCATCCTTGCAGCCATTGCCATTCCACAATACGGGCAATACATAGCGCGTACACAGCTAACCCGCAGCTACAGCGAGATATCGGCACTAAGAGCTGAGGCGGAGTTGATGATCATGGACGGCAATACCGGCTTCACCGCAGAAGACATCGGATTTAGTGCCACCGACCTTTCCAGTAGCGGTGCACAAGCTAATTTCAACAATGACGGCTCCGGCAATATCTCCCTGACCATGGACGGGAGTGCTGCCGCCGACATCCAGGACGCCATCATCACATTACTGAGGAGTACTGACGGCGGATGGTCCTGCGAGGTCACACCGAGCCCCAGCGGCTGGAAAACCGACTTTTTGCCATCCGGGTGCAGTGAAGCCTGATGCAGCTTCCACCTCCGGAGCAAGCTGCTCTCGGGTGGCTGTTTCACTCTTTATCGGGTGGGCTACTCATATGCCGTTAGCTGCAGTAGACTAGTCCCAATAGCAGCTAAATCACATTCAGTATTATGGCGACAGACCCACAGAAACCGGCACCCTTGACCGGCTTCCCCCGGAAGCTTGTTCTCAAGAATGTCCTTAGTGAAGAGGACGCGCAAAAGGCGCTGGCCGCTGCGCAAAAGGACAAGATTTCCTTTATCGACTATGTGGTCAGCAAAAAAGTCGTGCCGGCCAAAACCGTTTGCGATGTAGCCAGCCACGACTTCGGCCTGCCTGCCTGTGATATTGACAATATCGACATCGACCCCGAAATTATCAAAAAGGTCGATGAGAAACTGATCAACGCCCACAAGGTCCTGCCAATTTTTCAGCGGGGCAAAAAGCTGTTTATTGCCCTTTCCGACCCGCTGAAGCTGAATGCTGTCGATGAAATCAAGTTCAATACCGGCTTGCAGACCGAGCCGATCCTGGCCGAGCACGACCGCCTTCTTAAAGCCATTGAAACCGTACAAAATGCGACGGACGGCGGCCTGGGAGACCTCGACGACGATCTGGAGAATCTTGATGTCGAAGGTGGTGAGGAAGAGGAAGCCGCCGACCCCAACGATGTTGCCGACGACACCCCGGTGGTCAAATTCGTCAACAAGGTGCTGCTCGACGCCATCAACAAGGGCGCTTCGGACATTCACCTAGAGCCCTACGAAAAATTCTGTCGCGTGCGTTTCCGCGTCGACGGCATGCTCAAGGAAGTGGCAAAGCCACCGCTTTCCTGGACACCGCGACTGATTGCCCGCCTCAAGGTGATGTCCAGAATGGACATTTCCGAGCGCCGTATACCGCAAGATGGCCGCATCAAGCTGAAATTGTCCAAGAACCGGGCCATTGATTTCCGCGTCAACACCTGTCCGACGCTCTTTGGCGAGAAAATCGTGCTGCGGATTCTGGACCCCAGCAGCGCCACTTTGGGCATCGACATGCTGGGCTACGAGCCGGAGCAGAAGAAGGCCTATATGGACGCTCTGGCCAACCCCTACGGCATGATTCTGGTGACCGGCCCCACGGGCAGCGGCAAGACGGTCTCCCTTTACACCGGCCTGAACATTCTCAACACCGAGGAAGTCAATATTTCCACCGCCGAGGATCCGGCCGAAATCAACCTCCCCGGCATTAACCAGGTCAATGTGAACCCCAAGCAAGGGCTCGACTTTGCCGCCGCACTCAAGGCCTTTTTGCGCCAGGATCCGGACATCATCATGGTCGGCGAGATTCGCGACCTGGAAACCGCTGGCATCGCCATCAAGGCCGCCCAGACCGGCCACATGGTGATGTCGACGCTGCACACCAACGACGCGCCGCAAACCCTGGCACGAATGATCAATATGGGTGTGCCCGCCTTTAACCTGGCCACTGCCGTCAATCTGATCATCGCCCAGCGTTTGGCGCGCCGCCTGTGTAGCGAGTGCAAAACCCCGGACGACATCCCCCGCGAGGCCCTTCTCGAAGCCGGTTTCCAGGAGGATGAGGTGGACGAAATTAAACCCTACAAGGCCGTAGGCTGTGACAACTGCAATGAAGGCTACAAGGGCCGCGTGGGCATCTATCAGGTGATGCCCATTTCCGAAGAAACATCAAAGCTGATCATGAAAGGCGCCAACGCTATCGAATTGGCAGAACAGGCCAAGGCTGAAGGCATTAACGATATCCGTCGCTCCGGCCTGTTGAAAGTCAAACAGGGCGTTACCAGCTTGGCAGAGTGCAACCGCGTGACCATGGACTAAGGCAATGGCAGATAAATCCAGCAAATCAACATTCGTCTACAAAGGCGCCGACCGCAAAGGCCGCAAGGTCGAAGGGGAAATGGACGGTTTCAATGCCGACCTGATCAAAGCGCAATTGCGCCAAAAAGGCATTACGCCCTCGAGCGTTCGCAAGAAACCCAAACCCTTGTTTGGTGGCAGTAGTGGCCAAAAGATCACCCCTGGTGACATTGCTGTATTTGCCCGCCAAATGGCCACTATGATGTCTTCAGGGGTTCCTCTGGTTCAGGCCTTTGAGATCGTCGGCAGCAGCGCCGAAAACCCCAACCTGAAAAAACTGATCTACGCCATCAAAAACGATGTAGAGGGCGGCGCCAATTTTGCCGACGCCCTGGCCAATCACCCAAAACACTTTGACAGCTTGTTTGTAAACTTGGTGGCAGCGGGCGAGGCCTCGGGTGCGCTGGAATCCCTGCTCGACAAACTGGCAACTTACAAGGAAAAAAGCGAAGCCATCAAGAAAAAGGTCAAAAAAGCCATGACCTATCCCATTGCAGTGATGATTGTTGCCGTCATCGTCACCGCTATCCTCCTTGTCTTCGTGGTTCCACAGTTTGAATCCATGTTTAAGGGCTTTGGCGCCGACCTGCCGGCCTTCACCCAAATGGTGGTGGATATGTCGAAATGGCTGAGAACCAACGGCTGGATGCTGGTCATCGTTGGCGCGGGCATTTCGTTTGGCTTTGTTCAGCTCAAGCAAAGAGTGCCAATGGTCGGTATTTACCTGGACAAAATGGCCATCAAGGCGCCCATTTTCGGCAACATCACCAACTCTTCCATTCATGCTCGTTTCGCACGGACCCTGGCGACCATGTTTGCCGCCGGTGTGCCGCTGGTCGAGTCCATGGACTCCATTGCCAAAGCGGTCAACAACCATGTTTATTACGAGGGCATCATGCGCATCCGTGACGAAGTGGCCTCGGGCGACCCACTCACTGCTTCCATGAAGCGCACTCAATTGTTTCCCAATATGATGCTGGCAATGGTTCAGATTGGCGAGGAGTCGGGTTCGATCGACTCCATGTTGCTTAAGGTGGCCGACTTCTACGAAGAGGAAGTCGACAACGCGGTCGATAACCTGAGCAGCCTGATGGAGCCGATGATCATGTCGGTACTGGGCGTGCTGGTCGGCGGCATGGTCGTTGCCATGTACCTGCCGATTTTCAAAATGGCCTCCACAATCTAACAAAGGCAAAGCATGCTTGATTCAATTGTTAGCGGGTTCCAGCAGAGCCCGCTTTTTTTCTACAGCGCGGTGTTTGTTCTCGCCGCCGCCATCGGCAGCTTTATCAATGTCGTCATTCATCGCTTCCCAATTATGATGGAGCGGGAATTCAAGCAAAGTTGTGAAGAGTACTTTGAGAGCGAGTGCACCGCTCAACAGGCCGGCGTCGACGATCCGCAATTCAACTTGGTCAAGCCGGCTTCACGCTGTCCCAGATGCGGCGAGGGCATCCGTCCCTGGCACAACCTGCCCATCATTGGCTATCTGTGGCTGAGAGGCCGTTGCAAGAGCTGTGGAGAACGCATTTCCCTTCAGTACCCTGCGGTAGAGCTGCTCACGGCAATCACCGTAACCGCTGCTGCAGTCATGCTGGGCCCCACGGTCGCCTTTGCCGCCGCAGCCGTCTTTACCTTTTACCTGATCGCCATGAGCGGCATCGACATCAAAATACAGATGCTGCCCGACGCCATGACTCTTCCACTGCTTTGGCTGGGACTGCTGCTCAGCCTGGTGCCGGTGTTTATCGACCCGACACAAGCCATTCTCGGTGCCGCCTTGGGCTACCTGTCCCTGTGGAGTGTCTACTGGCTGTTCAAGCTGGCCACCGGCAAGGAGGGCATGGGCTACGGCGATTTCAAACTATTGGCTCTCCTCGGCGCATGGACCGGCCCCACGATGCTGCCCCTGATTATCGTCGGCTCGGCCGCCGCCGGTGCCCTTATCGGACTCACACTGATCGTCGTTCAGGGCCGGGACAAGGCGGCGCCCATGCCCTTCGGCCCCTATCTGGCCATTGCCGGCTGGATTGCCTTTCTTTGGGGAGACCGTATTATGGGTTCCTATCTGGGGATGTTTTAGGGGGCAGCATGTATGTAGTCGGCATTACAGGCGGCATCGGCAGCGGCAAAACTACCGTGGCCGATCTCTTTGCCGATCTCGGCACCCCCGTCATCGATGCCGACCAGGCCTCCCGGACCATCGTAGAGCCGGGCCAGCCGGCGCTTTCGCAGATTGTCGATGTCTTTGGCCGACACATATTGCGAAACGATGGTCACCTGGATCGCCCTGCCCTTAGGGATATCGTATTTTCCGCCCCGGAAAAGCGGCAACAACTGGAAGCCATTACCCACCCCGCCATCCGCCAGCACATGATGCAGCAACTGCGCCAGAGCCAGGGTCCCTACGCGCTGATGGTCATACCACTGCTGATAGACACCGGCCACTGGGAGATGATTGACCGGGTTCTGGTGGTGGATGTCGACGAGCACAACCAGCTCGAACGGGTGATGCAAAGAGACGGCCTCAGCGAGGAACAGGTGCGCAATATCTTCGATGCGCAAATCTCCCGGGAGGAGCGTTTGGCCGCCGCCGACGATATTATTCTGAACGCCCACGACATGGACCACCTGCGCCAGGAAGTCGCCCATTTACACGCGCTCTACAGCGTATACGGCAGCGACTACAAGGATGAAGTCAACGCCTGATCCCGTTACACTAGAGCCTTTCCACCGGCCCAGGTGATATATCCGTGCTCGACCCCATCGTTTTTGAACAACCGCTGAATGAGAGGACGCGTATTTTCCTGCGTCTGGAGCGTTTGTTCCAACGCATCGACCACCACGCCAATCTCGACTCTCACTGGGACTCACAGGCCTGTATACGCTACCTGGTGGAGCTGTGCGAGCTGGCCAATCGGGGCGACCTGAAATCGGATGTCATCAAAGAGCTGGAACGGCAACACCTTGCCCTGAAACCCTTGATGGAAGAGAGCGGGGTCGATCACGCCCGACTGCAGTCGCTACTGGAACGCCAACAGACACTACAGACGGCCATTTGTGACACCGACGGTCGAATGACCAAGCGCCTGCGCAGCGATGAGCTGGTCAACGCCATTCAGCAGCGGGCCTGCATGCCCGGCGGCGGTTGCGACTTCGACCTGCCCTCCTACCACTTCTGGCTCTCGCAGCCACTGTCGGAGCGGCTGGCCAAGATTGACCACTGGCTGGAACCCTTTGACCATGTGCGCGAGGCTATCAGCCTGTGTCTGGAAGTGTTGCGACTGAGTGCGCGCAGCAGGACGGTTGTTGCGGAAAAGGGCTTTTACGAACAGAGTCTGGACACCCGCCGGCCACCACAACTGCTGCGCCTGATCCTGCCCCGTGACAGCATCTGCTACCCCGAGGTCAGCGCCGGCAAACACCGCTTTTCCATTCGCTTCTTTAGCGTACCCGACACCTGCCAGCGACCAGTGCCATGCGACCAGGATGTTGAGTTTTCCCTCTCCAGTTGCGGCGTCTGAAGCGAATCATCAGGCGGTAAAGCAGCGAATCCCGGCAATGCCCTGGGCCCCCGACTCCCGGGCGCGAACCGCATCATCCGGACTCAGTCCGCCGATCAGGTAGACGGGAACACTCGCCGCAGCCACCAGCCGAGCTGCGGCATCCCACCCCAGCGTCTCGCCTGCGGGGTGAGTGGGCGTTTCACGCACACTGCCCAGGACGACGAAATCAACACCCAGGGTCTCGGCACGGCGCAACTCCGATAATGTATGCACCGAGGCCGACAGCAGGGTCGTATCGACCTCGTCTCGCTCGTAACCGCGATCAAGTTGGGCCGCCCTCAGGTGCCAACCCGCCTGGTCATCACCGCTCGGTGGCGTATCGCTGTACTTCAGCCACTGAACGCCCTCAAAGCGTTCCGCCAACAGTGTGGCCAGACGCCGATAAATGGCCTGAGGGAAGCGCGGCTGCCTCAGCAGTACCATGGTCGGCCCGTGCCGCTCAATCAGCGCTGAAAGCGCCTCCAGCGGCTCCTGAATACCATCGCCGGTCCAGGGAAGGTCAGGGGTCACCATGAGTTGCCTCGGCAACTGAAGCGCTTGAATAATCGCGGCATTGGCAGCGGGGAAATCCTCCACAGCCAGCGTGCTGACCGGCTGCCAGGCGATGGGTTGTCCCTCCAGGCCACGGGGCTCGCCCTCAATGGCCTCCACACAGTAGACATGCAGACGCACCGATTTGTCGGCATAGTCGTGATTCAGGGTAATCAGGGGTTCGCACTGAAGGGGGCGAATGCCCAACTCTTCGCCGAGCTCGCGCTCCAGGGCGGCCAGTGGTGACTCGCCCGGCTCCATCTTGCCGCCGGGGAACTCCAGCTTGCCCCCCTGGTGTACATGCTCGGGTCGACGCGCTACCAGCGTATTGCCGGCACCATCGAGTATGGCCGCCGCCACTACCTCAATCCGCCGCCTGGTCACGCTCAGGTCCGGTATTCGGCGTTGATGCGCACATATTCATAGCCAAGATCACAAGTCCATACTTGGGCCGTCGCATCTCCTCGACCGAGACCAATGGCAATCTCGATCTCACTGGCGGCCATGGCGGCCGCCCCGGCCTCTTCCGTATAGGCCGCATCGCGCTCGCCACCCTCGACAATGCAAACGCCGTTAAGGTGAATGCTCACCCGGGAGAGATCCAGCTGGTCAATGCCCGCCCGGCCCACGGCGGCCAGGATCCGGCCCCAATTGGGATCGCTGGCAAACAGTGCCGTTTTGACCAGTGGCGAGTGGGCAATGGTATAGGCCAGAGTCCTTGCTTCCTCGCGACTGGCCGCCGCAGAGACATTCAGGGTAATCAGTTTTGTCGCACCCTCGGCGTCGCGAATGCACGCCTGGGCGAGAAACTTGAAAACATCTTTAAGGCAGCCCAGCAAATAAAATTCATCATCGCTGCCGGCTTCAATCTCTGAACCGCCAGCAGCGCCGGTAGCCATCAGCACGCAGGCATCATTAGTGGATGTATCGCCGTCCACCGTAATGCTGTTGAAAGAGTCGGCGACAACGGTTTTGAGAAGTTCTGACAGCAGCGTCTGTCCAACCGGTGCATCGGTGGCCACATAGGCCAGCAAAGTCGCCATATCGGGACAGATCATCCCCGCCCCCTTGGCCATGCCGGTCACTGTAATGACACGACCATCGGCCAGTCGGCACTGGCGGCTGACGGCTTTGGCCACAGTGTCCGTGGTGGTGATCGCCTCGGCGGCAGCCAACCAGTTGTCACTGCTGAGCTGACCGAACAGCTCGGTCATGGCATTACCGATTCGCTCTACGGGCAGATACTCGCCAATCACTCCAGTGGAAAAAGGCAGGACTTCCGTACTCTCACAGCCTCCCTGCTCCGCTACCATCCGGCAGCTGGCGCGGGCCGCCTGAAGCCCCTTGTCACCGGTGCCGGCATTGGCGTTGCCGGCATTGATTAGTAAATAGCGGGGCGCACTCTCGCCAAGGTGTTGCCGCGCTACCTGAACCGGAGCCGCGCAAAAGGCGTTGCGGGTAAAAACGGCGGCAGTTGTCGCACCGGGATCGAGCGCCAGCAGGACCAGGTCGTCACGCCGGGCCTTGCGAATGCCGGCGTAGACGCTGGCCAAGCGGAGACCATCAACCGGCTTCAGATCGTCCGCTTGCGGCGCTGACAGGTTGACCGCCATTTACGCCAGTTTCCCGTGACAGTGCTTGTACTTCTTGCCCGAACCACAGGGGCAGGGTTCGTTGCGACCCACTTTGCGTTCATTGCGCACCGGCGCAGGGCCGGATGCGGCACCTGAAGATGTCCCCAGCGCTCCGGAATCTCCCTTGGCGTAGGGCGTGGAAGCGGGGGAGGTGCCGCCGCTGTACTGGACCGCGTCCGCCTTGGGCGCAGACTGCCTGTCCTCCATGGCCTCGACTTGTTCGCTGGTCTGGATGCGTATCAGGTGCAACTTGGACACCGTTTCCTCCTTGATGCGATCGAGCAACTCGGAGAAAAGCCCAAAGGCCTCCTTCTTGTACTCCTGCTTGGGGTTCTTCTGGGCATAGGCGCGCAGCGCAATACCCTGTCGCAGGAAATCCATGGTCGCCAGGTGCTCTTTCCAGCAGGAATCGAGAACCATCAACATGACTTGCTTCTCGAAACGGCGCATTTCATCGCCAAGCAACGCTTCCTTCTCGGCGTACTGTTCCAGCAGCTTCTCGTGAATGCGCTCGAAGAGAGTCTCCTCGTAGAGCTCGTCCTCTTCATCCAGCCACTGCTGAATGGCCAGGTCGAGACCGAAATCGCGGCGAATGGCCTCTTCCAGACCGCTGATATCCCAGCGCTCCTCGAGACTACCCGGCGGAATGAAGTTGGCAACGATATTGCCCAGCACTTCTCGCCTCAGGTCGGCGATATCCTGGGAAATATCATCTGCGGCCATCAGGTCAGCTCGCTCACTGTAGATCACCCGACGCTGATCGTTGGCCACATCGTCGTACTCCAAAAGGCTCTTGCGGGCATCGTAGTTGTGACCCTCAACCTTGCGCTGGGCGTTTTCAATGGCGCGGTTGAGCCAGGGGTGCTCAATGGCCTCTCCCTCTTTCATGCCCAAACGCTCCATCAGCCCCTTGACCTTGTCAGAGGCAAAAATGCGCATCAGGTTGTCTTCCATGGACAAGTAGAAACGGGAGGAGCCTGGATCGCCCTGGCGACCGGCACGCCCGCGCAACTGATTATCGATACGCCGTGACTCGTGGCGCTCGCTGCCCACGATGTGCAAACCGCCGAGTTCAATCACCTGGTCATGGCGTTTCTGCCAGGCTTCCCTGATTTTGGCCAACTGCTCTTCTGTGGGGTTATCGAGTTGTTTGATCTCTTCCTCGAGACTGCCGCCGAGCACAATGTCAGTACCCCGACCGGCCATATTGGTGGCAATGGTTACCATACCGGGGCGGCCGGCCTGAGCAATGATATGGGCTTCGCGCTCGTGTTGCTTGGCGTTGAGCACCTCGTGTTCGATGCCGGCCTTCTTGAGCACGGCGGAGAGGTACTCCGAGGCCTCAATAGAAGCCGTACCCACCAGAACGGGTTGCCCACGCTTCTGACAGTCGCGAACATCCTCAATAATGGCGTCGTACTTCTCGCGCATGGAAAGGAAAACCTGATCGGGCTTGTCCTCGCGAATCATCGGCTTGTTGGTGGGAATGACCACCACCTCAAGACCGTAGATCTGCATCAGTTCGTGAGCTTCGGTATCGGCGGTACCGGTCATGCCCGAGAGCTTTTCGTAGAGTCGGAAGTAGTTCTGGTAAGTGATGGAGGCCAGGGTCTGGTTTTCGTTTTGAATGGTGACGCCCTCTTTGGCCTCAACCGCCTGGTGCAACCCCTCCGACCAACGACGGCCGTGCATCTTGCGGCCGGTAAACTCGTCGATCAATACAATCTCACCGGCCTCGACCACATAACTGACATCCCGCTGATAGACATAGTGGGCGCGCAGTGCGGCATCGATATGGTGCATGAGCACGATATTGCTCGGATCGTAGAGGCTGGCGCCCTCATCCAGTAAGCCAGCCTCGATCATCAACTGCTCGACCTTCTCGTGACCCGCTTCCGTGAGAGTGACATTGCGTGTTTTCTCGTCGACGACAAAATCGCCCTCCGACTCCTCGTCGGCCGCCGGTGTCAGTTGCGGCGCCAGCTTGTCCACTGCGTAGTAGAGCTCGCTGCTGTTGCTCGCCGGGCCCGAGATGACCAGCGGCGTGCGCGCTTCGTCAATCAGAATGGAATCGACTTCATCGACAATGGCGTAGTGCAACTCGCGCTGGACCTTTTCTTCCAGGCTGAAGGCCATGTTGTCGCGAAGGTAGTCAAAACCGAATTCGTTGTTGGTGCCGTAGGTGATATCGGCGGCATAGGCTTCCTTGCGTGTTGCCCTGGCCAAGTGCTCGAAGCCCGATTCACTGCCGTCGTCATTGAAGTCGAGGCGGTATGAACTGTTGTTGGGTCCCTGCCCTCCGGCGGAATTGATAACGCCCACCGTCAAACCGAGAAAGTCGTACAGCTTGCCCATGCCAACGGCGTCGCGGCGGGCCAGATAATCGTTGACGGTCACCACATGGACACCGCGCCCACTCAAGGCGTTGAGGTAGGCAGCCAGAGTCGCTACAAGCGTCTTGCCCTCACCGGTCCGCATTTCGGCCACCTTTCCTTGATCCAGCACCATGCCGCCCACCATCTGGACATCGTAGTGGCGCAGGCCCAGCACTCGCTTGGCCCCTTCGCGCACCACTGCAAAGGCCTCATGTTGCAGCGCCTCTGGCTTTTCTCCATCGGCAATCCGTTGCTTGAGCTCCGCCGTTTTGTCCCGCAGAGCCTGATCGCTGGCCTGCTCCAGGCTCTCCTCAAGCTCGTTGATACGGCGCACACTTCGCAGCATGCCCTTGATAAGACGGTCGTTGCGGCTGCCAAAAATTTTGCGGAACAGACTGGCGAATAGCTTCAGCATGAAAGATCTCTGGGAGTAATCCGGTTGTGGCTGGCCTCCCCCATTGATAGGGCGACGGCCGGTCAATTCAATGTATTGCCCAATAAAAAAAGTCGACCAAGCATAAACGCTTGGCCGACCGCTAGTATATATAGATTATCGCTCGTTTCCACGCCCGGAGGGCGGTAAACACTGGCTTTTAGCGCTGACTGATGAACTTCACGGGGTCAATTTTTCGGCCATTGCGAATGACCTCGAAGTGCACATGCGGCCCGGTTGAGCGACCCGTTGACCCCATTCTGGAAATCACATCACCTTTTTTAACCGCCTGACCTTCAGTCACCAGAATGTCCTTGTTGTGCCCATAGCGAGTTACAAACCCGTTGCCATGGTTGATTTCCACCAGATTACCGTAACCGTAGCGCGATCCCGCCCAGGTTACTACACCCCCGGCGACAGTGAGTACATCACTGCCCTCCCGGCCGGCAAAATCAAGTCCCTTGTGAAATTCCTTGTTGCCGCCAAAGGGATTGGTGCGCCAGCCGTAATAGGATGAGAGCCAGCCCTTCTGAATGGGACGACCCTGGGGATACACTTGATCGTTGAGATTCTGCTCGGTGATGACCTGCTCCAGTACCGACAACTGGGCAGCGCGATCCTGAAGGTCGCGATCCAGGTCCATGATGGCGGTTTCGAGTTGATCGAGATCGGCAACATCAAATGCCTCGTGGTCACTGGGACCACCCAGGGCGGGCAAGCGCACGAAGTCAAATTCTTCGCTATCAATGTTGGCCATGGTCACCAGGCGGGAGCCGAGAGCATCGAGACGGGTCACATGGGACTGCAGCTGACCAATGCGGGCAGACAGGGCGTTGATATCCGCAGTCGCCTTGGAGCGAACCGTTTCCAGCGCCTTTTGTTGAGCGTTGATTTCATTTTGCCACGCCACAACATACTCTTCAGGCGGGCGCTGTGAGCCCCAGTAAAAGCCGGCACTGACCAGACTGACGAGACTCACGACGACCGCACTCATCAAGAGGAGTCCCTGCCACCAGTGGCTGACATGAAGGCTTCGGGGCTTGCCGCCCCGGCTGGTGTAGATGACAATATTCATAGAAATTCAGTGGTTTACGAATAAAAGATGATACGATTTATCTCAGTCATTAACAAATATTTGCATTAAAGACCGCGCCAGAGCGACAAACGGCGCCTTTTGAGGTACCAGTGGATCCCATCGGCAAACACATTGCCCCAAAGTTCATGCGCCAGGCAGCCAAGATGCGCGCCATGACGAGGCGCGTTCGCATGGCGCTTCCCACCCGTTTCCTGAATGACGCCGAGGTCATTCACATTGGCCAGAACAGCATAACCCTGTCCGCATCGAGTCCCGCAGTGGCACACCAGCTGCGTTACCACTTGCCCAAAATTCAGCGCCAGATGGGCGGACAGTGGGAAATCCGGGTTCGTATTCTGCCGGAGCGCAGCCCGGTTGAGCGCCCTCGATCACCACGCCAGGGTCCCTCACCGATCAGCGGGGAAACCCGCCAGCGGCTGCTTCAGGCCGCCGAACAAATCCCGGACCCGGAATTGAAAGAGGCCATGCAGCGACTGGCGCTACACGGCCCCGAAAAGTAAGTCGGTCAAACCGACCGGGCATAAAACGAAACTAGGCTTCGACCCCTACCAGGGACTCGGCGTAGGAGATCGGTGCGTCGGCCTCACTTTCAAAGCTCACCCGCTCGTAGGCATCCTCGTGGCGCAGCAACTCGTGCAACAGTTCGTTGTTGAGGGCATGGCCCGACTTGTAGCCCATATAAGCGCCGATCAGACTGTTGCCCAGCAGATAGAGGTCGCCGATGGCATCGAGAATCTTGTGCTTGACGAACTCGTCTTCGTAGCGAAGACCGTCCTCGTTAAGCACCCGGTAATCGTCGACCACAATGGCGTTTTCCATGCTGCCACCGAGGGCCAGGTTCTGCTCACGCAGCTGCTCAATGTCCTTGGTAAAACCAAAGGTCCGGGCGCGACTGACTTCCTTGAGGAAAGAAGTAGTGGAGAAGTCAATCTCGGAAAACTGCGAGGCCGCACTGAATGCCGGGTGATCAAACTCGATCTGGAACCCCACCTTGAAGCCGTCAAACGGCTCAAAACGGGCCCACTTGTCCTCGTAGCGGATTTCCACCGGGCGCTTGATGCGGATGAATTCCTTGGGCGCCTCCTGATCCTGAACGCCGGCCGACTGCAGCAGGAACACGAAGGGACCGGCACTGCCGTCCATAATCGGGACTTCGCCCGCGGTCAGCTCGACAATGGCGTTGTCGATACCGAGGCCCGCCATGGCCGAAAGCAGGTGTTCCACTGTGGCAATTTTGGCTTCGCCGCGGCCAATGGTCGTGGAGAGAGTGGTTTCCGACACATTGTCAGCGGTGGCCTTGATGTCCACAGCGGGGTCGAGGTCCGTGCGGCGGAATACAATACCGGAGTTGACTGGCGCCGGGCGCAAAGTCAAATAGATCTTCTCACCCGTGTGGAGTCCCACACCAGTGGCGCGAATGATATTCTTCAATGTGCGCTGTTTGATCATCTATTTTCGTATTCCTGCTAACTGCACCAACATTGTGCGAAATGGCCGCATATTCTACCGATTGGGCGGCTAAAAAGCCACACAATGCACCCCAGCTTCACAATTATTAAACAATTGCCAAGCTCTGGAATTCAGGTTTTCCAGCCTCAAACCGGCAAACTGTGACGCCCTTCACACAATGGCGACCGCCTTAATCCGCCTGGCGGCGCAAAAAGGCAGGGACATCCAGGTATTCGTCATCCAGCGTGGTGGATTCGACCACATCGCTGCCGGCTACCCGGCCCTGCTGGCGAATGGCCGTGGGCCGTTCGAGCGCATTGTAGTCGACATTACCCTGGGTATCCCGGGGCACCACATTGATCTGGCGGCGTCCTTCTTCCTCCTGCTGTACACGGCCCTCTTTATCCAGGCCGGTAGCGACGATGGTAATGCGGATCTCATCGTTCATTTCGGCGTTAAAGCCGGAGCCGATGATGACCTGCGCCTCGTCGGAGGCAATGTCTTCGACCATCTCGCCAATAGTGTGCAATTCGCCCATCGTCAGGTCGTACCCGGAGATTACATTGACCAGGATACCGCGGGCGCCCTTAAGGTTGATGTCCTCCAGCAGCGGACTGGAAATGGCCATTTCGGTAGCCTCGGCGGCGCGGTTTTCGCCGGTACCGGCCCCGGCGCCCATCATCGCCATGCCCATTTCGGACATCACTGTGCGCACATCGGCAAAGTCGACATTGATCATGCCGGGCACGGTAATCAGTTCGGAAATGCCCTGAACAGCACTGCAGAGGACATTGTTGGCACTGGCGAAAGCTTCAAGAACTGTGGCATTGGCCCCCAGTGTCTCCAGCAACTTGGCGTTGGGAATGGTAATCAGCGAGTCCACATGTTCGCCGAGTTGGCGAAGCCCCTCATCGGCGAAGTTGTTTCGGCGCTTGCCCTCAAAGGAGAAGGGCTTGGTCACCACTGCCACTGACAGAATACCCATATCCCGGGCGATCTGGGCGATCACCGGTGCCGCACCGGTTCCGGTACCACCGCCCATACCGGCGGTGATAAACAGCATGTCGGCGCCGCTGATGGCCTCCTGGATCAACTCGCGATCCTCGAGGGCCGCCTGGCGACCGACATCGGGGTTGGCGCCGGCACCGAGCCCCTTGGTAATGTTCTGCCCGATTTGCAAATTCTGGGCGTTAATCGCGCGCAAGGCCTGAGCGTCGGTGTTGGCGCAAATGAAGTCGACCCCTTCGATATTGGCCTCCAGCATGTGCTTGACGGCATTGCCGCCGCCGCCACCTACGCCGATGACCTTGATCACCGCGTCCGAATTGATGTCAAGCATCTCAAATGGCATTTGATCACTCATTTTCTCTCTCCTCTTTCCTCAATCAGTCAAATTTAAAATGTCGTGACTGTCCGACGGTTAAAACTCGCCCTTGAACCAGGACTTCATTCGCTCCCACACCGTAGTGGTGCGGTCTTTTTTGAATCGTTTGGAATAACTGCGCTGCGTCGCATTACCGAACAACAACAGGCCCACGCCGGTGGCGTGGATCGGATTACTGACCACATCCGAGAGCCCCGAGACATGGCGCGGCACGCCCAGGCGCACCGGCATGTTGAAAATCTCCTCGGCCAGATCGATCAGCCCCTCCATCTTGGAGCTGCCGCCGGTCATGACTACGCCCGCAGCGATACGCTGGTCAAAGCCGCTGCGTCGCAGCTCGGCCTGGATCAGGGACAGCAGCTCCTCGTAGCGCGGCTGGATCACATCCACCAGCGTCATGCGGCGGAGTTTGCTGGGCTCGCGATCGCCGATGCCGGGCACCTCAATCGTCTCTTCCTCACCCGCCAGCTGGCGCAGGGCACAGCCGTAGCGGATCTTGATGTCCTCGGCGTCCTGGGTGCGCGTGCGCAGGGCGATGGCGATGTCGTTGGTGACCTGATCCCCGGCGATGGGAATCACCGCCGTGTGCTGGATGGCACCGTCGACAAACACCGCGATGTCGGTCGTCCCGCCGCCGATATCGACCATGCAAACCCCGAGGTTCTTCTCGTCTTCTGTCAGCACCGAATAACTCGACGCCAGCTGCTCAAGGATTACATCGTCGACCTCCAGGCCGCAGCGCTCGACGCAGCGGACGATGTTCTGCACCGCGCTCTCGGCCCCGGTGATCAGGTGCACCTTGGCCTCCAGACGGACACCGGACATGCCGATGGGCTCCTTGATGCCGTCCTGACTGTCGATCAGGAATTCCTGTGGCAGAGCGTGTAGTACGCGCTGATCGCCGGGAATGTTGTAGGCTCTCGCCGCGTCCATTACCCGGTCGACATCGTTCTGGCTAACCTCGCGGTCAATCACATTGACTACGCCGCTGGAGTTCAGGCTGCGTACATGACTGCCGGCAATACCGGCGTAGACCGAGTGAATCTGGCAACCGGCCATTAACTCGGCCTCCTCCACGGCGCGCTGAATCGACTGCACGGTGGACTCGATATTAACCACCACGCCCTTTTTCAGGCCGCGGGAGGGATGCGAGCCGAAACCGACAATTTCCACCTCGCCCTCGGCGTTGATCTCGCCGACGATAGCGGTAATTTTCGAAGTCCCCACATCCAGGGCGACAATCATTTCGTTCTCTTGATGTTTAGACATCGGTGTGCCCCTCTTTCCAGGCAACGGCGAAGCCGTTGCTATATCTCAAATCAATCCGCGCGATCGCCGCCTGGCGCTCGGCTGAAAATGTGTTGTAAGCCAGTTTCAGGCGAGCCATCGCGTCCGCTCTGTTGGCCTCGAGAAAGCGCACTTGTGTGCCACTCTCAAGGCCCATTTGCCAGGTATTGCGAGCCTCCAGCACCAGGCTATCTACCCCGCCACCGATCTCGCCGAGGCTTTGGCGGATTTCGGCATAGGTTTTCAGCACGCGGCGCGCACTGCCCTCGGGGCCGTCCAGCAGGGGAAAGCCCCCTCTGTTCTCCAGGTGTGCAAAAAAGACCTCGCCATAACCGTTTACCAGCCCCGGATCGGCGGATTCGCCCCGCCACACTGCCACCGGCTCCTGTTCGGTCACCTTTACATGCAAGGTATCGGGCCACTCCCTGCGCAGTGAAACCTCCCGTACCCAGGGCAAGGCCAGCAGTGAACGCCGCGCCGACTCCATATCCATGGAGAAAAACTCGCCTTCGGCAAAGCGCTGCAGGGCCTCCCGGATATCGGCGTCCTGCAGATGGCGCCGCTCACCCGCCACCTGAATTTGCCGTATCGCCATGGGGGCCTCGCGCTCTGACTGAACCACCTCTCCGGATGATTCCGGGGCCTCCGGCCACAACCACCACGAGCCAACTCCGACCACGGCGCCGGCTGTCAGCAACATACCGACAATCGCAGCGCGGCCCGGTGTGCGATTGACCATTTCATCGCGGCGCACTGCACCCCGACGGGCCGTGGGCTGCCTTTTTTTGAACCCGGGGATCGCCACCATCAGCACACCTCCCCGGCCGTCATCAGAATTCTGAGCACCAGTTCATCGAAATCGATGCCCGCCTGCCTGGCCGCCATGGGCACCAGGCTGTGACCGGTCATTCCCGGCACGGTATTCACTTCGATCAACCAGGGCTGGCCGTCGCGATCGACCATCAGGTCAACCCGGCCCCAGCCACCGGCTCCCACCGCTTCAAACGCCTCTATCGCCAGATTTTTGAGACGGTATTCCTCGTCGTCTTCGAGGCCACAGGGACAGTGATAGCGCGTATCGTCGCGCTCGTACTTGGCGGCGTAGTCGTAAAAATCCTGGTCCGTCTCCAGTCGAATCAATGGCAGCGCCTGACCGTCGAGGATCGACACCGTGTATTCGGCTCCCTCCACCCACTGCTCGACAAACACCTCGCCATAGCGCGCCGCCAGGTCAAGGGCGGCGGACAAGTCCTCGCCCCGGTGAACCTTGCTCATGCCGATACTCGAACCCTCCAGTGAGGGCTTGACCATCAGTGGAAGCGTCATGGTCCGGGCCGCCTCCGCGCAATCCTCTGGCGAAGTAAGTTTCCGGTACGCCGGTGTGGGCATACCGGCGCCCGCCCACAGGTATTTGCTGCGCAACTTGTCCATGGCCAGGGCCGAACCCAGCACTCCGGAACCGGTACAGGGAATGCCCTTGAGCTCCAGCAATGCCTGCAACTGTCCGTCCTCGCCACCGCGGCCGTGAATGATATTGAACACGCGGTCAAAGTGATCGCTGTGGAGCACATCGAGATCAGCGGGGGAGCGCACATCAATGATCGTCAGATCAATGCCGGCACGCTGCAGCGCCGCCTCACAGGCGGCACCACTGACCAGTGACACATCCCGCTCGGCGGCCCAGCCTCCCTTGACCAGGGCAACCCGACCGAACTGTTCCGCTGAAGGCAATGGTCTAAACATCGCTGTCCTCCCCGGCCTGGAGCGTTTCGGGCAGTGCTGCGGCAATCCCGCCTATGCTGCCGGCCCCCAGGGTGAGCAACACATCGCCGGCCTCCAGTACGCCCTTGAGTACAGAGGGCAGTTGCTGTGGATCTTCGACAAACACCGGGTTCACCTTGCCCCGGGCACGCACAGCGGCGGCCAGTGCCCGGCCGTCGGCACCGGCAACAGAGGCCTCACCGGCGGCGTAGACCTCGGTCAGGCAGAGGGCGTCCACTTCGCTCAACACCGAAGCAAAGTCCTCAAACAAATCCTGGGTACGGCTGTAGCGGTGGGGCTGAAAAGCCACCACCAGACGGCGATCCGGCCAGGCGTTGCGAGCCGCTCTCAATGTGGCCTGCATTTCACTCGGGTGGTGGCCGTAGTCGTCGACCAGCAGCACATCACCCTTGCTTGTAGCGACCTCCCCATAGAGCTGGAAGCGCCGCCCGATACCGCCAAAGGAGGCCAGACCACGGGAAATGTCCTCTCCCGATACCCCCAGTTCGTGGGCAATGGCAATCGCCGCCAGGGCGTTTTGCACATTATGGTCGCCCGGCATGTTCAACCGGACGCCGCGCAGGGTCTCACTGCCAGGCAATGTAATATCAAAAACGCTGGTGGCGCCCTCAAAGCGCAAATTTTCAGCGCGGATATCCGCCTCCTGTGACAAGCCGTAAGTCAGCACCTGACAAGTCACCCGTGGCAGAATTTCGGCCACCACCGGGTCGTCGATGCACATTACCGCCAAACCGTAAAAAGGCAGGTGGTGGAGAAATTCAACAAAGGTGTCCTTGAGCTTGCCAAAATCGCCACCGTAGGTGGCCAGATGGTCCGGCTCAATATTGGTCACCACCGCCATCACCGGCTGGAGAATCAGGAAAGAGGCATCGGACTCGTCGGCCTCGGCCACCAAGTACTCGCCCTCGCCCAGGCGCGCATTGGTGCCTGCGCTGTTCAATTTTCCGCCAATCACAAAGGTCGGATCCAGGCCGCCCTCGGCCAACAGTGAAGCGGTGAGGCTGGTGGTGGTCGTCTTGCCATGGGTTCCGGCCACCGCAATACCCTGACGGAAACGCATCAGTTCAGCCAGCATCTCGGCGCGGGGAACGACGGGAATACGCGATGCGCGAGCCGCCTGAACCTCGGGGTTATCCTCGCCCACTGCCGTAGAGACGACAATCACATCGACGCCTTCGACATGCTCGGCGGAATGTCCCTGATAAATAGCCGCACCGGCTTCGCGCAGACGCCGCGTATTGGCGCTTTCACTCATGTCGGAACCCTGCACCCGGTAGCCCAGGTTAAGCAGTACTTCGGCGATGCCACACATGCCGGCGCCACCGATACCCACAAAGTGTATGGTTTCAATTCGGCGCATGGGGTTGTGCCAGTTGGCAGGACGACTCATCGCTCACCTCCCGCTTGCAGCACCGCGCGGGCCACGCGCTCGGCCGCCTCGGGCAAACCGCGCTCCCGCGCCCGGTCGGCCATGGTTTGCAGGGCATCCCGGTCGGCGTCCCACTGCGTCAGCAGTTGGCTCAACCGATCGGCTCCCAGCTCGGACTGTGCGATTACCACGGCGCCCCCCACCTCGCTCAGCCAGGCGGCATTAAAACGCTGATGGTCATCTACTGCGTAGGGATAGGGCACCAACACCGATGGCCGGCCGGCGGCAGCCAATTCGGCAACCGTCATGGCTCCGGCCCGGCACACCACCACATCGGCCCAACGATAGGCGGCGGCCATGTCCTGTATAAACTCGTCCACCTGGGCCTCGACACCCAGGGCGCGATAGCGCGCACGGGTCTCGTCAAAGCTGTGCCGCCCGGTCTGGTGGCGCACATCCGGACGCTGGCTCTTGTCCATCATTGCCAGCGCCTCTGGCACACACTGATTCAGTGCCAGAGCACCCAGACTGCCCCCTACCACCAAAAGCCGCAACGGGCGGTCGCGGTCAATAACAAGAGGCTGGATATCAATCACTGCCCGACGAACCGGGTTGCCCACATGCTCTGCCGAATAGCGGGGTGCGAATGTATCGGGAAAGGCCTCCAGCACCCGCTGGGCGCGAGCGGCCAGCTTCAGATTGGTAAGGCCTGCCACCGCATTCTGTTCGTGAATAACCAAAGGTATACCCAGTATGCGAGCTACCAGTCCGCCGGGGCCGGCGACAAAGCCACCCATGCCCAACACGCTGCGGGGCCGATGCCTGAGCAAGGCGCGCAGTGATTGCCAGCAGGCCAGAGCCAGCTTGAACGGTGCCAGCGCCAATGTCAGGGCGCCCTTGCCTCTCAGACCGCCGATACTGATCCACTCAATCGGTATACCGGCCTCTGGCACCAGCCGGCTCTCCAGTCCTCGCCGCGTGCCCAGCCAGACTACCGGCACACCTTCAGCCTGAAGCAAACTGGCCACCGCCAGTGCCGGAAAAATGTGGCCGCCGGTGCCGCCGGCCATGATCATGACGGGTGCTTGACTACGCGGCATCGCGCACCTCCCCGGACAGGGTTCCGGAATCGGGCGTGATGGTGCGGCGGCCCGCAGGCTTGCGCCGTTTCATGGGTTGGGCCTGGCTCTGCGCCTGCCGGTTTTCCAAATGGGCTCGCAGGACGATGGCCAGCGATACGCAGGCCACCATGACCGCACTGCCGCCGGCGCTCATCAGGGGCAGTGTCAGACCCTTGGTGGGCAACATGCCCAGACTGACCCCCATATTGATGAACACCTGGCAGGACAGCCAAATAGCCACGCTGTAACAAAAATAGCCACGGAAGGGAGCCTCCAGTGCCAAGGCCCGGGTCCCAATGGCAAAACAGCGGTAGATCATCAGAGCAAAAAGGGCAATAACGCTGACGACGCCAATCAGCCCCAGCTCCTCACCGACGATGGCGAAAACAAAGTCGTTGTGCGCTTCGGGAAGATAAAACAGTTTTTGCACACTGCTGCCAAGCCCCAATCCGGTGACACCACCGCTGCCAAACGCAATCAGGGACTGAGTCAACTGATACCCCGAGCCAAAGGCATTGCCCCAGGGGTCGAGAAAGGCCACTACCCGCTCGGCCCGATAGGGTGAATAAATGGCCAGCGCCGCGGCCATCACGACCATGACAAGGAAACTGATCACGAAAGGTGTCAATCGGGCACCCGCCAGAAACAGGGTACCCAACATCACGGCGCACAAGACCACCGTGGCGCCAAAGTCCGGTTCTGAGAGCAGCAGTACGGACGCCAAAACAATCACGGAGAGCGGTTTGACAAAGCCGCGGACACTGCCGCGAACATCGCGGCTTTGGCGCACCAGGTAGGCGGCGAGGTAGATCATGATGCCGAGGCGCGCAAATTCCGAAGCCTGTAGAGTCAAACTGCCGACCCCGATCCAGCGGCTGGCGCCATTGACTGTCTTGCCAATGCCGGGCACCAAGGCCATCGCCAGCACCAAAAATGCCAGGCCGAGACACAGGAAACTGCCCCGCTCCCAAAGCCTGGTCGGTGTAAGCAGTGCAGCACTGCCCAGCAACACGCCAATAGCTGTGTAAATGAACTGTTTCTTGCCGAAGTAAAAAGGATCGGCCAGCTCGCCATCGGCCACCGAGACCGAGGCGGAAGTCACCATTACCACACCGAAAAACAGAATGGTCAAAGCGGCCAGCAACAGCTGGTAATCCATGTTCTCCACTATGGCCAGGGGGCGCCTTGTCGCACGCTGAGTCATGCCGACACCTCCCCCAGCCTGGCCACGGCGGCGCGAAAATCCTCACCCCGGGCTTCAAAACCGGTGTACTGATCAAAACTGGCACAGGCCGGTGACAGCAGAACCACATCGCCACTGCGGGCCGTTTCGGCGGCGTAGTGCACTGCAGCGGCCATGTTCTCGACACGCTTGACCGGCACGGCGTCGCCGATGGCCTCGGCGAGGCGGCCGGCATCGTGACCCATCAGACAAACAGCGCGGGAGCGCTGCTCCAGTGCCGGCCTGAGAGACGAAAAGTCCTGGCCTTTACCCACACCACCGGCGATCAGTACCACGGGCTGTGAGAAACCGGATACAGCGGCCACAGTGGCACCCACATTGGTGGCCTTGGAGTCGTTGATGTAAATCACACCGTCGCGCTCGGCTACCCACTCTGTGCGATGGGGAAGGCCATTGAATTCGGCCAGGGCCGCCAGTGCCTTGTCCCGGGGAATGGCCACCGCTTCCGCCAGGGCCAGCGCGGCCAGGGCATTGGCCCAATTGTGTTCGCCGCACAGCCGAAGCTCAGCCACTTCCACCAGACGCGCACCATCGGCACACAACCAGACCTGGTCACCCAAGCGCTCTGTTCCGTAGCCGGAGGCCACCTCATCGAGACCAAAGGTCACGCGTTCGCCGTCACTGGCCATTGCCATGACCCCTGCATCCTGTCGATTCACCACCGCCACATCGGCGTGGGCAATGGCGTGGCTTTTGGCCTCTGCGTAGGCCGCCATATCGGAGTAGCGATCCATGTGGTCTTCGCTGAGATTGAGTACGGCGGCTGCCCGGGGACGCAGACTCTCGACCGTCTCCAGCTGGAAGCTCGACAGCTCGAGTACATACAAATCCACCGCGGGCGCTAACAGTTCCAGTGCCGGCGTCCCGAGATTGCCACCCACAGCGACCGTCATGCCGGCGCTTCGGGCCATCTGTCCCACCAATTCGGTGACCGTGCTCTTGCCGTTGGAACCGGTGATGGCGACGATCGGTGCCTCGGCGCAGCGCGCGAATAACTCGACATCTCCGAGAATTCGGAGACCACGGCGGCGCGCTTGGTCGATCATCGGCTGCCTCGGGTCGACCCCGGGGCTCAGGATCAAACTATCAAACCCTTGCACCTGCTCGGGCACAAATTCACCCAACTCGACCGAGATGTCGGGAAGGGCTTCGCGCAGACGGGCCAGTAGCGGTGGGGCCTGGCGACTGTCGGCTACAGCAAAAGACACATCGCGAGCAGCCAGGAAACGGGCGCACGAAAGCCCCGTGGCGCCGAGGCCGACGATTAGTGTGTGTCCAAGTTGTTGAGCCAGTGTCTGCATCAGCGAATCTTCAATGTTGCCAGGCCAATCAAAACGAGAATCACGGTAATGATCCAGAAGCGCACCACCACGCGCTGCTCGGGCCAGCCCTTGAGCTCGTAGTGGTGGTGGAGTGGCGCCATTCGGAATACCCGTCGCCCTGTCATCTTGAACGAGGCAACCTGAATCATGACCGACAGGGTTTCCACCACGAATACCCCGCCCATGATGGCCAGAACCAGTTCCTGGCGGACGAGAATGGCCAGCACGCCCAGCGATGCGCCCAACGCCAGTGCCCCGACATCACCCATAAAGACCATGGCGGGGTGAGTGTTAAACCACAGGAAACCCAGGCCGGCGCCCATCAGGGCACTGCAAAAGACCACCAACTCACCATTGCCCTGAATAAAGGGAAAGCCGAGATAGTCGGCAAAGCGAACATTGCCCGTCACATAGGCAAACACTGCAAGTGCCCCGGCAATCAGAACACAGGGAAGAATGGCCAGACCGTCGAGACCATCGGTGAGATTCACCGCATTGCTCGAACCGACAATGACGAAGTAGGCAAAGGGCACGAACAGCCAGCCCAGGTAGATACCCAGATCTTTAAAAACCGGGACAATCAATGTGATTTCCGCTTCGCTTTCACGCATGTAGAAAATGCTCAACGCCGCCACCAGGCCGATCACCGATTGCCAGAAGTACTTCCAGCGCGAGGCCAGTCCTCTGGGGTCGCGCAGGGCCACTTTTTTATAGTCGTCGACCCAGCCCACCAGGCCAAAGGCCATGGTGGTCAAGATCACCACCCACATCTGGCGATTGGCCAGATCCGACCACAGCAAAGTGCTGATGGCGATGGCGACAAGAATCAGGGACCCGCCCATGGTGGGCGTACCCGTCTTGGCCAAATGGCTTTGCGGGCCGTCGTCGCGTACCGCCTGCCCCACTTTGAGGCGCGTCAACCAATCAATCATTGGCGGGCCGACGACAAAGCAGATCACCAACGCCGTCAACGCCCCCAGAATGCCGCGCAGGGTAAGGTACTGGAACACGCCGAAGGCGGAGTTGAATTGTTGCAAGTACTCAGCCAGCCAAAGCAGCATTACGCTTCCTCACTCAACAGGTCCACCACCCGCTCCATGCGGCTGGATCGGGACCCTTTCACCAACAGCACGACATCCTGCGTGGCCAATGCCTCAATCGATTCGGCCAGTGCCTCGGCACTGTCAAAAGCGGCGGCTCTTTCACCGAATACTTCAGCGGCCCGGCGACTGTGATCACCCAGGGTGAACAGCCGCTCTACCCCCATTTGCCGCATTTCCTCACCCAATTCGGCGTGGACCGCTTCACTGCGTTCACCCAGTTCGGCCAAATCTCCCAGGGCCAGCCAAACCGGCCGCCCCATTTCCAGTGCCGCCTCAACGCCAGCGGTCAACGAGGCAGGGTTGGCGTTATAGCTGTCGTCCATCAGGCAGAAACCGCGTCTGGCCAATTTCTGGGCCAGACGCCCATCCACCGGTGAAGCGCTTTCGAGGCCACTGGCCACTTGTTCCAGGCTGACGCCCGAAGCCAGGGCAGCCGCCGTCGCCGCCAGGGCATTACAGGCGTTGTGGCGGCCACTGAAGGCCATAACCACGGTGACCTGCCCCGCTGGCAACTTGTCCTCAGACACACGGATGGTTAACTTGCTTTCCTCTGCTTCCCACTGCCCCTGAACATCGGCATTTTGTTCAAGCCCAAAGGTGACGGTGGCCTTGTCGGCACACAGGGAGCGCCAATAATCGGCGTGAGCGTCATCGGCATTAATGATGGCCACTCCGCCCTCACTCAGCCCGTTGTAAATCTCACCCTTGGCCCGGGCCACACCGCTAATATCCTTGAACCCCTCCAGATGCGCGGGACCGGCATTGTTGATCAGTGCCACATCAGGACGGGCCAGCTGGGTCAGATACTCGATTTCACCGAAGTGGTTGGCCCCCATTTCAACCACGGCGAAGCGGTCCCGGCGGCCAATTTTCAACAGCGTCAGGGGCACACCCAGATCGTTATTCAGATTGCCTCTTGTGGCGCTGGTGTCGCCCGCCTGGCGAAGAATGCTGTGCAGCATTTCCTTGACGGTGGTTTTGCCATTGCTGCCAGTCAGCGCCACCAGATGCACTTCCAGCTGCGCCCGCCACCAGGCGGCGAGGTGGCCCAGTGCCAGGCGCGCGTCCCTGACCACAATCTGGGGCAGGTCAACCGTTTCGAGGAACCGCTCGACTACGGCCGCCGAAGCTCCGCTCTGGGCAGCCTGAGCGACAAATTCATGGCCGTCGCGCTCCCCGCCGGGGAGGGCAAAAAACAATTGGCCGGGCGACAAGCTGCGAGTGTCGATGGATACACCGGCCACGCGACAATCGTCTCCGTGCCACTCGCCGCGCATCACCCGGGTAATCTGGGACACTTTGCCGTCAATCATCGCTGGCCCTCCAAACGCGTCGAGGACCGGGACTGGCACCAGTCCGTCACCACTTCGACATCACTGAAGCGCTGCCGCTGATCGCCTGTAATTTGCTCGGTCTCGTGCCCCTTGCCGGCGATCAGCACCACATCACCCGGTCCGGCTTTCGACAGGGCTTCGCCGATGGCCTGCCTGCGATTGTGAACCTGATGCACGGCCTCCGGAGCCGAGAGGCCCGCACTGATATCCTTGAAAATCGATTCGGGGCGTTCGCTGCGGGGGTTGTCATCGGTGACCCACAGTGCATCCGAAAGCCGCTCCGCCACACTGGCCATCAACGGTCGCTTGCCCTTGTCGCGGTCACCGCCACAACCAAAGAGGCAAATCAGCCGCCCCCCGGTGTGTTCGCGCAGCGCTTTGAGGACTTGTTCAAGAGCCTGGGGTGTATGGGCATAATCGACCACCGCCGAGGCGCCGCCGGGGAGAGCAATCCGCTCCATGCGGCCCGGTACCGGTCGCAGGTTGCTGACCGTTTCCACCGCTTCCGACAAAGGCACCCCAAGAGCCTGCAACGCCGCTATCACGGCCAGAACATTGCTGGCGTTGAACCGCCCGAGCAAGGGCACATCCAGACTGTAGGACTGGCCACCACTGGACACTTCCAGACGCATTCCCCAATCCACCAATTCGAGAGCCCCGCCACGAATTCGAGCAGCCATAGACGGCTGCATATCGGGACCGAAACCGTAACCGTACACGGGCACTCGCTCCTCGAGCTCCATGGCCAGCATGCAGCCAAAATCATCGTCGCAATTGAGCACAGCAGCAGCCAGATCGCGGCTGTAAAACAACTGCCGCTTGGCGTCTGCATAGGCCGCCATACTGTGGTGGTAATCCAGGTGATCGCGACCGAGGTTGGTGAGCATGGCCAGATCAAAGGCCACGCCACTTACCCGCCCCTGATCGAGTCCGTGCGAGGAGACTTCCATCACCACATGACGGAAACCCTCATTGCGGTATTCGGCGAATAGTTGTTGCAGCTCTACCGCACCCGGCGTGGTATTGACTGTCCGGGACAACTGCCTGAGGTCGCCATTGCCAAGGGTGCCTACCACAGCTGCGGGTGGATTGAGGGCATTGAGGGCCTGGGCCATAAAATGGCTCACCGAAGTTTTCCCATCAGTGCCAGTGACACCGGTCACTGTCATACTTTGACTCGGCCGCCCCAGGGCACGCGCCGCCAGCTCGCTGGCCTGTCGGTCCAGGCCGGGAACATGAATCAGGGGCACCGACGACTGCTCAAACAAGGCCAGCGTCTCCCTATCGTCCACCACTCGATCACAGAGCACGGCAGCGGCGCCGTGGGTCAGCGCTTCACCCGCAAAATCCAGGCCATCTGCCATCGCTCCCTCGAGGGCGAGAAAAGCATCTCCGGGAGATACTTTGCGGCTGTCCGACTGAACAGACCGAATAGCCACATCCCGGGAAGCTGGCACATCAACCAGGCCGTAGAGCAAGCTCTTGAGGGTTTGCGCTCTGGGGAAAGCCGGCATCATCATGCGGCACCTCCCCGGCCCCGAAACTCGACCAGACGCTGCTTGCCGGGCAAGTCGTCGGGCGGCACATTAAACAATCGCAGGGCGTCGCCCACCACATCGGCAAAGATGGGAGCCGCCACCTCGCCGCCATAGTGCTTGCCCTGGGGTTCATCGATCATCACCACGGCGACAAAACGCGGATCACTGGCTGGCGCCATTCCGGCAAACACCGAAGTGTAGCGATCCCGGTCGTAGCCGCCGCTACGGCTGTACTTGTAGGCCGTACCAGTCTTGCCGGCAACACTGTACCCGGGAATCCTGGCCTGATAAGCGGTGCCCTCGCGGCTGACGACCATCCCCATCATGTCCCGCACCTGACCGGCCACTTCCGGCGACACTACCCTCTCTGGCGAAACATCTTCGGCACCGCCCTTTTGGAAAGTCACCGGGTAGAGCAGACCGTCGTTGGCCAGGGCGCTGTAGGCCCGTGCCAACTGAAGCGCACTGGAGGACAAACCGTAACCAAATGAGATGGTCGCCTGTTCAAACTCGCTCCAGGTGTGATATCCATGCAGGTAGCCACTGGTTTCACCGGGAAAGCCGCTGCCCGTGGGCTGGCCAAAACCAAAACGCGTCAGCACTTCCCAGAAAAAATCGGCTTCCATGGAGAGCGCTATCTTGGCGGCGCCGACATTACTCGACTTCATGATCACACCAGCGGGATCCAGCGTGCCAAAGTCGCGACTGTCGCGAACATCATTATTGCCCACCCGGAGATACCCCGGCGAAGTGGCGAAACGGCTGTCGATATCAATAGAGCCCGACTCCAGAGCCGCAGCTACCGTCAGCGGTTTGAGTGTTGAGCCCGGCTCAAACACATCGGTCACGGCACGGTTGCGGTAGCTCGAACCCACCAGACCTCTGCGACTGTTGGGGTTAAAACCAGGCTGGTTGGCCAAGGCAATCAATTCGCCCGTGGTGGCATCGAGCAGCACCAGAGATCCGGCCCTGGCGTCAAAGCGGCGGACGGTCGACTTGAGCGCGCGGTAGGCCAAATATTGCACCCGGCGATCGATACTCAGGGAGAGATCCCGACCGGGACGGGCCGGGCGGATCTGCTCGAGATCGGCGATGGTGCGGCCGAGGCGGTCGCGCATGACGCGCTTGGCGCCGGCCTTGCCGCTGAGCCAGTCATTGAAGGCCAGCTCAACGCCCTCCTGCCCCATGTCGTCAATGTTGGCGAACCCAAGAAGGTGACCGCTGACTTCACCTGTCGGGTAGTAGCGGTGGTACTCGCGCTGCAGCGCGACGCCCGGCAGATTCAAATCCATTGCCGCCTGGGCGATGTGCGGAGGCAAATGGCGCTTGAGGTAGACAAACTCGCGCCCCTTTCCCCGGGCAATGCGCTCGCGCAGGGTCTCCACGGAAACACCGAGCAAGCCGGCCAGCTCACCCAGCCGATGTTGGGCCTCGGCAATGTCGGCGGGATTGGCCCAGACCGAGTCCACCGGCGTACTCATGGCCAGCGGCTCGTCGTTGCGATCGACAATCATGCCCCGGTGAGCCGGAAGCGGAACGGTGCGCTGCTGTCGGGCATCGCCCTGCCCCACATAAAAGTCGCGATCGAGCACCTGAATCTGCACCGCCCTGAGCACCAGACACACTCCGGCGATGGCCAGCCCAATCAGGACCACCCTTCGCCGCCATGCCCATTGTTTGTGCAGTGCTTTCACCGATTCACCTCGATTGAATCAAGACAATGTCGCCCGATTCGGGGCGCTTCATATCCAGGCGCTCGCGCGCCAGCTTTTCAATTCGACCGTAAGAGCCCCATGCGCCCAATTCCAACTGAAGCTGGCCATAAACCATACTCAGGTCATCGCGCTCCCCCTGGGCCGTCTGCAGCTCGCCAAAGGCCACCCGGTTGTAGTGGCGCGACATCACCAGCGCCAGTGCGGAGAGCAACAGCAACAACGCCAGCGTGCTTACCAGTGCGTGGAATTTAAACTCGCTCATGCCACGCGCTCCGCCAGTCTTAACACCGCACTGCGGGCCCTGGGATTCCTGGCCAGCTCTTCCTCGCCCGCCTTGATCGCTTTGCTGCAAGCCCTAAGCCGTATATGACCGGTCTCCAAAGGCAAGCCCCGGGCGATTTCCCGGGGCTGAGACTCGCGGCGGATGAAGCGTTTGACCGCCCTGTCCTCCAGCGAGTGAAAACTGATAACCGCCAGGCGGCCTCCCGGTGCGAGCATCTGCACCGCCGCCTCCAGGCCTCGCTCGAGCTCCCTGAGCTCGCCGTTAATCTCGATGCGCAGAGCCTGGAAGGTGCGCGTTGCCGGGTGCTTGTGGCGGTCGCGAACGCGAGTCGCCGACTCGACCACAGCGACCAGATCCCGGGTAGTCTCAATGGGCGACTCGGCCAGCCGGGTCTTGACGGCCCGGGCGATGCGCCGGGCGTTTCGCTCCTCACCATACTCACGCAACACGCGAACAATCTCGCCCTCTTCAGCGCTCTCCAGCCACTCTGCCGCCGTTTGGCCCCGACTCTGATCCATGCGCATATCCAGAGGGCCGCCAAACTGGAAACTGAAACCGCGCTCCGGATCGTCCAGTTGCGGCGATGAAACGCCGATATCGAGCAATATGCCGTCGAGCTGACCGGCTACGCCCCAGGCGTCGCAGTGCTGGTCGAGCTCAGAGAAGCTGCCGTGGCGTATGGCAAATCGCGGCTCATCGGCAAAGCGTTGCCGCGCCGCCTCAATGGCATCGCGGTCGCGATCAATGGCGTACAGGCAGCCCGCCGGGCCCAATTGGCCCAGAATTGCCTCGCTGTGTCCTCCGCGACCAAATGTCCCGTCCAGATACACGCCACTCTCCTCTACTCTCAATCCCTCTATCGCCTCGGCCAGCAGGACTGGAACATGTTCCAGTGCCGCCGCCATCAGAGCGACAGCCTCTCCAACTGCTCTGCCACCTGTTCCGAAGCGACCTCATCCACCGCCGACCAGGTGCGGCTCGCCTGCCACTGGGCCTCGCTCTTGATGGAAAACTTTTCGCCAATCCCGCTGAGCACAATCGACTTGTCGATCCCGGCCAGCTCGCGCAGGCGTGCCGGCAACAAAACGCGGCCACCGGCATCCAGAGAGACTTCCTCTGCACCACCGAGAAACAGGTCATGCATAAAGCGACCGATACGCGTAGTGGGTGAAATTTTCAGAACCTCTTCGGCGACATCGCGCCAGCGCGGTGCCGTATAGAGCCACAGAGTGGGGTCTTCCTCGATGACCCGCCCGCCTTCGATGATCGGCGGCGCCGGGGCGACGACCAGCTGTCCGCCGGACTCCTCCTTGATACGCTCGCGGTAACGCGCAGGCATCGCCATGCGATGCTTGCTGTCGAGCGTCAGATTGGAGGTCCCCATGAACATTTGGCTTTCAGGATCCTTGGGACACTTTGTCCCACTTGAGTGCACTTTGATGCACTATAGGTCTGAAATACGCCTTTTGCAAGCGGGGTCACCGAATTTTTTCCTTTACGAGACAAGCACTTAGCCGTTCTTTTCACAGTGGGGCAAGATCCTTCGAACCCCTCCGGACTTTTAGCCAAACAGACTCAATCGCTTGTGCGCACTTACTAGAATCTACTTTAACTTTGTCCGGGGTCTGTGATTTCACGACAGCCACAAAAAAGCGCCCCGCGGGGCGCTTTTGAAAAAAACGAGTCGACCTGTAAGCCGGGTTCTGTCGTGGACAGTCATTCATCTGGGATTCGCGTCACCGCGAACCTCAAGCGATCTACCCGGGAACTGCGCGGGCCACGCAAATGTTCCCCTATTTGATCTTGCTCCGAGTGGGGTTTACCGTGCCGCAAGCTGTTGCCAGCTGCGCGGTGCGCTCTTACCGCACCCTTTCACCCTTACCGGCTGCCGAAGCAGCTTAGGCGGTCTGCTCTCTGTTGCACTGGCCGTAGGCTCTCGCCCCCCAGGCGTTACCTGGCACTCTGCCCTGTGGAGCCCGGACTTTCCTCCCCGCCTAAGCGGAGCGACTGCCTGGTCGACTCGGCGCGGATTATGCCACAGCCACCGCCACTCTCCGACCGTTATTTTGCGGCGACCTAAATACCCATACGCGACAGCGCGTCGATCACTTCCTCGGTGGCGCGAGCCAATCTGGGATGCTCGCTCTCAAAGCGTGTCACCGCGCTGCGCAGCTGGTCACTGGGACTGAGATCGTCCTCCGGGGTCTCGCCATCGGGCAAGCCGGCGATCACCTGCCCTATCTGGTCGCGAATTTCGGCCAGACGCTGCTCATCCTCGGGCCCGGAGTGGTCGAGCTCGAGATAAATCACCTCGAGGGCGGAGCGGACTTCTTTCATGTTCATGGTGTTACTCCTTGTTTGGGGTGAGTCTAGCGCTCGGCGGTAATATAGGCCACCCAGCCCGGATCGGCGTCCGCCGACTCGCAGGGCAGAAACTCATCGGCCGGCTCGTCGGCCTCCTCGTCCCAGGCCTGCATGTGCACGGTCGATTTGGCAAAGCCGGCTTCCGCCAACAACTCGCGAATCTCGGGCAGGCTCCAGTGGCGCCAGCGGTATTCAAAAGCGCGCTCCAGCTCCGAGCCATCATCAAAGCGGAAGTGAATATGGTAAACCGCCATGTGATCGATGGGATTGAACGCCACCAGATGCCAGACATAGTCAAAGCCGTCGTGCTCGGTGACCTCCTCCTCGTCGTCCTTGAAGCAATCGTAGCCACCAAAGGCATCGAGGTAGAGCACGCCGTCTTCCTTGAGTTGGGCCCGGGCGTGTTTGAAGTAGGCCAGCAGCTCGGCGCGGGTGTAGAAAAACCAGTAGCTGAAATTCATTGCCAACACGGCGTCCTGATCGGGCGTATTCACCGCCATCACATCGTCCTGAATCAGCTTGACGCGCTCCGGAGCATCGCCCTTAAGGGCCGCCAGACGGTGCTCTGCCCCCCAGGCCAGTACCTCAGAGTCGATGTCCACGCCCACGGCGCGATTATCGGCGTGGCGGGAGACAAATTCACAGGCGGCGTTGGCCGTGCCACAGAAGTCCTCGCGCAAAAGCCGCATGGGGCGGCCACGAGCCGCCTGAAAATGTTCGGTAATCCAGTCGATCTCGAACTCCGAGCACTGGACCGCCTCCTCGTAAAGCTGGTGGCGATCGGCGCGATCGGCTTCGCTGGTGCCGCGTTTCTTTTTCGGCTTGGCCATGGAACTCTCCCGCAAATGGCAAAGCAGGGATACTACCCAAGCTGGGCGCCGGAATAAACGCCCGGGTGATCAGGCCGCACACTCCGGCGACACCTTCGCTGCGGCTTCACGCACCAGCTCGGGACCAGCGCCGGGCAAGTGGGCGCGTTCGCTAAGGTGGCGACGCCACTGTTTGGCACCGGGAATCGCCTGAAAAAGCCCCAGCATGTGGCGTGTGATGTGCTTGAGCTGGGCGCCGGCCAGTAACTGCTCCTCGATGTACGGCAGCATCGCCTCGACCACATCGTGGCGATCGGGAGAAAAACCGGCGTTGAAATGCTCGCGCTCGAGCTGGGCCAGCCACCAGGGGTTCTGGTAGGCGGCCCGGCCAATCATGACGCCATCGCAATGCCCCAGGTGTTTCTTCACCTGACCGCTGTCCGTGATACCGCCATTGACCACCACTTCCATATCCGGAAAGTCGGCCTTGAGCTGGTACACACGGGGATAGTTCAGCGGCGGAATATCGCGGTTTTCCTTGGGGCTGAGTCCCTTGAGCCAGGCCTTGCGGGCGTGAACGGCCAGACTGTCACAGCCCGCCGCTGCCACGCGAGAAGTGAGTTCATACAGTCCCTCGTAGTCGTCCATATCGTCGATGCCGATGCGTGTCTTGACCGTCACCGGCAGACGCACCACAGCCTTCATCGCCGCCACACAGTCGGCCACCGTCTGCGGCTCGGCCATCAGGCAGGCGCCAAAGGCCCCGGACTGAACCCGGTCGCTGGGGCAGCCGACATTGATGTTAACCTCGTCGTAGCCCCACCGCGCGGCCAGCTCGGCACTGCGGGCCATGGCCTCGGGGTCGGAGCCACCCAGCTGCAGCGCCACGGGGTGCTCCCCGGCGTGGTAGTCCAGATGGCGAGCCACATCGCCGTGCATCAGGGCACCGGTGGTCACCATCTCGGTATAAAGCAAGGCGTGCGGCGACAACAACCGGTGGAAGTACCGGCAGTGACGATCCGTCCAGTCCATCATCGGGGCGACGGAGAGCGTTCGATCGACTGAAATAGCTGTGTTACCGGGCTTTTTGCTTGATTTGATAGGCATTCTCGACCCTGTTGGTTTTGCCGCTTTTTACGCTATTTACTGTTATTTCTCACCAGTTGTTGCTTATAATTTGCTTATAAAAATTTTGTAAGCAAATTCTCGGGCACTATGGCAACTATTACTTCTCGGCGGACCAAGAAGGGAACCCGCTACACCGCGCAGATCCGCATTGCTCGCAAAGGGGCGAGGCCCTACAGCGAATCCTACACGGCCGATAAAAAGAGCATTGTAAAGGAATGGGCCCTGCAGCGTGAGGCTGAACTGATGAAACCAGGGGCTTTGGCCGCGGCGAGCGCTGACCGGCCGACCGTTGGCGATGTTCTTACCTATTATATGGACGACTATCAGGACCAGCTGGCATTCGGCCGAAGCAAGCTGAGCCACATCCGGTTTTTGTTGACCACCCACCTGGCCGACCTCGATGCGATCGCGCTGACGGCCGGGCAGGTGCTGCAGCACATTCGCGACCGGCGAGTGAGCGGCGCCGGCCCATCGACTGTGAAAAATGACCTAATTTGGCTGAGCACCGCTTACCGCGGCGTGGCCGCTTCACGCTCGCTGCCGCTCAAGGTCGACGCCATACGCCAGGCTCAAGTGATTGCCAAAAAGGAGCGGATGATCGGATCCTCCCAAAAACGCCAGCGCCGGCCGGAACTGGTCGAGCTCGAGCAGCTGCTGTCATTTTTCCGCGGCCGTGACCGCCGGGCCTCTATTCCCATGGTGCCTATTGTGCTTTTCGCCCTCTTCTCTACGCGCCGGCAGGATGAAATTTGCCGGCTCGAGTGGGCTGACCTCGATCGGGAAAACTCCCGGGCCTTGGTCCGCGAGATGAAACACCCACAGGAAAAAGTAGACACCTGGTGCGCTTTGCCCGAGAGAGCCTGGGCAATTATTGACCAGATGCCGCGCACGGATCCTAGGATTTTTCCTTTCAACAGCAAGTCTGTGGGGTCGGCCTTTACCCGGGCCTGCCGGATTCTGGGCATCGAGGACCTGCGTTTTCATGACCTGCGGCATGAAGGCATAACCCACCAGTTTGAACTGGGTCTGCAGATACCTGCAGTCGCGCAAGTCAGTGGCCACAAGAACTGGAGCAGCCTGCAGCGCTACACCCATTTATTGCAGCTGGAGCACTACGACAAATACGAGAACTGGGATTGGCTCGATGCCGCCTAAAGCTGGGCCAGCAGGTCGGCCTGCATCCGTGGCGCTTTTTCGACAGCGTTGTTCCAGATGAGCAGCTCGCTGCAGTCGGTGCCCTGGCCACCACCCACGGTGTAGCGGAACGGCCGGGATTCCATCCGGCAGTCCTGGAAGAGCGACCGGATATCCGGATGATCATTGATGCTGATGATCATTTTGCCTTTGATGGACTGAGCCATCTCGGCCATTTTTTCGTAGTGTCTCCACTCGAAATCGACTCCATAGCCGGCCGTGTCCCAGTACGGCGGATCCAGATAATGGAGCGTGTGCTCTCTATCGTACTTTTCCACCACCTTTTCCCAGCTCAGGTGCTCGATGTAGGTGGACTGCAACCTCAGATGGGCTTGGCTGAGATCCTCTTCCAAGCGAAAGAGGTTCAGCCGCGGCGGTGATGTGGTGGCCGTGCCGAAGGTCTGGCCCTCTACTTTTCCGCCAAAGGCCAGTTTTTGTAGGTAGTAAAAACGGGCCGCGCGCTGAATATCCGTGAGTGACTCGGGCGGCGTGGCCTGGTGCCATTCGTAGATTTTACGACTGGACAGAGCCCACTTGAACTGCCGGACCAGCTCCTCGGGGTGGTGTTTCAGGACCCGGTAAAGGTTTACCAGCTCGTTATTCACATCATTGAGGATTTCTACGCGCGCCGGCGGCTTGGCGAAGTAAATTGCGCCGGCGCCGGCGAACGCCTCGACATAGCATTCATGCTCTGGGAACTTGGGCAGGATCCAGTCAACCAGGCGACCTTTGCCGCCCATCCATGGAATGATTGGTTTGTGCATTTTCGTGAGCCTTGTTGGGTTGTGGTACGCTCCCTTCGCCGTGCACGGCAGGGCAGCCTTGGTCGGCTCACGGTGCTGCTTTCACCGTGGGGCGATGGCGCCACCGAGTGTTGGCGCACTCGGTGGCGTCGCTGTCTTTACTTTTACAAGGCACAAGTAAAGCCGAATCAGAGGGCTTCGCACAACAGCGGTACAGCACCTTCCGGCTGTAACTAGAGCTCTTACAAAAAAAGCCCTGGTAATACCAGGGCTTTTCCGCATCTGGCGTCACCCTAGGGGGCTTGCCATTGCTAATTGGCTCACTTTTTCTTGCGTGGGCCTTTAGTTTCGTCCTGACTCAGAACAGATCCTGCGAGTTTTTTGGCATCAGAAGCAGTTGGCTTCTTTTGTCCAGACAGAACCTTACTGGCCAGAGTTGAAACGCCGTCAGTACTTTGCTTTTTAGGCATAACTTTTTACCTTTGGTATGGCCCTCACCTAGCCATTTCTATAAAAGTAGGCTAGTATATTGGGCGTTGGATCAGGCAAAGGTGAACCACTCACCTTTGCTTTTTTTGCAGACAAAGGCACGACTCATAATAAGAGAAGTGCTGCTGGTTCAACACACCTCAACCTAATGAGGGGCAGCCACAGCGAGTTTTCCAAGCTCATATTGCCTCCTTTAATTTGTATACAGACTGGTTGAAAAAAGCCCCCCATTGCCGTGGGGGGCACCCTTTACTCGAGACCATAAAAATTCTCGAGAATAAAATTTGCCATTTTTACAGCTTTTTTAGCTTCATCTTCAGCAAGCCCCTTTGGGAAGTAAATAACTCCGTCTTCCATCCCTCTTAGCGGGACAGTAATTCTTTCCATTTTCTCCAAGCCGCTAGGGATACGGTCCTGGTCTCGCCCTTCATCAGGATCAGACCCCCCCACCATATTATCTCGAGCTGTAGGCTTAGATTTTTTGCGTGCACCTTGCGATCTCGGCACGGGCGGAGCTTTGACCCGGCCGGACACCTCAACTCCCGCATCTTTTGCCGCACCGAGAAAGAAAGACACACACTTTGATAGAGTGCTAGCCTTCTGAACGCCGGCCTCTTTAAACTTCTCAGCCACTTTCTCAGTGGTAGTGTTAGAAAGGTCGATAGAGCCATCGAACAAATACGGGTAGGCCTCTGAAAGCGTTAGTGAGAGCGCCTCACCATAGCCATCATCCCCCTCTGATCTTACTAGCAAATGCAATAGTTCGGTCGGCTCATCGGCATCATTCATTAGACCCAAAGCTCTCAATGAAGAAAGCATAGTTGCCTTAGCAGAGTTTGACCCCTTCACCACGCTTCGGGTTATGTGGTCTGGCACACCCTCGTCTCTGAATTCACCAATCAGGTTGTAAAATGACTTATATGAAGCATATGCCGGTATCGTCAGTTTGCTTTCTTCAGCCATAGCAGCAGCCCTTTTCTTAATAATGACTCGAATTATAAGCAACAAATAATGGGCGTACAACCCCCAAAATACAGGGCATCCATAAAATTCTTAAAAGGTATTTCATGGTTTCTTAAACCTCCTCTTACATGGATGCTAATTAATTCTTTATATTCAATGACTTACGGACTATTTGCGAAATTATGAAACAATAGATTGAAAATTTGTAGTCTGATGGATGACATAAAGAGTGGTCAAAAAGCGAGTTTCAGCGAAGCCAATATGCGGAAATATTACCCTAAAAAGAAAAAGCCCCGCTTGGCGGGGCTTTTTGATGGTTACTCTGTGAGCTGTTCTTGTTGTTTCTGCCACTGGGTGGCTGCGGCCGTGTGGCGTTGGTCGATGAAGTGGGCGAGTTCGTCGACGCGGACCAGCCAGGGGGAGAAGTGGTTGGCCCGCCAGGCTGGGAATGGCAGCAGGTCCTGCCGGGCCAGGCGAGCGGCGTCTTCGGGCTCGAGGTCTAGGTAGTCCCGGGCGACTTTGTCGAGCGGGATATCCGTAGACAGGTGGATACTCATCAGAGCCAGACGGGTGTCGATTTTGAGGGGGTAGTTCATTGTGCACCTCCTGTGCGAGTTTCACTGATTTTTCCTTTCAGGATTTGGCTGAGGTTGGCTTTTGCCATCTCGTATTCCTGGCCAATGACGCGGATGAGCGTGGCTACATCGTCCCTTTCCTGCTCGTCGAGCGGCTCGTCGCTCATGAGTGCGCCTACTGCGCGCCAGCATACGGCATAGTCTTCCAGGCTTTCAAGCGCCGGATCCGCCTCGCCATCGATGATGGCCGGGGCCTTGTGTGTAGCCTGCTCCGCCGGCGCGGCCGTGCCGTCCGGTACCAGGTGATCAATGCACTGGCACAAGAGATCCTGCATTTCGGGATCTTGCGACGGGTGCTTTTCACCAGGCTGCAGGGCTTGCTTGGCCTGGTCGTGCAGGAAAATCAGCAGGTTTTTGGTTCTTGTTCTCGAGGCTTTGCTTTTGGCGGCCGGCACCCAGCGGTCGATGCATTCTTGAATGAGGTCGCTCAGGTTATCGAACTCCCAGGGCGACATATCAACAACTCTGAGCGCATCGATGATCTCATCGCAGAGCTCGGCCAGCAGCTCGTGGTCGCTATTGGATTTAAAGTCTTGGATTTGCGCAGAGTGCGCGAAGTGAAATTGTGGCATTTCTTGGTCTCCCAATATTGGGTTGATTTACCCACATCCAGCCCTGTCAAAAACTGGAGGCGGACCGTGACGGGTTGACAGACCGGCGACCAAGAGTAACCGGCGCCCCCGAAGGAGCCCCACCACGGCCCACCATATTGGTGCCGTGCACACGAAAAAAGGCGCTACTTTGCAGTGAGGCGCCCTTCGTGCCTCTTGGTCTATTTCAGGCTGTCAAACCCGGCTGCCGATTTTGCGGCAGCAAGAAAAGGTTGGCACAGGGTGCCGAAAATGTAAAGATTTTATTCAACTTTTGAATACTCCTAACTGAAAGGGATTTTGTGATGAAGAGCGCTCATTCGACTGCTTCTGTCTTCATGTTTATCGGGTCTGTTTTGAGCTTTCTCTTGGCGGTGGCACTAGAGAGCTTTGGCTTTTTCCTGGTCAGCGTGGTGATTTTTGCCGGCTCGTTTATTTCGTACAGGAAGGCCCACCCGGTTAAAAAGAAGGCAACTAAGCCAAATGGGCCCCGGGGTGCTGATTCTGAGCCCTTAGCTACCCCCTCTACGCAATCTTCTTTTTTGGAGCTCTGCGAGGCCATTCTTGAGGATTGCGAAGTTGACTTGGAAGAGGCCCAGACCCTGCAACGATTTTTTATGCAAAACCCTCCCACCCGCTCAGAGCCTTTACTTTTGGAGCTTAAGGCGTGTGTGAATGAGGCCCTTCTTGACGGCGAACTGGACAGCGATGAGGAGGCTGAACTGTTCACCCTGCTGAGCGAATATTGCGACAGCTTTGGTGAGTTAGCCGAAGCCGAGAAGGCCTTGAAGCTCACCCGAAAGGCCCCGCCCCACTTTGTTGGAGATATACCACCGCCTCCTATTCCAGAGGACTCTGGCGAGGATGATGAGCCGCTATTCGACATCATGACTCCAGACACGCACTACGCCCTGCACTACGAGGCAGCCAATGGGTCGGTGAGTGAACGCGAAATTATTTTCAAGCGAGCCTATAAAAAGGGTGGCCGCCAGTACATGGAGGCCATTTGCCTGAAAAGAAACGCCTTGCGGACTTTTCGAGGTGACCGAGTGCTGGGCCTTTTTGACCTGCACACAGGTGAAGTCTTGGCCTGATTTCATACTCGTCGTTGGCTTTCTATTTAATTCCGACAACCCAAAAAGGAGAATTTTGTGTCTACTGCGAATCCCATTATTGAGGAATCTATTAAGATCCTTAGTTCCGTTGTTAATGTGTCCACGGGCTTGGCACACCCATATGACGAATCCCGCGCCAAGGAGCTTTTTAAAGCCCTGTACGCCAAAGGCGTTCCAATTGATGGCACCGAGGTTCATTTGCTTGCCGTTGAAAATGGCTGGCCTCAGCAACACGCTAAGAAACTCTCTGAATTGGCTGCAAAAATTGGCAATGGCGGCCGTGTTCAAATCAAGCATCCTCGAGGCTGGGGTGAGCCGACGGTAGAGCGGATTATTTCTGAGCTTCAAGACGATTGAGCCTTTCCCACTGCTCGAGAAGCCTGAACAGCTCATTCTGGAAAGCGGCTTCTCCGCCGTATTCTGCGGCGAACTGCTCGTTTTTAACGGCGCGCTTATAGTCTGATGCGGTGTGGCAAATAATTTGATTTAGCGGCGCGCCTTCGTCGACCAGCGCTTGTGTTCTGAGATGCACCTGCATTACTTGTGCTCCTTTATCCCGGGGTAGTTGATCGTGTGGTCATGCCCGCCGGGCGGCGAACGCCGATGCGGGGACTCAATGCTTTCCTTCCACATGATGTAGTTAGCCAGCGCCTCTTGGGCCACTGGTGGCTTGTGGGGCATTTTTGCCAGCTGGTCAGCCATGTCCTGGGCGATGGCCTGCAACTGGTTAGCTTCCAGGGTAGTTATGTAGGTCATGTGTTTCCTCCCAGCGCTTCGCGCGCCTCTTTGCGTGCGATTACCAGCCGGTGATACTCGTGTTCATCTGGGTTTGCAGCTATGTCCGGGTGGACCTCACGCACACGCCGACGAAAGGCTCGCTCTGCCTCTTCCAGCTCGGCATCAGGTTGTACGCCCAAAATTTCATGCCATTCAGCGTTGGCCGAGTGGCTGGGCGGTGGCAGCTCAGCGAACCCGTGAAACGCGCGCTGCAGCATGTCGCCAGTGCCCCAACGAGCAATCCCCCTCAAGGCCTCAATGGTTTTACGGATGCCCTGGATGTTGTCTCGGACACGGTCCCATTGATCGCATGCGAAGCAGACTTGCTCTCCGCCGTACTGGAAGTAAACCGCCACTCCCGTGTCTTCCGGTGGTCTGTCGCTGGCATAAGGGAGCCCATCGCGGCGCAGGCGCACATTGCTACTGATTACAGGCAAAGTGCCACCCATGCGCTTGATCTCGTCAATCAGACAATCGCGGGCCAACCCCATTGTGGTGTCAAAGCGTGCACGCTGTGGGCGCTTTGTTCGGGCCCGGCCTTCCGGCCAGTGAAGTGGATACGCTTCAACCATTGGCTACCCCTCCCTCGGATGCTGGACGCACTCCCTTGTCGTGCAGGTAGCCCGCCAAGTCAGTCAGGGCCTTCCCTTCGCCTATGGCCTTGAAGATGATGTCGTTGAGCTTTTTGACCTCTTGCTCGTCCTCGCTGGGGACCGGCCTGAACGCTGTGTGCGGGGCGGCATCGAAGGGGTTTACCGGGTAATCCCCAAAGGCCTCGAACACCGCGAGATTTTCATGGTGTGCCAGGATGAGGCACGGCCAGTGCCGGCCGTCATGCTTGACCAGGCAGCGGGTATTTACCGGCGGCAGTTCTTTTTTGATGAACCATTGTGGTTGTGATTGCTGTGCCATTTTCGATCTCCTCTTTAGTGGCTATGCATCCGCGACCAGTGCTCTTTTGCTTGGCTGCGGGTTCTATCGATGTGGTTGGCCAGGTCGTCAACGCTGACCAGCCACGGCGATTTTTGGCCGCCTGTGCGGTACACAGGGACGGGCAGTTTTTGGGTGCGAGCGAGCGTGGCGGCCCGCTTGGGGGCCATGCCGAAGTATTCCTCGGCAACCTTTTCGAGCGGGATGTCGCAGGCTTCGTAGATGCTCATGAGGGCCAGTTTTGTGTTCATTTTTCGAATACCCAGCATTTGACGGTTTTAGTGGACTCGAGGCTTTTGCCGAGCTTTGAGCGCACTGAGCGATTGGCATCGACAAATTTGCGGCTTCGGCTGGCGCGCAGGTGCCGTTTGAGGTCGGCCATGTAGGGGATGCGCAGCTTGAGGTCGGCTGCCCAGGCCTCGAACTGTCGGAGGTTAATGGCGATGAGCTCGTCGCTGTCGCCGTAGTGATTGAGGGTGGTTTTGTCGTGCAGGCCCTCGATGTAGTCGTAGACCTCCCAGAAATCCTGCACCACCGGGTGGTCCGCGCTGATGGACTTTTGGCGCTCGATGGCCATGGGGGCGATGAAGTGCCGAGCCGGCTCGATTTCCCCGGGCTCGAACAAGCCCAGCCCCTTGGGGCCCAGCGCATCGACCAGGCAGAGCAGCTGAGCGTGGTTTTTGGCGATACGGTTGACGCGAATCTCCGGCATTTCTTCCAGCGCCTCGGCATAGCGGCTGAAATTGTTGCGGAATAGCTCCATGATTTTGTCTTCATGGGTGACGGCCCGGGTGAGGAACTCGCTGGCTTCTTCCGTGGGGAAGCGCTCAAGAAACTCCGCATGACTGCGCGTCTGCGCGGTTTGCTCTGCCCGGGTGAAGGTGAGGTGCACAATCCGCTGGATAATGGCCTCGCTGGCGTTTACCGCGGCGTTCTGGCTGATAACGATGGCGCCCCGGAATGGGGGCTCATAGGTGTCGTTGCCACCGTTTTTGACACCCCGGGCGCGGACGCTGCGGCCGTTGTAGGCCGTTTTGAGCTCGTCCCAGTCGAACTGGCGCTGTTTGGCGCCTTCCTGATCGCGATCGGACTCGATAAGCACGACCGGGAGATTGCTGACCTGTGCGAAGTTGCGCGAGCGCGCCGGCAGTGTGGCCTTGCTGGGGTCGAAGCCTTCGTAGTCGCTACGGCCGAGCAACTTCCAGAGGAATTCAATGAGCGTGGATTTGCCAGAGCCCGCCTCGCCGACGATTTCGAGGAAGGGGTACGATTTGTGCTGCTCCCGGATTTGCTCGGCAAACAAGGTGCCGAGCCAATAAGCCAGGGCAATGATGCCCTCTTGCCGGAAGGCTCCCAGTAGCGCATCGGCCCATTCCGGACGCCCTTTGCCGGGCTTGCTGTTGATGCTGAGCGGGACGCTCTGGCTGAGCGTTTTGATGGCGAGGCTGCCGATTTCGAAGAAGTCTTCATCGTTGTGGCGGTAGACCTTGCCGCCGCTCATGGCGATTTGATCAAACACCCAGGCCTTGTGCTGCTTGCTGTAGCCGACAAAATCGACCGTTGAGACGCGCCGAATGCTGCGGAATTGGTCGGTGAGGTAGGCATCGAGCTGGCCTCCGGAACCCGTCCAGAGTGAGCGCTGGCTGATATGAAGCAGGCGTTTTTTGAACTCTGGCGCGCTGGCGATTTGCCCGGCTGTAAATGTGCCTTTGACATCGGAGGCGCCATCTGGGAACTGGACGCGGAAGTAGAACCAGGCCTCGTCGGTGACTTCGTTGCTCATGGAGTAGAGGGCTTGGGGGTAGCAGTCAGCGATTGGCTGAATGCAGCCTGCGGCCATGAGGGCTGCTTCGCGGATCTCTTCCTCGCTTTTGTCGCCGTGGTCTTCGTCGGCCGAGATTCTGGCCAGCTCTTTTTGGTATTTTGTGGTGTCGAGCTTCCAGTAGTAGAGGCGGTTCCTGTGCTCGAATGGGAATTCGGTTTTTTCGTTGCGCTGGTACATGAGCACGGCTTTGTCGCCGGCGCGTTTGGTGATGGCCAGCTCGCCGAGGTAGCGGCTGTAGTCGACATCTTTGCCGGTGAGGCGGCCGGCCTGGTGGGCGTCATTCCAATCGAGCTCATCGCGGCCGCGCCGGGGGACCAGGGCGGCGCCTGATAGCCAGCCCTCGCGCCGGGCCCGGCTGACGAATTTGCGAATGTACTTGAGCCCGGCCTGGCCGTTATCAAACGCCCATATGATGCGTGGCAACGGTTCGCCGGCCTTTGTGCATTCACTACGCAGCTGCTCGAGGGCTTTGGCCGGGTAGTTGACGCAGCTCATGGCCGAGGCGGAGTGGATGCCGTTTTGCTCGAGGGCGATGGTGTTGAATACGCCCTCTGTGATCCAGACCTCTTTGGCGCCGACAAAGCTGACATTGGGCAGCTGCCACCATAGGCCGGTGTAGGTTTTACCCGGGCTGAAGTTGGCCTTGCGCTGTCCGAAGCGCTCTGGCTTGTCGATGATGCGCTCCCACCAAGCGCCGTTGCTGAGCGTGAAGCGCACGGTGGCGCTGCCCTGGCCTATTTGGTGGTTGTAGTAATTTTCTTGGGTGTAGCAGCCCTTGAGCGGGCCGATGTCGAAGCCACGGCCGTACTGCAGGTAGGCATCGGCCACGGGTGTGGGGCTTTTGCTTTTGTGCTCTGTGCTGCCAAAGCGCTCTGACCAGCTGTTGAACAGGTCTGCGAACAGCTCTTTGGCATGGTATTGGTGGCCACAGTTGTTCTCGCGGCCGCATTTGATCATCCAGGGGGCTTCTGAACTGACAAAGGCGCTGCGCTTGTGGCAACTGGGGCAGCGGCCTTTCTGCAGGTAGCTGCCGCGCTCGACAAAATCGTATTCGCCAATGAGGCGGGCGACGATATCAGCCCTGAGCGCTTGATTCATTGTTGTGCCGTTTGCGTGCATTCTTCAGCTCAAATTCGGTTTTGACATAGTCGGCGACCCAGTCGCGAAGGTGCTCGGGGACCTGTTGGAGTCGCTCCCTTCTTTGCTCGCGCGTGGGTAGGTTGAGTATTTCTTCTGCCCAGTGACGGGGCCTTTTCTCACCTTCCATTACTGCAGCCGGTCTGGTGCCGGGAAGATGGTTCCGACGCCGACTGGTGACCGGTGCTTGAAAATGTCCGTCAGCGGGATCACAGCTGCGCCTTGCGGGGTTTGTATTACCAGCAGGCGGCTGGTGCTGAGGTCGATGTCGATCCACTCGCGGCTGTTGCAGCGCTTGGCGTCGGCCTCTGCCAGCTCTCGCCAGGCGGTGAGCTCGGCTTTGGCGAGGGGAATATCGAACTTTTTGGCGATTTGGCTCGTTGCCTCACGGACGGCGGCCATGCGGGTCTTTTTTTGCTGGATGCATTGGCGGATACATTCGCCCGCGAAAATCTTGATTTTGTCGTCTTCGGTGTTGCTCATTTAGTAGCTCCTTTGTCTAGCTGGCTCAGAAAATCGAGCTGTTCTTCTTTTGGCAGGTCCTGCAGTGGTGCGGGCACTGCATTGGGTGAATCGCTGCGGATGTAGCTGCTGCGCGGCAGAGCGATTTCCGGGTTGGGGGCGACTGAGGGGGTGAGCTCTGCCTCGTAGGCGACTGAGACGCGGCCACGCCAGCCACACTCGGCGATGTTTTGGCACTCGACGATGCCTTCGCGGTAGAGGCTGCTCAGCTCTCTGCTGTGGCGAACCCGTGCACGGTGACCACAGTGCGGGCACTTGAGGCGCAACTTGTTTGAGCTGGAGGTTGCTTCAGTCATCCGGATGATCCTTTTGGTTGGCCCGGGCGCTGGTAATGACCAGGTGAAGCCCAAGGCCTGCGCCGATTAAGATGCCGATAATCGCAAGGTAGGCGATGCATTCATTCGAGTGCATGTGCCTGCCTATTGCGCGATGAGTTCGTTTTTTTCGACGCCGGTCTGGATGTAGCGCCGGCAGACTGAGGCGATGCTGCGATCTTCCCTTTGGGCGATTTTCTCAATCTTTTCGCGCAGTTCCGGCGGTACCGTGACCATGATGTGCTTGGGGGAGGTAGTTTTTTGGCCTTTCATCTATTAAATTCTCTTTAAGATTTGAATACGCTTGAATATGATTGAAATATGCACCCGTTCGAGTGCATTGTCAACAAGGAGTGCACGCGAATGAATGCATACAAGGGAAATTATTCCGAAAAAGACCTGAAACGCGGGCAGAGGCTACGGGCTGAACGCGAACGATTGCATAAAAACCAAGAGGAATTCGGGGCCATTGGCGGCGTAAAGCGCAACGCCCAGGGCGAGTATGAGAAAGGTAAGCCCTTCACCGTCGAATACATGGAGCGGTTGGACGCCATTGGCGTGGACTGGCGCTATGTGATGCGTGGTGGCGATGTGCTCGAGCTGAAAGAGCCGCAGGCCAACTACCAGATTTCAGGTTTTGTTCAGCTGCCGCTTTTTGATGTGCAGGCCGCGGCCGGCCAGGGCCTGCTGGCCCAATCGGAAGACCTGGTGGATTTTCTAGCCTTTGACCGGGACTGGCTGCGCGGCCAGCTGAAGGCCAACCCCAATGATCTGGTACTGATTGAGGTGGACGGCGACAGCATGACCCCTACCCTCTCGCCAGGCGACCTGATTATGCTGAACACCACGGACACCAATGTGGTGCGCGATGGCATCTATGTGTTGCTGGTGGACGGTGCCCTGATTGTGAAACGGCTGCAGTCGCTTCCCGGCGGCAAGCTGAATGTGATCAGTGACAACCAGGCGTTCCCCACTTGGACGATGGAGCGGCAGGAGCTGGGCAGTGAGAGCCAGCGGGTGATTGGGCGTGTGGTTTGGTCTGGGAGAAGGATGTGAAATTCTCAAACTCATACGGCGGGGCAATTCCGTCAGACGATCTCACAATTTGGCGCTTTGTCAGCATTGAAGAGATTTTTTCTATTCTTGTTCGCAGAAGATTGTTTATTAAGCGTGTATTTTTTTTTAGAGACCCCTATGAAGGCTACCGAAGCAAAAAATATTACGATTTTTTAAAGCGCCGCATCGAATCTAGTCAAAAGTTACTCATTGATAACTCTGAAGAAGGAATCAAACAAGTACTGGGAAATTTCAAGACCGCTCAAAAAAATGCTCTAAAAACCCATTATGCCTCGTGCTGGCATGCTAATGAGCATGAGTCTGCTGCCATGTGGGATGCATACTCAAATATAGGTGTCGTTGTTGCCATTAAGACTAATGTAAAAAATCTTAAAGAAAGCTTACAAGAGAACAGACAAATTTATTCTAATATTGGCATGGTTAAATATATCGACTATGAAAGCGGGGAGGAGTCTACGAGCATAGCTGAGTCATCAAGCATTTATCAGAAACGCCGCAGTTTTGAGCATGAAAAAGAGTTGAGGCTGACTGTCCTCGATTTAATGTCCTCCATATTAGAAGATCATCAACTCTCCATTGGAGCTGAGTTACATGTTTCACCAGAAATCTTGATAGAAGAAATATACCTTCATCCAGATAGTGAGGATTTTTTTGTTGAAACTATGAAAGAAACATTTAAAAAATTAGGGTACTCAGACATTCAAGTAAGAAAGTCGGCTTTATACCAGCTCAGTTAATCGCCGATAGAACCCTTTTTGACATAGTTTTTCATTCCCGCATTGAAGCTCCAGTTGCCTCAATTGAAAATTGAGGCATTAGACTTGGGGTTTCGCCATTGCGAGGGGCAACTAAGCAGGCTTGGTCACTAACTTAAGCGCACCTTCCGCCAAAACGCTAGACCGGGATTTTCCTGATAATTGGGCGTATTGATCGATTTGATTCAAAACAAATTGCGGAATACTCACATTTATACGCTTAGTTTGACTCGCATATTTTGTAAGATCGACTTCAACAATTGCCCAGGAATGGGCGTCATCAAATTCTCCAGTTAATTGGAGTTCTTCAATCGTCTTGATATCAGGGATATTTTCCCCGTTCATCACCAAGCCTTCTAAATGAAACTCTATGGCATCTTTAGCCATCTCGATCGCTTGGTCATAAGTTTCTCCAGATGAAAAACATCCTGCCAAGTCTGGAACCGTTACACCATATACACTGTTAGCGTCTTTGTGCACTACGATAGGAACCAACATTTTTTTACTCTCCTAGCTTATTAAGACTTGTGGCGGTTATAAGTTTTAAAATCTAGTCTTAACAAGTTATACAAAATTAAATTTCAAATTTTCTATTTATAAATCTATTTCATGTTTTTTAACCTTCTAGCTTTTTCAAATGTAAAGGCTAGTCCAAACCAGCCTGCTTCTTAATCATTTTGACCGTGCCCACTGGCAAATCTTTAGTTGGGTGAGGTATCGTCACCAAACCACTTTTAAACGGATGTTTTAGTTGATGGTGGCTTCCTCTAACCCTATCTACTTCCCATCCGTTATCTTTGAGAATTTTTAGCAGTTTTTTACTATTCATAAAGGCCTATTAACTCTGTTGATTATTCGACCCCCCCAATTTTATCTCCCTATAATACACACCGTGTGTAACATGTCAACTACTTTAACTATTTTCAGTAGTAAGTCTAGTATCAAAAGCTTGGCCTGAAAGTGAGTGAGTAACTGTTTTTGCCACCCAACCCTTGTTACTTACCTCTGATTTAAAGCCAATTACTGCAATTTGCCACTCAACATCGAGCTCGGGGTTTGCCGTGGTGAGCGTGAGCTCGAGCTCATCACGGCCGCGCCGGATCCTGTCGAACTCTGCCTGGGCGGCGCTTCGGGCGTATTCCTCGGCCGCGTAGGTGGAGCGCAGGGTTTTGAGGTTGTCGGTTTCGCCCACGATGACGGTCTGAAGCTTGGCCCCTGCCCTGTCGTTCCACTGCGCTTTCACCCCGGTGTACACATCCCGTTCGGCTCTCTGGTACCGGTGCTGGCTGGTTTCGGTGCGATCGATGGTGATTGATGGCATGGGCTTGCCGGAGGCGGTTTCGGCCGCGCCTTTTTTGACGAACAGCAGGCGACCGGACTTGACGGTCGCCGTGGCGTCGTATTGCTGAGCCAGGCGCTGCAGCAGGTTCATGTCGGATTCGTTGGTCTGCTGGGTGTCGGTGCGGCGGATGCCGGCCAGAGCCCGGCCCACGATGGGCTGGTACCCGTGCTCTCGCGCGATCTCTGTGACGATGTCTTCGAGCGTGGCGTTTTCCCACGAGCGGGATTTTTTGCCGGGCAGCTGCTCGATGAGGTTGGCACTGCGCGCCCGGATGCTCAGGACATCGGGTGGCCCGGAGTGCTCCGCTTCGTCAACAGTGAATGTGCCCTTCTCTACCAGGGACTTTCCTGACCAGCCGATGGCCACCGACAGCTCGGCTTTGGTGGGCGGGATGTCGAGTTTGCCGTCAGAGTCGTCGAGCTCGATTGTGAGCTGGTCGGCCTCTTCGCCGCGCTGAGCCACCAGTGTGAGCCGCAACAGGCGCCCCTGCAGCTTGGCGGTGATGTTCTGGCCATTCACCGCGATCCGGTAGATGGGCTGGCGCTCAATGGTCTTCATAGGCCGGGGATGCGCGTGGCGCTGCTGATACCGTCGCTGAGCGCACTACGGGCTTTGTTCAGGGGCTTGGCCAAGAGGCCTGTGGATGCCACCAGGCCGGCGTCCAGTGCCGTGGCCAGGAGATCCAGCCGCTTGTCTCGACCCTTTTCAGGTTGACCGAGAACTCGATTTTTTTGGGCACCCCGTCGCGCAGGAAGTGAGTGGCGGTTTCACGGACCTCTGTGACGGCCCAGAAGCCGTAGAGACGGCCGCTGCCCTCGATGAGGGGCCACCCCTTGCCCTGCTCGGCCATGACGCGCATAGCGTCCAAGCTGAGCCGTCCGCCCGTGAAGTGTGGGTAGAGCGTGCCGCTGAGCGTAATGCTGTCTTCCCCCGGCCCGAGGAATTGGTAATTGGGCCGCTGCCCCACGGGGTTTTGGACGCTGTGGCGCCACGCAGTGGTGCGCTCCAGCGTTTGGTAGGGCGCCGTGGCCACATCGAACACGAAAAATCCGAGGGTCATTAACATGGGTTACTCCGTGTCGTACAAGCTGGAGCGCCGGCGGGCGGCTTTTTCTCTGTCGCGCCGCTCGAGCACCTGGTAGATCTGCTGTGCGATGTCTTGCCCTCCGGCACCGACGCCCGCCTGGACGGTGATGTAGATGGTGTCGCCGGCCGCGGCCGACCCGCCCGGGCCGGTGAGCGGGGGCCGGCTGTCGAGCTGGTAAGCCGCCGCCGGCATGGCCATTGCGCCCGTGAGGGCCAAACCTGCCCCAGCCTTCGCTATACGGCGGCTGAGGCCGCCCACCTGGTTGAGTGTGGGCGTGGTTTGCTTGTGGATGCCCTGCTGGTAGCCCGCCAGGGTGTCGTGCCCGAAGCTGGCAAACACGCGGCTGGGGCTGTGGATGCCGAGTTTGTCCTTAAACCAGCCCCCTACCTTGCCTGCCAGGCCTTCTATGTTTTTGGCCAGCTCGGGCATCATGTTTTTGAAGCCCTGCCATAGGCCGGACAGGATATTGGCGCCGAACTCTGTGAACTTGTCAGGCAGATCGACACCAAAATACTCGAGCAATTTGGCGATGCCCTTATACATGAGGCCGATTGGACTCCAATTATTCAGCGCATTCGGGAATACACTGAAGAGGAATGCGACAAAGTTTGAGATGGTCGCAATTGGCTGGTCCCACAGGTCTGTAAAAAACTGCTTGATGGGGGCCCAGTTCTTGTAAATGAGGTAGGCGGCGCCTGCCAGTACAGCGATGAGCAGAAAAATGGGGTTTGTCAGCGCCAGACGACCAATCCAAAGCAGCGATTTGCCAACGAAAAGCATGACTTTGCCGAGCCCGCTCATTACACCAGTGAGCAGCTTGGCAATTCCCCCCAAGGCACCACCAGAGAGCACCATTCTGTGCAGGGCAAATTTCACCAAGCCCAACGGGATCAGGGCTGAAGTAATGGCAAATATGATGCTGGAAATACCGGTGATGCCGCCCAGAATGAGCGCGATGGCGCCGCCAACCCACTTGACCGTGTTGGCGTTTTCAGACAGGAAATCGTTCAGGATGCGGAGGCCGGCCGTCAGCTTTTGTGTGAACCCGCGCGTGAGTGGCTTCATCGCGTCGCTAATGGTGAGTTTTACCGATTCCCAGGCGCTGGCCAGGGCCTTGATGTCGCCAGACTGGTTGTCCTTCATGACATCAAACATTCGCTGGCTTTCGCCCTTGGCCTCTCTCAGCTGCTCGATGAGGCTGGCCAGCGCACCAGAGCCCTGCTGCTGCAGCAGCTCTGCCATGCCTGAGCCGGCGCGAGCGCCAAAAATCTCTTTGAGGTAGGCGGCACGCTCGACATTGCCCATTTTCTGGGTGGCTTTGTCGACATCTTCGAGGATCTCGGTGATGCCGCGCATATTGCCGTCGTCATCTGATATTTCGAGTTTGAGATCCTCGATAGCCGCTTTGGCTTTCTTGGAAGGGGCTGACAAGCGGTTGAGCATGGCCCGGAGCGTGGTGCCCGCCATACTTCCCTGAATACCGATGTTGCCCAGCAGGCCGGCGAGCGCGGCACCCTGCTCGATGGAGACATTGAGGCCTTCGGCCTGGCCCAGGTATTTCATGGTTTCGCCGAGCATTTCGAGGTCGACATTGGCCCGGGCGGCCGTGCCCGACAGGACATCGGCAACGCGCTTCATGTTGCCTTCGATTTCCGGATCCAGCTTGAAGGCGCCGGCGATGTTGGAACTGATGTCGGCCGCTTGGTCCAGCTCCATGTTATTGGCCAGGGCCAAATTGAGGACATCCTGCATGGAGGAGCCAATGGCCTCCGGCGTTAAACCGGCCCGGGCCAAAAATATTTGCCCTGCCACGACTTCGCTGGCGCTGAACTGGGTGCTGGCCCCTAAATCGCGCGACTGCTGTTTGAGGCTGGCCATCTCCTGGCTTTCTTTTTGGAGCCGGGCCACGGCCTGCAGCTCTGAGACCATCGCGCCGTAGTCCACACCGGCGCCCAGCAGGCCGGCGCCGCGGCGAAGCATGGCGGCCGAGCCATAGGCGTATGCGGCCGCACCGGTAGCCACCGCGCTGCGGTGGCGCATTTGTTTGCCGTGCCTTTCGTCGAGTTCGGAGATCTTCCGTTTGCGCTGGTGCAGCTTCGCGAGCTTTTGATCTTGTTTCTCGAGGTCCCGGTTCAATTTTTTAATCGATTGGGAGTAATTCCTGGTGCTGAAGCCGGCCTCTTTGAGACCCTTGCTGGTTTTGGCCATCTTGGTGTTGTGGCGCCCCAGTGTTTCTTCCATGCGCTTTACATTGCGCCTGGCAGCCTCGTACTCGCCCCGAAATTTTTTGGTGACCTTCCCGCCCCGGTTCATTTCCTGCTGCATGCGGCGAAGGCGTTCGCGCGCTGTATCGAGGCTTTGGCGGGTTTCTTTGACGGCGTCTGATTGCCTCTCCCAGTCACGGGTGAGATTTTTGATCTTGCGCAGCTTCTTGACGCGATCGCTGGTCTGGCCGAACTCTTTGTTCAGGCCCTTGAGAGATTTCTGAACCTGCTTGAGGTTTTCCTGGACCTTGAGCGTGAGGGTGAGGCTAGACATGGCCAGCCCCCAGGCGTGACCAGGTTAGGAGACTTCCCCAATGAAGAGACGGTCGAGCAAGTAGAGGAAGGGCAGCAGCACAATGCTGCCCCCAGCCACCAAGAGCAGCCCGCCAAAGAAGGCGACCACTACCATGAAGAGGGTGGCGACTGGATTGGTGAAGAGGCCATAGATGGCAGCGCCGAGAGCGGCAAGAATGCACAGGCCCAGTACAACGCCGATCGCCTCGCCGATGGAGAGGGCGAGGCGATCGAGAGCGCTGTCGGCTGTGATTTGCTCGTTCATGGGCTTGAGTATAGACCATGCTATTTGTCTTCTCCACTGCGCTTACGGGCTTGTTCGCGCCAATCCAGCAGGTCTGAGAGCCCCATGGAGGCCATTTGATCCGGCCCCCAGTGGAAGATGACGGCGATGTCGGCCATGGCGTCATCGGCGCTTTGGGGTATTACCCTTCTTTCGCCGATTTCGGCACTAAAAAACCGGCCAACTCCGTGCCTAGCTGGGTGAGATCGGCGGGCTCCATTTGGCGCACCTCGGCTTCAGTCAGCACGGGGCTGCTGACCCGGGGCGCCAATTTGATGATGGCGTTCACATCCAGCTGCATGATGTCCATGAGATTGAGGCCACGCAGCTCGCCACTTTGGGGCTTGCGAATTGTGACTTCGGTGACATCGCCACCATCACGCTTGATAGGGACATCCAGCTGGATGGTATTTGGTTTGGGCTTTGACATGGCTTTCTCCTCGATGCTTGGAATAAAAAGGCGCCAGCGGGCTTGAGGTGCTGGCGCAATCTCGGGCTACTGCTATTAGAGGCCGAGGGCTTGGCGTTGCTCTACCAGGCGGTCAACACCATTGACCTTGAAGACATACCCCGGGAGGTCGATTTCGATCTTGGTGGTGCCGGCGACGGTGAGTTTGTAGTAAGAGCAGCTGGTCATGACCTTGACCTGGTTGTTATCGCCGCTTTTGGCGGTGCCCATATCAATCTCACGGTGACGGCCACGGACGACGATTTCGACCGGTACCGTCTCGGCGGTTTCGTCGCTCACATAGGCCCCGGCGAAGCGGAGCATGTTGTCGTCCAGCTTGAGGCTGCCATAACCGTCGAACACTTCAGGTATCAGGCCGCCCGAGGTCCACTCGAACTCGATTTTTTCTTGTCCCATGTCGATGTCGACGGGGCCGTCCATCCCTGCACCGGTGTACTCCTCTGTTTTGCGAGAGAGCTTGGGCAGGACAACCTCTTCAATCTGGCCTTGCCAGTTATCGCCATCACCGAAAAGGTTGAAGTTGCGCAGTTTTTTGGGCAGTGACATTTCGTGATCCTGTGTTGCTGTTAATGGTCAGCTTAGGCGGCGACGCGCGATGCGAAGTCGACCAGGTAGCTGTCGGTGATGCGCTGACGCAGTGTGAGATTCTCAAGCGGCGGCACGGGCGTGTAGTCGTAGTCGATATACAACAAGCCCGCCTTGAGGGTTTCCTCGGTGTTGGCCTCCTCGTCGAGCCATGCCTGGGCGTCGACAATGTAGCCGGCATTTTTCAGCTCGCGGAATTTGGCATTGATGCCCTCGAGGATGTCCTTGGCGAGACTGGGGTGCAGGGGCTTGTCGACAGCCCAGAAGTGCGCCTCGGCGATGGTGTCGGCCAGGATTTGCGCCGTGCGGGTGTAGTTCTCGAAGGCGAACAGCGGGTCGGCGCTGCAAGTGCGAGAGCCCCAGAAGCGGAAGCCGTCACGGTTGACCAGCGTGGTGACATCCGCTGCGTTCAGGTAGCCGGCGTCGGTGTCCGGATCCTGCAGGTCGAAGAAGATGTCTTTGCTGATGCCCGTGACGCCGTTTACTGGCGCATTGGAGAGCGTTTTGTGCCAGCCGACCGTTTGGTCAAGCTTGGCGCGCAGCCCCATGGCCCGGCCAATGGTTGAGGCCGCGACGGTGGTTTTGGTATTGACATCGAAACCGGTGAAATCGGGGAAGATGACCATCAACTCGCGGGCGCCGAAATTATCCCGGTAGGCGGCGGCGTCTTCCTTGGTGGCAGAGTCGAAGCAGGAGGCATAGGCAAAGGCGCGCAGCTTCTGGGCGATGGCTACCAGCTCGGTGGCAACATTTTGAGTGTCGAGGCCCGGGGTGCCCAGGATTCGGGGCTTGATGCCGGTGCGTTGCTCGGCCGCCAACAGAGCTTTGAGGCCTGTTTTTTTGCCTTGGGGTGTGACGCTGCCGATGGTGTTGGCATCTTGCGCGGCTTCATCCGCGCCCTCTTCTACGCGCACAACGATGGTGGGGGCCTTGGCCTGGTCGGCGATGGCATCCAGCGCGGCATAGAGCGTGCCGCCGGCGCCGGCTTGGCCCATGGCCGTCAGGATGTCAGTCACCAACACGGGAGTATTGAGGGGGAATGCCTCGTTCTCGCCGCCTGAAAGCGTGGCCTCGGGGGCCGCTTCAACCAGGCCCGTGCCGTCTTCGCCGGCCGGATAATCGGCCACCACCAGGGCACTGGCCGCCTGGTCAGCGTTGATGGCGGTCACGATGTCGTCGGCCAGGGTAATGATGTCGCCGGCGGCGTCGGTGGCCAAGGAGACGGTGATGTCGGTGCCCTCGACAGAGACCGACAGCGCCTGTTCAACATCTTGCGGGTCGACATGCTCAACCGTGATGAGGTTGCCCGGCTCACCTACCGTGGCGGCAGTATAGAGCACACCGCTGTCGGCGCTGGTTGATTCAACAGTGAGCGCAGCTTTGACGCCCGGGAATGCGTTTGGCGCGGTAGCGACCAACCCAATGACCGCAGTGGCGACTGTACGAATAGGACGAGTGCCTTCGTTGATTTCAACGACTCGAACACCGTGGTGATATTGGCTCATGGCGGCTCCTGTTGGTTGGCCTTGTTTCGTTGTGGCCTTCAGTGTTGCTGGTGCTTAAATGCGATAAAAGCGGCTCAGGTTGTAGTTGCCCTATTTACAGCTAATAAGCGCGAATGATGGGCATGACGACTTTGTTGCGCGGCCGTGTTTCATCGCCCCCGGTTTCTTCGATCACCACTTGGTGGTTGTGCAATCCATTGGGGTTAATAGCCAGGCTGTGACGGTGAACGCCGTCGGTGCTGGTGTAGTAGAGGTAGTTATCCCAATCGGAATCACCAGAACCGCGGTTGCCACCACTGCCCGTGGCTCCATATGGCGCGTGAGACTTGACGCTCTCGCCCCAGCCGCTTTTGTGTTTGTGGCTGCCCCCATAGCTGGTTTCGCCCGAGTGGGAGTGAGAGCCATTTAATCCGGTTTGGGCATCGTGGCCGTGAGCCTTGATTTGGTCGTCCTCGGCATCGCCGACATTGCGGGTGTCGCTACAGCCGCGGCGGAAATCATCGCGCAGATCCGGGATATTAAATGTGGATGAGCCGTCACCAGCGCCCCAGACGGTGCCAATGGCCGAGAAAAGTGCCGGGTATTCAGTACGAGAGACCTCGGCGCCATCGCAGAAAAGCCAGCCGCCGGGGGGATTGGTGCCCGCGTAATCCTCAATGCGGCCTGCAGGGTCTGACAGGTGCAATCTCTCCAGCAGCTGCTGAATGCTGGGGTGGCCGCCAACAGGCGGATCCATGCCAATTTGGGGCGCCTTGATTTGGCTGTTTGGCTCGTTCTGGACAGCCAGAAACTCTTCGCCGCCGGCGGCCGGATCCGTCAATGTGATCTGGGTAGGCGAGTTGACCGTGTAGGCCGGCGGATACATTCGATTGCCATCGATGTAATAAGCGGCACCCACCGTGGTGACCGTGGCCAAGTTGATAACGGTTTGAGAGGCGGCGAGCGACTGCTCTTCTGTGATGGCGTCCACCACCACATTGGCCTCAGTGGGGTCTTGCCACTCGTAATCCTTCTGGCCATTGCCGGTTTTGACCACGGTTTGGCCTATGGTGCCACCGTCGGGCACATGATTGTCTGCGGCGTCTTCCGCTTTCACCCAGGCACGGGTTGCGGCAATGATATTGGGGTCAATGATGAGAGTGACATAGGCTGTGCTCGCGACTTCGATGGTGGTTTTTACCGCAAGGTCCTGTGCCGTGCCCTCGGATGGCAGCGATTTGTATATCTCCGGATAATTGCCATAGGCAATGAGGTCTCCGTCAATGTCGACCAGACCGACCTCCCGAATTACCCAACCGCCGTGCTCGGCCGCTACGAGGATTTCCGCCTCGATGTATTCATTGAGGTCATCCAGGCGCTCGAGCCGGTTGAGTGCTCCCCGGTATACCTCCCGCACCAGCTCCGTTTCGGCGCCGGTGGGGTCAGGCACTGAGCTGCCAGCCCCGTCGCCCAGGACCATTTCAGCGAGCTGGAGCTCGGATTCATTTGCGATCGCCGCAGCCACTTTGGCACGGCCGGTTTCAGTCAGTCGGGTGTAAAACGCCATATTAGGCCTACCTATTCAGTTTCATTGATGGGCACCAAATCACCCACGACGCTTTCAAGGTCTACATTCCGGTGCAGCTCGACACCCTCTGGAAGCGTCGCCGCTTCAGCCTGGTCGGCAATGTAGGGGCGAACGGCGATCTGCCGGATATAGAAATCTGGCGGGGCTTGCCCTGTGGTGCTGTAGCCACCACTGTTGAATGTCTTGTCGCCGCCGGTGTCGTAGTCGAACTGAGCAGCCATGGCGTTAGCTTCTGCCTGCTTGTCGGCTGGTACTTTGATTGTCAGAAAGACGCATTTTTTTGACATCTCAGGTGCTCCTAAATCAAATATTGGGCAGGCCAGCGTGATTTGCGTGATAGTTGTACCAGTCCGTGTAATCAGACCCCGTTACCTCACCTACTCGCATGCCGAAAGAATAAGCTCTAGCCGGTCCCTCGCCGCTGCCACCAGTCATTTCCAAGACTTCGCGCACTCCGGAACTGATAGAGGCGATAGCGCCGCCACCAAATGATTTGGCACCACCATCAACACGGACGAAACTGTCGCCGGCGGTTGACGACACTCCTATCTCAAAAACATGCACCAGGCCGTCATTAATCTCTGGGGTTGAGATCGGAGATGACCCACCGATTCGGAATTCCTTTCCGGAAAATTCATAAACAACGACATCACTGCCAAAAAAATTGTTATCAGAACCAAGGCTATTAGCCCAAACCTCACCAACAAAGATAAGGTGAATGATTCTGGGGTTATTGATTGCAGATGGAATATCCAAGTCAAAGCACCGGGACAACCCACCCAATTCCGCATACAGGCGATTATTTGAATCAAGGCGCAGCAATGGCTTATCTGCACTCGTGCTCTGAAACAACTCATAAGCCGGGATACTGGCATTGTTGCCAGGGACTTTGCTGGAAAGGCGACCCACAACTCCATTGACGGGATCGTTTTCGTACAGGTCACTGGGCGTTGAGCCCACGCCACTGCTGCTCTCCACAAAACATTGGCCGTTGAATGAGAAGTCGAAGCCATCGTCGGCGGGCCAATCCATACTGGGCACATCCGCCTCGTTGTCGGCGATCATGTCGAACGCGAAGGGTAGAACGGTGTAATCGCTGGCATCAGATTCGTTAACTACCTTGATTTCGTAACCCGCACCGTCCGGTATATGATTTGCTGCCGCACCACTCTGAGATGTGTGAAGCTCCACTGAAGAGCTGGTAATTCCAGTCGCCAAGTCCTTGGAGTAAACGCCGTTTTGCCAGAGTTCGACCTTCACGGTACGACCAGACAAGTCGCCAATCGACAGAGTGATGCTGCGGTCATGTATATATTTTCTTGCCACTTTTTATCTCCTATGTGTCATCACCGGCGGCGTGGCTATCGATATAATTGGCGTAGCCATCCAAAGTGACCCCCGCTCCCCAGCCGTCTGTATTGCTGTCACCTGCGGAGTAGCTGTCGTGATAGCTCGCACCAGATGTTGAAAACCCAAGGTCAAACGGCTTGCCTCCACTGGCAACGGAAACCAATAAAGCTGCGTGCATATCTAACCCACCCACCAGGTATTTGAGTTGCGCCGCCACAAAGCCACACCGGCGTTATCGGCGCCAATCTCGGGATTAGTGGATGCCAAGTTTTCTCCGTTTTCCGTCTGGAAGGTAACCAGGGCACTGTTGGGGGCACGAATAGCCAGGCACTGAACGCCCGCCTGGGCGTCGCTATCAAGAGTTACCAAGACAGGAGAGCTGGAGGTAAACACGAGGCCAAGACCGTTGTCGGCATCGGTAACCTCATAGGCCGTACCAGCGACCACCTTCTCGGTTATTTTTGCAGGGCTAAACTCAGCCCGGTTCTCGGCATTCGTTTGATATTCAGGATCGCCAGTGCCCTTGGTCTCATCAGCCATGCTCCCCAGGGAATCGACGGCCTGCTGCGCATCATCGGCAGTGGATTGGGCGGTGTTCGCGGCAGTCTGTGCACTATTGGCGGTATCTTGCGCATCATCGGCAGTGGATTGGGCCTTTTCGGCCTTCTGCTCTACCCCGGCCAAGGCGTTTGCGCTGGCTGACTTGTATGGATCTCCACCATCGAATGGGAACCGCCAGACCTCATCCTTTTTGTACTCAATGCCCAGCGCTGTGGCATCAACTTCAATACGGTATTCGCGACCAGAGCCGACAGCCCCCTCGGGCGCAGAAAGAGTGGTTTGCGACACATTGATGGCGGGGGACTCGTTACCAGACCAACCAGCTGCAGAAAAATCAATGGTTGCCGTATCTGAGGCGGCGTGACCAAGCTGCCCCCCCATCATGGAGAACCAAGCGCGATCTGGCAGAGAGGAAATATCGAGCGCACTGGTTGCTCCAACCAGGTTGCTGCCGCTGTCGTACACGGAAATAACCAGAGCACCCGGCCCGCCACTGAAAGCCAAATAAGCTGGCAGTGCACACGCTACATTCAGCACCTCAGCGCCGTTATTTTGCACAACGACATTTCCACCTACGGCCTGCAGATAGATTTTTCCGCTGGCATCGTTGGCCGAAATTTCGGTAAACACCTCGGAAGCGCTGAGACTAGGGTCAGCAAGCGCGGCTGCCACCGTGGTGGTGTTTGAGTCGATTTTGATAACATTTCCATCGAGCGGGATAGCAGGATGCGCCTTGGCTACAGCATTTGGCTGCTGGTCATCTGTATACTGGTACTGAATTAGATTCGTATCATCCGAAGCTACAGAGATGCCTGCCGTTGATCCCCCATCGTCGTTGTAATCTACAACAATCGTTTCTGTTTCCTCAGAGGGTGTCCAAAAGGGAGTCGCGGAGTGGGCTATGGAGGCAACCTCACTGGGCGAGCGCTGTATTCCTCCATTAGCGATTAGCTCTTCGTATATCCCAGATAGAGTGGGAATATCACCCTCATCGGTGGTTATTGTTTCCTCGGCCGTACCATTGATGAATTGGTGCAGCTTCTCCTTATTGTCGGCGATCTGCTGCACCAAGGTGATGAACTGTTCGTGGATTTGGCTCATTGGAGTCGCTCCAGAGCATGGTAGAGGTCATGCTCGATGATTTGGTGTAGTTGGTTGTTGTAGATCAGTGGCCCCATTAGCGACCACGGGAGGATGTCGGCACTGGCGCCGGCCACCGTGGCGGCTGCAATGTGCTGAACACCAGAGGTACGGGCCGTAAATCCGAATGACTCGAGGTGGGAACGCTTTGATTTGGCGCTCAGGGCGACTTCAACCAGTTCCTGGTAGAGCGATTGGCTGACGCCTTCGCTGTCACCATCGAATTCGAATTCCACACGGAAGCTGTGCGGGGCCAGTGACGGCTCCTCAAACCATTCGAGCATTTTGGCGGTAAAGCCCAGGGCAGATATGGCGCGCTTGACGGCGCCGGGTGTGCCTTTTTTCTTATGCAGCTCGACGGCCGCCTTGATCACGCCGCGCTTTTGGTT
>JBNJGD010000005.1:71759-150634 GCA_051747425.1 Pseudomonadota bacterium
TCCCACCGGTTCACGCTGACTGACCAGGCCAACCATGGTAGGAGGTGCTCGGGGCAATCGTCCGGATTCCACAAAGTCCGGGTGGGCACCTCAATGCTTACTTCCTGCAGCAGCGTTCTCTCGACAGCGCGCTGCAGGGGCGTGGTTTTGGGCGGCAGCAGGGTGTCACTCATTGGTGCCACCCAATGTAATGGTGGTTGAGGTGCAATATGCCGCCTCGGAAATGGACACAGGAATATCAGCAGCAGGCGCGGTGAGATCGACATTTTGGACGCCCTCACGGTGCAGCGCCGCATAGATGCCGCTGCGGGTTATGTCACGGCCGAGGCGGTGGTTTTCTGATGTGTACTGGTCCACTGCGGCTTGAGCCGCCTCCAGCACCGTGGTGCCGTCTGGGCCTGGGTAAATGGTGAGCTCGGCCTCGATGGTGTAATTGATAATGGCAGCGGTTTGGACAATGACATGGTCTGTTGTTGGCCGCGTGTCTTCACCGCTAACCGCTGAGTCGACCGCGGTCAGCAAATCACCAGGGGCAGTGCCGTCGCCCTCGGTACTGAGGACGCTCAGGACGACATCTCCCGGGGAGGGATTGGCCAGGCCGGCGTCATAGGTGGGGATTAGCACAATGGCGCCGGCAGGGAGTGTCTCTTCGACCCCGGGATCCAGTACGGCGCGCTCAAAGGTGGGGGAATCGACTTTGGCGTCCTTTACGCGAGGATCTGCGCTGCGAGCGTGGTAAATATACGCCTGCTCTGGCCCCGCAGTGGAGAGGCCGTCCAGACTGAGCTGGATCCGCTCCCGGAAGGCCGTGTTGGATTCGAGCTCTTCCTCCACGGGCGGGTTTGCGTTTGGGTCGGCCTCGACCAAAGTGAGGCGCTGGACACCGAGCAAAGCCCCCAGGTGGTTCAAGTCGTCGTCTTCAGCGTAGGCCAGCATGACCGCTTTAGCGCTTTGATTAATGCGCTGGCGCAGATTCAGCTCGCGGTACACGCTGGCTTGTAGCTGGATGGTGATGGGCTCGGATTCCAGCTCGAGCGTGTCTGCCAATTCTGGCATCAGGCCCAGCAGCTCGGATTTTCTCTGTGCCAGCAGCGTTTCGTAGTCGAGCGGCTCTACTACATTGGGAGCAGGCAGCTTTGAGAGATCGATGGTATTGGACTGGGTCATACCTGCACCTCGAGTTTTGCTCGCTCAGGCGTGCCCGTGTCGTAGCGAATGACATCCAGCTCCAATACCGTCCGGCCTTGCGTGTTCGCATCCACAGCGGCGTTTATGGCGCTGAGCTCAATCCGCGGCTCCCATTCGGCCAGGGCGATGGCCGAGGCGGCATAGGCCTGAAGAATAGAGGCTTCATTGGTGGGTGCGTCGATCAGGTCGGGCAGAAATGAGCCGTAGCTACGACGCATGACGCGGCTACCAACTGGCGTGGTGAGTATGTCCTGCACTGACTGTTGGATATGCTCAATGCCGGTAAGCGGACGCCCTGTTTTAACATTCATTCCGCTCATGTGATTGGCCAGTTCCCGCTGCTGCTGCCAGTGCCGACATTGGCAGTGGCTGTGGCTTGAACATGCTCGACAACGGCTTCAGCGATTGCGGTGCACAAGGTTTGGATATCGCTGTGGTCGTTTTCCGTATCAAAGCCGGCCGATTGCAGGTTGCTTTTGATGAGCGTGGCCAGGGCTGCGCTGTCCATTGCCATGATTACTGCCCTGCCTTGACCGTGGTGGAGCAATCAGAGTGCGGGTTGCCGGTAAACTGGCAAATATGAGCGCCAGTGACCACACCGACGCCACCGTTGTGCTCGATGAGAGGTGCGTCGACAGTGGCCTTTGTGCCGGCGGTGACCGCTGCGGTTTTTTCCACATCGGCCGTCAGGTCACCTTCGACAGTGGCGGTAGCGTTACCTTTGACCACCATCGACACATCCCCATGGACCTCGATAGTGAGTTGGTGGGTGTCGTGGTCGTACTCCACATGGGTGCCGTCTGGATATTGGCGCCGATGTGCGTTGATGTTGGAGCTGGGCGCTGGATAGTCGCTGCTGTAAAGGCCGGTGACGATGATCGCTTGTGAGAGATCGCCCTCTGGACTGAGCAACACAACCTGCTCCCCGACTTGTGGCGGATCCCAGTGTGCGGTACTGGCTGCCCGGGCCGAGAGCCATGGCAGCCATGTGGTCAGGTTTTCTCCCGTTTTTACACGCGCGAGCGCTGCCTCCGAATCAACATCGTCGATGGTGCCTGTTCGGATCAGGTTATTGATCAGGCGTAGGATCTCGGCTGGGTTGGGTGTCATGGGGATATGGTCGCCACCGAATGGCCGGTGTGCGAGCGGCGGTGGTTGTAAGTGACGGTTCTACAGCCTGTCCAGATGGCCGAGTATCATTTTTTCCAGCACCCCAATATCGCTTTGTGCGAAGCCCAGCAGCTCCCGCTCAGGGTATTTATACATCGAGCGGTGGTCGCCGATGCGGTCACGCAAGCCATAGTGGTGGATCTTGGCGATACGCGCGGCACGATTGACAAAGGCGACGACCGCCCCCTCATTGCTGACCTGGGCTTTCATGTATTTTGCCGTGCGCAGCTTTTTGAACATGACTTTGCTCCGGACACCATTGCGCCGCCGGAGTCGACCATGTGGCCCACGCTTTTTGGGCTCGAAGTGACTTCCGTCAGGGTTGACTTGTTGCTTGATGCGATCTTGGTTGCGATCACGCATTTTGCGGGCCAGGGCAAGGCTGAGGCGCCGCTGCTCCCTCGGCTCCAGGCTTTGAATCAGTGGCCCCAGCCATTCGGCCAGTTTGTCGAAATCGTCCTCCATTACTCGGGCGACTCGGCAATGCTGTCTTCTGGAGATGGGCCACTGGCAGTGGTTTGTAGCGTTGCGCCGTCATCCATGGCGATAGACTGCTCAGGCAGGACATGGGTGATATTTCGCGACCCTGTGCTGTCATCAACGATGACGCGCTCGGTGATTTGCAGCTCGAACAGCAGATCCATTTTTTCATTGTCGAGAATGTCGGTATCAAACCGGAGAACTTCGTGTGGGTTGTAACCCGGCTCGCGCACTTTTATCCACTCGAGCAAGGGGATAACGATGTCATCGGCCGACTTGGCCCAGTCCGTGACCACGATGCGGACTGGCATCGTGTAATGGTGGCTATAGTTGTCACCGTCGTGCGCGGTGATTTGTCCGGATTCCACAAATGTCAGCAGCCGCTCGGGATCTCGGGACAGCGTAGGGACCCTTTTCAATAGATAGGTGCGAAGGTCGTAGAGCTTATTCATCACTCACCTGTTCTTGGGCGTGTTTTTCGTGGCATTGGATGATGTCGTCTACTTTCATGGCACACCTCAGCCAGTCGGCCTCGGTCTGCTCGAGCGTGACATTCAAGTCACCCGCCGTTTTCGGACTGCTCGGAGAGAGCTGGCAAGGACTCGGAGTTGCGCAGGTAATCACGGTAGGACTCGGCTCCGCGGATTGTGGGCCGCTGGCGCATCCGGATAATGCGATCAGGAAGAGACTGGCTAGACCATGCTTTAAGTTGTTCATGTTGAAGGGCCCTTAATTGTTGAATTCGGCGATTGGCTGCGTTTTGGCTTTTTTCAAGAGCGCGTCGCAGACGCGCTTGCTGCTGGGCACGCTCTGCGTTTTGCTGTTTGAGTACAACGATGGTGCTGTTGGCTTTTTTCAGCTCGCCCTCCAGCGTTGTTACTTTCTGGTCCAGGGTTTTCATCTGTTGCGCCATGACCCGTGTTTGCTGCCACACGAAGCCGATTGCACCCAGCTGGGCGACGATAACCAGGATACAAACAGCGATCACTTTAAAGCGCATCAATAGCTCCAGATGGCCCGCCGAAAGGACCAGGTGTCGAGGTGAATGTAGCGGGGCCCGCCGCTTTTTTGACTGACGCCGATCCCGTTAAACCCGAGCTCCATGGCCAGGCGAACGATGTGGTGGGCATCTGGGTTGCTGACCGGAACATCCACAGCGCAGCCTTGAGCATGGGCACCCGGCCGGTCTTTCCCGCGCTCCAGACTGTGGTTTGGGCTGCGATACCCGGAATTTGGGATGATCGGTTTACCGTAGCGGGTGCGCAGAATTTGGAGCTTACGCATGAAATCAGGATCCATGTCGCACTCGCCGGTCTCGCTGCACTCGAACTCGTAACGGTGAAAATCCGGGTAGTCCTCCCAGTTTATTGGTGTCATGGGAGTGCCCTCTCCAGCAGCTCGGCCAAATTGCCCTTGGCCGCAATGGATCGAACAGCGAGGTATGTGGCCACCAGCGCGATACCAATTGCCAGCGGCAGGTAACTGACGCCTTCAGCTAATAGCCAAACGCCGCCCACCAGGCTGATGTTGATCATTACCCAGGCCAGAAATGAAATTAACGGCCGGTACCGGCGCTGGCGCCGGCGAAAAGTGAGCAGGCGCATGGCGACGACAAAACATGCGACGGCGGCACAGATGTTTGCGATGGCAATTAAGAGCTGCATATTATTTCGGTGGTCTCAGCCAATTGTTGATGTCGATCTTGTCCACTCCTTTGATGAGCTTCTGTCCAATGCCGACAACGCACGCAGAGAACACAAAGGCGGCCACTGCAGGTTCGCCAAATATATGGCCAAGGACGGCTTCGCCGCCGATGTACCCCATCCCCAGACTGATGCAGAGGTAAATCAGCCGGGTCATGATGCCGAGGTCATTGGCGCTCATGACAAACAGGCTCGCGCCGGCCGCACTGCCAATCAGCAGATTGGGGTCCAGCCCGGTTAAGAGACTGGTAAGTGTGATGGCGCTGGCCACTCCTGCGGCGGCGGTTGTCGATGAGGGTTCTGCCATTTTTATTCCCATAGCTGCGTTGTGGTTTTTGTTGCCGAGGGGGCATCAATGGGCAAATTAATGACCATGCCCTGGGGCAAGGCCCCTGTGTAATTCTCGACACCGGGGTTTGCCCGGATTACCACCTCGGTGATTTCGGCGGTGTGGCCGTAATGTCGGTGGCAAATCAGGTCGATCGTGTCGCCTTGTTTGGTCACCACCTGGTCCATCAGATCAGCTCCACTGTGGCGCGTGGTTTCTGCATGATGTCGTTGATTGCCCAGGCGGCATCACGACGCAGCTCGCCTATAGAATCCTCCAGTTCATCGGCCTGCTCAGCGCCACTGCGGGTGGTGTCGTAATCCCGGTAGCGTTCGACCAGGCTGGCCTTGGCCAGTGACCACACCGCACGCAAGTACAGCTTTTCGATAGCGCCGGCGGGCTCGCCCGGGCGTTCTTCTACTTCGGAGAGGTTGGAGGCGCCTTCGGCTTGCTGTTCGGCCATCCACGGCATGAGCCGGTGGTTTACCTCGATGACGGATAGCTGGAGGGCGTGCTCGATACGGTCTTCTGTGGCCACATGCTCAACTCGCTGCGCTTTACGGAACGCATTCAGAGACAGATCCGGGTACCAGGGGTGGTTCGTGACCGTGCGGTCCTCTGGTTGATCTGGCTCTGGCGCGTTGTGGGCATTGAAACTGTTCATGGCGGCCTGGTTGTAGAGCGCGGTGGGCGGGGTTCCAAAGCGCCTCTATTGAGATGCAGTGGGCCCCGCGCCGCGCGGCGTCGAGGAGATCGACCTGGTTACGAGCTTGGCCGCAGCTTTTGCAGTCGCTCGATGTCTTTTTTGACGCCGACATTCTTGTCGAGCTGCAGCGCTCGGTTGAGCGTTTCGGTGGCGGCGTCGAGTTGACCGGTGAGGGCGTAGGCCCAGCCCAGTGCCTTTTGGTGTTTGGCCCGGATCTGGTCGTGCATGTCTGAATGCTCGGTGATTCGATCCACACACTGCAGGTGCTGGATGACCTGGTTCATTTCTTCTGCCCAGGCGTCTTCACCTTCGTTTTCCGGGAGGACAATTGCACCTTGTTCCCACTTGGGGCGATAGCGCTCATTGCGCAAATAATGGTCTGACAGCTCTTCCACGAGAACGGAGGCAGTTTCGCGTTGGTATGCCTCCGGGCTTTTCAGGTCGTGCTGCATGGCGTATTCGCCAATTTGCAGCGCACGCTGGATGTTGCCGACATCAAGGCACCAGATCATGACCGTCATAACCACATCGTCCTGGGCGCCGGCGCCATCTTCCAGAACGCCAGAGACATAGTCCTCATAGTTCGGAAGCAGCTCACGCTTGACCTCGATCTTGCGTTCGATGGACTGGATGTCCTTGAGACGACGGCGATCTTCGACAAGCGCTGCAAACATGAGCTCGTAGGCGTCGCCCGTTTGTGGCTCTTGCGCGTCGGCCTCAGCTGCTGCCATAGCAGCTGAGGCTTTCATGAAGTGCTTGCGAGCGGGTGAGACCATTACGCATTCACCTCTGTGATGTTTTCGACAACGCAACCGTAGCCGTAGTCTTCGACGACATAGGCATCGTTTGAGGACTCGTAGTTCTCAATGCGGTTGCGGCGGGGGTTTTCCAGAATATGGCGGCGGCGAGCGCCCTCTTGCCAGTACAGCGAGAGGTTGCTCAGCGATGTCACCATCAATGTGCCATCGGGCATGTAGGGCACGCGAACCGCTTGCAAACCGCCCAGGCGTTTCTGGGAGATGAGCATATCCAGCGCTTGGTGTTCGCTGGGCGCGTTGTCGCTGTTGATCAACGGGAAGTATTTGTCAGCCATCAATTTGCGGCCAGTGACCACGACCAGCTCTGTAGATTCGCGGTGCCAGGGGTCGATCATCTCGTTGACGACATCAAACACGAGGGCATCCAGGTTGCGGTAATCTGCACCAGCACCATCGCCGACGCCCACAACCCCGGGGCTTTCGCCTTCGGACAGGACCCGTGCGGCTGCGTTTTGGCGGTACTGCTCGAGCCAGCCGATGTTCACATCCTGAAGCAGAGGGTTGGCGCCCGGGTCGCTTTCCGCGGCCGCGCTGGTGCCGTTGAAGCCGATCATGATGCGATCGAGTGCCTGGCGACGCAGAATCAGGTCGCGGAGCATCGCCTGGAACTGCGGGAACTTGGCCCAGGAGTCGAGCATCATGTAGCTGATGAATGTGTCGAATTCGGTGAACTGGCATTCGTAGCCCTTCTTGTCCAGCGCTGACACATCGGTCGGGGAGCGGTCGTTGGCCGAAGTATCGGTGCGACCGGCAATCGGGCCACTGACACCCAGGCCAACTTTTTGCCCTTTGAGCTCATCAACGCCGACGACATTGATCTGGCCGAGGAACTCGCTGGTTTCCTGCATGCGGCGCTCGAGCGTCTGCTGGACCGTGGGGTCCACATTGAAAGTCTTGGTCGCATCGCTGACACCGTTGAGTTGAGCGATGCGGCTGGTGTACTGCTCGTAAATCTTGCGGGTATTGTTGCGCATTTTTTTGGCCTGTGTGTGTCGTTAAAAAATAATGCCTTGTTGCTTACAGAGTTCTGGAGCGCTTAACAGTCAGTTTGGTTAACGCCACCGTTGCCATCGGCACGGCGTTGCTGGTTGTTCCGCGGCTGGGGTTGCGTGGAGAGCTTTTCCTGCAGCTCGGAAAATTCTTGTTTCAGAGCTTCATGCTCAGACTGCAGCTGGTTGAAATCGGCGACCGTGACAGCGTTGTCGTGGTACTCGCCAATTTTTTCGACGATTTGGGTCATTGCCGACTCAAGGTCTTTGGTAAAGGACTCCATGTCGGTGTTGTTTTTCTCGGTGCGCTTGAACAGCTGCTTGACCATGGCGCTCAGCTTGTTGGGTTTCTCGGGCTCGTCACTGAAGTCCATTTCCACTTCCATGGCCGCTGTGAACAGGTTGTTGGGGGACTGCTTGCGAGTGGCCAGCGGGTTCTGCTTCTGCTCCGCGCTGAACTGCAGCATTTCGGTGCCCAGACTGGCGGGGCTATCTGTTACCGCCAACCCGACCAGGTAGGCTTCGCCGGTATCAGCAAATTCAGGATCCACCTCGATTGAGGTGTAAACCTTTTGCCGCTTGCGTGAATAAGCGATGAGCTCTTCCGTGGGGGCCAGCTCAGCCACCAGGGCCAGCTTTCCGTCATGCTCTTCGGTGGTCAGGCTGAGTACATCACCGAGCATGGGAAGCGGGCCATCCGGAAAGAGGCCTCGAAGATGCTCGATATTGATGCGGGCGCCGTAGGTTTCAGGGTTGTAGTTGGCGGCCATCTGTTCAATCCACTCGCGTGTGATTGTACGGCCGTCGGTGGTGGCGCCTTCTCGGGCAATTCGGAATTTTTTCTTGAGCATGGTGGCCTCTTAGGGTGTGCGTTTGCGCACAGAATCGACCTGTTGCCCCTGGCTTGCCAAGCAAGTGCGGTTGTAAGTGATGGGTTTACAGCAGGAGAGAATGCGAACCGCTGCGGCAGTGACTGCACACTAGGCGCATGAACGATACCTGTGAGCAAAATGCTGACCTTAGTGACCTGCGCAATCGCGCGCGGGGGCTCTATTGGCAGGGATGGACCATTCAGCAAATTTCCGAAGAGCTGGATATTAAATACCAGCGGGTCTATGCATGGAAGCGTCGAGGGGATTGGGAAAAGGCCGCGCCGATTTCTCGCGTTGAGGCGACGCTGGAGGATCGCCTGGTGCAGTTGATTGCAAAGGAAAACAAGGTTGGAAAGGACTTCAAGGAAATCGACCTTCTGATGCGACAGCAGGAGCGGCTGGCGCGAGTGCACAGGTACAGCGAATCGGGCAAAGAATCTGACTTAAACCCGAAAATCCATAACCGGAACAAAGCGCCCAAGAAATTCAAGCCGAAAAATGATGTGCCGGAAGATGGGGTGATACAGGTCATTGAGAAGTTCGAAGAGGAGCTTTTTGACTATCAGCGAGTTTGGTACCAGGCGGGCAAGAACCACCGCAACCGGAACATTTTGAAGTCCCGCCAGATCGGCGCCACTTGGTTTTTTGCCCGGGAAGCGATCTGTGACGCGCTGGAGACAGGGAAGAACAAGATATTCCTCAGCGCTTCAAAGGCCCAGGCACACATTTTCCGATCGTACATCGTGCAGTTTGTCTTGGCTGAGACGGGCGTTGAGCTGAAGGGCGACCCGATCCGACTCCCAAATGGAGCCGAGCTGTTTTTTCTGGGCACCAATGCCCAGACCGCTCAGGGGTACCATGGCGATGTCTACATGGACGAGTATTTCTGGATCGGCCGGTTCAAGGAGTTCAAGAAGGTCACCTCCGGCATGGCGATGCACAAGAAATGGTCCCGCACCTATTTCTCAACCCCGTCTGCCATCACTCATGAGGCGTATCCCTTTTGGTCTGGTGAGGACTGGAAAAAACACCGACCCAAGGAACAGCAGATCGATTTTGATGTGTCACACGAGGCGCTGGCCAAAGGCGCGTTGTGCCCAGACAACCAATGGCGCCAGATCGTAACGGTGGAGGACGCGATCAGGGGCGGATGCGACCTGTTTGACCTGGATGATCTGCGGCAGGAATACAGCCAAGAGGAATGGCAAAACCTGCTGATGTGCGAGTTCATGGATGACACGCTTTCCGTATTCCCCCTGCCTAAGCTGCAGGCATGCATGGTGGATAGCTGGATCCAGTGGCGTGAGTTGAAGCCGTTTGCTGCCAAGCCGCTCGGCGACAGCCCTGTCTGGGTAGGCTACGACCCCTCCAGCGATTCCGAACAAGGCGACGGCGCCGGCCTAATTGTGCTCTCGCCCTCCAAGAGCAAGAGCCAAAAGCACCGGGTGATCGAAAAACACCGGTTGCGGGGCATGGATTATGAGGCACAGGCCAATTTCATTTTGGCGCTGCGCTCGCGGTACCAGATTGAATACTGCGGCATCGACACCACCGGAGCCGGGGCCGCGGTGGCCGAGCTGGTCGAAAAGAAGATGCCCTGTGTCCGCCGTCTGAATTACAGCCCGGAGCTGAAAGCACAGATGGTCATGAAAACCCTCAATGTCATCGACCACCGCCGGCTGGAGTTTGATGCCGGGTGGTCTGACCTGGCGCAAAGCTTCATGGCCATTCGCCGAGCGATGACGGATGCCGGGCGCAAGGTCACCTACATCGCCGGCCGCCGCAAAGACACCGGCCACGCTGAACTCGCGTGGGCAACTATGCACGCCATTTTTAACGAGCCGCTCGAGGGGCCCAGTTCTGGAACCTCTGGCTCAATCATTGAGATCTACGAATGAGCAATAATATCCAGTTTTCATTTGGTGACCCCGTCCCGGTCCTCAGCGCATACGACCTGATTTACACCGGCTGCTTTCTTTACTCTAGGTACTATGAGCCACCGTTCGATATGAGCGGGCTATCCAAGCTCTACCGGGCGACTCCACATCACGGGTCAGCGCTGCAGGTCAAACGGAATATCCTGGTCAAAACTTTCAGGCCGACTAAATTTCTGAGCCGCACGGACTTTGCCCGGCTGGCACTCGACTACCTTGTCTACGGCAACCTTTACGCCGAGCGCGTGGATAATCGGCTGGGCGACCTCCTGAAGGTCAAACCGCGGCTGGCTCGATATATGCGGGTCGGCCTCGAGGAAGGGTCTTTTTGGTGGACGCACACCCATGGCGTCGAAGAAGAGTGCGATGAGGGGTCAATCGTTCACATCATGGAGCCTGACATTAACCAGGAGGTCTATGGTGTGCCGGATTACATTGGGTCGCTCCAGTCTGTTCTGCTCAATGAATCAGCCACCCTCTTCCGGCGTAAGTATTACGAGAACGGCTCTCACGCTGGCTTCATCATGTACATGACCGACTCAGCACACAGCCAAGACGATGTGGATAATCTCCGACAGGCCATGAAGGACTCAAAAGGCCCTGGTAACTTCAAGAATCTGTTCATGTACGCCCCCCAGGGCAAGAAGGACGGAATTCAGGTCATCCCGGTCAGTGAAGTGGCCGCCAAAGACGAATTCTGGCAGATCAAGAACACCAGCCGGGATGACCAGCTGGCCGGACACCGGGTGCCACCGCAGCTGATGGGCATCATCCCGTCCAATACCGGCGGCTTCGGTGATGTCGAGAAGGCCGCCCGGGTCTTCGTGACGAACGAACTGGATCCACTTAAAGAGCGATTCCTTGAACTCAACGAGCTGATCGGTGAGGAGGTTGTCCAGTTCGATTCCTATGAGCTCACAGATTTGGGCAGCGCCACCGAATAAACGGACGCCTCAGTTGCCCTGAGAGCGGCGATCCGCTGTGACCGGAGCCACGACGCCTGTCGTGGCTTTTTTATTGCCCACGCGATCAACAGCGGCCCCCTGCCGTGTACCCCAGCCCCACCAGCGGCCAGCGCGCGCCATCGTCTCCTCGCCTCGCCCGCGGCCTTTTTGTGTCTTTATTTTTGCAGAGTTAACGATAGTTGGCGCCTATGGGGTTTTGGCCTGAAATAACTGAAATGCAGGGAAAGGCATGTGAATTCCGAGTTCGGCTTCGGAAAAAGGTGACAAAGGTGACGGCGCCCAAAAAACGCCATAACTGACTGATTATTCGAAGGTTATTTGTAACCTCAAAAAGGTGACATTGGGTGACAAAAAGGTGACGGCTCTGTAAGTGTTTGATTTTTAAGACTCTTTAATTATTGAAGTGTAACTTCATTAAAAGGTGACGCATCACTTTTACATCACCTTTTTGTTACCTTTGTATTCAATTCGTTTTTACTTGAAATATCAAAGAGTTAGAACAAACAATCTTTCACTGTCACCTTTGTCACCTTTTTCCGACGGCCAACTTAAAATTTGCATATGGCCGCCGAGTGATAGTTTCCAGCGATAACTTGAACGCACAGATTGACGGCCGTGCCAGGCGAATCAAACATGCCTAGGCTTAGCCATTTGTTGCTTATGATTTGCTTATATTTTAGGCAGGGCCCCGTAAGGGACTGAGGCTAAAGGGATTTATTTTTTATCCGCCTAATCCATCATCGGGGCGACGGAGAGACGACGAAGCGGAGGTTGGGAAATCGGGCTATTCACCCGCCTATTGTAACGGGCGGCGGGTCACTGCGTGTAGTCCCGAAACAAAACATTGTTCTCAAGGGCGATATGCTCCCGCAAATCCTCGCAAAACTCCGCCAGGCCACGGTACAGCAGTTGCCAGGTGGCACAGGCATCCGCCGGGCAGACCAAACCGTGGCACATCGTTTCAAGTTCGTGGATCGCCTCACCGTGTCGCTCGTGTTCGTGCGCCATCCGCCCCAGGGGGCGACGGGAAGCCACGCCCAACTCACCCAGCAGCATTGGGAAGAGCGTTTTCTCCTCCTGCTCCATGTGCTCGGACAAGTCAGCCTGGAGCGCCCTCAGCCGACTTTCCAGCCCTGCGGGGCAGTCGCTGTGGTGGCGATGTGCCGATTCGACGGAGGCCGCCATGTCGACAAGTTCGGGTAGTTGCTCGCGATGACGGTTGTGGAAACGCGATACCAGGTAGTCTACCAACTCGCCGGGCGAGCGATTCTCCCAGCGCCGGGGCACACCGTCTACCTGCTGACGAATGCGCAGCGTATCGAGCTCGGCCAGCAAGTCATCGAGGTCTGCACCGCTGGCAAGGGCGGCGCGCGATAACGATCGATCGCCGCAGCAACAATAATCAATACCGTGGCGCTTGAAGAGCGCGGTTGCACCGCTGATATCCAGGGCAATTTTGGCTACCGCCATGTCTGACAGGTTCATAGCACCTCCCGGGACCACTTGTCGCCCCCAGAGTGCCGGCGAAATGGACACTTATGCATTGACCAAAATCAAAAAAGCCGCTTCCGGAGAAGCGGCTCTCGATGTAGTGGCGTCCCGTAGGGGATTCGAACCCCTGTTGCCGCCGTGAAAGGGCGGAGTCCTAGGCCTCTAGACGAACGGGACGCGGTTCACGCTGACTCTTTTAACTGCACGGCCTAGATGCAAGAGTAAAAATGGTGGAGCTAGGCGGGATCGAACCGCCGACCTCTACAATGCCATTGTAGCGCTCTCCCAGCTGAGCTATAGCCCCACTTTGCGTGGAGCGCGTATTCTACGCAAACCCCTTTTTTCGTCAAGCATTTTGCTCGATTTTTTTCTCGACAAAGTCAATCGCCCGATCGAGACGCTGCAGACAGCGCTCACGCCCCACCAGCTCCAGCGTGATATCGATAGAGGGAGATTGGCCGCTGCCACACAGGGCCACCCGCAGCGGCATGCCCACTTTGCCCATACCCACTTCCAGAGAGTCCGCCACCCCCTGCACCAGCGGCTGCAAGTGGTCGCCGCGCCACTCATCGGCCTCACCCAGACGCTGGCGCAATAATTTAAGCGGCTCCAGAGAGACCGGGCGCAGATGCTTTTTGGCCGCCTGCGGATCGTAGTCGTTAAAATCACCGAGAAAGGGTCTGGCTTGCTCCGCCATCTCCACCAGCGTCGACACCCGCTCGCGCAGCGCGTCGGCCACCGATTCCGCCGCCGAGGGATCGGCCTGATAACCGGCGCGGGCGGCATAGTCCACCAACAAGTCGGCCAGCCGCTGACCATCGCAGGCTTTGATGTAGTGCTGGTTCAGCCAGTGCAGCTTTTCCGGGTTGAAAGTGGACGCTGCGCGATTGACACCCTTTAGATCAAAATGCGCCACCATCTCCTCCAGGCTGAACACTTCCTGATCGCCGTGGGACCAACCCAGGCGCACCAGATAGTTGATCAGTGCCTCGGGTAAAATGCCCTGCTCCTCGTACTGCATCACACTCACCGCACCGTGGCGTTTGGAAAGGCGTTTGCCGTCCTCGCCAAGGATCATCGGCACATGGGCAAACTGGGGTGGCTCAGCACCGAGGGCCCGGTACAGATTGATCTGCCGAGGCGTGTTATTGATGTGGTCATCGCCGCGTATGACATGGGTCATGTCCATATCCATGTCATCGACCACCACCGTCAGGTTGTAGGTGGGCGAACCATCGGTGCGGGCAATAATCAGATCGTCAAGCTCGCCATTGCTGACCACAATCCGGCCCTTGATCTGATCGTCGATGACCACCTCGCCCTCCAGCGGGTTTTTGAAGCGGACGACATAGGGCTCGCCACAGTCGGCGGCGATATTTTTGGCCCGGCAGCAGCCGTCGTAGCGCGGCTTCTGCTTGGCCGCCCGCTGCTCCTCGCGCAGGGCATCGATCCGCTCCCGCGAACAAGTACAGCGATAGGCTTTCCCCGCCGCCAGTAACTCGTCGATCACCTCGGCGTAGCGGTCGAAGCGACGGGTCTGGTAATAGGGGCCCTCGTCGTAGCCCAGCCCCAACCATTGCATGCCGGCAAAAATCGCCTCCACCGAGGCCTCGGTGGAACGCTCGAGATCGGTATCCTCAATGCGCAGGACAAACTGGCCGCCGTGTCGACGGGCGTACAACCAGGAGAACAACGCGGTTCGGGCGCCACCGATGTGAAGATAGCCGGTGGGACTGGGAGCAAAACGGGTCTTAACGGTCATAAAAACGCTCGGTAAAGAGGACTCGACATCAAAGCGCGCATTCTAGCAAAGAATCCCGGCCGCTCATCGCTGTAGTGACAATTTTTGTCAATAACACTCGGCAGGAATGTCTGAATGTGGCATATTCGGAGTATTAACAAGGACTCATACTCAAGACAGCTGCACCACTATGGCCAAAGCCCCCAAATTTGAATGGCGCTCCTGCGGTCTGACGACGGTCGGCGCCGTGCGCAAGCACAATGAGGATGCCTATCTGACCTTGCCCGAACAAAGCCTTTGGGTAGTGGCGGACGGTATGGGCGGGCACGCCAAGGGCGATGTCGCCAGCCAATCCATCATCGACAGCCTTGCCGATTTCAAGCCCAAGCGCACCCTGAGCACTTCCATCGAGCACATTGAACAGCGGGTTCTCGGTGTCAACGAAGAGATGTACAGCCAATCCAAAGGGCGTCCGGAAAATGTCATGGGCAGCACCGTGGCGCTGATTTACGCCTATGGCGAGCACCTTTTTTACATGTGGGCCGGTGACAGCCGCATCTACCGCCTGCGCAACGGGCAGCTCAAACAAGTCAGCCACGACCACAGCTTTGTTCAGGAAATTGTCGACAAGGGCATGATGAGTCCCGAAGAGGCCTCGAGCCACCCCCAATCCAATATCGTCACTCGCGCCGTCGGCGTCTCGGACAAGTTGGTCCTGGAGATCGACCACGACATCGTCGAGCCAGGTGACAAATTCCTGCTTTGCAGTGATGGTCTCTTCAAGGACATCTCCCTGAAGGAGATCACCCAGATCATGGGGCAGATTCCCTTCAAGGCGGCCCAGGCACTGATCGACAAGGCGCTGGCCAATGAGGCCAACGACAATGTCACGGTCATCGTCGTCGAAGCCGCAGCTGCGGAGGGCGGGAACTGAACATGGCTCAGAGAAACACCAGTTTGAGAATCCTTTCGGTGGCCTATGCCAATGGCCGCCTGACCAGCGACCAGTATCTGACACTGCGCAATCAACAGTTGAGCGCTATCGAGTTCGACAAAACACCGCCGCCCATCCCGGCGGAGCTCAATAACATCGAGATTCCCACCGTCAATGTGGACCCGCTGCGGATGCAATCGTCCACCTCCAAAAACAACAAACGCTTGCTGCTCAGCCTGGCCGCACTGCTGCTTTTGGTCAGCGCAGCCCTGATTGCCCTGATGGTGTGGCAACATATGCCCGAATCCGGGTCCGCTGCAGAACAGGCTCCTGAAGCCCAGCAACCCCAACCCATTGCCCAACCCTCCGCCGCCAGTGCCGTCACACACAGCGCCATGCAATTAATCAATTCTGGCGGCAAAAATACGGAAGCCCTCGACGCGTTTTACAGCCAGTGGCCCAAACTCAGTGACAGCGAGCAAAGCATTCAACGCCAGTCACCATGGGCGGATGAGCTCGGTCACACTTTGCAACAGTCACTGCACAGCCTGTCTCCCGGCTCGCAGCGCCAGAAGACAATGCGCGTGCTCGACTGGCTGGGTGTCACTCTGCAAGAGGCGCCCGAAAGCCAGGACCAAAAGTCATCGGCCGATCAACCTGCCAGTGAAGCGGAGCCAGACTCGACCACAAGCACCTCCAAAGCCGATGGAACCGGTGATGCGCTACCACCAAAAGTAGAGTCACAGGCAGACGCTCAGGCAGAGTCCGAAAGCGAAGACACCAGTAATTCAACTGACACAAATCGGCCTCCCGCCGACGACAGCGAAGATACTCAGATACAAAGCCGCGGGGACAACACCAAAGCGGAAGATGCCCCTGAAGCCGACGGCAACGCCGAGGAAGAGGAACCGCCCCAGCCTACCGACACCGGCTATGACACCACGCCCGAGTACGAACCCGAACCCGAGTTTGGAAAAGACGCGCGGGACTCCATCCTAGGCGATACACCCGGCTACTAGGCCGTGCCCGACGCCCCAGCGCCCGGCCTGAGCTTTATCGTCCCGGTACTGAACGATCGGGAGGCCCTGAGCAGGGCGATTGAGGACCTGACACCCTGGTCGCAGCGCCACGAGGTTATTCTGGTTGACGGCGGCAGTAGCGACGGCAGCCTGGAACTCGCTCAAGCCAGCCCCTTTATCTGTATCACCACCTCGCCGGGAAGGGCCGTTCAAATGAACTCCGGAGCCGCTATTGCCACGGGGGACACTCTGGTCTTTCTTCACTGCGACACCCGCCTGCCGGCCAATGCACCCAAAGACATTACCCACAGCCTGTCAAAATCACCCTGGGGGCACTTCGATATTCACTTCACCCCAAATCCTCCGCTTCAAACCCTGATTGCCTGGAGCATGAACAGGCGCGCGCGCATCACGCGCATCGCCACCGGAGACCAAACGCTGTTCTTTCGCCGCTCCTTCTTTTCACGACTTGGCGGCTTCGCCAGCATTCCATTGATGGAAGATGTAGAAATCTGTCGCCGGGCACGCCTTCTGTCTCGCCCCGTCGTCATCGCCACTCCCGCCACAACATCATCCCGGCGCTGGCTGGACAAAGGAACCCTTCGAACTGTCTTACACATGTGGTCGCTGCGGCTGCGATACTGGCTGGGAGAGCATCCCGACTCACTTCATCAAAGTTATTATGAAGGAAAGCACCAATGAGTCGCATCTGCATCCTGGCCAAAGCCCCCATCCCGGGAATGGTAAAAACGCGAATGAGTCCACCACTGACACCGCACCAGGCAGCCACTTTACAGCACCAGCTCCTGGTAAAAACCCTGCGAATGGCCTTTCAAAGTGAGGCGAAACAGGTCGAGTTGTGGACGGCGCTCGACCACCAACACGGAAGTTTTCTCCGCTTGAAGCACCAGCACCCCGACCTCATCATAAAGCACCAAGTGGAGGGGGACCTGGGAAACAGAATGTCAGCCTGTTTCAGCAATGATAACGACGAAGCCACTGTGGTGATCGGCACCGACTGTCCATCCTTGCAAGCAACACACATCAAGACCGCGCTTGTGGCCGCCAGAACCAATGACTGCCACTTTATTCCTGCCCTGGATGGCGGTTATGTACTGGTGGCCTCAACCCGCCGTCCAGAGTGCTTCAACGGCATCCAGTGGGGCACAGACCAGGTGTGGAGCGAGACACAGAGAGCTCTTGAAGCGGCGGGCCAGACTTTTTCTTGCCAGCCTGCACTGCCGGACCTCGACCGCATAGAGGATCTCGGCGAGCACAGGAGGGACAGTTTACGGGGTCTCAGCCTCGATATTTAAACACCCAGTCGGAGCGTTCAATCAGGGAATAAACCGCTTGCGGTACTCGCCCGGAGACATGCCCTGCCAACGCTTGAAAGCGGCGTAGAAATTAGCCGGCTCTGAGAAGCCCAGATTGGCCGCAATCGTCGCCATATCCATTTTGGAATCGCGCAGATACTCTTCGGCAAAGCGAAAGCGCACGCTGTCGCGCAACTGGGCATAGCTGGTGCCCTCTTCTTTCAGCCTGCGCTGCAAAGTTCGCTGAGTCATATTCAGCTCGGCAGCGATGTCTTGCATACTGAAGACGGCGTAACCAATCTTGTTTTCAATGGCCTGCACCACCTCGGCGGCCAGGCTGCTATCCGATGGCAACCGCGACAAAAGCACCTGGGCCTTCTCGGCAAAGCTCTGATTGAATTGGGGCGAAGCCCCGGAGAGTGACTTGTTCATCACTTCGGAGGGAATGCGAATGTGGCACTCCGGCTGATTAAACAGGACCGGCGACTCGAAAATGCGCTCGTACTGCTCAATGTAGTCCGGCTCGGCGTGCCGAAAAGACGCTTCGGTGACCCGATATGAATCACCGTGCATAAATCGGCCAATGGTCACGAGAGAAGCCATGAACATTTCTTCGTATCGCGCTTCCTTGGAAAAGGGCCAATCGTCGTTGCCGCTGTAACTGATCACGGTTTGCCCATCGGGCTCATCCCGAAGCTCAAATTCGGCAAAGGGGTGAATGATGTCCTTGAATTCGTTGTACTGCTCGAGAGCCTGACGAGTCGATGTAGCCGTGGCAATCAACTGCCCAATCACACCCAGCGACTCGAAGCGAATGTAGGCACCTAGCTCCAGGAAGAAGCTGTCGTTGCCCGATTCATCGCGAAACAGCTGCAACATGGCATCCAGTTTTTCCAGGGAAATACCGGCAAAGGGATCGTTGAGATCGGGAGGCTCAATCCCGAGTTTGTCGTTCAAGCTGTCCAGACTCACGCCGTGTTGAGCCGCCAGCGAGATGAACCCCGGAATCAGTGCTGTGCAGGTGAATAACTGTGCCATCGCCCTATTACTTGATTGTGGTATGGCCCATCATACCGCCCGTGAAAGCGGGCGGCTAGAGTCTGTTCAGAAACGCATGGTGGCCGTTATGGCGGCGATGAAAACTTCGGTCTTCAGATCCACATCGAGTCCCGCATAGGGGTTGTAAACGATGTTGTCGATGCCAGTCGAGTTCAGTGATGTACTGCTATTGGCCGGAGCGCTGAATTCCGACTCCATGTAGGCCAACGAGAAGTCAAACGACTGGTTGTTACTCATCTTGTAGCCCACGCCCAAGCCGTAGAGGTTGGCGTCAGAGAAAGGCACCAGCAAACTGACTTTATCATCGGGAACCGAGCTCTTGCGCGGTTCCCAGCCAGCCCGAAGCTCCCAGCGCGAATTGATGGCGTACTTGGCGCCCATGGCAAAGTGCGCTCGGGAAACAAAGCCCTGGGGAATACTGAGCTGAGTCAGTGTACTAACACCCAGGAAGCTACCCAATTGAGTCAACGCCGTGCCCCGATTGAGAATCATGTCGAGCTGAGCCCACTTCTCCCAATCGGTCCAGCGCCAATCCAGGTTAAACTGAAAACGGTCGGTAATCTGAAGTTTGGTGCCGATGGCAATGTGCTCGGGCATGGTCAAATCCAGCCGAAAGTCACCGCTTTCCTCTTCGGCCACGCTAGTCGGTAACCCAAGAATCTGGACAATAGCGGCCACAAAGGGATCGCCCTGGAGAGCATCAAAGGTTGTCACCAAGCCATCCGAGTTTCGAGTCTGGAACTCGCCGCGGAAGTTCATCTCCGCCTCGCTCTGGTACACCATGCCAATGGTCAAGGCCGGATCCGGCTCCCACAAGAAACCCAGGTTGTAAGAAAGTCCAAAGGGATCCGTGGCCTCGAGCTGAATCGAAGTCAGCGTATCAAAGGGGTTGAGACCATCGCCGACACAGTCAGGCGGAATAAACGGAATGGCACCGGAACCTTCAAAAACCGGGCAGACATCCTCTTTAAGGAAACGCACAACGCCCACGAATTCGTTGGGCGAGCGCATGTCCAGGTCCATATAGAAGGCGCTGTAACTGAGGCCAATCGAAGCGCCAAATGAAAAGGTCTCGTTTACCTGAACGGCAATAGTGGGTGAGAGAAGCGTAATGCGCTCCAGAGCCAGTGTTTTGCCCTGAAAGCGACCCGGGTCATCGTCCTCACGCTGATAACCCGCGCCGAGAGGCGCGTAGCCGGCAGTGGCAAACACATAGCGAGAACCCTTGGGTCGGTAGGCGATACCGCCGGTGGGCACGGTAAAAGCCTCTGGCTCGACAATATCACCGCCAGGCACATACAAGGTAAGTTTATCGGTAAAGCTTTCATTGCCGACATAATCCGGGTGATCTTCATCGATGATCGGATCATCGCTGAAGCCGAATACTTCATAATCTTCAGGCGCGGTAAAGGTCGCGCCAGTTTTGAAAGTTGGAGCCAGCAGAGTCAGGTCGTTGGTTCCACCATCCGGCATATTGGTCAATGCAGCGGGATTATAGTGAACCGCGTGCACACCCGGCGGATCAGCAGTCACCGCATTGCCCATCGCCAACGCCCTGGGGCTCACTGTCAGATTCTCTGCCAGTGCCGCCAGCGCTGAGTTCGGCATCATCGTCGATACTGCCACGCTAACCGCACACAGCAGACCTCTCATGGCGGCATTCGTCGTCTTGGCACTTCGCATTAACTGCACCATTATTCGGCCTATTCGTCGCCAGAGAAGTAGGACTTAAAGCCTTCAACCGAGAAGGGAATGTAGAAGCCGACGACAAAATCCGGCGACTCACGAGTCAGACCGATGCCGACATTGACACTCATAACCGTACCGGGTGAAGTTCTAAAGCCCGCACCGATGGTGAAGCGAGCAGAGTGGCCGCCGAACGACTCGAGAGTCTCATCGGTAAACTCAAGCTCGGTATCCGAGCCAAAGCTGTGAGTAAAGCCCATGTTCATGGACACACCGTAAGTCAGGGCGTAGCCCATGCCAAAGCTGTAGCCGAATGTGCCACCGGGCTTAACACCCTCAAGAACACGCGTACCTCGCGCCTGCTCAAGGCCGTCTTCCTCGAAACCTTGTGAGTAGGAGACGCTGCCATAGGCCACAATCGGGTCAATCAACTTGTTCACATTGGCCGAAAAGCCCATGGAGTAAAGGCCCGAACCCGTGGGTAAAGTATTATTAATATCAATATCGTAAGGGCTGGTGCCTGTAGGCAGGCCAAGGCTGGCGGATAGAGTCATGTTCGCCTTGCCAGGGCGAACCGGGAAGGGTTGCCAGCGAAGGCTCATGTTCATATCACCGATGCCGTCTTCTGTGATTTCATCCCCCAATGTACTAGTACTTACCAAGGGCAAAGAGAGGCCGAGGGTCAGATTGTCCGACAGGCCGTAGTTCCCAGAGATGGTATTGGTGTGCGTCAAACGACCATCGCGAGTTACACCAGTTACAATAACGCGTCCGGTCACATCATCGCTATCGAGCACCAATGAATCCGATGACGAATAGGACATGTTGTAGCTGTACTGTAGATCAACACCACCGTCCTTGAGCAAGCTGTAGTTTTCGTCAACCGCGTTGAGTGCTTCCTCCAGCGTTGTGTCCTCTTCGTCCTCTTCTGTTTTTGCCAGCGCGTCTCGCGCGGCGTCGTAATCATCGGCTGCCGAATCGGCGGCGCTATACTGCGGCTCATCATAAAAAATGTTTATCTCGGCCACATCGCCGCTACCCACGCCTTCACCACGAGATTCAAAGCGCACATTGGGGAAATCGACCCTGGAGGCAATTTCCTCTTTTACCGCCTCGGCGCGCATTGAGGAAAGTGTGGCGCTGTCACTGTACTGGGCCCGCTCGGCCGTACTCAGCGTGTCGCTGGCCGTAAAGCCCACCACTTCGATACGCAAATTCCGGTAATCACCAAACCCCTCCACTTTCTGGCGCAGGTCTTCGAAGTAGCCTCCCGGGAACTCGGGGTCTACACCAGACTCAAAGTTGACGGGCTCCAGGGCATTCAGCTCCTCTCGAGACTCGTAGCCAATCAGTTGCCTTTCTGCCTGGTCGCCCTCGGCGGACCATGCGGGTGAAACCACCCCCAACAGAAAAACAACTCCCCCCAATATTGCTGTTTTGTTAACCATAGATTCCGTACAACTTTAATTAAGGTCGATAATAAAATTTGTGCTCGGCCGCAAAGTCCACTTCACGGTCCATTGCATGATAAAACTCGGGTATTGTCTGGTTGAGCAGACGGTACACCCGCTCCTCATCCATATACGCCAGATCCTCATCGGAAATCTCCAACGCATCAATTTTCTGATCATCGGTCGCGTAGACAAGAAAGAGAACATTATTTCCCCACAACTTCTCAAACTCCGACACGGTGAGCGTCAAGTTACCAAACGCGGGATCAGCGATAAACACCCGGTCATTGATAACATCACGAAGCACCACAAAATGCTTAAAGTCGCCATAGTGAATCGGAATAATCGCCGGCTGAGACAGTTCGCGGAGATCCGATACTTCACCGCGGAAGCCGCCGCTTTTATAGCCAAGCGCCGAAACAAACCGTTTCATATCAGCAAGAGAGAAACCTCTTCTCTCGACAATTTTTTCACGCTCACCATAAGTCAGCAGGCCATTCATCACTCGGGCCTCATCGAGATCCAAACCCAAAAAGTGATTAAGCACTGTGGTTAAAGCCGCAGAGCCGCAGCTGTAGTCATAGCGCTGGCGAACCAAGTGGCGGTTGCGAATCTCGCTCAACGGCGTCACAACCACCTGGTCAGAAGCCAGCGGCGCGAGGCGTTCGACCTGCCCCACAGTTTGGGGTACCTGGACGATCACACCGTCTGCGGCATCGTATTCCAGAAAAACGCTGGTTTGCCAAATGGCCAAGAGGGCCGCCAATGCTACTACCACTTCAAACTCCTCATTGACGAATCACAATTCGTTGGCGCATGTCTTCCGGGAGAACAAGCTTTAGGGAACCCAGTGACGGGGCCGCCAAGGCATCGTCGTCGTTACTGCCAATACTGATACGCCCCACCTCTATAACACCGTCAGTCTCAAACTCGGAGTCAATCACCACCGAGGCCTCTTTCTCCCCATCGGCCATTGCACGCCTTACCCGTTGCTCGTTCTCAATAATCATGGGGCCATCTTCACCGTCAGAAATATTGATCCCGCCAAACAGAACCACTGCCTGGTCCGGCTCATCCACTGCAAACCGGTGATAGTAATCAAAGTCCTCCAGCAAAATCTCCAGGGTAATGAACTGTCGATTATCCACTATCAAATCGAGATCTGCAGAGGCTCGGGTATTGGCAAACTGCTGCAATACCCTGGAAAAATTGCGCTTGGCAATACGATCTTGCTCCCCCAGTGAATCCGTTTCACACTCCACCCGCATTTCGCCTTCGGCACTGTGGTAATAGTGGCAGGCTTCATCGTCGCTGCGCTCAAAATGCGTATTACCCTCATCGTCAATGCGCTGTTCCATGCTGGAGGAGGTATAGCCGTCATACTGAGCCAGCTCGGCATCAGACAAGTACTCTAGCGACCAGGCAGGGGCCGTCAGAAGGCACAAACAGGCTATAAAAAGACCTTTATTAAACACGCATCCCCCCCATTCAGCCCGCAATCCTAGTGAGCCGATATTCGCAAATTGGTCCCGGTCATATCCAGGCCGGAAATTTTGGCTATGCCCAGCAGGTTGCCCTGGTTGGCATTCAAGTAAGCTTCATTGAAATAGTTACCACTATCTGTTGCGCCGCGTATACCACCAGCGTCCCCCCCCTGGGTCTGCAAGGTCGGCACACCATTGCTATCCAGTGTGGCCGGCCCCAGTTGCAAAGCAAACTCCAGGTCCGAGCTGGTAATCAAGGGCGAGACGACCAACGCTGGTGGGCGACCACCTCCGCCAGCGTCCACATCCAGGCGAATGCCCGGCTCACCAGTAATCAGGGCATCCATGTTAAACAGTGCATCACCATCCTGGATATTGGTCACACCAAGATCCATCACATAGTCGCCACGGAAACGCACTTGCACGGCGTTACCGCCAGCGGCCGTATCCACCGTAATACTGGTGCCACCGGGAATCCGGTTAATAAAGTCGGCCACCGTATTGCCATCGGTCTTAGGCGCAAAGGCCTCGTCGGACATCCCCAAACCAAAGCTGATCAACTGGTCTTCGATGGGCGTTAGCACAATAGACGGCGTACCGAATGCACCACCGGAGTCCGCCTCACCGTAAAAGGCGCCCGTCAAACGCATATCGTATATATTGAAAAACCCCGGGCTACCACCATCATAGCCATCCTCATCCCCAAGGAAAATGTCCAAGCCACCGTTGGCAAAGGGATTGCCCGGATCCTCCGAGGGGAAGGCCATTTCCACCACCAGAGCCGCAGTGGTTACCGCCGGGTCCGGGGCAGTAACCGAAATCCAGCCGGTACTGGGGTATTTAAAACCTATGTCGGCCAGCTTGGTACCATCGGCGTTGTCGACAAGGTCATTGGCCGGGTCGGCCACAATGCCCCACTCCCCGACTGAGGCCAGATCGTTACCCGGCTCCAGGGAGAGTACAAAACCGGGGCGGCCAGTCGGCCCAAAGCCACCAGCTCCATCCGAGCCCGGGACATCAGAGTCAAAATCCAAAAAAATCGGGTCGGACTCAAATACCAGATTCTGCAGCACAAATGCCCCATTGGGAGCGAGCGCATTATTGTCGATGTTGCCGTCGCCGTCTATATCGGCGTTCAGAGCCACCTCGTCGACACCGCGGTCATCAACGATTTTAAGGTCTACCCCGCGAACCGTCTGATTCAGCTGTATGTTATCTGCCGGCCGATCGATATTGTAGTTATGCTGGGCGCCGTCCGGGGCGCTGTCGGGAAAATCCATGGTTAAACTAAAGCCAGCCTGCCCGCTCACTTCTCCCATCGCCTGCTCGTCCATAGGCTGCAATGCCCCCAGAGCGGGGGCAGCACAGATCAGGTACAACGAAATTGTGGCGATAGCGCGTTTCACGGTGATTTATGCAGCCTGTTAGAGCGGTATACCGCTTCGTGTTTGTGTCTCTCTTTGCGCTGTATACCCTATAAAACCGGGTACACAGGGCAAAAAGAGAGGGTTACCCCAGGGGCAACCCTCCGCCAGAACGCTTAGTGCGCCTGGATGGTCTGGGTCATGCCAGCAGGCAGGGCGATGCGAACATCCGCCATCTTGTTGCCGCCAGTGTTTGTGGGCGCTGTGTTGTTAGCATCAGCCACACCCAGAGCGAAGGTGATGGTCATGGCACTTTCCTGCTCGAGAACGATAGCGTTGGCACCGCCGTCGAAGTCGATGTTGATGGTGCCTTCGTTCTGAACATCAAAAATGTTCAGGTAACCAGCAGAACCATCAATAGTGGAAACAGAGGAACCTGAACCTGTGTAGCCGTCGTCGTCACCCAGAGAAATGTCGATACCTTCAGTACCGGCAAAGTCTGTGGTGATGGTGAAACCGGCTTGACCAGTAACGGCTTCCAGAGAAGCGTCGTCCATAGCCTTCAGCTCAGCCTGGGCACCAAAAGAAGCGGCAACAGCAGCTGCCAGAGCAGTAGTTTTTACGAATTTCATATGATTTAACTCCTGAATTAAAAACGAATTACAGTTCGATTACATCGATGTAATCAGAGCCACGGCGGAGTAATACTGCTTTTAGCTCCCCCCCGAGAACTCTGTTTGAAGAATCTATAACAGCAAATACCCCAGTGCAAGCACTTTTTAAATCACCTTATTTAGTTTGGCAGTGGGCAAAAAGCCCAGCTGCGCCGCGTGACGGGATGCTGCCGGCTTGAAGGTTTCCCAAATAATGCCCGCAGACTACCCGCTATATTCGCAACGATGCCTCAGCCGCCAACACAGACTCCCCAAGCCGCCGCCCCAACACGCCGTAACGCCGCTCGCTAAAGACCAGTTCACCGTCGGGGGCCTGTGTGACCACGCTGGCACTGCGCGTGCCGTAAACCAATGAAGCCACAAACAGGGGCGACAAACGACGCTCCCAGGCCAGGGGGACTCCGGTATCCGGCAGCTCCCCGTCCGGCGGGCGCCAGCGGTCTTCCAGAAGACCGGCCAAATCCCGGCGCAAAACATTGGCACTCTGGACATCACCCGTTCCCAACCGGTCATATTGCTCGAGTAACGCCTCAAAACGCCCTTTTGCCCGAACCACTTTGGGCCAGGGCGTGTCCAGCAGGTGATTGCTCAAACCGTAGATCCCGGCGGGCAATTGCCGCACTTCCCCGCTCACATGGCCGTAATACCACAGCTCGTTACCCGCCTTGAGCAACAAATTAAACCCTTCGTAACACTCGGCCCGGCCAATCAGCCCCTCTATATAGTCCTTTGGATGCAAGTCGCCGTGAATAAAGTCACGAACAATATGACCGCGACTGACCGGACTTTCAGGTGCAGTGGGCGGGTTGCGGTAGTTGGTCAGAGCGGCAAACCGGCCGAACTGATCAGCGGCCATCCAGTAGCCACCCTGCCTGAGGTCCCGGCCGGCCATCACGCCGCCTTCGCGCCAGGTCAGAGACTCTGTGCGGCGAGCGTAAAATTCGTCTCGATTGGCCGCCACGGCCAGCGGCAGGCCTTCAACGGCCTGATGGGCAATTAAAATCGTGCACATTTATGACTCCAGTTACCGGGGCATTTATTGAATGACAGACACTGCTATTCATTATATCCAAGGGAAGTGGCTGTGCCGCGTGCGTCCGTGCCACCTGGCAACACCAGTCAGCACAAAGGCCACCCGTTTCGGCCAATCCCCAATATCGGTAAAATGCCAACTTTACACCCCAATTGAAGGAGATTATCCACACATGCGCCGCCATTTATTCACTGTGCTTGCCTTGAGCGCCACCCTGCTGTTGGCCACTAACGCCAATGCCGAAGAGGAAAAAAACTGGTCCGGCGAAGGCGAACTCGGCTTCAGCACCACCTCGGGCAACTCCGAAACCGAAACCCTGAGCAGCAAGCTGGGCATCGACTACAAGAAAAACCTCTGGGGCAACCAGTTTGATGTCGACGCCATTCGCACCGAGAGCGAGGTCACAGACCCCGATACCGGCGCTCTGCGCACGGAAAAGACCGCCGACCGCTATGTCATCACCAACAAACTGACCCACGACATCAATGACGACTGGTACAACTTTCTCAACGGCCGCTACGAAGACGACGAATTCAGCAGCTTTGAATACCAGGCCAACGCCACCGCCGGTTTTGGTTGGCGCGCCGTAAATAACGACTTCACCACCCTCGACCTCGAAATCGGTGCCGGTTACAAGGAAGACAAAATCCGCAGCACCGGCGAGACCGAAGACGGCGGTGTCGGCCGCTTGTTCCAGAGCCTGAGCCACGAACTCAGCGATAGCGCCAAACTCAGCCAAAGCCTGCTCGCTGAAGGCAACAGCGACAATACCTACAGCGAACTCAATGCCGGCCTGCGCGTCGCCATCAACGGTGCACTGGCCCTCAAACTCAGCCATACAGTCAAGCACAACTCCAATGTCACCCCCGGCACCAGTGAGTACGACCGCATTACCGGCGTGAATCTGGTCTACGGGTTTTAACCCCCTCTCCCTGGCCCTCTCCCAACTGGGGAGAGGGAATTCCGGAAAGCTCAGCCACCTCTTTGGCCGTCATCGCGAGGAGCTGGCGACGAAGCGATCTGCCGAACCGTTCAGCAGGTTGCTTCGCTTCGCTCGCAATGACCAACCGCTTAATAACAAAAAGCAATAAAAACATAATCTGATATTCAAATCGGTTTATTCCCTCTGTGGTAGAGTCCGCACCATTCTCAATACACTCAAAATACACAGGAGCCACCATGCCCGGACTGATCAAACCCCATGGCAGCGATGTTCTTTTGCCCCGCCTGCTCGACTCTCAGGCGGCTGAAATAGCCCGCAGCGAAGCCGCAGACCTGCCAAAAGTCGAATTGAGCTCGCGGGAGTTCGGCGACCTGATCATGCTGGGCATTGGCGGCTTTACCCCGCTCAAGGGCTTTATGAACCAGACCGACTGGGAGGGCGTTTGCCGGGACATGAAAACCGCCGACGGCCTCTTCTGGCCCATCCCCATCACCCTGTCCACGGATGCCGACACCGCCGACTCCCTGAACGAGGGCGACAAGGTCGCCCTGACTTTTGACGGCGACATCGTCGGCACAATGAACCTGGAAGAAAAGTACACCATCGACAAGGCCTTTGAGTGCGAACAGGTTTTCACCACCACCGACGAAGAGCACCCGGGCGTGAAAATGGTCATGGCCCAGGGCGAGGTCAACCTGGCCGGTGCCGTGGATGTCTTCTCCCAGGGCGACTTCCCCGAGCGCTTTTCCGGCATTTACATGACCCCGGCCGAGACCCGCGCCGAGTTTGAAAAGCGTGGATGGAAAAATGTCGCCGCCTTTCAGACCCGCAACCCCCTGCACCGCTCCCACGAGTACCTGGTAAAGATTGCCATCGAGATCTGTGACGGCGTGATGATTCACTCCCTGCTGGGCAACCTCAAACCCGGCGACATCCCCGCCGATGTGCGCTCCGAGGCCATTGGCACTCTGGTCGACAACTACTTTGTCGACAACACGGTGCTGCAGGCCGGCTACCCCCTGGACATGCGCTACGCCGGTCCCCGGGAGGCCCTGCTCCACGCCGTATTCCGCCAGAACTACGGCTGCACCTACCTGATTGTAGGCCGCGACCACGCCGGCGTCGGCGACTACTACGGCCCCTTCGACGCCCATGAGATTTTCGACAAGGTGCCCGAGGGCGCCCTGTTGACCCAGCCGCTGAAAATCGACTGGACCTTCTGGTGCAAGGCCTGCAACAGCATGGCCTCGATGAAAACCTGTCCCCACGACGCCGAGGACCGATTGCTGCTGTCCGGCTCCAAGCTGCGCAAACTGCTCTCAGAAGGCGGCGAGGTACCGGAAAACTTCAGCCGTCCCGAGGTGCTAACCATTCTGCGCCGCTACTACGAGGGCCTGGCCGACGACCAGCGGGTGGAGGTCAAACTGACGGGCGCGTCGGCTCAATAGCGCCTCTCCCGTGAAGGGAGAGGGGTGAAGACGGTAGGGCGGACGCGGCGCAGGCCGCTTCCGCCGGACAAGTGGCGGAGGTGCCTTCGGCACTTCCGCCCTACGGCTTTGTCACCGCAATGACAAAGCGTGCCACAATGACTATCAATAGATACTGAACACAGACAAACGAGCGACTGATTATATGTACCGCTACAGCCCGAAAGACCAAAAGCTGATTGACGAACGCGTCGAGCAGTTCCGCGACCAGGTGCGCCGCAATCTGGCCGGCGAGCTGAGCGAGGACGAATTCCGCCCCCTGCGCTTGCAGAACGGACTCTACTACCAGCTCCACGCGCCCATGCTGCGCATTGCCATCCCCTACGGCATGCTCTCCTCCGACCAGCTGCGCCGCCTGGGCGACTGCGCCAAGCGCTACTCGAAGGGCTACGGCCACTTCACCACGCGCACCAATATGCAGTACAACTGGCCGCAGCTGGAGGATGTCCCGGACCTGCTCGGCGAGCTGGCAGAGCGCCATATTCACGCCATTCAGACCAGCGGTAACTGCATCCGCAACACCACGGTGGACCAGTTTGCCGGCGTGGCCAAAGACGAGATAGAAGACCCCCGCCCCTACTGCGAGCTGATTCGCCAGTGGTCGACCTTCCACCCGGAGTTCGCCTATCTGCCGCGCAAGTTCAAGATCGCCGTGAGCGGCGCCAGCAGCGACCGGGCCGCCGTCAAGTGGCACGACATCGGCCTCTACCTGGTGAAAAACGACGCCGGCAACACCGGTTTTGCCATCTGGGTTGGTGGCGGTATGGGCCGTACACCGCTGGTGGCTCAGCAGCTTTACGATTTTGTGCCCAAGAGCGACCTGCTGTCGCGGCTGGAAGCCATCCTGCGCATCTACAACCTGCAGGGCAATCGCGACAACAAGTTCAAGGCCCGCATCAAGATTCTGGTCAAGGCCCTGGGCATCGACAAAATGCGCGAGCTGGTCGACGCCGAGTGGGAGGCCATGGACAAAAGCGGGCTGGTTCTCGAGGACGAGCAGGTCGAGGCCATGAAGCAACACTTCACCAGCCCCGACTACGACCCGAACGCGGCCGAGGCCAGCGACCTGGACGCGCGCAAGGCCGAGAACCCCGAGTTCAGCCGCTGGGTGGTCAATAACGGCACGCGCCACAAGGTGCCCGGCTATCGCGCCATGACCATTTCCCTGGCCCACGCCGACCGCGCCCCCGGGGATGTCACCACCGAGGAAATGCACGCCCTGGCCGACCTCGCCGACGAGTACAGCTTTGGCGAGATCCGCGTGACCCACGACCAGAACATCGTCTTTACTGATGTCCGCGAGGCCGACCTGTTCCCGCTTTGGCAAAAGCTGACTGACATCGACCTGGCGCGCAGCAACATCGGCCACCTGACTGACATGATCTGCTGCCCCGGCCTGGACTACTGCGGCCTGGCCGACGCCCACTCGATCCCCATTGCCAAAGCGATCAACGACTATTTCGACGACATCGACTATGTCCACGACATCGGTCATCTGGAGATCAAGATGTCCGGCTGCATGAATGCCTGTGGCCACCACCACGCCGGCCACATCGGCATCATGGGCCGGGAGCGCAAGGGCGAGGAATACTACGCCATCCAGATTGGCGGCTCCCGGGAGCGCGACGCCGACGCCGCCAAGGTCGTGGGCAAGCCGGTCAAGGCAGACCAGGTCGCCCCGGCGGTCAAAACCCTGCTGGATGAGTACCTCAATCTACGCGAGGGCGAAGAGAGCTTTATCGAAACCTACCAGCGCGTGGGCATCGCCCCGTTCAAAACCGCATTCAAGGCAGTGGCCCAATGAGCGAGACGCACTACATCATCAAAAAACAACGGGTCGTAGAAGACCACTTCCAGCGACTGGGCATGGACACGCCGGTTCCCGAAGGCGATATCATTGTGCCCTGGGCGCGCTGGCAACGGGAGCACGAGGCCCTGCGCGGCCACAACGGCCGCATTGGCGTCTCGGTCAACGGCGAGAACGACATCTACGCTATCGGATCCGAACTGATCCACTTCGACCTGATCGCCCTGGAATTCCCCCAGTTTGCCGACGGCCGCTGCTACAGTTTTGCCCGGCTTCTGCGCCAGCGCTTTGGCTACAAGGGCGAGCTGCGCGCCGTGGGCAATGTGCTCCGCGACCAGATCTTCTACATGCACCGCTGCGGCATCGACGCCTTTGAACTCGAGCACGGGCGCAGCTTTGACGACGCCCTCAGCGCCTTTGAAGACTTCAGCGACAGCTACCAGCCCGCCGTGGTTTGATTTCCCCCGGGGGATCGCCATCCCCCGGAGTCCACCCCTGCCCAGCCCTGCTTTTTTGCGGTAGTATTTGCCGACTACAGGCTAAATCTCACCCACAAAACAGGCAGTACCCATGCAAGAACGACTGGAGGCCGCACAGGCCCTGGAACAGGCGGGACGCGTCGTCGATGCCGAAAAAGAATTTCGCGCGATCAATGAAGCCCTCAACGGCCACCCCCTGCTTTTCAACCTGATCGCGCAAAACCTGATCAAGCAGCGGCGCTACCGCGAGGCAGTCGACGCCTTCAAAAACGGGCTGGAAGTGGCCAGAGAGCCCAATGACATCGAGCATTTGCTCTTCCACGCAGCCATGACCTGCTATGACCACCTGAATATACGCGAGGGCATCGAACTCCTGGAGAGTCGCATCCACCCGCCCTATAAAAACACCAGCACCACTCAACTGCTGGTTCAAGGGTATTCACTCCTGTCGGAAATTGATCAGTGCATGACCATCCTCGACCAGATTCAGAGTCAGGACCCAAAAGATTTCTGGCCTTTGGACACAGCCTGTCAAATACTCTCTACCCATGAACGCTACGATGAAGCCATTGAACGACTCAAAGCATCAACCTTTGACAAACATTCCGTAGATGTAAACCTGCTGTTATACAACCTGTACAGCAAAAAGAACGCCCCGGCAGAAGCACTGAAATACCTGGCGCGGGCATCTGAACAGTCACCGGACGACATCAACATTAAAAACTCTCTTCTTTGGCACTATTGGGCCATGGGGGAGGAAGAGGCAGCCAAGCAGACCGCCTCGGCCATAAATACCCGGGCACCTGACGCCAAATTTTCCCTGAGCAACTTCCAACTCGCCCTGGGGAACATGAAGCAAGGGCTGCCGGGCTATGACTATATCTACGCCACCTCCTTTCACCGGGAAAAGGAGCGTCTGATCCCGCTTCCCAGGGCTTTTAATATTGCCCAGTTCATGGGAAAACGCGTATTGCTTACAGCGGACCAGGGGGTTGGTGACCAAATACGCTTTTCCCGGCATTTTTACGATCTGGATGCCTCCCGTTACCAGAAGCTGTGGATCGCCTGCGACCCACGGTTATTGGAGCTTTTCCAGGCCAGCTTCCCCCACCTGAAATTTATTGGCGAAGACAAACTCAATGCCGAGTGGGCGCAAAGGGAGGGTTTTGACATTGAACTCAAACACCCGAGCGCCGCCAATATGGCGAAGCGTCGCGCATTCGAGCCACTGCCGGGCTACTTGCAAGCCACCGAGAACCGGTTTTCAGAAAGACTGGAAGAACTGCGCAGCATAGGCAAACCACTGGTTGGCCTATGCTGGCGCAGTGTGATAAACAGCCCGGAACGCCGACACTGGTACTACCCGCTGGCCGGCTACGCTAGGGCCCTCCGGGACGCAGGGGCCACTGTCATTTCGCTGCAGAACAATGTCAGCAATGAGGAGAGGGCCACCTTTAAAGAGAATGCCGGCTTCGAACTCATCGAATTACCGGACTTTGACCCCAAGGACGACCTGGCCAACCTGGCTTCGGTCTGTCAACAACTGGATCTGGTGATTGCCACCGGCACAGCCACCTCGGATTTGTCGGGTGCCGTTGGCGCACCTACACTGCTCACAGCCAAGCGTTTCCCGGACCGCTGGTATTTGAGCAAAGACTACTTAAAACAGTACTACCCGAACACAACACCCCTGGTGCTCAATATGCACCAGGACTGGGCTGAGCTCGACCCGGTACTCAATAGCACATTACAAAGCCAGTTGGCTAAACACGCTTAAATGGAGAACACCATGAAAGTTGCTGCATTTCTTCCCGCCAAAGGCACCAGCGGCCGCATCAAGAACAAGAACCTGGCACTGCTTGATGCCAAGCCCCTGTTTCTCCACACCCTGGAAAAGCTGGCCCGGATTTCCGAGATCGACGAGGTCTACCTCGACACAGAGAGCGAAGAGATCATCGAGTTGGCCAACCATGTCGACTGCAAAATCCTGCACCGTGACCCGGCCCTGGCCAACAACAAAACCGACGGCAACCAGTTGCTACTCAACCAGGCGTCACAAGTGGACGCCGACATCTATCTACAAATTCTCTGCACCAGCCCTTTTATCGAAGAGGAAACCATCCGGCAGTGCATTCAATCTTTAACTAATAGCGCAGAACACGACTCGGCGGTTCTTGTAGAAAAGACCAAACAGTACACATGGAGTGAAAGCGGCCCCAACTATGACATCGAGCGCATTCCCAACAGCCACGATATGGACGACACCATTATCGAAACCATGGGGCTCTACGCCATCCGAAAAGAGGCACTGAATCAAACCCGTCGCCGCATTGGTGACAAGCCACTGATGATTGATGCCAAGCCCCTTGAAGCCATCGATGTCAATTACCCGGAAGACTTTGAACTGGCCAATCTGATTGCCGCCGGCCTCCATGAGCAAGAGCGCAGCCTGTTCAAAAATCTGACCAACCATTTGTCCAGCCCCGTGCTTTCCGATGTACTCGACGAGCTCGGCTATCCCAACCAGGTCATCCAGGGGCTGGGGCTCAGCCTGTCCGAGCGAAAAATGTTCGGCCGGGCCAAAACGCTCAAAATCAAAAAAGCCGAGCCCGGCGACCCCCACGACATCTACCAGGCCTATCAGATGTACCCCACTGTGCGTCGCGGTGACATCATCGCGGTGGAAACCGAAGTGCCCGAATACGCCTACTTTGGAGAACTGAACGCCAACCTGTCCTTCCGTGCCGGCGCCGTGGGCGCCATTATCGGCGGCCACACCCGGGACAAGTCCGGCGTCGACAAGCTGCACTTTCCAGTCTTCTCAAAGGGCTATACCTGCAAGGATGTGAAGGGCAAGGGCAACTTTGAATACATGAACAAAGCCATCACAATTGATGGGGTCCAGGTTGACTACGAAAGCCTGATCTTTGGCGATTCGGATGGCATTGTCGTCATACCCCGAGAGGTCGAGCAACAGGTGATCGACAAGGCTCGGGACATCATTGAAGCCGAGGGAAAAATCCTGATCGACATCAACACCAACCGCAATATCAATAATATTTTGGGTGACCACGGGACTTTCTAAATGACCAAAAAAAACCTGTTCAACTTTGATACCAACGAAGCCTACCATTACGAAAACGGCTTCTTTATCACCTCCGACAAGCGGCGATTGGCCAAAACCATCGCCCACTACGAGCTCTACAAAAGCATTGTCGATCTGCCCGGGGCAGTAATCGAGTGTGGCGTTTACAAAGGCGCCTCCCTCATAAGGTTTGCTACCTTCCGCGATATGCTGGAATCTTCCGGCGCGAGACAAATCATTGGCTTTGACGCCTTTGGCAGCTTCCCCGTCCCCGAAGGGGCGGATGATAGCGACAAGGCCTTTATTGAAGATTTTGAAAGTAAAGGTGGGGAGGGCATTTCAAGAGAGGAATTGGAGGCGGTTTTGGCACACAAGGGCTTCGACCACCACCAATTAATCAAGGGCGACTTGCTGGAAACCGTCCCTGAATACCTAAAGGCTCACCCTGAGCTGAAAGTAGCGCTTCTGCATATTGATGTGGATGTTTACGAGCCAACCCTAAAAGCGCTGGAACACTTTTTCCCACACATGATTTCAGGCGGGTTAGTTGTGCTAGATGATTATCACCTGGTTGATGGGGCCACACGCGCCGTAGATGAGTTTATTGCAGAACATCAACCGGGAACCCTTCTGCAGAAACTGCCCTTTGCCCACACACCTACCTACTTTCACAAAGACTGATGAAACCAAGCGGAATCCAGATTAAAGACACCGGCTTCGATCCAAGCCACATCAATCGGCTGATCAACCGCGGCCACTTTGAGGCCGCTGAGAAGCTGTTAAAGAAAGCCGAAAAAAAGAAAACCAAAGGCTACGATGTCAGCTTTTTAAAGGGCAAGTTAGCCGTTAGCCAATACCAAATTGACAAGGCCGAACATCTCTTTAAGCTGGCGCTAAAGCAGGCAAAAAACGAAGAGCAAAAAGGTCAAGCCACTTTCCAGTTATCCACCATCGCTTTCCATAAAAAAGACTATGCAAAAACCCGCCAATTAATAGAGTCTTTTAAAAAAGATAACTGGGGATCCGACAAGCACACCCTGCAGTACCTGAAGGTTTTGAGGGATACCCGAGATGAAGAGCGTTTCAACTCGCTCCTCCCAAAATTAAAACCTCACTGCCGGAATATCAAAACTCTCCTTTTGTGTGGTGAGTGTTTAATACAAACCGATCAGATTGATAAAGCAAAGTCGTTCCTGGACGCATTCCTATACGACTGCGACGATATCATCAGGGCGTCTATTTTGAGAATCAGTCTTGATGTTGCAACGGCAGATTTCGAGGCCGCCCTGGACTTTATAGGATCTCTGCCGGAAGCGGTCCAGAATGACCCCATGATTTACCGTGACTGGGTCAAGCTAAGACATTATCTTGACCCCGACACAGACTGGATCAATCAGCTCAGGGCGTTCCGTGGCACAAAAAACCTTCCATATATCAAGTGGACCGAGTCCTCTCTTTGCTTGAGCCATGGACTGTTTGATGAAGGATTTGAACTATTTGAAAGCAGGTATGAAGCGGATGGAAAGGATCGCTATGTTCGCTACTTGCCCACCCGTTTTCTACTCACGCAAGGACTGCCAACTAATGGTCATAAAACCCTTGTCAGTTTCGAACAAGGCGTGGGCGATCAAGTTCGTTTCTCTCGATTTTTCCACGGCTTATCCGAGGGCGAGGAAAAGGCAATTCAAGTAGTGGCAGAAGAGCGCTTAACACCTCTGCTTAAACGATCTTTTCCCAATATTCATTTTTTTGATTCAGTAAAACTGGAAACCAACCAACTAAAAAAACAGAACATAAAGGATGAGGTTATGATGGGTAGCGGCGGCGTCTTCCCCAGTCACCGCCCCTTTCATGCAAAAATGAAATCACCCTACCTCGTTCCCGATCAGGAACTTGTTACGCAGCTAGGTTCCAAAAGAGATCCTGCCAGGCTCACCGTTGGCGTTTTCTGGAGAAGCGTTCAAGTTCTCCATACCAGAAATCTGTGGTACCCGGACTTGAAGGATTTTTCGCGTATCTTCGAAGGTCTCCACTGTGAACTGGTTTCACTTCAAAACTCTGTCAGCGAACAGGAAAAGACGGTATTCAAAGAATCCGGGGGGGAGCTCGAAATAACCGATATTGACTGCAAGGACGACCTCGACTCCTTATCAGCTCTTTGCTCCAGTGTTGATGTCGTAGTTGGAGTTGGCACAGCCACTGCTGAACTGTCTGGTGCAGTTGGCCAAAAAACACTGATAGTGGCTAACCGCCACCCAAATCGCTGGTACCTGAATCAAACTTACATGGATGCCTTTTACCCGGACATGCACATGTTTCTGAGTGACACCGGCACGCCCTGGACAGATTCTCTTGAAGCTGTACGCGCAGAGCTGGAAAAACTGGCTGCGGAAAAATCAGCCAAAAGCTAGCGCCGGGGTAAATCGGCGGAGTCGAACAGGGCTTCCACTTCGGAGGCCTTTTGGCACCCGGCGGCGGCTTCCACGGTATCCCGGTCAAACTGGGGCGCAAACAGCTCGAGAAAGCGCAACATGTAGCGGCGCATATAGCTGCCGCGGCGAAAGGCGATGCGGGTAATGCTGTCGGCGAACAGATGTCCCACATCGATCGCCACCAGATCGTCATCCAGGCCTTTTTCATAGGCCTGTCGGGCAATCAGGCCAATGCCCATACCCAGACGCACATAGGCCTTGATCACATCGGCGTCGGTGGCGGTAAAAACAATATCCGGCGTTAGCCCTTCGGCTTTAAAGGCTTCGTCCATCACGCCGCGACCGGTCAACCCCTTCACATAAGTCACCATGGGATACTGGGCCAGTGCCCCAAGGCTGATTTTTTTGGCAAAGGTCAGCTCGTGGCCCTTTGGCACGACCACGCAGCGGTTCCAGCGGTAGGCGGGCATCATCACCAGGTCGCTGTAGGTGGCAATGGCCTCGGTGGCAATGGCCAGATCGGCCTCGCCGCCCACCGCCATGCGCGAGATACGCTCGGGGCTACCCTGGATCAAGTTCAGGCGAACCCGGGGAAACTCTTCGGAAAAGCGGCGAATCACCGCCGGAAGCACATAGCGGGCCTGAGTGTGGGTGGTGGCCAGAGTGAGCACGCCGGCATTATCATCGCGGTATTCATCGGCCAGCGCCTTGATATTGCCAGCCTCGCGCAAAATCAGATCTGCCTTCTCGATCACCCGGGCGCCTATCGGCGTGATTTGCGTCAGGTGCTTGCCGTTTCGGCGGAACAACTGCACACCGAGTTCCTCCTCGAGCAGTTTCACCTGCTTGCTCACTCCGGGCTGGGAGGTAAACAGTTTTTCCGCTGCGGCCGAAATATTGAGATTGTGCTTGGCGATGGCGGAGAGAAAGCGAAGTTGCTGTAGCTTCATGTGGTGGCCTGTCTATGGCTAAAAATGGACTCAGGTGAATCGAGACTACACCAAATGAATATACCAAATCATTCTAAAACCATACATTCTAATTATTAAATGGAATTAAAAAACCCGTAAAATGCCCCCATAAAATTGGTAATTAACGCGACTGAACGAGAGAGAAGCATGACATTGACCCCCGAACTGAAAGCCAAGCAGGACGCCGTCGTCGGCTACCTGAAAGAGTTGCTGGAAAACAATCAGAAAGTGGTGTTTGCCAACAGTTTTGGCGCCGAAGACATGGTACTCACCGACATTATCGCCCGCTTCTTCCGCGACCAGATCACCATTTTCAGCCTTGATACCGGCCGCCTCCCCGAAGAGACCTACGAGGTCATGCACAAGGCCGAAGAGCAGTACGACATCAAGTTCAAGGTCTACTACCCCGATACCGCCTCGGTTGAGGACTATGTCCGCAGCAACGGCATCAACGCTTTCTACCGCAGCGTCGAACTGCGCAAGGCCTGCTGTGGCGTGCGCAAGGTGGAACCTCTCAAGCGCGCTCTGGCCAACCAGGACGCCTGGATTACCGGCCTGCGCGCCGCCCAGTCCGTCACCCGTACCGAATTGGCCGTATTCGAGTACGACGAGGGCTTTGGTCTGAACAAGTGCAACCCCCTGAGCGACTGGAGCGAAGCGGAGGTCTGGGACTACATCAAGGCCGAGGGGGTGCCCTACAACGCCCTCCACGACAAAAACTACCCCTCCATCGGCTGCGCCCCCTGCACCCGGGCGATCAGTGTCGGCGAAGATGTCCGCGCCGGTCGCTGGTGGTGGGAGAACCCCGAATCCAAGGAGTGCGGTCTGCACGCCGGCAAGGTCTCCAAAGTAGGCTGAAGCGCCACCGGAAATGCCGACGCCTGTCGGCATTTTTTTGCCACTCGGTGTTATAATCAACTCATGATCAAAGTGTCCGAGACCCAAACCCGCGTACTCGCCCTGGCGGCCGTGATTCTTTTCGCCGCCGCCTATCGCGTTCTGCCACATCCCCCCAATATCGCCCCGGTGGCGGCCATGGCCCTGTTTGCCGGCGCCCACTTCCGGGACTGGCGGCTGGCCCTGGCGGCGCCGCTGAGCGTGATGCTTCTGAGCGATGCCATTCTCGGCCTGCACGCCACCCTGATCTATGTCTACGCCGGCATGGCCCTAACCGTCGGCATCGGCCTGTTCCTGCGCCGCCGCCTCAACACTGGAACGCTGGTGCTGGCATCGCTGTCGAGCTCCGGCCTGTTCTACCTGATCACCAACTTCGGCAGCTGGCTGGGCAACCCCATGTACAGCCAGGACGCCGCCGGCTTGCTCACCGCCTACGCCGCCGGCATTCCCTTCCTGCAATACAGCACTATTGGCGACCTGGCCTTCACCGCTGTCTTTTTCGGCGGCTACGCACTGGCCCGACAGACCACCCACGCCACAGCCTGACCCCGGGCAACCCCATTTACCCAGGGTGATGTAACACTGTGGCCACAGAGCGCACAGAGAGTTTTAGAATGTGTAGGGCGGACGCGGCAAAGCCGCCTCCGCCGAGCATGCGGCGGAGGTGCCTTCGGCACTTCCGCCCTACGGATTTGCCCGCTTGATATGAATTCGCTTGCAGGCAAGCTCCTATAGTCCGTAGTCCTCAATAAACCAGGAACTTCATTTCGAGCGGTAGCGATGGCAACTTGTTCCAAGAGGCCTGCCCCCAACCGCCATGCCGAAACTTTGTCGCGGCGGGGGCGCCGCTCCTACTCTTTTAAAAAACTCTCTGTGTGCCCCGAGTCCTCTGTGTTATTTCGGTCAGATTCGATTCAATTCATCATTGGTTCCGGCAGGATCAAAAAACTCTGTGACCAATCACTTCTCAACAAATTGACACACCCGCGTCACTCGCCTGTCACCCTCGATGGTCAGGATAACGCCTCCCAGCAGTACGGAGGTTTTTATGCGTTTTTCCCGCCCGCTTTTGATGTTGTTTCTCGCTCTTGTTTTCAGCCTGACGGCCCGAGCCGAGACGCAGCAGCTCAGTGTTCACGGCTCCAATACCGTCGGTGCCACCCTGATGCCCAATCTGGTCGAAGCCTGGCTGAAGCAACGGGACATGGAGATTCTGGAAAATCGGCTGACCGGGGAAAATGAGCGCCTGATGGTGGCTGCCGACCGAACCGGCAACCGTATTGAAGTGGCGATTCACGCCCACGGCTCGGGCACTGCTTTTACCGGCCTGGCCGCGGGCAATGCCGACCTGGGGATGGCTTCACGCCCCATCAAGGACAGCGAACAGCGTCGACTCTCCCACCTGGGCAACCTCACCGAAAGCGGGCACGAGGTGGTCGTCGGGCTCGACGGTATTGCCGTCGTAGTCCATCCGGAAAACCCGCTCAGCCAACTGAATATGGACCAGCTGCGAAAAATATTTACCGGCGAGATCGACAACTGGCATCAGCTTGGCGGGGTGAACCAACCCATCCAGGTTTACGCCCGGGACGATCGATCTGGCACCTACGACACCTTCAAGTCTCTGGTACTCACTGGTAACAAACCTCTCGCCGCCAACGCGCAGCGCTACGAATCCAATGACCAGTTATCCGACGATGTCGCCACCGATCCCATGGGGATCGGTTTTACCGGCCTGCCCTCAATCCGGGAAGCCAAGGCGCTCAGTATCAGTGAAGCGGGTAATGCGGCCATACTGCCCAACGAATTGAGTGTGGCCACTGAAGACTACGCCCTGTCGCGGCGACTCTACCTCTATACGCCCTACAACCACCGACCTCTGTTACGCGAGCTGCAACAGTTTGTACAAAGTGTGGCCGGGCAAAGCCAGGTGGCTCGCACCGGCTTCGTGGCGCAAAACATAGAACCTTACACACTACCGGTGAACAGCCGGGCACCCGAGCAATACCGGGGAATCAATGGCGAAGCCCAACGGTTGTCGCTCAATTTCCGCTTCCGTCCCCGCGCCTACCGACTGGACAACAAGGCCCTGCAGGACATCGACCGCCTGGTCGATTTCCTCAGTGAACACCCCCACTACCAGGTGTTACTGGCCGGCTTTTCCGACGGCGCTGAAGAGGCACCCTGGCGGCGTCATATACTGTCGGTGGAGCGCGCCGACTATGTCGCCAGCCAACTGATCAAAAAGGGCATTGTGCCCAAGATGGTGCGCGGCTTTGGCAGCACCGTTCAGGTAGCCAGCAACGACACGGAAAAGGGCCGCGACAAAAATCGCCGCGTGGAGGTGTGGGTCCGGTGAGTGTCAGCCACAGAGGGCACAGAGAACACAGAGGTTTTGTGCGTCATTGCGAACGGAGTGAAGCAATCTGCATGGAACTGCAGGTCGCCGCGTCGGCTGGTAACTCCTCGCAACGACGGATCAGTTGTGGCGGTGGTGCCATAAGTACATCCGCCATTTTTTAGGCGGAAGCGGCTGCGCCGCGTCCGCCCTACACCCTTTTAAAACCTCGGTGCTCTCTGTGCCCTCTATGGCTAACGGACCGACTCGCCTGGTGAGCCTCGCCAGTGGGTTTCGTCTTTGCTGCAGTGGCGGGCGAGAACGAAGAGATAGTCGGAGAGGCGGTTGAGGTAGCGGCCCGAGTCGGGGTTGAGTGTGCCGTGGTCATCTCCAGCCTCGGCCAGCGACACCCAGCGCCGCTCGACCCGGCGGCAGACGGCGCGAGCGATGTGACAACGCGAGGCGCGCTCGCCACCGGCGGGCAAAATAAACTCCTCCAGCGGTGGCAGTAGTCGGTTGAGCGACTCCAGCGCCTCTTCCAGTTGCACCACGGCGGACTCGCCCAGCAGGCGGGCGTCGCCACCCAGAGCCAGTTCGCCGCCGATCTGGAACAGCTGCTGCTGCACCTCGGCCAGCAGGGCGTCGACCTCACCGCCCTGCCCCGCCGCTCGCAGCCAGCCGAGGGTGGCATTGAGTTCATCCACTTCGCCCATCAGCTCGATTCGCGGGGCGGCCTTGGACAGGCGCGCCCCGCTGGCCAGTCCCGTGGTGCCACTGTCACCCGTGCGAGTAACGACTTTGCCAATCCGCTTGCCCATCAGAACTGGTACTCGGCGGTCAGCCAGCCATTGGTACCCGGCGCTGGCTGGATGCCGCCAAAGCTGTTGACCGTGGCCGCGTAGGTTTTGTCGCCCACATTGTTCAGGCGCAAGCCCAGTGCCCACTCCGCCAGCTCGTAGCGGGCGGCGAGGTTGTAGAGTGTGTAGGAGCCGCGCTCGGGCAAGCTGTTGGTATTGTCACCCGACACATACTGAGGTCCGGTGTAGACCGCCTCAGTGTACAGCGTCAGAGCGTCGACCGGCTGGTAGTCCAGCGACAACCGCGCACTCTCCTCCGGCACGGCCGATACCTGGTTGCCCTTCAGGCCACCGGAGCGGAATTCGGCATCGACGCGGTGATAGTGGGCCGACAGTGCCAGCGCCTCGCTCAACGGAATCGCGCTTTCCAGTATCAGCCCGCGACGGCGGGTCTCGTCGAGATTGACATTGGCACCTGGCCCAAAGGGCCCCACCGCCGTTGGGTCGTAGGCGATTTCATCCTCGAGCTCCAGCTGATAGAAGTTGACCGCGTAGGTGATGCCGTCAAAGTCAAAGTCGCCGCCGAACTCGTAGGAAATCCCCTCCTGGGGCGATAACTGGTCGACATCAGTCGCGGTAAAGGTCGCCTCATCGGTGGTGGCCACGCGGAAATTCTGATCGGCGCGAAGGTAAATCCGCGCCGCTTCAGAGGCCTTGAACTGCACGCCCAGCTCGGCCACATCGCTATCGTAATCAAAGGCTTGCTGGCTGAAACCGTCATCCACCGCGTCTTCCACTTCGGCGTGGCGAGCGCCGGTAGTCAATGACCAGCGCGCTGCCAGCGGAATCAGGCCCTGGGCGTAGACGGCCTCGGCTTTGCGCTCTGTGGTGGTGGCACCGAAGGGAGAGTCGATGCTGTAGTCCACCTGGCTGAAGTCGCCCCCCAGGGTCACGCGGGCATCGCCTCGGGCGGTCTCCCACTGGCCCACATAGCGGGGGTTGAATGCCTTTTGCTCGCGCTGGTAGCGCGAGTCCTCAGTGGCCGCACCAAGGCTGGAACTCAGGCGAAAATCGGACTCCGCCTTTTCACGGCTGACATCGCCCTCAAAACGCCACGCCTCGGTGAAGCGGTAGTGCAGGACACCTCGGGTAAAGGTGGTGTCGGTGTCGGAGAAATCGTCGGCAAAGGGCGGCAGCGACTGCTCGCGGTCGTCGGCCACAGCGGCGGCGGTCAGCGCACCGGGGACTTCCTGGTCCTCGCGGGTGTGACCGGACTCGACATAGGCCCTGAGGTCGCCCGACTGGTAGCCCACGCGGGCGAAATAGTGCGCGTACTCGAGATCATTGTTGTCGCGGTAATTGTCACTGCGACGATCCTCGGCAAAGATTCGATAGGTCACGCCGTTGTCAAAGCGATCCTGAACCTCGCCCTGGGCCAGCTGGCGGTTGTAGCTGCCGCCGCCCAGCTTGATTCGCCCGGAGAAATCCTGCGGGTCGCGGGTAATGATGTTGATCACACCGCCCACGGCCTTGTCGCCGTAAAGCGCGCCGGCGCTGCCCTCGAGAATTTCAATACGCTCGATGTTTTCAGTGCTGATGGTGCTCCACTCGGGAGACGAGGAGTCGGAGTTGTTGAGTTCGCGGCCATCCACCAGTACCAGGGTGTTGTGGGACGCGGTTTCGCCAAAGCCGCGCAGGCCCACGGAGGTGCGGCTGCCGTCGCCAAACAGATCGGTGACCACGGTGGAGCCGATACCCCGCAGGGCCTCGGCCACCGTGCGGGCGCCGCTGCTTTCCAGCTGTTGGCGGGTGACCACCGTGGCGTGAAGCGGCGCGGTGTCGGAGTCCGCCGCCGTGCGCGCGGGGGTGACCAGTACTTCGAGTGCCGCCTGGGCATCGGGAACAGACAGACAGAACGACGCGGCCAGAGCCGCAGTCAGGAAGTGATTGCGTGACATGATGAGTCTCTCATTGCATTTTTATCCGCACGCAGCCCTCCGCTACAGCGAACACATCCCACCAGGCCGGTCTCCGGGCTTCAGGGTTAAACGACCGCCTTCCCGTCGCGAGACAGTGGCGTGTGGGCCGCTGGTTACCTGTTACCGTTGCGGGGGCAGCGCCGGCATTGGGTCACTGTGACACAGCGACCCTCACCGGCTTCCCGATTATCCCGCCAGCCAGAAAGACCGCCGGGCACCTGATGCCGTGGGCGGATTGTACCCGATTTGCTGGGTTGGCCACAGAGTCACGAAGAGCACAGAGTTTTACTTGTCATCGCGAGGAGTACAGCGACGCGGCGATCTGCCAATTCACGCAGATTGCTTCGCTACGCTCGCAATGACGGGAGCCGACATCAGTCGTTCTTCTTGCCCATGCCCTTGAAAGCGTCCATCAGCTCGAAGGGGAACGGGAAAACGATCGTCTGGGCATTTTTCTGCGACATGTCACTCATGGTTTGCAGGTAGCGCAGTTGCATGGAGGACGCATTCTGGCTCATCACATTGGCCGCCTCGAGCAGCTTCTCGGAGGCCTGCATTTCACCCTCGGCGTGAATCACCTTGGCGCGCCGCTCACGCTCGGCCTCCGCCTGGCGGGCAATCGCCCGGATCATGCTCTCGTCCAGATCGACATGCTTGATTTCAACATTGGTCACCTTGATGCCCCAGCTTTCGGTCTGGGTGTCGATGATTTCCTGGATGTCGTTATTCAGGCGGTCGCGCTCCGACAGCATCTCATCGAGATCGTGCTTGCCCAGCACCGACCGCAAGGTCGTCTGTGCCAACTGGCTGGTGGCGTTGTAGTAATCCTCCACCTGGATGATCGCCCTCTCGGGATCTACTACCCGGAAGTACAGTACCGCGTTAACGCGCACGGTCACATTGTCCTGGGAGATCACATCCTGGCTGGGCACATCCAGGGTAATGATGCGCAAATCGACGCGCACCATCTGCTGAATGCCCGGAATCACGATAATAAGGCCCGGGCCCTTTACCCGCTGGAAACGCCCCAGGAAAAACACCACACCACGCTGGTATTCCGGAAGAATCCGGATCGACATGGCGATGAGCGCCACCACTATCAGTATCGGGGTCAAATAAATCATTCTCTTGCTCCTTGTTGGTTCACTTGATGGGAAAACAGGGGTTCCACCTTGACTCGCAGCCCTTTCACCTCGGTGACACGCAGCCTCTGGCCCTTTTGGACCTGGCCTTCAGCATCTGCCCACCAGGACTCACCGTGCAGCCAGACGCGACCACTGCCATCAAAGTCCGCCATGGCCACGGCTTCAGCGCCGATCAGTTCCTCGACGCCGGACACCACCTGGCGTTTGCGCAGACCAATCAGTCGTGCCAAAACCCACATGAAAAAACCGGCCGACACCAGCGCCGTACTGGCAATCAGGGGGATGGAAATGGCCAGGTTTTCATCATCCATCAGGATGATGGAACCGGACACGAAAGCGACAATCCCCCCCAGCCCCAACGCGCCGAAGCTGGGCATAAAGGCCTCGCCGACCATAAAGGCGATCCCGAGGGCAATGAGCGCCAGCCCGGCGTAGTTAATGGGCAGTGCCTGAAAGGCGTACAGCGCCAACAGCAAACTGATGGCACCGATCACACCCGGGTATATATTGCCCGGGCTGGAGAGTTCGAAAATAATGCCGTAGAAACCAATCAGCATCAGAAAATACGCAATATTCGGGTTGGTAATCACCGATAGCAGCTCCGTGCGCCAGTCCGGTTCGATCTCGACCACCTGAAGATCGTCGGTCTGGAGCGTCTGCTCTCCCGTATCCATCCTGACGGTTCGCCCGTCTATTGCAGTGAACAGCTCATCCAGCGTGTCGGCGACCACATCGATGACATTTTTTTCCAGCGCATCGCTGGCTGTCAGATTCACCGCCTCGCGCACCGCTTCCTCGGCCCAGTCCACATTGCGATCGTGGCGCTCTGCCAGCCCGCGAATGTAGGCCACCGCATCCTCGAGCACCTTCCGCTCCATGGCGGTATCACCGCGTCGTTTGTCGTCCCCGGCGGAATCCGTATCGGCGCCCTCACCGGATTCCGCACCATTGGCATTATCACCGTCACTCTCCGACTTTTCCTCTTGTGACTCCGGCGGGTCCTGTGCCGGCGGCTGTTCGGGCTGGCCCGGCATACCGCCCATCTTGACCGGTGTGGCAGAGCCCAGATTGGTGGAGGAGGACATGGCGGCAATGTGGCTGGCGTACAGCATGTAAGTACCGGCACTGGCGGCGCGCGCGCCCGACGGCGTCACCCAGGTGACCACCGGAATCGGCGAGTTGAGGATCTCCTTGATCATCATGCGCATGGCCGAATCCAGACCGCCCGGCGTATCCATGCGAATCACGATGATCTCCGCGCCCTGATCCCGCGCACTGGCCATGCCGCGCAGCACATAGTCGCTGGTGGCCGGACCAATCGGCCCCGCCACATCCAGCACCACGGCACTGCGCTGGCCGTTTTCACTGGCTACAGAGACAAGAGCCATCCCCAGGCCCAGCGTCAAGCAAGCCATCCAGAACCAGCGAAGCCGGCTTCGCATCCCGTGCTGGTAGCGGCGCATCCAATCGAGCATCTGCTTTTCTCCTGATCGGGAATGTCTGATAGCCAATCTACAGCATAGCGTGGAAAATGCGATATGGCATTGTCATACTGCATCCCGGCTCGCGGGCTTGTCGGGGGCGGCTTAGCCGCATCGGCTTTCGATGGGTCGCCCACCTGGTCCGGGAACACAGAGGGCACAGAGAATCCACAGAGATCACAGAGTTTTTGATGGAGGTGCCGTAGGAGCCTGCTTGCAGGCGAAGGTTTGGTTGAAACGCCCTTGTCGCACAGGTCGGCTCGAGGGCGAGCCTCCTACGGGGGGTTGTAGGAGCGGCGCTCTCGCCGTGACAACCCTGTCATCGCGAGGAGCATAGCGACGCGGCGATCTGCCAATTCATGCAGATTGCTTCGCTACGCTCGCAATGACGGGAACTGGCAGGAGATTCCGGATAAGCGCCATGCGCTTTCCGGAATGACAAAGACCCTCTGTGTTCTCTGTGCGCTCTGTGGCTAAAACAAAAACCATCCGACCCACCATAAGCCAACGCGGCAAAGCCGCCCACCGGTCGCGGCGAGGTCGCCGCTCCTACGAACCTCTGTGTGCTTCGTGGCTCTGTGGCCAGGCATAAATAAGGTATAATCCCCGCCCCTTTGATCAACTCAAGCGCGTTTTATGTCCCGTCAGGATCGTCTCAAGGCACTTCAACAAGCTCTCAAAAACCGCATCGTGGTACTCGATGGCGGTATGGGCACCATGATCCAGCAGCTGCGGCTGAGTGAGGAGGAGTATCGCGGTGAGCGCTTTGCCGACTGGCACTGCGATGTAAAGGGCAACAACGACCTTCTGGCCATTACCCAGCCTGAGAGGATCCGCCAGCTGCACATCGATTACCTCGAGGCCGGCGCCGACATCATCGAGACCAACTCGTTTAACGCCACCCCCATCGCCATGGCCGACTACGACATGTCGGAGCTGAGCGCCGAAATCAATCGCGCCGCCGCCGATGTGGCCCGCGAGGCCGCCGATTCGGTCGCCGAAAAAAGCGGACGCCCGCGCTTTGTCGCCGGCGTGCTCGGCCCCACCAACCGCACGGCCAGCATCTCGCCCGATGTCAACGACCCGGGCTACCGCAACACCGATTTCCAGCGGCTGGTCACGGCCTATGTCGAATCCACTCAGGCCCTGATCGAGGGCGGTGTCGATCTGATCCTGATCGAAACCATCTTCGACACCCTCAACGCCAAGGCCGCCATCTTTGCGGTCAAGAAAACCTTCGACCAGATGGGCATCGAGTTGCCCGTGATGATCTCGGGCACCATTACCGACGCCTCCGGCCGCACCCTGACCGGCCAGACCACCGAGGCCTTTTACAACTCCCTGCGCCACGCCGAGCCCTGGAGCATTGGCCTCAACTGCGCCCTGGGACCGGACGAGCTGCGCCAGTACATCGCCGAGCTGTCCCGCATTAGCGAATTCCCCGTCTCCGCCCACCCCAACGCCGGCCTGCCCAACGAGATGGGCGAGTACGACCTCGACCCTGAGCCCATGGCCGAGCAGATCCGCGAGTGGGCCGAGGCCGGTTTTCTCAATGTGGTGGGCGGCTGCTGCGGCACCACTCCCGAACACATCGCCGCCATGGCCCGGGCCGTCGACGGCCTCGCCCCGCGGGTGTTGCCCGAGCGACCGGTGGCCTGCCGCCTGTCCGGCCTCGAGCCGCTCAACATCGACAAGGACAGCCTGTTTATCAATGTCGGCGAACGCACCAATGTCACCGGCTCCAAACGCTTCTTGCGCCTGATTAAGGAGGGCGATTTCGACACCGCTCTGGAAGTAGCCCAGCAGCAGGTCGAGGCCGGGGCCCAGGTCATCGACATCAATATGGATGAGGGCATGCTCGAGTCGAAGGAGAGCATGGTGCGCTTTCTCAACCTCATCGCCGGCGAGCCGGACATCGCCCGCGTGCCCATTATGCTCGACTCCTCCAAGTGGGAAGTAATCGAAGCCGGACTGCAGTGCATTCAGGGCAAGGGCATCGTCAACTCCATCTCCATGAAAGAGGGCGAGGCCGCCTTTCTCGAGCAGGCCCGACTGGTCCGCCGCTACGGCGCCGCCGTGATCGTGATGGCCTTTGACGAGGACGGCCAGGCCGATACCCGCGAGCGCAAGACCGAGATCTGCACCCGGGCCTACCGCCTGCTCACCAAAGAGATCGGCTTCCCGCCCGAGGACATCATCTTCGACCCCAATATCTTCGCCATTGCCACCGGCATCGAGGAACACAACAACTACGCGGTGGACTTTATCGAGGCCACCGCCGACATCAAGCGCGACCTGCCCCACGCCCTGGTCTCGGGTGGCGTGTCCAATGTCTCCTTCTCCTTCCGCGGCAACGAGCCGGTGCGCGAGGCGATTCACGCGGTGTTCCTCTACCACGCCGTCCAGGCGGGCATGGACATGGGCATCGTCAACGCCGGTCAGCTGGCGGTGCTCGACGATGTCGATACCGAACTGCGCGAGGCGGTCGAAGATGTCGTTCTCAATCGCCGGGACGACGCCACCGAGCGCCTGCTGGACCTGGCCGAGCGCTACCGCGACGGCGCCGCCAGCGCCGGGGCCAAAGCAGACCTGGCCTGGCGCGAGTGGCCGGTCAACCAGCGCCTGGAGCACTCTCTGGTCAAGGGCATCACCGAGTTTGTCGAGGAAGACACGGAAGAGGCCCGCCAGGCCGCGGCGCGCCCCCTGCATGTGATTGAGGGACCGCTGATGGACGGCATGAATGTGGTCGGCGACCTGTTTGGCGCCGGCAAAATGTTCCTGCCCCAGGTCGTCAAGTCGGCGCGGGTCATGAAAAAGGCCGTAGCCTACCTGATGCCCTATATGGAAAAGGAAAAGGAAGAGCTGGGCACCGTCGACGAAAAGCACGGCACGGTGATCATGGCCACGGTCAAGGGCGATGTGCACGACATCGGCAAAAACATCGTCGGCGTGGTCATGCAGTGCAACGGCTACGAGGTAATCGATCTCGGCGTCATGGTCTCCTGCGAGGACATCCTGCGCGCCGCCCGCGAGCACGACGCCGATGTCATTGGCCTGTCGGGGCTGATTACGCCCTCGCTGGACGAAATGGTTCATGTGGCCTCGGAGATGCAGCGCCAGGGCTTTACCACGCCCCTGCTGATTGGCGGCGCCACCACCTCGAAAATTCACACCGCAGTGAAGATCGAGCCGGCCTACGAGCACGGCGTGGTCTATGTGGCCGACGCCTCCCGCGCGGTGGGCGTAGTCAGCCGACTGGTGGGCGAGAACAGCGCCGAGTACCTCGAGGGTATCCGCGAGGACTACGCCAAGGCACGGGAGAAGCGACTGGCCCAGTCCGGCGCCAAGTCCCTGATGAGCCTTGAGGACGCCCGCGACAACGCTATCAAAATCGACTTCAAAGCCGAAGACATCCAGCGCCCCCGGGACCTCGGCGTGCAGGTGTTTGACGACTACCCCCTGGAAGAACTGCGCGAGCGCATCGACTGGACGCCTTTCTTCAACGCCTGGGAGCTGGCCGGCAAGTACCCGCGCATTCTCGACGACGACATCGTCGGCGAGGAGGCCCGCAAGGTCTTCGCCGATGGCCAGGCCATGCTCGACCGGATCATCGCGGAGAAGTGGCTCACTGCCCGCGCCGTGATCGGCCTTTTCCCGGCCAATGCGGTGGGCGACGACATCGAGCTCTACCGCGACGAGGAACGCAGCGAAGTACTCGCTCGTCTGCACCACCTGCGTCAGCAGACCGAGCGCCGGGGCGACCGGCCCAATCTCTGCTTGAGCGATTATGTCGCCCCCGGGGACAGCGGGCTGGACGACTACCTGGGCGCCTTTGCCGTCACCGCCGGTATCGGTATTGAAGAGCATCTGGCGCTCTTCGAGGCCGATCACGACGACTACAACGCCATTATGCTCAAGGCCCTGGCCGATCGACTGGCAGAAGCCCTGGCCGAACACCTGCACGAACGGGTGCGCAAGGAGTTCTGGGGCTACGCCAGCGATGAAAAGCTCAGCAATGAGGCGCTGATCGCCGAGCAGTACCGGGGCATCCGCCCGGCCCCAGGCTACCCCGCCTGCCCCGACCACACGGAAAAGGGGACCCTGTGGCAACTGCTCAAGCCGGACGAGAACATCGGCCTCGAGATTACCGACAGCTACGCCATGACGCCCACAGCGGCGGTCTCCGGTTGGTACTTTGCCCACCCCGAGAGCAAGTACCTGGGCACCGGTGTGATCGGTCGCGATCAGGTGGAGGACTACGCCAAGCGCAAGAACATGAGTCTGACCGAAGCCGAGCGCTGGCTGGGTCCGGTGCTCGGCTATGAACCCAAGGGCTAAATCACAGGATTTAAAAAACACTTGTAGGCGCTTCGGCGTACCCTTATGATGAATCCGCTCCTATCGAGTGCGATTCATTGACATAATAACGACGCATAATTTGAGACATAGGGAATTGGCCACAATGTGTCCTGGGTGGTTTTGTGACGAAGTTACTGCAGAGCATCTGGCTCGCGACGACAATCCTGTTCTGCCTGCTCGGTGGCTTCTCGCTGTGGAATACTTTCAGTTCCACGCAATCCGCTTATCTGGAATCCATTGAACGGGAAGATCGCCTGCGCACCACCCTGCTCGCCCAGCAAATGCGCCCCCATCTGAACCAGCTGGCCGAGGCGATCAATCACAGCAGCAATATTCCCAGCCAGCGCCTGAACCACCCCGCAGGTCAGCAACTGCTCGCCACCATCAACCGGCATGCACTGAACGACAAACAAATCGATGTCGCACTCTACGACCAACAGGGCAAGATACTGTTTTCCAACAAGCCATTTGCCCTGGACAAGACCGTCACCAGCAAGGCCCTGGACCGGTCGCTGAATGGCGAAAAAGTGGCCCACCAACTCAAACTGATGGTGAGCGATGCCAACGGCGAGCCGGTTGAGCAAACTTGGGTAGCCACCTATCAACCGCTGGAACCCGCCATTGGCCCCTTTGTCGCCCTCTCGGTGGAGCGCAACCACACCGATGCCATTAACGCCTTTCTCGACAGAAACCGGCGATCACTGATTCGCGAGGCCATTGGCTTTGGCGTTTTTTATCTGGCCATGATGGTGGCTTTATCACTGATACTGCAGAAGTTTCGTCGCTCGGAAGAGCGCCAGGAGACCTTGCAAAAACAACTTCGCCAACACACCTATTACGACCAGGTCACCGGTCTTCCCAACCGGCAGAATTTTGTCGACCGGCTGGAATACCACTTCCAGTTAGCGGCTGAAGGTAACCGGCATGGACTGTTTGCCGTGTTACTCACGGATCTCGACAGCTTCAAAGTCATCAACGAGAGCCTCGGCCACAAGGCCGGCAATCAACTGCTCTACGAAGTCGGTCAGCGTATCAGCCGCTGCGTTGGGAAGAACGATATGGTGTCGCGCCTGGGAGGCGACGAATTCGGACTTATCATCAACAACATCGACGAGGTTACCGAAGCCATTCAGATCGCCAAGTGCATACACTCGGAATTTGAACAGCCTTTCGATATAAACGGGCACCGGGTCTCGGAAACCATCAGCATCGGCATCGCCGTCAGCCAGGGGCAAAACCAAACCGCCGAGGAACTGATTCGCGACGCCGACATCGCCATGGGGCGAGCCAAAATCAATGGCCGAGGACAGTACGAACTGTTTAATGTCGAGATGCACCAGCAGGCCGTCAACCGCATCGAGATGGAGAACAACATTCGCCACAGTCTCGAAGAGGGCGAGTTCTTCAACCGCTACCACCCGATTGTCGACCTGAAAACCGGCGTCACTACCTCTCTGGAGGCCCTGGTACGCTGGTCACACCCGGTGAGAGGCGAGCTGGCACCCAACTACTTTATTCCCCTGGCCGAGGAGATCGACATCATCGAATCCCTCGACCAGCAGGTACTCGACCGCGCATTGTGCGACCTGGCATCCTGGAAGCAGCAATTGCCCGGCACCATGACCCTGTCGGTCAATGTCAATCACTCGGCCCAGCACTTCCACGGGCGCGCCGCCCTTGAAACCATCATTAACAGCCTGGTCAAGTACGGGCTGTCGGGGCATGACTTGAAGCTTGAGCTCACCGAGAGTTCGATTCTGCGCAACGACCTGGTCGCCTCGGCACTGTTTGGCGAGTTGCGAAAGATGGGTGTAAAGCTGTGCATGGACGACTTTGGCACCGGTTTTTCCTCGTTGAGCTATCTGCACAAACTGCGCTTTGACATGCTCAAAATTGACATGAGTTTTGTCACTGAAATGCCCTACAGCGAAGAGGCGCGAAAAATCGTTCACAGCATCATCGAAATGGGCAGTCACCTGGGACTGTCCGTGACCGCCGAGGGTGTGGAAACCGAAGAGCAATTGAACATGCTCAAGGAAATGGGCTGCCGCTATGTTCAGGGCTACTACTTTGCCAAACCCCTGTTGGCCAGTGAAGTGCCCGACTTCATCCGCCAGCAACTCAAGCAACGAGACGCCCTGGTATCAGACCAGGATTAAGTCTGCCTGCGCCTAGACCAGGTGCAGCCGCCCGCCCCGCTGCGGGTGCCAGTGCCAGACGGCCACCTGCCCCAGCGATTGCGCCAGCGCCATCACCTCGGACTCAATCTCCGTAGCCGCTCCGACAACAAACACACCCTGTTCCTGGTAGTCACCGCGACTGTCACTGCTCGGTGCCGGCACATAGTGCAAACCCCGGGCCTGCAAACGGCGCTCGAGCTCTTCTCGCCGCCGCCGGTTTTCCACCGCTTCCAGAGGACGCACCCGGCCCGGATTGTCGGACCCCAGCCAAATGCCCTCGGGCAAGGCCTCACCGCCTTCGTTGCACGCTGACAGCGTCACTCTGCCGCCCTCCCATTCAATGGCAAAGCGTGTGCCCGCGTAGCACTGTTGCCAGTGAACCGACTCCAGACGCCTCTGTTGCCAGGCTCTCTGCGGCCAATCGTCGGGCACGACAAAGTGCATTCGCCCACGCTCGTCGACAACCGCTTGCGGATGGCGGGCATCGAGCGACAGCCTCTGCCCTTCACCTCCGCGAGGTGTCAGCCAGTCCCATTTGGCCAATGGGCGAAGTTGGCGACGCAAAGTATTGTTGGCCAGCACCTGGCTCTGGCGATACCAGTGCCCCCGCCGATGACCGGGGTGAATACCCCGCGGGCAATGGTTGTCTCCGGGTGCGCTGAACAAGGCGCCACACACCAGGCCCATCCGACGCTGCTGACCGGCCTGGTTCGGCCAGCCCAGCGACTTGAGCTGTTTCGCTGCGGCGGGATCCCGGGAGCGCGCCATCTGTTGGCGGTTGAGTGCGTAGTACTTTTTGTCCAGCCGATCCTGCAACCCCGGGCCGAACCACAGCCCCTGGGATTCGCCACCCAGGCCAAGATAGAACTTGACGGCCACTTCCAGATGAATCCAGTCGCCCCGGTCGCGATCTTCAATCACAAAGTCCAGCTCACCCAGAGTCTGCCCCGCCGACTGAATCACCTCGTTGTGAGCCACCAGCCGGTAGCGGGAATCCAGACTCAGCCACAAACGCACCAGCCACTCATAGTAATGACCCAGTCGATGGCTTCGGGGCTCTCCACCCGCTTTCTCCACCAGTTGTTCCATGTCGAGCCCGGGGCCATTGGCCAGATAGCCCTCGAGCCGCCGCCAACTCCCCGCACGCATGGATTCAATGCCATCGTCCTCTTCAGGCACCCACAACAGCGGTCCCGACAACAGCCATTTCAAGTCGGCAATCACCTTGCCAAGGTCGCGATCTGTTAGCATAGTTCCCCCCAAAGCAACGATCCCGCCATGAGCAGCCGCCGAGAACGCATTCTCCACGGACCCATTGGTCCCACTTTAGCGCAAATGACCCTGCCCATGGTGTTGGGCATCGCCGCCATGTTTCTGTTCCAGGCCGTGGACACCTGGTTTATCGGTCGCCTGGGCACGGAACAGCTGGCGGCGATCAGTTTTACTTTTCCGGTCACTTTTGCCGTGATCAACCTGACCGTGGGCCTGTCGATCGCCACCTCCATACTGCTGGCCACAGCCATCGGTGGCGACCGGCTCTCCCTGGCTCAGCGCATTGCCACCGACAGCCTGTTGCTCACCGTTATTCTGACGGTAGCGCTGGGCGTGGCGGGCTGGCTAACGCTGGACCCTCTGTTCCGCCTGCTCGGCGCCGGTGACAGTACCCTGCCATACATTCGCGATTACATGACCGTCTGGTACGCCGCCGTCGGCTTGATGGTGGTCCCCATGGTAGTCAATGGCGCCCTGCGCGCCACCGGCGACACCCGCTGGCCCAGCCTGATTATGGTGCTGAGTGGCCTGGTTAATGCCGCCCTCGATCCTCTGCTGATTTTTGGCTGGGGCCCCGTTCCCGCCATGGGCATCCGCGGCGCTGCCATCGCCAGTGCCATCGCCTGGGCAGTGGGTTTTGTTCTGGCCTTTTGGTTAATTAGGGTACGCGAACGCTTGCTGGTATTTCACCCGCAACCCCTCAGGGAATTGCTCGGCTTCTGGCGGGACCTGCTTCGCACCGGCATTCCCATTTCCTTGGCCAATATGCTGACCCCCGTGGGCAACGGCATTCTCACCGCGCTGGTGGCCCGACACGGTGAGGAAGCCGTCGCCGCCTTTGGCGCCGGCTCGCGCATTGAGGCCCTGTCCATGGTGGTCTGCTTTGCCCTGACCTCGGCGCTGTCGCCCTACATGGCTCAAAACCTGGGTTACAAACAACTCGACCGAGCCTGGCAATCGCTGCACCTCGGTCTGCGCTTTGCCCTCATTTACCAGTTGCTGCTCTACGCTCTGCTGGCTACGCTCTCACCCTGGCTAAAAGCCGTATTCAGCCCGGACCCGTCGGTACAGGCGCTGACTCAGCTCTACCTCTGGATCATGCCCCTGGGCTTTGTCGGCTACGCCCTGGTGATCGTGATGAACACCGCCTTCAATGCCGGCGGCCAGTCTGACAAGACGCTCTGGCTCAGCGCCCTGCGCGTGTTTGTCTGCATTGCTCCCTGCGCCTGGATCGGCAGCGAGCTCGGCGGCCTGACGGGCCTCTTCATCGGCACTGTCGCCGGCAACGCCGTCGCTCTGCTACCAGGCAAAATCATGCTCTCGCGCTGCTACCGCAAACTGGCCGGATAACCCCGGACGCGCTCTGGAAGAAAGCACAGCGGCCACAGAGGGCACAGAGGTTTTTGTCATCGCGAGCCGCGCAGCGGCGTGGCGATCTGCCGAACGGTTCCCGCAGATTGCTTCACTTCGTTCGCAATGACAGGAGGAGCCACCCCTTTCCCGTGGCCGCGCCGAGAAGCGCAAGGTAAAAACGGAAAAGGCCGAGGACGTGTTTGAGCGAAGTTTACCGAAAGGTAAACGAGGGAGTTCCGCAGGCCCCGTTTTTACCGAGCATCGCAGGGAACACCGACGAAGTCGGTGCGCGGCGGTCGGGCGGCGCTTTCTTTGGTTCCTTTCTTTTCGCTGGAGAAAAGAAAGGAACTCACCCGCCGGGATGATTCCCGGCATTAGACACACGCCAGCGGAGCCGACACGGGTGTCGGGCTGAAGCCCGACCTACAGTGGCATGGGAGATTCCGGATAAGCGCTGCGCGCTTTCCGGAATGACCAAAGCCCTCTGTGGCTAACACAAGCTAAGGCATCTGAAAGCCGAAGTCGGGGCGCTGGATGCGGGTGGCGGGGGGTTCGCTGTCGTCACCGTCATGGTCTGTCCAGGCAGTGGGACTGGAGGATACCGCGCGATCGGTTCGATCGAGCTGGAGGTGTTCGAAGTCGAAGAGCTCGCGGTCGGCCATCTGCGAGGGGGCGATGTTCTGGATGGCGGTAAAGATGGTCTCAAGGCGACCGGGGTGCTCCCGCTCCCAGTCCTGCAGCATGGCCTTGACCTCCTGGCGCTGCAGCTTGGGCTGGGAACCGCACAAATTGCACGGAATGATGGGAAACTCCCGGGCCTCGGCAAAGGCGGCAATATCGGCCTCCTTGCAGTAGGCCAGCGGCCGGATCACCATATTGTTGCCATCGTCGCTGAGCAGCTTGGGCGGCATCGATTTGAGCTTGCCACCGTAGAACATATTGAGAAACAGGGTCTCGATCATGTCATCGCGGTGGTGACCCAGGGCAATCTTGGTAAAACCGTGCTCCTCGGCGTAGCCGTAAAGCGTGCCGCGACGCAGGCGCGAGCACAGGCTGCAGGTCGTCTTTCCCTCGGGGATCAGGCGTTTGACCACCGAGTAAGTGTCCCGCTCGATGATGTGATATGGCACGCCGATGCCATCCAGGTATTCCGGCAAGATGTGCTCGGGGAAGCCCGGCTGTTTCTGGTCCAGATTGACCGCAAACAACTCAAACCGAACCGGCGCACTCAGCTGCAGGCTGCGCAAAATGTCCAGCAGGGTATAACTGTCCTTGCCGCCGGACAGACAGACCATCACGCGATCACCCTCTTCAATCATATTGAAATCGGCAATCGCCTGCCCCGTCTGCCGGCGCAGGCGCTTCTGCAACTTGTTGAAATCGTAGCGGGATTTGTCTTTGGCCATAGCGGCGGATTATAGCATTAGCCACAGAGTTCACAGAGGGCACAGAGCTTTTGTGCGTAAGCCGGTGGAGAAGCCATTGCCGACTGTAGAAGCTTGCTGACACGCAAATCATTGTCGAGGCGAGGCCTTGTGCGTGGACAGGCCCGCTCCTGCGGGGCCTTATAGTACGCGCGAGATTCCAGGGCATCGCGTAGGAGCGGCGCCCCCGCCGCGACAAGTCGGCCCGGGGTCGGGCCTCCTACAATCCCCTCTGTGTTCTCTGTGCGCTCTGTGGCCGCTGTGCTTTCTTCCAGAGCGCGTCCGGGGTTACCCCGCCAGGTCGAGGACTTCGTAGAGGTCGTCGCTGAAGTTGGCTTTGACGCCGAGGCCGCGCATGGTGTGGTAGTGGCCGCTGACGGCGCGGTCGATAAAGGCGGTGCCGACCACGGGCTGGAAGGAGTTCATGCGCTTCATGGCCGAGGGGATGTGTTTGACCACCTCCTCGTGCATGGTGGCCCTGGCGAAGTCGAAGGGCTCGTTGCCGAGGAAGGGGCGCAGGAAGATCTCCCGCCACAGGTCGTAGTACTCGTCCTCCACCGGCGGGCCACTGGCGATGCGGCCGCCGAGGTCGATCAGGGCGCGGTCGAGCGTGTCGTAATCGCCCTCGAGGCCGGCAATCACGATTTCCCGGTAGTGGTGGACGATGTGCGGGTCGAGCTTTTTGATGCAGCCGAAGTCGTACATCACGATAGACCCGTCCGGGCGAAAGGCAAAGTTGCCGGGGTGGGGGTCACCGTGCACCGCCTTGAGTTCGAAAATCTCGCGTCCCATGATGCGGAATAAACGGTGACCGATATCGTTAATCACCGCCTGTTCGTAGCCCTTGCCGGCCACCTCGTCGAGGTGGTCGCCCGGCTCGTAGGTCAGGGTCAGCACCTCGTGGGTGCTCAGGGCATCGACCACCCGGGGAATCACAATCTTGGAGTCGTGCTGGCGGTGAAACTCGCGGAAGAGATTCAGGTTGGCGGCCTCGTTGACATAGTCGAGTTCCTCGAGGATTCGGGTTCGAATTTCATCGAAGTAGGCGTCGGCGATGGATTTTTTGACCTTGATCAGACGGCTGGCGCGCAGGGCAAAACGCAGATGGGAGAGGTCGGAGTCCACCGCATCGCGCACTCCGGGATACTGAACCTTGACCACCACCTCCTGGCCATCGTGGGTGCGCGCCCGGTGCACTTGGCCAATCGAGGCTGCGGCGTAGGGCTCGCGATCAAACTCGGCAAACAACTTATCGATGGGGCCGTCCAGGCTGCGCGTAATCTGCTCTTCGATCACGGCAAAATCCATAGGCGGCGCCTCGCGCTGGAGCTTGGTCAGGGCCTGGGAAATTTCCTCGGGGAACAGATCCTTGGCCTGGGAGGCGATCTGCCCGACTTTCATCACCGCGCCCTTGAGCTCACCGAGCGTCTCGGTAATGTCCTCGCCTACCTTCCGGTAGTAGTCCGAGCGCCCGCTCTCGCGCTGCTCACTGGACTGGAAGGCCCGCTTCATCTGGTCACCGGCGTAGCGGCCGGCCACCGAGGCCGACATACCCGCCAGCTTCATAAAGCGTCGCCCGCGGGTGGCGGGTCGGCGGGCACCGGTTTTTTTACCATCACTTTGGTCGTCGTTATCCATTGATATCTTCAATTACGCTATTGTGTAGAATAAACCTTTCTAACACGGTAACCCGAAGCTCGCACTATGCTGATCGTCATATCACCCGCCAAAAAGCTCGACTTTGACAACGCCGCACCCACCGATCGCGCCACCCAGCCCGAGTTCCTCGACGAGGCCGGGACACTGATCGACGAACTGCGCCAGTACGACGAAGCCGGCATCGCCAAATTGATGAAGCTCAGCGACAAGCTGGCCGCTCTCAATACAGAGCGCTACCGCGACTTCACCACGCCGTTTACCCCGCAAAATGCCAAGGCCAGCCTGTTTGCCTTCAAAGGGGATGTCTACACCGGGCTCGCCGCCGAGACCCTGCCCGCCGAGGCACTCGACTACACCCAGCGACATCTGCGCATCCTCAGTGGACTCTATGGCGTACTTCGCCCCCTGGACCTGATGCAGCCCTACCGGCTGGAAATGGGCACCCGGCTGCCCAACCGTCGTGGCAAGAATCTCTACGAATTCTGGGGCGACACCATCACCCGCACCGTATCAAAAGCACTCGACGACAGTGGCGACCGCACCTTGGTCAACCTGGCCTCCAATGAGTACTTCAAATCGGTCGACAGCCAGTCTCTCGATGCCCGCGTGGTGACCCCCCAGTTCAAGGACAGGAAAAACGGCGAGTACAAGATGATCGGCCTGTTTGCCAAGCGCGCGCGGGGGCTGATGACGCGCTACGCCATCGACCAGCGGATCGAGTCACCCGAGGACCTGAAGCACTTCGACTGGGAGGGCTACCGCTACAATGAGTCGCTCTCGAGCGAGAACGACTGGGTCTTCACCCGGGACAAAAAACCGGCCTAATCGAGTATCGCCTGCAGGGCCTTTTCCAGATCGGGGTAGCGGAATTCAAAGCCCGCCGCCTGAAGCGCGTTGGGCAGCACCCGTTGCCCGCCCAGCACCAGTTCAGCCATCTCCCCCATGCCCAGCTTCAGCGCCCAGGCCGGCGCCGGGAACGGTGTGGGACGCCCCAGCACGCGGCCCAGGATGCGGGTGAAATCGACATTGCGCACTGGCGACGGGGCGGTGAGGTTGAAAGGGCCGCTCAGGGTATCGTGGTCGACCAGGTAGACAATCGCCCGCACTTCGTCGTCCAGGTGAATCCAGGACATCCACTGCTGGCCATCGCTCAGGCGACCACCGAGCCCCAGCTTGAAGGGCAACAGCATTTGTTTGAGCGCCCCGCCGTGCCCCAGCACCACACCGGTGCGCAACAGGCAGAGCCGGGCGCCGAGATCGGCGGCCTCGGCCGCCAGGCCCTCCCAGCGACGACAGAGGTCGACGGTAAACTCGCTCTCGTGCCCGGAGGGGGAGGTCTCGTCAATCAGCTCATCGCCGCGATCGCCGTAATAACCGATGGCCGAGCCGTTAATCCAGGTTCTGGGCGGCGTATCGGTGGCCTGCGCCCAGGCCAGCAAGGCCCGGGTGGTGTCCAGTCGACTGTCCAGCAACTGCCGTTTAAAGCGCTCATTCCAGCGCCGGCCACTGAGGTTTTCACCGGCCAGATTGATTACCGCATCACAGGGCTCCACCCCGCGCAGCGAGCCGACCACCTTGACTGCCGGCGGCAGCGCTTTGGCCACTCTGGCTGGCGAGCGGCTGAGCACCACCACCTGATCGCCACGATCGGCCAGCGCCCGACACAGAGCACTGCCGATAAAACCGCTTCCGCCACTGACCAGAATACGCATCAGTCGCCCACCACCTGGTGAATGCTGTGGCGCAACTGCTGGTTGAGAATCGCCTTGGTTTCGTTATTGAAGTCCTGCAGGGCTTCGCTGTAGACCAGCTTCATCTCCTCATCCTCGCTCACTAGTGACTGTTCCAGGAGAGTCTCAGTAAAGTTTTTAAACAGCGATTTGTCAAAGTAATCCGGGGAGTTCAACTCGAACAACATGGCCACGCGCTGGGCCAACTGGTGCATGCGCTCCTCAAACTCGTCGATGGTCAGTGAACCGGAGCCATTCTGTTTAAGCACAAACACGCCCATGTAGTAGCGCTCGAGCATGGGACGAACCAAATCGGCCAGCACGCGAAGCTGCATGGCTTCAACGGTGGTCGAGGTGGGGCGACGCAACTCATTGGTGGTCCAGTGGCGCACCAGAAGGCCCATGTCGAGCAGCCCGGCAATGGTCCGCTCGAGTTCAGCATTTACGCCTTCGTTAGGCGCCCTGAGGCTGAGTTCATTGCGCAGGAAGGGATACATCGCCTTGCAGGTCGCCACCACTGTTTCATCGCTGAGCTCCCGCTTGTTGGTAAAGCAGCTCGCTACCAGCGCGGGCAGAATAAACAGGTGCAATGCATTGTTGCGGTAGTAGCTCATCAGCAGGGAGTCGGGCCCCTCGAGATAGAGCACATCGCCCATGGGATGCTCGTGCCTGAGCACCATGCCGGTTCGCTCAACATAGTCGATCACCTGTTTGCCATCCATGTCCGGGGCCGTGGAGGATTCCGAGTAAGGTAATTGACGGAACAGGCACAAGTAGAGATTAATCTGGCGAATCATCTCCGCCTCGCCCATGGCCCGCTTGGGCATCGACAACAGGGCCAGCCCCGACAAGTTGACGGGGTTGAGTGCAGCAGCTTCGTTGATGCGCTGGGTCACCTCCTGACCAAGCTGGCTCACTACCTCCTTGAGCCAGGGTGGGCGTTGGTCTGTCCCGTATTGCCCCTTGCGCCAGTCGGGCTGCCAGCGATCCAGTGCATCGGAGAGTTGGAAGGGCTCGCCAAAATTCAAATAAACTTTGCCAAAAGAACCGCGAAGCTTGAGGAAAGAGCGGAACATGCCCACCAGGCTTTCCTTTTTCTTGCTCTTGCCCGACAACTCGTTGATATAGGTCTTGGCCTCGATCAATTTTTCGTAACCGATATAAACCGGCACAAAAGTGATCGGCTTGTCGTGATTGCGAAGGAAGCTGCGCACCGTCATCTGCAACATGCCCGGGCGGGCATTGAGCATGCGCCCGGTGCGGCTGCGCCCGCCCTCGACAAAGTACTCCACCGATACGCCGCGCACGAAGTTGGCGTGCAAATACTCGGTGAACACGGCTTGATAGAGCGGGTTATCCTTGAAGCTGCGGCGCATAAAAAAAGCCCCGCCACCGCGGAGGATCGGCCCGACCACGGGCAGGTTCAAATTGATCCCCGCGGCGATATGGGGCGGCACCAGTCCGTTGGTATAGAGCACATAGGAGAGCAGCAGATAGTCAATGTGGCTGCGGTGACAGGGCACATAAATCAGACAGTTGCCCGGGGCCGACTGCTGCAGGCGCTCCAGATGCCCCACCTCGACACCGTCGTAGAGTTTGTTCCACACCCAGGACAGAACGATTTCGAGAAACTTGATGACCGAGGAGGAGTAGTCGGCGGCCAGTTCATCGGCGTATTTGCGCGCCCGCGCCACCGCCTGTTCCTTGTCGATGCCCTCTTCCTGCATGGTGGTGACAATGGCTCGCTTGACCGCCACGGTTTTCATCAGGTCGTTCACCAGTGTGCGCCGGTGGGAGAGGTCGGGGCCGATGGTCGCCTTGCGCAGATCGCTGAGCTGGGTAGACATGGATTCACTCAGCTGTTTGTCCAGTCCCACCAGGGCTTTGCGCTTGAGCTCCTCCTGCAGGGATACGGCGCTACTGAACTGAACCAGGGTCTTGCGGCCGTGGAGCAGAATGGTGATCAGTTTGCTGAAGGGGTTGGCAATTTTCCAGCTGTCAGAGAACAGGGCGCGGAACCAGCTGTTCTCCTTTTCCACCGGCCGCCCCCACAGGACAAACACCGGCACCAGCTGCACATCCAGTTCGCCGTCACTGTCGTTGACCGTCTGAATAATCTGGCGCAGTTTTTTGGAATCCTCGCGCAGAACGCGGGCGAAAGCGGAGGTACCCTTGCGGGGAATCAGGGAATACACGGAGCGCCACTCGGCCAGCTCGCCCTCGCCGAGTTCGGCACGGGGCCGCGGCAGTCCCAGGCGCTTGGTTTGCATGTCCAGCACCATCAAGTTAGATACCGAATGGGTTTCCATGACATAGCAAACCGGCTTGTCCGGATCGATACCGAGGTTGTCGGTATTCTCGGGCAGCACATGCACTTTAACCACAAGGCGCAACAAACGGCGCCCCATCAGATAGAAGAGCATGGAAATCGATTGAATGAAGCGCATGGGCGGACAAACCTCCAGTGCAGGGTGCGCGGTCAGAGGGGAGTCATTTTAGCAGCATTCCGCACCAAGTTTAGGGAACAAAACAGGACGCGGGGGGCACATGGCCCGCCCGCAGAGCGCTACTTTTTCAAGACCATGGCCTGATGGCGCTGCAGGCGCTTCGGCAATTGAGGCGCGCCGGCAAAGTCATCCAGGGCGCGGGCCAATGGCTGCTCCAGAGCCGCCAGGCGCTCACCGGCCGCCGGGTGAGTGTGGGTCATCAGCGCCATGGCCTTGTCGTCGGGGTCGATGCCGTCGAGCAGTGCCAACACCGATAACAGGGCGTAGGGATCGTAGCCAGCGCGGGCGGCGAGTACGGCGCCCTGGCGATCCGCCGCCAGTTCGTCACCGCGATCCAGCCCGGAAGTGTAGAGCTGCTTGCCGGCGCCGACCAGTTTGTCCAGCGCCTTCTGTTCGCCATCATCCAGGCGGTCGCGACCGGCGTCGAGCAAACCGCGGGTAATCAGCTGGGCACCCGAGCGCTTTTGCAAGGCATCGATATGGTGTTTTTCTTCAATATGGGCGATTTCATGGGCCAACACCGCCGCCAGCTGAGCTTCGTTTTCCAGCAACAGAAACAATGGCTGCGTGATAAAGACATAACCGCCGGGTGCGGCGAAGGCATTGATCGAGTCCGTATCGAGCACGGCAAAGGTCCAGTCGAGGTCGGCCCGGCCCGACTGTTCGGCCACCCAGCGACCGACGCGGTTGATGTAGCGCTGCACCCGGGCATTACTCACCGGCGGCGCCGCATGAACCAGGGTGGCGGCGAGATCGCGGCCAATCTGTCGCTCTTCGCTGGCGCTGACATCGCCGCGTATAAAGCGGGTTTCGTGTTTGACGGTTTCGACTTTCTTGTCGACCTTTTCGACGGTTTCCTCCACTTTCTTGAGCTTCTCACCGAGACCGCCCAGATCGAAAGCCGAGACCGGCGCCAGCCAGCCGAGAGACACCAGGAGAAACAGCATTGTTGCCACTTTGAAGGATTTCATCTCACTTCTCTCCCTTCAGCGATTCGATCCGGCGCGCTTTAAGTCCGCCGTTGGCAGCCAGCTTTTGCGCCTGGGCGGTATTGGCCGCCCACTGCTCTAGCCGGTCGACGCCCTGATAATCGGGCTGAGCCCGTTTGAGTTCCTCCTCGGACAGGCCGCGCACACCGATGGTGGCCACCACACCGCTCTCGACATCCTCGCTGGCCGAGCGACCAAAGAGGCGCGAGGTGCTGCGCATCAGACTGCCGAGCACACTGCTCTCCTCGCGCCGGGATACCGTTGCGCCGCCGCTGGCGCGGCGCATTTCGTAGCGGCGCAGCCAGCCCTTTTGTCCCGCATCGGTACTCACTTGGTACCAGGCGCCCTCTTCCTTGACCAGCTCCACCTCGGTACCCTGGGACAGCGCCTGCCCCTGAGCGCTGAACAGCGGCTGACTACGCAGGGTGGTGTCCCTCACCAGCCAGTAGGCGTCGCTGGCCATACTCGGCAGCAACCAAAGCAAAGCACAGGCCGCCAGGGCCCACCGCATCTTTCGAATCGTCACTCGTCTTTCCCTCTCTCCGGGTTGGCGTCCGTTACTCGGCGGCCTCCGCCGCCAGCAAAGCCCGCCACTGTTCATCGGCACGCATTGTCTCACACCATTCCAGCCATGCGCGACTGGCGCTGAGCGGGCCGGTGGCGTATTGCATAAAGTCCTCCAGGAACGGCCACAGCGCGTAGTCGGCCAGACCGGGGCGGTCGCCCAGCAAGCCGCCCCGTTGATCCTCCGGGGACTGTTCCAGCAACTCACTCAACTGGCCGACAAAGCCCAGAGCGCTGTCCTCGGCCATGCGCCGATGCTCGGGGCTGTCCGCCTCGCGCATTTGTCGGCTGTAGTCGTAAAAGGGCCCGTCACAGAGTTCGATCAGATAGAGGCTGTCCTCCAGTTGATCCAAATCACCTTCGGCCAGCCACTGAGGGGCAGATTCCTGATCAAGAGCCCAGTCGACGACCTCGATACTGCCCACCAGAGGTGACACCAGATCACCGCCACTGAGCTGCGGTTGATCTCTGTCGGCGTCGGTCCAGTCAAACTCGACTGCGGCGGCCAGCAGGGCCAATCGGGCGCGGCGGGTGTGCGGGTCCTGTCGTCGTCCCTCCAGCCTCACGACTCGCCCTCGGGGTGGGCGCTACGGCGCTTCGACTGCTCGCGCTGGCGCGCTTTTTCCGCCTGTTTGCGCGCCTTGGCCGCCTCCAGGTCACTGGCCAGGTGCGACTCGCCCCGCGCCCGGGCCAGCTCAATTTGTTTTTGCCGCTCGGCAAAGCGTTGTTTTTGCGCGTCACTGAGCTTGTCGTAACACTTGGGACAACTGACGCCCTTCATGTATTGAGAAGATTGCTTGTCCGCCTCGGTAATCGGGTGACGGCAGGCGTGGCACTGGTCGTACTGCCCCACTTCCAGATTGTGTTTGACCGCCACGCGGTCGTCGAAGACAAAGCACTCGCCACGCCACAAACTCTCCTCCTCGGGCACCTCCTCGAGGTATTTCAGAATTCCGCCCTTGAGGTGGTAGACCTCCTCAAAACCCTGCTCCAGCAAGTAACTGGTGGACTTCTCGCAGCGGATACCCCCGGTACAGAACATCGCCACCTTGCGATTTTTCTGCGGGTCCAGGTGCTTGTCGACATACTCCGGAAACTCGCGAAAAGCCTCGGTACCGGGGTCGAGAGCGCCCTCGAAGGTGCCAATCTCGTACTCGTAGTCATTGCGGGTATCGATCAATACCACCTCGGGGTCGCGGATCAGGTCGTTCCAGTCCCGGGGTTCAACATACTGGCCGACACTCTTGCGCGGGCTGACGCCCGGAACCCCCAGGGTCACAATTTCGCGCTTGAGTTTGACCTTGGTGCGCAAAAAGGGCTGCTCCTCACAAAGCGACTCCTTGTGCTCGATATCCGCCATACGCGGGTCACGGCACAGGTAATTGAGCACGGCATCGATGCCCTCCCGCGAGCCGGCAATGGTGCCGTTGATGCCCTCGTCGGCAATCAGCAGTGTGCCGCGAACGCCGTTTTGCTCCATTGCACTCAACAGCGGTTCGCGCCAGTCGGCGAAGTCGTCGAAGGGGAAAAACTGGTAGAGGGCGGCTACAACTATCTTTGACATGGACTTAAACTCGATTCGCGGGGCGCGTATTATATCGCCCCGGGAGCCGGCTTTGCACAGGTCGGCTTGATCAGTATCAACTTTCGCGCCCGCGGCGCGAGCAACAAGGGCAGACTATGAGCGGTTCACTGGCCGACCAGTTTCTCAGCGCCGGGCTGGTATCCGAGGAGGATGTCGCCAAGGCCGAGGCGGAAAAAAAGCGCCCCAAGCGCCAGGGGCGGGGCAAACCACCTGCCGGCAAGGGCAAAAAACCGGCCCGTGGCGGCAGAGGCAAAGCGCCGGCAACACCCTCGGCGCCGCCCGAGGTCGCCAACCGGGAGGCTCAGCGCGCCCGGCGCAGTGGCGAGCACATCTCCCGCGCCGAGCGGGAAAAGCGCGCGCAGCAGGCCAGAAGCGAGGAGCGCCGACTGCTCAATATCCGGCTGGCCGAGCTGCTCAAGGACCAACCGGTCGAGACGCCCGGCACCGACCCGGACGGCAAGGTCAAATTCCACTACCCCTACGAGGGCAAAATTCGCGGCATCCATGTCACCCCGGAACAGCGCGACCGGCTGGCCAACGGCGAGTGGTCGGTGACCCTGATCAAGGCCAAAACCCGGCTGGTCCCCACCGCTCTGGTCGAGTCGATCCTGGCCATCGACCCCGAGCGTTTTATCTACACCGTCGATCCCGAAGCCGACGATGACGCCTACGCGGACCACCCGGTCCCCGACGACCTGATGTGGTAAGCCATGAGCAATAGCTATTACTGGTACGATCTCGAAACCTTCGGCACCGATCCGAAGACCACCCGCATTGCCCAGTTTGCCGGCATTCGCACGGATGAAAACCTGGAGCCCCTGGGCGACCCGCTGATGATCTATTGCCAACCGGGCCCCGACTTTCTGCCGGACCCCGAGGCCTGCCTGATTACCGGTATCACTCCGCAACTGGCGCTGGCTCAAGGTATGCCGGAGAGCGAGTTTATGGCTCGCATCCAGGGCGAATTCAGCCAGCCGGGCACCTGCGTACTCGGCTACAACAACCTGCGTTTCGACGACGAATTCGTCCGCTACGGGCTTTACCGCAATTTTTTCGACCCCTATGCCCGGGAGTGGCAAAACGGCAACTCGCGCTGGGATCTGATCGATGTCGTCCGTCTGACCCGGGCGCTGCGACCCGAAGGTATCGAGTGGCCCTTTCACGACGACGGTACGCCGAGCAACAAACTCGAGGATCTGACCACTGCCAACGGCCTCGGCCACAGCCGTGCCCACGACGCCCTGTCGGATGTCGAGGCCACCATCGCCGTAGCCCGGCTGATCCGCGACAAACAGCCCAAACTCTGGGCCTTCTGCCGCGACAACCGCGACAAGCGCAAACTCGCCGGCCAGCTCAAGGTAGCCAGTAAGGATCCGGTCATCCACATTTCCGGCATGTACGGCAACGAGCGCGCCAGCACGGCCCTCGTCGTCCCCGTGGCCCGCCACCCGAGCAACAAGAACGGCGTCATCGTCTACGACCTGGCCCACGATCCCTCAGAACTGCTGACCCTGGACAGCGAGTCCATCGCCGAACGCGTTTTTACCCGCACTGAAGACCTGGGGGACAAAACCCGCCTGCCGCTGAAAACTGTGCACCTCAACAAGTGCCCGGTGATAGCGCCACTGGGCACCCTGAGCGACGAGGCCGCCGAGCGACTGGGCATCGATGTCCCGGCCCAGCTCGCCCGCATCGATCCCTTTAAGCGTGCCGGTGACCTCGAACAGCGGATCCAGCAGGCCTTTGGCCAGCAGCGCTTCGACCCCGTTGAGGACCCGGACCAGGCGCTCTACGGTGGCGGATTTATCGGCGACGCCGACAAGGCACTGATGCAACAGATCCACGAGGCCGACGGCGACACACTCACCGGCCTCGACCTTCCCTTCCAGGACAAGCGCCTCCCGGAATTGCTGTTCCGCTACCGCGCCCGTAACTACCCGCAAACCCTGTCTCTGGACGAACAGCAGCGCTGGGCCGAAATCTGCCGGGAACGCATCCACGACGGCGCCGGCGGCTACCTCGACCTCGCCGCCTTCGAGCAAAAACTGATGGCCCTGGCCCAGGAACACGAGCAGGACGAGAGCAAGTTGAAACTGCTCAAACAACTGGCCGAATACGCCGAACACATCGCCTGACGGTTGGATTGGTTGGCTAAAGGCAACCTTGACCGAAATAACACAGAGCGCACGGAGCACACAGAGAACACTGAGCGGTAATGGGTGGCTGCAATTGCCAGCCATTGCGAACACAGTGAAGCGATGACAGGCGCTTCGTGGAGAAATTACCAACTTCTAAACGGGTACACTCAAAATCCTCTGTGCTCTCTGTGTGCTCCGTGGCCTCTGTGTCGTTACTCCCCAAAGTCTCAAAAAACAGCAAACACTTGGCCTGGCCCCGCCGCATCCGTAAGATGCACAGCATTGTTTTTCAAACCATAGTGACTACAACATGATCACCAGCTTTCATCCCCCCGTTCGCACCTTGATGGGCCCCGGCCCCTCGGATGTCCATCCCCGCGTCCTCGCCGCCATGGCGCGCCCCACGATCGGTCACCTGGACCCCGAGTTCATCCGCATGATGGACGAGGTCAAGAGCCTGCTGCAGTACGCCTTCAAGACCGACAACCGGCTGACCCTGCCCATCTCAGCCCCCGGTTCGGCGGGCATGGAGACCTGTTTCAACAATCTGCTGGAACCCGGCGACAAGGTCATCGTTTGCCAGAACGGCGTGTTCGGCGGACGCATGAAAGAGAATGTGGAGCGCAACGACGCGGTACCGGTCATGGTCCATGACGACTGGGGCAAGGCCGTCGACCCGCAGAAAGTCGAGGACGCGATCAAAGCCAACCCCGACGCCAAAGTCCTGGCCTTTGTCCACGCCGAGACCTCCACCGGCGCCCGCTCAGACGCCAAGACCCTCTGCGAACTGGCCCGCAAGTACGACCTGCTGACCATCGTCGACGCCGTTACCAGCCTCGGCGGCTCCGAGCTGGAAGTGGACTTCTGGGGCATCGACGCGATTTACTCGGGGACGCAAAAGTGCCTGAGCTGCACCCCCGGCATATCACCGGTGAGTTTTTCCGAGCGCGCCGTCGAGGCCATCCATCAGCGCAAGACCAAAAGCCGCAGCTGGTTTCTGGATATGGATCTGGTGATGGGCTACTGGGGCGCCGGCGCCAAGCGCGCCTACCACCACACCGCGCCCATCAACAGCCTCTACGCCCTGCATGAATCACTGGTGATGCTGCAGGACGAGGGTCTGGAAAACGCCTGGCAGCGCCACATCGACAACCACCGGGCGCTGGCCGCCGGCCTTGAGGCCATGGGCCTGAGCTTTGTCGTCGACGCCGAGCACCGCCTGCCCCAGCTCAACTCGGTGTACTCCCCCGAGGGCGTCGACGAGGCCGCCGTGCGCAGCCGTCTGCTCAATGAGTACGATCTGGAAATTGGCGCTGGTCTGGGCGACTTTGCCGGCAAGGTCTGGCGCATCGGCCTGATGGGCTATGCCAGCCGCCAAAAAAATGTACTGTTCTGCCTGTCGGCGCTGGAGAACACGCTCAACGAGCTGGGCGCACCCATCCAGAGCAACCGCGCTGTCGCCGCGGCCAATGCCGTCTACACATCGCTCTAGGGCGCCACGCTTTATTGAAACGCGCCAAACTGCTACAGTGGCAGTGGCACGACAGCAGTAGCTCCTGAAGTGCCCGCCCCGCACCCGGGAAGGTGCGGGGCACCTACAGCAGAACGCAAAGGCGCCCCAGTCGGGGCGCCTTTTTTATCGGCACTGGCCGCCGGCGCCGCTATTTGCCACCGATGGGTGCCTCCTGCCGTTCCATCCAGTTCAGCAAACGCGGTGCAAAGCGCTTGGCGTAATAAAGTGCCCAGGCCTCGGGAGACACCGGCACCACCGCCCGGTTGCGATCAATCGCCGAGAGAATCGCCCCGGCCACCTTGCCCGGCGGATAGTTGCGCTTTTTGTAAAAGGCCACGGCGTTGTCGCGCCCACCCTTGGAGAGCTTGCCCTCGTAAACCGTATTGGCCACGATCGCGGTATTGATAATGCCCGGACAAATAGCCGACACCCCGATGCCATGACCGGCCATCTCGGCCCGCAGCGACTCGGTAAAACCCAGTACGGCAAATTTGGAGGTGCAGTAAATGGGCATGTCCTTGGGCGCCACGAAGGCCGCCGCCGAGGCGATGTTTACTACATGTCCCCGACCCCGCTCGACCATCGCCGGAAGGAAGTAGTGACAACCGTGCACCACCCCTTTGACATTGACATCAATCACCTTGTCCCAAGTGTCCAGAGAAGTCTCGAGAAAGGCGCCGGCCGAGCCAATGCCGGCATTGTTGATCAGAATATCCAGCGCCCCGTGGGCCTTGTTAATGCGCCGGGCCAGGTTGTTCATGTCACCCCGGCGGGCCACATTGGCCACATGCGACTCACTGCTGCCCCCCTGGCGGGCGACCAATCCAGCGGTCTCTTTCATGCCCGCCTCGTTGAGATCGACGAGGACGACATGAGCGCCCTCTGCGGCCAGTTGCAGGGCCGTCTCTCGACCGATGCCGCTGCCGCCCCCGGTGACCAGGGCCACCTGTTTGCTATAGCGATTGCCCATCAGGCGCTCCTCCTGTGTTTGCGGTCCTGTTCGACCCCGTCAATATGCTGGCTGACCCACTGATTGAACTGATGGGCGTGGCTGTGGTGCGCCCAGTGTTTGGCGTCGATGGGATGTCGAACCAGGTTGGTCGCGTACTCGTCATAGAACTCGAAGAGATCCTCGGAGATAAAGCGGTCCTGACCGGCAATGATCAATTGAACGGGCAACTTGATACTGCCTTTAAGCGGCACCGACGGCGGGCGAATGGGGTTTTGCCGGTAGAGTTCCAGCGGCCGCAGCATGATGGCCTCGACCTGTTGCTGATCGACCTGCTGCAAATAGGGATCGTGGCGATCGACGCCGTTTTGCTTCAGCACTGTCTGCCACAAACGCTTGCCAAAGTGGCGAACCATCCACTCTGGCACCAGCGGCACATTAAAGAAGTAGACATACCAGGAAAAGGCCAGTTGCTTGAAGCTCTTTGCCATCCGCGCCGGTTTCCCGGAAAGGGCATTGCGCCTCGCCCAGTCGAGCATCAAGCCGAGGTGCGGGCCCGACATGCTGCTGTAGGAGAGCACGCGCCCGGCGTAATAGGCTTCGCTGATAAAGGACCAGCCGATGACCGAACCCCAGTCGTGCCCGACCAGGTGCACTTTGCCCTCGCGACCGGCCACCTCATCGATAACCGCCTCCGTGTCCGCCAGCAAATGTTCAATCTGGTAGGCGTCGGGCTCCGCCGACCAGGTCGACCGGCCGACGCCACGCATATCAAAGGTCACTACCCGATAGCGGTCCTTCAGACCCTCTACCTGACGGTGCCAGGTGCGGTGATCGTCGGGGAAACCGTGAAGGAAAACCACTATTGGCGCACCTTCGGGGCCTTCCACCTGTGTGTAGAGCTCGACATCGCGGCTCTTTACCATTAATTCTCGCATCACTAACTCCACAAAAACGACCCGACAATGTGCGGGCCGCCCTTTTCAAAAATTGATTACATCATGATTCAAGCGGGCACTTTTGTCACCCGGGCTGCCGGGCCACCTCAAGCGGCCCGGAAACCGCCAGATCCGGAAAAGCGCGCCGCCGCCGGTGACCTGGCCAGATAGGCCTCCGCCTGCTCCGTACTGGCCTCTTTGACCGGATCGTACCAGGGCACAAAATAGCGACTGGCTTGACGCGCCAGCCAGCCCAGCGAGGGCAGACGCTCGGTGCGCGACACGCGCTGCCACTCCATCCAGTAGAAGAGACCCAGCAGGCGCGGTTTCCTGTCCTTCAACGCCGGATCCTGGGCCATCATGTGCGTCGCCCCCTGAGCCCACAGTCCCATCAGAACGGGAAACACGATGGTCATCTGGAAGTAGCGCATGGGGTAGCGACCCCCCAGGTGCTTGTAGACATCAAAGGCCACGCTGCGGTGCTCGACCTCTTCGGCACCGTGCCAGCGCAACAGGTCCAGAATGGTCGGATCGGCGCCGGCCCGGTCCCACTCGCTGTTGTCCAGGGCGTATTTGCCCAGAACACAGGTAAAGTGCTCAATCGCCGCAATCAGGCCCAGGCGAAACTTGAGCCACTGCTTTTCCAGTGAAGGCGGCACCGTATAACCAAAGGGCTGGTCGTGCAGAGCCTGGTCGAACCACCATTCGACTCCGGCAATAAAATCGCGCACCTCCATGCCCTGGGCCTCGAGAAACTCGGCAATACCGGTATTGTGGGCGCGGGCGTGAGTGGCCTCCTGACGAATAAATCCCTTCACATCCTCGCGCAGCCGTTCGTCCTCAATATACGGAAGAGCCTTGTTGTAGATTTTGCAGAAGAAGAATTCGCCGGCGGGCAAAATGGTGTGAATCACACTGACAAAGTGGCTGCTGAACGCATCACCGGGAATCCAGTGAAGTGGCGTTCCGGAAAAATCAAATCGGACCTTGCGTTGAATCAAAGGAACATCGGTGTGGGATGCTGGCTTGTGACGAATCATGAATCACCTCGCGCCATTACACTGGCTTTGTTCTAATAATGAGTTGTTACACAGTGTTACGAAAACTTAGGCGGGGGTCAGGTCAGAATTTGCCAGTTTTTTGTCATTTTCAGCCAGAGGTGGTCGCTCAGTCTCAATTGGCGCCACCGGCAATAGCGACAATAATGACCGCATGTTGCCAATAACGCCCCGAGACAGCCGCTGCCACCTTCAGCACTTTGAGCCCTTGATAGAGGACGCCCTCTGCAAGGGCGTCTCCGAGTCCGAGCTGCTCCACGGTACCGGCATAGATTACCGCAAGGTCAAAACCGGCGATTTACTCATCAGCCCGGAACAGGTGGAGCGACTGATTCTCAACGCACTGGACCTCTGCCCGGAAGACTTTGGTCTGTCACTGGGGCAATCGCTGAACCTGAGCGCCTTTGGCATCGTCGGCTACGCCGCTTTGAGCAGTCCGACTACGGGCGATGCCCTGTACATCGCCAGCCGCTACATGCCCGTGGTTATGCCCATGCTGAATGTGAAGTTGGAGCAAAGCGGGGACAGGGCCTGGCTGGACCTTTCGCTGACTTGCCGGGTTGATCCACGGGTAGAGTCCGTGTTGATCGAAATCACTCTGGCCAGCCTGCACGCCATGGCTAGCCATGTATTGCGCGACCGGATGCCCCCTGTGACTCTGGAAATTACAGCGCGACCGCGACAGCACCAACAGCAGTACGCCCGTGAAAAGGGCGCCCTGCTGGTCGGCGAGCGCCCGGGGAACCGCATTGTCTTCAATCGGGATGTGCTCGACGAGCCCATGCCACTGGCCAACTTCAACACCTACAAGATGTCAGTGGAGCAATGCGAGGCCATGCTGGACCGGCTTCCGGGGCTGAATCGCAATCTGGCCGCCGGCATCCGGCAGCGCCTGCTCTACCAGGACTTGCCCCTGCCGAGCCAGGAGCAGGTCGCTCAAGAGTTGCACATGAGCACCCGGACCCTTCACCGCTTCCTCCAGCGTGAAGGAACCAGTTTTCGCGAAATTGCCCGGGAGGTGCTAACCATGCAGGCCAAACGACTGCTCGAGGAGAGCGACTGGCGCATCGGCAAAATCGCCCTCGAACTGGGCTACAGCGATTCGGCCAATTTCAGCCGCGCTTTTCGCCGTGACACCGGCGTCTCCCCTTCCACTTACCGGCGATCCATGGCGATCAGGCAGTAGCCGAGGGCCGCTCGCTGACGCGCCGGTGCCAGGCCTCGAGGTGCTTGAGCCCCTCCTGCTCGTGGCGAAGTGCCACCACCCGGGCAAAGTCGACGGCGCAGAGGGCGGTGATATCAGCTACGGTAAAGCGCGAACCGGCGATGTAGTCCTGCCCGGCCAAGTGCGTATCCAGCCAGGCAAACATCTTGCGGGCGCGCTCCAGGCTGATCTCGCCCCACTCGGCACAGATGCGCTCACGATCGGCAAACAGCCCCTTGATGTTGCGAAAGGCCATCAACACCGGATAGAACAGATTAAACTCGATCCGCCGCTGCCACATCTCGATCTCGGCCTGCTCCAGCGCTTCTTTACCCATCAGGTTTGGCTCCGGGTAAAGCGCCTCCAGATAGCGACAAATGGCGATGGACTCACTGATCCGCGTACCGTCGTCGAGCTCCAGCACCGGCACCTGGGCCAGGGGGTTCAGGTTGAGAAAATCCTCGCCCAGGTTCTCTCCTGCCGACAGGTCGACCTGGACTGTCTCAATATCGTGGAGACCCTTCTCGGCCATAAAGATGCGCACGCGGCGAGGATTGGGTGCAGTTTTCAGCTCGTATAACTTCATCTGATTTCTTCCGCTTTCAAATGGTGTGCAGGGCGCGCTGGTAGTGTGCGCGGTTTTCTTCGCTGAAGCAGACAAAGTGCACCAGCATATCGGGGTGATCGTGCAAAAACGACGACACCGTGTCCACGGCAATGTGGCTGGCCTCGTCCATGGGATAGCCGTAGACGCCACAGCTGATCGCAGGGAAGGCCACGCTGCGCAGGCCGCGTTCCGCCGCCAGCGCCAGGGACTCACGGTAACAACTGGCGAGCAACTCCGGCTCCCCGGACTGGCCATCTCGATACACTGGCCCCACTGTGTGGATGACATAGCGCGCCGGCAACTGAAACCCCGGCGTGATTTTGGCTTGCCCGGTGTCGCAGCCCTGGAGTTGACGACAGGCCGCCAGCAACTCCGGCCCCGCCGCGCGGTGTATCGCACCATCGACGCCGCCACCGCCGAGTAGCGTCTTGTTGGCGGCATTGACGATGGCGTCCACGGACATTTGGGTAATGTCACCCAAGCTCAATTCGATCATATCGGTTTCCTCTGAATGCCAATGACTGTCGCCGAAGTCGTCCAGCATAGCCCAAGGCGAGGGCATTCAGACAGCCCCGATACAGTCGGCGGCTTTTTTGCTATGGTCTCGTGGCACAGGCGCCACGGGAACCTTTCATGCTTTACCTGCTCGACCTTTTTGGCATCGTCGTTTTTGCTCTCTCGGGCGCCCTGGTGGCCCGGGAAAAGGGCTACGACCTGTTTGGCGGACTGGTCCTGGCCGTGGCCACCGCCATCGGCGGCGGCAGCTTTCGCGATCTCAGTCTGGGGCGAACGCCCCTGTTCTGGCTCAGCGATGTCAACTATCTGGCACTGGCCAGTCTCACCGCCATCCTCTGTCTCGGCCTTTTCCGTCTGGCACCGGCCGTCGAGCCGTCGAGCAGGGTATGGCAACGCAGCCTGATTACCGCCGACGCCCTGGGACTGGCCGCCTTTACCGTCATTGGCACACAGATCGGCCTCAGCGAGGGGCTCTCCCCCATCATGGCCGCCGTGATGGGTACGGTATCGGCCTGCTTTGGTGGCGTTTTGCGCGATGTACTGGCCGCCCGCGAGCCGCTGATCTTCCACCGCGAGATTTACGCCACCGCCGCCCTGGCCGGCGCCCTCAGCTGGCTGCTGCTGGAAAATCTGGCCGGCGCCAACATTGCCACCGCCTGCTCCATTGCCATCACCGTGGGCCTCAGGGTGGTCAGCGCCATTCATGGCTGGCGCCTGCCCCGCTACCGGTCACAGCGGGAAGGCAAGGACAGACACTGAAACCGCGGCCGCTCATATCGCTTTCGCCAACTGACTCGAGTACATTGTCTCCATGAACGACAACACACACTCGCATCACAGCGCCCCGCCGCCCTGGCAGTTGCACGGCAACGGTTACATTCAGCTTTTCAAAGCGGACCCCCAATGGCTGATGGACCACGGTTTTATCCCCGAGTCCATGAAGGAACACTACATACCGGGCACCGGCGTCGTCATGTGGGTGGACTACGCCGACAGCGCCGTGGGCCCCTACCGCGAATTGCTGTTTATTCCCGGCCGCTTCCGCTTTGACCACAACGGCTTTCGCGGCAGCCGCTACATGATCACCAAAATCTATGTTTCCAGCCAGGCCAGCGTCGACGGCGGTCGCGCCAACTGGGGCATTCCCAAGGAGCTGGCCGATTTTTCCATCACCGATGAAGACACGCGCCGCCAGCGAATCCAGGTCAGCCAGGACGATCAATTGATCGCCGAATCCCTGTTTGAGCGCGGCCGCATTTGTGCACCGGTGACTACCGCTCTGGTCCCCGCCGCTTTGGGCTCAGTGGCCCAGTGGCGCAACGACGATCTGGTGCTGACCGCCCCGGCAGCCAGTGGCCGCATGCAGAGGGCGAGGGTCGTGGAGAGCCACTTCGCCCCCAAACACTTCCCCGACATCAACAACGCCCGGGTCAAGTCCGGACTGTGCACGGCCAGTCGCCAATTCAAAATGACCTTCCCCGTTCCCCGGGTGTACCCCCAGGGCTGAACCGGCACCGCTGTTTTGTCGAGCTTCCCCGCGCCTCTGGTATAATCGCCGGCGTTTTCATTCGCCCAGTACCGAGGTATCGGCATGCCCGATTTTCGCTCCAAGACATCCACCGCCGGCCGCAACATGGCCGGAGCCCGCGCCCTGTGGCGCGCCACCGGCATGAAGGACGAGGACTTCAAAAAACCCATCGTCGCCGTGGCCAACTCCTTTACCCAGTTTGTGCCCGGCCATGTCCACTTGAAAGACATGGGCCAGTTGGTAGCCCGGGAGATTGAAAAGGCCGGCGGCGTGGCCAAGGAATTCAACACCATCGCCGTCGACGACGGCATCGCCATGGGCCACGACGGGATGCTCTACTCCCTGCCCTCGCGCGACCTGATCGCCGACTCGGTGGAGTACATGGTCAACGCCCACTGCGCCGACGCCCTGATCTGTATTTCCAACTGCGACAAGATCACGCCCGGCATGCTCAACGCCGCCCTGCGGCTGAATGTTCCCGTCATTTTCGTCTCCGGCGGCCCGATGGAGGCCGGCAAGACCAAACTGGCCGATCGCAAACTGGATCTGGTCGACGCCATGGTGGCCGCCGCTGACGACAGCTACAGCGACGAGCAAATCGCCGACATCGAGCGCTCCGCCTGCCCCACCTGCGGCTCCTGTTCGGGCATGTTTACCGCCAACTCCATGAACTGCCTGACCGAGGCGCTGGGTCTCTCCCTGCCCGGCAACGGCACCACCCTGGCCACCCACGCCGACCGCCGCCGGCTGTTTGAAGAGGCCGGCGAGCGCATCGTCGACCTCTGCTTCCGCTACTACCGCGACGGCGACGAGCGGGTACTGCCGCGCAACATCGCCACCCGCGAGGCCTTTGAAAACGCCATGTCACTGGACATCGCCATGGGCGGCTCCACCAACACCATTCTGCACCTGCTGGCCGCCGCACAGGAGGCCGAAGTCGACTACACCATGACCGACATTGACGCCCTCTCGCGCCAGGTGCCCCAGCTGTGCAAAGTCGCCCCCAACAGCCAGCAGTACCATATCGAGGATGTCCACCGCGCCGGCGGCATCATGGCCATCCTCGGCGAACTGGCCAAGGGCGGCAAACTACACACCGACTGCCACACGGTTCACTGCGCCACCCTGGCCGAGGCGCTGGCGCAGTGGGACATCACAGACTCACCCGACGAGACTGTGGAGACTTTCTTCAAGGCCGGGCCCGCCGGCATTCCCACCCAGCAGGCCTTCAGCCAGGCCACCCGCTGGCCCAGTCTGGATACCGACCGCGCCGAAGGCTGCATTCGCTCCATCGACCACGCCTTCTCGCAGGAGGGCGGCCTGGCGGTGCTCTACGGCAACATCGCCGAGGACGGCTGCGTGGTGAAAACTGCCGGTGTCGACGAATCCATTCTGGTCTTCGAGGGCAAGGCCCACATCTGCGAGTCCCAGGACGAGGCCGTTCAACACATCCTGACCGACCAGGTCAAAGCCGGTGATGTGGTGATCATTCGCTACGAGGGCCCGCGCGGCGGCCCGGGTATGCAGGAGATGCTCTATCCCACCAGTTACCTCAAGTCCAAGGGGCTGGGCAAGGCCTGCGCCCTGCTCACCGACGGCCGTTTCTCGGGCGGCACTTCGGGTTTGTCGATCGGCCACGCCTCTCCCGAGGCCGCCGCCGGCGGCGCCATTGGCCTGATCGAAGACGGCGACACCATCCGCATCGACATTCCCGCTCGCGGCATCAATCTGCAGATCTCCGACCGTGAACTGGCCGAGCGCCGCCAAGCCATGGAAGCCCAAGGCGAGGCGGCCTGGAAGCCGGCCAAACCGCGTCAACGGCGTGTCACACCCGCACTCAAGGCCTACGCCCTGCTGGCGACATCGGCGGACAAGGGCGCCGTGCGCGATCTGTCAAAACTCGACTGACGCCAAACCCGCCCGCTTCAAGCCACGCGCCCGCAGTCCCTGCGGGCTTTTTTATGCCTACTATTTACGAATGAGAATGATTCCTGATATTATTGCGATTCGCTATTCTACCCGCAGCACTATCAGGAGCTAAACCATGAACCGATTCCGATCGCACCCCCTCGCCTGGCTGGTCGCCGGGTGTCTGACCCAGGCCTCCGCACTGGCCGCTGAAGCACCGATGACGCTGGATGCCGTTCAGGTACTCGGCGACAACGAGCAGGCCCGCCAGCTGTCCGGCTCGGCCGCCGTCGTCGAACCCCGCCAAATGGACATCGAGGGCACCACCGACATCAACCAGGTACTCAAGACCGTACCCGGCGTCTACATCCGCGAGGAAGAGGGCGAGGGACTGCGACCCAATATCGGTATTCGCTCCGCCTCGCCCGGCCGCAGCTCCAGCATCACCCTGATGGAAGACGGCGTGCTGGTGGCTCCCGCTCCCTATTCCAACCCGGCGGCCTACTACTTCCCCACCACCATGCGCATGCAATCGGTGGAAGTGCTCAAGGGCGCGCCCCTGCTGCGCTACGGCCCGCAGACTACCGGCGGTGTGATCAACATGGTCTCCACACCGATCCCCGACGAGCGCGGCGGCCGTATTGAGAC
>JBNJGD010000006.1:0-124858 GCA_051747425.1 Pseudomonadota bacterium
TTGCTTAAACGGTTTCGCGTTGCTCGGCGGCCTGGCGAATCAGGGCGGCGGCCTCTTCCAGCGTCATGCTGCCGAGGTCCTCGCCCGAGCGCGTGCGCACGGCAACGGATTCATTCTCTACCTCGCGATCGCCGACTACCAACAGGTAGGGCACTCGCTGCAGAGTGTGCTCGCGGATTTTAAAGCCGATCTTCTCGTTTCTCAAGTCACAAGCGACCCTTAAACCTTGATTTTCAAGGTATTGTCGGGCTTTCCCGGCAAAATCGGCCTGTTTGTCGGTAATATTCAGCACCACGGCCTGAACCGGAGCCAGCCAGACCGGGAATTTGCCCTCGTATTCCTCGATCAAAATGCCGATAAAGCGCTCCAGGGAACCGAGAATCGCGCGGTGCAACATCACCGGCGTTTTGCGGCTGCCGTCCTCGGCCACATAGTCGGCCTCGAGGCGTTCGGGCATGGAAAAATCCACCTGCACCGTACCACACTGCCAGACCCGGCCCAGACAGTCTTTAAGGGCGAACTCGATCTTGGGTCCGTAAAAGGCGCCCTCTCCGGGCTGCAGGGTATAGTCCAGCCCCTTTTTCTCCAGCGCCACTTCCAGGGCCTGTTCGGCCTTGTCCCACAGGGCGTCCTCGCCGACGCGTTGCTCGGGGCGAGTGGACAGCGCCACCTGAATGGTCTCAAAGCCAAAGTCCCGGTAGACCTGAAACACCAGATCGATAAAGGCCGAGACTTCCGACTGGATCTGGTCCTCGGTACAGAAGATGTGGGCGTCGTCCTGAACGAAGTTGCGCACCCGCATCAGGCCGTGGAGTGTGCCCGAAGGCTCGTTGCGGTGGCAGGAGCCGAACTCGGCCATGCGCAGGGGCAGATCGCGGTAGGACTTGAGGCCCTGGTTGTAGATCTGCACATGGCAGGGGCAGTTCATCGGCTTGACCGCGTAGTCGCGATGCTCCGAGTGGGTGGAGAAAATCATGTCGCCGAACTTGTCCCAGTGTCCTGACTTCTCCCACAGCACGCGATCCACCACCTGGGGTGTGTGCACTTCCTGGTAGTCGTGCTGGCGCAACAGATCGCGGATGTAGTTCTGGATCTGGATGTAGACCTGCCAGCCCTTGTCGTGCCAGAACACCATGCCCGGCGCCTCTTCCTGCATGTGGAAGAAATCCAGAGAGCGCGCCAGTTTGCGGTGGTCGCGCTTCTCGGCTTCCTCGAGCATGGTCAGGTGGGCCTTGAGGTCCTTCTTGCTGGTCCAGGCCGTGCCGTAGATGCGCTGGAGCATCCGGTTGTCGGAGTCACCGCGCCAGTAGGCGCCGGCCACCGACATCAACTTGAAGTGGCGAAGGTGGCGCGTGTTGGGCACATGGGGGCCGCGACACATGTCGGTGTACTCTTCGTGGTGGTAGAGCTTGACCTCTTCGCCGTCGGGAATGTCCGTGGCGATTTCCACCTTGTAGGGCTCATCGCGCTGTTGGAAGGTCTCGACCGCGCCCTCCTTGCTGGAGACTTCGACCTCGACCTCGTAGTCCTTTTTGGTCAGCTCCCTGATGCGCTGCTCGATGGCCTCGACATCCTCGGGCGTAAACGGGCGCTCGTAGTCGATGTCGTAGTAAAAGCCGTGCTCGATCACCGGGCCGATGGCCATCTTGGCCTCGGGGTAGAGCTGCTTGACCGCGTGGCCCATCAGGTGGGCAAAGGAGTGACGGATGATCTCCAGCCCCTCGTCATCGCGGTCGGTGATGATCTGCAGCTCGGCGTCTTCCTCGATGGGCAGCTTGGCGTCGCGCAGCTCGCCGTTGACGCGGCCGGCGATGGTCGCCTTGGCCAGGCCGGGGCCGATGGACTGGGCCACCTCCAGCGTGGTCACGGGCTGATCAAAAGGCTTTTGCGAGCCGTCGGGCAAGGTGATTACAGGCATGTCGTATTCTCCGTCCAGTGGTGACCCCTACCAAAGGCCACATGGTTTATCATGGCGCCGGCGCCGCGCAGGCGCACCGGGCAAAAAACTGAGCGGCGATTATACATGAACATAGTATTGTTTCACCCCGACGAGGGCGATGGCGAACGCGGGCGATTGCAACTCGGCGACCGCCGCTTTGAGCACATTGCCAAGGTCCACCGCGCCGCCGTCGGCGACAGCCTGCGAGTGGGTCAGATCGGCGGATTCCAGGGCAGTGCCACGGTCACGCAACTGGACAGCCGCGGTGTCACTCTGGACTACCAACTCGATACACCGCCGCCCGCACCCCTGCCCCTGACCCTGGTGCTCGCCCTGCCCCGGCCCAAGGTGCTGCGCCGCTGCCTGCAAACCGTCACTGCCCTGGGCGTCAAGAAAGTGGTGCTGATCAACAGCTACCGGGTGGAAAAAAGCTACTGGCAGACGCCCTTTCTGGAGCCCGCCAGCCTGCACCAGCAGATACTGCTGGGGCTGGAGCAGGCCCGGGATACCATCGCGCCCGAGATCCTGCTGAAAAAGCGCTTCAAACCCTTTGTCGAGGACGAGCTGGACGCCCTGTGTGGCGACAGCCTGCGCCTGGTGGCCCACCCGGCGGGCGAACAACCCTGCCCCGTCGATCTGGGCGGACAAAACGCCACCCTGGCCATCGGCCCCGAGGGCGGCTTTATCCCCTACGAAGTCGACAAACTGGCCGAGACCGGCTTCCGGCCCGTGACCCTGGGACCGCGCATTCTCAAGGTCGAAAGTGCTCTGCCGGCAATCATCGGGCGCTTGTTTCCTGGTAAATAGTTAGCCACAGAGGGCACAGAGAACACAGAGTTTTTCGAGTCATTGCGGATTCTCCCGCAGATTTCCAGATTGACCTGTAGGAGCTTGCTTGCAAGCGAACACATACCGAAGCTTCCACCGATTTCGCCTGCAAGCAGGCTCCTACCGCGTATAAAAGCTCTGTGGCTATAAACAAAAAAAGCCCGCCGGGGACCCGGCGGGCTTTCTTTATTATATGGTAGTCGCGAGTGGACTCGAACCACCGACCCCCACCATGTCAAGGTGGTGCTCTAACCAGCTGAGCTACGCGACTAAATCAGGCCGCGGATATTAGCCAGTTTGGGCGTCGAGTGCAAGCCAAAAGCGGCAGATTCCAACCCACAAAACTCAACCATCCACGCAAAAGAAATGCGCCTCAGGAAGGTTGGGCCACAAAACACCGCTGGCCTTGCACTCACCCGCCTCGTACTCAAAAGAATACCGGTAGTTGCGTTCATTGCCTTCATAAAGAATCGTTTCAGGCGCCAGTGCGCCCCCTTTGTATTGGAAGTTGAAACGTTCCGATACATTACCCTCACCATCCTCATAGGTGCTGTGATCCAGGCGACCGTCGGCCAGATAGTAAAAGCGTTCCGTACTGTCGCTCTCGGTCTTGATAGGGCCGGTGTTATCCCAGTCCTGAAAATCCTCATAGTTGTAAGTCGTGCGATTTCTCTGAACCTCCACGACAACACCCGAACCGCCGTATACAAAGGTTTGATAGATTCTCTCAGCAACACCAGTAAGAAATTTTAAATCGCGAGTGACTACCCGCCCCTGATCAGACAGCGTGTAATCGATTTCCGCCACCAGGTCACTGGCTTCAGGCCCTTCAAAGTACTCCGCTGACAACAAGCGACCGTCTTCATACTCGTATTCATATCGGGTATCGTCGGGCGCTGAGACACGGGTCAGGAGCCCAGCCTGGTCATACTCAAAATTCCAGGCAACCGAAGACTTGCCTGATTCCTTGTTGACAGTAGACCAGCTGACAACCCGTTTTGGCCCATCAATTTGATCGGCGTTACCACTTTCGGAATCCGACCCGCCGGACGAACCACCACAAGCGGACAAGGTCAGCAAAAGCGGAACGACGACAAAAAAACCTGAACGAATAAGCATAATTTTTCCCTTTAAACGACTTCCAAACAATAAAAATGTCACTTAGGCTTCAACACACAAAAAGCGCCAAGCGGGACGCCCTGGCCAGTAGGTCGTTTCTCTGGAGCACTCCCCTTCAACATATTCCAGGTCCAGTTTAAAACTCTCCACCAACGCACCGGACGAATTCCTGCTTTCACCCGCCACCGGGATAGAGCTGTCGCCAGAATAGAGCCATTTTAATGTCTCACCCCAGTCATAAGCAGTGGTGACAAGACGCCCTTTGTCATCATAATGGTGGGTAGTTTTATCACGCGAATTCTCGGTGACCTGCCCCTCTCCATCTTTATGATAATTAATGTCTATCTCTATCAGCGTCTCAGGCCAATTCGAATAATCGTAAACATCCCTTGACTGTATATAATCCTGGTAGCCATCGGGGCCACCCTCGCCTTGCCAACGCCACTCAACTTCCACCACTTTTTCTGCGGAAGCCCCTGTTTTGTAACTAATTTTTGCGTTGGCTGACTTTTCGGGGTCGTCAAACTCGTAGAAGAGACCACTTTCCAGTCCTTCGCCGTAGGTGAATTCGTATCTTTCATAGTCGGGAGGTGTCCCCACCGAAGTAAGCACCCGGCCCTGCTGATCGTAGGTAAAGCTTAGCTTGTCTGTTTCGCCTGACATCTCGTTGGTGAACAAAATGCTTTTCAAGCGTTTTGTTTTGACAGAATCGGAACTGCCCCCCGAGGTCCCTCCACCTGATCCGCCACCACAGGCACTCAGGAAAAACACAGTAATAGCCAATAAAAAAACGGAACGAAAAGACATGATTCCTCCTTGAATTGTAGGTGTTGCATTCGAATGAGAGCGGAATTTACCACAAGCCGCCAATGGGTTCACTTTTCCCCGTGGAAAAATTCCATGCGAGAATGTGCGCTCAATTAAAGCCGGAAAACAAAACATGGCAAGAATTCTGTTTACCTGGGAACTCGGCGGCGGTCTGGGCCATATTCAGCCGATCCGCGAGAGCGTGGCCAAACTGCACAAGGACCACGAGTGCTACGCCGCTCTGCGCGAGCTGGATCACGCCCATGGCATTATGTCGGGGCTGGATGTCACGCTGCTGGCCGCCCCCTTTTTCAGTGGTGTAGTGGATCGCCCGATCAAGAACAGCCTGTGCTTTGCCGACCTACTCTACAACTGTGGCTACCACACGGAAGGCGCTTTGGCTTCCCGGCTGCGCGCCTGGCAGGCCCTCTACGACATGATTCAACCGGATATTGTGGTGTACGACCACAGCCCCACTGCCCTGTTGGCGGCCACCGGTTACCACTTTAAAAAACTCGTGGCGGGCTCGGGGTTTATTTGCCCGCCCCCCGAATCGCCCCTGGGTGTGTTCTTTCCCAAACAGATGTCCGCCGAGCAGATGAAAGGCATTCGGGCCAGCGAGGTTAAAGTACTGGACACCGTCAACGGGGCACTGGCCTCACTCGGCCAGGCACCCTTGCAACAGCTGGGTGATATTTACAGGCAGGCCGACAAGACCCTGCTGACCACCCTGCCGGCGCTGGATCACTTCCCCTGGCGACCGGAAGCCAGCTATGTCGGCGTGCCCTCAGTCTCGGAGAAACCGGCCCCGGAGTGGCCGCCAGTACCCGGTAAAAGAGTGTTTGCCTATCTCAAACCCTTTAAAAAGCTGCCCCAGTTGCTGCAATCCCTGAAAGACTCGGGGCAGCCCATTATCATCTACTCCAACAACATCGACACCGGCGTGCTGGAACAATTCAAGGCACCCAATATGCACTTCACCCAGAAGGCCATCGATCTGCAAAAACTGGCAAAGGAGTGCGACGCCGCCATTCTCAACAGCAACCACGGCACTACCGCCGAGCTGCTGCTGGGCGCCGTGCCCATGGTGCTGTTGCCTCTGCAAAAGGAACAGCAGGTGCTGGCCCAGCGACTGGCGGAAACGGGCTGCTGCACCATGGCCTACCATGACGACATCCACGCGGTAATCGGCGGGCTCAACCAGGTCATTCACCAAAAAAGCTACCATCAGAAGGCGCTCAGTCTGGCCCTGCAACAGCCTGCCCCCACCCACGGCGGGGATGCCGCCGTTGCCGAAGTAGTGGAAAGCTGGAGCCGCGAACCGGCCGGAAATCAGCTGGACTGACCGGCGCGTTGCCGGGCAATTTCAATTTCCTCGGTGGTCAGGGGCACACGCAGATTGAAGGCAATAGTGACCCGCTCGGCGCTGGAGGTATGCGGCGCCACCATGTGCAGCAAGTAGCTGGGAAACAACAGCATCAGGCCGGTTTTCGGCTTGTAGTTGACCGTCGATTCCCGCCGGTAGCGATCGCCCAGGGGCATGGGATTAAACAGCATTAACTGACCGCAATCCCCGCCGGTTTCCTCCACCTGCTCGTCCACCGCCGCATAAAAAACCCCCGACCAATCCGAAGGCAAGTGTTGGTGCGGCACATTCCACTGGTGGGTGTGATTCACATTGGCCCAGGCCGAGGTCAGTATCGGGCTGCCGTGAACTCGCTCCTTTTCAAAGTCATTAATACAGGCGGTACTGATCTTGAGTATCTGCTGAATCAGCCACTGAATGTGGGGATCCTTCTCGTGCAACAGCCGGTCGCTGGAGTGCCAGCCGCCGCGATTGCTGCGCACCGTGCCCTCGTCCCGCTGGCGCAGAGCACCTATGGCCTCCAGCAGCGACTGGCTTTGCTCGTCGTAACCCGGGACCATGACATCATAGACCGGCACGGCGAAGTGCCAGCGGGCCTGAATGACGGTTTCTTTTTTTTCATTTGAGGGTGCGTTGAACAGTTCGTGACTCATGATTTTCCCGAATGATTGGCCATTCCCGAGTATCCACGCACAGCAAAAAACCGCAACAAATGAAGTGAACAATGTATTTTACGCACAAAAGGGCCTGTTGTTGCTGGCTCCGCTTCTGTGGTTCCGCCGCCGCTAGTGGGTTTGACCGTATGAGCATTAAAAAGCCGGGCACTGCCCGGCTTTTTTGTGCCCGTTCATGCCGCCATCAGGTGTTATCCAGCACCACGCGGTAGCGGGCCTTGCCCTGGCGCAGGTGGTCCAGCGCCTCGTTGACCTGATCCATGGGAAAGTGCTCGACCTGGGGCTCAATGCCATGGCGGGCACAGAAGTCCAGCATCTGGCGCAGGCGCACCGGCGAGCCCACCGGGGAAGCCGAGAGGCTGCGCTGTTTGGGCAGCAGGTCGAACACGCCCACCTTGAGCGGTTCGAGAACGGCACCGACAAAGTGCAACCGGCCCTTGGGGCCGAGGGCGTTGAGATAGCCCTGCCAGTCCAGCGGGGCATTGGCGGTAACCAGAATAAAGTCCAGCGATTCCGACACCGCTTTCAAAGCGGCGCTGTCATTGCTGGCCACCACATGGTGGGCGCCCAGTCGCTCGGCCTCCTGGCGCTTGGACTCGGAGGAGGTAAACGCGGTGACCTCGCAGCCCCAGGCGTTGAGAAAGCGCAGCGCCAGGTGCCCCAGGCCGCCAATGCCGACCACACCCACCTTGTGGGTGGGCTGAACATTCATTTCAATCAGGGGGTTAAAGACGGTGACCCCGCCACAGAACAGCGGACCGGCGGTGGCCAGATCCATGCCCTCGGGCAGTGGAATGGCCCAGGCCCAGTCGACGCGCAGGCGATCGGCAAAGCCACCATGGCGACCGCCAATGGTCACCTCGGCCTGACCACAAAGATTCTGGTCGCCGCCCAAGCAGGGGTTGCAGTGCATGCAACTGCCGCTCAGCCAGCCCACACCAACCGACTGGCCGACGGACAGTCCCTTGTTGCGAGCGCCCTCGCCCAGTGCGGTGATACGGCCCACCGCCTCGTGACCCGCCACCAGGGGATAGCGGCTGGCACCCCACTCGTTGTCGATCATGGACAGGTCCGAGTGACACAAACCGCAGTGGCTCACCTCGATTTCCACCTGCTCCGCACCCAACGGGCCCGGATCGTATTCAAAAGGCTTTAGCGACTCACCCGGACCGTGGGCGGCCCAGGCTTTGATTGGGCTTTGATTACTAGGATTTTGACTCACTGAGTTGCCTCCGGGGTTTTCAGCGCAATACCAGCAGCAGGCCTCGGCCATTTCAAATGCCGCTCAAGATAGGGCTCCACGCTTTTCCCAGCGTGCCATTGCGGCTCTGAATGTTCCTCTACGGCCATGCTGTTCTCCCGCATTGTGACCGCCTCACGAGTCTTTTCATAGGCATCGCGAATATTTTGGCTTCGGGGCATGGCCTCACCGTAGAGCGCTTTGCTGAAATAGGTCATATCGGTGTGATCCGAACAACCAAATGAAGTTCTGTCTTCTCGGGCCGCAGCGAGAATCATTGCCTTTTCGTGAGACAAATGAGGGATCAAGCCACCCGAGTAACAGGCCGATAGGGTCAGTACTTGATAGTGGGATGTTAACGGCTCGAGTATGGACTTCAGACTGTCTGCTTCCAAGTTGGGTAGCTGGATATTGGGATGATTCAGGTAAAGGGCGTGCTCGCTGGAACCGTGACTGGTGAAATGCAACCAGAGGATGTCTTCACCGGGGTTCATCCGTTCCCCGGTAACCTTCAATAATTTCCGCAGAGCCGTCTCGGTGGCCAGTGGATAACGGTCGCCGGTATCGGGGTGGTTGGAGAGCAAAACCTGACGACCTGAAGTATCCCACCACTCTCCGGTCAGCTCATTCACTTTGTCGAGTTCGCGGCGAAAAACCTCGTCATCGCCATCACCGGCAATGCCGACAAAGTACACCTCCACTTTTCCCGGTGTTCCAGGGCGAATATTCCCGGCCGCTGACTGGATCAAGTGGTTTTGTCGGTAGAGCGCGGCTTCGGCAGCCTGGGCATAGCGCTTCGGTCTTTCGCCTTCGGGCCCCGTATATTCACCGTACTGCCAAATCCCTGAGAGGGATTCCAGTCCCTTTTCCTCGGCGTAAATCAACTCGCCTTTACCGTGCTTATAGCCTCGTGCAAACGCTCCGGAATAGAAGTCCCCGTCTCTGGTCAGCAGTTCTCCACTACCGTGATACTCACCAGCCCGGAAATCACCCACATAGTGCCCCCCTCTACTCTTAATGTGAGCACCGCCACCATGGAGCTGGCCACTTTCAAAGTGCCCGGCATAAACCGAACCGTCGACCATGACCCAGCGACCTTTGCCACTAACAAGCCACTGATCAAATTCGCCTTCGTAAACGCGTCCGTCAGGCAAACGCAAGCGCCCCGGGCCAACAAACTGGCCGTTTTCGAAACGCCCCGTGTAAACGGGACCGCCCTCCCCCTCTGAAAACTCGCCATAGCCGTGGAAACGCCACTGTCGAAATTCACCGGCGTAGTGTTGACCGTTGGGTGCCTCCATGATGCCCAGGCCGGAAAACTGGTCCTGACTGAATTCACCTTTATAAACAGTGCCATCGGACTCGGTTAATCGGCCCAGGCCATGAAAAAGACCGTCGACAACCTGTCCCGAGTAAACGCTGCCTCCGGTGTTTTGAAAATGACCGGAACCATTGGCCTTACCGTTTGCAAACTGCCCCCGGTAGACTCGACCATTGCCCCAATCGAGGCGACCCTTTCCATGGGGTCTACCATTTACCAAATCACCGTGGTAACCCGAACCATCGGCAAAACCCGCGTCGGCCGGAATCCATACGGGGTCAGTACGAAGCCAAAAGCCACCGGCTACCAGAACACCGGCTAACAAGATCAATCCCTTTGTTTGCATTTTGCATTCCCTTTTATTCAGTTCGAATTTTGTCTGCGATTTTCTCCGCAATCATCACCACCGGGGCGTTGGTATTGCCACCGACCAGGGTGGGCATGATCGAGGCGTCGACCACGCGCAGGCCCTCCAGCCCGTGTACCTTGAGATCGGCATCGACTACGGCCATGTCATCACTGGCCGGGCCCATTTTGCAAGTGCCCACCGGGTGGTACTGGGTGTCGGCGCGACGCCGAATGTCCTGCTCCATGGCCTTGCGATCACCGAGGGGCACCGAATACAGCATTTTTCGGCGCACGCCATCAAAGGCCGAGTCCTCGAGAATGCGCTGCATGACCTGACCGCCATTGACCATGTCCTCGATGTCTTCCGGCTCACCGAGGAAGTTGGGGTTGATCAGTGGATCGGCCGCCGGATCGGCGCTGGCCAGAGAGACCTCTCCGCGGCTCTTGGGCCGGGTCAGGGTCAGGTGGCAACTGTAACCGTGGCCCAGGTGGGCCTTGCGGGCGTGGTCATCGACGATGGCGACGACAAACACCAGCTGCATATCGGGCAATGACTTTTCAGGCTGGCTCTTGTAGAAGGCACCGGCCTCGGCAAAGGTGCTGGTGATCTTACCCTGGCGCTGTCGACGCCACTGCCACATGGCCTTGAGTATTTCCAAACCGCCGCGCAGGGACATGCCGAAAGTGCCCGAAGTGGCGGGCACGCGGTAGGTCTGCACATAATCGATGTGGTCCTGAAGGTTTTTGCCCACACCGGGAAGAAAGTGGAGTGTTTCAATGCCGTGCTGACTCAGCTCGGCCGTCTGTCCGACCCCGGAGAGCATCAGCAGCTGCGGCGAACCGAAGGCCCCGGCGCTGACAATCACCTCGCGGTCGGCGCGCACACGGTGGCTCTGGCCGCCCTTTTGGTACTGCACACCTACGGCGCGCTTGCCCTCAAACAGAATCCGCTCGCTCAGGGCGTGGGTGATAACGGTGAGATTGGGGCGATCCAGATTGGGGGTTAAATAGCCCTTGGCCACGCTGTGGCGCTCGCCGTCCTTGACCGTGCGCTGGTAGATAAAGGCCCCGTCCTGTTCGGCGCCGTTGCAGTCGTGGGTAAAGGGAACCCCGTTGTTTTCGCAGGCCTCGATAAAGCGGTCGTTGAGCGGGCTGGGGTCGCTGGGGTCGGAGACATGCAGCGGGCCGTCGTTGCCGTGGTACTCGTCCTGCAAGCGCTCATTGCACTCGGACTTGATGAAGTACGGCAACACCTCGTCGTAGCTCCAGCCGGGGTTGCCCAGGGAGGCCCAGTGATTGTAGTCCTCGCGGTGGCCGCGAATGTAGAGCATGGCATTGATCGAGGAACTGCCGCCGAGGACCTTGCCCCGGGGCTGGTAGCCACGACGACCACCAAGCCCGGCCTGGGGCGTGGTCTCGTAGGCCCAGTTGTTCATCCGTGTGGGCACCATGGCCACCACACCGGCGGGGGCGTGAATCAACACACTTTTATCGGGACCGCCAGCCTCCAACAGACAAACGGAGACCTCGGGATCCTCGCTCAAACGCGCGGCGAGCACGCAACCGGCAGAGCCGGCGCCGACGATGATGTAATCGTAAACGGATTCAGACATTTCAGTAGCCATGGTCAGTTTTCATATCGCCACACATTAGCACAGGCACCCCCGAAAACCGGCCGAAAAAGCGCCGAAGCGCCCGGATTCAACGCCAGGGTGGTTGGGTGGGCGGCTTCGCCGCATTGGCTTCCGGTGGGGCACCTGCTTGGCCCGGAAACACAGAGCGCACAGAGCATTCACAGAGAACACAGAGTTATTCCAATCATTCCGGAAAGCACAATGCGCTTATCCGGAATCTCCAGTGATGAGATGAAACCTGGGCGAGATAGCATCAACGCTGCGGAGCCTCTAGTTGCGAGCTGGAGGTGAAGCGGCCTGGATAATCGTTCGGCAGATCACCACGCCGCTGCGCGGCTGGTGATGATCAGAGAATCTCTGCGATCTCTGTGCGCTCTGTGGCCTCTGTGTCTTTTCGGAAAAAGCCAATGCGGCGAAGCCGCCCACCGGGTCGCGGCGAGGGCGCCGCTCCTACGACTAACGATCAAATATCCAGGTTATCCGGCAGGTCGAGGGCCTGTTTGCGCAGTTCGTCCATCTGGTCGCGCAGGTTGGCGGCGGCTTCGAACTCGAGGTCCCGGGCGTGCTGGTACATCTGCTTTTCCATGCGCGCCAGTTCCTTGGCCGCCTGGGCCGGGGTGAGGCCGCTGTAGTCTTTGCCCTCCTCGGCCACTTTCTGTCGCGCGCTGCCGGGTTTGCCGGGGATGTAGCCAGCGTCGAGGATGTCCTCCACCGAGCGCACCACGCTCCTGGGCGTGATGCCGTGCTCCTCGTTGAAAGCAATCTGTTTCTCCCGGCGGCGCTCGGTCTCGTCGATGGCCCGCTGCATGGAACCGGTAATGCGGTCGCCGTAGAGGATCGCCCGGCCGTTGATGTGGCGGGCGGCGCGGCCTATGGTCTGGATCAGCGAGCGCTCGGAGCGCAGGAAACCCTCCTTGTCGGCGTCGAGAATGGCCACCAGCGAGACCTCGGGCATGTCCAGGCCCTCCCTCAGCAGGTTGATGCCCACCAGCACATCGAACTCGCCCAGTCGCAGGTCGCGGATGATCTCGACCCGTTCCACGGTATCGATGTCCGAGTGCAGGTAGCGCACCTTCACATCGTGCTCCATCAGGTAGTCGGTCAGGTCCTCGGCCATACGCTTGGTCAGGGTGGTCACCAACACCCGCTCGTTGACGGCGGCCCGCTTGTGAATTTCCGAGAGCAGGTCGTCCACCTGGGTGGCTACCGGACGCACCTCCAGCTGCGGGTCCACCAGGCCGGTGGGGCGCACCACCTGTTCGACCACGGCGTCGGCGTGGGCCTCTTCGTAGGCGCCCGGCGTCGCCGAGACAAACAGGGTCTGGCCGATGATTTTCTCGAACTCGTCAAAGCGCAGGGGGCGGTTGTCCAGCGCCGAGGGCAGGCGGAAACCGTACTCCACCAAAGTCTCCTTGCGCGAGCGGTCGCCCTTGTACATGGCGCCCACCTGGGACACGGTCACATGGCTCTCGTCGATCACCATCAGCGCGTCGTCGGGCAGGTAGTCGAGCAAACAAGGTGGCGGCTCGCCGGGATTGCGCCCGGAGAGATAGCGCGAGTAGTTCTCGATGCCGGTGCAGTAGCCCAGCTCCTGAATCATCTCCATGTCGTAGAGGGTGCGCTGTTCCAGACGCTGGGCCTCGACCAACTTGTTGGCTTCGCGCAACTGCTCCAGACGGCCCTTCAGTTCGTCTTTCACCTGATCGATCATCTCCACCAGGGTGTCCCGGGGCGTGACATAGTGGGTCTTGGGATAGACCGTCACACGCTGTAACTTGCGCAACACCTCGCCGGTAAGCGGGTCGAAAATGCTCAGGCTCTCGACCTCGTCGTCGAACAGCTCGATGCGCACCGCCTCGCGCTCGGACTCCGCCGGATGGACATCGATCACCTCGCCCCGCACCCGGTAGGTGGCACGGCGCAGCTCCATGTCGTTGCGGGTGTACTGGATCTCGGCCAGACGGCGCAAAATATCGCGCTGGTTAACCATGTCACCCACCACCAGGTGCAGCATCATGGTCATGTAGGAATTGGGATCGCCCAGGCCGTAGATGGCCGACACCGTGGCCACAATCACCACATCCCGGCGCTCCATCAGCGCCTTGGTCGCGGACAGGCGCATCTGCTCGATGTGCTCGTTTACATTGGCGTCCTTCTCGATAAAGGTGTCCGACGACGGCACATAGGCCTCGGGCTGGTAGTAGTCGTAGTAGGAGACGAAGTACTCCACCGCATTGTCGGGGAAGAACTCTTTCATCTCGCCGTAGAGCTGGGCCGCCAGGGTCTTGTTGTGGGCCAGAATCAGCGTGGGGCGCTGCAGATGCTGGACCAGATTGGCCATGGTGAAGGTCTTGCCCGAGCCGGTCACGCCCAGCAGGGTCTGGCGCAGCAGACCGGACTCAAAGCCCGATACAAGGCGCTCGATGGCCTCCGGCTGATCGCCCGCCGGCTCGTACTGACTGTTGATTCTAAAGGGCTTGCCGATGCGTTCGCTCATGTGAAATCCCGGTTGAGATCAGGTAGTATACGCGGTCGCCCGCCGGATTTTTAACCGGCCACCGCGCCGACCGCCGCGGGCCCCTTTTCAGCCAAGACAGGATTGTAATCGTGACAATCAAACTTTCAGACCGCGTACAGAATGTAAAACCCTCGCCCACCCTCGCCATCACCGCCAAGGCCGCGGAATTGCGCGCCGCGGGCAAGGATGTCATCGGCCTCGGCGCCGGTGAGCCGGACTTTGACACCCCGGATCACATCAAGCAAGCGGCCAAGGACGCCCTGGACGAGGGCTTCACCAAGTACACCCCGGTGGACGGCACGCCCGGCCTCAAGGCCGCCATTATCGAGAAGTTCAAGCGCGACAACGGGCTGGAGTACCAGGCCGACCAGATTCTGGTTTCCTGTGGCGGCAAGCAGAGCTTTTTCAACATGGCCCAGGCCGTGATCAACCCCGGTGATGAGGTCGTTATTCCGGCGCCCTACTGGGTTTCCTACCCCGACATGGTCAAGCTGGCCAGCGGCGTGCCCGTCATCGTCCCCGGCGACCAGGCCCAGCGCTTCAAAATCACCCCCGAGCAGCTGGAAAGCGCGATCACCGACAAGACCCGCGTGGTGGTGTTAAACAGCCCCTCCAACCCCGCCGGCACCGCCTACAGCAAGGAAGAGTTCGAGGCCCTGGGTGAGGTGCTGAGGAAGTACCCCGACATCCTCATTGCCACCGACGACATGTACGAGCAAATCATGTGGCCGGGCAAGGACTTCTACAACATCGTGATGGCCTGCCCCGACCTGATGGATCGCACCATCGTCATGAACGGCGTGTCCAAGTGCTACTCCATGACCGGCTGGCGCATCGGCTACGCCGGCGGCCCGGCGGACATCATCAAGGCGATGAAGAAGGTGCAGTCCCAGAGCACTTCCAACCCCGCCTCGATCTCCCAGCGCGCCGCCGAGGCCGCTCTCAACGGCGACCAGAGCTGCATCGACACCATGAACGAGGCCTTCAAGCGCCGCCACGACTTCGTACTCCAGGGGCTCAACGACATCCCCGGCTTCGAGTGCATTGCCGGTGACGGCACTTTCTACCTGTTCCCCAATGTCGAGGGCGCCATCGCCAACATCGACGGCGTCAACGACGATGTGGAACTGGCGGCCTTCCTGCTGGAGGAAGCCGAAGTGGCCCTGGTCCCCGGCTCGGCCTTCGGCCTCGACGGCCACATGCGCCTCTCCTTCGCCACCAGCGACGAAGCGCTGAAAGAGGCCCTGAAGCGCATCAAAGCCGCACTGAGCTGATCTGAAATCCTTTGAAGCGATATGAAGAAAAGCCCGCCACCCGGCGGGCTTTTTGTTTTTAGCCACAGAGCCACGAAGAACACGGAGGGTTTTGTAGGAGCGGCGCCCTCGCCGCGACCCCGTGGGCGGCTTCGCCGCATGGGCTTTTGCCGAAAAGACACAGAGGACACCGAGCGCACAGAGATCGCAGAGTGTATTGATCACCCCTCTCCCATACCGGGAGAGGGGATGGGGGAGCGTCATCGCGAGCCGCAAAGCGGCGTGGCGATCTGCCAAACAGTTCCAGCAGATTGCTTCGCTGCGCTCGCAATGACAGAAGCAACTCTGTGCCCTCGGTGAACTCTGTGGCTAATTACAAACTAGCGACCAAATATCACCCAAGTCACCAATAGCCGATAGCATTCAAAATTTGCCGCCGCTGGGCATATGTTTTAAAGTTGCCGCAACGGAAAAACATTAACAAATAAGGTTATCAGACATGCTGAAAAAATCGCTGCTCCCCGCCCTTCTCGTTGCTACGGCACTGCTCCCCCTGTCAGTAGCGGCCGCTGAAAAGGAACAAAACTACATGGGCTTTATCGTTGGAGACGGCGACTGGGAAGACGATGACGGAAACCAGCTTTTCGGTATGCGGACCCTGGGTTTAAAACTGGGTAGGCAAGTGACTGATCATTTTGGCTATGAAGGGCGCTACCTGACTTCCACCGGAGAGGATGGTATGGAGCCTGAAATGGACTACGCTTCAATCAACGCCACTTTGAAAACCAACCTCAATGACAATCTGGCTGTCTATGCTCAGGGCGGATTCGCCATTGCCCGCTTTACCGCAGAAGACCCGGCCACGGGAACCAAGGAAGACGAGGATGAGAGTAGCCCCACCGTCGGTGTCGGTGCCAATATCGGTAAGCTCAATGGCATCTACATCAACATCGAATACAGCCGCCTTTACCAGGACAGCGATGTCTCATTCGACAGCTTCGGATTTGGCCTCACCGGCACTTTCTGATAACTGATATTGAAGTATGTACAAAGCCCGCCACCCGGCGGGCTTTTTTTTAGCCACAGAGCCACGAAGAACACGGAGGGTTTTGTAGGAGCGGCGCCCTCGCCGCGACCCCGCGACCCCGTGGGCGGCTTCGCCGCATGGGCTTTTGCCGAAAAGACACAGAGGACACCGAGCGCACAGAGGACACAGAGTTTTTGTAGGAGCGGGCCTGCCCGCGAAGAAGGTGCCAGCCTGAGGGTCGTTCGTCTGCAGGCAGACTCCTACCTTACCCTGGGTAAAAAGAGATTCCAGATAAGCGCCACAAGGCGCTTTCCGGAATGACCGGCCCTCTCCCCTAACCCCTCTCCCGAGTTGGGAGAGGGGGACCCATCAATCACACTCCGTGCTCTTCGTGACTCTGTGGCTAATTACACACTGGCATCAGGAACCCACTCGCGTTATAAGAAGGACATGCAGTTTTCACCGTTTACGCCCCATCGCTGGATGCGCAATCGTCACATCCAGACGATCGTGCCCAGCAAGTTGCGGCGTCTGCCCGAGGTGCCCGTCAATCGCGTTCGCCTGGATCTCGACGACGGCGATTTTCTCGACCTCGATGTACTGCCCTCGGAACAGGGGCCGGTGGTCATTCTGATCCACGGACTCGAAGGGTCCAGTCAGTCGCAATACATTCAGGCCATGTTATGGCGTTTGCACCGCGCCCACTGGGCGGGCGTGGCGATGAACCTGCGCGGATGCTCGGGGGAGCTCAACCGCACGGCGCGCAGTTACCACTCCGGTGAAACCGAAGACATTGGACGGGTGCTTAACTGGGTCAGCCAGCACTTTCCGGAGCGTCCGGTGGCACTGGTGGGCTATTCCCTTGGCGGCAGTATGACCCTCAACTGGCTGGCCAAACACGCCAACGACGATCGCATCAAAGCCGCCTGTGCCATCTCCGTGCCCTACGAGCTGGACCGCTGCGCCGATGTGATGGACCAGGGCTTTGCCAAGCTCTACCGCGAGCACTTTCTCAGCCAGCTCAAGGACAAGGTAGCCCGCAAGCGTGAGATCATCGAAGCCAGCGGTCACCGGGTCGATTTCGATGCGGTGGCCCGCGCGCGTTCATTCTGGGAGTTCGACGAACACGCCATCGCGCCGCTCCACGGTTTTGACGGCGCCCGCCACTACTACGAGGTCTGCAGCGCCCGGCCCAAGCTGGGGGATATCCGTCACCCGACCCTGCTGATCCACGCCCTGGACGACCCCTTTATGAGCCCCGAGGTCGCCCCCACTGCCGACGAACTGCCCGACCCAGTCCACGCCCTGGTGGTGGCGGAGGGCGGCCATATCGGCTTTATCCACCACGGCCAGCGGGGCGCCGACTTCGGCTGGCTGGACCGCCAGATCATGCGCTTTCTCGAAACCCAAATGAGCTAGCCACAGAGGGCACAGAGAACACAGAGTTTTTTGCAGGAGCGGCGCCCCCGCCGAGACCCGGTGGGCGGCTTCGCCGCATGAGCTTTTGCCGAAAAGACACAGAGGACACCGAGCGCACAGAGATCACAAAGTGCGTTGTTCACCCCCCACCCCAATGTGGGGCGGGGGGCGGGGGATGGGGGAGCGTCATCGCGAGCCGCAAAGCGGCGTGTCTATCTGCCAAACCGTTTGAGCAGATTGCTTCACTGCGTTCGCAATGACACTCAGTCTGTTACAACGGGGATGCGGCTCCCACCTACAAACCTGAGAGATTCCGGATAAGCGCGTTGCGCTTTCCGGAATGACCCAAAAAACTCTGTGCTCTCTGTGGCTCCTCTGTGCGCTCTGTGTTTCCGGGGCAGGCGGGTGCCCCACCGGGAAACCATGCGGCGAAGCCGCCCGCCCAAATACCGGGGCATGGAGATTCCGGATAAGCGCAGTGCGCTTTCCGGAATGACACACAGAGCTCTGTGTCCTCTGTGAACTCTGTGGCTAACAGACAAAGTCAGATGCTTTTGCGGTTGGCTTTGCGGTAGGCGCCGGGGGACATGCCGGACCAGCGTTTGAAGGCGTTGTTGAAGGTGGCCGGTTCGGAGAAGCTGAGGTTGGCGGAGATGGTCGCCATGTCCAGATCGGTTTCGATCAGGTAGCGGCGGGCGTGTTTGTAGAGCACCTGATCGCGCAGAGCCGCGTAGGTCACATTTTCGTCCTTGAGTCGACGCTGCAGCGTACGCGGCGTGGTGTTGAGCTTGTCGGCCACCTTCTGCATGGAGAGCACCGAGTGACCGATGTGGTCCTCGATACAACGCACCACACGGGCCACCAGGTTGTCCTCCGAGGGCAGCTTGGAAAGCTCCGATAGCACCTTCTGGGAAGACAGCTTTCTGAACTCGGGGGAGGCGCTGGCCAGTTCGATGTCCAGCCACTGGCTGTCAAAGATCAGCTCGTTGCGCTTGGCACCGAAGTGCACATGGGGCCCAAAGATCTTCTCGTACTGCTCGGCATTGGCCGGGCGCGGGTGGGTAAAGTGCACCTCGGCGTGATCGGGACCGCCGCTGAGAAGCAACTTGCTCAGGGAGATAAACGCCGAGAAAAACAGCTCGGCGTAGTAGGGCTTGGCCGCCAGGGACTCGCCGTCCTCGGGCTCAAACACCACCGCCGTGCGGCCATTGCCGTGATCCATCAGCTGGAAATTCACATAGGGGTGAATGATGTCCTTGAACTGGGTGAAATCGTCGAAGGCCTCCCGCGGTGTCGACGAGGTCGCCACCATGGAGCCCACGGCGCCCAGGGAATCAAAACGGATGTTCTGGCCGAGTTCGAGGAAGAAGCCATCCTCGCCATTGATGTCGCGATAGGCCTGCAGAATACGGTCGACATCGCCGACGCTGAGCATCACCTTGGCGCGACTGATCTCGCGCATGTCGAGACCTGCCTGCTGGTACAGGGAGTCGAGGCTGACACCGTATTTGGCGGCGAGCGCAATAAAGCTGGGCACTAGAGCCAGACCGGCAAATGGCTTCATATCCTCCCCTTGGCGTGGTGTCTAATCGTGCGAAAAATGAGAATTCGCGACAGGGTTCAAGTAAACGGTGTAACGGCTTTAAATGCAAGCCTTTAGCGCCGTAAAAACCGGGGCAATTGTCATGAAACCGAACAAAATGCGATGACCTCAAACACAAAAAAGGGGAGCCGCAGCTCCCCTCTTCTGTCGTGGGCGCGAAGCTTACTCTTCGCTGACCGCCTTGATGCTCAGGCGCACGCGCCCCTGACGGTCTACCTCGAGTACCTTGACCCGTACTTCGTCGCCCTCGGAAAGGTGATCGGCCACCTTCTCGACGCGATCGGCAGAGATCTGTGAGATGTGAACCAGACCGTCCTTGCCCGGCAAGATGTTGACGAAGGCACCGAAGTCTTTCAGGCCCACTACCTTGCCCTCGTAGATCTTGCCCACTTCGATATCGGCGGTGAGCTCCTCGATGATCTTGCGAGCCTGCTCGCCGTCCTCGGCGCGAACCGAGGCGATCTTGATGGTGCCATCGTCCTCGATATCGACACTGGCGCCGGTCTCTTCGGTAATGCCGCGGATGGTGGAACCACCCTTGCCGATGACATCGCCGATCTTGTCCGGGTGGATCTTGATAGTGATGTAGCGCGGTGCGTGCTCGGAGAGCTCCTCGCGGGGCTTGTCCAGCACCTTGGCCATCTCGCCGAGAATGTGCAGGCGACCGGCCTTGGCCTCTTCGAGTGCCTGGGACATGATCTCGCGGGTGATGCCCTGGATTTTGATGTCCATCTGCAATGCGGTTACACCGTCTTCGGTGCCGGCCACCTTGAAGTCCATATCGCCGAGGTGGTCCTCGTCGCCGAGGATGTCGGTGAGCACGGCAAACTCGTCACCCTCCTTGATCAGGCCCATGGCGATACCCGCCACCGGTGCCTTGAGCGGTACACCGGCGTCCATCATGGACAGGCTGGCGCCACACACCGAAGCCATGGAGCTGGATCCGTTGGACTCGGTAATCTCCGACACGGTGCGGATGGTGTAGGGAAAGTCCTCGCTCTTGGGCATCATCGCCTGAACGCCGCGCTTGGCCAGTTTGCCGTGGCCGATTTCCCGGCGCTTGGGCGAGCCGACAAAGCCGGTTTCACCCACGCAGTAGGGAGGGAAGTTGTAGTGGAACAGGAAGTTCTCGCGGTAGTCACCGCTGAGCTCGTCGATGAACTGGGCATCGCGCTCGGTGCCCAGAGTGGTCACCACCAGGGCCTGGGTTTCACCGCGGGTGAACAGGGCCGAACCGTGGGTGCGGGGCAGCACGCCGGTGCGCACGCTGATGGGGCGAACCGTACGCGTGTCGCGACCGTCGATGCGCTTCTCGCCGGCCAGGATGCGGCTGCGAACAATGTTCTTTTCCAGCTTGGCGAAGATCGACTTGATCTCGCCGGCGTCGGGGCCATCCTCGCCCTCTTCCGCCGCCAGCTTTTCCACCGCAGCATCGCGGATCTCGCCGATGCGCTGGTAGCGCTCCATCTTGTCGGCAATGGTATAGGCCTCGCCGAGTTCCTGCTGAACTTCGGCGGCGACCGCCTGCTCGAGCTCGACATTGGGCTGGACTTCCTCAAAGGGCCAGCGCTCGTTGCCGGCCTCGGCGACCAGGCCTTCAATGGCTTCGATCACCACCTGCATCTGCTCGTGGCCGAACATGACCGCGCCCAGCATGGCTTCCTCGCTCAGGCAGTTGGCCTCGGACTCCACCATCAACACGGCGTCGCGGGTGCCGGCGACGGTGAGGTGAAGGTCGGAAGTTTCCAGATCGGTCTTGCTCGGGTTGAGCAGGTAGTCGCCATCGCGGTAGCCCACCTGGGCGGCGCCGATGGGGCCGTCAAAGGGGATGCCGGAAATCGACAGCGCCGCCGAGGTGCCGATCATGGCGGGAATCTCGGGATCGACTTCGGGATTCAGGCTGATCACCGTGGCGATGATCTGGACTTCGTTCATAAAGCCCTTGGGAAACAGCGGGCGAATCGGGCGGTCGATCAGGCGACAGGTCAGTGTCTCCTTCTCGCTGGGGCGCCCCTCGCGCTTGAAGAAGCTGCCCGGGATCTTGCCCGCGGCGTAGGTCTTTTCCTGATAGTTCACAGTCAGGGGGAAGAAGGGGCGACCGGGGTCGGCCTCTTTCTGGCCGGTGGCCGTCACCAGCACCACGGTGCCGTCCATGTCGACGATTACCGATCCCGTGGCCTGGCGGGCCACCTCGCCGGTTTCCAGTGTGACGGGCAGGCCGCCGAATTCAAATTGCTTCTTGATTGCAGTCATCGTTTTTCCTGTGTTGTTGCATAGCGAGGCTCGGAAAAACTCTGATATGGCGTCTCATTGGCGTTGCCGGAAACATCAGATCAGAGCTTTTTCGTTGCCCCGGGTTTACCCTGGGGAATGTCTTTTTCACTCCCCTCTTGTCGGCGGCATTTTTGCATAACTGCCACCCATGTAAAAACCGCGCCATCGGGCGCGGTTTTTAATCTTTCGTTTTAGCGGCGCAGGCCGAGGCGCTTGATCAGTTCCTGATAGCGACCGGCGTCTTTGCCCTTGAGGTAGTCGAGCAGTTTGCGGCGCTGGTTCACCATGCGCAGCAGGCCACGACGCGAGTGGTGGTCGTGCTTGTGCTCGGCAAAGTGATCAGTCAGATTCTTGATGTTGCGAGTGAGCAGGGCTACCTGCACTTCGGGTGAGCCGGAATCGTTCTCGGCGCGACCAAATTCCTTGAGGATTTCGGCCTTTTCTTCAGTAGAAAGCATTTTTAAACTCCGTAGTTTTATCAATGCAAAAATATTTCCCCGTACCGGCAACGGATCCAGTGACGGGGCAGCGGGCGCGCATTGTAGCACGGCAAAACTGGCGCAGACCAGCTAAAATGGCCCTTTCAGAACCGCTGTCATTTGTTATCGAGTCGTCCTTGCGCCAGAGGCGGAAAACGGGTAATCAGAAGCAATGGAAAAGTGGATACGCAAAGCGCTCGGCGGCGGCATTCCTGTCGGCGTCCTCGTCCTCTCGCTGGCTTTCGGCCTGCTGGCACTGTATTTAACTCCGCGGGAGGAAGAGCCCCAGATTGTCGTCCCCATGGTCGATGTCCTGATCGAGGCGCCGGGCTTGTCGGCGCGCCAGGTCGAGCGCCAGGTGACCACGCCGGCGGAAAAACTGCTGGCCCAGATCAAGGGCGTCGAGCATGTCTACTCCACCACCCGGGCCGGAGCCAGCGCCATTACCCTGCGCTACTATGTCGGCGAGAGCCGCGAAGACGCCATTCTCAACACCTACAACAAGCTCTATTCCAACCAGCACGCGGTACCCGATGTAGTCACTCAGTGGCGCGTCAATCCGGTGGAAGTGGACGACATTCCCATCGTCGTACTCGGTCTCTACAGTCGCGACCCGGAGCGCTACAGCGAATACCAGCTGCGCCGAATTGCCGACGAGATGAGCATCTATCTTCAGGGCATCGAAAACAGCAACCAGGTCCAGGTCGTCGGCGGGCCACAGCGCACCGTCCAGGTGTTGTTTGACCCCCAGTCCCTGAGCGCCCGCCAGAGCACGGTGAGCGACATTCTCTCGGCCATCCAGCGCTCCAACCAGCTCAGCCAGGCCGGCTACCTCAGCTTCAACAACCGGGCACTGGTCATGGAGAGCGGCGACTACCTGCGCACCGTGAAGGAACTCGAGAGCCTGCCCGTCAATGTGATCGACGGCGAGCCGGTGCTACTCGGCGATGTCGCGACCATTGAGGACGGCCCGGAGCCCGCCAAGCACTACAGCTGGCTGCAGTTCAAGGGCGAATCCCAAGAGCAGCTCCCCATGGTGGCGGTCAGCATCGCCAAGAAGCGCGGCAGCAACGCCGTTTCGGTGGCCAATGATGTCCACCAGCTCAGCCGCAAACTGCGCGAGGAAGTCCTACCCGAGGGCGTGGGCATCGAGGTGCTCCGGGACTACGGCGCTACCGCCAATGAAAAGGTCAACAACCTCAGCGCCAGCCTGCTGTTTGCCATCTTTACCGTGGTGGTCTTTATCTCGCTGTTCCTCGGCTGGCGCCACGCCCTGGTCGTGGGTCTGGCGGTGCCCGTCAGCTACGGCATCACTCTGGCCCTGGACATGGCCTTTGGCTACACCATCAACCGGGTCACCCTGTTCGCCCTGATCCTCTCCCTGGGCCTGCTGGTGGACGACCCGATTACCGGGGTGGACAACATAGAGCGCCTGCTCAGACAGCGATCCAATAAAGTAACGGACCCAATTGTCGAGGCCATCAGCGAAATCAAGCGACCGCTGATCATGTCTACGGTGACCATTATTCTGGCCTTCGTGCCACTGGCCTTTATCACCGGCATGATGGGGCCCTACATGGCGCCCATGGCCTTCAATGTGCCGGTCAGCGTGATCAGCTCCACCCTGGTGGCCTTCTTTGTCACCCCCTGGCTGGCCAGCAAGGCCCTGAATCGCCAGGTGGCCCGGGAGCGCAAGGAAGATGAGGACAAAGCCGGGTTCTTTATGGGCCTCTACCAGAAGGTGCTGGGGTTCTTTATCAAGGATCGCCGCCACGCCCTGCTGCTGGTGGGCATCATGGTGGCTCTGTTCGCCATCACGGCCGCCCTGCCCCTTTTCCGCCTGGTGCCGCTGAAACTGTTGCCCTACGACAACAAGAACGAGTTTCAGGTGGTCATCGACATGCCCGAATCCGCCAGCCTGGAGGCCACCGCCGCCATGGCCCAGAAGGCCACCGGGGAAGTACTCAAGCTCAACGAAGTGGATTCGGTTGCCGCCTTTGTCGGCGCGCCCTCCCCCATCGACTTCAACGGTATGGTCCGCCGTTACTATCAGCGCGAGGCCCCGTGGTTCGCCGATTTGCGCGTCCAGCTGATCGACAAGACACAGCGCAGCCACCAGTCCCACCAGATTGTCCTGCGCTTGCGGGAACAGCTCCAGCCACTCATCGATGACGGCGTACAGCTCAAGGTCGTGGAAGTACCGCCGGGGCCACCGGTGCTCAGCACTCTGGTGGCCGAAGTCTACGGCGACCACTACAGCACACCGAAAGACCTTCAGCGGGCGGCCCGCACCCTGGCCGAACGACTGCGCCAGGAGCCCTTTGTCTACGATGTCGACACCGGCATCGAACAGGGGCAGCAGCGCCTGCGCTTTGTCACCGACAAGCAAAAGGCCGCCCTCTCCGGTGTGGCCACCGCCGACATCAACCAACTGCTGCGCGCCGCCAATCAGGGTATGACCGCCGCCTGGATGCCCGAGGAGCGCGAGGCCAATCCACTGCCCATCCGCTTGCGACTGCCGCAGGAAGCGCGCACCGCCCCCGAAGATTTCCTCTCGCTGCAGTTGCGCGGCCAGGCGGGGGTCGTTCGACAGCGCACCGATCAGGGCCTGGATATCGCCGCGCGTCCGCTGGTGTCCCTGGGCGAACTGGGGCAGTTTGAGACCAGCGACTACGACCACAGCATCCAGCACAAAGACCTCAAGCCGGTGGTCTATGTCAGCGCCGAACTCTCCGGGCGCACCCCGGCGGAAGTGATTGCCGATGTCAGCGCCGATCGCGACAGCGACCCCCGGGAAGCCAGTCACTGGAGCGAGCGAACCTTCTTTGGCAACGGCTCGGGACTGCCCTGGTCGGTGGCCGAAGACATTCAGGTCAGCTGGACCGGCGAGGGCGAGTGGAAGATCACCGTGGATGTCTTCCGCGACATGGGCCTGGCCTTTCTCTTTGCCCTGACGGCCATTTTCTTTGTCATGCGCTGGCAGATCGGCTCCAGCGTGCTGACCCTGATCATCATGTCGTCGATCCCCCTCACCGTGATTGGCATCATGCCCGGCTTCTGGTTGCTCAACCTGATTGGCGAGCGCACGGTGGCCGGCGCCCCCGACCCGGTGCTGTTCACCGCCACCGCCATGATCGGCATGATCGCCCTGGCCGGTATTGTCGTGCGCAATTCCCTGATTCTGATTGAGTTTATTGAAATTGCCTGCGCCGAGGGCAAAAGCGTGAGAGAGTCGGTCATGAACGCCGGCCTGGTGCGTATGCGCCCGGTGCTACTCACCGCCGCCACCACCATGCTGGGCAATCTGGTCATCACCCTCGATCCGGTCTTCAAGGGACTGGCGCTGGCCATCATATTTGGCATCGTCGCCTCTACCCTGTTCACCCTTCTGGTGGTACCCACGGTGTACTACCTGCTCTACGAGCGCAAAAACAAGGAGCCATCCGCATGAAAGGCGCAAAAGTGTTCATCGCCATCGCCCTGCTGATCCTGGCCGTGGCCTGGCTGGCCGGACTTTTTACCAGTAAAACGGCTCCCGGACAGAGCGACGAAGAAACCCGTATTCCCGTCGACACCCTGACACTTGAGCGGGAGGAAAGCACCCGCTACGAGGAAGTGCCGGCCACAATCAACGCCCGGGAAACCACCCTGATCGCCGCCCGCATTATGGCCCGCATTGAAAAGATGGCCGTCGACAGCGGCGACCGGGTCCAGCGCGGCGATCTGCTGGTCAGCCTGGAGCAGGACGATCTGCAATCGCGAGTGGCCCAGGCCGAATCGCAACAGGCCTCCATCCAGGCCAACCTCACCGAGGCGGAGCAAAACCTGCAGCGCACGCGCGAGCTGACCGAGCGCGGCGCCCTCGCCCGGGCCGACCTGGACCGGGCCCAGGCCCGGCGGGACAGCCTGGCGGCCCAGCTAAAACAGGCCGGTCAGCAAATAGAGGAAGCCCGCTCGGCGCTGAGCTACAGCGAGATTCGCGCGCCCATCGACGGTCGCGTGGTCGAGCGCTTTGCCGAGCCCGGTGACACCACCCAGCCCGGCCAGCGGTTGCTCTCGATCTACAACCCGCAAACCCTGCGGGTAGAGGCCAATGTACGCGAGTCTCTGGCCCTGACCCTGACCGACCAGGAAGTGATTCGCGTTCATGTGCCGGCGGTAAACCGCTCGTTTGACAGCCACCTGGAGGAAATTACGCCGGCCAGCAACCCGGGATCGCGCACCTTTTTGATCAAGAGTGCCCTGATCGAACAGGATCGACTGATGCCCGGTATGTTTGCCCGCCTGCAGGTGCCCGCGGGCAGTGAACAAGCGCTGTGGCTTCCCGAGCGCTACATGGCTCACCTGGGTCAACTGACAGTGGCCTGGGTCTATCGCGAGAACGAGGGGCTGGAGCGCAGAATTCTGAGGCTGGGGCGACGCAACGGCGAGCGCCGGGAAGTGCTGGCCGGTCTCAGCGCCGGCGAGACCGTAGTGCCGCCCCCGGTGGGCGGGGAGCAACGGACGGAAAACGCCCGCGAGGGAGACCCGGCGACGGGCGAATAAACCCTGCCGACCACCGGAAGGGGTCAGTTATCGATCGCCGGCGCAATATGCAGCCGGCGCTTCGGCCTCAGTGTGCCGTCGTCCCCGCACTCGGCCAACAGTTGCAACTGGCCGCCCTCGTCATAGATGCGCTGCCAGCCAAAAGGCTGTCCCATCTCTGCCAGCGGCTGCCCCTGCAGCAAGGGGTGCAGTGACGCCTCGTCCAGCGTCCGGCTGGGCCAGTCGTCGATGGCGGTATCCAGCGGCAGCAAAAAGGCATCCAGCGCCGCCAACGCGTCTTTCCCGTCGCCCGCCGCTTCCGCTGCACTTTGCAGAGTATCGAGGTCGACCATATGAGTGGCGTCGTAGGGCGCAACTTCACAGCGGCGCAACCCGGTCAAATGGGCGCCACAACCGAGTTGCTCGCCGATGTCTTCGGCCAGACTGCGAATGTAGGTGCCCTTGCTGCAGCGGACATAGAGCTCGAAATCGCTCTCGCCCATCGACTCCACCACCAGCTCGTGCAACACCACCCGGCGGCGTTTGCGTTCGATTTCGACACCGTCGCGGGCGTATTTGTACAGGGGTTTGCCCGCCACCTTGATGGCCGAGTACATGGGCGGGGTCTGTTCGCACTCACCTTCGAGCTCGGCCAGTACCGCCGGCAGGCGCTCGCGCCAGTCCTTCGGCGGCGTATGCCGCTCGATGACTTCGCCGTCGGCATCGGCAGTATCGGTGCGGACGCCGAGTTGCACGCGAGCACGGTAGGCCTTGTCGGCATCGAGTAAATAGGCGGAGATTTTGGTGGCCTCACCCAGGCAGATGGGCAACAGGCCGGTGGCCATGGGGTCGAGGGTGCCGGTGTGGCCGGCGCGGTTGGCCTTGAACAGGCGCTTGACCCGTTGCAGGGCCTGGTTGGCGGTCAGGCCGGGGGGTTTATCCAGCAACAGAACGCCGTGGACATCGCGCCCGCGACGCTTGGGACGGCGCCCCATTCAGGAGTCGTCTTCCCCGCCCTCGGAGTCCTCACCCTGGCGCTGGTCAGAGGCGATCGCCTCGCTGATCAGACCACCAATGCGCTGGGCCTCTTCCTGGGTGGCGTCGTAGATAAACTTGATCTGGGGCACCACGCGAAGGCGCAACCGCTTGCCCAGACAGGTTCGCAAAAAGCCCGCCGCGTGATTGAGAATCTCGGCCGACTCCTCGGACTTGTCGTCCAGGGTTGAGATGTACACCTTGGCCTGGCTCAAGTCGCGGCTAACGCGCACCTCTTCAATGGTCACAAACCCGCTGAGTCGCGGGTCCTTGACCTCGGTGCGTATCAGGCCGGCCAGATCTTTCTGGATCTGGTCGGCAACGCGGTAGCTGCGTGGGTAGTCCTTGGCCATGATCAGTCGAGGGTACGCTCCACTTCGATGCGCTCGTAGACCTCGATCTGGTCACCGGGCTTCACATCGTTGTAGTTCTTCACGGCGATACCGCACTCGGTACCCACCTTGACCTCGTTGACATCGTCTTTGAAGCGGCGCAGGGACTCCAGCTCGCCCTCGTAGATCACCACATTCTCGCGCAGAACGCGGATGGGTGCGCTGCGGCGAACCACGCCCTCGACCACCAGACAGCCGGCCACGGCACCGAAGTTGGATGCCTTGAACACATCCCGTACCTCGGCCAGACCGATGATGTTCTCTTTGAGTTCGGGCGAGAGCATGCCGCTCATCATGGCCTTCACATCGTCGATGACATCGTAGATCACATTGTAGTACTTGACCTGGATGTCCTGCTCTTCGATGGCCCGGCGACCCGCCGAGTCGGCGCGCACATTGAAGCCGATGACAAAGGCGTTGGAAGCCGCCGCCAGCAGGGCGTCGGTCTCGCTGATGCCGCCGACGCTGGCGCCCACCACATTGAGCTTGACCTCGTCCGTGCTCAACTTGATCAGCGAATCGCGCAGCGCTTCGACACTGCCCTGTACATCGCACTTGATCAGCACATTGACGGTCTCGACCTTGCCCTCGGCCATGCGGTTGAAGGCCTCTTCCATCTTGGAGGCGGCCTTGTGGGCCAGGCGCTGCTCACGGTCGTGCTCCTGGCGGAGCTGTACGATTTCCCGGGCCTTGCGCTCGTCGACGGCGGTGACTACATCGTCACCGGCGTTGGGCGTGCCTGAGAGACCCAGTACCTGCACGGGAATGGAGGGACCGGCGCTCTCGACCTGGTTGCCGTTTTCATCAAACATGGCGCGAACGCGACCGAACTCTTTGCCGGTGACAATGGTATCGCCGCGCTTGAGCTCGCCACTGCGGACCAGAACGGTGGCCACCGGGCCGCGACCCTTGTCCAGGCTGGACTCGACCACGACGCCCTCGGCGGGGCCCTTGGCCGGTGCCTTGAGTTCGAGCAGTTCGGACTGCAACAACACCGATTCCAGCAGCTGGTCGACGCCATCGCCGGTCATGGCGGAAACATGCACAAAGATGTTCTCGCCACCCCAGTCCTCGGGAATCACTTCCTGCTGGGACAGTTCGTTCTTGACCCGGTCCGGATCGGCCTCCGGCTTGTCCATCTTGTTGACGGCGACAATCAACGGCACACCGGCCGCCTTGGCGTGCTGCACCGCTTCAATGGTCTGGGGCATGACGCCGTCATCGGCGGCCACCACCAGAATCACCACATCCGTCACCTGGGCGCCCCGGGCGCGCATGGCGGTAAACGCCGCGTGGCCGGGTGTATCCAGGAAGGAGACAATGCCGTTGTCGGTTTCCACATGGTAGGCACCGATGTGCTGGGTGATACCACCCGCTTCGCCGTCGGTGACCTTGCTCTTGCGGATGTAGTCCAGCAACGAGGTCTTGCCGTGATCGACATGACCCATAATGGTCACCACCGGCGGGCGCGAGACCAGCTCGGAATCGTTGACCACTTCCAGTGACAACTGCTGTTCGGTCTCGGCCTCCTCGTCCTTGGCGATGGGGTTGTGGCCCATCTCCTCGACCACCAGCATGGCGGTGTCCTGGTCCAGTGTCTGGTTGATGGTGGTCATAACCCCCATCTTCATCAGGTTCTTGACCACTTCGGCGCCTTTCACCGCCATTTCCTTGGCCAGATCGCCCACTGAAATGGTTTCCGGTACATAGACATCGTGAACCACTGGTGCCACCGGCATCTCGAAGCCGTGCTTCTGCTCGATCTGGGTGCCACTGCCCGCGCCGCTGTCGCGACCGCGCTTGGCTTTCTTGCCACGGCGACCGACCTTGCTGCGATCCACATGCAGTTCCTTGCGGCCGTAGCGGGTCTTGTCACCGCCCTCACCACCGCGCTCGCGCAGTTTGGCTTTGCGCTCGCGCTCGCGGCGAATGTTTTCGGCGGCCTTGGCGGCCAGTTCTTCCTGCTCGCGACGAACGCGCTCTTCGGCGGCCTCGCGGGCAGACTGTTCTTCGTGTTCGCGGCGGGCGCGGGGCGACTCCTCGTGCTCGGCTTCCGCTTCCGGCTCGCTCTCGGGCTCGGCTTGCAGTTCGGCCTCTGCCTGGATGGCGGCCTCTACTTCAGCGGCCTCGGCCGCTTCGGCAGCCTCGACGGCTTCAGCGGCTTCCGCCGCCTCGGCGGCTTGCTGGGCCTCATCCGCGGCCCGGGTAGCGGCCTCGGCTTCGGCTTCCGCAGCGGCCTTGGCCTCGGCGGCGGCCTGAACGGCCTCATCGGCGTCGACCTGAGCCTGGGCTTCGGCGGCGCGGGCCTCTTCCTCGGCGCGCTGGCGACGCTCCTCTTCCTCGACGATCGACTGGCGGCTGACATAGGTGCGCTTCTTGCGCACTTCTACATTCACCTTCTTGCTGTCTCGCCCCGAGCCCACATTCAGTTCGCTGACTTTCTTGCGCTTCAGGGTAATTTTGGGCGCACCTTCATCCGCCGAGCCCTGCTTGCCGTGGCTCTGGCGCAGATGAGACAACAGCTGCATTTTCTGGTCGTCAGTGACGACATCATCGGCGGACTGCTTCTCGACGCCGGCATCCTTGAGCTGCTCCAACAGCTTGTCTACCGGCGTCTTGACGACCTCTGCCAACTGTTTAACGGTTACATCTGACATTCTTCACCTCGTAGATTACTGTTCGGTCTCCTGACCTTCGGCTTGTGCAAACCAGGGTTCGCGCGCTTTCATGATCAGGGCGGAGGCACGCTCTTCGTCCATACCATCAACAGCCATCAGCTCGTCAACGGCCTGCTCGGCCAACTCTTCCATGGTGGTGACGCCAATTGCCGCCAGGGCGTAGGCCGTCTCCTCGTCCATGGTTTCCATTTCCAACAAATCCTGCGCCGGCTGGGCATCGGACTCTTCGTTCATGATCGCCTTGGTCAACAGGGCATCGCGGGCGCGGTTGCGCAGCTCCTCGATAATATCATCGTCGAATTCCTCAATTTCCTGGAATTCGGACATGGGTACATAGGCGACCTCTTCAATCGAGGTAAAGCCTTCCTGAACCAGAATCGAGGCCACTTCCTCGTCGACATCGAGCTGCTCCATGAACACCGCGATGTACTTGTGGGATTCCTCTTCGTTCTTGGCCTCGTAGCTTTCCTCGTCCATGACATTGAGTTGCCATCCGGTCAGCTCTGAAGCGAGGCGAATGTTCTGACCACCACGGCCAATGGCCTGGGACAGCTTCTCGCTGGTCACCGCCAGATCCATGCTGTTGTTGTCTTCATCGAGAACGATGGAGACGACTTCGGCGGGCGACATGGCGTTGATCACAAACTGCGCCGGGTTGTCGTCGAACAGGATAATGTCGACGCGCTCACCGGACAACTCGTTGGACACCGACTGAACCCGCGAACCGCGCATACCAACGCAGGCGCCAACCGGGTCGAGTCGGGGGTCGTTGGAGCGCACGGCGATCTTGGCGCGAACGCCGGGATCGCGGGAGGCGCCGAGAATATCGATCATGCCCTGGCCAATCTCCGGCACTTCAATCTTGAACAATTCGATCAGAAACTGGGGATCGGTGCGGCTGACAAACAGCTGCGGTCCGCGCAGCTCGGAGCGCACCTCGCGGAGCAGCCCGCGAATGCGGTCGCCGGGTCGAACCGACTCGCGGGGAATCATTTCCTCGCGGGGGATAAAGCCCTCGGCGTTGCCGCCCAGGTCGATGTAGACATTGCCTCGCTCGACGCGCTTGACCAGGCCCATTACCAGCTCGCCCTCGCGATCCTGGAACTCTTCCACCACCTGCATGCGCTCGGCTTCGCGGACCTTCTGAACGATGACCTGCTTGGCCGTCTGGGCGGCGATGCGGCCGTAATCCACGGACTCGATGGGCTCTTCCACATAGTCGCCCACTTCATAGCCCTCGTCGATATCCAGGGCATCCATCAAGCGCAGCTCGGCGTCGACATTCTCCATGACCTCATCATCGGCGATCACACGCCAGCGGCGGAAGGTCTCGTAGCTGCCTTCGTCGCGGTCGATGGATACGCGCACATCGATGTCCTCGGGATGTTTCTTGCGGGTCGCCGTCGCCAGAGCGATTTCCAGCGCTTCGAAAATGACATCCTTGTCCACGCCTTTTTCATTGGACACGGCATCGGCGACCAGCAAAATTTCTTTATTTCCCATGGATTTAGCCTCCAAACGCTAAAACTTTTTCTTTTCGCCCTTGCTGAACTGAGGCACCAGATTGGCGCGCTCAATTTGCTCGTAGGGCAACAAAAACTCTTCGCTGTCGACAATCAACAGCACCATGCTGTCTTCTACTCCATTGAGCTGGCCTTTGAAATTGCGCCGTCCCTCGTAGGGTATAGACAGTTTGACCTTGGCCATGTGACCCCGGTACTTGACGAAATCAGACTCTCTGAACAGCGGGCGATCCAGCCCCGGCGAGGACACTTCCAGTCGATAGGCGCCCTGGATGGGGTCTTCCACATCCAGCACCGCGCCGACCTGGTGGCTGATCCGGGCGCAGTCATCAATACTGACGCCCTCTTCCCGATCAATGTACACACGCAGCAGTGCCGGCGAGGTGTTGGAGCGATAGTCCACACCCACCAGCTCGTAACCCAGGTCGTTGACCACGGGTTCGATCAGCTTCCATTCGCGGCGCGCTGTGTGCTGCATGGTTCGAGCGCCCTCTGTTAACAAACGCAGAAACAAAAAATGGGCCATAGGCCCATTCGTCAAGGGGGTTTTAGTTCAACCCCGGCACCTGTCAATAAACAGGCCCTAATAAAAAAGGCCCATAAGGGCCTTTTTAGTATTTGGTAGCGGGGGCTGGATTTGAACCAACGACCTTCGGGTTATGAGCCCGACGAGCTACCAGACTGCTCCACCCCGCATCAGGCGAGGCCGTATAGTAATGAAACTGACACCGGACTTCAAGGCAATTCGGGGATTATTTACAGCCGACTGTTGAGCACCAGGGCCACCAGTTCGGCCTGGCGCGCTGTGCCCGTTTTGCGGTAGAGCGACTTGAGGTGAGAACGGATGGTAGTGACGCCGCGGTTCAGTTCTTCGGCAATGTTTTCCACCGCCTGACCCTGGCACAGGAGCCGGCATACAGCGGACTCGGCCGGGGACAAAGCGAAGCGGTCGGCCAGCCACTCGTCGGACAGTTGGCCAGCGGCGGTGACCCAGGGGTGCAGAGTCAGCAATGCGCCACCCTCCACCAGATTCCTGCCCAGGGCCTCGGCGTGGCCCGATAGCGCACTGATGGCCACGGTCAGACCATCGCGATTGCCGGCGGCCCGCGGCGGGATGTTAAGCACATCGCCACTGCTGTCATTGAGCTCCACCGAGCTGCGAATGGTATTGACCAGACGCAGTGTAAAATCGGCATACAGCGCCGGGGCGTTGAACCCGAGCATTCCCTGCTCCAGTCCCATCCAGGGATTGTCCGCCAACCACTGGCGGGCCGCCTCGTTGCAATAGATCACCTGAAAGCGGACATCACACAACATCAGGGGAATGGGCAAGCGGTCAAAGGAGCGCACCACGGCCAGGTGCTCACTGTGTTGTTGCACCAGCAAGTCCTGCAGTTTCAGCGCCCGCCTGAGGTGGGGCAAAAAGCGGGCGAACAGGCCCAGTTCACGACGATCGAAACGGTCGTCACCGTGGCGCCGGGTAATGGTAAAGAACGCCGCGCGCTGGCGATCGCGATAGACCAGGGCACTGGCGCCATCAAAACAACTCAACTGTTCCCGCCACCGTTCAATATCAGGATCGTTCAACGGGTTATCCAGCTGACCGTTAAAGTCCAGATTGGTGGCGACAAAGCGCGGCTTCTCGCATTGATCGGCGGCATTCAGCAAGGGGTCCTTGTGCGCCAAATGGGTCATGTACCAGCGGGCGGCCTCGTCGGGCATATTGCCGAACCAGCCACCGACCAACTGACCGGAGTCGGCGTCGCGGATCGCCAAAGTGGCGGTAAAACAATGAAAGTGGCGAACAAATGCAGCAAGAAAGCGATTAAAGCCATCGGCGTGATTCACCGAATCGTAGAGCATGTGCAGCAGATGATCGTAGTGCTCTTGTCCGATCGCGTCCTCTACAGACGCCTCGGGCACATCGTTGGCGTGTGAAACGGGTGAACTCATTGGCGCAGTTTACCCAAAACACAGGGACACATCCTGTACCCGGTTCACATTTCCCGTTTTTCCCGACGCTTGCGCCAGCGATGCAGGTAGTGGCGCAGATCGTAGTGATAGATAAAGCCGGGCATGGCGAGTACGGCAAACATCAGCGAGGTCACCGCGTAGAACTCCCACTGCTGCTGGTGAATCACGCCATTGACCTGGCGCTCCAGACCCACCGCCAAAAGCAATATCAACCCGTAGTAAACCAGCCACTCCAGCAGGCGGAGTCCGGCGGATTTGCGGCCACCGGGCGGGGGCGGCATCAGCATAAAGGGCCGCTCGCCCAGCCACGGCGCATTGGCAAAAACCACTGCAATCAACAACAAAAGAACCGAAGCCACTTCAAACGACATCACAACATCCCAGCCTATGCTTCAACACGAATTTGCTGGCCATCGAACTCGACCACCTGCCCCGGCCGGATCTTGCAACGCTTGCGCTGCTCGACCTGACCATCGACCGTCACCAGGCCCTCGTCAATACAAAGCTTGGCTCTGCCACCGGACTCTACCCACGCTTCGAGCTTCATCAACTTGTAGAGTTCAATAAATGGTCGGCCCTGAAGGGACAAAGATTGCATGAGAGGCCTCGGTCGGTTCGACAAATTCAGCGCAGTTTAAATTCAAAGCTGCACAAATGAAAACGGCGGGGCCAGACCCCGCCGTTTTTGGTATTGCGATGGACTGAAGTGGCTACAGTTTTTCGCAAATCATGGCAAAGCCCATGCCAGTGCCGATACACATGGTGACCATGCCGTACTTGCCGTTGGTGCGCTCGAGGCCATTGAACATGGTGGCCGTGCGAATCGCACCGGTGGCGCCCAGGGGGTGGCCCAGGGCGATGGCGCCACCGTTGGGGTTGACCTTCTCGGGGTTGAGGTCCAGATCGCCCATCACGGCCAGAGCCTGTGCGGCAAAGGCCTCGTTGAGCTCGATCCAGTCCATGTCGTCCTGCTTGAGGCCGGCGCGCTTGAGGCACATGGGGATGGCCTCTTTGGGGCCGATGCCCATGATGTCGGCGGGAACGCCGGCCACGGCGGAGGTCACAAAACGGCCGATGGGCTCGAGGTTGTACTCCTTGAGGATCTTCTCGCTGACGATCAGCACGGCGCCGGCGCCGTCGGACATCTGCGAGGAGTTGCCGGCAGTTACCGAGCCGTCGGCGCGGAAGACATTGCGCAACTTGGCCAGGCTCTCGGGACTGGTGCCGGGGCGCGGGCCCTCGTCATCGGTCACCGTGCGGTGGCTGGTATGGGTCTCCAGCGTGCCCGGTACCTGGTAGGTGGCGCTGGTGTCGTAGGCCAGAATCTCGTCGCGGAACCAGCCGTTTTCAGTGGCCTGAATGGCGCGGCGGTGGGATTCCGTGGCAAAGGCGTCCTGGGCGTCGCGGCTGACATTCCAGCGCTCGGCCACTTTCTCGGCGGTGATGCCCATGCCGTAGGCAATGGCGACATTGTCGTCCTGGAAGACCCGCGGGTTCATGGCGATTTTGTTGCCCATCATGGGCACCATGGTCATAGACTCGGTGCCGGCGGCGACCATCACATCGGCCTCGCCCAGACGCACCCGGTCGGCGGCCATGGCCACGGCCTGGGAGCCGGAGGAGCAGAAGCGGTTGATGGTGACGGCGGGCACGGTGTCGGGGAAGCCCGCCAGCAGTGTTCCGATGCGGGCCACATTCATGCCCTGCTCGGCCTCGGGCATGGCGCAGCCGACGATCACATCTTCCACGCGATCGCGCAGCTCGGGGTTTTGCTCGGTGACGCCCTTGAGTACATGGGCCAGCATGTCGTCGGGGCGAACATGCTTGAAGGCACCGCGCGCCTTGGCGACCGGTGTGCGAACCGCTTTGACAATGTAAGCGTCTTGCATTTGTTGTGACATAGTTTGTGTCCTCTTTGCGGTCCCGCCGGGGGCGGGACGACAGTGTGTTTTAACTCAAATTCGCAGGCGATCAGTTGCGCAGGGGCTTGCCCTTCTTGAGCATGTGCTCGATGCGCTCCAGTGTCTTGTCGTAGCCCAGCAGCTCGATGAAGTGATCGCGCTCGAGCTTGAGCAACCAGTCCTGGCTGACGCTGGAACCGGCCTCGACCTCGCCACCGCAGAGGGTGTCGGCGATGCGACCGGCGATCTCGTAGTCGTGCTCGGAGATAAAGTGCCCCTCGAGCATGTTGACCGCCATCATCATCAGCGTGGCCTTGCCGGTCTTGCCCAACACCTTGATGGGCTCGCCGCGCAACGGCGGACGGAAACCGGCCTCGGCCATGGCCCGGGCCTGTTGCTTGGCCACATGGAGCAACTCGTGGGCGTTGCAGATCACCGTGTCGGCGGGATCGAGCAGGCCCATCTGGCGAGCTTCCAGGGCGCTGCTGGACACTTTGCCCATGGCCACCAGGTTAAAGGCGTTCTGGATGTGGGGCTGGATGTCGCCACCGCGGGCAAACTGCTGGGCGCGTACCGCCAGCTCCTTGAGGCCGCCACCGGCGGGCACCAGGCCGACGCCCGCTTCCACCAGACCGGCGTAACCCTCGAGGGCCGCCACGGTGCGGTTGCAGTGCATCTGGAACTCGCAGCCGCCGCCCAGGGCCAGGCCATTGAGGGCCGCCACCGTGGGCACCAAGCTGTGCTTGAGCGCCATGGAGGCTTCCTGGAAGTTTTCGATCATCTTCTCGACGCCGGCCATGTCGCCGTTCTTCACCTGGGTAGCCACCTGCATCAGGTTGGCACCGGCGCTGAAGGGCGCCTCGGGGGACCACACCACCAGGCCGTCGAAGTTTTCCTCGGCCTCGGCGCAGGCACGCTGAACGCCCTCGAGCACGCCGTCACCGACGGTGTGCATCTTGGACTTGAGGCTGAGCACGGCAATGCCGTCGCCCTCGTGCCAGAGGCGCACATCGTCGGTTTCGAAGACCGTCTCGCCCAGGGGCTGACCGGCCTTGCTGGCGCCGATCACATCTTCGCGAATGGCCTGGCGCTGATACACCGGGTGATCGGAGAGCGGCTGGTAGTTGCCGCTGACCGCCGAGTAGGAACCCTGGTCGTTGTGCACGGCGTCGATTTTTTCGACCCACTCGGGCAGGGCCGCGTCGGACATAGTCTCGCCCTTGGCGATGTCCTCTTTAATGGCCTCGGCCATGGCCTTCCAGCCGCTGGCCTGCATGATTTCAAAGGGCCCCTGCTTCCAGCCGTAGCCCCAGCGAATGGCAAAGTCCACATCGCGAGCGGTCTCGGCAATGTCGTTGAGCCAGTAGCAGCAGTAGTGGAACAGGTCGCGCAGAATCGACCACACGAACTGGGCCTGGGGATTGTCGCTGGCGCGCAGACCGGCAATGCGCTTGGCCGGATCCTTCTCCGCCAGCAACTGCTGAACTTCCTCGTCGATGGTACCGGTGGCGTCGACATAGTCGCCGGCTTCCAGACTGAAGACCTTTTTGCCCTTGGCGGCGTAGATGCCCTGGCGAGTCTTCTGGCCGAGAGCGCCCTCTTCCACCAGCTTGGCGATGTAACCGGGCACTTCGTAGTACTTGTGCCAGGGATCGTCGGGCAGGAAGTCCTTCATGGTGTTGATCACATGGCCCATGGTATCCAGACCGACCACATCGGCGGTGCGGTAGGTGCCCGACTTGGGGCGACCCAGGGGCTTGCCGGTGAGCTGGTCAACCACTTCAAAACCGATGTTCAGGCGCTCGGCGTGGTACATGGTGGAGATCATGCTGAACACGCCCACCCGGTTGCCGATGAAGTTGGGGGTGTCCTTGGCAAAGACCACGCCCTTGCCCAGGGTGGAGACGAAAAACGCTTCCAGCCACTCGAGAATCTCGGGGCGGGTTTGATTCGAGGGAATCAACTCGACCAGGTGCATGTAGCGCGGCGGGTTGAAGAAGTGAACGCCGAGGAAGCGCTCGCGCAGCTTCTCGGGCAGCGCCTCGGACAGGGTGTTGATGCCCAGACCGGAAGTGTTGGAGGCCAGTACCGCGTCCTCACTCACATGGTCGGCGATCTTTTCGTAGAGGTCCTTCTTCCAGTCCATGCGCTCGGCGATTGCCTCGATCACGATATCGCAATCGGCCAGCTCGGCCAGGTGCTCGTCGTAGTTGGCGGGGGTGATGGCCGCTTCAAGCCCCTTGGCCCCCAGCGGGGCGGGCTTGAGTTTAGCCAACCCGGCAATGGCCTTTTTGGCCATGGCGCTCTTGTCGCCCTCTTTGGCGGGCAGCTCAAACAGCACCACGGGCACGCCAGCGTTGGCCAGGTGGCCAGCAATCTGGGCGCCCATCACGCCGGCACCGAGTACCGCAGCTTTGTGTACGCGTTTGGTCATGGTTACTCCTGTGGGATCGTCGTTTTCTTTGATTTCATCGGATGTCCCGGGGCTTCACTGAGCCCCGGGCATGTGTCGTCATTTCAGCCGGTTTTTTTGGCCGAGGCCTTCTTCTTGCTGGCCTTTTTCTTGCTCGCCGGAGCACTCTTGAGAATGCCACCGGCGGCGGCCTCTTCCTTGGTGAACTCCTCTACGGAGATCACGCGGAAGGTGGCGCGGGCGGACTCGCGCAACTGCTCGGCCTCTTCCTCGCTGATGGCGCCCTTCTCGATGCCCTTGGCCAGAATCGCCTCGTCGTGGATGTGCGACTGGTAGAGCTTGCCGGTGGCTTTCATCAGCTTGCGCTCGATGGGCTCAACGGCCACGGCCTTGTTGAAGGCGTCTTCAACGCAACCGGTGGCGTCCTCGGGGTCGGTGCTGACGAAGATGTTGCTGGTCAGGCGATCGCGCTGCTCGCTGGGCGAGAGCATGATGTCGGCCACGCTGTGGCCGAGCTCGTCACTGGGCATGGTGAAGTTCTGGCCCAGGGGCGGGAACAGCACAAAGCGCATCAGCAGGGCCCAGGGCTTGCTCGGGTAGTTTCGAATGGTCTCGCGCAGGGCTTCCTGAATGCGGTACTGGCACAGCTGCATGGACCACTCCACCAGGGGCAGGTCTTCCGCCGGACGGCCGTCGTCCTCAAAACGCTTGAGCACGGTGGAGCCGATGTAGAGGTAGCTCAGGGCGTCACCCAGGCGGCCGGAGATTTTTTCCTTGCGCTTGAGATCGCCACCGAGGACAAACATGGAGATGTCGGCCAGCGCAGTAAAGGCCGAGCTGAGGCGCGACAGCGACTTGTAGTACTTGGCCGTGGGACCGGGCACCGGCGCCGAGGCCAGCAAGTTGCGAGTCAGCGACAGGGTAAAGGCGCGGACATTGTTGCGCACGGCGAAGCCGACATGACTCATAAAGGCTTCATCGAAGTCCTTCAGGCCCTGCTCCTGGTCGTCGCTGTAACTGGCCTGCAGCTCCCTGAGCACATAGGGATGGCAGCGAATGGCGCCCTGACCGAAGATCATCATGGAGCGAGTCAGGATGTTGGCGCCCTCGACGGTGATGGACACCGGCGTGCTCTGGTAGTGGCGGGCCAGATAGTTGCCCGAGCCGAGCATGATGCCCTTGCCGCCGTGGAGGTCCATGGCGTGGTTGATGGTCGTCCGCATGCCCTCGGTGAGGTGGTACTTGACCACCGCCGAGAGTACCGCGGGCTTCTCGCCCAGGTCGACACTGTAGGCGGTCAGGCGGCGCGCGGCCTCCATCCAGTAGTTGTAGCCGACGATGTCGGTGAGCGCTTCCTCGACGCCCTCAAAGCGGGCGATCGGGGTCTTGAACTGGCGGCGAACGCGGCCGTAGGCACCGGAAGTGCGGGCGGCCATTTTCGCCACCGAAGCGCCCAGAGCGGGCAGTGAAATGGAGCGGCCGATGCCCAGGCAGCCCATGAGCATTTTCCAGCCCTCGCCGACGCCGGCCTCTTCACCGATCACCCACTCCAGCGGGATAAAGACATCCTTGCCGCGGGTTGGACCGTTCATAAAGGAGGCGTTGATGGGCAGGTGGCGGCTGCCAATTTCCACACCGGGAGTGTCGGTGGGAATCAGCGCACAGGTAATGCCCAGGCTCTTCTTGTCGCCCAGCAGGCCGTCGGGGTCGTAGGCCTTGAAGGCCAGGCCGAGCACCGTGGCCACCGGGGCCAGGGTAATGTAGCGCTTGTCCCAGCTGACTTTGAGACCCAGCACTTCCTTACCCTGGTACTCGCCCTTGCAGACAATGCCGCTGTCGGGCAGCGCGCCGGCGTCGGAGCCGGCGGTGGGGGCCGTCAGGGCAAAGCAGGGAATGTCCTCGGAGGTGGCCAGCTTGGGCAGGTAGTGCTGGCGCTGGCGCTCGGTGCCGTAGTGCAGCAACAGCTCACCGGGGCCCAGGGAGTTGGGCACCATGCAAGTCACTGCGGCGGAGTAGGAGCGCGAGGCGATTTTCATGACCACCTCGGAGTGCGCCAGGGCCGAGAAGCCCATGCCACCGTACTGCTTGGGAATCACCAGACCGAAAACCTTGTGCTTGCGGATGAGGTCCCAGGCTTCCTGTGAGAGATCGTTGTCGCCGGCGGTAATCTGCCAATCGTCCAGGGCCTGACACAGCTCTTCGATGGGGCCGTCGAGATAGGCCTGCTCTTCATCGGTCAGCTTGGGCGCGGGCACTGACAGCAACTTGTTCCAGTCGGGGTCGCCGGTAAACAGGTCGGCGTCCCACCAGACCGTGCCCGAATCGATGGCGATCTGCTCGGTCTCGGAGATCTCCGGCAGCACGCTGCGGTACCAGGTGAGCACGCGGCTGGTGAACACGCGCTGGCGCAGGTCGTCGTTGAGGACAAAGACGGCGACCACGCCGTAGATGCCCCAGGCCAGCCAGTTGAAGCCGCTGCTGGCAATTTCCAGCACCAGCAAAGCCACGCCCGCCAGGGCCACGGACTGTTCCTTGCTCAGTGGCTTGGCGGCGATGATCAGGGCCACAACGGCCAGTACGATCAGGGTTGTCAGTAGCATGTTATTCCTCGCTGTTATGAACTGGGGTCGAGCCTGTCAGGCCACATCGACCTGCGGTGCACGCAGGCCGGCGGCCATAAACTCGACCAACCGATGAATCATGGTCTCGGCATTGGTGCGATCAAACAGATCGCCTTGGGATTTTAGCAGGACTGCGTCGCTTCCCGCCATGCAATAGCCCAGCGTACCGAGAAGAAAGTGTATGCGCCAGAGCAGGACTTCGCCATCGAGATCGGGCAGGTGCTCGCGCAGGGGCGGCATGAAAAAGTCCATCACCGCCTCGTATTGGGCGTTCAGCCCCTCGCGCAAAGTACCTTCGGGCTCCAGGGCAATCCGCGCCAGCAACTTGATGTAGCGCTCGCCCTCGTCGGTTTCGGTGAGTTCCAGTGCCGGCGAGACAAAGGCCGTCAGCAAATCTTCCAGACGGGGGTTGCCGGCGTCGAGAACCTGCTGCAGACGGTTGATGCGGGTTTCGTTCAGGGGCGCCGATTTACGCTGCAGCACCGATTGCACCAGCGACTCCTTGGAGCCAAAGTGGTAATTCACCGAAGCCAGATTGACTTCGGCGCGCTGGGTAATCGCACGCAGGGAGGTGCCGGCGAAACCAAAGTCGGCAAACAGGGCTTCGGCGGCATCGAGAATCTTGGTTTTGGTCGTCACGAATTCCGGGTCACTTCTTGCGGCGTCGGGGCGCCTCGGAAAAATTTCATACAGGCGTTTGAAACGGGCGACCAATGTATCGGATTTGCGGCGGAAGTCAATTGTCCCCTTGGTCGTCCGACTTCAGGCTCAACAGCAGGTCGTAGGCCTCGCTTTTGCGACAGCCGGTGATCTCGGCGGCCACGGCCGCCGCCTTGCGCGGCGGCAACTCGCGGGACAGGGGTCGCAACACCGCGGCCAGATCGGCCCGGCCGGCGGGCTGCTCGTCGGCGCCCTGGATGATGATCACAAACTCGCCCCGGCGCTGGTTACCATCGGCGGCGACCGCAGCATGGACGCTCTGTGCCGTTCCCGAGAGCACCGTCTCGTACAGCTTGGTCAGCTCCCGGGCCACGGCGATAATGCGCTCGCCGCCGAGCACCTGGCACAGGTCCGACAGACTGTCGAGAATCCGGTGGCTGGATTCGTAGAGCACGGCAGTTCGCGGCTCGTCGAGGTAGCGGCCATAGGCCTCCCGCCGGCCCCGGGGTTTGGGCGGAAGAAAGCCGTCGAAAACAAAGCGGTCTGTGGCCAGGCCGGCAATCGACAGGGCGGCAATCAGGGCGCAGGGTCCGGGTACGCTGATCACGGCAAACCCGGCCTCGCGGACGGCGCGGACGAGGACAAAGCCTGGATCGCTGATGGCGGGAGTGCCGGCGTCGGAAATCAGGGCGACCGACTGCCCTTGAGACAATCGTTCGATAATGGCCTGGCAGCGCTCGCGCTCGTTGTGTTCATGGAGCGACAGCAGCTCGGCGCTGACGCCAAAGTGATTCAGCAATTGGCGGCTGTGGCGGGTGTCTTCGGCGGCCACCAGATCCGCCGCCGCCAGCACCTCCAGGGCCCTGGGGGTCATGTCGCCCAGGTTCCCGATCGGGGTGGCCACAATATAAAGTGTGCTTGGTCGGTTTGACACTGCCCTGATTCCCGCTAACAATCGCCCTCTCCAGAGACCGCGATGTTATAGGAATTACCGTGTCGAAGCGATTGCCCGCGCCCCGCCTCACCCTGTTGTTACTGGCCAGCCTGCTGCTCGCCGCCTGCGCCACCGGCCCCATTCAGACCGGCCAGGACGAACTGGCGCGGGAACTCCAGCGGGTCGAGGACAAACCCGAGCGCGCCCTCGACTACGCCCGGCGCTACCAGAGCGAGGCCGGCCCCCGCGGCCAGGCCCGGGGGCTGCTGTTGCAAGCCGAGGCGGAACTGGCCCTGAAACGCCAGGAAGCCCTGCGAGAGACGCTGAAGCGCATCGACGACGACGCCCTGTCGCGCTACGACCACATGCGCCTTCGCTGCGTGCGCGCCCTCGCCGCACTGGAGTGGGAAACCGCCCCCGACGCGGTCAAGCAACTGCCCGGCAACGACCCCGAGGCACCCGAGGCCCTGCAGCGCCATGTACTGCGCACGCAAATGACGGTGCTGTGGGAGGCCGGATATAAAATCGACACCCTGAGATCCCAGCTGACCCTGTTTGAACTGAGCACGGGCGACGAGCGCGAGGAACTCGGCAACAGCGCCCTGCAACGACTGGGCGCCCTCCCCGATCGCACGCTGGAAAAAATCCGCGAGCGCGAACTGACCCCGGCCCTGACTTCCTGGTCGGCCTTTGTACTGGCCACCAAGCCGCAGTTGTTCGACCTCGAAGGCTATCGCAGTGCCGTGGCGCTGTGGCGTGACCGCTACCCCCGGAGCAGCCTGCCCGAACGCCTGATCGAGCGACTCGACCAGGCCATCGCCAAACGCAGCAGCTACCCCGACCGGGTGGCCCTGCTGCTACCCCTGAGCGGAAACTATTCCGAGCAGGCCGCCAGCGTGCGCGACGGCTTTCTCGCCGCCTACTATCACAGCGATCGCGACGAGTTGCCGGCGCTGTCCATCTACGATACCCGGGGCAATGCCGAGGGACTGGATAAAGCCATCGACCGGGCGCTGGAAGACGAAGTCAATCTGATCGTCGGCCCCCTGCTGAAGAGCGCCATTGCCCAACTGGCCCGACGAGATGACATCCGCGTACCGGTGCTCGCCCTCAACCAACTCAGTGGCGACGAGCTGGACAAGGTCAAAATGCGCGCGCCCCTGTTCCAGTTTGGTCTGATCCCCGAGGATGAGGGGACCCAGGCCGCCCGGCTGGCAATTGTCCGCAATCAGATCAAGGCCCTGATGTTGCTGCCCGACAACACACTCGGCCGTCGTCTGGGCGAGGCATTCAGCGAAGAATACGAGAACTTTGGCGGCCGCGTACTGGCCACCGAGCGCTACAACCCCGAATCCAGCGACTACGGCAGCGCGGTCAAAAGCCTGCTCAACATCACCCAGAGCCAGTCGCGCCGCTCCATTCTGCAAACCGTTCTCGGCCGCCAGGTGGGCTATGAGCCCCGCCGGCGCCAGGATGTCGATGTCATCTACCTGGCGGCCCAGGCCCGTCAGGCGCGCAGCATCAAGCCCCTGCTCAAGTTTCACGACGCGGAAGAAGTGCCGGTGCTGGCCGCCTCACAGGCCTACGACGGCAGTGGCAGCGCCAGCATCAATCGCGATGTCGAGGGTCTTACCTTCACCGTGATGCCCTGGGTACTCAAGGCCGACGAGACGCCGCTCAACCGGCAGTTGCGCGAGCTCTGGCCCAACCAGATGGCCCGCTTCGGCTCGCTCTACGCCCTCGGCGCCGACGCCTTTGACCTGATTCCCCACCTCGGCCCCATGGCCGGTGACTACCAGTACCACACCGGCGGTTACACCGGTCATCTGAGCGCCGATGCCGATCGCCGCATCCACCGCGAACTGATGTGGGCCGAGTACCGCGATGGCGAAGTGGTCCCGGTGGAAAACGATTTGCTCGACCTGATTCCCTTTGAAACCCCCGATCGCCAGGTGGAACCGGCGGGGGGCAAATTGCCACTGAAACAAAATGGAGAGAACAAGGATGTTCAAAAACCACAAAACCCAGGCGGAGAAAGCGCCACTCAATCGCCGTGAACTGGGCGGAAACCGGGAGAACCAGGCGCGAAGTTATCTGGAGCGAGAGGGACTGGTGCTGGTCGAGGCCAACTACAGCGCCCCCTGCGGTGAGATCGACCTGATCATGCGCGACGCCAACCAGCGCCTGATATTCGTCGAAGTGCGCCATCGCAGCAGTGGCGACTACGGTGGCGCCGCCGCCAGCATCGGCCCGAGAAAGCAGCAGCGCCTCTACCGCACCGCCCTGCACTACCTGCAAAAGCACCACCTGATGAATCACCCCTGCCGCATTGATGTGGTCGCCATTGAGGGCGACCGGGTGCAGTGGATTCCCAACGCACTCGACGGCTTTTGACACCGCCGGCTTGAAGGCTGCAAAAAACCCGCGGCTCCTTTAGAATAGCCGCGAACAAAGGAGCACCCTATGTCCCTCGACACCATTGTCAAAGATCATTTTGAAGCCAGCATCGAAGCCAAACAGCGTTCACTGGAAACCCTGATACCGGTGATTGCCCGGGCCGCCGAGCTGTGCGCCCAGCGGCTTTCCAGCGACAGCAAGATTCTCAGCTGTGGCAATGGCGGTTCCGCCGGCGACGCCCAGCACTTCTCCTCGGAGCTGCTCAATCGCTACTCCATGGAGCGCCCGCCCCTGCCGGCTGTGGCCCTGACCACCGACTCGTCCACGCTGACTTCAATCGCCAACGACTACAGCTACGACGAAGTGTTTTCCAAACAGATCAAGGCGCTGGGCAATGCCGGAGACATCCTGCTGGCCATCAGCACCAGCGGCAATTCGCGCAATGTGATTCAGGCCATTGAAGTGGCCCACGACAAGGAGATGCCGGTGATTGCCCTGACCGGCAAGGACGGCGGTGCCATGGCCACTCTGATGCGCCCCTCCGACATCGAGATCCGCGTGCCATCGGAGACCACGGCACGCATTCAGGAAGTGCACCTGGTCGTGATTCACTGTCTCTGCGACCTGATCGATCGCCAGCTCTTCGGCGGCGCCTAGTCCACCTCTATTTCACGACTTTCAGGTGATTGCGGCGCTCGTCGCCGGAACCCGGGCCCGGCTCGGGTGACTCCGGCGGAGGGTTTCCGTCTCCCGGCTCCTCGCCAAAAATCATGCCCTGACCGTTCTCCTTGGCGTAGATTGCCAGCAGGCCACCGATCGGCACAATCACCTCCATCGGCTGGCCCGAGAAGCGCGCGTTACAGCGCAAGTCGACATCACCGATCACCAGACCCTCACAAGCCGAGGGACTGACATTAAGGATAATCTGATTGTTCTGGTCGACATGCTCGGGTGGTACGGCGGTGCCCTCGTAATCGGCACTGACCAGAATGTAGGGCGTGGCATTGTTATCGACAATCCACTCATAGAGGGCGCGCACCAGGTACGGCTTGCTCGAACCCATGACAAAATCTTGATCCATAATCGCTCCCTTTCGCTGTTTTTTAGCCTAACACAGGCCTTTGTCTGACAAAGTGACCGGGACAAAAAAGGGCGGCGACCGAAGTCGCCGCCCGTTATTGCGCCACAGTGGGCAACGCCTTAGCGCAACAGGGTTTCAGCCTCGGAGAGGCTCTCCTTGAAGCCGCTGCGGGCAAACAAGCGCTCGGCGTAGTCCTCCACCGCAGAGGCCTGCTTGGGCAGTTCCACACCCAGTGTCGGCAGGCGCCACAGGATGGGGGCAATGCTGGCGTCCACCAGGCTGAACTCCTCATTGAGGAAAAACGGCATCTGCTCGAGAATCGGCGCGTTGGCGGCGATGGCCTCGGTCAGCTGCTTGCGCGCCTGCTCGACGCCCTTGCCACCGGCCTGAATGGTTTCGACCAATGGATACCAGTCGTGCTCGATGCGGTAGAGGGCCAACCGACAACGGGCGCGGGAGACGGGGTCTACCGGCAGCAGGGGCGGATGGGGAAAACGCTCGTCGAGGTAGTCCATGATGATGCGGGAGTCGTAAACCACCAGATCCCGGTCAACCAGGGTAGGCAGTACACCATAGGGATTCACATCGACCAGATCCTCGGGCATGTTGTCCGGGTCCACATCGATGATTTCGGCGGTAATGTCTTTTTCAGTGAGAACGATGCGTGTGCGGTGACTGTAAAAACAATCCGGCCGGGAAAACAGCATCATAACGGAACGTCGATTGGCGAGACTCGCCATAATCGTATCCTCCAGTATGGAAAACAAAAAGGCGGCTCGCCGGGGCGAGCCGCCTGCGGTGGCGGACTAGTGAATGTCGCGCCAGTACTCTTTCTTCAAAGCGTAGGCAATCGCTGCGAAGATGAAAAGGAAGAACAATACCCAGCCACCGATCTCGCCGCGAACCATCTTGGCGGGCTCGCCAACATACTCGAGGAAGGTCACCAGGTCGAGAACGGCCCGGTCGTACTCCTCTTCGCTCAGCTTGCCCTCTTCCAGCGGCTCGAGGCCACTGATGTATTCGACGATTTCGCCGGAGTCGTTTTCACGCTCGGAGTAAACCGGCTTTTGCCAGCCCTGCAATGGCGCCAGGGCGTGGGGCATCCCCACATTGGGGAAAGTCGTGTTGTTGGCACCGAACGGACGCGAGGGATCGTAGTAGAAACTGCGCAGGTAAGTGTACAGCCAGTCGGTGCCGCGCGAACGCGCCACCAGGCTCAGATCCGGCGGCGTTACGCCAAAGGACTGCTCGCCGTACTCGTCACCCATGGTGTTGTTCATGCGGGTGCGGTACTTGGTCGGCTCGCCATACTTGTCCGTGGTGAAGATCAAATTCTCCTCCACTTCCTCTTTGGTCAAACCGATGTCCTCGGCCATGCGGCTGTAGCGCTGAAACTTGAGCGAGTGGCAACCCATGCAGTAGTTCATGTAGATCTTGGCGCCACGCTGCAATGCCTTTTCATTGTCCAGGCTGATATTGGCGTGGTCGAGGTCCCCACCGCCACCGGCGGCCAGTGAACTGCCTGCGAAAGCCAGTGCCATGGTGCCCATCGCAACGGCGATTGTCTTGATCATCATCTGTTTCATTATTTGGTGATCCTCTCCGGTACCGGCTTGGTTTTCTCGTTGCCACTGATCCACCACAGAATGCCGAAGAAGGCGAAGTAGTAGAACGAACAAATCTGGGCAATGAGGTTCTTGATGGTGCTCGGCGCCTCCATACCCAGCTTGCCAAGGATGAAGAAACTGATCACAAACAGGGCCAGGTTCACCTTGTAGGCAGTGGAGCGATAGCGAATCGACTTGACCGGGCTGCGATCCAGCCAGGGCAGGAGGAACAGTACGGCGATAGAAGCGCCCATCGCGATCACACCCCAGATCTGGGTGCCGGCAAAACTCGGTACGGCACGCAGAATGGAGTAGAACGGCGTGAAGTACCAGACCGGCGCAATGTGATCAGGCGTCTTGAAGGCGTTGGCCACCACAAAGTTGGGATGCTCCAGGAAGTGACCGAAGAAGTCGGGAATGTAGAACATCACAATGGCAAAGAAGATGGCAAACACAGCGGCGCCAAAAATGTCCTTGACCGTGTAGTAGGGATGGAAGGGAATGCCGTCAAGCGGCTTGCCGTTCTCATCCTTGTTCTTCTTGATCTCAACACCCTCGGGGTTGTTGGAGCCCACCTCGTGCAGGGCAATCAGGTGTGCCACCACCAGACCCAGCAGGATCAGCGGAACGGCAATCACATGAAAGGCAAAGAAGCGATTCAGGGTAGCGCCGGAGATCACAAAGTCGCCGCGAATCCAGGTGGACAGGTCGGGGCCGATCACCGGAATGGCGTTAAACAGTGAAATGATCACCTGGGCACCCCAGTAGGACATCTGGCCGCCGGGGAGCATGTAGCCCATGAAGGCCTCGGCCATCAGGCACAGGTAGATCAGCATGCCGAAGATCCACACCAGTTCCCGGGGCTGTTTGTACGAGCCGTACATCAGGCCGCGGAACATGTGCAGATAGATCACCACAAAGAACGCCGAGGCGCCGGTGGAGTGCATGTAGCGAATAATCCAGCCGCCGGTGACATCGCGCATGATGTATTCCACCGAGGCGAAGGCCGCCTCAAAGCTGGACGGGTTGAAGTGCATGGTCAGGAAGATACCGGTCACGATCTGGTTGACCAGCACCAGCAGTGCCAGCGAGCCAAAGAAGTACCAGAAGTTGAAGTTCTTCGGCGCGTAGTACTCACCGACATGCTCGTTCCACATCTTGGTGAGGGGGAAGCGCTTGTCGACCCAGTTCAATAGTTGCTGCGTGCGGGTTTCCATCAGGCGGCACCTCCGTCTTCACCAATCAGAATGGTGTTGTCGTCAATATAATAGTGGGGAGGGATTTCCATATTGGTCGGCGCGGGCACATTGGCGTAGACGCGGCCGGCCAGATCGAACTTGGAACCGTGACAGGGGCAGAAGAAGCCACCCTTCCAGTCCCGGCCCATGCCCTCTGCCGCCACTTCGGGACGGAACAGCGGCGAGCACCCCAGGTGCGTGCAAAGCCCCACCATCACCAGGTACTTGTCCTTGATGGAGCGGCTGGTGTTCTGCGCATATTCGGGCTGCTGTGGATCCGCTGATTCGGGATCGGCGAGCTTGTCGTTGAGGCTGTCGAGGTTGGACACCATCTCGTCGGTACGGCTGACCACCCAGACGGGCTTGCCACGCCACTTGAAAGTCACCATTCGGCCGGATTCCAGTTTGCTGATATCCGCTTCGACGGGCGCACCGGCTGCTCGGGCGCGAGCGCTGGGGGTCATCGAGGCGACAAACGGAACCGCAGCGGCCGCGACACCGGCACCACCGACGACCGCAGTCGTGGCGGTCAAGAAGCGCCGACGGCTCTGATTCACGTCATTAGACATTTTTATCTCCAGTCCAAGTAATGCGTATTCCACAAAGCCGCCTCGATCCGCCACTCGGGGATCAAACGGCGCGCCTTTCGGAAAAGTCGCGCGATTTTATCAAATTTGGGCCTAGTTCGGCTAGGCTTAATCCCCTTTAATCGACTTTTAATTGATTCGCCGGTACGGCCTAGGCCGGATTGTCTATATCAATAAAGTGGTGCTCGAGACCAAAGCGCTCGGCCAGATGGGCGCCCAGTGCCGGCGCGCCATAGCGCTCGGTGGCGTGATGGCCGGCGGCATAGTAGTGAATACCCGACTCCCGGGCAATGTGGGTCGTGGGCTCGGAAATTTCACCGGAAATGTAGGCGTCCACCCCCAGATCCGCCGCTTGCTGGATAAAACCCTGGGCCCCGCCGGTGCACCAGGCCACCCGGTCTATCTCGTCGTCCGCCTCGCCCACATGGGTGGGACGACGACCCAGACAGTCCTCGATGTGGCCGGCCAGATCGCTGCCGCTCAAGGGCTGGGGCAGGCGCGCAGTAAACAGCAGGCCCTCGGCGTGCCCCTCGCCGGCAATGGATTCCACCTCCCAACCCAGCTCGGCGGCCAGCTGGGCGTTATTGCCCAGTTCGGGATGGGCATCCAGGGGCAGATGGTAGGCCAGCAAATTGATATCGGCCTGCAGCAGGGCCTTGATCCGGCGCATTTTCATGCCCGCGATACAGGGATCCTCACCCTTCCAGAAGTAGCCGTGGTGCACCAGCACGGCGTCCGCCTGGAGTTCGACGGCGGCGTCGACCAGCGCCTGACTGGCGGTCACGCCACTGACCAGCCGACGAACCTCGCTGCGCCCCTCCACTTGCAGACCATTGGGAGCAAAATCGCGAAACCGCCCGGTTTGCAGCAGAGACTCGCAGTAATCAATCAGTGTTTGTGTGGCAACCATGGCGGAATCCTTCGAGAGGGCATGCGGTATTTGATACACTACAGCGCATTGTACGGAACCCGGACCCATGTCGACAGCCCGCCTGATTGTTCAATACCTCCTGATCGGCCTTGCCATTGGCATTGCCGTCATTGCCGCGCGCCAGTGGTCGGGTGACAGCGGCGGCAACGGCGATCGGGTAGAAGTGGTTCAGAGCCGTGACGAAGCACCCGCAAACAGCGGCCCCTTTTCCTACGCCGACGCCGTAGCCCGGGGCTTGCCCTCGGTGGTCAGCATCTACACCGCCCGGCGGGTGGAAAACAACGGCTCCTTCAACAACCCCATTCTCGACCGCCTGTTTCGCCAGCCCCGGCAACAAGAGCAGATCAAGACCGGTTCCGGCTCCGGCGTCATATTCAGTGACAGCGGCTACATTCTGACCAACTACCATGTCATCGCCAATGCCGAGGAAGTGCGCGTCAGCACCGCCGACGGTCGCGACTTTGTCGCCGAACTGGTGGGCGTCGACCCGGAAACCGACATCGCCGTGTTATCCATCGAGGCCGAGGACCTCAACCCCATCACCCTGGCCCCGGAGGACAGCAGTCAGGTGGGCGATGTGGCCCTGGCCATCGGCAACCCCTACGGCGTGGGCCAGACCGTGACCATGGGTATTATTTCGGCCACCGGCCGGGACCGGCTGGGCCTCAACACCTTTGAAAACTTCATCCAGACCGACGCCGCCATCAACCCCGGCAACTCCGGCGGCGCCCTGATCAACGCCCGCGGCGAACTGGTGGGCATCAGCACCGCCATCTTCACCCAGGACGGCGGCTCCCAGGGCATCGGTTTTGCCATCCCCGCCGGTATGGCGCGCAATGTCCTCAGTCAGATTGTTGAGCACGGCCGCGTCATTCGCGGCTGGATCGGCGCCGAGGGGCGCGACCTGTCGCAATACGGCAAGGACCAGCTGGGGGTCGACCACGGGGTGATTCTGGTCGGGGTGGTCGAGGGTGGCCCGTCACAGCTGGCGGGGCTGAGCCAGGGCGACATTATCACCCATGTCGACAACGAGCCGGTGAGCAGCGTGCGCGATGTGCTCGACCGGGTCGCCAGCCACCCGCCCGGAGATACCATGCTGGTCTCCGGGGTGCGCGAAAACGAGAGTTTTGAAGCGGAGCTGGTGGTGGTGCAACGCCCCCTCATGAGCCGCCGCTAGCGCCCTTTATACGGTTTCACAGTTGTTCGCCCTCAAGCCAGGAAGCCACATCGGGAAAGTGGTCTTCCCGGGCCTCGGCGGCCGTCAACATGGAAACATGGTCGTAATTGCGGGCGTTGCCTGCGGCTTTGGACAACAGGGTAAACGCCTTCTCCCCGCAACCGCTCTCCTGCATAAAAAGGCGAACATCGTTGCGGTGACCCAGGCTGTGGTCATCAATGGCGGCAATGTACCAGGTCGGTGGCAGCGCCAGAGGGCGCAGGGTTTCGGCCACATCCAGTCCGTCCTCATCCAGCCACTCGTCCTCGACGATCCAGCGGGTGCACTGTTGATGGGTTTTGGCACTCTCATTATCGGCACCCACCTTGTGGCCCACCGCATCGAGAAACCCTTCGCGGCGAATCCACCAGGCAAACAGGCCGCGCCACATCAGATCAATCTTGAGGAAGCGCTCCGGGTGGCGCGAGCGCACCCGGCGCTTGCTGCCAAAATAGACCGCGCTGATGACCCGGGGAATCCACTCCTGATGGCGAGCGAGGGCCGCGTTGAGATAGACCCCGCCCCAGGAATGAGCCACCAGGTGCAGGCGCGACTGACCGCTGTGTCGGCAGACAAAGTCGAGCAAAAGCGGCAGATCCTCATCCACCGTTTCGTGTTGACCGTGCCCACTCTGCGGACCCAGCGGCGGGGCGGACTGACCGATGCCGCGCAGATCGGCGACATAGACATCGAAGCCGTGCTCGGCGAGAAAGGGCCCCAGACCCTTGCCACTATGATGGTAAAATATGCGCCCGTTCTCGATCATGCCGTGCACCATCAGCACGGGCACGCCACCCGAACCGCTGTGGATATGCATCAGGTGAAGACGGTGACCGCCTTGGCTGTCGACATGGAGAGACTCAAACTGCATGACACGGTGCTCCGGGGAAACAGCGCGCATTGTCGGTCAGCGCCCGACGCTTCTCAAGTGCCGGGGCGGCTCGGCAAGGCCCCGCAGGACGAGAGCAGCGACTGCCACACCTCGGTGTGGCCGACGATGGCGCGCCGGAACTCGCCGTGGGCACCCTGCTCCGAGCCCCTCAAATAACGCCGGGCGTAGCGGTGCCACGACTCGGGCAAATTCCCCACATCCATCCCCAATGCCGGTGAAAAAGCTTCGACTAACACCCCGTGCCAGCGCTCAACGCGAGCCAGAAAGGGCTGCATCAGGCCCTGATAGCGACGGGTCAGAATGCGTTGCATCACCTCTCCCCTGGGCGTCATTACACCCTGGGGACACATGGACCGGGCCTCCAGGGCCTCTCTCATCTGCTGATTAATGGCATTGAGCCAGCGGGTCGATTGCTCCATGGCGAGGAGTATTTCATAGGCCACCGGCCGCTCACCCAGCTGGCGATAGCGGCGCTCCCAGGCCTCCCCCTTCAGCACTTCACCCCGCTTCCCGAAAACCTCGTGCCAGTGAATCAGACTGGATGCGGCGCGCAGGCCACGGGGCATGGAGCCCGCGCTGTCAGCTGCCTCTTCTACCGACAGACGCTGGGGGCCGGGGGAGAAAAAGGCCTGCATCTCCGGACTCGCCAACACGCCGTTCCAGAAAATCGGCGTGCGCTGTTGGCGCTTGTGGGCCAGCACCTCTTTCAGCCAGGCCTCGGCCTCGGGCTTGAGAGACGACTCGGTGTCGAGACAGCGGGAGACCGCCGTCATCAGGCGGTGCTCGTAGAGCAATTGCTGGGAGTCGGGCATCACCTTGCCCATGGCGCTGTTGCGCTGTCCGATCAGCTCCTGCAGGTCGCAGGCCCGCCAGCGCATAAAGTCGAGCAAGCTCATCGACAGGGGCGCCACCGGCTGCTGCAGCGCACGGCGCGAGGGAAAGGCCAGTACCTCGGCGGGGGGCGATTCAACCCACTCAAACTCCAGTGTGCGGGCAATGCGCTCGGCGTAGTCGCGCCAGTAGCCCTCCGGCGAGTCGGGGGCACAGCCCGGGAGCAGCCCCAGGGCCAACAGAAAAACCATCGCTAAACGAACTCGCCTCATGGCCACAGTGTAGAGAATGCTTATAATGCCGTCATGCCGAAACCACCCTGCCCCCATCCCGTTGAAGACCCACTGGCGCTGGCGATCATCGACTGTTTTCAACGCTGCTTTGGCCGCAGTGAAAACACGCGCCTGATCGGCGGCGCCGACGAACCGCTCTACCTGCCCGCCGCCGACGGGCGCGGCGAACACCGGCTCTACTTCAACCGCGACTACCCCGCCAGCGCCCTGCACGAAATCGCCCACTGGTGCATCGCCGGCCTGCAACGGCGACAACAGACCGACTACGGCTACTGGTACGCCCCGGACGGTCGCAATACCGAACAACAACGGCAATTTGAAAAGGTAGAGATCAAACCCCAGGCCATTGAGCGCCTGTTCAGTGAAGCCGTCGGACTCGACTTTCACCCCAGCATCGACAACCTCGACGGCCACGCAAGCGACGCCCTCGCCTTTGAACAAAACATCGCCCGACAGTATCGGGACTACTGCCGCCAGCCCGACAGCCTGCCGCCGAGGGCCAGACAGTTCCTGCGGTCACTGCGCCGCCAGTGTCGTACACGCGCCGCATGAACTTTGTATTTACTGGCTAGTCACAGTACACTTCGCCAAAACAACTGAGTCGCAATATCAGGATCCCCGTCATGCCGGAAGACCGCTACCAATCCACCATTTATCTCTGGGACCGGCGCGTGCTGCACATTGGCCGTTTTGCCAATATTGCCGAGCACCGCCTGGGCGCCGCCGCCCTGGTGATTGGACTGGATGGCTCGTTTTCCGTCCTCGAGAGCGAAACCGAATCCTGGCGAGAGTGCCGCACCGCCCTGGTACCACCGGGCTGTGTCCACCAGAACCGCTTTGACGGCATCGCCGCCGCCGTACTCCACATCGAGCCCGAAAGCATCGACTACATGAACCTATCCGGCAGCATGCCCCACGGCGACTGGCAGATCATGTACGACCACATCGACGAAGCCAATCTGATCGATCTGGTCAACCGCATTCACGACGAAACACCGGATGTCGAAAAGGCCAAAAAGCTGGTCACCAAAATGATTTACGGCGACGGCTACGACTACGAGAACGAGGAAAAGATCGATCCGCGCATTCTCAAGGTAGTGGAAATGATTCGCGCCGAGCCCTCGGCCAGTTACTCCATGGAAGAGCTCGCCGAAGTGGTCAATCTGTCGCCGACGCGCTTTATTCACCTGTTCAAGGAACAGACCGGCGTGCCCATCCGTCGCTTCCGCCAGTGGGTGCGCATGAAAACGGTGATTACCTATGTCGCCGACGGCAGTTCCCTGACCGACGCCGCCCTGGACGCCGGTTTTACCGACTCGGCACACTTCAGCCGGGCCTTCCGCAACATGTTCGGCATCACACCCTCATCGGTGTTCAACCGCAGCCAGACCATGCGCTACTTCGTCGAGAAGTAGCCGGCCCTTCAGGCCCGCTTGAGCAGGGCGGCGGCCAGGCCCCACAGTGCGGCGACGACGAAGAAGGCCATTGTCCAGGCGGGGATGCTGCCGCCCAAGAAAGTCCACTGCACCTCGGCGCAATCACCGGAACCGCGCAGCACCTCCATCACCATCTCGGTGAAGGGGTAAGTGTCCATCATCCACTCCAGATCCGGACCGCAAGCCGGCACCTGATCGGCGGGCAGGCTCTGCAGCCACAGCTGGCGCCCGGCCAGACCCATGCCGACGCCGGAGGTCAGCAACAAGCCCGCCGACGCCCACCAGCGCCCCGCAGCGCGCGGCCCCGCCAGCCCGGCAATCAGGGCCACTACCCCCACGGCCATGACTGCCACGCGCTGGAACATGCACAGATTGCAGGGCGTCAAACCCATGCCGTATTGCATATAGAGGGCAATGGCCATGAGTACGCCACAGGCGGCGGCGAGAGCCAGATAGGGCGCGCGGGGCGCGGTCAAAAAACGCATCAGAACACCGTGTATTTGATTCCAAGGAGCAGCAAGATTACCGCCATTATCGGACGAATCAAACGGTCAGGCATCCGATAGGCCAATTTGGTTCCCACCCAGATGGCCGGCAGTGACCCCGCCAGCAAACCGAGCAACAGCGCGAGATCGACATGGCCCAGGTGAAGCATGTGGCCAACGCCGGCAATCAGGGTCAGCGGTACGGCGTGGGCCAGATCGGTGCCGATCACCCGGATCATCGGCATGCGCGGATAGAGAATCATCAAAACGGCGGCACCAAAGGCCCCCGCACCCACCGAGGACAAGGTCACCAACATCCCCAATGCGAAGCCGGTTACCAGAGTGAACCCCACCTGGCGGCGGCCGGGTGTTTCACCGACATCCACGCGCTGGCTGACAATCTGGCGCTCGGACACCAGCCAGGGTCGCAACAGCAAGACCAGCGCCGTCAGGGTCAGCATGACGCCCAGGGTCACAGTCAGGTATTGGGCGTAGTCCACGCCCTGCGACTGCAGCCAGCGCAAAAAAGCCACCGTCGCCAGGGAGGCCGGCAAGCTGCCCGTCGCCAGCCAGCGCACCACCGTCCAGTCCACGGTCTTCTGTCGCTTGTGCGCCCACACGCCATTGGCCTTGGTAATGGCGGCGTAGAGCAAATCAGTGCCCACCGCCACCGCCATCTTGATACCGAATACCGACACCAGAATGGGCGTCATGAAGGAGCCGCCACCGACGCCGGTCAAACCGACGACGAAGCCGACCAGAGCGCCGGCCAGAGCGTGCTGAAGAAAGGTCAGAAAATCGGGCAATTCAAATATCATTCGCTGTCTCTCGCCATGGCACACTCTAACCGTATCGACCGCCACCACAGTCACAATCGGGCTATATCCATATACCCCGGCGCCGCCACAGGAGATTACGCGCCAAGCCCATTACAGAGGGAGTATGTGCAGTACAATGCGCGCTTCAAAAAACAAAAGACGCTGCTCAATGATTCGATACACTCAATGGATAGAACAATGGCGCCATGCCATTCTCATCGTCTGTGCCGTGGCCATCATTGCCATGTGCGCCGGACTCAGGGATTTCAGCATCGCCTCCAACTTCCGCGCCTACTTCTCCGCGGACAACCCCCAACTGATCGCCTTTGAGGAAGTCGAAAGCGAGTTCAGCAAGCAGGACGGCGTCTTCTTTTTGATTGAACCTCGCGAGGGCGACCTCTACACCCCCGAGGCCATGCGCCTGATCTACCAGCTCACCGACCGGGCCTGGACCCTGCCCATGGCAATGCGGGCCTCCTCCCTGGCCAACCACCAACACACCAGCGCCGAAGACGACACCCTGGTGGTGGAACACCTGTTGCCGGACCTTGAGGCCGCCGGCAACCCCGATCACATCGAGTTCATCCGCAAGTTAGTGCAGGGCGAACCCATACTGCAAAACCTGATTAACCCCGAGGGCAGTGCCGCCGGCGTCAGCGTAGTGCTCAACCTGCCGGAAAACGACAACAAGGCCAGCAGTGAGGTGGCCGATGCGGCCAAGGCCGTCGCCGGAGAGCTGTCATCCGAGTTTCCGAACATCAAGGTGACGGTGGGCGGTACCGCCGCCACCAATGCCGCGATCACCGACATTTTCCACCAGGACACCGGCACCCTGGTGCTCGCCACCTACCTGGTCTTTATGGTGTTGCTGTGGTTCATGCTGCGCCGCCTCAGCGGCATGTTGCTGACCATCGGTATCATTCTGGTCACCACCTTCAGCACCTTCGGCTTCTTTACCGGTCTCGGCGTCACCATCACACCGACACAGGCCTTCGTACCCACCGCCATTACCACCATCGCCATCGCCGATGTGGTCCATGTGCTGGTCAGTTACTACTACGAGCTGGAACAGGGGCGCTCCCGGCGAGAGGCGATTACCGAATCCCTGCGGATTAACGCCCAGCCGGTGTTTATCACCAGCCTTAGCACTGCCATCGGCGTGCTCTGCCTCAACGCCAGCGACTCGCCGCCCTACCGGCTGCTGGGCAACATGATCGCCTTTGGCGTGGGCATGGCCTGGTTCTTCAGCATGGTGCTGTTGCCGGCCCTGTTGTTCGTGCTGCCCACACCAAAGCACCGCCCCCTGCCGGAGGGCAAGTCCCCCAGCGAGCGACTCGACCGCTTTGCCCTGTGGGTTATCCGCCACAACAAGACACTTCTGGTCGTCGGCGGTCTGATCTGCGTGGCCCTGATTGCCAACATCACCAACAACCGCATAACCGAGCGCTGGAACGAGTACTTCGACGAAAGCTACGAGATCCGCCAGACCATCGACACCACCAACGAAAAGCTGAGTGGCGTACACAATGTTCAGTACACCGTGCGCAGCCGCGATGGCGGCAACGGCATCTACGCCCCGGACTACCTCAAACAGCTCGACCAGTTTGCCGAGTGGCTGCGCCAACAGCCCAAGGTGGGCCATGTGGAGAGCCTGGCCGACACCATCAAGGATCTCAATCGCGACCTCCACAACGGCGACAAGGCCTACCACCGCATTCCCGATTCCCACAACGCCGCGGCCCAGTACTTCCTGCTCTACGAAATGTCCCTGCCCCAGGGTCTGAGTCTGGACGACCGCCAGAACATGGAGCGCTCGGCCTCGCGCATGAGTGTGGTGGTACACAAGAGCGACTCCGAGGAAATGCTCGCCCTCGACCGCCGTGCAGTGGCCTGGGCCAAAGAGAACGCCCCGGCCCTGGACATCAGCGAGGGCACCGGTCTCGACCTGGTCTTCGCCCACATGTCCGGGCGCAACATCCGCAGTCTGGTCTACGGCGCCAGCATCGGCCTGGTGCTGATTTCCTTTGTCATGATGTTCGCCCTGCGCTCGGTCCGTCTGGGCCTGATCTCACTGGTGCCCAATCTGGTCCCCGTGGCCGTGGCCTACGGCATCTGGGGCCTGATGAAAGCCGAGATCAGCCTCTCGGTCTCGGTGGTGATCTCCATCAGCCTGGGCATTGTGGTCGATGACTCCGTGCACTTCTTGAGCAAATACCTGCGCGCCCGCCGGGAGCGCGGCTACGACACCACCGAGGCCATCCGCTACGCCTTCCGCACCGTGGGCACCGCTCTGGTGATCACCTCGGTAGTGCTGGTCTCCGGCTTCCTTCTGTTGTTGCTGGCCCACTTCAACCCCAGCGCCGATATGGGCACCCTGCTGGCCCTGACCATCAGTCTGGCCCTGGCCGCCGACTTTTTGCTCCTGCCGCCCATCCTTATGGCCCTGGACAAGCGCCGCTACAAGGGGGCGCCGACGGCGTCAACAAACTGAAAATAAAGGAAAAACTTCAAACCCCGGCTAATACCTGACTAATTTACTCTGTTATTGTATAATGCCTGCACAGACGGCGTATAAAACGCCGCGATGCAACGACGACGAGTGGAGTAAATCATGGCCAACAGTGCCAAGCCGGAAGAGCTGATCAAGCGCGAGTACGAGCACGGTTTTGTCACCGAGATCGAGGCCGATACCTTTGAGCCCGGCCTCAACGAGGACGTCATTCGACGCCTCTCGGCGATCAAGCAGGAGCCCGAGTTCATGCTCGAGTGGCGCCTCAAGGCCTACCGCAACTGGCTGCAGATGGAAGAGCCGGACTGGGCCCATGTGAACTACCCCAGGATCGACTACGACGCCATCTCCTACTACTCGGCGCCGAAAAAGCAGGAAGACATGCCCCAGAGCCTCGACGATGTCGACCCGGAGCTTTTGCGCACCTACGAAAAACTGGGCATTCCCCTGCACGAGCGCGAGAAGCTGGCCGGCGTCGCCGTCGACGCGGTGTTCGACTCGGTCTCCGTGGCCACCACTTTCAAGGACAAGCTGGCCGAGGCCGGCGTGATCTTCTGCCCCATTTCCGAGGCCGTGCAAAAATACCCCGAGCTGGTCGAGAAGTACCTCGGCAGCGTGGTGCCGGCGGGCGACAACTTCTACGCCGCCCTCAACTCGGCGGTGTTCTCCGACGGCTCTTTCGTCTACATACCCAAGGGCGTGCGCTGCCCGCTGGAACTGTCCACCTATTTCCGCATCAACGCCGCCAACACCGGCCAGTTCGAGCGCACCCTGATCATCGCCGACGCCGGCAGCCATGTCAGCTACCTGGAGGGCTGCACCGCGCCCATGCGCGACGAAAACCAGCTCCACGCCGCCGTGGTCGAGCTGGTGGCCCTGGACGACGCCCAGATCAAGTACTCCACGGTACAGAACTGGTACCCCGGCGACGAAAACGGCAAGGGTGGCATCTTCAACTTTGTCACCAAGCGCGGCGCCTGCAACGGCAAGAATTCCAAGATCTCCTGGACCCAGGTGGAGACCGGCTCCGCCGTCACCTGGAAGTACCCCAGCTGTGTGCTGCGCGGCGACAACAGCGTCGGCGAGTTCTACTCGGTGGCCCTGACCAACAACTACCAGCAGGCCGACACCGGCACCAAGATGATCCACATCGGCAAGAACACCACCAGCACGATCATCTCCAAGGGCATCTCGGCCGGCCACAGCAGCAACGCCTACCGCGGCCTGGTGCGTTTTTTGCCCACCGCGGAAAACGCCCGCAACTTCACCCAGTGCGACTCCCTGTTGATCGGCGACCGCTCTGCGGCGCACACCTTCCCCTACATCGAGAGTCGGCACAAGAACGCCACCGTGGAGCACGAGGCCACCACCTCCAAGGTCAGCGACGACCAGATGTTCCTCTGCCGCCAGCGCGGCATCGACCCCGAGGAGGCCGTGTCGATGATCGTCAACGGCTTCTGCAAGGAGGTCTTCCGCGAGCTGCCCATGGAGTTCGCCGTGGAGGCGGGCAAGCTGCTCGAGGTCAGCCTCGAGGGCGCCGTGGGCTAAACGCCCCGAACCGCACTGAAATGATTCGAGATCCGGCCAAACGGCCGGACACCCGGAACAACGACTTGAAACGAAGAGAACCGTACATGCTGAGCATCAAGAACCTGCACGCCGCCATTGAAGGCAAAGAAATCCTCAAGGGCATCGACCTCGAAATCAAAGCGGGGGAAGTCCACGCCATCATGGGGCCCAACGGCTCGGGCAAAAGCACCCTGTCCCAGGTGCTGGCCGGCAACGAGACCTTTGAAGTCACCCAGGGCAGCATCGAGCTGGAACACAACAATCTGCTCGACCTGGAAACCGAAGAGCGCGCCCGCGAGGGTGTTTTCCTGGCCTTCCAGTACCCGGTGGAAATCCCCGGCGTGAGCAATCTGCAATTCCTCAGAACCTCCGTCAACGCCATGCGCAAGCACCGCGGTCTGGAGGAAGTCAGCGCCCCCGAGTTTATGAAGATGGCGCGGGAAAAGGCCGCCCAGGTCGATTTGGACGCATCCTTCCTCAAGCGCGGGGTCAACGAGGGCTTCTCCGGCGGCGAGAAAAAGCGCAATGAAATCATGCAGGCGCTGTTGCTCGAGCCCAAGCTGGCGATTCTCGACGAGACCGACTCGGGTCTCGACATCGACGCCCTCAAGGTCGTCTCCGACGGCGTCAACGCCCTGCGCTCGCCCGATCGCGCCATTGTCATGATCACCCACTACCAGCGCCTGCTGGACTACATCGTGCCCGATTTCGTGCATGTGCTCTCTGGCGGACGAATCGTCAAGTCCGGCGGCCGCGAGCTGGCCCTGGAGCTGGAAAAGCACGGCTACGGCTGGCTCGGCATCGACGAAGCAGAGGAGGCATAGGCCCCATGAGTGCTGCCCTCAAACTGCCCGACAACTTCCTCGTCGACGGCGCCGAACTGGGCGCCCTCCCCGCGCCCCTGGCCAAGTGGCGCCAGCGAGCCGCCGGCCAGGCCGCCGAACTGAGCCTGCCCACCCGGCGGACGGAAAACTGGAAGTACACCAGCCGCCATCTCAAGCTGGACGAGGCGCTGGGCCAGCGCGCCGCTGGCAGCAGCGCTCCCGAGCAACGCAGCGAAGGCTACCAGCTGGTGATTCGCAACGGCCGAATCGACCGCGAGGCCAGCCAGCTGCCCGCTGTCGACGGCCTCGAACTGCTGGCTTTCAGCGAGCTCGACGAACTTCAGGCCAAGGCCCTGGCCGACAAGCTCGGCAGCTGTCTTGACCCCGCCACCACCCAACTGGCTCCGCTCAACGGCGCCCGTCTGGAGGACGGCCTGCTCCTGCGTCTGGCCAAAAACACCGTACTCGAGCAGCCGCTCTACATTTCCGTACACAGCGATTCCGAACACGGCGGTTCGGTCTACCCGCGCCTGTTTGTCGAGGCCGGCGAGCACAGCCAGATGACCGCCGTTGAAGAGTACACCAGCGTCGGCGATCACCCCCTGCTGGTACACACCATCAACGAGCTGGACCTGGCCCCCGGCGCCCGCATCACCTGGGTGCGGGTCTCCCTGGAGCCCGAAAACACCCGGCACATTGGCGCCACCGGCGCCCGCCTGGCGGCCAACGCGCGCCTCGAACACCACAGCATCGGCTTCGGCGGCGAGCTTCGCCGCCACGACCTGCAGGTGCGGCTCGAGGAGAGCGGCGCCGAGTGCAAACTCAACGGCGTCGCCGTGACCCAGGGCCGCCAGCACTACGACAACCACACGGTGATCGAGCATGTCGCCCCGCACTGCAACAGCGAGGAGACCTACCGCAACATCGCCGCGGACAAGTCCCATGTCATCTTCAACGGGCGCATCCACATTCATCCTGATGCCCAGAAATCTCTGGCCGAGATGAACAACAAGAACCTGCTGCTCTCCTCCAGCGCCGAGATCGACACCAAGCCCGAGCTGGAGATTTACGCCGACGATGTACAGTGCGCCCACGGCGCCACCGTCGGCCGCCTCGACGAGCGCAGTCTGTTCTACCTGGTCTCCCGGGGCATCGACCGGCGTGAGGCCCAGACCCTGTTAAGCATGGCCTTTATCAACGAACTGGTGGCCCAGGTGCCCGTGGACGGCGTCCGCGACATCGTCGACCAGCGCCTCAGCCAGTTCATCCAGCACGCCTTCCGGGGAGAATCATGAGCCTCGATGTTCATCAGATTCGCCAGGACTTCCCCCTGCTGACCCAGCGCGTGCACGACAAGCCGCTGGTCTATCTCGACAACGGCGCCTCGTCCCAGCGACCCGCCGCCGTACTAGACGCCATGGACCGCTACTACCGCGAGTGCCACAGCAATGTGCACCGCGGCGCCCACACGCTGGGCGACCGCGCCACCGCCCTCTTCGAGGGCGCCCGGGACAAGGTGCGCGACTTCCTTAACGCCCCGCGCCGGGAGGACATCATCTGGGTGCGCGGCACCACCGAGGCCATCAACCTGGTGGCCAACGGCCTGGCTCCGCGCATTCAGCCCGGCGACGAGATCCTGATTACCCACATGGAGCACCACGCCAATATCGTGCCCTGGCAGATGTTGTCCGAGCGCACCGGCGCCGAGCTCAAGGTGGTCGCCGTGGACGAGCGCGGCCAGCTCGATCTCGACAGCTTCGAACAGCAACTGGGTGAGAAGACGCGCATCCTGGCCGTGACCCATGTCTCCAATGTGCTTGGCACCATCAACCCGGTGGAAGACATGGTGGCCAAAGCCAAAGCCGCCGGCGCCATCACCGTGATCGACGGCGCCCAGGCCGTGCCCCACTTCGTGCCCGATGTGCAGGCCATCGACTGCGATTTCTACGCCTTTTCCGGCCACAAGATGTTTGGCCCCACCGGCATCGGCGTACTCTACGGGCGCAGTGAATTGCTCGAAGACATGCCCCCCTACCAGGGCGGCGGCGAAATGATCGAGCGGGTGAGTTTTGAAAAGACCACCTGGAACGAACTGCCCTACAAATTCGAAGCCGGCACTCCGGCCATCGCCGAGGCCGTGGGCCTGGGCGCGGCCATCGACTATCTGGGTGATCTCGACCGCGATGAACTGGAACGCTTTGAAGCCGAGCTGCTCGAGCGCGCTACGGCGCGGCTCTCGGCCATCCCCGGCCTGCGTCTGATCGGCACCGCCGAACGCAAGGTGCCGGTACTGTCCTTTATGATCGACGGCCTGCACCCCAGTGACATCGGCACCCTGCTCGACCAGCAGGGCATTGCCATCCGCACCGGTCATCACTGCGCCATGCCGCTGATGGAGCGCTACGGCGTACCCGGTACGGCGCGGGCCTCGCTGGCCTTCTACAACAGCCTCGAAGAGATCGACCAGCTCGGCGATGCGCTGGAAAAAATTCAACGATTGTTCGCCGGCTGAACGGCAACTACGGAGTCACACGCGACATGCAAGAACGCGAAACCATAATTACCACGCGGGATGTCATCGCCCGCCTGGTTCCCGCGGGCACCGAAATCCAGATTCCCGCCGAGACCTTCGTCACGGTCACCCAGTCCCTGGGCGGCTCGTTTACCATTTCGGTCAACGGCAATCTGGCCCGCATCGAGGGCGAGGACGCCGACGCCCTGGGCAAGGAACCGCCCACCAATGACCTCGAAGCCAATGAAGACGGCACCATCAACGAGGACCAGGTCTGGCAAACGCTGCACACCTGCTTCGACCCGGAAATCCCCGTGGACATCGTCGAACTCGGTCTGATCTACGACTGCCAGGTCGTCAACACCGAAGACAACGGCAATGCGGTACACATCCTGATGACCCTCACCGCCCCCGGCTGCGGCATGGGTCCGGTGATTGCCGATGAGGTCAAACACAAGGTGGAAGCGCTACCCAATGTCGACCGCGCCAATGTCGAGCTGACCTTCGACCCGCCGTGGGATTACAGCCGACTCAGCGACACCGCCAAACTCGAACTGGGCATGATGTAGAGAACGCCATGAGTGACTACCCCTTCAAGCAGACGCCCTTTGGCCAGAAGATCAATACCGACGACATCGTCGGTGACTTCGACTTCCTCGACGACTGGGAAGAGCGCTACGCCTACATCATCGATCTGGGCAGGCAGCTCCCCGAGTTTCCCGAGAGCGAAAAGATCGAGGACAATTATGTCCACGGCTGCCAGAGCCAGGTGTGGCTGATCCACCAGGTGGAGGACGGCAAGCTCTACCTGCTGATCGACAGCGACGCCATCATCGTCCGCGGCCTGGCCGCCATCGTCCTCACCGCGCTCAACGCCAAGACCCCGCAGGAGCTGATCGACACCGATGTCGACGACCTCTTCCAACAGCTCGATCTCTTCCGCCACATCTCCCCCACCCGCGGCAACGGCCTGCGCGCCATGGTAGAAAAAATCCGCCGCATCGCCGCCACCGAAGCCGCTGCTTGAAACCCGGGTGAAATAACACAGAGTGCACAGGGCCCACAGAGGTCACTGAGGTTCTTGAGCCATTCCGGAAAGCGCACAGTGCTTATCCGGAACCTCACACCTTGACGGTTTCTTCACGGCTGAATGGTATGAGTAAGAAGATGTGTCATCGCGAGGAGCGAAGCGACGCGGCGATCTGCCGAACCGTTCCCGCAGATTGCTTCGCTACCGCTCGCAATGACACAAGAAGTCATCGCGAGGAGCGAAGCGACGCGGCGATCTGCCGAACCATTGCCGCAGATTGCTTCGCTACCGCTCGCAATGACTTGAAGCCTCAGTGCTCTCTGTGAACTCTGTGGCTTAGCAAAAAAAAGACAAAAAAAAGGGCCTGAAGATGCAGCGCTTGGCGCTGGCTTCAGACCCTCGGTACAAGATCTTGAAAAAGATTGTACTCAAGACAGCCATACCGGATGCGCTAGGAGAACAGGGGATGAACGCAACGCATCCGATGGCTCGTATTTTATGTGCAGTGCACAATCGTGAACATCGATAGACCCGACAGAGTGTCACAATAGGCGCCAAAAATTGTGGAATAATACGCCAAGGCTACTGGCGCTTTTTAACAATATTCACCTTCAGGCCTGCCGGCTTGTCCGCTATCCACCGACAAAACCGCGCCACTTCCGGGTGTTGCGACAGTGCCTCCAGCGTATTGTATTCCCGCTCCAGTGACTTGTTGTACAGCACCGCGTGCACCTGGGAGTGACAGGGACGACACAGCAGGGCGATGCGCTGATGCACTTCCTCCCGATCAAACTGGCGTTTATTGCGCTTGTTGTGGTGACGGGTTCTGGGTATCAGGTGGTGCCGCGTGATCTGGTCCACGCGGCGACCACACAATTCGCAAGTGCCGGACTCCAGTCTCGCCACTCGCTTACAGGCTGTCTTTCAGCGCCTCGAGGAAGGCGGTGTTTTCTTCAGGCGTACCCACAGTCACCCTCAGGCAGTCACGGAGCACCCCACCGGCCTTGCTCATATTCTTGATCAGCACTCCGCGCTGGCGAAGCCCCTCAAACACCGCGCCGGCATCGGCACTGCGCAGGCGAAAGAGAATAAAATTGGCCCGACTTGGGTACACTTGTATACCTTCAATCGCCGCCAGGGCCGCCATCAGCGATTGGCGATCATGGCGGATCTGCGCCGCCTGGCGCTCGAACTCCTCCAGGTGCTCCAGGGCGAACTCGGCGCTGTGCTGGGTGAGTACATTGATGTTGTAGGGCAGGCGCACCTTGTCAAACTGGACCAGCCACTCCGGCGATCCCGCCAGCACCCCCAGACGCAAACCGGCCAGACCCAGTTTGGACACGGTGCGCATGACCAGCATATTGGGAAAGCGCCCCAGATCGCCCATAAAGCTGTCTTCGGCAAAGGGCTGGTAGGCCTCGTCGATCACCACCAGCCCCTCGGCGGCGGCGATAATGGCCTCGATGTCGCCGCGCTCAAAGGCGTTGGCCGTGGGGTTGTTGGGGTAGGCAATAAAAATCAGCTCGGGCTGGTGGCTCTTCACCGCCTCCAGAGTCCTTTCCAGATCCAGCGAGAAGTCCTCTTCGCCGAGTGGCACCCCCAGATAGTCCATCCCGGTAAAGCGGGCGATCATTTTGTACATCACAAAGCCCGGCTCCAGCGCCATCAGAGTGGCGCCGGGACGGGCCATGGCCATGGCCATGATCTGGATGATTTCGTCCGAGCCGTTGCCCAGCATCACGCTCTGCCCCTCGGGCACGGCCATGGCCTGCTTGAGGCGCGCGGTGAGCGTCTTGGCCGCCGGGTCCGGGTAGCGATTCATGGCCACCTGACGCAGGCGCTCCGTCCAGGCATCGAGCATGGCTTCGGGCCAGGCGTAGGGATTCTCCATGGCATCAAGCTTGATGTAACCCGAGGCATCGGGCACCGGATAAGCGGAGAGTTCGAGAATGTCGGGGCGAATGAGTTGCTCGGGCGTCTTCATGGATAAAACCGTATTGAGGATGGCGCGCACTATACCACTGCCGCTGTGGCGCCAAAAGGCACTACAATACCGCCATGAGAAAGCCCGATCGACAACGCCGACACAAGCCCCAGCGCAGCCAACGCCGCCACACCGCCGCCCTGCCCACTGTGGAACGGACCATCGACGGCCTCAGCCACGAGGGCCGCGGCGTGGCCCGCCAAGGCAAGACCTGTTTTGTCAGCGGCGCCCTGCCCGGCGAGACCGCGCGGGTACAACTCACCGCACAAAAGCGGCGCTTTGACGAGGGTAAAGCGGTGGAGATTCTGTCCGCCAGCCCCGACCGCCAGGCGCCGCCCTGCCCCCACTACGACGACTGCGGCGGCTGCGACCTGCAACACCTGAGCCACCCGGCGCAGGTTCGGCACAAACAACAGACGGTGCTGGAGCAACTGGCCCGCCAGGCCGACATCGCGCCACAACAGGTGCTCGACAGCGTGTCGCTGGACATCGACGGGCTGAACTACCGCAGCCGCGCCCGCCTGGCCTGCTGGTACGACGGCCGCCGCAACCAGTACCACCTGGGCTATCGGCGCGCCGCCAGCCGCGAGATTCTGCCCGTGGAGACCTGCCCGATCCTGGTAGAGCCACTGGCCCGCTTGCTTCCGGCTCTGCAGTCCGGGCTGCCACGATGGAATCTGAAAAAGCGCCTGGGGCACCTCGACCTGTTTCTCAACGAACCCCAGCCCGGCGTCACCGAGCCCGCTGTCTGCCTGCGCCTCAACCAGCCGCCCACCGAAGAGAGCCGGGAGGCCATGGCCGCCTTCGCCCGCGAGCAGCAAATCACCCTGGCCTGGCGCGATGACCAGACAACGGAAACCCTCCACGGCCACAGAGAATTGAGCTACTACCTGGCGGGTGGCGAACTGAGGCTAAGCCTGGACTGGGGAGACTTCAGCCAGGCCAATCGAGTGCTGAATCAACGCCTGGTTGAGAGCGCTGTGGCGCAATTGGCGCCGCCTCCCGGCGCCCGGGTGCTGGACGCCTTCTGCGGCGTGGGCAACTTCAGCCTGGCCCTGGCCCAGGCCGGGGCGCGCGTACTGGGGCTGGAGGGCAACCCCGACATGGTCGCTCGCGCCAAAGACAACGCGGCGCAAAACGGGCTGGATCTGTGTGAATTCAAATCGGTCGACCTGATGAGCGAGGACGGCATCGGCCGCCACGACCTGGACGGCCTGCACCACGCCCTGCTCGATCCGCCCCGGGAAGGCGCCGAGGTGTTATGTCAGCGCCTGGCCCGGGCCAAGGACCTGCACCAGTTGCTCTACATCTCCTGCAACCCGGCCACCTTCAGCCGCGACGCCGCCCACCTCAAAGCCGGCGGCTTTGCCCTGGAAACCCTGCAGATCTGGGACATGTTTCCCCACAGCCACCACGGCGAGCTGGCCGCCCTGTTCTCTCGCCACTAACTGGTTCAGCCGGATCAGGCTGAACCAGCGACACCGCCCTCCCGTGTCAGTTCGCCAAAATGGTCCGCCAGACGGGCCTGGTGGCGCAGCATGTTCAAAGTGGCCAGACGCCCGGACACCCGGCGCGGTGCATAACCCCATTCGCGATAGAGCGTCCAGGCGTTGGTCACCAGGCGCTCCGGGGCCTCCCAGTAGCACCACACCTTGCGCTGGCGCCACATCAGCTCCAGCACCGCCTTCGACGCTCGCTCGGGGGCGACCCCCTGATCAAAGCAGGCGCGCAGATGTTTTTGAATGTACTCCCAGTAATCAATCGCCGCCTGAACCTGGGCCCGACCCGCCACCGGGCCATGACCGGGAACAAACACATCGGCCTTTAGCGACAGCATGGTGCGCAGCGCCTGGATAACATTGTCCACCGGCCCGGAGCGCGCCACCGGCGTGCAATTGACATAGAGAAAATCGCCGGCGAACACCACCTTGTCGGCCGGCACATAGACAATGCTGTCACCGTCACTGTGGCCCGGCCCCAACTCCATAACCACCACATCAATACCGTTAACCGACAGGGTGCGCTCACCGGTAAAGACATCGTTGGGCAAGGTCAGCCTGACCAGGGAAAACTGATAGGGCGCCAGTAGACGCAACAGGTACTGACCCAATCGATTCCAGCCCGCCACTGGCAACCACTTCAGCAAACTGCAACCCAGCTTGGCCAGGGCCAGGTGACCGGGGCGGTTTAGCCGCATCTGATCGCGACAGGCGCGCGTCGCCAGAATATGGCGGTCGCTAAAGCATTGATTGCCCCAACAGTGATCGCCGTCGGCGTGGGTGTTAATCACATGGGTAATCGGCGAACCGTCCAGCAAGACATCCACCCCGTCGAGCATTTCCTTTGCGCAGTCGGGGTCCCAGCCGGTATCGACGAGAATGCTGCGATTGATGCAGCGGATAATCCCGCTGTTGGACTCGCCCCAGGCCCCGTTGGGTACGATCCATGCGTGGCTATGGCGACCCAGTCGATAAAGCCCCTCGCGGTATTTTGGCAATACCCCGAGACGAGTGTGACGATGGGTGGGTCCGGATAGCCACTCAATGTTCGGATTCATCAACAGAATTTCCCTTAAAAGCGTAACCAGCCATCGCCGGAAAGCCACAGCCAATCGGGTTTCACGACTTTTTCAAAATCGGGGGATCGACGCAGTCTTTTGATTGTTGTTCTATAGTCCGTGTAGAGGTTTGATCCATCCAACATGGAACCCTCTTTGCATCCAATACTTGGCAAAGAGTATCCAAATGGATACCACTCGTCAACACAACATGCACTAACATAACTAGAAAATTCACAATAAAAAGAAGGGAAAACCTCATGAACAAAAGTATTGAGGCCAAGATGCCCAGAGGAAAACGCCTGCTGATGGAATCAGCCACACAACTGGCCGCTAAACAAGGCAGTATTCACAGCCTGAAACTGCGAGAGATCGCACGCAACGCCGGACTCAACCACAACACCTTCTACCGCCACTTCGACAGCGTGCCGGAAATGATGGAGGCGATGGCCGACGACCTCTTCGACAAACTGCACGAAGCCGTGCAACAAGGTCGACATCAACACGGCGATCAACCACTGTCACCGTCACAAATGCTGAAATGGCTGTTTAATTTTGCCCGTGAAAATCGCAATGCCTTTATCGTCACTTTCCGCGAACGCTATGGACCATCGGGCCCGGTGCGGGCACGGGTGACCGAGACACTGAACTGGCTGCGCGACCAGTTGTTGGAGTACTGCAAACAACACACCACCAGTGACGCCGGGACAGAGCCCAGGAAGTACAACATTGAGGCCGCCATTCACCAGGGCTTTTTTCTGTGTATGGACTACCTGGACAACCCGGAAGAGCGCGAGCACTTGCTGCAAAAAGCCGATATTGTGCTCAACCAGTTGACCGATCTCTCGTAAAGCAAAATCGTCGTGGCGGGTGTAGAATGCACCCACCATGATCGATGATGTTCTGCAATTCTGGTTCCACGAACTGTCCCCCAAAGACTGGTGGAAAAAAGACAGGGCGCTGGATCAAAAAATCAGCGAGCAGTTCGGTGACCTGCACACGCAAGCCGCCGCTGGCGAGCTGGTCGACTGGCGCGCATCGGCCCGAGGCCGTCTGGCCGAGATCCTCGTGCTGGATCAGTTCTCCCGCAACATCTTCCGTGACCAACCCGGCGCCTTTGCCTGCGATACCATGGCTTTGGTACTGGCCCAGGAAGCCGTCTCCGGCGGCCGGGACCGGGAGCTAAGCGTGCAGGAACAACGCTTTCTCTACATGCCCTATATGCATAGCGAATCTGTCGCCATCCACGAACACGCCCTGCGCCTGTTCGACCAGCCGGGTATGGAGGACGCGCTCAAGTTTGAAATACGGCACAAGGACATCATCGACCGCTTCGGCCGCTACCCCCACCGCAACAAAATACTCGGAAGAACCTCTACACCCGAGGAAATCGAATTCCTCAAACAACCGGGATCGAGTTTTTAAGTAAAAGGATTACCTCCATGCACAGATTAAAAAATGCGCTTCTCATTGTCCTGGCGATGCTGACCACCCCAGTTCTTGCCAGCGAAACAGAAACATCAGAAATGGAGAGAGCTTCCATTGATGCCGCCTTCAAACACCTCGGCGAAAACGGTCAAAAGATAGACTCAACCACTTACCAGTGGCTGATCTCAGTGCCGGTGACCGAATTCAATCCCCACGGCACCATGCCAGCCAATAACAACACGCCAACAGTCATCAGTCAGCCGCAAACAGAGGCCTACCACACCACACTGAAAGCCTGCGAAGTCACCGTATCGGTCAAGGACAACCACATAACCGACGCCACACTGTCCGGCGCAGGCTGTGATGAATACAGGAAAAGCGAAAGCCATCAGCGTCTTCAGAAAGCGCTGTGGCCCGGCTTTCGCTAGCTTCGGAGCAGTTTGAACAACTCCCAGATTCCGATCAGAACCGGCAGGATCACAAGGCCAAAGAGCCATAATTTCTGGATGCTCTTCATGTGGCTTATTGCCGAAGACACAAAAAAAGGCGGAGGCCGCTATGCGACTCCCGCCCTTCATCTTACTTCGTAGACTTCGTTATAAAATCCCTTTCATCTTATTCGATAGTGATCTCTTCGGTGTAAGTAACCCCATCGACAGATTTAACATATTCCAGCATCAGGGTTTCACGATCAAATGTGTAAGTCGAGGTGAATGATCTACCACTCCCATCGACGCCACTCTCCACCTTCCAAAGATCGTCAATGGTACATACCGGGTATTCTGCACAATTGAACGGGACATCAAAGTCATCACCCAATTCAGAGACTGTTAGCGAAATGCTTTCACTGGCGTTCAGGGTACAACCAGGCGGTGTTTCCCAAGTATCAGAACCCGTTAAAGTCATTTCAGTTCCGGTAAATGAGTAGTCCCAGCCCCCAGGTGTGGAAGGACACTCTGAGTAGGTAATAACGCTGGCGGCAGATCGACCGCTCATGTCGATGCTAAACGCTTCTTCTTGCGAAATAGTGATGACCTCTGAATAGGTTTCCCCACCAGCCGATTTTTCATAGGTCAACTGCAGGGATTCTCGATCAAATGTATAGGTGGAAGTAAAAGACCTGCCACCTCCATCGACACCAGTAATAGTCTTTTCAAAGTCGTCAATTGTGCAGACTGGATAGGCAGCACAGTTGAACGGAACATCAAAGTCGTCACCCAATTCTGAGGCGACAAGAGACATACTTTGACTGCCGTTGAGGCCACAGCCTGGCGGTGCTTCCCAAGTATCAGAGCCCGTTAAAGTTATTTCCGAGTCGGTAAAAGAATAGACCCAAACCCCGGGTACAGACGGACACTCTGAATAAGTAATGACACTGGCTGCCGTTCTCTCACTCATATCGATACTGAAATTTTCATCCAGAGTGCTTTCCAGATGTTCTATAGCGTCATTAACAGGAATAAGAGTTGTATTCGGAGACCCGGAGTTGGCCACCAGGTTTTGCACGGCACCGGATGTCTCAAAGTCTTCTACCGGCAATGAAAAATCGACCTGACTTGCAGCATTAACTGCCGATTCCGAAATTGTAATTCCATTATCTGGATTGCCATCTTCATCCAAAGTTTGCAAAAGCCGGGAAACATTCACAACCACATCGTTGGAAGTATCCTGAGTACCCGCCAAGTCCAAAGGCGTAACAATGGAAGCAGCAGTGGCTGAGGGAAGTTCAAGACTCCCTATATAGAAGATAATGGATTCGCCATCCAGGTATTCATATTCCCCGAGAGCATTTGTAAAGCCATCAAAAGTCTCGGTACGATAGCCAATATTGCCAACTGCACTATCCAGGAAAACACCGGTTTCGCTACTTTCCTGGTTTTTATCCTCAGGTTGAGTCTCCTCGTTAGCCGAGGATGAGCCACCCCCTCCACAGCCGGATAATATGACCAAAAGCCCTATTAGCGTTGCTTTAAACAGTTTCATAAGCATAGCCCCTTTTTTTCTCACAGCGCGGTTGAATGATTTTTATGGGAAGTGTTCGCGCTGATTTGGACACATCCCTGCACTTGCCTTCCAAAACGCTAGCAGGTTTTTTGGCTATCTGCCACTGATGAGACTCGATACAGCCGTCAAAGCGACCTTGTATGGCCCGGAGTCGTAAATGAGTCGAAGCTGTTAATCACCGCCTGGAAAGGCGACGCAGCTTGAAAAACTCCCAGATGCCGATCAGAACCGGCAGGATGACGAAGATAAAGAACAAGAAATAAAACGAACCCGGATCAGACGACAGGGACGCCACGGTATCCGCTCCAAAGCGCGAGAACAGCGTAAATTCGCCATCGAGAAAAAAGAAGACCGACACAACAGGTATGACCACACACCAGGCCAGCGCCTTTCTGGCCGCCCGGCGCTCATTAACAGAGCCACCGAACAGGGCTTTTTGCTTTCCTGGTGTGTGCTTCATAAACCATCCTCCACAAACTACAAAGCGGAAAGGCCCATCCAGACCGCCATGGCGACCATCATCACATTCTCGGTCAGGGAGACAAAGCCCAGCGGCACATTGCTGGAGCCGCCCACGCAGGCGCATTTCAACTCGCGCCGATCAATGTACACGGCCTTGAACACCGAGACAGCGCCCACCGAACCAATGAAAAATGCCAAAGGTACCGACAGCCAGGTCAGCACCCCGCCAATCATCAGTACGCCCGCCAGACCTTCACCAAACGGGTACAGATAGGAATACGGCACCCAACGCTTGGCCAGCAAATCGTAATTCAGGAACATGGTGGCGAAGCTTTCCACATTCTGCAGCTTCAACAGCGCCAGCACGGCCATACTAAAGGCAATAAACCACTCGGCGGCACGCACGGTAAAAGGCGAACCAAGGGCCGCATAGCTCGCGCCGAGGGCCATCAGAAAGGTGATCGAAAAAAGCGCGATCACCGGCTTGTAGCTGGTGGCATCGGGGTCCGGCAGCGGCTTGCCCAGATGACGGCGCACCGCCTCGTAACCGCCGATCAGCTCACCGCCGATAAAGACCTGTGGCGTGGTTTTGACATTGTGCTCGGCCTTGAAGGCATCGATCTCCTCGCGGGAGGTCAGCCAGTGGTCTTCCACCTCGAAGCCCTGACGCTTGAGAAAATCTTTGGACTTCAGCCCGAAGGGGCACAGGTGCTGTTCCATCACCATGCGGTAAAGCACCGCCTTCTTCGCCTGAGACTGTTCTGGATTGGACTGTTGCATCACCACCTCCTGGCTATTATTTCGATACAAACCTACCATAGACCCCGTACCACAGTACGGAGTCAAGCAAATGCTATCCATTGGAAAACTGGCCCAAGCCGGCGGCGTCGGCGTTGAAACCGTTCGCTTCTATCAGCGCAAGGAGTTGCTGGATGTGCCGGAGCGAGACGGCGGCATTCGCCGATACAGCCAGGAGGACCTGCGCCGCCTCAAGTTCATCAAAAAAGCCCAGGGCGCCGGCTTTACCCTGCAGGAAATCAGGGAACTGATTTCACTGGACGCCAGCCAGGACCGTCCCCGCGTTCGCCAACTAGCCCGCGCCCGCATCGATGCGCTCGACGCCAAAATCGACGAACTGCAGCAGGCCAAAACCGCCCTGAATCAACTGGTCACAGAGTGCTCCCACGGCGACGCAGGCCCCTGCCCCATTCTGAAATCGTTTGACTTGTAACGATTATTCCGAGCAATTCAATTAGATCATATAAAGCCGAGTTCGTTTTAATTCCACCTTTACGGGTAGAGGCTCAGTAAATACTGAGTCCAGCCCCAACTCCTGCATAAACCCCCTAAGCTCAGCAGAGTCTACATCTACTCTTTGTTTTATCCGCTGCACCATCCAATAACCATAACTCAGGTTGTAACGGGATTCCGATTCACCCTCAATCGTTAGCGTAGAGTCTCCAAGCCGCTGTGATACCTTATCTTTATCAGGGTTTTTCGCTGTCCAGGTTTTTATGCCCTGAATGGTTTGCTCTAACAACGGAGCCTGTAGTAATGAGATTTTTTGTAATATTGGAATCAGTGTTTCAGGTATTTCATCATTCGGGACCAAGTCTTCAAAAGGCTGAGTAAATGATCCATGCATTGTCATTAGCCAGATATACAAGTGGTTATACTTTTTTATTAAATCCACCGGTTCCGGGTCACGATGTAAGTGGGCGTATAGCTGGCCGTATAATGCAAAATCTCCAATAGTAGGCTGACCACCTAACAGAAATTTATGGGTACTAAAGTGTTTGTCCAGCAGGGATAGAATATTTTCAACGGCAACCTCTAACTTGGTTTCCATTTTCCTGGTAATGCCTAAAATCGGTAAATAGCCTGACATTTTTCCGGCAAACTTTTTTGCCACAGTACGCTGGATGAAGCCAGGAAAATAGGGCAGCGCACTTTTACCGAATTCGCCAATGATAAAGTTCAAGTTGCCCTTATAATTCCAACGGTAATGAAGGGAAGCCATCGGTAACCAGTCATCAGCAAATAGCTCCAGCATCATGCTGACAAAGGCTTGTTTTGGTGTTGCTGGAAAAACGGGTTTAATTCGGTTTTCCATTTCATAAACATCAATAATATGGCTTGAATCTTGTAACACAGCTCCATCGGCCCGAAATACGGTGGGCATTATCATTTTTCCAACTGCAGGCTGTACTTTTTTATACAATGTGTAAGCACTGGGCGGCTTGTAGTCATATGGAATATTTTTATAGTTAAAATAACTACGCACTTTCGCTGTGTATGGGGAAACATCCCACCCCAAGAGCTTGTCTCTTTTAGCCATTGTTATTCTCCTCTTTGCTTTATATCTTTAATCGGCCTTCTATCACGATTGGCCGGAAAACCTGATAATAGCGCAAGCGGCGCACCATCCAATGGCCGGCAAGTCAAAAACACAGCAACGACACAGTGAGTGCCATGGAAGCAATCGACTCCTACCTATTACAGGGCTTTTCCGTATTCTTTCTGAGCCTGTGGAAAACCTGGCTTGGCCCGGCGCTGAGTGTGCCCTACGGGTTTTCTTATTGGGAGATGATCGCCTGGAACATCAGTGGGGCGATGGTGAGTGCTACGGTGACGCTGCATTTCAGGCGGGACATCAACGCCTTTATCCGCCGACTGCTGCCCAGGAGAGAAAGGAAGCCCGGGTTTCGCAGGGAACTGAGACGGTATGTGCGATTCTGGCGCCGTTACGGTTTTTACGGAGTCATGTTGTTATCCCCGGTGCTGGTGGGCATTCCGCTGGGCGCATGGATTTCCGCAAGGCTTGGCACACCAAAACCACGGATTCTGACGATGCTGGCCATTTTTTCGGTGTTGTGGTCGTCCGCGCTTTACTACGCCGCGCAGTTTGGTATTTCGTTTATTTAATCGTAGCGCTCTTAATCTATTCTGAGGAAATTCCGAACCCAGTCATTGCAACTGTTCAAACACTTTCACACCTTGACTTCATTGATGCCGTCGAGAATTTCCTGCCCAAGATTTCTATCATTCATTTTTAAAAATGTACGGCAATGCCGTATGTTTTTTCAAGCAGCTAATTGGCGGCTCCCAAAAAAAGGCGGAGGTCGCTGCGCGACTTCCGCCCTGCTCGCTAACTATCCAGAGTTATGCGGCATGGTCACCGTGATTTGAGTGATGTTTTATCAGGCTTTCCGCTGGAATCGAAAATGTCTCGTGGAGCCCCTCAATCATCCGGAGCGTCAGAGGACGCTTGCGAGCCAATATCTCGTAAACCCGGTTTTTCCGGCCAATGACCGGGACAAGGTCATCTACTGTGAGGCCCTGCTGCTCCATTCTGAACTTGATGGCTTCAACTGGATCGGGAAAATCGACAGGATAATGCTTTCGCTCATAAGCCTCGACCAGAGTAACGAGAACATCCAGTCGATCTCCCTCGGCAGATCCAGCTTCAGCGGACATGAGACCTTCAATCTCTTTCATTGCCGCCTGGTAGTCAGCTTCTGTTTTGATGGGACGAATGTCCATAAGGCACCTCATATAGTCTGTGCATCAATGGCGTCGTATTGCTTATGTGTTCCTATGAACCGAATATACACAACGCGATAGGCATAATTAATCCAAACCACCAACCGGTACTTGTTACCGGCAATGTTAAACACCACGCGTCCATCCTTCAGGATACTCGCGTTCGAAAATTGCGCCTTCACCTCATTTGGACTGGCCCAATCAGCCTTAAGCGTTTCCCTGTACCAAGCCAAACACGGCTCAACGGAATCCGAGTACTCTGGCGAACTGGACCAGAATGCCTTTAACGCGGACAAAGCAATAATTCGCATATAACCCATATTAGTCCCATTTCGGGACTAACGCAACATCACATGGAGGGCATCATTACCGGCATGGGGTTATCGGCGGGGCCGCCTTGGGTTAAAAAGTGGCTCAGTACTTCAGCTTGCCTGTAAGGTGTATCTCTTCCCCGTCGTATGAAAAACGCGCAGCAGCAAACGCAGGCGCGCCGAATTCGTCAATGGTCGTATTGGAAAAGCCGTAACCCTCCGAGGGCACACCAAACAAATTGGTGTCGAGTTTCCCGTTCATGTTCTCGTCATGGATAACGGCGATCGCATAGGTTCCCGGCGGAATACCCGAAAACTTGCACTGCAAATCTGTCTTGTGAATTTTCTTTATTATCACGGCTCTCGCCGAGACCAGGAACTCATCCGGAAAACCCTCTGATGATTCAAAAATGCCGCAAGCAATATTTCCGGTACTGTTTTTTATGTTCGGAATTTTCACATGAATACCCGTAGATGAGGGTTCGGCGAAAGCGCTGCCCGGGAGATGCGCAAGTACCAGCACTGCACATAACACCAAATACCGCATTCTTGTGGGGACGGGTGCTGAAGTTGACTCGGTCATAACCTTTCTCATGGTTCCAATACACCCAGTGTAGCTGAATCCGCCAGCGGAGGTCGCTGCGCGAATTCCGCCCTACTCCACTGCAGAGGCTAGGCGTCGGCAATCCAGTTGGCGTGGAAGCCCAGGGGCACGCGCACGGGCAGTTCGATCACCGCCTGGGGTTCGCCTTCGAGGTCGTCGGCGTTGAGGATGACCACCGAGCTGGTGTCGCTGTGGCGGTCGTAGACATAGGAGAGCAGCCAGCCGTCGTCCTCGGCGCCCTCTTCCCGGCGCGGCACAAATATCGTCTCCGCGTTGACCCGGCCCTCGCCGTAGTCGTGCTGGCGCAGCTCGCCGGTGTCCAGGTCGTGGCGGTACAACAGGCGGTTGTCGTCCGGGCGGTCCAGGTCGGATGCCACCGTGTAGGCGTAGCGGTAGGGCCCAGTGGCGCGGCGCTCGTCAAAGCGGGGAAATTCCTGGGGCAGCGTGGACAACACCTGGCGCTGCACGCGGTCGCCGCCGGCCGGGAGCGTCCAGCGCTCGAAGGTGATCCGGCTCTGTGTGGGCCCTTGCAGGCTGTCGACGAACATCCGGTCGTGGGCGACCACATCCACCACCACGCTGCCATCGGGCGCATCAAAGGCATTGCAGGTGTGAAAGACATAGCACGGCTCCAGCTCGTACCAGCGGATGGCATCGGCACTGCCCTCGCGGGGCAGCAACCCCACGCGCGCCGCGTGCCGGTGGTTCCACCGATACGGCACATTGGCGCCCTTGAGCACCGCTTTGGTGGAAAAGGTCACCGGTAAATCCAGCACCACCACCTGACTGCGGGTAATGGCGCAGTCGTGCACCATGGGGCCGTGTTTAACCGGAATGGACACCAGCCGGCGCAACTGCCCCGCAGGATCAATCACCTTGTACTCCAGCCGAAAGGGATTCAGGGCATTGTAGGTGACGGTGTGCAGTTCGCCGGTGGCGGGATCGAGATGCGGATGCGCGGAAAACGAGGCCCGGCGGTCGCTGTGAAACAGTCCCTGGCGCACCGAGTTCAACTCCGGGTCCAGTTCCACCGGCAGCGGCCCGGATTCCACCATGGCCCAGATCTTGCCCGCATGGCCGATCACATTGGTATTTACCGAAATCGGCAGACCGTGCCGCCGGCCCGGCAGGCGGTCGCGGCCCAAGGCATCGGCGGTGTTGTCACTGAGCACCCAGCGGTTGCGATACCAGAGCGCCCTGCCCTCGCGCAGACGCAGGCCGTGCACCATGCCATCGCCGGCAAACCAGTGGTGAACCGCAGTATTACCCACAGCCACCGGATTCGGCCCGATGCGCGCCAGCACACCGTTCAACTCAGGGGGAATCGAGCCACGCACCGTCAACTCGGTGGCGGTGACCTCTTCCTGAACCGGAGCAAAGGGGCCTTCCAGAAACGCATTCGGCGCCTCGCTCTGCCCCACCAGCCGCTGGGACTGCCGGGCCAGCCAGCTCACGCTTTTTTCAAGAGGTCTTGCCAGTGGCATGCAGTGCTCCTGCCGTTATGTATTACTGATACTTTTCCGCCTCTTTTCTTTCACCCTCTGCTTCCAGCCTGAGGAAATCAGCGTAGTTAGGATTTGCAGACAAGTCTTCATGCCTTGCCTTTTCTTCCAGTTGGTACGCTTTATATTCATGTTTACGTGCATTTCTGCATTGCGAGTCACATATCGCATCTTCAATCAAAAATTCAGCAAACTCTTCAGGGTAATTAGCAGGTTTTTCCGCTGTATCCATTGATGAACAACCAGTCAGCAATGCAAATACCGGTAACACGAAATATTTCATTTTTTCACCTATAAGGCGGAAGTCTGATCAGTTGATACTACCCCAATTACTTTGTGATTCGCACCGGTTTCCTAGAGACTGCTATTGCGCGCGGGCGGGGCTGCTTTCGATGACCTTTTCAAACTCCGACATAATGGTCGGGTCGAGTTTTTTGCCCGTTTCGTAGCCCAATATTTCCATCACCTTTTCGTGTGGACGGGCCTGGTGGTAGGGCCTTGAGCTGGTCATGGCATCGTAGGCATCCACCACCAGCAGGACGCGGCTTAAAAGCGGGATCTCCTCCCCCGCCAGACCATCGGGATACCCGGAGCCGTCCCAGGCTTCGTGGTGGTGGCGGATGACCTTGCCCACATCCTTGGCCAATTCCAGGCCGGTGGCCGCAAAGATGCGCTCGCCCAACACCGGGTGTTCTTTCATGTAGGCCCACTCTTCCTCGTCCAGCTTGCCGGGCTTGAGCAGCACAGCATCGGGTACGCCAATTTTGCCAACATCGTGGAAGCGTGCACAAATACGCAGGAGATCCAGTTCGGCATCCACCACATCACAGGCGTCACCCAGCTCTGTGGCCAAACGCACCACGCGATCACAGTGGAAGCGCGTGTAGGCGTCCCGCGCGTGCAGTGCGGCTGTCATGACATCGATGGAACCCAGCAGATACGGGTAGATAGACTTTGTGTCCATTGAATCCCTCCTTCAATCAATCCGTTCTAGCCCGCGCGCCAGTTTTGGCGGATCCCCGTGCAACAGGCATGCTCTTGGTGCAATTGGGGTATCGGGGCACTTGTTATTTTGTGGGCGTCTTTTTGGGGAGGTGTTCGGCGATCTGAACACTTCCCTGTGCCTGTTACGGATCAAGTTAACATGGATTTTGTGAGGGTGGCTATGATTTTGAGAGGAAGACCTCGGTGAGTACGCCCAGGTGGGTGCTCAATTCCTCGGCAAAATCCCTCTGGAATACGGTGAGCGGTTCTGACTGCATCGCGATGCGGGCGGCCTCGGGCGGGTGGGACATGTGCCAGCAGCCGATCAGAGCCTGTTGGCACTGCATCAGGTATTCAAAACAGGCGGCTTCGTCCCGCCCGGTGGCAGCCTGGATAACGCTAGCCATTCGGCGGGACTGCTCCAGCAGAAACAGTTTGAAATCCCTGGCCTCCTCCTCGCTCAGTCCCGTTTCCAGGGCGATGTGCAAAATCGCCGTCAGGCTGCAGAACACGGGGTGCGACAGCAGCGTTTCGATAAACGCCCCCGGAAAGCCCTTCTCACGGATAGTCTCAATGTCCTCCACAAGGTGGATCATCGAGCGTTTATACACCGCAATGAACAGCAGTTCCTTGCTGCGAAAGTAGCGGTACAGAGCGGCTTTGGTCAGGCCGGACTGCTTGGCCACATCGGCCAGGGTAAGCCCGGTGTAGCGATGCTGCTGAAACAGGGTTTCGGCAGCATCCAGGATCTGCTGCTCCCGCACCGCCTTGTCCGAGGCCGTGCGGGCGCGTTGCTTGCCTCCGCATAGGGTGTGTTTCACTGTCAAGCCTGAAGCCAGCCTGCCAGGCGGCGGGTTATCAATCGGGGCGAGAGTTTACCCGACCAGATCATCAGCAGGTTTTTGAGCCCCGGAATCACGATGGCCCGGCGGCGCTTAGCCAAAGCCTTCCGTACCACGGCTTCTGTGGTCATGGTGCCGGCCTTGAACAGCCGTGTGTCCGTCATGTGGGCTTCCCGGGCAAACTCGGAATCGGTAGCGCCGGGGCAGAGCGTACTGACGGCAACGCCGCTGTCGCGCAACTCTTCGTGCAGCGCTTCCGAGAAGGACAGCACAAAGGCCTTGGTGGCGTAGTAAATGGCCATGTTCGGCCCGGCCTGAAGCGCGGCCGTGGAGGCCACATTGATCACAAAGCTGCCGGCTTGCTGGCGCAGCCTGGGCAGCAGTTGCCAGGTCAGGGACACCAGAGACGTCACATTGACCTGAATCATCGACAATTGCCTTTCAAGGCTCAGCTCGGTGAAGGCACCGCGATCACCAAAACCGGCATTGTTGATCAGGCCCGACAGGGCCCATTGCTGGTCGTTTATCTGTTTGGCCAGTGCATCCACACCGGCGGGATCGGCCAGATCCGCTGCAATCACCTCAACCTCGATGCCGTACTGGCCTTTCAGCTCCCGGGCCATGGCGTTCAGCCGCTCTTCCCGGCGCGCCACCAGAATCAGGTTTTGTTTCTCGTTAGCCAACGCTTTGGCAAATTGCTCGCCGATGCCGGCGCTGGCGCCGGTGATAACAACATAGGACATGATGGAAAACTCCGTTAAGTGAACCTGGGTCACTTAATTTACACAATCTTACCCAATCTGTAAATAACCAGTGGTTACTTATTTTAGAACTTACTCTGCGTTTGCAGCTGGCTCAAGAATTACAGAAGCAGCTATGCCCCATTCGGCTAGTAAGGAAAATGGAACAATTTGATGTTGGGTAGACCCTTAAATATGTGAAGGCAGTACTGAAATCCAAGAAGCCTCTCATAACGAAATAAAGGAAATCGGATATCACCATTGTGATATTTTGATTAAGGTCTAAAACACCGGCACCATTTACGGTGTCCGAATGCTTTGACTTAATTGCATATAATTTACACGGCAACCCATAAGCTTTTTATACCTCAGCCTTACTTAGTGGCTCATTGGTATAACCCTTCAAGTTGAGGCAAACCTAGAAAATAAGATGGTCTTGAATTACTGTAATTTCCTTGCGAATTTCTGCGTAACGATGTACGAACTAAAATGCAGAATAACTCAGCTCTCGTAATCCCAACATAATGCAGGTTAGTATCTTCGGCTAAACTTGGATAATTAATGTCATCCCAATTAGCACCTGGAATTCTATGTGGAAAAGACCACTCTTCCATATCCAAGTGAAATATTATTTTGAATTCCAGACCTTTAGATTTATGAAGTGTCATTAGCTGAATTTCGTCATCAGCGATTGGCTTAAACATCTTTAAAAATGCATCTTCATTCCAGATACGCGTCACAGCATCATTTTCTGCTTCATATTCATCAAAACCTAGTAATTCAAGTACATAGTTACTCTTCTGAATAAAAGCTTCTAGTGCAGATTCGGCTTTAAGACCCTTTAATCGTCTTCGCATCTCTACCATATTTCTAGCGGGTAATTGAAAAAAATATTTTTCTATTAAGTCCTGAGCAGTTGGAATAGATCCGTGCTTATATGACAGCAAATCTGAACAAAATTCAGCACATTCAGTTCCTATATCATTGAGAGGCGTGTCAGTATATAGTCGATGATTAAGGGTTAAACCGGCTGAAAATTCTTTCAACGATATTTCCTTTTTAGCAAGAATAGCTATTTCAGATGCGCTATTTATTAGGTGATTTTCTATCCATTTTTCTATCCAGGGTGAAACATGATTTGCGGCGTCTTTTAAGCTTCCATTAATAAGACGACGGAACACATAGATATCATCTTCATGAGCCAGCAATTTGTATGCCGGATCAAGAAGACGACAGGCATAATTAACAATTGATGGGTGACACCTATGATTTAAGTCAAGCTCAAAGTGCTGAAAATTAGCACTATCTTCGGTTAATGCTAACAAGAATTCTGGCTGACTTCCCCTAAATTGATATATCGACTGGTCAATGTCTCCAACTGCCGTTGCAATTAACCCAAGCTCTTTTATTTTTATGAATAACTCATGCTGGGCTTGAGAAGAGTCTTGGTATTCATCGATAAAAATATGCGAGTATCTTGCTCTTATATAGCGCTGTGCGGAAGCCGATCTTTTTAGAATTAATAGGGATAAAGCAGCAAAACTACTCATCCACAATACCCCCGCATCATACAATTCTTTAAAACCAGAATCAGAATCAAGGTCATCACAAGTTGGTGAATTGTATCCGCCTGAAAGATAAAGTTTCTGACCAGATCCTAGTATCTTAACAACTCTACAATCAGACGGACTGCCACCCCACACACGACCTAAAAATGGCAATATCAACTCTTTCAGGCAAAAGCTATCTATTGTGCCGAAAAAGCTCAATTTTGTGTCATGAGCACTCTCTTTACAGCGTTTCTTAAGCTCCTCACTCGCTTTTTTTGTAAAAGTAATAGCAATTACACCTTTATGACTAGATAGATCTGGTGTAATCCCACGGATTTTTTCCTTCATCACCGTGGTTTTCCCGCTACCTGGGCAAGCTGTAATGACAATGCTGTCCTTACAGTCAATAGCTGACTTCTGCTGCGGTGTTGGATCAAAAGTACTCATTACTAAAGGTTTTTTATCTCTACTAGCTTATGCAATGGTTTTGCTAATTCACCACTTCTGAGCTTATAGAGATCTCCTGAAACTGATGTAAGCAATTGTCTCATCCTGAGTGCTTTTTTTCCTTGTAGATAGTTGATTGCAGAATCATCGTCAGATTTTCCAACCGCTATTCTTACTTCAGGAGAAAGCTCTTCAGTTAAATCAGTTTCTAAATCAACTTTAGATAAAAATATTCCTTTTTCATTCAAAGAGTCAGAAGCCGCCTGCCACTCTCCGTTATCCACAGTGTCTTTAGCAGAAAATTCAGCACCTAGTCTCTCAAATGGGGATTCCCCTATTAGACTCAAACAACGATTAATTCCTGCATGTTGCCATTCATTTTTACCTGGTACTTTTGAAATATCGTTATCAGTTCTCATCGTCCATGGAATTGCAAGTGCATCGAGTATAGAAATAAATGCCATAAAAGAAATACCGTCGACGGAAAGGATTGATATATTTTCAAAATCAAGATCAATCCCCAAGGCTTTAGATAGTGACTGATAAAAGAGTATTTCAGATGGCCCCTCGACTAAAAAAACACCGTCAGAAAAAAATGCTTCAGCTGGCAAAATGCTCATTCTGTAACTCATATTTTCCCAACCTGACTCAATAAAAAATGAGCACCCATCACTAGCAGCAACCGTAGATGAATCTTGGTAAAGTAACCTTATGATAGAGTCAGGGGAGAAATTTACAGTTATCTGTGGAGAGTGGGAGGAGATAATCGTTTGGCCGGGTAACTCATCAATTAAATAGGTTGCTAATTTTCTTTGCTGATGGGGGTGCAAATGCGCTTCTGGTTCTTCGACCACATAAAAGATGACTTCATTTTCCAAATCATGTTCTTGTGTACTTTTTGCTTTCCATAAAGCAAGCAATATTTGATTATTCCGCCCATCTCCACCGAGCATCACGTTAGTGCCATTGGCATTAGCACCAAGTTGTAGTTTTTCTATAAAGTCATTTACCTGAATTGCACCTGTATCAAGTTGCACCTCATAATTAGCATAGTGGTGAGCTAACATTTTCAATTCGTCATTAACATTATTCGTTGCTTTGTCCACATAAACTAATTGAGAAACTTTGTCATTTAGGCTTTCTAAGTCACTGCTTATTTCACTGAGCAAATCATCATCTTCTTGCCTCTGGTCGTCAGAGAGTGACTCTTGCGCAATCTTTAACAGCTGCCGTTTCTCTTTGCGAATAAACCTTTCTAAATCACGTTTAGACTCAATATACTTCAAATGGACATATTTTAGATAAAAGCGGCTACTGACTTCTTCTAGGTTGTCAACGGAAGGGCCAACAAATAGCTTATAACTTAGGCTACCGCGTTCTGCTGTATATCGTAAAAAGGTTTCATTATCTTCACTAACGCTTCCCTTAAGAACCGAAATAACAGCATCTTCGGTTACATCTGAAAACTTAACGGTAATCAATATTTCATCGCTAACACCGGCCGGACCAACATAAAAATCAAGCGCATTTGGCTCAATATCTGCTTCAGATAAGCTTTTGTCTAACAACATTCTTAACGCATGGAGCAAGTTACTTTTGCCCACATCGTTAGCGCCAATAATTAAAGTGTTCTTATTAAAGTTAATATTCGAGTCGAGAAAATTTCTGAATCCTTTTAAATGCACTTTACTTATTTTCAATTCTATCTCCTATAGACACTAACGGAATCAACCTAATTCGCAAATTGGAATGCATTGCTGAGACCTTGGAAATGAAATTTAATGCATACAACACACGCGCCCTTGGAATCGACCCAAAGGCGCAATGGGAAAGACGCCGCTGTGCATGCATTGATTATTTTTCTCTGTCACGATGCTCTGCCTCCGCAACCATACGGGCGAACTCAGCCTGAACGAATGCTTCGCTAACGCCGTACTGCTCCCAAAGTGGAAGATACAGGCGTGTGAGAATCTCATCTGCTTTCGTGAATTCTGACAGTATAGACTGAAGCTCTTTTACCATTCCTCTGCGGCCCACTTCAGATATAAAGTCTTCTGCACGCTCTCTAAAATAGCGATGCACGAGCATATTCCTGAGCTCGAGTGCTTCCTCTAGGAAGTTTGCATCATCATCCGACAATTCTAGGTTCGATTTGGCGGCCTTAAGGAGTTGCCCAAAAGTCCTCCGGCCAAGTGACTCATACAGACTCTCAAAGAGCTCTTGAGAAATGAAGTTTACCTCTGGCAACCGAAGTGCCACCGCTAAATTTAATGCGGCCTCTTCAAGAACTTGAGCGTAATACGCCGCCAAGCCAAAAAATGCGAATGGCTCTTTGTCGCAACAATTTTCGAACTCAGGTATCTCTGGCACTAAACCTACCTTGGAACATAACGCCGCTCAGCACGCGCGGCTACGGAATGTAGGCGAAGCCGCAATGTAGTAGACGTCGCCGTGCCTGGCCTTGTTATACATTTTTTGAGACGTGCTCCCAAACCGCCGAGCGCCACTCACTCAAATAAGGCAAGCAGTTGACTAACAATAAGTCATTTTCTCCACAGAAGTCGGCAAGCAGCTCTGATAATGGGTAATCGGCCGAATCCCTCCTATGAAGAATGGTGTCTACTGTTTTTTGTGATTTTTCCTGAAGTTCCAAAAGCCAAGAATGCCACTCAGGTTCATGCTTCCAGTAGTTGGCCGCCGAGTGGACTAATTTTGCTACCGGGACCCCATTTGTGCTTTTGGGCCCTAATTCTCTAGCAAGGCCAGGGTCAATTTTCACGTCACGTAGAATGTCGAACAGGTATCTCTGCATTGCACAGAAGCCCACACCGATTAGGTATTCTCCTTTGTCACACAAACAGTCTATGTCCCACACATCAGACTGTTTTATTCGTGCGTTTGTTCTAGCCAAGGAGACATCAATGGAACTCAACAGCTCTTCGAGGTAAGAAAATTCTGCATCCGCAAATTTCATTTGCTCGCCATCACTAAGCACAAAGAACACTGCGGACTCCTCAGAATGTATAACAGCTAAATCAGCGGCCCCTGGCCGTATATGTCAATACCGCATATTTCCTAAACACGGCTCGTTTTATTGGAGAAACGCTTAATAAAATCAGTGGGTTATCTTTTTCATCATTTTTTCTCTTCTGAAATATGGGGCGTGAGGCCGCATATTTCGGCGTGGCACTTTTTGCCTATTCGTTTGATTTTATTTCGTTTCGTGGGAGGTGTTCGGTGTTTTGGACACTTCCCTGCGTTTTCGTTTTGGTTAAGTTATCACAGGTTTTGTGAGGGTGGCTATGGTTTGGGGGGATTCCGGGATGACGGGGGCTGGGTTGGGGTGGCTTCGCTTTGGAGATTCCGGATAAGCGCTTTGCGCTTTCTGGGATGACGGGCACCCTCTCCCCCTGGTTCCTCTTTCCTTGTTCCCTCTCTCCCTTTGCTCCCCCTCTCCCCTAGCCCCTCTCCCGCGAGGGGAGAGGGGGATTATTGAAGGGGGGGTTATTTTTTGATGCGGTACTCGGCGGAGCGGGCGTGGGCTTCGAGGCCTTCGCCGCGGGCGAGGGTGGAGGCGGTTTTGCCGAGCTCGAAGGCGCCTTCGGGGGAGCAGCCAATGAGGGAGCTGCGCTTTTGGAAGTCGTACACGCCCAGGGGCGAGGCGAAGCGCGCGGTGCCCGAGGTGGGCAGTACATGGTTGGGACCGGCGCAGTAGTCACCCAGGGCCTCGGAGGTGTGGCGGCCCAGGAAGATGGCGCCGGCGTGGCGGACTTCGCGGGCCCAGACTTCCGGCTCTTCCACCGACAGTTCCAGGTGCTCGGGGGCGATGCGGTTGACCACTTCGATGGCTTGCTGGAGGTCGTCGACTTTGATCAGGGCGCCGCGGGACTCCAGCGACTGGCGGGCGATGGGCTCGCGCTGCAGGTCGGGCAGCAGGCGCTCGATGCTCGCTTCCACTTGGCTCAGGAAGTCGGCGTCGGGGCTGATGAGAATGGCCTGGGCATCCTCGTCGTGCTCGGCTTGTGAGAACAGGTCCATGGCGATCCAGTCGGGATCGGTTTTGCCGTCGCAGACGATCAGGATTTCCGAGGGGCCGGCGATCATGTCGATGCCCACCTTGCCGAAGACCTGGCGCTTGGCGGTGGCCACAAAGATGTTGCCGGGGCCGGTAATCTTGTCCACGGCGGGGACGCTTTCCGTGCCGTAGGCCAGTGCCGCCACGGCCTGGGCGCCGCCCACGGTAAACACGCGGTCGACGCCGGCGATGGCGGCGGCCGCCAGCACCATGTCATTGCGCTCGCCCCTGGGCGTGGGGACCATCATGATCAACTCCCCTACCCCGGCCACCTTGGCCGGCACGGCGTTCATCAACACCGAGGAGGGATAGCTGGCCTTGCCGCCGGGCACATAGAGGCCGGCGCGGTCCAGCGGGGCGATCTGCTGGCCCAGCAGCGAGCCGTGCTCGTCGGTGAACTGCCAGGAGACCAGCTTTTGTTGTTCGGCGTAGCGGCGAATGCGGTCGGCGGCCACTTCCAGGCCGCGCTTTTGTTCGGGGTCGATGCGCGTCAGGGCCTCGGCCAGGTCGGCCTGGGTGAGTTCCAGTTCCGACATCGCCGATACGCTCAGGCCGTCGAACTTTTCCGTGTAGTCGATCACCGCCGCGTCGCCGCGGTGGCGGACATCGTTGATGATGTCGTTGACCGCGGTGAGCACGGCGTTGTCGGACACCGACTCCCAGTCCAGCAACTGGCTCAGCTGGCTCTGGAAGTCGGGGCTGTTGGCGTCGAGTCGGCGCATGGCAGTGGCTTTGTTCACACTTCGCGGCGCTGGCGAACGGCCTTGGCCAGATCGCGCAGCAGGTCTTCGGTCTCGGGCCAGCCGATGCAGGCATCGGTGATGCTCTGGCCGTAGGTCTCGGCAACGCCGTCGACGACTTTCTGGTTGCCGGCCACCAGGTGGCTCTCGACCATCACGCCGAAGATGCGCTTGTCGCCCTTGCTCACCTGGTTGGCGATGTCCTTGGCCACATCAATCTGCCGCTCGTGGATCTTGCGGCTGTTGGCGTGGCTGGTGTCGATCATCAGCTTCTGGCGCAGGCCGGACTTGGCCAGCATCTCGCTGGCGTCGTCGACACTGGCGGCGTCGTAGTTGGGCTGTTTGCCGCCGCGCAGGATCACATGGCAGTCCTCGTTACCGGCGGTGGTGAAGATGGCCGAGTGGCCCTCTTTGGTCACCGAGATAAAGTGGTGCGGGCGCTCGGCGGCGCCAATGGCGTCGACCGCCACCTGCAGGCCGCCGTCGGTGCCGTTTTTGAAACCCACCGGGCAGGACAGGCCGGAGGACAGCTCGCGGTGGCACTGGCTCTCAGTGGTGCGAGCGCCGATGGCGCCCCAGGAAATCAGGTCGGACACATACTGGGGCGTGATCAGGTCGAGGTACTCGGTGCCCGCGGGCAGACCCAGACCGTTGATGTCCAGCAGTACCTTGCGCGCCAAGCGCAGGCCCTTGTTGATCTCGAAGCTGCCGTCCAGGTTGGGGTCGTTGATCAGACCCTTCCAGCCCACGGTGGTGCGGGGCTTTTCAAAGTAGACGCGCATGACGATCAGCAGGTCGTCCTTGAGCTCGTCGCTCAGGGCCTTGAGCTTGTTGGCGTACTCCAGCGCCGCCTTGGGGTCGTGAATGGAGCAGGGCCCCACCAACACCATCATGCGGTCGTCCTCGTCGTTGAGGATGTTGTGGATGCCCTGGCGCGCACCGGCCACTATATCGGCGGCGGTGTCGGTAATGGGCAGCTCCTTCAGCACCTCGCTGGGCTTGCTAACTTCGGTGGTTTTCACAATTCTCAGATCGTCAGTGTTGGTTGTCATAGTGCGTCTCACTCAATCGCCTGGCTCAGTTCGTCGATAAACGGCTGAACCATTGTGTATTTTGTTTTCATGGCGGCCTTGTTGACCACCAGTCTCGAGGAAATATCCAGAATGTGCTCCAGCGGCACCAGGCCGTTGGCCTTCAGGGTATTTCCGGTGTCGACCAGGTCGACAATGTAGTCGGCCAGGCCGACGATGGGCGCCAATTCCATGGAGCCGTAGAGCTTGATGATCTCCACCTGCTGGCCCCGGCTGGCGTAAAAATCGCGCGCCAGTTTGACATACTTTGTCGCCACCCGGAGGCGGCCGCCAGCGGGGCGTTCCTCGGGCTTGCCCGCCGTCATCAGGCGGCAGCGCGAGATGTTCAGATCCAGCGGCTCGTAGAGCCCCTCGCCGCCGTGCTCCATCAGGGAGTCCTTGCCCACCACGCCGACATCGGCGGCGCCGTACTGCACATAGGTGGGCACATCGGTGGCGCGCAGAATCACGGCCTTGATGTGGGGCTGGTTGGTGTCCAGGATCAGCTTGCGCGTGGAATCCGGGTCGTCGACCAGCTCGATGCCCATTTTGGCCAGCAGCGGCAGGGTCTCCTTGAGGATGCGCCCCTTGGCCAGTGCGATGGTCAGTTGTTGCGTCTCTTGGCTCATCTTTTACTCATAACCTTAAACTATCATTGAATGCGTTTTTATCAACACGGCATTCCAATGGCTTTCATACGCTGCGCCTATCAAGCGCCCGGTTTCAGGCCGGTACCCGGCGGATCACGGCGCCGAGTTGCAGCAGCTTTTCCTCAATACACTCGTAACCGCGATCGATGTGGTAGATGCGGTCCACGGTGGTCTCGCCCTGGGCCGCCAGGCCGGCGATGATCAAACTGGCCGAGGCCCGAAGGTCGGTGGCCATGACCTCGGCGCCGGTGAGGGATTCCACGCCCTCGCAGATGCAGGTGTTGCCCTCGATGTCGATTTTGGCGCCCATGCGCTGCAGTTCGGGCACATGCATAAAGCGGTTTTCAAACACCGTTTCGGTGACTCGCGAGGTGCCCTCGGCCACGGTGTTGAGGGCCATGAACTGGGCCTGCATGTCCGTGGGAAAGCCGGGGTAGACATCGGTGCGGAAGGACACGGCCTTGGGGCGGCGCCCCTCCATGTCCAGCTCGATCCAGTTGTCGCCGGTGGTGATCTTGGCGCCGGCCTCGGTGAGTTTGTCGAGCACCGCGTCCAGGGTGTGGGCCACGGTGTCCTTGACTTTGACCCGGCCGCGGGTCATGGCCGCTGCCACCAGGAAGGTGCCGGTTTCGATGCGGTCGGCCAGTACCCGGTACTCGGTGCCGTGGAGCCGCTCCACGCCCTCAATGGTAATAGTCGAGGTGCCGGCGCCACTGACTTTGGCGCCCATGGCGTTGAGGAAGTTGGCGGTGTCCACCACCTCGGGTTCGCAGGCGGCGTTTTCCAGTGTGCTGACGCCGTCGGCCAGGGCCGCCGCCATCATCAGGTTTTCTGTGCCGGTCACGGTGACCGTGTCCATCACCACCCGGGCGCCCTTGAGGCGGTCGGCGCGGGCTTCGATGTAGCCGTTGTCCACGATCACCTCGGCGCCCATGGCCTTGAGGCCCTTGATGTGTTGATCCACCGGGCGGGCGCCAATGGCACAGCCGCCCGGAAGCGACACCCGGGCCCGGCCGTAGCGGGCCACCAGCGGGCCCAGCACGACGATGGAGGCGCGCATGGTTTTCACCAGATCGTAGGGCGCCACGCACTGCTCGATGGTGGTGGGGTCGACTTCCACCGTCAGGCGGTCGCCGATCACCACGCGCACGCCCATGCTGCCCAGAAGGCCGACCATGGTGGTGACATCCTGGAGATGGGGCACATTGCTCACCGACACCGGCTCGTCCGCCAGCAGGGTGGCGGCGAGGATCGGCAGCACGGCGTTTTTGGCGCCCGAGGCGCGCAGCTCGCCATCCAGCGGCCGGCCCCCTTCGATAATCAGCTTGTCCATTGAGAATCTCTAAACGGAATAAAGGGCGCTATTCTATATGGAATAGCGCCCTGTCGCTATGCGCGGCTGTTGGCAACAACAGGGATTTGCAGAACCGTAGGAGCCTGCCTGCAGGCGAAGGGCCCGGGTGCCACCGGCTGGCGTTCGCTTGCAAGGCAAGCTCCTACAGCGGAACCATGCCGTAGGAGCCTGCTTGCAGGCGAAGGGCGTGGGTGCCACCGGCTGGCGTTCGCTTGCGAGGCAAGCTCCTACGCGCGGATTTTGTAACCGCGCATCAACATCATCAGAGTGACACCGCCAGTCACACAAAGGGCCAGCAACATCACCGAGAAGCTGATCAAGGGATCGATGTCCGACTGGCCGAGAAAACCGTAGCGGAAGGCGTCCACGGTGTAGAAAAACGGATTGAAGTGGGACAGCTGGCGCCACCAGTCGGGCAAGGTGTGGATGGAGTAGAACACCCCGCTGAGAAACGACAGGGGCATGATGATGAAGTTCTGGAACACCGCCATCTGCTCGAACTGCTCGGCCCAGATGCCCGCCATCATGCCCAGGGTGGCCAGCAGCGCGCTGCTCAGCATCACGCCCAGCAACACCGCCCAGGGGTGGCTCAGGGGCAGGTCGACAAACAGCAGGGAAATGGCCAGCACGCCGGCGCCGACCATGGTGCCGCGGACCACCGAGGCCAGAATGTAGGCCGAGAAAATCTCAAACGGCGACAGCGGCGAGACCAGCAAAAAGTTGAGGCTGCCGTTCATCTTGGCCTGAATCAGGCTGGAGGAACTGTTGGCGTAGGCGTTCTGGATCACCGCCATCATCACCAGGCCGGGGACCAGAAACTGGACATAGCCGATGCCATCGTAAACCGTGACCCGGTCGCTCAGCACCTGGGCGAACACCGCCAGATAGAGCATGGAGGTGAGCACCGGCGTGAGTACGGTCTGCACGGCCACGCGCAAAAAGCGGCGGCACTCCTTGCGAAACAGAGTGTAAAAACCGCGACTGTTGGCAAACTCGCTCACCGGGCACCTCCGTCTCTGCGGGTCATTTCAATAAACACTTCCTCGAGGCCGGGGCTGTCGGTCTCCAGATCGCGGATCACCGCGCCCTGCCCCCGCAGTTGCTCGATGACATCGCCGATGTTGTCGCGCTCCTTGTGCAGTTTCAGGGTGATGCGGCCGTCGGCCTGGCTGCCCTCGACCTGCATGGCGGCGAGGGCGTCGGGCAGGGGCACCCGGGACTCCAGCCACAGGTTGAGCAGGCGGTAGGGGTGGCGATTGACCAGCTCGGTCTTGCTCTCCAGGGCCTGCAGCTCGCCGTTGTTGATGATGGCGATGCGGTCACACAGCGACTCGGCCTCCTCCAGATAGTGGGTGGTGAGAACGATGGTGTGGCCCTCGCGGTGGAGGCGCTGGGTAAAGGCCCAGAGAATCTGGCGCAGCTCCACATCGACCCCGGCGGTGGGCTCGTCCAGGACCACCACCGGCGGGCGGTGCACCAGGGCCTGGGCGATCAACACCCGGCGTTTCATGCCGCCGGAGAGCGATTTCACCCGGCTGTCGGCCTTGGTCTGAAGATCGAGTACATCGAGCAGTTCATCGAGCCAGGCCTTGTTCTCGCGGTTGGGTGGCAACCCCATATAGCCCAGTTGCAACTCCAGAGTCTCGCGCACGGTAAAGAAGGGATCGAACACCACCTCCTGGGGCACCACGCCGATGTGGCGGCGGGCCTGGCGGTAGTCGCGCTCGACATCGTAGCCCTGGATGCGGACATGACCGGAGCTGGCGCGCACCAGGCCCGAGGCGATGTTGATCAGGGTGGACTTGCCGGCGCCATTGGGACCGAGCAGACCGAAAAACTCGCCGGGCTCGACCTGAAAACTGACCCCGCGCAGGGCGTGGACATCGCCGTATCGCTTGTGCAGCTGTTCGATTTCAATGGCTGACATGATTCTCCGGCCGTAACGCCCGGGTGGGCGGAAAACAAAAAACGGCGGCGGCCAGTGGCCGCCGCGGTGGGGTGCAAATTGTAGCGTGCGGTTCAGTCCCCGTCAGCACCTTCGCCGTCGGGCGCCTCGGCCAGTTCGCCGTAGCCCTCTTCGCCATTGTCACCGGTGCCGGTGGCCGCCATCTTGGCCAGCAGGCCGTCCATGCCGGCTTCCTGGATGTCCTGGCGGAAGCTGGACTTGTAGTTCTTGACCAGACTCACACTGTCGACGCTGATGTCGTAGATCTTCCAGCCATCGCTGTCCTTGTGGCGCAGGCGGAAGTCGATGGGCACGCTCTCCTCGTCACTGTCGACCCGGGCGCGAATCACCGCGAGGTTTTTGCGCTCGCCCGGCTCGTAGGGTTCAAAGGCCAGGGCCTGACCGTCGTAGAGGGAAATCGACTTGCCGTAGATGCGCGCCAGCATGGCGCGGAATTCCTGGATGAACGAGGCCTGCTGCTCCTCGCTGGCCTTTTTCCAGTGACCACCCAGCATCAGGCGGCTCATGGCGGTAAAGTCGACATGGGGGTCGACCAGTTCGCGCAGCTTCTGCTCGAGGTACTTGGGGTCCTCGGCCAGGCGCTCCTTTTCATTGTCCAGCACTTCCACGATCTGGTCGTGGACTTTCACCAGCAGCTCGCGAGGGCCCTGGTCAGCGGCGCTGGCCAGTGCCTGAGAGCCGATGAGAAAACCCACCAGCAATGTCATTAGAGCGGAGTAATGAAGCGTTTTCATGAGCCGTATCACCTTGATAGAAAATTAAGTCTCGCCGTCTGCGGACTATAACCTTTTGTCCCCGCGCTGGCGACCGAGTTCCCCCGTGAGCGCCTTATCGGACCCGTCTACACAGGGCACCGGCTTCGCGTATAATGCCGCCCAATTGCAAGCGCCATTTCACATCAACCCGGGTCACGCCACAGTGAAAGCACAACTCCTGCAAACGCGAATGACGATGCTTCTGGCCAGCGCCCTGATCAGTGTGATGGTCAGCGCCTGTGCGGGCAAGGAAGTGCGCCCGGAAGAGCAGCCCCCCTCGGGCGAACCCGCCAACGGCGATCCGCTGGAACCCTTTAACCGCGCGGTTTTCCAGTTCAACGATTTCTTCGACCGCTACGCACTCAAGCCCGCCGCCGAAGCCTACGACAAAACCGTGCCCGAGACCGTCGACACCGGCATCGACAACTTCCTCAGCAACCTCGGCGACATTCTGGTGATGGTCAACGAGGTGCTCCAGTTCAAACCGCTGGACGCGGGCAAAACCGGTGGGCGACTGGTGCTCAACACCACCCTCGGTCTGGCCGGCTTTGTCGATGTGGCCACACCGGTGGGGCTGAAAAAAACCAATGAGGACTTTGGCCAGACTCTGGGGGTCTGGGGCGTCGGGGAAGGCCCCTACCTGGTAATGCCCTTTTTGGGCCCGGCCAATGTCCGCGACGGCGTCGGCCGCGTCGGCACGATGTACGCCAGCTACGAAATCGACAACGAGCTGGGCATCGATTCGGCCACCGAGCGCTGGACCCTGACCGTCCTCAGCGTGCTCAACATCCGCCAGGACTTGCTCGGCTTGGATGACATCATGGAACAGTCCGGGGCCGATCCCTACATCTTTATGCGCGAATCCTACCTCCAGCGCCGCCGCGCCCAGGTCAACGACAGCGGCAAGGCACCGGCGCCGGCGGACTTGAGCGATGAGGAAGAGGACGCCATCTTCGGAGACGACTTCTAGCCATGCCATCCGAGTTGATACTCTCTTACCTGGCCATCCCCCTGGGTTTCTGGTTGCTGGTGTGGAGCGCCGACCGCTTTGTCGACGGCGCCTCGGCCCTGGCGCGCAACCTGGGCGTGCCGCCACTGATTATCGGCCTGACCATTGTCGGCTTTGCCACCTCGGCGCCGGAAATGCTGATCTCGGCCTTTGCCGCCCTGGATGGCAACAGCGGCCTGGCCGTGGGCAATGCCCTGGGTTCCAACATCACCAACATCGCCCTGATCCTGGGTGCCACCGCCCTGCTCTACCCCATTGCCATGCACTCGGGGGTGCTGCAAAAGGAATTCCCCGTGCTGGTGGGGATCATGTTGATCGGCAGCTATCTGATGTGGGACGGCCACCTCAGCCGCAATGAGGGCATCGGTCTGTTTGTCGGCCTGTTTGTGCTGATGGGCTGGATTGCCTGGCAGGGCCTGTCCAACCCCGAAGACCCACTGGCAAAGGAAATGCTGAATGATCCGCCACCGCCAATGGCCACCGGCCGGGCCGTGATGTGGTTGATCGTGGGCCTGGCTATCCTGCTGGCCAGCTCGCGACTGCTGGTCTGGAGCTCGGTGAACATCGCCCTGTCCTGGGGCGTCAGCGATCTGGTGATCGGCCTGAGCATCGTCGCCCTGGGCACCAGTCTGCCGGAGCTGGCGGCCACCATGTCCAGTGCCAAACGCGGGGAGCACGACATCGCCGTGGGCAATGTCATCGGCTCCAATATGTTCAATATTCTCGGCGTACTCGGCATCGCCGCCATGCTCTCGCCCACCACCGTGGAATCCGATGTGCTGACCCGCGACATTCCGGTGATGTTTGCCGTGGCCGCTGCACTCTACGCCCTGAGCTACATCGGCCACTGGCGCAAACCCCTGCTCAAGCGCTGGAATGGCGCCGTGCTGTTGGTGATCTACATCGCCTACCAGTTCAGCCTGTTTTACATGGCCGCCTGACCCAGGGCCTGTTAACACTGTTTATATGGCTCCTGCGGGCGCTATATTTCCCCTGCGCGGGTCGCTACAATACGCAGCCATGAATGCAGATAAAGTCAAAAGCCTGGCCCGTGCGGTCATCGAGACCGAAAACCGCGCCATTGCCCAGTTAGTCGATCGGGTTGACGACGAATTCGTCAGCGCCTGTGAAGCCATGATCGCCTGTGAGGGGCGGGTCATCGTCACCGGCATGGGCAAATCGGGGCATATCGGCAGCAAGATCGCCGCCACCCTGGCCTCCACCGGCACGCCCGCCTTTTTTGTTCACCCCGGCGAGGCCAGCCACGGCGACCTGGGCATGATCACCAATCGCGATGTGGTAATCGGCATTTCCAACTCCGGCGAGACCCACGAACTGGTCACCATTTTGCCGCTGATCAAGCGCCTGGGCGTGCCCCTGATTGCCATGACCGGCAACGCCCGCTCCAAGCTCGGTGAAATGGCCGACTTCCACATCGATGTCGGCGTTGAGCAGGAAGCCTGTCCGCTCAACCTGGCCCCCACCGCCAGCACCACCGCCACCATGGTCATGGGTGATGCCCTGGCCGTGGCCCTGCTGGAGAGTCGCGGCTTTACCGCCGGCGATTTTGCCCTGTCCCACCCCGGCGGTTCACTCGGTCGGCGCCTGCTGCTCCATGTCAGCGACATCATGCACAGTAAAGCCGAGGAAATTCCCGCCGTACTCACCACCACGCCCTTTGGCCAGGCGCTGGTCGAGATGACCGGCAAGGGCCTGGGCATGACCGCAGTGGTCGACAGCGAGAACCGTTTGCAGGGCATTTTTACCGACGGCGACTTGCGCCGCACCCTCGACCGTACTCTGGACCTCAAGGACACCCCCATTGAGGAAGTGATGACCCGCAACCCCATTGCCATCAAGCCGGAAATGCTCGCCGCCGAGGCTCTGAAAATCATGGACGACCGCAAGATCAACGCCCTCGCCGTGATCGACGAAGACCGCCGCGTGGTGGGTGCCCTCAACATGCACGATCTGCTGCGTGCGGGGGTGGTCTGATGAGCACCCGCCCCACCGCCGCCGAACGCGCCGCGCATATCCGGCTGGCCATTTTCGATGTCGATGGCGTGCTCACCGACGGTACCTTTCTGATCGGCGACGACGGCCAGCAGTACAAGGCCTTCTACACCAAGGACGGTCAGGGCCTGCGCATGCTGCAGGACGCCGGCGTGACCGTGGGCATCATCACCGGACGCACCTCGGAAGTGGTCAAGCATCGCATGGCCGAGCTCGGCGTCGAACATCTCTACCAGGGGCAGCGGGACAAGGTCGGCGCCTTTGAAAACATGCTGGACAATCTCCAGCTGAAGCCGGAGGAAGTCGCCTATGTGGGCGACGATGTCATCGACCTGCCGGTGATGCGCCGGGCGGGACTGGCCGTGGCCGTGCGCGACGCCGAGCCGCTGGTCAAGCAGTACGCCCACTGGATCACGCCGCGCCAGGGGGGTTACGGCGCCGTGCGCGATGTCTGCGAAATGATGTTGCGCGCCCAGGGCAAACTCGACCAGGCACTGCGCAAGTACCTTGAAGATTAACCTGACCCAGATTGTCGTCGCCCTGCTCCTCGGTGCCACCATCGCCGGTACGCTGTGGCTCCGGGACAGTGCCGATACAGGCCCCGCCGCCAGCGAGGCGGCTGCGGGAGACAGCGACTACCAGATCCAGCAATTCAAGGCCCGCATTTACGACGAGCAGGGAGTGCTCAGCCAGACGCTGCGCGGTGACGCGCTGATTCACTACCCCCGGGAACAGCGCTACACCATCGAGCAGCCCCGCGGGGCGAGCTACGCTCCCGGCGGCGAGCAACAGCGCTGGCGTATCCGGTCAGAGCACGCCGAGGCCAGCGATGACCTGGAGGAGCTGATCTGGCAGGATGAAGTCGTCCTGAGCCAGACCGAAGGCGGCGGCTGGGTACTCAACACACCCTGGCTGCAACAGCACTCGCGCCGGCAAACCGCCTACAGCGACCGCGGTGTCGATCTGGTTAATGGCGCTTCAACCGGCAGCGGCCGCGAGATGACACTGGACCTGCGCGAGGAACAATTCACCCTGAGGGGAGAGGTGGAAAGCCGTTATGAACAGAGTCACTAGCGCCCTGCTGATGCTGTCACTGATGGCCGTGGCCACGGTTGCCGACGCCCTCGAGGGAGACGCCCGAGCCCCCGTCAAGGTCTCCGCCGAACGCGCCGACTTTGACCAGTCCCGGGGCAGCGCCATCTACACCGGGGATGTGGTTCTGCAGCAGGGCAGCATCGAGATTCGCGCCCGCAAAATGGAAATCTTTGCCACCGAGGGCCGCCTCGATCGCGCCGAGGTCTTCGGTGGCGAAAGCGGGGACGAACGCGCCCTGTTCCGCCAGCAGACGGATGCCGGCGAGACCATCGACGGCCGCGCCGCGCGCATTGACATCGACCAGCAGAGCGGCCTGATTCTGTTGCGCGGCAAGGCCCGGCTCGACGATGGCAACAGCGTCATCAACGGCCCCACCATTCGCTACAACAGTCGCCAGCAAACGGTTCAGGCCGAGGGCGACGACGACGGTGAACGCATCGAAATGATCTTCAGCCCCGCCGACAACGCCGAGGAGTGAGCCCATGCCGACACTGCGCGCACAGAATCTGGCCAAACGCTACAAGAAACACACGGTGGTCAGCGATGTGTCCTACGCCGTCAGCAGCGGCGAAGTCGTAGGCCTGCTCGGCCCCAATGGCGCCGGCAAGACCACCAGCTTTTACATGATGGTGGGGCTGGTGCCCTGCGACGGTGGCCACATTTTTCTCGATGACCGCGACATTACCCGCCTGCCCATGCACCACCGGGCGCGCATGGGCGTGGGCTACCTGCCCCAGGAGGCCTCGATCTTTCGCAAGCTCAGCGTGGCCGACAACCTGATGGGCATACTGCAGCTGCGCAAAACGCTGAGTCCCCGGGAGCGGGAAGATCAACTCGAACACCTGCTGGAAGACTTCCAGATCACCCACATTCGCAACTCCCAGGGCATTTCCCTCTCCGGTGGCGAGCGCCGCCGGGTGGAAATAGCCCGGGCCATTGCCGCCGACCCCAAGTTCATTCTGCTCGACGAACCCTTTGCCGGCGTCGACCCGATCTCGGTGGGGGACATTCAGAACATCATCACCCAGCTCACCCACCGGGACATCGGGGTGCTGATCACCGACCACAATGTGCGGGAGACCCTGGGCATTTGCGAGCGCGCCTACATTCTCGGCGATGGCCGGGTGATTGCCGAGGGCACGCCCACCGAAGTGCTCGACCACCCGCGGGTACGCGAGGTCTACCTGGGCGCCGACTTCCGCCTCTAGCCTGAAAAACTGATCAGTTTTGGCACATTCATTGCTACAAGCTTTGCTACAATGACTCTATGAAGCAGTCACTCCAGGTCAAACTCGGTCAGAGCCTCACCATGACCCCGCAGTTGCAGCAGGCCATCAAGCTGCTGCAACTTCACTCGCTGGAACTTCAGCAGGAAATCCGGGAGATGCTGGAGAGCAACCCCATGCTGGAACTGGAGGAGGAGCGCGGCGACAACGAGGCCAGCGACGACAGTGAACGCAGGGACAGTGCCGGCGACGAGGGCGAGGTGCAGAGCCTGTCGCTGGACGAGCAAAGCAGCCACACCCACGCCGACGACCTGCCCGTCGACAGCGTCAGCGAAGACAACTGGGAACCCATGTACGGCAACGCCGTCAGCGGCGGCGACAGCGGGCCTGACCGCGAGATCTGGGAAACCCGCGAGGGCATTCCCGACAGCGACCTGCACGAGCACCTGCAGTGGCAGCTGGACATGTCCCACATGAGCGAGCGCGATCGCCACATCGGCGCCGCCATCATTGATGCCGTAGACGATGACGGCTGGCTGAGCGAATCACCGGAGGCCATCCACGAGTCCCTGTCCCGGGACCTGGAGGAGCTGGAACTGGACGAGGTGCTGGCCGTACTCCACCGGGTACAGCACCTGGACCCCCTGGGCGTGGCCGCCGCCGACATGCGCGAGAGCCTGTTGATCCAGACCGGCGCCCTGCCCGAAGAGACCCCCCAGCTGAACCTCGCCCGGAGCATCATCGACAAACACCTGCACTGGCTGGGCAGCCACGACTACGCCCGGCTCAAGCGCCACTACCGGGTACAGGACGCGGCCCTGTCCGAGGCCATTGCCCTGATCCAGGGACTCGACCCCAAGCCCGGCGCCGCCATGAACCAACAGCGCACCGAGTACATCGTCCCCGATGTCTATGTCAGCCAGCGCGAGGGCCGCTGGCAGGTGGAGCTGAATCCGGACCTGGCGCCCAAACTCAGCATCAATGCCCTCTACGCCAGCCTGGTCAAACGCGGCGACCGGGGCAGCGACGCCAGCTATTTGCGCGACAATCTGCAGGAGGCGCGCTGGTTCATCAAAAGCCTGCAGAGCCGCAACGACACCATTCTCAAAGTGGCCGCGGCCATCGTCGAGCGACAGCGCGCCTTTCTCGAATACGGCGACGAGGCGATGAAACCCATGGTGCTGCGGGATATCGCCGAGGCCATCGACATGCACGAGTCGACGATCTCCCGGGTCACCACCCAGAAATACATGCACACGCCCCGGGGGCTCTACGAGCTCAAGCACTTCTTCTCCAGCCATGTATCTACCGCCGACGGCGGCGAGTGCTCAGCCACAGCGATCCGCGCGATGATCAAAAAACTGGTGTCCGAGGAAGATCGCCGCAAGCCGCTTTCCGACAGCAAACTGACCCGTATGCTCGACGAAAAGGGCATCAATGTGGCCCGCCGCACCGTGGCCAAATACCGCGAGGCATTGAGAATTCCGCCCTCCAACGAGCGCAAGGAACTTGCCTGATAACACCCTGTCCACCTCTTGAAAGCCGCTCCCCGGTGGCATTTGACGAAGCCTGTAAATAGGCGCTAAATAGAAATACAGGCAGCGGTTTTATCCCTGCCAGGTGTCGCGCCAAAAGAGCAATCACAATGGCAATGGCGCGAACGGTTGCTGGGGAGCCACCCAGCCACTTCCGGAGCCGCCCCGGCAGGCATCGCAGCCGGGACGCTCCGACAACAAGAGGAGAACACGATGCAAATTAACCTCACTGGTCACCATCTCGACCTCACCGACGCCCTCCGCGATTTCGTCAACGACAAATTCACCCGCCTCGAAAGACACTTTGACCATGTGACCCAGGTCCATGTGATCCTCGGCCTGGAAAAGCACCAGCACAAGGCCGAAGCCAAAATGCATGTTCCCGGCCTCAAGGGCGAGTTGTTTGCCCACGCCGAGCACACGGACATGTACTCCGCCATTGACGGGCTGATCGACAAGCTGGACCGCCAGCTTCTCAAGCACAAGGAAAAGCTGACCGATCACCACAAACGCGAAAAGGCCTCGGTGGCCGAGGCCGCAGAGGCGGCGGAGGCCGCCGTCTCACCGTCCTGAGGACGAGGCCAGCCAGAGCCCGGCTCCCGACCATCGGGGCCGGGCTTTTTTGTGCCCCGAACCGCCCCGCAGGCCCCGTCGGGCAAAAGCCGACGAGGGTGTATCGTTAAATCGAAACAATTGCGTTACACTACGCGCCCCGTCGGGTTACGGCCCGCAGCAGTCGTACAAATAGCAATGCAATTGGAACAACTGTTAACCCCCGAACGCATCCTCGTTCGACACGCCTCAACCAGCAAAAAGCGCGCACTGGAAACCATGTGCGAGTTGCTTGCCGATGGTCAGGAGGGACTGGACGAGGGCCATATTTTCGCCAGCATGCTCGAGCGCGAACGCTTGGGCAGCACGGGCGTCGGCAACGGCGTCGCCATTCCCCACAGCCGTATGGAAGGTGTCGACTCGGCTCTGGTCGCCTTTGCCACGCTGGAAAATGGCGTCGACTACGACTCGCCCGACGGCGAGGATGTGGACATGCTGTTCGCCCTGCTGGTCCCCCAGGAGTGCACCGAGGAGCACCTGCGCATCCTCGCCTCGGCGGCGGAAATGTTCAGCGACAAGGAGTTCTGCCGCGAACTGCGCGACGCCACCGACCCCGCTGAACTCTACCGCAAACTCGAGAGCTGGGAACCCGAGCGCGAAGAGGCCTGAAGCCCCCGCGCCCGGAGCAACATGTCTTTACACTCCCCCGGCAATCGTTCAGACTGACAGCCTCATTCCTTTAATTCAGGATACTTGGACGAATGAGTGAGACCACCCTGGTCGCCGACCTCTTCCGCTATCTGAACGAAAAGCTCGAGCTGCGCTGGCTGGCGGGAGAAAATACCGCCGAGCAAGCCATCAATACCAATATCGCCTGGGGCAATCACCCCAAAGTGGTGGGTCACATGAATCTGATCCACCCCAACCGCGTTCAGGTACTGGGTGAAATCGAGCTGGGCCACCTCGCCAGCCTGCCACCCACCGAGCGGCACAAGGCGCTGGATACCCTGTTCGCCAGTCAGACCACGGCGGTGGTCATTGCCAGCAATCACAATACTCCGCCCGACTTCCTCGACATGGCCACGGCCAATCGCGTGCCCCTGTGGACCAGCCACCTGCCCAGCCACCAACTGGTCAGCACCCTGCGCTACCAGCTGGCCAACCTGTTTGCCGACAAGGTCACTCTCCACGGCGTGTTCATGGAGGTCATCTCCGTGGGCGTACTGCTCACCGGCGAGAGCGCGGTGGGCAAGAGCGAACTGGCGCTGGAGCTGATCACTCGCGGCCACCGGCTGATTGCCGACGACGCCGCCGAATTTTCCCGCATCACGCCCGACATCGTCTCCGGCCACTGCCCGCCCATGCTGCGCGACTTCCTCGAAGTGCGCGGCCTGGGCATTCTCAATATTCGCGAGATGTACGGCGACGGCGCCCTCAAGGGCAGTAAGTACCTGCGCCTGATCATCAATCTGGTCCGCCAGGACAGCGTCGATCCGGAACTGGAGCGCCTCGGCTACAGCAACAGCGTGCGCAATGTGCTCGGCGTCGACATCCCGGTGATTACCCTGCAAATGGCTCCCGGCCGGAACCTCGCGGTGATGGTCGAGGCGGCGGTGCGAAACCACAAGGTGATCGCCCGGGGCTACGATGCCAACAAGGAACTGGTCAAACGCCAGCAGCGCCAAATGAGTGGCCGCGATCCCATCGCCGGCGAGGAGGACGAACCACAGACATGAAACTCATCATCGTCAGTGGTCTTTCCGGCAGTGGCAAGTCCGTCGCCCTCAACACCCTGGAGGACGAGGGCTACTACTGCGTCGACAATCTGCCCCTGAATCTGCTGCCGCAATTTCTGCGCGAGCTTCAGCTCAATACCCAGAATTTCTACGATCGCGCCGCCGTCGGCATCGACGCCCGCGCCAATCTCGAGGAAATCCAGAATTTCCCCCAGATGCTGAAGGACCTGAAGAGCCGCAGCATCGATATCGAGGTCGTGTTTCTCTACGCCAGTCAGGAGGTGCTGCTCAAGCGCTTCAGCGAAACCCGTCGCAAGCATCCCCTGACCCGCTTCAACCACCCTCTGGTGGAGGCGATCCAGTACGAGAGCGATGTCCTGGCGACCATCGAGCCCTTCGCCGCCCTGTCCATCGACACCAGTGACAAGACGGCCAATGATCTCAAGCAGATCTTTCTCGAGCACTACAGCGGTGTCGAGGGCGCCAGCCAGGACAAACTGGCCCTGCTCTTTCAGTCCTTCGGTTTCAAACACGGGCTGCCCAGCGACACCAGTTTCGTCTTTGATGTTCGCTGTCTGCCCAATCCGCACTGGGAACCCGAACTGCGACCCCTGAACGGGCGCGACGAGGCCGTCAAAGTCTTTCTCGAAAGCCAGCCCAGTGTGGTCGAGATGGAGCAGTCCATCTGCGAATTTATCGAGCGCTGGATACCCGACTACGAGCGCGAAAACCGGCGTTACCTGACGGTCTCCATCGGTTGTACCGGCGGCCAGCACCGCTCCGTTTACCTGGTGGAGCGCCTGACGCGACACTTCAAATCCATGAGAAACAATGTGGCCCTGCGCCACCGGGAATTGGCATGAACACAGGTTTGATTCTGGTGACCCACCCCGGCGTCGGGCGCGCCCTGCTCGACACCGCAGAAAAAATCCTCAAGCGACCGGTGAAAAACGCCGCCTGTATTGAAGTCGACCTCGACAGCGACCCGGAAGAGCGCACCGCCGCCATCCGGGAGAAAATGCGCGAGCTCAATTCGGGCCAGGGCGTGCTGCTGCTCAACGACCTCTATGGTGCCACCCCTTTCAATGTCGCCCTGGAGGCCGCAGAGCAACGCCAGTATGTTCTCACCGGAGTCAACCTGTGCATGCTCTTGAGGGCCATCAACTATCAGGCCCACGCCCTCGACGAACTGGCCAATATTGCCCGTGAGGGCGGGCAAAAAGGCCTCTGCTTTGCCCTGCCACAGGATGAGGCCAAGCCGTGATCGAACGCGATATTGAAGTCGTCAACAAGCTCGGCCTGCACGCCCGTGCGGCGGCCAAACTGGTCTCCACCGCCTCCGGCTACCGGTCAAAAATCGAGCTGGAAAAAGGCCACCGCCGAATCAACGCCAAGAGCATTATGGGAGTCATGATGCTGGCCGCAAGCAAGGGCACCACGCTGAGTTTGTATGTGGAGGGCGAGGACGAAGCGTCGGCCACGACCGCCATCGAGGCTCTGTTTGCCGACTTTTTTGGCGAGGACGAATAGCGAAAACCTTCAAGTTTCGTTTAACAAAACGGCGCTAACGATCTGATTTAAAAGCTGATAAAATGGCTCGAACTCACTTTAACTCCCCCTGAAGGGTCGTCCCATGGCAGAGCTGGCGCACACAGATCCGACCTCCGATCGCCTCGAGCTTCTGCGCACTGCCATGCAAAGCGGCACCATGCTGCAGGCCAAACGCATTCTCAACGGCCTGCACCCGGCGGAGATCGCCGACCTCCTCGAATCCCTGCCCCGCTCCCAGCGCCTGATCGTCTGGGGCATGGTCGACCACGATGTCGACGGTGAAGTCCTCATCGAGGTCGGCGAGGAAGTCCGCCACACCCTCGTCCGGGAGATGGAAACCGAGGAGCTGGTAGAAGCCCTCGAAGGCCTCGATACGGACGACATGGCCGACCTGATTCAGTCGCTGCCCGAGGCAGTGATTCAGGAAACCCTGTCGAGCATGAAGAAGCTCGACCGGGACCGGGTGGAGGCCGTTCTCTCCTACGAGGAGGGCACCGCCGGCGCCCTGATGAACACCGACACCACGGCCATTCGGCCCAATGTCACCCTGGAAGTCATCAACCGCTATCTGCGCAAACTCGGCGAGCTGCCCCAGGGCACGGATCGGCTGTATGTGGTCGACTACTTCAACAAGCTGCTGGGTGTGCTCTACCTGCGAACCCTGGTGACCGCCGATCCCGGCTCCACCGTGGCCGAGGTGATGGATCGGGATATCACGCCGGTGACCGCCGAAATGGACGAGCACGAACTGGCCCGCCTGTTCGAGGACCGGGACCTTCTCTCGGTGCCGGTCACCGATGACGACAAGAAACTGCTGGGACGCATCACCATTGACGACATCGTCGATGTGATCCGGGAGGAAGCCGACAAATCCCTGATGAACCGCGCCGGTCTTAGTGAAGAGGAGGACATCTTCGCCCCGATCGTGCGCTCCACCCGGCGCCGGGGTGTGTGGCTGGGCATCAACCTGCTCACGGCTTTTCTCGCCTCCTGGGTGATTGGCCTGTTCGAGGGCACCATTCAGCAGGTAGTCGCTCTGGCCGTACTGATGCCCATCGTCGCCTCCATGGGCGGCATTGCCGGCAGCCAGACCCTGACTCTGGTGATTCGCGCCCAGGCCCTGGGCCAACTCGGCGTCGGCAACACGCGCTCGCTGCTGCTCAAGGAGATCGCCATCGGGGTGCTCAACGGACTGGTCTGGGCCGTAGTCATCGCCGCCATCGCCACGGTCTGGTTCCGCGATGTTCACATTGGCGCAATCATCGGCATTGCCATCGTCATCAATCTGTTTGCGGCGGCCATGGCGGGGGTGTTGATTCCGGTCATGTTACGCAAAATGAACATCGACGCGGCACTCGCGGGGGGCGTACTCCTGACCACCTGTACCGATGTCATTGGCTTTATGGCCTTTCTCGGCATTGCCACCCTGTTTTTGCTCTAGCAGGCTGTCAGGCAAACCGCTCGATCAGAGCGTCTCGACTTCCCGCAAATCCCCGGCGCCCTCGATCAGGGCCTCCAGGCTGGCCAGTTCATTGTCCAGCTGCCTTCTCAGCATGCCCGTGGCCAGTCGACCAAAGAGTTTGACGAACACCCCGACCACGGCGTTATCGCCACCCGCCATCAACTGATAGCGAACCAGGGTCTTGTCGCCCCTGGGTGCCAGGCTCAGCGTCGACTGAAAGGCCAGCGGCGGGGTTGAGGAACGCAACACCAGCAAGCTGGGCGGTCGAAGGGTAGAAATCTCCACCGTCAGGTCGTAGCTGCGTCCGTTGAGCGTGTACTGCCCGGTAAAGGCGGGCGCGGCGTCCTCGCGACCGTGGGGAATCCAGCGCGGCGAGGAAAAGTTGTTCACCCACAGCGGCATCCTTGTGATGTCACTGGCACAGGCAAACACGCTCTCGATGGGTTGTTCGATCAGTCGCTCGGCGTGCAGTCGCATGGTTTTTCCACTGGCAGTAAAGTGCACTTTATATCAAAGCCGGGCGCTGACCCCTATAGCTTGTGGAGCGTTTACTCTAAAATGGAAGCACGCACAGGAGGCCTTTATGACGCGTTGCACTTGGGCCAGACACCCGCTGGAAATCGACTACCATGACCACGAGTGGGGTTTGCCCTGCCGGGACGCCGGGCGCCTGTTCGAGTTTCTGATTCTGGAGGGCGCCCAGGCGGGGCTCTCCTGGCTCACCGTTTTGAAAAAGCGCGAGGCCTACCGCCAGGCGCTGGACGATTTTAATCCCGACACCATCGCCCGCTTTGGCCCGGGGGACATTCAGCGCCTGATGCAAAACGCCGACATCATTCGCAACCGGCTGAAAATTGAATCCACCGTGAGTAATGCCCGAGCCTGGATTGAACTGTCGGAGCGAGCCGACCCGGTGGAGACACTGTGGCAGTTCGTCGATGGCCAGCCGTTGCAAAACCACTGGAGACAACACGGCGACATCCCCGCCCAGACTCCCGAGTCCCGACAAATGAGCCGGGAACTGAAACGCCTGGGTTTTCGCTTTGTCGGACCCACCATCTGCTACGCCTATATGCAGGCCGTGGGCATGGTCAACGACCACACCACAGACTGCTTTCGACACCGAGAGTGCCAGAGCGCCAGCCTTTAAGGAGTTACCCTTGATACATGCCCTTCGCCCGATATCGATAGCGCTGGTCACACTGTTGTTGGCCAACAAGGTCTTCGCCGTTGAACAGTACAGCTCGCCGCTGGAAAGCGAGGAGCGGCCACCGCTGTTTGCCATCGGTCTGGAACAGCCCTTTCCCGACCCCGAGAGCACCTTCAAAGAGGTCAAGGAGCTGCTGCAGTCCTACTACTACAGCAACCAGATCGACGACGAGATTCTCTACCGCGCCGCCATTCAGGGGATGCTCCGGCATGTCTCGCCCCCCGAATCGCCGGAGCTGGCCAGGCTGTGGGCACCGGCGGAGTTTTCCAGCTTTGAAGGCGATTTGCGCGGGCTCAAAAACACCCTGGGCATGCAGGTCAAGTTTCAGGCGGAAGACGGCAGCTTGACCGTGGTCAGTGTGGCGCCCAACTCGCCCGCCGCCGGCAAGCTCCAGCCCCACGACCGAATCATGCGCATCAACCAGAAACCCCTGAGGGGACTTTCCTCCGAGGCGGTGGCCGAACTGCTCGCCGGCGAAGAGGATACCCGGGTCGAGCTGACCGTGGTCCGCGATGTCGATATCTTTGAGGTGCCGCTCCAGCGAGCGGCCTACGAAGTGCAAAATCTCGCCATCGAGCGCCGGGGCAAGCTGGCTTATGTGGTGATTCGGCATATGTCACAGGGCATTGCCGAAGCCTTTGCCGAACGCGTGCGGGCACTGCAAGAGGACGGCGTGGATCGCCTGATTATCGACTTGCGCAACAACATCGGCGGCGATTTCTACGAGGGCCTCAAACTGGCAGAAGTCATGCTGCCCAAAGGCGCCCAGCTTCTCTACACGCTGCAGAACGAGGACACGGTGGAACACTACCGCTCGGAGAACCCGGACCCGATCGAGCTCGACGCCATTGTCCTGATCAACGAGAACACCGCCTCGGCGGCGGAGGTCTTTGCCGCCGCCCTGCGCGACCACGATGCGGCTCGCCTGGTGGGCACGCGCAGTCACGGCAAGGCCACCGCCGAGGGCAGCTACAAACTCGACAACGGCCACTACATCAAATTCATTATCGCCGCCATGTACAGCCCCCGGGGGCAGAGCTGGCAATCCAATGGCCTGCTTCCGGACTACTTCGCCGAGAGCCGCAGCGGCCAGCTCGACGCCCTGCAGGCCCTGGCCCTGAAACAACAGCTGCCGCGTGATTTACCCCTGGCCACCGCCTGGAAGCTGTTCAGGGAGGCCGGCAACTAGTCCCGGTCGACAGACGGACGCAAGCGCAGTATCTGGCCGTCGTCGTTGTCGGTGAGCAGGTAGATAAAGCCATCCGGGCCCACCCGCACATCGCGGATGCGCCACTCGCCCTGCAGATACTGCCACTCCTGCACCGGCTCGCGATCGTCGAAGCGATTGCGGCTGAGCAACTGTTTGGCCAGTGCCCCCACCAGCCAGTCCCCCTGCCAATCGGCAAAGGGTTCGCCTCGGTAGTACGCCATGCCCGAGGGGGCAATCGAGGGCGTCCAGTGCTTCAATGGCTGGGCCAGGCCCTCCTTTCGCTCCTCGCCAATGCTTGGCCCGTAGTACTCGCGCCCGTAGGTGATGATCGGCCAGCCGTAGTTGACCTCGCGCTCGATGACATTGATCTCGTCGCCACCCCGGGGGCCGTGCTCGTGGGACCAGAGCGCGCCGGTTTGCGGGTGAAAGGCCAGCCCCTGTGGATTGCGGTGACCCCAGGACCAGATTTCGTCCCGGCCGTCGTCGTCGCCTACCCAGGGGTTGTCCTCCGGCACCCGACCATCGTGGTGCAGGCGAATCACACTGCCGGCGTGGTCACTGCGGTCCTGGGCGCGATCGCGGTCGCCGCGATCGCCAATGGTGAGATAGAGGTAGTCGTCGTCCAGGGCCATGCGGCCGCCAAAGTGCTGACCCTTGTCGCTCCAGGCATTGCTGACAAAGAGATCGCGGTAATTTTCCAGACGCCCGTCGCGCCACTCGCCGACCCCCACGGCCGTGGTTCTCAATCCATCGTCCCGGGCCTTGCTGTAACTCAGATAGACCTGCCGGTTTTGAGCAAAATCGGGGTGGAGCACCACATCCATCAAGCCTCCCTGGCCACCCGCCGTGGCCTCGGGCACACCGGCCACCGGCTCGGCTTGAAGTTGACCGTCAACGACCCGGCGCAAGCGACCGGGGCGCTCGGTCACCAGCCACTCGTCCTCATCGATAAAGGCCAGACTCCAGGGGTGTTCGAGGCCTCCGACCACCCGCTCGACCATAAAGGGCCCGTGGACGACCGAAGTCGAGGCCAGCGGCGCCTCCCGACTGCAGGCCACAAGCAAAAGTACCCAGCACAGATGAAAAAAACGCGGACCCATGATTGACTCCTTATAGGCGGTACAACAGTGTAATCTATAGCTCGGAAAACCTGACAAACGATGTCATTCAACGAGAAGTTTGCCGATGTCCGACTCCCCCGACAAGCAGCGCAATACACTCTCCCGAACCGGTTTGCTGGTCGGTCCGCTCGCTCTGGTGGCCATTCACATTCTGCCGGCGCCCCAGAGCATGCCCGAAACCGCCTGGCTGGCCCTGGGGCTGATGCTGTGGATGGCCATCTGGTGGGCCACCGAGGCGCTGCCCATTGCCGCCACCGCGCTGTTGCCCATCGTCGCCGTGCCGGCGCTCGGCCTGGGTGACATTGGCGAGGCCACCTCGCCCTACGCCCACCCGCTTATTTTTCTCTTTATGGGCGGCTTTGTACTGGGTCTGGCCATGCAGCGCTGGAAGCTGCACCTGCGGATTGCCCTGCTGACCCTGCGCACCGTGGGCCACAGCCCCCGCCGACAGGTGGTCGGCTTTATGCTGGCCACCGCCTTTCTCAGCATGTGGGTCAGCAACACCGCGACCGCCATCATGATGCTGCCCATTGCCCTGTCCGTGATCCAGTTGAACAGCGACAGCGACGCCGATCAGCGCGGTTTTGCCGTGGCCCTGCTGCTGGCCATTGCCTACTCGGCCAACATCGGCGGCATCGCCACCCTGATTGGCACCCCACCCAACGCCCTGCTGGCGGCCTATCTGGACAACCAGTTCGACCGCGAGATCGGCTTTGCCCGCTGGATGCTGGTGGCCGGCCCCGTGGCCCTGACCCTGTTGCTGGTGGCGGCGCTCTGGCTACTGCGCCACAGTGCCCACTGGGCCACCAGCGGAGATGGCGAGGCGGTACTGGAGCAACGCCTTCAAGCCATGGGTGCATTATCCTCGGCCGAGCGCCGCGTCGCGGCCGTGTTTGTGCTCACCGCCCTGGCCTGGGTGACCCGACCGCTGCTCAACGACGCCCTGCCCTGGCTCAGTGACACCGGCATCGCCATCGCCTCCGCTCTTGTCCTGTTTTGCCTGCCCGCCGGAGCGGGCCGGGGACAACGGCTGATGAACTGGGAAAGCATGAGCCAACTCCCGTGGGGTGTCCTTCTGCTGTTTGGTGGCGGCCTTTCATTGGCGGCCACCATCAATGACGCCGGCCTGGCCGAGTGGATTGCCGGTCAAGTAAGTGAACTGGGCAATATTCCCGCCATTTTGCTGGCCATTATCATCAGCACAGTAATCATTTTTCTCACCGAACTGACCAGTAACACCGCCACCACCGCCACTTTTCTGCCGCTCCTGGGGGCGATTGCCGTTTCCCAGGGTCTCGACCCGGCGCTACTGGCCGTGCCCGCCGCCATCGCCGCCAGCTGCGCCTTTATGATGCCGGTGGCGACGCCGCCCAACGCCATTGCCTTCAGTGGCGGCCATCTGAAAATGGCCGACATGATCAGTGCCGGCTTTGTACTCAATATCGCCGGCATCGTGGTGATCAGCAGCCTGGGCTACTGGCTGATTGCACAATTCCTGATCGCCTGAGGCCCGGCCCCACCGCCCACGAACAAAAAAAGCCCCGCCGGAGCGGGGCTTTCAGGTTGCTTTTCGGGCCACCATTCAGGCCGCTTTGTCCGCCCGGTGGAGTACCTCGCCAAGCAGTTCCTCGAAGTTTTCGAGTTGCTCGCGGTTGTCGTGGTCCCAGGGGTGGAAACCGGGCTTGAACCAGTCGAACCAGGGCTTGGTAATGTTGCGAAAGATACCCTTCTTGCCCCAGGTGTGCCGCCACACCGGCTTCCAACCATTGGTGCGCACACCCTTGCCGACCCGGACATTGTAAACATAGAAGGGCAAAAACAGACTGAAGAAAATGCCGGTCGCCAGCATCAGGGCGCCGCAGCGCTCGATGTACGCCAGGGGCTTGCGGTCGGTACCCACAGCCACCTGATACACATCAAAGGCCACCGCCTTGTGCTCGGTTTCCTCCAGGGCGTGCCAGTTCCAGATGCGTTTGTAGCCGTCTTCTGCACCTTCCATGATCTCGGGCAGGTCGAGCAGACCGCCACCGAGAATCGCCGTCAGGTGCTCCAGAGCGACCGTCGCCGCCAACTGGGTACGCTTGGGAAAAGTCTTCTGAACAAAAGCCAGCACCCTGGTGACCACCGCCTCCTGGGTTTTGACAGGCACGCCGGCGTCGTTGACGAAATCGTTGTACTCGTCGTGCTCGCGACCATGCATGGCTTCCTGGCCGATAAAGGCCGTGACGGCTTTCTTCAGCTCCTCGTCTTTCACCTGGTCGCGAAAGTGGCGAACGCTGTCGATAAAGAAGCGCTCCCCTTCGGGGAAAAACAGGCTGAGGGTGTTGAGAAACTGCGTGACATGCAATCCGTCCGCGTGCCAATCCAGCGCCCGCTCGGGGTCGAGATTGAATTTCAGGTTTCTTCGTACTGGCAGAATATTGACGCTTTTCATGTCACCACCTCTCGGGTTTGTTTTCATACTCACAGCATAGACCCGGCAGAGGGGTCTGCGTAGCACACAAACAGACGAATTCATGGTGCACTGTCGTCTATTGTTCCCCTGGTGGTCGGGTGAGCGTCAGACCAGCATATCCCGCGCCGTACGCGTGAGTTTCTCCTCGTCGCCATCGGGCATAAAGGGTTCGGGCACCTCCACGCCCCGGCGAGCCGCCGGACGCGCATCAATGGCCTTAACCCAGCGCTGAAGTGCATCAAATCCTTCCAGGGAGACCCCCGACCAGTCGTGGGTACGCACCCAGCACCAGTTGGCCATATCGGCGATGCTGTAGTCACCCGCCAGGTATTCATTGTCCTCAAGCCGGTGGTCGAGCACCGAAAACAGGCGCCTGGTCTCCTTCTGGTAGCGCTCGATGGCCGCCGGTATTTTTTCCGGAAAGTAGCGATAGAACACATTGGCCTGGCCCATCATTGGTCCCACACCACCCATCTGGAACATCAGCCACTGAGTGACCTCGGAGCGCCCTCTGGCGTCGGCTGGCATGAACTGACCGGTCTTCTCGGCCAGATAGAGCATAATGGCGCCGGACTCGAAGACGACAAAATCGTCATTGTCGCGATCGACGATGGTGGGAATGCGGCCATTGGGGTTGAGCTTCAGGTAGTCCTCCGCCTTTTGCTCGCCGCGATCGAGTCGGATCGGCTTGACCGTGTAGTCGAGGCCCATTTCCTCCAGGGCCACCGAAGCCTTCCAGCCATTGGGTGTGGAGGCGGTATAAAGATCGATCATGTCATCATCCCCTTGCGTGTGTTCAACCATTGTACGCAGGGCCGCGGTCGCGGTGCCAACGAGATTCGGGTCTGGAGCCGCTCCAGCCCCTGTGCTAGCGTTTTGCCATGCCGGAAATCTCTTTAATCCAGGATCTGGAAAATACCTTTAACCAGCTCGCCGAGCTGCTGTGGGGCTGGCCCATCGTAATCCTGCTGGTCGGCGGTGGTTTCGGCCTGACCGTCTACAGCCGACTGATGCCATTTCGCCACCTGGGGCACGCCCTGGGCGTGCTGCTCGGTCGCCACGACGACGACAGGGCCCGCGGCGACATCAGCCACTTTCAGGCCCTGAGTACGGCGCTTTCGGGCACACTGGGCATGGGCAATATTGCCGGTGTGGCCGCCGCCATCGGTCTCGGCGGTCCGGGGGCGATTTTCTGGATGTGGGTGACCGCCGTCATTGGCATGACCACCAAGTTCTTCACCGCCACACTGGCGGTAATGTTTCGCGGGCGAGACAGTGCCGGCCACTGGCAGGGTGGCCCCATGTATGTCATCCGCGAGGGGCTGGGGAAAAAGTGGCAACCGCTGGCGTTCTTCTTTGCCCTCGCCGCCATGCTCGGCACGACCCCCATTTTCCAGGTCAACCAGGTGGTACAGATCCTCCGCGACGAGGTGGTGGCACCGGGGCTGACAAACCTGATGGCCGCGCCACCGGAGAGCGACACGCTCGACCTGATCATCGGTGCCACCCTGTCGCTGGTGGTGCTCTACATCATCATTGGGCAGGCGCGCCGGGTGGGCCGCGTGACCGGCGTGCTGGTGCCGGCCATGGTCGCCGCCTACCTGGCCATGACCCTGTGGGTTCTGTGGCAGTTCGCCGACGCCATTCCCGCCGCCTTTGCCCTGATCTTTGGCGACGCCTTCAGCGGCACGGCGGCCGCCGGTGGTGCCCTGGGCAGTGTGATTATCATGGGTGTCCGACGCGGCGCCTTTTCCAACGAGGCCGGTATCGGCACCGAGTCCATGGCCCACGGTGCAGCGCGCACCGAAGAGCCTGTCAGAGAGGGGCTGGTGGCCATGCTCGGCCCGGCCATCGATACCCTGATCGTCTGCACTTGCACCGCACTGGTAATCCTCACCACCGGCGTGTGGCAGAGCAGTGACGAAAGCGGTGCCCTGTTGACCCTGGCCGCCTTCGACCACGCCATGCCCGGTGCGGCCGGTGTGCCCTTTGCCCTGATGGTGGCGGCGCTCGGACTCAGCACAGTGATCAGCTTTGGCTACTACGGCACCAAGTGTCTGGGCTACCTGATCGGCGCCCAGCGCCAGCACTGGTACTGGTATTTCTACGCCCTCAGTGTGGTCGCCGGGGCCGTCATGAGTTTCGAAATGGTGGTAGGTTTTGTCGACAGTCTGTACGCCCTGATGGCGATCCCCACCATGACTTCGACCCTGTTACTGGCGCCGCGGGTGCGGCGCGAGGCGCAACGGTATTTTGCCGTCTGGGCTAATCGGGAGCGGCGCCGCTGAGCGTAGCTGTGTTGACCCAGTCAATCACCTCTGCGCTCTCCAGCGGGTGGGCGAAGTAGTAGCCCTGAACGGCGTCGCAGCCAATCTCGCGAACGCGCTGGAACTGTGTCTCGGTCTCCACACCCTCGGCCACCACCTGCAGCCGCAAAGTCTTGCCCAGACGGGCAATGGTCTCGAGAATGCCGACGCCATCCTCGCCCTGCTCTGCCTCGGCGACAAAGGAGCCATCGATTTTGAGGCAGTCCAGGGGAAAGTGTCGCAGGTGATTGAGCGAGGAGTAGCCCATGCCAAAATCGTCCAGGGCCACAAACAGGCCCATGTTGCGAAAGGCACTCAGGGCGCTCACCACCAGATCCTTGTCCAGCGCATTGATGCTCTCGGTGACTTCGATGCCAATGTGTTTGGCCGGCAAATCATATTTTTCCAGATAGTCACTGATCCGGCGCACCAGATCGTGTTGCTGAAACTGGCGCAGGGAAAGGTTGACGCTGACCACCAGATTGGGGTCGAGCCCCTCGTCGAGCCAGCTGCGGGTCTGGGCAATGGCCTTTTCGATCAGCCGGTCACCCAGGCCGAGAATCAATCCCGTCTCCTCGGCCAGCTCGAGGAAGGCCCGGGGTTCGAGCAGGCCCCGTTTGGGATGCCGCCAACGCACCAGCGCCTCGAGCCCGACCACCTTGCCCGAGCTCGTGGCTATCTGGGGCTGGTAGAACAGGTCGAACTCGTCGGCCTTGATGCCCCGTCGCATGTCCTGCTCCAGATCCAGGCGAAGCTCGACATTGCGGTCCATGGAGGGATTGAAGAGCTGATAGTTTTGACGGCCCAGCTCCTTGGCACGATACATGGCGGTGTCGGCGGCGCGCAGCAGACTCTGGGCGCTGTCGCCATCCTGGGGGTAAAAGCTGATACCAATACTGACGCCGGCGTAAAACTCGTGGTCGTCCACCTGAAGTGGGTCCTGGAGCCGATCAAGAATTTTCCGGGCCACGGCACAAGCGTCCTGGGGCGCGCTGACCCGGGGCAGCAACAAACCGAACTCGTCACCGCCCAGGCGGGCAAACAGGTCGGTCTCTCGAATGCAGCCCTGAATCGCCCGGGAGACTTCCTTGAGCATGGCATCGCCGACTTCGTGGCCCAGGCTGTCATTGATGTTCTTGAAGTAATCCAGATCGAGAAAAAGCACGGCGAATTGACTGGAAACCCGCTTGGCATGATCCACCGCGCGGGCAATTTCCTTCTGGAAGAGTGCCCGGTTGGCCTGGCCGGTGAGGTTGTCGTAGTAGGCGACTTCGCGCATGCGATCGGCGGCCAGCTTCTTCTCCGTCACATTCTCCATGATCAGGATATAGGCATTGTTTTCGCCGTTAGAGCCACTGCGCAATAGCGGGGTCAGGGAAATATTGACCCACATCGGTTGCGAGCCCGCACCTTCGAAAACCACTTCTATCGACTGGCCGGTTCTGTCGAGTAAACCCTGCATCAGTTCTTCCGGTCGGGTTGAAGAATAACCCTCATCGCTGTCGAGAGCGGCGTTGACATGCCCCATAAAACGGCCGATTGACTCGCCGACCAGATCGCCACCGCCGACTCCCAGCAGCGCCTGGAAACTGCGGTTGGCAGTCACGATGCAGTAATCCTTGTCGAGCTGGGCAATACCGATGGGCGCCTCCTGAAAAATCGTGCGGAAGCGCTCCTCGCTCTCGACGGTTTTCTCCACGCTGAGCTTGCGCAGCGAGCGCTCAAGGTACAACTGAATGGCCACCCGAACCCGGGCAAACAACTCCACCTCGTTGATCGGTTTGGGGATGTAATCCACCGCACCGGCCATAAAACTCTTTTCCAGGGCCTCGTTCTGGACATAGCCGCCGCCAGTGACCGCAATCACCGGGATATCCTGAGTGGCCGGGTTGTTGGACAGGCGCGAGCACACTTCGTAACCACTCATGCCGGGCATCATCAAGTCCAGCAGCACCAGGCCTATATCGCCGCGCTGGTTCAACACCTCGAGAGCGGACTCTCCATCCTCGACGAGAATGACATTCTGGTAACCCTCGCCAATCAGCAGGGCCTCGAGCAAATCGAGGTTGTCGCGGGTGTCATCCACCACCAGGATCGGGACCTGATATTCGCTTTCCGGAGTCAATGGCTGTACATCATTCATTAAACGGACAAGGCTCTTTCTATGGTTTCAAGCAGGCGGTTTTTATCGAATTCTTCGCCCTTGTCGACAATCTCTGCCGCACGCGTTTCCAGCTCGTTCCGCTCTTCGGAACTCAGCTGTCTGGATGTCACGATCACTACCGGAAGATTGAACAGTCTTTTGTCCAAACGCAAGTGGCGGAGAACCGCCAGGCCATCCATCCCCGGCAAGATCAGATCGAGGAAGACCAAATCGGGCACCTCGCTCTCTATCAGCTGCAGTGCGGACTCGCCATTGTCGGCATAGTGAATCTGCGCCACCCGGTCTTCCAGGGCCAGTCGGTATAGCTCGCGAGCCTCGCGGCTGTTGTCCACCACCAGCAATGTCATGTTCTGAATGTCGGGGCGACTCAACACCCGGCCGACGGCTGCCAGCAACTGTTCGGGGGCCAGGGGTTTGGCCAGGGCATCGACCGCGCCGAGTACCGCCGCCTGGCGCTTTTCGGCAATAATGCTGAGTACCACCACCGGAATCCGGTTGAGTTCATCATCGTCCTTGAGTGCTCGCAGGGTCTCCCAACCATTCATCCCCGGCATCATAATATCGAGTGTAATCAGATCCGGCCGCTCAAGCCGGGCCACCTTCAGGCCCTGGCTGCCCGAGTCGGCAAACAGCACGCTGGCGCCGGCCTCCCTGAGTACATCGGCGGTCAACTCACGGGCTTCGTCATCGTCGTCGATAATCAGCACCTTGCGGCCATTGATATCGACGCCGGCGGTTTGTCTGGGTACAGGGGAAGTGGAAGCGACCTCGCCAGCTTCCGCGCTGTCAACGCCCGCGCGATCCAGAGGCAGCCAGACGGTAAAAGTACTGCCCTGCCCCTCCCGGCTGTCCAGGCCCATTCGTCCCTCGAGCATCTCGACAATGGATTTGGTAATCGCCAGGCCAAGCCCGGTGCCGCCGTATTTGCGCGTGGTGCCGGCGTCGGCCTGGCGGAAGGGTTCAAAGACGGTATCCAGCTTGTCGGCGGGAATGCCGATGCCGGTATCCATGACATCGATGCGCGCCTCCGCGCCATCGCGGCTGAGCTTCAAGGTCACTCCCCCGCGCTCGGTAAACTTGAGCGCATTGCCCACCAGGTTGATCAGCACCTGACGCAATTTGTCGCTGTCGGTTTCCACCAGTGGCAAACGGTCGACAATATCCACCTTCAAGTCCACATGGCGGGCCTCGGCCTGGGATTGCAGCAGTTCGCTGGTTTCCTTGACCACTTCCTGCACGCTCGACGGGCGCCAATCGATTTCCAGGCGCCCCGCCTCGATTTTCGACAAATCGAGGATATCGTTAATCAAGCCGAGCAAATGCCGCCCGTTGCGGTGAATTTTCTCAACGAAGTCGAGATCTTTCTCCACCAGTGAGTGGTTGCGGTTTTTCATCAACACGGAGGAAAAGCCGATCACCGAATTGAGCGGCGTACGCAGTTCGTGGCTCATATTGGCGACAAACTCGCTGCGCAGACGATCGGCCTCCAGCAGTTCCTGGTTGGCCTGCTCCAGCTTGAGGGCCTGGCGCTGAACCATCTTGTAAGTCATGGCGTTGTTGAGACTACCGCCCAGGGCATCGACCACGCTTTGAATCTGTATTCTGAGTCTCGTATCCAGGGGCTCCAGATAAGCCATCAAAAGGACACCCAGGCTCTTGCCCTGAAACTGAATGGGTGCCGCCACCACCGTGTTGGCATCGATTCGCGAAACGCCCAGGTTGAGCGTGGGCAGTCGCAGTCCCTGACCGGCCTCGAACACGACCCACTCGCCCCGGCGCAAGGCCTCGGCGGGCAGACCCTGACCATCGCCCCCGCCCAGTTTGGCCATGGCCGCGCGATCAATGCCGCGGTCGGCAGCCAGGTTCAGGCCGCCCTCGTCGTGGAGATAAAACTGGCCCAGCAGTGCCCCGGTCTGCTCCTCGAGAAACCGCAAACCGCAGCGGGCAATCTGCTGGGTATCGACGCTGTTAAGCTGACTAAGAAACCGGCCAAAGGATTCCTGTCTGGCCTGTTCGCCGCTCAGCTGCTGGTTTTGCAATTCGAGTTGTTGCCGGCTTTCCTCAAGCTGTAGCTGTTTCTCCTCCAGCGACTCTACAGAGCTCTGGATCTTGTCGACCATGGCGTTGACGGCACCGGCCACGGCCCCCACGGAATCGCGTCCCTCGTCCGAGGAGCGCACCAGATAATTGCCGCGGCCGATGTGGCCGGCCACCTCGGCCAGCGCCTCCAGTCGACGATTGAGACGCCGGATCAACAGCATGCCAATCAGCAGGATAATGGCGGCAAAGAAAATCGTGGAGCCCTCGATGATATAGCCCTCCACCTCAAGCAGGTAGGGAGCCGCCGCGCCGAGGCAGATGACCAGAAGGAGCGTTAACAGCACCCAGGTCAGGGGGCGCATGCGAAATTGTGAGCGATTTCTGAAATCGAACATCAACGGGAATCCAGTTGGGCGTGAATCACTTTGATTACATCCGCTTCATCGAGAATCGGCTTGCTGATGTAGTCATCAAAGCCCTTGTCGATAAAGCGTTCGCGGTCGCCTTTCATGGCGTGGGAAGTCAGGGCAATTGCGGGGACAGAGCGATAATCGCTGAGCTGGCGAATTTTTTTGAGCAGCTCGACGCCGTCCATTTCGGGCAGGGAGATATCAAAAAGGAACAAATCAAAGCGCGGCCCCTGCTCGATCCGCTCGAGGGCCTCGCGCCCATCGGCGGCCAGCGACAAGTCGAAGTGCTCGCCGAGCATGGCCTCCATCAAATCGCGATTGTCGGCATTGTCCTCGACCAGCAGTAGTCGTGGCATCAGTTAATCCTCGTCAACACCACCACGCCCGGGGCGCGACGCGCGGGAGCGCCGAACGCGGAAAGCTCGCCCGATCTAGCGGTCGGAGCAGCGTGGTTATGAATTTTTTACAACATTTTGCGCCAGGCGGCCCTTGGGCCCCTCGGCGAGTTCAAAGGTCACACTGTCGCCTTCGCCCAGCGTTTTGAAACCTTCTCCCTCGATGGCACTGTAATGAACGAAAACATCGTCACCGCCCTCTTGCGGGACGATAAAGCCAAAGCCTTTGGCGTTGTTAAACCACTTAACCGTTCCAGCTGTCGCCATGGATTACCCCTGTATTCTTTTCAGTAGCCTGTCATACACCCGGCCCTCTCGCCCGGTGCACTGACTCAATATAGCGCGGGTATACGCCATGGACAAGAATCGATGACAAGTATGTACAAGTGTGCACTAATCCAGGGTCATGCCTCCATCCAGCCCCTCGAGACGATCCTGGCGCTGTCGCCAGTCGGGCAGAAAGCGCTCCATCAGCTGATAAAAGGCCGGGCCGTGGTGAAACTCGCGCAGGTGACAGAGCTCGTGGACCAGCACCAGATCCCGGCACTCGGGGGCATGGCGCATCAGCTCCAGGTTCAGGGTGACACTGCCGCGCAGGGAGCAGCTGCCCCAACGGCTTTTCATTCGCCGAATCTTGAGCTGCGGCCGCGCCGCGCCCAGGCTCGGCGACATGACCGACCACCAGCGCTCGAGCAGGTCTTCGAAGACCACACGGGCGCGCTGTCGGTGCCAGTCGTAGAGCACCTTCTCTACCCGCGACGGGTCGCCGGGCTCCAGGCAATAGAGATGTAAGTGCGCTCCGTCGCGCTCCACGCGCTGCGGACTGCCGGCGTGGAGATAGAGCGTGTGGGGCTGGCCCTCTACATAGTGGCGGCTGCCGTTTTCGTAGCGCGCCCCCAGTTGCGGCCCCTGCTCCGGGCAACGGGCCAGACGCTCCAGAATCCAGTCGCCGCACTGACGAATGTAATCCTCGCCCCGGCGCTCGCTGGCACGCAGGGGCATGCGCAACTCGACCCGCCGGTCGGGAAAGACATAGACACCCAGAGACTTGCGCCGGGTCCGGCGCAGACGATAGTGGATAAGCTGTCCGCGATGGGCAAACTGGCGGGCACTGTCACTCATGGCGATAGAAAAAAGGCGCACCCCCTGGGTGCGCCGACAAGTTGACCCATTCGAGAGCGGGGATCAGATGGCAATGCCTACCTCGAAGCCCTCGCGAATGGCCCGCTTGGCATCCAACTCACCCGCCAGTCGCGAACCGCCGATCAGGTGCGTGGGCAGACCGGCGGCCTCCAGCTCTTCCTGAAGGTCGCGGCGCGACAACTGACCGGCACAGAGTACCACTGTGTCGCACTCGACCAGGCGCTTCTCCTCGCCATCCTTGAGACTGATGTGCAGACCCTTGTCGTCGATCTTTTCGTAGGAGGCGCCGGTGACCATCTCGACATTTTTCATGCGCAGGGCCGAGCGGTGAACCCAGCCGGTGGTCTTGCCCAGGCCCTTGCCCATCTTGGTTTCCTTGCGCTGAAGCATCACCACCTGGCGCGGCGGCGCTTCGGGTTCGGGCTTTTTCAGGGCACCGCGGTGGCTGTAACTGGTGTCGACGCCCCACTCCTCGTTGAATTTCCCGATGTCGAGGCTCGGTGGCGTGCCGTCGTGGACCAGCAACTCGGCGACATCGAAGCCAATACCGCCGGCGCCTACGATGGCGACTTTCTTGCCAACGGGCTTCTGGTGCACCACCACATCAATGTAGGAAAGCACTTTGGGGTGATCGACGCCGTCGATTTTGGGCACCCGGGGAATGATACCGGTGGCCAGTACCACCTCGTCAAAGCCGGCCTCGGTCAACTCCGCGGCACTGACTTTTTTGCCCAGTGCCAGCTTCACTCCGGTGTTCTTCAACTTGTTGTCAAAGTAGCGCAGGGTCTCGTAGAACTCTTCCTTGCCGGGGATCTTCTTGGCGATATTAAACTGCCCGCCAATTTGGTCGTCGGCGTCAAACAGGGTCACATCATGGCCCCGCTCGGCCAGCACGGTAGAGGCGGAGAGGCCCGCCGGACCGGCACCGACTACGGCCACGCGCTTGGCGCTGGTGGTCGGTTCAATATTGAGCTCGGTCTCGTAGCAAGCGCGCGGATTGACCAGGCAAGTGGCTCGCTGGGCCTGAAAGATGTGGTCCAGGCAGGCCTGGTTACAACCGATACAGGTATTGATTTCCTCGGCGCGGCCCTCGGCGGCCTTGTTGACGAAATCCGGATCGGCCAGAAATGGACGGGCCATGGAAATCATGTCGGCATCGCCACGGGACAAGATATCCTCGGCGGTCTGGGGATCATTGATGCGGTTGGTGGTCACCAGGGGCACATCGACATGTTCCTTCATACGCCCGGTAATCCAGGTGAAGGCGCCACGGGGAACCGAAGTCACGATGGTGGGGACCCGGGCCTCGTGCCAGCCAATACCGGTATTGATAATGGTGGCACCGGCGGCCTCAATGGCCTTGCCCAGAGTAACCACCTCTTCCCAGGTGTGGCCATCCTTGATCAGATCGAGCATCGACAGGCGATAAATGATGATGAAATCGTCACCGGCGGCCTCGCGCACGGCGCGAACCACTTCCACCGGCAGACGCATGCGGTTTTCAAAAGGGCCACCCCACTCATCGCGGCGCTTGTTGGTGTGGGTGACCAGAAACTGGTTGAGGAAATAGCCCTCGGAACCCATGATCTCGACACCGTCGTAGCCGGCTCGCTTGGCCAGCTTGGCACTGTTTGCGTAGTCGCGAATGGTGCGGCGAATGCCGCGGCCACTGATCTCGCGGGGCTTGAACATGGAAATCGGCGATTTGATCGCCGAGGCCGACACACACAGGGGGCTGTAGCCGTAGCGACCGGCGTGCAGGAGCTGAAGACAGATCTTGCCGCCCTCCTGGTGTACTCCGTCGGTGACCTGCTCGTGACGCCCCACTTCCCAGGGCATGCTCAGCTTGCTGCCGAAGGGCGCCAGCCAGCCCTCGATATTGGGAGCAAAGCCACCGGTGACCATCAGGCCGGCGCCGCCGCGGGCGCGCTCGGCAAAGTAGGCCGCCAGCTTGGGGAAGTCTTTCTTGCGATCCTCCAGGCCCGTGTGCATAGAGCCCATCAGGACGCGATTGCGAAGGGTGGTAAAGCCGAGATCTAACGGCTCGAGCATATGCGGATACGGTTTGGACATCTTTTTCTCCTCGCGGCCAGCTGTCGGGCAGTGACCTGTGTGGTGTCGCTTTGTATAAAGTGGCTTCATTGTAATGGGGAGGGACCACCACACAAGTGAATAATGGCTTTTTTGGGCGAGCGGACGCTCGCCGGAATTTTTTGCGGTTCCGGGGGTTGTTGCGGCGAGCAAAACTCGTATAATTCGCGGCTCACCTGTGCGGAAGTGGCGGAATTGGTAGACGCGCTAGCTTCAGGTGCTAGTGGCCGCAAGGCCGTGGAGGTTCAAGTCCTCTCTTCCGCACCACTTTTTCCCTCTTCTGTTTTGTTCGAGCTCATCTCGACCGTCCGCTCGAGAAAGCGCTCCAGCGCGACCATATCGACGCCGCCGAGTCCCTTTAAATACAGACAGCACTGGCCCAGCTTGTGGCGACCAAGCTGTTTTGACAGCGCGCGGTCATCGACAAAACCGTGTGTGGAATAAATGACCCACAGTCGCCGCCGCCAGCCCAGGCCCAGCATAAACCAGCTGCCCCGGCTGCCGCTGCCGCGCCGGTAATCCAGGCGGCCAAAGCCCACCAGGTCGTCCCGCCACAGCTCGCCACCCACCCCAGTGACACGCTCCAGCATGGCCTGCAATTGACGCCACTCCCCCTGCTCTTCGGGACTCATCGACGCCAACAGCTCCGACAACTGGCCCAGCGGGGCCGCGTATTGTTCCTCAATCGACATGTTCTGTCCGATCCGTTGTTCCAGCTGGCAACACGGTAGCGGACAAATGCTTAAGTAAAATGACAAAGCCCGCAGCAAAAGCTGCGGGCCCTTGAAGAAACGAAAAAAACAGTTCAGGCGTCGTAGGGGTGGCGCAGGATGATGGTCTCGGTGCGATCGGGACCCGTCGAAATGATATCCACCGGTGTTTCCACCACTTCCTCGATGCGTTGCAGGTAGCGGCGAGCGGCCTCGGGCAAATCCTCGAGGCGCTTGGCACCCACCGTGGACTCCTGCCAACCCGGCATTTCCTCGTAGACCGGCTCGCAGCGCTCGTAGGCATCGGCGCCAATGGGCGGCACCGAGACCGACTCGCCATCGATACGATATCCGGTGCAGACCTGGATGGTATCGAGACCATCGAGCACATCCAGCTTGGTCACACACAGGCCGGAAACGCTGTTGATCTGTATCGAGCGACGCAGAGCCACGGCGTCAAACCAGCCACAGCGACGGGCGCGACCGGTGGTGGCGCCAAACTCGTGGCCCTTGGTGGCCAGGTGGTCGCCCATCTCATCAAACAGCTCGGTGGGGAAAGGCCCTGAGCCGACCCGCGTGGTGTAGGCCTTGGTAATGCCCAGTACATAATCGAGATTGCAGGGACCGACACCGGTGCCGGTGCTGGCGCCGCCGGCAGTGGTATTGGAGCTGGTGACATAGGGATAGGTGCCGTGATCGATGTCCAGCAGTGTGCCCTGGGCACCCTCGAACATAATGTTGTCACCGTTGCGACGAATGGCGTCGAGACGGGCGGTAACATCGACGATCATCGGCGCCAGGCGCTCACCCTGGGCCAGCGCCTCTTCCAGCACCTGCTGGAAGTCGTAGCCCTCGGCCTTGAAGTAGTTCTTGAGGACAAAGTTGTGGTAATCGAGCACTTCGCCGAGCTTGGCGGCAAAGGCCTCGCGGTGCAGCAGATCCCCCACCCGCAGGCCGCGGCGGGACACCTTGTCCTCGTAGGCCGGGCCAATGCCGCGACCGGTAGTACCGATGGCCTTGTTGCCCCGGGCCAGTTCCCGGGCCTGATCCAGCCCCACATGAAAAGGCAGAATCAGCGGGCAGGCCTCGGAAAGGC
>JBNJGD010000006.1:124868-147478 GCA_051747425.1 Pseudomonadota bacterium
CGCCCGGTGGCCGGAACACCGTTTTGCTCGAGTTCATCGACCTCTTTGAACAGGGCCTCCATGGAGAGCACCACGCCGTTGCCGATCAGGCACTGAACACTCTCGCGAAGAATGCCCGAGGGGATCAGGTGAAGTACGGTTTTTTCACCGTTGATCACCAGTGTATGGCCGGCGTTGTGCCCCCCCTGAAAACGGACCACAGCGGCGGCGCGGTCGGTCAGCAAGTCGACGATCTTGCCCTTGCCTTCATCACCCCACTGGGTGCCCAGGACGACTACATTTTTACCCATAGTATTTCTGTTCGCTCATTCGAAAGTGCCACCTCGGTGGCTTGAAGATGGGCCACCTCGTGGCCTAGATATTGTCTACTTGCCACTGGCCATTGCGTTGACTCAGCACCCGGTCACAGCCCAGATCCCCGGGGTCGCTCTGATCGCCCTCCAGGGCGTAGATCACCCGCTCGCCACGGACGCGCAGTGCAGACACGGCCTCCTCCATAGCGGCATCGCCGCCCAGGGGAGCGAGAATCGCACCTGCTTCCTCTGCAGGCGGCTCTACCGCAGCCACCAGCGCCTGCAGGTCGGTACTGAAGCCGGTGGCCGGGCGGGCGCGTCCGTAGACCTCGCCAATACCGTCGTAGCGACCACCGCGGGCCACCTCCCGGCCCTGCCCCGGAAGGTAGGCCGCAAACACGGCGCCGGTCTTGTAGTGATAACCGCGCAGTTCCGAGAGATCGATGTGCAGGGGCAGCGCCGGTTCGTAGCGCTGCAGGCGCTCGGCGATAGCCTCGACCGAATCGATGGCGGCCAGTACATCATCGGGAGCACCCGCCAACTGTGCACGCGCCTGACCAATCACTTCCGGACCACCATTGAGATGAGCCAATGCGGCCAGATGGCGGCGTTGGGACTCCGGCAGCTCGCGCTCGGCCAGCCACTGTTCAATTTCGGGAATGGACTTGCGCTGCAAACGATCAAACAGCTCGGCCTCTTCGCGGGTGGAGAGACCGGCGTCCCGGGCCAGACCGCGGAAAATCCCGACATGGCCGAGATCGAGAGTAAAGCCGTCGAGACCGGCGGCGCGCAGGGTGGCCACCATCAGGCGCAGCACTTCCACATCCGACTGGGGGCCGGCGTGGCCATAGAGTTCGCAGCCCACTTGAAAGGGGCTGCGCGAGGCGGCAAATTCACTGGCCCGAGTGTGCAGCACAGTGCCCATGTAACACAGGCGCGAGGGGCCCTCGCTGCCCAGCACATGGGCATCGATGCGCGCCACCTGGGGTGTCATGTCGGCGCGGATACCCATCAGCCGACCGCTGACCTGATCGGTCAGTTTGAAAGTTTTGAGGTCGAGGTCCTTGCCCAAGTCGCCCAACAGAGATTCCAGAAATTCGATAAAGGGCGGCACTACCAGGCGGTAGCCCCAGCTGCGATAGAGGTCCAGCAAATCTCGGCGCAGCCCCTCAAGGGCGCGGGCGCGCTCGGGCAGAGCCTCTTCAATGCCTTGTGGCAACAACCAGGGATTTTCAATCGTCATAGTGACAAACCATTTCAGTTAGCGGGCAAAGTACAGCAGGGCGACACCGGCCAGCATCGACACCAGGCCGGCGACGCGCAAAGCGCCATCCGGTGTAGTCAGCACCTCGGCCACCAGCCGTTTCCAGCCCCGGGGCGCAACAAAGGGCAGCAATCCCTCGAGCACCAGATACAGGGCAAATGCGGTGATCAGATCCTGCGCCATGTCGTCTAACCCCTCTTTGCCGTGCAAGGTGGCTGGCCACCCGACACCGGGACACAAAAACGGGCGATTTCGCAAGGAAACCGCCCGTGGCCTATTCTAGCACCTTGTGCGCCGTCAGACTATTGGCCTGTAGCGCCTTTGAAGTAACGGAAGAAATCAGAACTGGGGTCGACCACCAGCACATCGCTCTCGTCGGAGAAACTGTCGCGATAGGCGTCCAGGCTGCGGTAGAAGCGGTAGAACTCCTCATCGCGGCCGTAGGCATTGGCATAAATTTCCGCCGAGTTGGCGTCGGCCTCACCGCGCAGGGTCTCGGCTTCGCGGAAGGCGGCGGAGACAATTTCCTGCTGTTCGCGGTCGGCCTCGGAGCGAATGGCCTTGGCCTTCTCCTGACCGGTGGCCCGCCATTCGCGGGCGACCTTCTCGCGATCCTTAACCATGCGTTCGAACACCTTGCCGCGAACTTCGTCGGTGAAGTCGAGGCGCTTGATGCGAACATCGGAAACCACAACGCCCAGGGATTTGGCCTTCTCGTTGAGCTGTTCCCGGGCCTTCTCCATGATCTCCGAGCGCTTATCATTGATCGCTTCCTGGATGGTGTGCTCGGCAATCACACCCTTCATGGTGTTGTCGACCAGTTGCTCCAGCCGCTGATTGGCCTGGGAGATATTGTTGCGGCGCTCACCACCGGTAGCGGTAAAGAAGCCGATCACATTGTCGGCATCGACATGCCACTTCACAAAGGAGTCCACTTCCATGTACTTCTCCTCGGCGGTCAGATACTGCTCCGAGGGCATGTCAGTGGTTTGCAGGCGACGATCAATTTTGTCGACCGTGTTGACGATCGGGATTTTCCAGTGAAGTCCCGGCTTGTAGTCGGCGCGCTCGATTTCACCCAGGCGCAATTTGATGGCGAACTCGCGCTCGTCCACGGTAAAGACACTGGCCCAGAGCACGCCCAGGGTGATGACAAACAAAATGGCGATGGTCTGCAGGCTACGCATTAGCGAACCTCCCGTGTGCGAGTGCGCAAGTCGCTACGGCTGCTGTTTTTGCTGCCGCTCGAGCTGCTTTGCGAGCTATTGGATGAAGAACCACTCTGACTGCTGCCGGAGCTGGTGTCGCGGTGCTGCTGCATGATTTTATCCAGCGGCAGATAGATCATGTTATTGCCGTCTTTGGTATCCACCATGACTTTGCTGGTGCTCTCCATGACCGACTGAACGGCGTCGAGATAGAGACGGTCGCGTGTCACACGGGGCGCCTTGCGATACTCGGCATAGAGACTATTGAAGCGCGCCGCCTGACCCTCGGCGGTCTCCACGACCCGGGCCTGGTAGCCCTTGGCCTGCTCCACCAGCTGCACGGCTTCACCGCGGGCCTCCGGAATCAACTGATTGCGATAGGCCTCGGCCTCGTTGATAAAGCGAACATGGTCTTCGCGGGCCTTGGTGACATCGTCAATGGCAGACTGTACCGCATCCGGATAGCGCGCATCGGCGAAGTTAAAGGCCGTAATTTTAATACCCGCCCGGTAGTCATCCATCACTTGCTGGGTACGACGACGGGCCTCGCGGACCACTTCCTCACGCTGCTCCGTAGTGATCTGGTCCATATTGGTCTGGCCGATCACTTCGCGCACGGAGCTCTCGGCCACCTGATAGAGAGCCTCTACTGGGTCGTCGAGACGGAAAAGAAAATTCTCCGCATTGTCGATTTTGTACTGCACATTGTAGCGAACGATAACGATGTTCTCGTCCTTGGTGAGCATCTCGCGCTCATTGCGGCTGTAGCGACCGCTGTCGATGCTGTTGACGCTCTCCACATCGACCTTGGTGAGCTTCTGAATCGGCCTCCAGACGAAAATCGGGCCCGAACCGACCGTTTTGTGGTGCTCGCCAAAGGTCTGAATGACACCGCGCTCACCCTCGACGACCACGGTAAAGCCCGCCACGCCGTAAAGAATGAACAGGGCGACGGCAATCAAAACGGCCACGGTCTTGTTGGGCCCCTGCATGCCGCCATCGCCGCCGCTGCCTTTGCCACCGCCAAAAAAACCATTGAGGCGGTCAAAGAACTTGCTCAGCAACTCGTCGAGGTCGGGGGGACCCTGGTTCTTGTTGTTGCCTTTACCCCAGGGATCGTTGGGGCGGTTGTTGCCGCCACCGGGTTCGTTCCACGCCATGCGTACTCCGAATGTTGATATTGGCCGGGCGGCGCCCGGCGCTCTGTAAATGCTGGCCGTAGTTTATTGGCCTGCCGCACTGCCCGCAAGGGAAGTCTGCCCCTCGAGCCTTTGCAAACGGTCTTCGTCGATGCCCAGCCGGCCGATTAATTCGGGACTGAAGCGGGCGCGAAGTACCATCCCGCCCTCTTCGTCTACGCGCTCACTCTCGACCACACCGTTGGCGTAAAGTTTCGCCCTCAGGCGCCCCTCGTCGGGCTCGAGCAACAAATCGGCGACAAAAGTGGCATCGGCCAGGGCCTCCATCAACCCCTCAAACAACTCGTCGATGCCCTCGCCGCTCATAGCGGAGAGATAGACCTCGTTAATGTGCCCCTTCTCATCCCGGCGCACGGACACCGGCAGGCCGGTACCGTCGATTTTGTTGTAGACACGAATCTGGGGAACGCTGTCGGCGCCAATAAGGGCCAGCACCTCCTCCACCTCTTCGATGCGCAGATCGCGCTCCTCATCGGCAACATCGATGACATGCAATAGCAGCGCGGCCTCCTCGGTTTCCTGCAGGGTCGAGCGGAAGGCGGCGACCAGGTCGTGGGGCAGATCGCGGATAAAGCCCACGGTATCCGCCAGCACCATCTCGCGCTTGTCGGGCAGTACCAGGCGGCGCAGGGTCGGGTCGAGGGTGGCAAAGAGCTGGTCCTCGGCGAAAACCCCGGCGTCGGTGAGACGATTAAACAGGGTCGACTTGCCGGCGTTGGTATAGCCCACCAAGGACACCGTGGGCACCTCGGCCTTCTGTCTCGACGAACGACTCTGGTGGCGCTGGCGGCTGACCTTCTGCAACTTTTTTTCCAGCATTTTGATGCGGTGGCCGATCAAGCGGCGGTCGGTCTCGAGCTGGGTCTCGCCCGGGCCGCGCATGCCGATGCCACCCTTCTGGCGCTCGAGGTGGGTCCAGCCGCGCACCAGACGGGTGGAGACATGTTTGAGTTGGGCCAGTTCGACCTGAAGCTTGCCCTCGAAGCTGCGCGCGCGCTGAGCAAAAATATCGAGAATCAAACCGGTGCGATCGAGAACGCGGCAACACAGCTTGCGCTCGAGGTTGCGCTCCTGGGAGGGGCTCAGGGCGTGGTCGACGAGGACCAGTTCGATGTCCTGGCTGGCCACCAGCAGGGCAATCTCCTCCGCCTTGCCGGAGCCGATAAAGAACTTCGGGTCGGGGCTGTAGCGCGAGGTTGTCACCGACATCACCGGCTCGGCGCCGGCGGAAGTGGCCAGTTCACGGAACTCCTGTTCCTCCGCCTGGCGGTGGCCACCGGCGTGCTGACGGCCACCGTGGGCGACCAGGGTCTTGGTGATTTCCACATGGACGAGCAGAGCCCGCTCGCCCAGAGAAGGGCGCTCAAAAAGGGTGGTCTCCATTAGCGGAGCACCACCCTGAAAAAACCCGTCGTTTTAGACTGCGTGAGAGGCAAACGGACGATTACTCGTCGTCTCCACCGCTCTCGCCGTCAAAGTTCACGCGCACGGGACGGGCGGGAACAATGGTGGAAATGGCGTGCTTGTACACCATCTGGCTGACGCTGTTCTTGAGCAGGACGACGAACTGGTCAAACGAATCGACCTGTCCCTGCAACTTGATGCCGTTTACCAGAAAAATTGATACCGGAACGCGTTCTTTGCGCAACGCATTGAGGAAGGGTTCTTGTAGCTGTTGCCCTTTAGCCATGAAGGATGTCTCCGAAAATTGAATTATTGTCATCAGGCCAAATTTGCAAACCAGACCTGTCTTAACTGCCAATCGAGAACGATTCTATCATACAAGCCCCGGGGCATGGGCACTCTGCGCGTTAAGTTTATTTGCGCCATGAAAGCCGCTCTCGCAGCCCATTGACCACGGATTCCGGCTGAAGTTCAAAGGGATCCAGCGCCTGCAAATCCGGCTCCTTGCGCAACCAGGTCATTTGCCGTTTGGCCAGTTGGCGGGTGGCGGTCACCGCCTTCTCCACGGCGGTCTCAAGATCCCATTCGCCGTCGAGGTAGCGCCACAGCTGACGATAACCCACACAGCGCATGGCGGGCATATCGGCACTCAGGTCGGGGCGCCGGTAGAGAGCGCGCACCTCGTCTTCAAAACCCGCTGCCATCATCGCCTCAAAGCGCTTTGCCACCAGCGCCCGGTGACGCGGGCGGTCGGCGGGCAACAGGCCGAGCTTAACCATGGGGCCGCCGTAGCCAGACGCCGATGGCTGCCCGTGCCAGTCGCTCAGGGAGCGGCCACTAACGCGGTAGACCGCCAGGGCCCGCAGCAAACGCTGGGGATCATTAATATGGATGCGCGCCGCCGAGGCCGGGTCGACCCGCTGCAACTCGCCGTGCAGGGCCTCGGCGCCGTGGCTCTGCCACTCGGCCTCCAGCTCTGCCTGCAGTTCCCTTGGCGTCTCGGGCATTTCGGCGATGCCATCGATCAGGGCGCGAAAGTAGAGCATGGTGCCACCAGCCAGAATCGGCAGACGACCGCGCTGCCGAATCGCCTCGATCAGCGCCAGGGCGTCGCGGCGAAAGGCCGCCGCCGAATAGGCCTCGGCGGGGTCGAGAATGTCGATCAAGTGATGGGGCACACCGCCGCGCTCACCGGCATCGGGCTTGGCCGTACCGATGTCCATACCGCGATAGACCAGCGCCGAGTCGACGCTGATAACCTCGCCATCCAGGGCCCGGGCCAGATCCACGGCCAGTACCGTCTTGCCCGTCCCCGTCGGCCCCATCAAACATACAATCGGCGCTGGCAACACACTCGCCCTCAATCCGGTAAAAGCGCCATTGTACGCCCGATTCCAATTACTTTTGCCAAACCGGTTTACTTGCGTCACAAAATGACGCAACTTTCCCTAAACTGTTTCAAATCATCGCAAACCCGGCTTTGGCCACGGAAGCACACCATGCCACACGGCTTGATCGCCCTGCACAGCAACCGCATTGAGGACCTGCTCAAACTCGCCGTCGACTGGCAGCGGGAACACCCGCTGCCGCCTCTGGCCGAGGAGGTGTTTCTGGTGCAGTCCAACGGCATGGCCCAGTGGCTGAAACTCAAACTGGCCGCCGACCGCGAGGACGGCGGCCTCGGCATTCAGGCCGGCCAGCGCTTTGAAATGCCCTCGCGCTTTCTGTGGAGCGCCTACCGCTCTGTGCTCGGCGAGGAGAGCGTGCCCCAGGCATCACCCTACGACAAGGCCACGCTGCAGTGGCGCCTGATGCGCCTGCTGCCCGAGCTGGTAGCGGACGAGGCCTTCGCCACGCTGCGTGACTACCTCGCCAGTGACGACGAGGCAGTGGCTACCCGCAAGCGCTACCAGTTGAGCCAGCAACTGGCCGACACCTTTGACCAGTACCAAGTCTACCGCGCCGACTGGCTGGAGGACTGGAGTCGAAACCGCGATCGCCTGTCCCGATCCGGCGGCGATGGCGGTCATCCCCTCGCCGAGGGCGACCGCTGGCAGGCCGAGCTGTGGCGGCGGCTGGTCGACGACATCCGGGACAACAGCGACAAGGAAGGCGAAGCACTGAGCCGCGGCCAGATTCACCAGCGTTTTATCGATGCCCTCCACCGCGAGGGGGGCGACTACAGCGCCCAGCTGCCGCCGCGCATCACGGTGTTCGGATTGTCCTCCCTGCCCTGGCAAACCCTGGAGGCGCTGGCCGCCATCGGTCGCCACACCCAGGTGATGCTGATGGTCAACAACCCCTGCCAATACTATTGGGGCGACATTCAGCAGCACGCGCCGAGCCGCCAGCGCGTCAAGGATCAACTCGCCCCCGAACAGAGCGAGAGCGAGCAACCTCTGCTGGCCACCTGGGGCCAGCAGGGCCGCGACTACCTGCAGCTGCTCGCCGGCTTTGATGAGCCCGAGCGCTACCGCGAGCACTTTCGGCAGACCGATCTCTTTACCAGCCCCGCCGAGGGCCGTTCAACGCCGACACTGTTGCAGCAAATGCAGCACAGCATCTTCAATCTGGACGCCCTGCCCGGGTTCCCCGAGACAGTGAGCCGGGAGGCTCTCGAAAACGACCGCAGCCTGCGTTTTCACAGCTGTCACAGCGCCCAGCGCGAGGTCGAGGTGCTGCACGACCAGCTGCTCGACGCCTTCGAGCGCGACCCCGGCCTGCGCCCCCGGGATGTGATCGTCATGGTGCCCGACATCCAGCGCTACGCACCCCACATCAAGGCCGTGTTCGGCCTCTACAAAAAGCGCCTCGGGGGCGACAGCGACCCGCGCTACCTGCCCTACACCATCTCCGACAGCAGCCTCAAGGGCGCCAACCCCACGGTCAATGCCATCGAGCAGCTGCTGCACTGCGACCAACTGCGCTTCAGCCTCGGCGACATTCTCGGCCTGCTGGAGAGCCCCGCCCTGCAGCGCCGCTTTCGCCTGGAGCACTGCGACCCCTCGGAACTGCAGCACTGGCTGGAACAGGCCGGCGTCCGCTGGGGGCTGGACGCCGAACACCGCGCCCAGCACGACCTGCCCGAGCACCTCAGCGCCAACACCTGGGCCTTCGGCCTCAACCGGCTGCTCTTGGGCTACAGCAGCGAGGCGCGCTGGAACGACATCGAACCCTGTGCCCCCTTCAGCGCCTCCAGCGCCGACGCCATCGGCGCCCTGTGGGCCTTTATCCGCACCCTCGACGCCTTCAGCCAACAGCTCCAGCAGACTATGACGCCGTCGCAGTGGAGCCGCTGCCTGGGCGAGGCGCTCAACCGCTTTTTTGACGCCGAGGACGAGGCCGACGCCCCGCTGTTTGAAAGCCTCCACCAGGCTCTCGAGCAGTGGGTCGAGGCCTGCGATCGCGCCGGTTTCAACGAGGCCATCCCCCTGTCGATGGTGCGCGAGGAACTGCTGCCCGCCCTCGACAACAGCGGTCTCAACCAGCGCTTTCTCGCCGGCTGCGTCAACTTTGCCTCGCTCATGCCCATGCGCGCCGTGCCCTTCCGCATGGTCTGCCTGCTGGGTCTCAACGACGGCGACTACCCGCGCCAGCAGCCGCGCCAGGATTTCGACCTGATGCGCCGCCGCCAACACTACCGCCCCGGCGACCGCTCGCGGCGCGACGACGACCGCTACCTGTTTCTCGAGGCCGTACTCAGTGCCCGGGAGAGCCTCTATCTGAGCTGGGTGGGGCGCAACATCCGCGACAACAGCCTGCGTGCCCAATCCATTCTGCTGGCCCAGCTGCGCGACGACATCGCCGCCCGCTTTCAGCTCGAGGGCGGCGACCGTCGCGCCATTCTCGACGCCCTGACCCTGGAACACCCGCTGCAGGCCAGCAGCCCGCGCTACCTCGACAACAGCGGCGAGCCAGCGCTGTTTACCTACGCCCGGGAGTGGCACCGGGCGCCGCAGACAGCCAGCGTCGAAACCGGCGACAGTGCCGACGCGCCGCTGGCCGACCCGGAGGAGCCGCAAGCCCTGTCCCTCAGCGACCTGCGCCAGCTGTTGCGCCAGCCCTGCCAGATCTTTCTCCGCCAGCGCCTCAAGGTCTTTTTCTCCGACAGCGACAACAGCGTGCTCGACCACGAGCCCTTCCGCCTCGACGGTCTCGAGCGCCACCAGCTGGGTCAGTCCCTGCTCGAATCGGGCGCCAACCATCTGGAGACCGTGGACAGTGCCCTGGAACGGGAAAAGGCCCGCTGGCTGGCCAGCGGCCACCTGCCGCCGGGCGCCTTTGGCGAGCAAATGATCGAGCAGCGGCTCGATGCCGTCGGCGACACCCTGGCCCGCTACCGCGAGCAGCGAGCGGCGCTCGGCCCCGTTGAAGCCCACGAGTCACTGACCGTCCACAGCGACGACGGCGGGACACTGGAGGACTGGATCGGCGGACTGCAGAGCGCCCGCCATCCCGGCGGCGACATCGGCCACTACCGGCTGAGCCTCACCCCGGGGACTCTGCTCCGGAATAAAAACATCAAATACCACCGCCTGCTCAATGACTGGCTGCAACACCTCGCCGCCTGCAGCCTCGGTTACCGCGCACACAGCCGCCTGGTGAGCGAAGACGGCGGCGTCGATATCGAACCGATCAAGCCGGCCCTGGCCCGGCAATACCTCGAACAATTGATCAAGGCCTATCGCGCCGCCCATCAGGCGCCACTGCCGGTGAGTCTCAACAGCGGCTGCGCCTACGCCCTGGCCAGTGACCAGGAAGGCGCCGGGGACGAGGCCTGGAAAAAAGCCCGAGCCGCCTATGACGACGGCGACTACGCAGAGCGGCTGGAGGCGACGCAACACCGCTGCTACCCGGATTTCGACGCCATCCGGGAGCACCGGGACGAATTCCTCCACTGGGTCGATGCGCTCTACGCGCCCCTGATTGAGCACACCCGATTCAGCCGCGACGACGCGCTGCCCGGCGCCCAACAGGGAGCCGCCTCGTGAGCCAGCCACTGAATATGATGGACTTCCCCCTGCACGGCCGACGCCTGATTGAAGCCAGCGCGGGCACGGGCAAAACCTTTACCCTCGCCGGGCTCTATCTGCGGCTGGTGCTCGGCCACGGCGACGGCCTGCAGGATCCGGAGGGTGGCGTTCAGCCCCTGCGCCCCCAGGACATTCTGGTCATGACCTTTACCGAGGCCGCCACCCAGGAGCTGCGCGAGCGCATCCGCGATCGGCTGGCCGAGGCCGCCGAGGCCTTTGAAGGGCGACACGATGCCACCGGCGACCCCGTGCTCGGCCCGCTGTTGGCCCACTACCCCGCAGACGCCCACCCGGCCTGCGCCGAACAATTGAAGTTCGCCGCGCAGGAAATGGACGAAGCGGCCATCTTCACCATCCACGGCTTTTGCCACCGGATGTTGCGCGAGCACGCCTTCGACTCCCGCAGCCTGTTCAACCTCTCCCTGCAGGAGGACGACAGCGAACTGATTACCGAGAGTTTCCGCGACTACTGGCGCAGCTTCGCCCTGCCCCTGGAGGGGGATGCCTTTGCCGAGTTTCAGGCCAATTTCGACAGCCCGGAAGCGCTGCAGGAAGCCGCTCGAAATCTGTTAAAAGTCTCTGAACTGCTGCCCGAGACCATTGATTCCTCTGACTTTACCGAGACCCTGGAAAAATCCCATGAAATGCGACAAGAGCAGCTGGATACACAACGAAACCAATGGAGAGAAAACGGCTGGCTAGAAAACTTGAAGCACCACTTCCCAGACTGGAAAAAGGCGCTTAACGGCAACAAATACCGGGAACCCACTGTCTCCTGCTGGATAGCAAAACTGGAGGCCTGGGTTGACGGCGAGCTCGACTGCCCCAATGACTTGGGCAAAGGCTGGCACAACCTCAGCCAACAAGGCATTACTGAAAACATCAAAAAGAACCAGACGCCACCTGAGCATCCACTGTTCGACAGCATTCCAGTCATTTATGAGGCCTTTTCCAGCACCCACCAACACGGCCAAACCATTACCCTGCACGCCGCCCACTGGGTGAGCGAGCGCATCCGCGTTCACAAGCACCGCCGCAGCCTGATTGGCTTTGATGACATGATCAGCCAGTTGGCCGAAGCCCTTGGCCAGGTCGGCCAGGCCGACACCGCCCTGGCCCGGTGCATTCGCCAGCAGTACCCGCTGGCTCTGGTCGATGAGTTTCAGGACACCGACCCCATCCAGTGGCAAATTTTTCAACGCCTCTACCCCGACATCGACAGCCGGGACAGCGCGCTGGTGATGATCGGCGACCCCAAGCAGGCGATCTACCAATTCCGCGGCGCCGACATCTACACCTATTTGGACGCCCGCCGCAGCGTCGACAACAGCCGTCGCTACACCCTGCCTCGCAACTTCCGCAGCAGCGAGGCCATGGTCGCCGCCGTCAATCACATTTTTGAACAGGGCAATCGCGACGACAACGACGGCGCCTTTATGGAGGCCGATATTCCCTTTGAAGCCGTTCAGGCCAAGGGCCGCGACGAGCGGCTGGTGGTCGACGGCGACGAACAACCCGCTCTGACCCTGTGGTACCGCGAAGCGGACGAACCCGACCAGGCCCTAGGCAAAGGCGAGTACCGAAAACAACTGGCCGCCGACACCGCCAGCGAGATTACCCGACTGCTCAATCTGGCGGCCGAACGGAAAGCCGGCTTTGCCGATGCCAATGGAAACCTGACCCCGCTGGCGCCCTCGGACATCGCCATCCTGGTGCGCGACGGCAACGAGGCCAACATCATGCGCCAGGCGCTGGCTCGCCGCCGTCTGCGCAGCGCCTATCTGTCCAACAAGGACTCGGTCTTCGAGAGCGCCGAGGCGGGCGATGTGCTGCACTGGTTGCGCGCCTGCCGGGAGCCCAACAACGACCGTCTGATGCGCACCGCGCTGGCCACCGCTACTCTGGACCTGGACTGGGCGGCCCTCGACGCCCTTAACCACGACGAACACCACTGGAATCGCCGCTACGAACAGTTCGCCGACTACCACCAACTGTGGCAGCGCAGTGGCGTGATGGCGGTGATCTACCACTTTGTCTGGGACTTTGACCTGGCCGCGCCAGGCGGCGATGAAGGCGATAACACCGAGCGCGGCCTCTCTAACCTGCTGCAACTGGCGGAACTGCTGCAGACCGCCAGCAGCCAGGTCGACGGCGAGGCCGGGCTGGTCCGCTGGCTGGAAGAGCGCATTGCCGAGGGCAAAAGCGCCGGCGGCGACGAACAGGTGCTTCGCCTGGAGAGCGATGACGAATTGATCAAAATCGTCACCCTGCACAAGTCCAAGGGCCTCGAATACCCGCTAGTGTTCATGCCCTTCTGCGCCACCTGCCGGCCGGTCAAATCAACAGACTTCCCCAGGGTCTACCACGACCAGAGTGGCCGCCAGCGACTGGCGATGAACGCCGAGGACATCGTTAAGGATTCCATCACCGCACAGGAGCAGTGCGACCGCGAGAGACTCGCCGAGGACTTGCGCCTGCTCTATGTCGGCATGACCCGCCCGCGCCACGCCCTGTGGCTAGGGCTGGCGCCCATCACCGTCGGCAACAGCAAAAAATGCAAAATCGGCCAGAGCGGGTGGGGGCATCTGCTCAACCTGCCCGCCGACGACATTGAGGGCAAGGACATTGAAGCGCAGGTCAAAACGCCGTTTGAGACCCTGGCCAAAAACCATCCGGCTGTGCACTTCGCCGCGCCCCAACAGACCAAAACGATCTATCGCGGCCTCGTCAGTGGTGAGGATCCGGGCCAGCCCCGGGCGTGCCAGCGGCAACTGCCACCGCGCTGGTGGATGGCCAGTTACAGCGCCCTGTTGCGCGGCGCCGACCAGGTCACCGACACCGCCAGCGGCTTTGACGAGCGCCTCGCCGATGAGGGCGAGCGCCGCAAGATACTCTCGGCCACCCCCAGCGCCGAGGGCCTGCACCGCTTCCCCCGCGGCGCCATGCCCGGCGACTTTCTGCACCGCCAGCTGGAGCTGATGGGCGAGGCCGGTTTCCAGCGCGCCGAAACGCTGCTGCCCGAATTCCAAAAGGCGCTGCAGCCCAAACTGCAAATGCGCCAGTGGGACGCCTGGCGGGAGCGCCTGCCCCGGGCCCTGCTGGGCATCGTGCAACAGGCGCTGCCCCTGCCCGGTGGCGACACCGTCGCCCTGGCCGACCTGGCGCCCGCACAGTATCAAACCGAGATGGAGTTTCACCTCGCCGCCCACGGCTGTCACAGCACCGCCATCGACCGTGTGCTCGGCTACGAAACTTCCGGTCTCAAGCCGCAAAGCCTGAACGGCCTGCTCAAGGGTTTTGTCGACTTGGTCTTTGAACACCGGGGCCGCTTCTATGTGCTCGACTACAAATCCAACTACCTCGGTCCCGACGACAGCGCCTACACCGAAGACGCCATGGCCGAATCCGTGCGCGAACACCGCTACGATCTGCAGTACGCCCTCTACAGCCTGGCCCTGCACCGGCTGCTGAAACAGCGCCTGTCCGACTACCGCTACGAGGAACACTTTGGCGGCGCGGTCTACTACTTCCTGCGCGGCTACCGGAGCGACAGCCGCGGCGTGTTCAGCGCGCGGCTACCACTCGATACACTGGAAGCGCTCGATGCCCTGTTCAGCGAACGCCACCACGGGGAGGCCGACCATGTGGCATAAGCCCCTGCCCCCCAGTGTCGAACGCGCCCGGCAAACCGGCTGGCTGCGCCCGATCGATGTCGCCCTGGTGCAGTTCCTTCAGCAACAGGTCGACGGCGCCGACGAAATCGCCCTGGCCGCCGCCGCCCTGGCCAGCCAGCAACTGAGTCTGGGGCACACCTGTCTCGACCTCGATCTCGACAACGCCCAAAGTCTGATGGGCGAACCGCCCCGGGCCCTGTTTGAGGAAGACGGGGATCCAGACCTGGAGAATCTCGCCACCACCCTCCTCGAATGGGGTCGGGAGCGAGTACAGCGGACCCTGGAGGCCAGCGCCTTTGTCGGCCGCCCCGGCGATGACAAGCCCCTGGTACTGGACGACAACCGTTTGTATTTGCACAGCCAGTGGTCGGCCGAATCCCGCGTCGCCCGAACACTGGCACAACGCATTCAAAACGCACTGAAATCGAATGAAGCCCCGGCAGAGCGCTCGACCGTTCTCGACCAGCTCTTTCCACCCACTGAAAACGGCGACCAGACCGACTGGCAAAAAATTGCCTGTGCCAACGCCCTGCGCGGACACTTCAGCATCATCACCGGCGGTCCCGGCACGGGCAAAACCACCACGGTGGTTAAGGTCTTGTGCGCCCTGATCGCCCAGCGGCCCGAGCGCCCGTTGCGCATCCACATGGCCGCCCCTACAGGCAAGGCCGCAGCGCGCATGCAGGAGTCCATCAACAGCGCCCTGAACAGCGATGTCATCGATCCCAAGTGGCACGAACAACTGCAGTTAAAGGCCAGCACCATCCACCGCCTGCTCGGCGTGTTGCCCGGCAGCCGACACTTTCGCCACAACGAGCGCCACCCCCTGTTGTGCGATGTGGTGATCGTCGACGAGGCCAGCATGATCGCCCTCGACCAGATGGACAGCCTGCTACGCGCCCTGCCCGATACCGCTCAGCTGGTGCTGCTGGGCGACAAGGATCAGCTGGCCTCGGTGGAGGCGGGCGCGGTGATGGGCGATCTCTGCCAGGGCGCCGGAGACAACCAGTACCTGCCCGCCCACGCAGACTGGCTGCAGAGCGTCAGCGGCGAGCCCATCGAAGACAAATACATCCACCCGCAGGGTCAGAAGCGACTGCAAACGGTCACCCTGTTGCGACAAAGCCACCGCTTTGGCACCCACAGCGGCATCGGCCAACTGGCGGAGGCCGTCAATCTTGGAGCCAGCCAGAGCATCGATGGGCTGTTCTCCGGTTACGACGACATCGCCACCGTCTCCCTCGGTGAGTGGCGCGGCCTGTGCCGACTGGGCCATGCCGAAATGGGCACCCCGGGCTACGCCCAGTACCTGCAACAGCTCCGCGACCAGCGCCCACCGGACGATGCGCCACAGGCCGACTTTGACCAATGGGCCCGTGCGCTGCTCGAACAGCGCAACCGCTTTCAACTGCTGTGTGCCCTGCGCCGGGGCGAATGGGGGGTGGAAACCGTCAACCGGGCGATCGAGACGGATCTCGAACACCACCAGTTGCTCAACATCGAGCGTCACAGTGACGACAGCAATGAACACTACTGGTATGAAGGCCGGCCCATCATGGTCCAACAGAACGACTACGCCGTGGGCCTGATGAACGGCGATACCGGCCTCGTCCTGCGCAAGCCCGACGCCGAGGGCCAGCCGCGCCTCTACGCGGTGTTCCCCGACGGCGACAGCGGGCTGCGCTGGCTGGCACCCAGCCGGCTGAGCAGTGTCGAGACCGCCTTCGCCATCACCGTGCACAAGTCCCAAGGTTCGGAGTTCGAGCACTGCGCCCTGTTGATGCCGCCGGTGGACAGCCCGGTACTCAGCCGCGAGCTGGTCTACACCGCCATCACCCGCGCCAGAGCGCGGTTCAGTCTGTGTTGCAGCGATACCGCCCTGCTCAAACTCCTCAGCGGGCGCCCCACACAGCGCGCCAGTGGCCTGCAACAACAACTGGAGCGTTTTTTAAATGAATAAGGCTGGCCCCGAGCGGACCTTTTTATTAGAATGCCCGACCTCCCCTGCCGGGGTGGCGGAATTGGTAGACGCGCCGGATTCAAAATCCGGTTCTGGCAACAGAGTGAGGGTTCAAGTCCCTCCCCCGGCACCACTTTTATCTCCCCCTCAAGACCCGGGCACCACTGCCCTGACCCACTGTTATCCTCCGTGCGCTTCGCGGCTTTATGGCCAACAGAGGAAGAACTCCCATGTCCGATAAATCCACCCTGATCCGCCAGTGGACCCTGCTGCAGAAACTCCCGCCCCACCCGCGCACCATCAGCGTCGGCGAACTGGTTGCCCACCTCGAACGCGAGGGGTTTGGCGGCGAACTGACCCGGGCAGTGCAACGCGATCTCAATGCCCTGAGCGAGCAATTCCCCTTGCGTCGCGAGGAACGCGGCACCGCCAGTCTGTGGTCCTGGCACGGCAAACGACTCAACATCAACGGAATGACGCCCTCCACGGCGCTGGCTCTGGTGGTTGCCCGGGAGACCCTGGAGCACCAGCTGCCCCACAGTACTTTGGAGGAGCTGCAGCCTCTGCTTGAAGCCGCCGACAGCCTGCTGCAGCAACACGCCGGTAGTGGCCAGCGGCTGACCAGCTGGCGCAGGAAGGTGGTCAGCGCCCCGCGAGGGCCGGAACTGACCCCGCCAAAGCATCGCCCGGAGGTGGTCAAGACAGTGGAACAGGCCCTGCTCGACGACCATGTCATTGAAATGACCTACCAGCGCCGGGATGGCGTCACCCGCGATTACACCCTGCACCCGCTGGGTATCGCCCACCGCGAGGGCGTGGCCTATCTGATCGCCCGGGCCGAGGACGGCAGCGACCTGAAAGACCCGCGCTCCTACGCCATGCACCGCATCCTCACCGCCAGCGACCGCTATGAACGCTGTCGGCGGCCAAGAGATTTTCATCTGGCGGAGTACGCGGCCAGCAAACTGGGATTCCCCATCACGGAAAAGACGCTGAAGTTAAAACTGGCCTTTGACAGCGGCGTCGCCCAACACCTGATCGAGCGCCCACTGGGCGACGACCAGCAGGTCAAATCGATGGAGGACGGGCGGACGCAAATTCGCGCCACGGTAGCCGACACCCTGGAACTGCGCTGGTGGCTGCACGGCTTTGCCGACAAGGTGGAGGTGCTGGGTCCGGCCAAGCTGAGGCGGGGCTTTGCCGCCGAGGTCGAGCGCACCGCCGATCTCTACCGCAAAGAGGACTGAGGCGGCCTTTCATTTCCCCCTGGAAGAATCGCTGTCTTCATCCGTTTCCCCGTCGCCACGGGGTTCGACCACGGGTTGGCACAAACGGCACTCATCACTGTCGTCCGTACCTCCGCCGCGCTCGACATAGCGCACGCGGTGGCGGGCACCGCCGCGATGGGTAGAGACGGCAAAGCGGCGATCCGCTGTTTTGTTTTTGCCTTTGTCCTGATCACTCATCGTCGCGCTCCTCTTGCTGATAGTGCTCCAGCTCCAGATGAGCCTTGTCCACCAACTCACTGGGCAACTCGGCGCGCACGCTGACGCCCAGGTCGCGGAACTCGCTGGCCTGCTTGATCAGGTTACCGGGGCCGTTGGTCAACTGCCCCATGGCCTTGTCATAGGATTTTTGCGCACCGCCGAGCTGACTGCCCAACTTTTCCAGACTTTCGACAAAAGTGCGCAACTTGTCGTAAACCTTGCCGGCCTTTTCCGCCAACAGCGCCGAGTGCTTGCTCTGGTCTTCAAAGCGCCACAGCTGGCGCACGATGTTGAGACTGGTCAGCAAGGTGGTGGGCGTGGCGATCAGAACATTGTTCTCCAGGGCCATCAAAGGCAGGTCGCGGTCCTGGCTGACCGCCCCGGCAAAGGCCGACTCAATGGGCACAAACATGAACACCACTTCGGGTGAGTTGAGGCCCGGCAGTTCGAAATAGTTCTTGTCACTCAGTTCCTTGACCCGCGCCTTGAGGGCGTCGATGTGTCCCTTGAGCGCTACCTTGCGCTCGGCGTCGTCTTCGGCCTCGATGTAGCGGGTCCAGTCGTTGAGGGACACCTTGGCATCGATGATCAGATGCTTGCCCTGGGGCAGGTAGATCACGGCGTCGGGTCGCTGTCGCTGGCCGTCGTCGGTCTTCAGACTCACTTCGCGCTCGTAGTCGCGTCCCAGGACCAGCCCCGACTTGTCGAGAATGTTCTCCAGAATGTACTCGCCCCAGTTGCCCTGGGTTTTCTTCTCGCCCTTGAGAGCAGTGGTCAGATTTTTGGCCTCTTCGGTGATCTGCTGGTTCAGTTCCCGCAGGCTCTTAATCTGCTCGGTCAGACTCGCCTGCTGTTGGGTGTCCTTGTGATGGATGTCCTCCACCTTGCTGCGAAAGTCCTTGAGCTGATCCTTGAAGGGCTTGAGCAACTGGTCCAGCGACTGCTGGCTGAGCTCGTTGAAGGCCTTGCCCTTGTCTTCAAAGATCCGGTTGGCGAGATTCTGGAATTCCTGCTTGAGCTGCTGCTTGTTGTCCTCCAGCAGTTTCAGCTGCTGGTCGAAATGGCGCTCCTTTTCCGCCAGCGTGGTCTCCATCCGGTCGTGGCGGCGCTGCCAGTCGGCCAGCTCACCCCGGAGCTGGTGCAACTCGGACTCGCGATCCGCCAACTGTGCCTGAAACTGCTGCAGACGCTCGGCGTCACCGGTGCTGCGGGCTTCCAGCTCGCGGGCGGTGAGCGCACGCTGGTGCAATCGCGAAGCAGCCCAGAAGTACACTGCCAGTGCGGCCACCAAGGCGCCGACAACGGCGCCGAGCGCAATAAAAAGGGGGTCGGTCTGCATCTCGTCTCCTCTGTAACAAGGTTACAAGACTAACGCATTTGGCGGCATTCTGTGTCGCCAGTCGTGGCGCCGACATAAAAAAACCCCGCGGCATTGCGCGCGCGGGGCAAGGGGTGCAAGGGTGTCGGTTATGACTAGCGGCCGACAGTGATCTCGCTGCGGTTCTTTTCAACGGTGCGTTGGCCAATCCCCTTGACCTCGGCCAGGGCCTCGACGCTGTCAAATGAACCGTGGGCTTTGCGGTAACTGACGATGGCTTGCGCCTTGCTCGGTCCCACGCCATTGAGGCGCTGGTCCAGTTGCTCGACGGTGGCGGTGTTGATGTTGACCGCGTCGGCGGCCAGTGCGGCGGGGCAGATGGCAGTGAGCCAAACGCCGAGAAACAAAGCAATCCATGCTTTCATAACTTATCTCCTTCCTTTGAATTAGCTACTCCATGGTAACGGCGTCCTGGCCGCTTGCCATTAGGAAATTTCCGACTGAATTGTCAGCAATGTCTGAATCGGGTCGTCGCTTTGCGTAATCGGGCGGCCAATCACCAGATAGTCGGCACCGGCGGCCACGGCATCGGCGGGAGTCACGATGCGTCGCTGATCGCCGGCGGCGCTGCCGGCGGGGCGGATTCCCGGCGTCACCAACTTGAAGCCACTGCCGCAGTGGGCCTTCATGGCCGTCGCCTCGCGGGCCGAGCAAACCACTCCGTCGAGCCCCGACTGGCGGGCCAGCGCGGCCAGAGAGCGGGCGTAGTCGCCCGGACTGCGACTGATGCCCAGCTGCTGCAAGTCGGCGGCGTCCATGCTGGTCAGCACCGTGACCGCGATCAGCAACGGCGCATCGCCACGGCGATCCAGCGCCTCGCGGGCGGCCACCATCATGCGGCCGCCGCCCTGGGCGTGGACATTGACCATCCATACACCCAGATCGGCGGCCGCCCGGCAGGCCTCGGCCACGGTATTGGGGATATCGTGAAACTTGAGGTCGAGGAAGACATCGAAGCCGCGTCGCACGAGCTTCTCCACCAGCGCCGGGCCGGTTCGCACAAACAGTTGCTTGCCCACCTTGAGGCGACAAAGCGCCGGATCAAGGCGCTCAACCAGAGCCAGAACGGCTCTCTCGCTGTCAAAGTCGAGGGCGATCAAAATGCGTGGGTCGGACATGCTCGGCTCACTGTGGTCGCGCACTAGCGCGGTGTGGGAACGATACTGCCCCAGCTCGAACAGCTCGGACAGTGCCACTGCAGGCGGCGGCTATTATAACCGCATTGCTCGCAGTGGTAAGGGTGACCAATCTGTGCAAACTTCTCAGCCTGCTCGCGTACCCGCCGGGTCTCCACCGACACCGGGTGCAGTGACAGCCAGTCGAGCAGCGCGTCGAGACAGGGCTGGGTAGAGAGAATGCCCTCGAGGTACAACTTGGCCTGTTCAATGCCCTCTTCCTCGCGAATCTTCTGCGTCAACGGCTGAACATAGACGCCGTCGCGACGCAGGCGCTCAAACAGGGCGTCGATGTGTTTTTGCAGGCGTCGGTGACCACCGCCCTCCAGGCACTCCTGCATTTGCGGCAGGATATCGCTGGCAAAGCGGGTGTCCAGTTCCACCGCGCGAATGTAGTACTGCAGGGCATCGGCGCTGTTACCCAGCGCTTGCTCGAGTTCGGCGCGCATGTAATTGGTGCGCAGGGAAAAGGCATCCACCTGCTGGGCGCGCTGCAATTGCTGTCGCGCCACACTGTACTGTTCCCGCTGCATGGCCTCGCGGGCCAGCTCGCAGTAAAAGTGGGCCACCTGGCCGCTGTAGTTGTCCTTGCTCAGGCGGTTGAGCTCGCCGGCCACCTCGATGGCCGTGCTCCACTCCTGCTCCTGAATATAGATATTAAGCAAGCCGCGCATGGCAGTGGTCCGACGAAAGCCCGAGTCCTTGACCTGCTGGAACAAACCCTCGGCGCGATCGAGCACCCCGGCGGCGAGATAGTCGTGCCCCAACTCCAGCAAAGCCAGACTGCGGTCCGCCGGCGCCAGCACCGGCCGGGCGATCAAGTTCTGGTGAACGCGGATGGCCTTCTCGATTTCACCGCGCTTGCGAAACAGCTTGCCCAGAGTGATATGGGTTTCCACCGTTTCACTGTCCACTTCCACCAGACGCAGAAATACCTCCAGGGCCTGGTCGGGCTTTTCATTGAGCAGGTAATTGAGTCCACGGTAGTAGTCGGCACTCAAACGCACCGGCTTGCCGTGCTCGCGGCGCAACGCCGCCCGGCCGGCAAACCAGCCGGCCAACAGGGCGGCCATCACCGTAACGGGCAACAGCCATTCGATCACTGACCGACCTCCGAACGCAGGCGACGCAAGTTATCCAGCTCCTTTTGAACCAGGTCCCGGCTGCGTTCACTGCGGCGCACTTGTCGCTGCAGACGCGAGGCCCACACCAGGGCCACACAAAGACCGAGAGCAACGCCCACAGCAAGTGCGGCAAACAGCCATACCACAAGGGGTAAATCGAGAGAGCCCGCCAGATAATTGAGGGTCGCGCTATGGCTGTTGACCGTGGCCAGAACCACGCCCAACCCGAGCGCCAGCAGGGCAAATAAAATGGTAAAAAGGCGTTTCAATGGATAGCCCTCCCTGAGTCAATGCGCAAAGAATAACAATGCCACAAGGCACTGAACAGGTATAGAAAAACCCGACTTTTCAGAGGGACAAAACGGAGATAAAAGAAAGCGTACCGACAGTCGCCGGAAATTAACTGGACTGGGGCTCGTTAACGCACTCGCGCAATTGCTTGCCCGGTTTGAAATGGGGAACGAATTTGCCCGGCAATGCTACCGACTCGCCCGTTTTGGGATTGCGCCCGACGCGGGGCGGACGATAGTGCAGGCTGAAACTGCCGAAACCGCGTACTTCGATACGCTGGCCACCGGAGAGTGCGTTGCTCATCTCTTCCAGCAAAGTTTTGACCGCCAGCTCGACATCTTTGTAAGCCAGGTGCGGTTGCTTGCGTGAGAGATTCTCAATCAACTCCGACTTGGTAACCGTAGGTCGTTCCTGCATGTCTCAACTCGTTGTTGGTGGGGAAAAACCGCCCGGGGGAAACCCGGGCGGCTTGTCTGGGGGACAACTCAGTCTTCGTCGTCCATCTGCTCTTTAAGCAGATCGCCCAGGGTGGCGCCACCAAGATTACCGCCCTTGTACTCGGCAATCGTGGCTTGCTCTTCTTCCATGTCCTTGGCCTTGATCGACAGCGTGATAGCACGCATCTTGCGATCGACACCCGTGAACTTGGCTTCGACAGTATCGCCAACCTTGAGAACATCCGTGGCGCTCTCGGTGCGCTCGCGAGCAATCTCGGAGACGCGGAGATAACCTTCCACATTCTCGCCCAGCTCGATGCGTGCGCCCTTGGCGTCCACTTCAGTCACAGTACCCTTGACCACGCTGCCCTTGGGGTTGGCGGCAATAAACTGGCTGAAGGGATCCTGTTCCATCTGCTTGACGCCCAGCGAGATGCGCTCGCGCTCGGGGTCCACAGCCAGTACCACGGCTTCCAGTTCGTCGCCTTTCTTGTAATCTCGCACGGCTTCTTCGCCGGGCAGATCCCAGGACAGGTCGGACAGGTGAACCAGACCGTCGATACCACCGTCGAGACCGATGAAGATGCCGAAGTCCGTGATGGACTTGATCTTGCCAGCGATCTTGTCGCCCTTGTTATGAGTGGCGGCAAAGGCCTCCCACGGGTTGGCGTGGCACTGCTTCA